>NZ_JAMKMR010000024.1 GCF_023634645.1 Vibrio sinus
GATCGCTACAGCAAAAGTGACGATAAAGCCAGCTGTTGGGTACGTGTTGCGCAAGGCTGGGCAGGCAGCCAATACGGCATGATGGCGCTGCCGCGTATTGGCCATGAAGTGATTGTGAGCTTTTTAGAAGGCGATCCAGACCAGCCCATCATCACTGGGCGAACGTTTAACGCGCTGAACGTACCGCCGTATAAATTGCCGGATAATAAAACCCGGACGGTATTTAGAACAGACACCCACCAAGGTGAAGGTTTTAATGAACTCCGTTTTGAAGACCAAAATGACAAGCAAGAGGTATTTTTGCGTGCGCAGAAAAACCTTGCAATCAATGTGCTTAACTCGAAAAATGAACGCGTAGAGTATAACAGCTCAAGAAGCATTGGTAATGATGACCAGCACGCTATTGCGAGGAACCAGCAGGTTACCATTCAGGGGCAGCAGGACATCTACATAAAAGGTAACCAGTTAATTAAAACTGATGCTGATCAGAATGAGAACGTTGCTGGGGACTGGCTTAAGAAAATAAATGGGACCATAGGAGTGAACGCTGATGGTTCGATTTCCATTAAAAGTGGGAAAAAAATTACTTTTCAAGTCGGAGAGAGTATTGTCGCCCTGCATAAGGGTGGAGTAGATATTAGGGGCAAAAGTATCAACCTTAATTCAGGTGGCTCCGCTAATGATATACCTCTTCCTCAGTCGCCCACTATGCTAAAAACGGCCGCAGGTAAGGGGTCGCTTTTTGTTGCGAACTGTAAGTTAGAGCAAAGCAATGACAAGTAAAAAATTCGCTGTATTAGATGGCGCGAGAATTGAAGAGTTGATCCAGAAACTTGGGGAACGCGCCGAGACGTTTTCACTCATACCTCCTGAGCCTTTAGAGGATGATATGAAGCCTTATCTACCTTGTTTGGTTGAGTGCTCAGACGAGGTAGAAGCATGGATTAGTAAAGAGCAAGTTGATTCCGTGATCTACTTTATTGGAAACATCAGTTTTGTTAACGCTCGTCAACACCTTAGAGACATGTTGAGTATTAACCTCGATGGTGAACTAAGTTATTTTCGATACTACGATCCGCGTTGTTTTTCAATGATATGGCAAGTTCTCAATGCGTGGCAGAAAAGGACTCTCATAGGACCATTTGAAAAAGTAGTGATACCACCTGAAGCAGTGTTTCAAGCAGGAAAGGAAGAGCAGTATGCACCAATAATCAATTTGTCTGCCGGGGTTATTGACGAATTGAACCAGATGCAAAGAGACTTACTCTACGATGATGTTACAGGTTATCTAAATCAAAAAGCAATTGAAAATTCCTTGGAGTCAACTCAGCAAATCGTGGACTTCTTGTTGGATATCAACGTTGATGACCACGATCTATTAAAAAAAGCAGTTCAGTTTAGCTATGAGCAAAACGTTGTCAGTAATGAAAGATATCAGTCAATTTTTACAGCCAGTGAGAATGAAACAGGCAATTACCTGATTGAGTGTGTATTAATGACATATAGAAATAAGGATGAGTAATGCCGAGTACTGAAACAAAAACATGCTCTTGTGACCACAGTACGAATTGTGTCTATACAGTACAAATCAGTAGTAAGGATTTTTGTGGTCCGTATCAAGACTACTATTTCAAGCAAGATCACTTTGTACCTAGCATTGACGCTGTGGATAAAAATGGTACTGGTGTGAATATGACAGTGACTATAGGACAGAAATCCACTGGCTGTGTTACCAAGAATCCGTATTGCGGTGGGGGCAGAGTTTTATGCGTTGAGGGAGATGGCTACCATAAATCATTGAAGCTAGGCGTCAATAATGTATTCCTAAAGAGCCCCAAGAATAGTTATAAACTAGGGCCTATTAAGTTATTGCAAAGTGCTGTTTTCGGTGAGTTGGACTGCTTTAAACCTCATGATTTCCGAATCTTAATCGGAGAATGTGGTCATGAAGATATTACGCAACAATGGGTCTTTAGTGATTCAGGGAAAGGTTACACTGATTTTTTGCCTTCGACGACGCTAATCGATACAGCTGTCCATGTTTATCCAAAAGTTACTTTTAAATGTGGAGTTAAAATAAACTTTGATGGTGGAATAGAAGAGCGTACTGATAAAGAACGAAGAGATGAACAAATAGAAAACTATAAAGCACAGGATAAGACTAAGGAGCGTTCTACTAAGAAAATGCGTAAAGGATGGAGAAATGGCACAAAAGAGTTGACAACAAACAAAAGTATCAGCTGGAATGCTACGTCCACACTCGAAGTAAGTGGTCAATCTCCTATAGAATTCCAGTCCAGGGATTTTAAGAAGGATTTTATTAGTAAAAAGAATAAAAGTGAACTTACTCTTCTTGATAAACCATTAAAAGTTATTGATAGCATTAAAAGTCTTTTGAAAACTGGTGATGATCCAAGAGATAAATTTCCATTGCTTGAAATAAAAACTCTACTTCCATCAATTTCTATCGATGGAAAGAGGGAGTTACAACCATATAAAGATAGTTATTATCTAAATAAGCAATTTAGTTTGGGGTTTTCTCCTCTGATAGGAGCAAGTATTACTCTAGACTTGTTGAGCGCGTTGGCTGACTATTTGCACGCAGGTGATTTGGTTAGCGCTGCGCGTGAAAGTATTAGTTGCGAAACGAACGCAACAAATTGCGCGGATATAAAATGCATTCTATTGGCGAGCTTCGTGTTGAACTTTAAAATAGATATTGATAACAAAAACAATCCAAGTGAAAATGCATTTAACTACAACCTTAATCCTGATTTGAAAATAAATCTAGCACTAGAGTCTAACTTATCAGCGAAGTATAAATATTGGATTGCCTCTGGCGTTTTTACCGCCAATGCGAATGTTGAAGCATGCGGTCACTTTAATATAGAAAAGAATCATGATCATTTAACTCTTGTCTTATCCCGCGATGCTGTAACAGCAAAAATTAGCGAAAAGTACAAACAATACGTGGGTAAGAGCAACACTGATAAAAAAGAGAGAACGCATGCGGAAAAAACTGAAAAGTATTTATACTCACAATCGAAAAGTTATAACTGGACGTTGCTAGATGCTCTTCCTGAAGAACAATCTGATTATAGAGTAAATTTTTACATTTGATGTCATTTAACTAAGTCACATAAAGTGACTAAATAGAGTGAAAAGTGAAATACACGCATTACTATTTTGAACTAAGAACAAAAAAAGTATACTGTTATTTATATATTAATGGAATTCCTATAGCGGATAGCCTTGCACCAATGGGGACTGTATCTGTTGGTTATGATATAACGACGTGTTTACAGAATGGTATAAATAATATTGAAATTCTTTTTTCTGGTATTGATAAAAGTGACTTTTTAAAGGTAGATAATGGGGGATTTTGCACTATTTTAGTTAAGGCAATAACCCCAGATAAAACATTTAATGTTGCTTCTCTTGTTGGTGATTCACTAGAAGGGAGTCCGACTGGTAGAAACTCCCCGCATTACGAAGGGCTTGGCCAAGCCGGGAGAGTAGTGGAAGGCATGTCAGATGATCCTAATTTATATAGAATACAACGGACATTGACGGTCTCAAACCTCCCTGTATGGCACTGGACGAAAGCAACAGAGTTTGAAAACTCAATAACAAATAATAAGAAATTATTAAACATTTATCATAACATTAATATGGCCATCAGAAAAAAAGACTACGATAAGCTGAAAACGATTTATCAAATATCATTGTTAGAAAACTCAATTAATGATGAGTCAACTATTGATGATGAATGGGGTTCACTTGATATAGAGCGATATTTAAATGAAGGATATAATATAAAGGATACCTTAA
Organism: Vibrio sinus; assembly: GCF_023634645.1. Lineage (GTDB taxonomy): Bacteria > Pseudomonadota > Gammaproteobacteria > Enterobacterales > Vibrionaceae > Vibrio > Vibrio sinus. Next base: position 3,832 of record NZ_JAMKMR010000024.1, read on the forward strand.
TGGATTCCTTTAAAATAGATTTCTATGCCAATGGAAAACTATTTAGATTAATAGATGATTATGGGAATTCACCAATAATGTTGAATAATGAGAAAGGTGAGATTTTTACGTATACTCCTTACTTTTCTTATGTAAATAATGATATTTTATTGGTTAAATAGCTGTTTGGTTATTATTGGACACTAAATGTGAAATTAATTATATGGTAAGGGTAATATGGGATTGTTGACTAAGCGTTGGGGTTTTCTGATTGTTATAATAATTTTCATGGTTATTGGTATCTATATTTCGAAAAGGGAAGGCACCAATTCAACAGTATACTGTGGAAATAAAACTGTTGGGAGTAAGTTTCTTTACAATGGAAAAAAATATATAGTAGTAGATAATAATATGATTTTTGACAAAAATCTTCGCGATAGTTTGTATTCTGGAAAAATTAGATTCTGTACCTCACATGTTACTAACTTAGCCTATATGTTTAACAACCAAAAGAAGTTTAACCAACCTATTGGAGATTGGGATACTTCAAATGTCACGAATATGAATCGAATGTTCTTTGGAGACTATGCCTTTAATCAAGATATAGGTCAATGGAATACATCCAAGGTTACTAATATGGCTAATATGTTTGGCTTTGCATTCTCATTCAATCAAAACATCGAACACTGGGATACTTCCAATGTCACCAACATGGCTAACATGTTTGGTGCTGCAGAAGCGTTTAATAAAAATGTTGATGAGTGGAATACTTCTCGCGTTACCAATATGGCGGGTATGTTTTGGGATGCTAAAGCATTTAATCAAAATTTAAACCACTGGGATACACATGATGTGAAAGATATGCATGCTATGTTTAAGCAAACTGCTAACTTCGACCAAGATTTAAGCAGTTGGGATGTTAACAGTGTTTTGAATCATGATGAATTTGCACAAAGTAGTGCTTTATCTATTAAACATTATCCGCATTTTTCTCATTAGGCGGTCATTTTTCTTCAAAATTAACTGTTTATTGGAACGAAAGTGTAATGTCAAAACTAGAAAAATTAGGTAGCTGAAAAGCTGTGATAGGAAGGCTCTCAGTAATGATTAGCTAATATCTAACCCCCTTGTTACCCCTTTTCAAGGGGGACTTCTCTATTTGCTTTTAGTCAGCTATGTTTATAAGCCGTGTACAAGGATTTTTATGTCCAAAGTTAACAAATTACCATTGATATCGATAATTGTGATTATATTCTTTATAGTCTCATGGTTTGCGATAGGTCACTGGCAAAAACCTCCCTCGCTTTCCCACATGAAAGAGAAAGTGGTTAACAAGCACTATACACACTATTTATTTAACTTCACAACTCATTCAACATTTTGTTATGCCAGTGTGAATGGAGTCCCTATCATCGACAGTATGATGGAAGGTGGAAGTGTTTCAGGTGGTTATGATATAACTCCGCTGTTAGAGAAGGGGGGAAATAATATTGAAATTCAGTATTCTGGAATAGATACTAAGAATCTACTGAAATTGAACCAAGGCGATTACTGTTCGCTCAAAGTATTTAAAATAGTAAATAATAAATCTATCTCTGTTGCATCCATCAAAGGTGGAGAAGTGAATGGTCGAGCATCTGCAAAACAGTCTCTGAATTATAATGGTGGTGACAACCTCGGGAAAATAGACGAGGGAATCACACAAGATCCCAATTTATACGGTGTAAAGAGAACCTTTGTAATATCCCATATCCCGGCCTGGGAATGGTCTAAAGCAACAAAACTTCAAGATACCAAAGCAAGCCAGACATTGGTGATGAAGGCTTATAGAAACATTTATCAGGTACTTAAAGATCGAGATATCAATGAGCTCAAAAAATACTATCAAATCTCTTTAGCAGAGAACGCACTTAATGATGGTAGCACTATCCTTGAAGAGTGGTATTCACTCGGTATAAAAGATCGAATAGGTCAAGGGTTCAAGCCCGAAGACAACTTTGGAGATCATTACGAATTGAAATACTATGGCAATGGTAAAATGTTTCGGTTAGTTAATAAATATGGTAATTCACCGATTGTACTGCGTGGTCCTGGTGGGCACCGTTTTTCCTATACTCCTTATTTTTCTTACATTGATGGCAAAGTAGTTATTGTGCGTTAATAAAATAGAGCTTCGCTTTAGAGTTTTACTCCATAGGTTTATTGTTCAAACAAAGTAGCTAGGTACAATAATTAATGTCTAAGAAAAAAGAAGGGCTCTTCCCAGAAATTGAGCCATAAGAAAAGCTCAGTTAAGTGTGTAAGTTCAACACTAAAATATTAGGTCTAATTAGGAAAAAATATGCCAAAAGCAGCAAAACTAGGCGACATAGGAACCGGACACGGTGCATGCTCAATGACGCCAATTATTTTAGGTTCCGACAGTGTCAATATTGATGGCCAACCTGCGGCAAGAATGGGCGATCCGCTCTTTCCTCATGCTGCACCAGATAGCCCGCCGCATCCCCGTTTTATTGTCACTGGCTCCACGTCGGTAAAAATCAATGGCCAACCCGCCGCACGCTTAGGGGACTTGATTAGCTGCGGCGGAGTCGTGATTGGTACAGGGTCGGTGAATATCGGATAAGTTCGCCTGTTAGCCTTTAGGCAGTGCTTAAATCGAAAAGTCAGTTTCCACAACAATAAAAAACCTTGGCTATACAAATCAATATAGCCAAGGGCAAGGTGAACAAAGTCCAAAAATCACTTCATTATTTCAATAGGAGAAGTTGGTTAGCCTTTATACAACCAACGAGGGAATTATGACATTGTTAGTTTTAGATTGGCATGGGGGTTTTTGCTTATAAGAGACTTTTACCGAACACCATAGTCTTTACCTATTGAATCTATAGATAACTCCCATTCAACAAGTTTTAGTGAAATCGATATAGTTTTATCAACTTAAAGGAAACGTTGATGGCCTTACTTTCAACTTGGCAAGTGAGGCATACATAGGGAGATAAAACATGAAATTGGCAAAAACGCTATTCGCCTTATCAATCGGAATCACCGGCTCGTCGGTTCAAGCTGAAGTTCTCACTCGTGACAATGGTGCCCCGGTCGGGGATAACCAAAATTCTATAACCGCGGGCGAAAATGGTAGTGTACTTCTGCAAGATGTGCATTTAATTCAGAAGTTACAGCGGTTTGCTCGCGAGCGCATTCCCGAACGTGTAGTTCACGCTAGAGGTACTGGAGCCCATGGAGAGTTTATCGCGGCGGGCGACTTTAGCAATTTAACTATCGCCGCGCCATTTGCTGAAAAAGGCAAGGTTACACCAGTATTTGTTCGATTCTCTACCGTTGTGCATTCAAAAGGATCACCAGAAACACTTCGTGACCCACGCGGCTTTGCGACCAAGTTTTATACTGAACAAGGGAATTGGGATCTGGTCGGAAACAACCTCCCGGTATTCTTCATCCGTGATTCCATCAAATTTCCAGATATGGTTCATTCTTTAAAGCCTTCGCCTGTTACGAATACCCAAGATCCTAATCGTTTTTTTGACTTCTTTAGCCATGAGCCGAGTGCGACGCATATGCTGACCTGGGTGTATACCAACCTTGGTACGCCAGCCAGCTATCGAACTATGGACGGCTTTGGAGTCCATGCGTATAAATGGATCAATGATCAAGGTGAAGTCAATTACGTTAAGTTTCATTGGCAGAGCAAGCAAGGCGTTAAAAGTCTTCGGCCGAGTGAGGTGAAGAAGGTCCAGAGTGAAGATTTTAATCACTTAACAAACGACTTGTACTCGCAGATTAACAAGGGCAACCATCCGCAATGGGATCTGTACGTGAAAGTACTGTCACCGAAAGCATTAGCCGCGCTTGATTACAATGGGCTTGATGCGACAAAAGTATGGTTAGACGTACCAGAAACCAAAGTTGGGACGATGACGCTAAACCGTGTTCCGGACAATTTCTTTTTGGAAAGCGAGCAATCAGCGTTTGCGCCTTCCAATTTAATCCCCGGGGTGGAACCTTCTGAGGACAGACTACTGCAAGGACGTTTGTTTGCCTACGCAGATACTCAGCTGTATCGCTTGGGGGCCAATCTATTCCAGTTACCCGTTAATCGACCACTCGCTACGGTGAACAACTACAATCAAAATGGTTTCAGCAACAACACAAAAGCAGCAGGCAAAGCTCTGGATGTTAATTACGAGCCAAGTCGACAGGTTGTGGTGACTGAAGATCGTAGTTCTAGAGCGGTGAATACTGCTTTAAGTGGCACGGTCCAGCAGCAAGCTATCACTAACCCTAGGGATTTTTATCAGGCGGGAGAGTTGTATCGCAATTTAACTGAGCAAGACAAACAAGATCTAATTAGCAACTTAGCTGGGGATCTGAATCAAGTCTCAAACCCAGATGTTAAGGCTATCATGGTGAGTTACTTCTATCGCGCAGATAAAGACTATGGTACGCGTTTAGCCAACGCAACCCAAGTAGAGTTATCGCAAGTAAAAAGCAAAGCAATGATGTAAATCGAAGTAGGCGGCTTATCAAAGGCGATAGGCCGCAAACAACAAGGAAATTAAGGAGCTCAGATGAAAACATTGGCTTTTGTTTGCTTATCTGTGATGTCGCTATTCACTTCATTCTTATCATCTGCGGCGTCAAAGAGTCACGAGGCTGAATATCAATCTCTGGTATCGTTATTTTTTGATGCTGTGAGAACGGGCAATAGCGAGGTAATGACAACCTTTTTGCAAGCGGGCTTTCCTGTGGATCAACGAAATACAAAGAGTTATACGCCACTCATGGTAGCTGCGTATCAAGGGCAAGCCTCTGCGGTAGCGCTTCTACTAGAGCATGGTGCGAATGCTTGTATACGAGACAAGCGGGGAAATACAGCCTTGATGGGAGCATTGATTAAAGGTGAAGTTCGCATCGCAAAGCGTTTATACCAGGCGAACTGTTCACCAGAAGCGCGTAATAAAGCCGGTTTAAATCTGCAAGAGTTTGCGCGTTTATACGGACAAGCGCGCGTTTTGCAATCGTTCGAAGACAACTCTGGCAGTGCACCTTAAGCCATGCCAGTTGGTCATTAATCTTGGCCGTATCATTAGAACATTAACAAAAATTGAAGGTTTTAATGCCCATTTAATCCGCATATCTTCTCAGATCAGTTACAGAATATCGCAAAGTATCAATGCTTATCTACTCGCCCTTTGGGAGCGGTGTGAGTGGCCCACTTTCGCGTCAAAGGCTTTTGAAATGGATGGCCATTCCTGCAAACCTTTTCCTTAAATTGGGTCACTCACATCGCTCTGAATCCTGCATCTTGAGGTAACTTGGGTATAAACAAAAGCAGCAACTATAGCTTTGAAATCTAGGTACCGATACTTTGTACATATATCCAACAAAATAAATGTTAATTTTCATACAATTAACTATTTACATAATATAAACAATCGAGCAAGTTTTTGCTCGCTGGGCAATTTATTGCTCGGTATGGGCAACTTCTTGCTCGATTAATTCATTCAACCTTGTATCCAAACTTAAAAATCACACTAATAAACAATTAGTTATAGTTATTCTTATCCAGGGTAGTATTGGCACATCACTTGCACATAAATTTGAGTAATTTGGTGAATTTTAACATTTACCTTAATTTGTTTTAGTCAAGGAAAATTATTAAACACAGAAGAAAACTTAAGAACCGGTCGATATTGCATAAAAAATGCTTAATCAATCCTATTTGAGTTAGCTTGACTAAAAATGAATGGATCACATTCAACACGGGTGGGGTTCAATCTGATTCAGTTGTACACGTGAGAAACATGATTAAGACATTTAGAAATGAAAATGTAGAGCAATCGGACAGGTCCGCCCATGAAACAGGCAACAACACTGTGAAGCGGCGTGCAGTAAAAGTGTTTGATCATATGTCGTCTTCACAAAAGCCGAACCGTCAAACAGGCAAAGTGATTTCACCTATAGAGGAGAGCAGTGTTAAGCATGGCCCCTCTGTGTTGTTTCGCAACAAAATAAAATCAATTAAAAGCGATGTACTAACAATAGATGCTGACCTAAAAAAGGCGATTGATGATATTTGCAATCGAGAGTACCAAGAGCTTCAGCTGAGCAATGGCGATTACTTATTAATCAGCAATATTCACTCTGCTATTGAGTTTTATGAGCCAACCTGTCAGATAGAATTTGGTAGTCAGCTTTCAAAGCAATTTCAAGATATTCAAGGTTATTTATCGGACTACGCTAAGGTCGGTAAGGTGGATCGCATCCTAGACCTTGGTAGAGTGATTATTGAGCTTGCTAAGGGTATTAACATCAATATCTTCAATCCAAACAAACTAGGCACCAAAATATCCAAGTTGTTAGGAAATCGGCAGCAAAAAATTCGCAAGATTAAATATGACTTTGACAATATCAGTGATCGAATTGATGCAAAAATAAACCGGGTTTTCGATAACTTAAAAGAGACTCATGCAACACTGGATGAATTTGGTGACTGGATACAAAAACTAACAGACTTGCACCATGAGCTACAAATGAGTTTAGTGGCGCTTAAGCTTCGAATTGAACGTGAAAAGCAAGCGCACAATGATGGTGTTAGTCAGTCCGGTTCTTCCAATGCTTTTGCCCAAACTAATCAGGATTTGTTCGAGCGCTGGGAGCGGAAGGTCCATATCTTGTCTGCACTTAATCAATCGATCAGCTTAACGTTTCCTCAGGTGAATCTGTACCGCTCTAATCTACTCACCAGCTTTGAGCGGCTTGAAGAAATTAAAGTCAACATTATTCAAGTTTGGAAGCAACAATTTCTCACTGTTATTGCTGTCGACGAGTCTAGCGATGCCACTATGTACTACGAGCTGAATGATGTCCAAGAGCAACTTATCCGAAATATAGAGGAACTGAAATAAATGGTCTTCCAACCGAAAACGTTTAAGCCTAAAAGTGTTCAACCAACGGCATCTACTGGCTTTACTCCTGTTGCGGTAAATCCAGTAGCCTCAACTCCAGCAGTCACTGACTGTATCAGTGTAGAAAGCCAAGTGCGCGCTGCAATAGAGACTTACCAACTTGAAATTAGGGAGTCAGGTCTAGAACCTGAAGTAGTTTGTAAAGAGGCCACTGCGCAACTACAACAAGGTGACGTGTATTCGTCGCACGGAATTTCAAACCTGGGGCAAGATTCGGCGGAGAAAATTGGTGAATACTCGGACTCCATGCTGAAACATGTTCGAACGAGTGATCTTGATGAGATGGGCAAAAACCTCAATCAAGTGATTGGTGTTGCTAAACAGGTCGATATCACTGGATTAGTGGGTAAGGGGAGTATGTTTGGCAAGCTTGTTTCCAAATTCAGAAATACAAAAGAAGCCATTTTGTCCCAATTTAATTCAGTGAGCGTGCAATTGGATCGAGTTGTGAAGGAAATCGATTCGCAAAGATCGCGCTTGCAGGAGCGAGCTAACCAGTTAGATACGGTATTCGCGCACAATCTTGAACATTACAAATCTTTGTCTTTAGTACTTGTATACAGTGAAGCGCGCAAGCGATTAATCCAAGACAAAATCGCGCTATTGTCTTCAGCGACTGAATCGCAAAACTCCGCCCTTGTCGCACAGGAGATCAGTGATCTGCAGACCAATGCGGAAAGGATTGAAAAACGAATTCACGACCTTAAAACCCTGCAAATGCTCGCGTTGCAAACTGCGCCTATGATCCGCATGGTACAGACTAACAACATCACTTTGATTGAGAAATTCGACAATATCAAAATGCTGACGATCCCATCGTGGAAAAAGCAGTTCACTTTGGCGATCTCGCTGCTAGAGCAGAAGAAATCGGTCGAGCTTGCCAACAAAATTGATGATGCGACCAATAACTTAATCAAAAGCAATGCGGACTTATTAAGACAAAACTCATTGCAAACCGCGCAAGCAAACCAACGCTCAGTCGTGGATATCGAAACGCTGGAGCACGTGCAAAGCACGCTGATTACGACCTTACAAGATGTGGTTAACATCGAACGTGAGGGTGCGAACAACCGTCGCAGCGCCGACGAAAAAATGGTTCATATGAAAAATGAACTATCTAACTTCTTAAACAACAAGAGAGGAAACCATTAATGGCGATCAATCTAGAAAAAGGAAACACCATTAATCTAAATAAAACAGAACCGTCGCTAGTTAAGCTTCGTTTAGGACTAGGCTGGGATCTGTTGTCTACAGAGCCTCCAATTGATATCGACTGTAGCTTATTCATTTGTAAGCATGATGCCCAGCAGCAACCAAAACTGATCACCGATCAGCATTTTGTGTTCTATAACAATTTGCAGTGTCCGCAAGGGGCTGTGGTACACCAAGGTGATAACCGCACGGGTGCTGGAGATGGTGATGACGAAGTCATTAATATTGACCTGAATCAAGTCGATCCAAATGCATCAGAGCTTTCAATTTTCGTAACGATACACAATGATTCTCGTGGCTTCAGCTGTGTCAATACCAGCTATATTCGCCTATACAATGAGGTCAATGACAAGATGATTGCAGAGTATAAGCTTGGTAAAGAATTTGCTAATGAAAGCTCGGTTCAAGTCGGTTCTTTGGTTAAAGAAGGAAGCGATTGGACATTCCATGCTGTGGGTGCTGGTTACCAACTTGGTCTAGGTGACATCGTTGCTGGTTACCAATAAGGAAGCACAATATGGCAATCAACTTATCTAAAAATTCAACCATTTGCTTGACGAAAGAAGTACCAAAACTGTCACAAATTACTGTCGGTTTGGGCTGGGATGTCGCTAAGTCAAAAGGGTTTCTTGCCTCTATATTCCAGTCACGATCTGACAGCATCGATTTGGATGCATCGTGCATCTTGATGGACCACAGACGCAACGTGATTGATAGGGTATGGTACAGCAAGCTTACTTCTTCATGTGACTCCGTACACCATCAAGGTGATAACCTGACAGGTAAAGGCGATGGAGATGACGAGCAGATTAATATTTCCCTGCCTAACCTGGAAAAAAACGTTAAATATATCGCGGTGACAGTGAACAGCTTCACGGGGCAAACTTTTGAAAATATTGACAATGCATTTTGTCGTATTGTCGATCAAGGCTCGAAAGAAATCTGTCGTTATACGCTAACGGAACAAGGTAGCCATACAGGGTTATTTATTGGTCTACTGACTTGCGATAACAATGAATGGCATTTTACTTCTAAGGGCATCCCGATTAATGGCCGAACAGTAAAAGACATCAGCAAGAAGTTGCTTAAGCATATCTAAGCTGGTATTACTGTGACAATAGAGCCCTAGCTATGCTAGAGCTCTATTATTAACGTAGGCTTAAGCCGTTAGGCCGACTTACTTTTTAAGCTGCTGTTTTGCTGCTTCTACTTTTGAAAAGTCCAATCCAAGCTCTTCCACCGCTTCTTTTATCAGTGCCGGGTTTTGCATGACCTGTCCCATCAACGCTTGAAGCTTATCTTGTGGCAAACCAAGTTGACTGATCGTTGCCATGGCTGCTAACGGGTTTTCCGTCAGTGCTTGAAACAGTTCGGCGATTTGCTCATCACCAATATTATTTTCTTTTAACAATGCAAGGATGGGGTTCATCACACTACCTTTGAGTCCAAAATAAAATAGGTAGCTAGTCTAACATTTGCGTTGCTTTGGTTGAACTAGAATGCGCGTTTTCTCATTGACGCTGCAACATGACGTTTTATTGGAGTCGAGCAAACAACTATATGGAATGGTAGTTGTGACCAAAAATATTCTGTGAGCATTGTCGGATAGATGAAGCTTATTTCTAATAAATTTATCGATAGAGTTAGACGCTGGCGGCATTAACTGCTGGCTTAAGTTCTAATTATCTATTTCCAGTGTTTCGGTATAATGACATTTCACTAAAATGATAGTAAATCTGTAGTTTTATCCAATTAATTCAACATGTTGAGAATTTTATTTCCAGAAATATAATCGGAAAAAATTTATTTCAGTCAAGTTGTTATGGATATTATCAGACGTATTAAGCCATGGATAGGCTCCCTGTTATTGGCCATTTTAGTGGTGTCTTGTGGTGGTGGGGACAGCGGAGATTCATCTCCACAAACGCGAGCAACAGGCACGATTAGCGGCAATGTATATGATGCTCCCATCGCAGGTTCTACGGTGTATATTTGGGAGTTTCAAAACGGCAAGTTAGGTCGATTGCTTGCCACCACAAAAACCGATGCCTTTGGCAATTACTCTACTTCTATCGAATCTGCCTCGATGCCGCTATTTATCAGTGCACAAGGTGGTGCTTATATTGATCCTGTTTCTCAATCGACAGTATCAGACAATAATGGCAAAACGATTCGTATGGATAGTGTGATCAACTATTCGGAAGGGGTGAATCAGAACTTAATGGTTACACCGCTCACCAATATGGTTGCGGGCTTAACTGAGTTTAAAATTGCCAATCAAGGTGCGAACGCAGAATCGGCGATCAGTGAGTCATTATCGACCATCGATGAAATGTATGGATTTGATGTCAACTCCGTTTTACCTGTGGATATCACTAAAGGTGGCCAAAGTAGCTACGCAACTGACGGGCATAAGTACGGTGCGTTATTAACCGCGTATTCATCTATTGCTGACGATTTTAAATCGGACTGCTCTGCTTCCGATTGTGAGCAGTTATATACCTCCATTAACCTTGCTGACATCCAGTATCGGGATATTTCCTCTACCGGGCAGTTAGATGGTTATGAGGCAGACTTAGCTCGTGGGGGAACCAAACGTCTGTCTTATGGGACACAGGAAGTCACCAGCGATTTGTATACCAATACCATGTCTCAGCATGTGTTGATTGTGGTCAATGATCCTTCTTTGAATCTCTCTGGAACAAAAGCGGCCGATTACGATGATTTTAGCACCAAGATTAACCAGCAAGGAACTCCAGGACATGAGGGGGGAGGGGCTATCCCTCCAAGAGATGAAAAACCCATGTCTACGGAAGCGCCAAAAGTCAAAAGACTTGATAGCGATGTTCTGGCGGGGGCCTACGACCAGTTGGAACTAGAGCTCGACGATGATATTGGCGTTGAATCTGTGACGGTAGATTTACAGTTTACAAGAGATGGGTTTGCGCAAACAGTGCCTTGCTCAACGAATGGAATTGGTGATGGTTATTGTGAACTCAGTTTGGAGAAATTTGAAAAAGGTAAGCGCATCACAAAAGCCGATGTTTATATAAACACCTTAAAGCTTGACGGCTCAGAAGGACAGAGCCGAGCAACGAACACCAAACTCGTGGTGTACACGAGTGATGTGGTGGGAAACCAGCGCACTGCCAATCAAGGCAATGGAATGAGCATTGAATTTGAGTGGGACAATGACGCCCCCGTTATTGAATTCTCCTCTCCGACGACCATCAGCAGCGCAACTTCTAGCTATCTTTTAAGTGGATTGGTAAAAGATAGCACGCAAGGCATCAAGTCGGTGTCTATCCAATTCGAGAATCAAGCTGCAGATGATTACGAATGTATTGATGTAACTGGCCCTAAAGATGTTGGCTATCATTGTCAGTTTAGTGAGATTCCCCGCGATATAAGTCAATTTGTCAGTGAGGCGATGCACTTTTACGTGACTGCTATAGATGCCCATGGGAATAAGACAACTGAGACACGTACTGTCACACGAGACAACACCCCCCCAACGCAACAATTCTCTTACCCTACCCAAGAAGTCACATTTGTCGACGCGCAAGGTAATGAAAGTCCGGGCTATTTCAACGATAGCACCTTTACCGAGCAAGACGTACAAAGCGCGGATCGGTATTTGAAAATCAACTATGCATACGCCAAATATAACCTGATAGAGAGCTTTCCAGAGGTTGATTTTGAACACTTTACATCATCTGTATTGGAAGAAAATCACATCCCTTATATTAAAGTTGTGGTCAGCGATCCAGATGGCGGGACGTTATCGGGTTCTTCTGCTAACAGTATCAACCTAAAGGTCAACTACTTTGTCAAAGGCAGTGAAAGCAGCAGTTACAGCGAGAAAAATCGTTTAGAGAGTATGCCGCTGGGGAGAACGACTATTGGCGACGAGATTCCACATGAAACCATCGTTTTAGAAAACGACCGTGCCGATCAGCTTGTGTACTATATTCCCCTTACGCGAGATATTTTGGGTAGCAGCTTTTCCAACGTTAGCCGAAACGCCATTCAAAAGCTGGCCATTCAAACCGTAGATGAATCTGGTAACAAGAGTGAAGTAAAGGAAATCTTTTTTAAAACCAGCTTTGATCTGCCAACGATTAAAGTTGTGACCCCGTTTATCGGCGTTACTGCTCAGTTAGAGGGTCTTGCAGATAACAACCAATTTGTTCATGTTAAAAGTTGTACTACCACCCAGCAACAAGAGCTGAGCACGAACAACCCTGCCCGAGATGTTGCTTCATGTGATCTCTTTGTTGATAACACCAACTACACCTTCATTAGGGTAAGGCTAGCCACTAATGATCAGAGTAATGCTTACTATTATCAGTGGAAAGACGATGAAAGTAGCCGAGTTAACGTAAACTTAAGCTCAGCGTCAATGGACTTGGGTGCCTATTTTGAATTGTCTGGATCAACGCCCCTCTACATCACCGAACTGTCGAGTTATCAAACTGGTTTATTTGATTATTATTGGAATAATACGTCAAACAAGAGTCTTAGCACCGCAAAAGTGATATTAGGTAAAGTGAATGATGCGTTGGCGTCAGGCTCTAGCTCGTTTTTTGGCTTTAATCCGATTGAAACCAAGTATGCGACCAATGAAATGCTCAGGTTAGATAGCGATCATACGGCTATGATCTCTGATCCTGTCTATCGACATCGCTATCTCGTAGAGGGACTGTCTGATCTTGCCACAGATAAAACACTCTCTAGTGCTTCAGTTGATTTTGCACAGGCCTTCTACAATGATTTTTCTGCTGACGGCAAGCCAGATGGCGTGGGAAGTGGAGGCGAAAGTGTTTCTTCCTCAATGCTGGGATACACCATTACCCCTGAGACATATAGAAAAGATTTGGCGAGCTATTTTTACGATTTAGTGACCAAGGAATACAATGTTCAAGCGCCGATTGCAATGAGCTATGCGGACAGGTACGCCGAAGCGGCTCCTACCATCGATGGGAAAAAAGTGTTTGACCAAGATGCGGTCAGTATTGATAACTCACCTCCTACGTTTACGCCCATCATACTAGATGGAAAATACTACTATAAAGGTAACGCGCTATATGTTGCTGGTGCCATCAGCTCTCAGGTGACCATTGATGACCCATCGGGTCTTGCGGAGCAGCCAAGTCTAACGCCTTACTATTTCACCAAAGAAGCCCCCAATACTAAGAACGACATCGATTTAGGGTTGGAGTTAATTAGCGAAAATGGCTATGAATACCGCTACCAATTTACCCTCGACACTCAAAGCGAAAGTTACTCAAATATGATGGAGTTAGCATTAGATGTGCTTGCTCAAGACGACAGCAAAAATAAAAACTCCCTCAATGCAATATTCAGCTATAACGTGGACAACGACTACCCCGTTATCGAATATCAACAACCTAAAGGAGTCAGTGACCCAGAAACGGATTATTTGAACGGTAATATCGAGAACGAACTGACCTTTAATGTAAAAGACTCCGTTGGTGATGACGCCGATAAACGTAAGCTCATATTTACTAACTCAGATCAAGAAAGTGAAACGTTCTCGTTAGAGACATTTGCAACCAGTTCCCCTGACTCATTTAGCGTTAAGCTATGTAAAGACTGCTCTGGTATTTACCCTAAAGGAGGCGATGGCAACTGGACGGTGCGTGTTGAAGCTGAGGATCACCTTGGTAACAAAGTCACTGCTTCCACTCCTGATGCACCTGTGTTTATGGTCAACCTAGATTCCCAAGCTCCTGAATTTAATATGCCTGAAACCGTGACTTGGTTAGGGGGTAACAGTGAATGGAAACTCAGTAATATCCTTGACTGGGGCAGACTCAGCCCTGCTGGCAGTGTTGCTATCGATCTTAGAAAGTTTGATGGCACAAACTTGTCGTTGGCAGCTTGTGATGTCAATTCGCAACATACGTGTATTCAAGGTGAGGTACCGAACATACGCGTTCAGCTGTTTGAAGGGGATTTTGAGTACAGTAAGGAAAATCTATTTACGATCACTGCTAAAGACAGTGCTTTACCGAATCCAAACCAAAGTGTGGGTAAGTTTAGCTTCAAAATTGACAACGTGGGGCCAAGCATCAAGCTAGCCGATCCTCAAGTGACGGATTCTAAAACCCAAGAGAGTTACGTGTTAGGTAATCAATTCACCATCAATATTGCGTCTTTAACGGATGACATGGGCGTTGATACGCTTTCGCTGTATCAAGCCGACAATGAGCAGCCAATCAAAAGCCAGTCTATTGATCTCGATATGGCTGAAGGTGATAAAAGTTATGCTTTCAAACTCAACGCTGACGATGTAGAGAAATTAGATCTTTCGGAGTCAAATAAAGTCGTTTTGCAGTTACGAGCGGTGGATATTAATGGTTTTGAATCAAAAATAGTGCCGATGTCGGAGGTGTTAATTGATCGAGAAGGCCCAGGTATTTTGCTGATTGATTATGACAAGGTCGCTTTTTACTCGGCAAACTATCCATTTACCACTGATATCTATGATTATGGCTCAGATGGGTTATTTTCAGCTGACGGTGTTGATGTCGACAAAACTCGTTATTGGCTATTGTATAACGGCGAAGAAAAACCCGATACGTCATATGGAGGCACACCTCTGAGTGAAGGAAAGGTGGTGCTAGCCAACCGAGCAAATGGCAATACTATCGTGCTACTTAAGGCCGTAGACGTTCGAGGTAATGAGAGCACTAAGGAGTTCACGGTGCAAGTGCATGATAGTGCACCGGAAGCTGAATTCGTCGTGCAATATGAGGATGGCAGCGATATACAAAATAGTGTAGTGACGAAAGCGAACGCCGGATTAAAACTCACCCTGACTGCGTCGGATGTGAGTGGTGTTAAAACACCAACGGTCAACTTCTACTATCAAGGAGAGCAAGAAATCAGTCGCTCTGCGGACTTCAAGCTTGTTTCTGGAACCGTAGAAGACGGAGTGTGGGAAGCAAGCGTTCCGGCTAGTGAATTTGGCAAAGACGGTGATTTTATTCTGTCAATTACGGCTGGGAACAACACTCGTTATACTCAGATGTCGGATAACAAAGAGTGGAAAGAAACGCACAAACTCACTATTCAACGTCAAGGTGTAAAATTGCTGGTGCCTGAAGGGTTTAGTGCTACCGTAGCGAATAAAAAGCTAACGGTTGGGTTTTCTTTAGAAAACAACGATATCACGGTTGAGTCATTACAATGTTGGATTCGAAATAATTACCAAGGCGAAGGTGTACCAACCGATCAGGGGCCGACATCTGGGGTGATCAATAACCCCAACCCGGTATCTTGTACTGTCGAGTCTGCTGAAAGTTTCGATTCGCCAGTTTTAATTACTAGAGCCATTGGCTCGAATGGAGCAGAGTCTATTCAAAAGTTCAGCTTTGCTATGATGGATGTTGAACCTCCAAGTTTGGCCACCCAGGCCAATATCACCATGCAAGCGGATAACGTTTCGCGTGACTCAGGCAACGGCAAGAAAATGTATACGCTGGTGCTGTCTTATAGGGATGATTTATCCGGTGTAGAGTTGGCTTCTGAGCAGCACTCTCAGCCATATTTAGAGAAAAACAGCGCAACAAAAATAGTCCCAACGGAATGCCATACTTCCGGAGGCGGCACGGCAACATGCTCTTATACCAGCGAATACACTAACTTCATCGGCCAAGGGGAGAGCTCATCTGTACTAAAAATTCGCTCATTGTATGATGTCGCTGGCAACAGTGCGCAAGAGGAACCGACCATTACTTTAACAGAGCCACAAGGCAGTCTAGAGGCATCGATTGTGAGCCCGCAAGCGGGAGATTATATCGATGAAAATCCGCGAACCATTGAATTTCGCTACAAGCTTTATGACAACACGAAACTAGAAGGTATTGAGTCTATTGAAGCGGATGTGGGCGGGATAAAGAGTTATCCCACAGGCAAGATAAAGCAATGCGAAGATGACCCAAGTTATCTTTGTGTTCAATTTGAGTCGAAGATACCAGAGGTTGCGGATGGATCGAGTTTGAACGTGACGGTTCGAATGGAAGATATTTGGGGCGAAACGGCGAGTGATACATTGGCGGTTAAAGTTGATAACCAAGCGCCTGTTATTGGTGACACCGTGAATGTCATACTGGCGGAAGATCCAACGAAAGCACGATTTAAGTTTGATATTTCGGATTTCAGTAGTGGATTGCAAAAGGTATCGTATCGCGTCACGCCAGAGCATCAGGCCAGTTTCGATTTGCCAGTAAAAGAGGTTGGCAATGGTGTTGAAGAAGGGGAGCTGAGCTATTTTGATCTTGATACCGACTCCTTGCTCGACGTGGCCTCCATCAAAGTCTCTATCATTGCGACCGACAAACTTGGCCATGAACAAATCGCAACGAAAACGCTGGACGTATCTTCTCCTTCGATTGTCTTGGAGTTAACCAACGTCGGATCTTCGGGAAATGTTCTTGTGTTTGAGCGGCCGACTCAACAGTATTCGTTGAGCGCCGAAAACATGGGGCTGATAAAACCGAAGAGTTACAAAGTTGAGCTTTTGTCTGATAGCAAAGATGATATTTTGCAGTCAGGTGGATTCACCTCTGACTCAGTATTTGGTGAGTGGGATTTTACGGCGTCTCAGCAAGGGAAATATAAGTTAAAAGTGACCACGACAGATCAAATTGGCCGAGAGACCACAGGGTTTATGTTTGGCCAAAAATCCTATGCGGACAGAGAGCTATACGTAGACTTTGATAAACCTGAGATTGGCTCGGTATATGGAGAACAGAAGACGTTCACACCACAAAATGGATACTATGAGGTTGATGTTCATGCCAATATTTCTGACGCTAACTTAAGTCAAGTCTCTGCTCAGCTTCATTCCAATGCCACGGGGCAGACTTATTATTCCGAAGTGGAGGTGGTGCCGAACCAAGCCGAGTATGTCTTTGCGTTTAATGTTCCTGCTAGCGATTACCAAGCCACGGTGAAAGCTGTCGACAAAGTGGGTAATGAAAACACATTAAGTGGGGTACCTGTGATGGTTGAAGCTGCGGGAGTAGAGTAACACTATCGTATAGATAACCAACTCGATATTGGGCTGGTTATCGCTTAATACGCGAAATTTGCTATGCATATTTACAGTGTAAAAAAAGCGTTTTCCGCGCCAATAATCAGCGACTGAGGGAGCTTGGCTTATCTCACAGTTATCGTTTTTCATTCGTGAAAAACTCAATAACGGGTCTAAAATCTAACAAAAACACAGGCTTAAATTGTGTGTATGAGCGTTGTGAGGAAATAGGTTTTAGATGATGTTGTCACTTAAGTATCGGCGGTGTTTGAGTTGGGGACTTAGCTGTTTCGCTTTTTCTATCCCAAGTATTTCAATGGCAGATGAATCTTCAGACTGCGCTGAAGAGCAAAATCCACGCGGTTGTGAGTCTTCCCGCCTTTCTTCTCCATTTCGAACGTATCCTGCCTCTCCACTTCAAGCCATGACCTTGACTACGCAGCTTAGATCTGGGGAGCTTGTTGACGATGCCGAACTATTTTTTATGGCGAGCGCTGCAAGTGTGTGGATTCAAAATAGGGATTTCCAGTTTGACTACTATCAAAATCAGGCGGTCTCTGGGATAGCGTGGCGCGTTAATGATGACTGGAGTGCGGAAGTAAAGTATCAGTTGGCCTGGTCTGCCAATAACCATTTAGATACATTGACGATAGATTTTCATGATTGGGTTGGCATTTCACAAAATGGGCGATTGGATAAAGATAAGCATCAGAACAACATTGATAGCCCGCTTTATAACGTTCATATCAATAACTTTGAAAGTGAAATCATGGTCAGTGCGATACATGGCTATGTGCAATGGCAAGCGTTTCGCACGGCTTCGCAAGCTCTAACTATTGGAGCCACACTGTATTACAACAAGGTCAATGATTCTGCTTTCGCAAACTCAAGTTTTGAGCAAGGATTACAAGCCAATTATTCGTTTTTTCATGGTCCGCATTCTTTATTTACTACTGTGGGAGGCACGTTACATTCGGCAGATGAACACATTTTCCAAGACTTGCCCGTTAAGCGGTTTACTGGTGCATGGGCATTTGGCTATGGCTACCGATTTGCTGCAAACCATGAGCTCATGCTCGAATATCATGGTTATGAGGGGCTACTAGAAGACGACAGTGAGTTCTCAAAATCTTCTCAGGAAGTACTATTGGGTTATCGGTATTACTTAAAAGATCTCGCTCAGATTGAAGCCGCTGCTACGGAGAATATTTACAATATGGGCAATTCGACGGATATTTTGTTTAGTCTTGGGCTACGCTTCTTTTTAGGTTCAATTTCTAACTAACTTCCGCTTATTTGAAACTGGGAATAACCAGGCTAGATCAGACATTTTCTGGAAGGTATGGATGTCGCAGTTCATCGTAACGGCATCTTCAAATTATGCAAAAATCTGCACATCTAGTGATCAAGCTCAGGTTTTTACTTGCCCTCGGTTCATTACCTGCCTTTTTTCTCTTATATCTCAATATGTAACGTAAGACAGCTTCACAACTAAAACGAATGGAAGGGCAGTCTCATTCAGTTATCAAAAGGCGTGGATTTGATATTAGAGTACAGGGCGTTTGTTGGCGAAGGTGACTTTACTGCAAATGGAAATGTCTGCACCATTTGTTTGTGTGACGAAAAAAGCCTGCACATCAACGAGCAGGATTTTACTTTGTGCACCGTCTGGCGTCCTTCCTGCCAGTCACCACTCTACGAAGTGAGTTGCTCTCAAAATGGCTACTGCATTGAATGTTGCGGTCATGGCTTACTTTGCGCTGCTGCTTCGATATTGAGTACTCAAACCAATCGAGCCAGTCTACGCATTAATGGAAATATTATCCCAGCCAAATTAAACGAAGGAAAAATTTGGCTGCGTTTCACTAAATTATCGGGCAATCTGATAACCCTTCCAAGCTGGATTAATCAAGCGTTTCATTTCATCAACCCCATTTCCAATCAATGTATACAAGCCACTGAGTATGGTGGAGAGCAGGGGTATCTCTTGCTGGAATGGCCGCCAATGACCGATTTAACCCAAATGAATATTTCCAGCGCCGTCATTACCCAATTCACCCAAAGGGCTGTCATATGTGTTGCTAAAGGAGAATGGCAAGCGCTGGTGAAATTTCGTTATTTCGCTCCACAATACGGCGTGGCTGAAGATATGGCGACGGGGTCGGCAGCAAGGGTGGTAGCAGCCCACTTTGGTGGAAAATTAACCTTACATCAAGTCTCATCAAGTGGTGGGTTGATGTATTCGAATGAAGATGCAGAACACGTCGAGATCGGCGGGTTATGTCAACCAATTTGAGAGCGTATCGTGTCTGAATATAATACCGACCAACTGATGACATCCTATCAAAGGACCAGAGATTATTCTTTACAGCTTTTTACGCATCTTGCTGCGGAAGATGTGAACTTACAAGCGGCAGAGTTTGTTAGTCCGCCAAAATGGCATTTAGCACACACCACTTGGTTTTTTGAAACATTCATACTGAAAGCGTTTGTGAGTGGTTATAAGGCACTCCGTTCTGAGTATGAATACCTGTTTAATTCCTATTACAACGCGGTGGGAGATCTGTATTCTCGTCCTCATCGCGGATTATTGACTCGTCCGCTGACTGAAGAGGTCATAAGATACAGAGAATATGTTGATAGCCATATCCGCGATCTTTTGTCTGTTACTGGTAACGCTATTCATAGCGAAGTGATTAAGCGGATTCAGCTTGGTATCCAGCATGAACAGCAACATCAAGAGCTATTTCTCACCGACATCAAATACTCGTTTTTTCAAAATCCAACATTTCCTGTTTTCTCCAATAAAAGTGACGTTCATAGCGAAGAGCTGACTCCATTAAATTGGCACAAATTTGAAGGTGGGCTCGCCAAGATAGGGGTATCTGAAAGTGACGAGACCTTTTCTTTCGATAATGAATCACCGTCACATCAAGTCTTCCTGTCACCTTTTCTACTGGCCAATCGATTGGTGACGAACGGTGAATTTATGGAATTTGTGCTGGATGATGGGTACAAAAGACCCGAGTTCTGGCTTTCTGATGGCTGGAAAGTTGTGCAGGACAACCAATGGCAGCAACCACTCTATTGGGTTCGACGTGCTGGAGAGTTACAAGAATATACCCTGTATGGAATGCAGCCGTGGCATCCTAATAATCCTGTCAGTCATTTGAGTGCCTTTGAAGCTGATGCCTTTGCCTGCTGGGCGAAAGCAAGGCTACCTACTGAATTTGAATGGGAGTTTGCGGTTAAGCAAAATAAGATATCTGATCAGATGGTGTCGAGCTTCCACCCACAGCCTGCTAACGGTGACGAGAAAAATCTTGGTCTATCACAAATTTACGATACTTGTTGGCAATGGACATCCAGCGCTTATCGCCCTTACCCCGGCTTTCGTGCCTGTGAAGGGGCAATTGGTGAATACAATGGAAAGTTTATGTGTAACCAATGGGTATTAAGGGGAGGATCGTGCGCAACTTCAGCCGGGCATGCCCGCGCGACTTATCGAAACTTCTTTTATCCGCAAGACCGTTGGCAATTCACCGGGCTGAGGCTTGCGAGAGATCTAATCGAGCAATAAGTGAGAAAGATAAGGGATATACTCAATGAATAATGTTGGCACCAACTTGGCAACTCAAAGCACTAACGTTTCATTTATCAATCGATATCATGCGCATCATGATGATCGGGAAAATATTCTAGTAGGCCTACAACAACCACAAAAAACAATCGATCCCAAATATTTCTACGATCACTATGGCTCAGAGCTATTTGAGAAAATTACCCACTTGCCAGAGTATTACATCACTCGGACAGAAAAAATGTTGTTGCAACGTTATGCCAATGATATTGCAGACAGCTGTGGCCGAGGGTGCATCTTGATAGAGCCCGGAAGTGGCAATAGTGAAAAAGTTCGAATGCTACTTGAGCACATCCAGCCTTTGTCTTATGTACCGATTGATGTATCTGGCCAGTTTCTAGAAATGGCGGCGCAAAAACTAGGAGACGAATTTCCCACCATCGATATCAGCGCGATCTGTGCAGACTTTTCCCATTCTTTAATCTACAACGATGACATTCCTCATGGGCGTCGAGTGTTCTTCTATCCAGGTTCCACGATTGGCAATATGTGTCCTGAAGAAGCGGTGGAGTTCTTGAAATCACTGAAGCAAATTATTCAGCACGGAGAAAGTCACGGTGGCGTTATCATTGGGATTGATTTGGTTAAGCCTCAATCCGTTTTACATGCTGCATACAATGATGCGCAGGGCGTGACAGCGGAATTTAATTTGAATGTACTTAGTCATGTTAATACCAAGGCTAACGCAAACTTTAAGCTTGAAAACTTTAGACATTCTGCCCATTTTAATCACTATAAAAGCCGCATTGAAATGCATTTGGTGAGCCGATGCCGCCATACCGTTAAGGTCGGTGACCACGTTATTTCTTTTGATGAGGGCGAATCCATCCATACTGAAAACTCCTACAAATACACGTTAGAAACTATTCGAGATTTGGCAGAAGAAGCTGGGTTTAGCGTTCAGAAATCTTGGGTTGATGATGATTCTTTGTTTAGCTTGCACTATATGGATTAGCAAGCAAAGGCTTCTTGGCAAAAGAAACGCTCGCGATATGCTTTTATTGGTATGCGAGCGTTTCTTTTTGGGGAGCGGTTAAGTTACGCTGGTACAGTTTCCATCACGACTTTTTTCGCTTTGTATTGTTTACTTTGGTGGCCCTCGTCAAGATGACATGGCTCATATGTACATTCACCTATTTGGTGTCTAGGACAGGTATATTGTTTACTTCGTTCAACTAGCTCAGTTTTGCAATTTGGGCAGTATAGTTCCATCACTTTTTCCTTTTCGGATAGTTTGAAGTATTTTTTCTACAACTGTCAGCCAACCTGACCAAAATCTTTTATCACAGTCACACATATGCTTCAAGTTTCTCATTATAAAATAACAGAAAATTTACAGGTTTAGGTTGCAAGTTCCCTTCTCTTGGACCTTCCAGTAACTAGGAAAAATACGCAAAAATAGCTGAAAAAAATTTTTTCGGGATTTGTGTAATAAATCATATGACATACATTGTGTTAGCCATTTCTGCTTACGCTAACTGAAAACGACATTGTACATGTATCAAAAGTGAGATTGATAGCGTGGCATGGTCTGCTAATTTAATATGGATTCACAAAAATTATACGGAGCTGTGCTTTTTCGTATATTTCAAAGTAAGCCACTTGGACAGAGTAAGCATTTAATTGCTCGCTAAATATTAATGCTTAAATATTAACTTCATAGATGGTGGGAAGCCAAAAAGGTTTCTAGGAAAGGTATTGCATAAATGAATATAGGAATGCTGACAATTTATTTTTGTGAAAGGAAAAAATAACTAGTTCTATATATTAGATATTTAACACTTATGCCCAATTTATTTCATGTTTTTTGCTATGAGATGTTGGGGAAATATGGATATAAATATAGGTGACATATGAAAAAGTTCACTCCTGTAGCTGCTTTTATAGGAAGCATGCTTCTGTCGAGCTCGTTGATAGCCAATGAACTACAGCCTGCTACTGAGGGCACTCCAGAGTTAGCGCCAGTTTACTCAGAAGATATCACATCGAGTCAAATTTCATTGGGCAAAAAGGCCTTGATCCTCCACTCTGATCACGTTGCTAATGCGAACAATTTAAAGAATGCCTTGGTTGCAACAGGGCAATTTGGTGGGGCAGATATCGATGTATTGAGAATGACAGGGATAGCGCCTGATCTTGCCTCTTTGCAAGCTTACGACTGCGTATACAATTACACTAACTTCCCACCACCATCGGCAGTCGCTCATGGTAATAGGTTGAAAGAGTATGTCGATGCTGGGGGTGGGGTAGTTCTACTCACTTATGCCTATTCCAACACGATAAATGCTTGGGAAATGCAAGGTGGAATCATGTCTGCTGGTTATAGCCCATTTGTTAATCCCGCCAATGTACGCTTATTTAGCTTTCCTCGTAGCTTAGATTTTACGACGGCCGATATTTCACACCCCATGCTAGATAGTGTAACGGACTTCACTTACGGTGGGAATGCCAATTATGCCGCTGTGTCACTCGATGCTGGAGCCACACTGGTTGCAAGTGATACTGCTGGTGTCCCTTTACTAGCGATGAACTCGGCGGGGAATGTCGCGGGTATTAACGTGTTCCCGACCCCTAATGTTTTCCCGAAGACAGACGGTGTGTTTACCACTATTGCGAATACGTGCGCAGCAGTTGGCAACCTTGTTGTCGATATCGATATTAAACCTGGCAGCGATCCGAACAGTATCAACTTGTGTTCCAATGGTTCAGTGCCTGTTGCAATCCTCGGCTCAGATTCATTTGATGTGTATGAAATAGATACAAACACACTATCTTTAGCTGACGCTGGGGTAAAAATGGTCGGTAAAAAGGATAAACAGCTTTGTAGCACAGAAGATGTCAATGGTGATGGGTACAATGACTTAGTCTGCCACTATGTGACGATCGACTTGGCCAGTTTAGATGGCACCTCAACGTCTGCTGAGGTAAATGGTAAGTTACTCGATATGACACCTTTTTCAGGTACAGATACAGTCAATATTGTTAAGCATGAATGCCAGTAATTAGGCTATTATTAATGGAGCGCTAAATTATATTAGTGCTCCAATTTTTATCTAACGGAATAGGTCGGGTGTCGTTATGAAAATAGCCTGTTTATTTCTTAATGGAATTAAGAATTTTAACATTTACAACTTATTAACACTATTATTAATAGCGTTTTTTTCTCTATCGTTAAATGCGGAGAAAAAAGAAAAGCCACCTTTTCCCAATGTGAACTTGCCTGAGCAATCTCGTGGGCAAAGTGCTATAGAGAGACTGGGTGACAAGCTGCCTGAAGTCGCTGCTTGGTATGGTAAATCATCTGAAGAGTTTTCAACGTTACTGCGTAAAGATGACACCATGTGGATAGATAAAAAAGGTCGCGTGCTATTTATTGATAAAAAGCCGCATCACTCACATAGCCAGAGTACTGGCCCGGAAGTGTCTACGGCTCCTTATCCGTACGACCAGACCTTTCTCCTACACAGCAAACCAAACTCGACCAAAGTCATTTACCTAGATTTTAATGGTTACTTTACGACTGGGCGAGCATGGAACGAGAGCTACGGTGAACCCATTGATGCGTTACCATTCGATACAGATGGAGATAACACGTCATTTAGCACAGCAGAGCAAGACGTCATTCAACAAATTTGGCAGCAGGTCGCTGAAGATTTTGCCCCATTTGATGTTGATGTCACCACTCAGGACCCAGGGCAGAGCGCAATTACTCGTAGTAGCTACGCCGATGAAGAATATGGTACTCGAGTCGTGGTGACGGCTGATTTTACGGTTCCATCTTGTCAGTGTGGTGGGTTTGCTTATGTAGGGGTATTTGATAGCGTCAACGATTTTGGGCAACCTTCCGACTATTACAAACCTGCGTTTGTTTTCTACAATCGGTTGGGCTCTAGCGGCAAGTTGATTGCGGAAGCTGCCACCCATGAAGCCGGACACAACCTAGGTTTATACCATGATGGTGTTTTGGGTGGGTCTAGCTATTACACGGGCCACGGTGGAGACACCAGTGTTCCGACGAGTTGGGCTCCGATTATGGGTGTTGGTTACTACACATCGGTGAGTCAATGGAGCAAAGGGGAATACCGAAACGCCGACAACACTGAAGATGACATTCAGATTATTCAAAATAATGGGGCATTACTGGAAGCCGATGATCATGGTAGTAGCTATCTGACGGCAACCACACTTACAGGCAGCACCACGAACAATCTGATTAGTATTGATGAAGCAAGTGGGATTATAGAAACAGACACCGATTTTGATTATTTCGAACTCACCGTGGGTAATGGCGATCTCAATCTCGATATTTCGCCTGCGTCCGTTGCTCCAAATCTGGACATAGAAGTGAGACTATACAATGGCGCTGGTTCATTAATTGATACGTTTAACCCCTCAGGTGAGCTGTGGGCACAAATCCAGAACTATCCTGTTCTAGCGGGCACGTATTATCTCTCAGTGTCGGGAGCGGGCTTAGGAGATCCTTATGGTCTTCCACCTACAGGTTATACAGAGTATGGCAGTATCGGCCAATATTCTATAAACGGTACCATGCCAGCTCCGGGGGGGCTATTGCCACCTGTGGCCAGTGCATCAGCGAATCCGGAGACAGGATATCGGCCACTCACGGTTCAATTCAATGGTGATTTGTCTAGCGATCCGGATGGTGAAGATTCATCGCTCACTTATTTCTGGGACTTTTCAGATGATGGTGCTAGTTCGACTGCAACTAACCCACAACATACATTTGAAAATCTAGGAAGTTATAGCGTTTCGCTATTGGTGACAGATGCAGATGGATTAACGGATACTGATACGGTCATCGTTACTGTCAATAATAACCCACCAGTTGCCGATGCGACCGCTTCGACTTACGATGGTCCTGCTCCTTTGGAAGTGGAATTTTCTAGTGTCAATTCGAGTGATGTAGACGGCACTATCTCGAGCTACCAATGGCAATTTGGTGATGGCTCTAGTTCAAATCAAGCGAATCCTACTCACACCTATGCGACCGAGGGCAGTTATGAAGTCACCTTAATGGTAACGGATGATAATGGAGACACAGACTCTGCAAGCCTAACCATCAATGTCGACCCTGACCCGAGTCAAAATACATTACATCTAGACCGATTTGATATCGTACTCGTTAGCAATATCTCCCAAGCTAAGGGAGGTAATGGCAACGGTAAAGGCGGCGGTAACGGTGGTAATGATGGAGGCTCAAGTGGCACTCAGGCGAAAGTGACGATCGTTGTGGTTGATGAAAATGGCCAGATAATGAAAAGCGCAACCGTATCTGGCGTATGGGGAGGAAGCGTTTCTGGAAATGTCAGCAAACGTACGAATCGCCGTGGTCAAGTAGAGTTTACTTCACCTTCAGTCACCAGTGAAAGTGGCACGTTTATATTTACGGTCTCAAATATAACCAAATCTGGTTATAGCTATGGGTCAGATCCAGGCAGTGAATCTGTATCTGCTAGCTTCTGATAGGATGCGCAAATAGCGTTGCCCCTGAATATCTGGCGGGGGCAATATTCCCATGTTATTGGGTATTCACCAGCTCCTTCGACGTTCGGGATAAGGCTAATATCCTTAGGCACTTATCTCGAACTTTTTCATTTTGTGGCTCAGTGTACTGATCGGTAAAGACAGGCGCTCTGCTGCCCGCTTTACCTGCCAGTTACAGACTTTTAGGCACTCTAGAATGATCTGCTTTTCGTAATCGTTGACGGATGCTTTTAAGCTTTTACTGCCTGGAAGCTGAGGTGACGGGTTGTCTAGTGAGTGCTGTGCCTGATCTTGAATGTTTGTTGTTTCAGGATGTGTCATCGTTAGGTTAACAGGCAGATCGGCTGTATTTTCTTCGATTTCTATGTCATGAATTACTTTGAAGTCTGACAGCAAAACTGACCGCTCGATGATGTGCTTAAGTTCTCTTACGTTACCAGGGTAAGAGTAAGACAACAGTTGCTGCTTGACTGAATCAGACAGAGAAGGAGCGCCAGTTAAATTGAGAGAGTTCGCGTATTTTTGGATGAATTGATTGGCCAAGGGCAGGATGTCCTCTAGACGCTTTCTAAGTGGTGGTAACGATACCGGAAAGACATTGAGTCGATAGTAGAGATCCGCACGAAATTCCCCAGATACAATTTTCTTGTTGAGATCACAATGCGTCGCCGCAATCACCCGAACATCAATATCTATTTCAGAATGCGCACCAATGGGTTTAATTTTTTTCTCTTGTAACACACGCAATAGTTTGGCTTGCAAAAGTAACGGCATATCACCGATTTCATCGAGAAACAGTGTCCCGCCGTTCGCGGCTTCAAATAATCCCACTCTATCTTTATCGGCGCCGGTAAAAGCGCCTTTTTTGTGGCCAAACAATTCAGACTCCAGCAGCTGCTCGGGAATGGCTGCGCAATTTTGCACAATACAAGGAGAGTGGCGTCGATTCGACATCGTGTGGATATACTGTGCTATGACTTCTTTACCAGTTCCTGTTTCACCCAATAATAGGACATCGATAGGAAGGGCCAGCACTTTCTTAATTCGTTCAAGTGTACTTGTCATGGCATCACTGTGAGCAATTGGCAGGGCAGATTGACCATGAGTGAGGGCTTTTAACTGGCTGTTTTCTTCTAAGAGCTTATTGTTTTCTTTGTTTAGGTTATGAATAGCGCCGCTGTACTTTTCCAACCAAATTGCTTGGTTAATGCACTTTGCCGCAAGTTGGCAAAAGGCACTTAACGAGGACTCGTGCTTCATATTTGAGTAATCTAATGCGACAAGAAGACCAGAGGTGCCTTGATTATCGTCGACCAATGGCCAAGCGATGAGGTTTCGGCTTTGTCGACCTTGCTGTTGCTCTGTTTGGTAGATGTTTTCACAATCGTAACCATTGTATTGGTACAAATCAGTAATGAGTACGACTTCACCTGTTTTTACGGCGTAGCCGAATGGGTCACCCTCGCTCAAATTGTCGATAATCAGTGCCTGCCAGTGGTGTTTAGATACAATATCTTCTTTGTCTTGGACTATGTTTGGTATCAGTGATTGTCTGGTTTCGTCTAAAACGTAAATAATGCCATGTGGTGCGCTTAATAATTTTTTGGCAGCGCTCAGAATCGCATCCAAGGTTTTTACTAGCTGGCTGCGGTCAACGATAGATTGACTGACGGCGAGCAGTGCGCCATTTAATTCTCCATTATTGATAATTTCCATGAGGGTGTTATCCGTGTGAATCTTGCATCTTTAGGTATCTTGGGTATGAAAATATAAAGCAATATCTACTATATATCTCCGATACACAGTGCGTTCAAAGCGAATTGTGTTATTTGAAAGTCTTATTAGTAAATATGACCTAGTGAAGGTCCGTTTTATTAGATTAAGGAAGTTAACACTAGTAAAAAGGAATTATTGGCTATGGATAATAACTTATCGGTTGATTTTTATATGCTTTCCAATAAATTAGACAAGATTCCAAATAATTAAAAAATATCTTGATAATTTATTGGTTGTTCGTTTTTATTATGTGCCTTGTGTTTCTAACTTATTGTATTTTATCGTTTTTTAGTTTTGGCATGACTATTGAAGGAGTGAAATAGTAATAAGGCGCTGCCTTAAGTTAGAAAGCATATTTTTATATAAAGAGGATACTATTATGCCAACTCCCGCTTACATGTCGGTTTCAGGTGAAACACAAGGTGATATAACAAAAGATGCGTATTCTGCCGATTCGGTAGGTAATTCTTGGCAAGAAGCGCACGTGGATGAATTTATGGTACAAGAGCTTGATCACTTACTGACGATCCCGCGAGATCCTCAAAGTGGCCAACCCACTGGCCAACGAGTTCATAAACCTGTCATTGTGACAAAACAGCAAGATTGTTGTTCGCCTTTATTGTTTAACGCGCTGGTGTCAGGAGAAAAACTCTCTGAGTGCCAGATTCGTTTCTATCGCACATCAACCACAGGCAAGCAGGAGCATTATTACACCATCAAATTGATTGATGCATTGCTAGTGGACATGCAAACACGCATGGCTCATTGCCAAGATGCAGCGACGTCAGATCGAGTAACTGAAGAAGTGTTGAAGTTTACTTATCGCGCGATTGAAGTGACTCATGAGGTATGTGGAAAAGCAGGCAATGATGATTGGCGTGCTCCACGTGAAGCGTGATTGTTTTTAGTTAGTTAGTTAGTTAGTTAGTTTGGGCCGTCATTGGCCCTTTTTACCTAAGGTTTATGGATTGAGCGATGGATAATGCTTTACAGTTTAAATTTGAGCTAATTGGATCTGAACATCAGCTTCGAGTAGAGCGATTCCGGGTAACGGAAAGGCTTTCTGCACCATTTGAGGTGGACTTGTCACTGATTAGTTTGGATTCAGATCTCTGCTATGAAGCGTTTATTCGCAAGCCAGCGCTGTTAAAACTTTTTGGCCAAGGAGTAGGGGTATCGCGGTTATTTCATGGCATAGTGAGTGAGTTTCGCTATACCGGTCAAGACCGTCGGTTTAGTTGCTATCAGCTAAAACTGGTATCAAACGTGTGGTTTTTGAGCCAAAGGCAAGATTGTCGAATTTTCCAGCATAAATCTATTATTGATATCGTTAAAGACGTCTTCGAAGATGCACAACTTACCGACTATAGACTAGAAATTTCTCAAACCTATCCAAGCAAGGACTATGTAGTACAATACCGAGAGTCGGATTTAACGTTTGTCGATCGCCTCTTGGCTGAACATGGCCTATGGTACTATTTTGAACACTTAGAATCTGGCCATTTTATGGTCATTGTTGACAGTAATGAAGCCATCCAAGCATTATCGAGTACGCCACTGAATGCGACAAGTTATGGCCCTCTCACTTATCACCCTAAAGGCGGTGGAATTCCCGATTCCGAGCACATATTTAAGCTAGAAGAAATCAGTCGAGTCAGGACAGGATGTGTCACTTTTACAGACTATGATTACGAGCAACCAAATATCCCTCAAGAGCAAACTAGCTCAGCAGAAACCTATCAAGATCTAGCCCACTTCGACTACCCTGGACGATACTCCGGTGTCTCATCTGGCAAACGTCGGACATCAGAAAAAAGCTCCGAATACATCAATGATATGAGTGAAGTAGAATGCCACAGTGACATATTAAGGCTGGGTACAGGGATCAGCTTTTCGATGAGTGAACATCCTAGACAAGCACTAAATGATGACTACTTATTGCTTTGTGTTGAGCATTTTGGTCGCGATCCACAGGTGTACGAAGAGCAAGCGACGGGGGAGCCGACAACCTACTATAACCAATTCTTCTGTCGACCGACTAAGGTGGAATTTAAGCCACAAAAATTTCCTGCGCCAATAGTTGATGGCCCTCAAACGGCCGTGGTGGTTGGCCCTGAAGGGGAAGAAATCTATACCGATCAGTTAGGAAGAATCAAGGTTCAGTTTCACTGGGATAGATACGCCAAACATAATGAAGCGTCCAGTTGTTGGGTACGTGTAAGCCAATCCATGGCGGCCACGTCGTGGGGCGCGGTTTACTTGCCGAGGATTGGGCATGAGGTTGTGGTGACTTTTTTGGAAGGTGATCCTGATAAGCCTCTGATTACGGGTGTGGTATATAACGGGGTCAACCTTCCTCCTTATGCACTACCAGAGAATAAAACACGTACCACGTTTAGAACCCAAACTCACAAAGGTGTTGGATACAACGAGCTCAGTTTCGAAGATGAAGCGAATAAAGAAGAAATTTACTTTCACGCGCAAAAAGATATGTCGACCAAGGTGTTAAATTGTCGCTATCGGGATATTGGCCAAGACGAATTTCTTGTTGTCGGAAAAAATCAAACCAACGAAGTCCATGGGGATCAAAAAGAAACCGTCGATGGCAACAAAACCACTTTAGTGAAAACCACCTTTTCTGAAACCGTTGAACAAGATGTCAACGTTAAATATCAAACGAATGAAAGCCACATGGTGACCAGCAATCAAGACATTAGTGTTGGAGAGAGTCGAACCTGCTCTATCACCAAAAACGACACGCTATCGGTTGGAGAAAAACGTCAAATCAAAGTTGGCGCTAGCCAGCTTATCGACATTCAATCTAGCAATACTATGAATGTGGGTGGTGCTTACACGTTGACGGTTGATGAAAATACGGCGTTAAAAACGGAGGGCGTCACCCAAATAACGAGTGGTGAAAGCATCGTATTGAGTACCGGCAGTGCCTCTCTTGTGATGAAAAGTGATGGCAGCATTCGTTTGTCAGGCTCTTCAATCAATATTGAAGGTACAGGGGACATTGTTATACAAGGAGCAAATGTTGCAGTTAATTAAAGTTGATGAAGAACCACAGGTTTCGTCAAATGACGAGACACTTGGCTCAGCGGATCCAGTGGTTCAGCTCTCTAGGTTCGGCACGATAAAAAAGATATTAGACGATCAAGAATACGTTGCCGTGGATTTTGAAGGGAATCCATATCCTTCTGCGTTGAAAGCTCGAATTGGGCGGTACTTCCACCTCTCTGAGTTGAAGATGGCGATTGAAAATAAACTCGATTGCCGAATCGAGTTTATTGATGGCGATATCCGTTTGCCTGTTGTGACGAATATCTTTTTCGCGCTAACTGATACCGATGTTCCCCTCATAATTAAAGCAAGGAAACTCGTTCTTGAAGCTGATCAGGAGTTGATAATCAAAACACAAAATTGCTCGACGGTGTATAGCAGTCAATATGGGCAGGTGATGACAAAAGCTCGCTATGTGTATTCTCAAGCAGAAAAGTGCCAAAAAATTGTTGGCGCGACGATATCGTTTAATTGAGCTCGAGCCTTATGCAACAGACTCTATTCCCTCGCATCTTCTCCAGAGACATTAATGATGCTATCTCGGAACAAACATTGGTTGAGGTGGAAAGCCGTAGCCAAAGCGTTGTTGAATCTTTTGGGGAGCTACCAGATAAGCAAAAATGTTTTATTTTGGAGAAAATCACTCTAGCTTGCGACTCCATTCAGTTTTTGTTCAATCAAAAACTTCGGCTCTATCTCGCTGGCTATCCGTCAAATGATAGTGCTTACCTTAACCAAGTAGAGCGACAACTCAGTGACTTGCAACAAGTACTCATCGCATTTTATGCCTATCATCCGGGGAGCATTTTGCATTTATTGGATAGCAAACCTGATGTCGTGGCTTGTCTTGCATTGAGTACTGGACTCGACACAGATTTATTTAACCCCGCTTTACTCGGTCTTGTTGCTCTTAGCAAGGTGAAAGAGACTAAGCTGGCAAAGATGCTCGCTGTACAAACGAAAACGAAAACATTTGATGGACTTCTTGCCAGTTTAATCTCGTGTAGCTGCAAAAATGCCCAAGAATTCTTCGATTATATGATGGTAAGAAATACCGTTAGTAGCGAGTTATTGAAACATTGGCTGAGAAAGGGAATCCTTGACAGTCATGTTGCTATGCCAATCTTGGCTTTAAGGAGTGACGATAGTAGCCAGCAGTGGCTGTTAGAACATTATGCTGAAAATGATTTGTATTTTGAACGGTCATTAATTGCGGATAACCCAAGGGTTTGCTTTGCAAATATATTAGCCAGCTCTGACATGAAGAGTGTGAAGCAGTGTGATATTTACGCTTGCTTTTGGCCATCACACTTACCCCCTGTTTGGGAGCCTTCTCATCCAACCGCACCCATTCAATTGATGCTTTCCGGCAATCCCGAATGGGTACCTGAGGCCAT
Organism: Vibrio sinus; assembly: GCF_023634645.1. GTDB lineage: Bacteria > Pseudomonadota > Gammaproteobacteria > Enterobacterales > Vibrionaceae > Vibrio > Vibrio sinus. The sequence goes on from NZ_JAMKMR010000024.1 coordinate 36,460, forward strand.
TGAGCAAATGTCGTTAAGTGAAAGTTATCGTGATTGGTTACAAGCTCTATCCATCGTATATGGCCCGACCTTGCCGATCGATAGTAACCAAAACGAGCTGGAATTAAATAGAGATCAAACGATAGACCAGCTGCTTGAGTGGGTTGATTCCGGTCTATATAAGAGCGCGACTGCGCTGCGTTTAGGCAGCACCTTGAGCTTAGAGACAAGTATAAAAGCGCTACAATCTTCACGTATTGATGATCAATGCCGCTTTTGGATATGGAGGCAAATTTGTGTGTGTTCGCGAGTTTACTTTCACTGGGACGCGCTTCAACTTGAGGCTCAGCAAGCATCGGTCTTTGCCCACCTATTACAGCCTTCGGCGACGGGCAAAGTGTGTAATTGGGAGAGTCTTTGATGCAATTGTGGACAGTAGATACTTCGAACTACAAAAATGTTCAGGGTCGATTTCAGCGTGATAGTGAAGGAAACGAAGTGTGGGTGCTGACTTTTAAACGCGCATGGAACTATGTTGAAGAACAATGGAAAGAAGATTGTGAAGTGTCTATTCGCGATGCACCTGAGTATATTGATGAGCCGGGATTATCACCTGTCAAAGCTGAGCATGATTTTGCCATTCTCAAGTTTAATACGGATGTCATTGTGTTTGGTAAAGCGAGAACTAAGTCGAAGCAACCCCAAGTAAAACATACCTGCCAGCTTTTTATCGAAAATCACATAAATAAAGCACTTAATGTCGTTGGCGAGCGTCAATGGATGAAAAATGGAGCAGTAGTAGTCACATCAAGTCCAGCCCCATTTATTGTCAAAGATATTGATTATAGACACGCAATCGGAGGCGATGAAAAGAACCGATATGGTAGTGGGTTGATTAAAAAGACATCTGAATTGCTTGTCACCCAAGTTCCCTCGATATTTTATCCTTCACAAGATTGGAGCTCGAAACCCTCAACGTTAAAAGTCGCTGGATTTGGCATTGAAGCCCCTCATTTTGATCGGCGAAGGCGATACGCTGGGACTTTCGACCAAATCTGGCAAGATGAAAGAAAGCCTCTGTTACCTACGGATTTTGATCCACGATTTTATCAAATTGCACCTGAAGACCAGCAATGTAACGGCTTCTTAAGCGGTGGTGAGAAAATAAGGTTAAGTGGCTTTCACCATAATGACGATTTGTCCTTTAAAGTTCCGGTAGACAAATATGTAGCGTTCGCGGAATTTGAACAATCAAAGCAAAAAAACATGGACATTTACACTATTTATATTGATACCGAATTGAATCGCGTGGAAATAACCTACAGCGCTTCTTTTCACTGCCAAGGTATTGAGGAAACATTGCGCCAATCAACAATACGGAAAGTTTAAAATGCGTGTTGATTATAGTATTTTGGCTAGTGAAGTCGCCGTACCAACTGGTATGAACCTCTCTATAGCCCATGCTGTGTCTCATTCCGATCTTGCCAGGTTTAGCTTGTATGACTTTGATCAACAGGCCTATACCATAGCTCCGATTGAATATTTAGAAGCGGGTGAGATTGAATCAAGGGTCAAACAGCTTATCTTGCTTATTATTGATCCCCTTTTGTCTAAATTGCCTCAAGCCTTAAAGCCACTGCCCTTATTGATATCCATACCTCACACCCTCAATCAATCCAAAATGTTAGATTGGTTAGAACAGCAAGCGTTCTCACAATATATTTCCAAAATAACAATTTGTTATAGCGCTGGAATTGAAGTACTACAACAATGTACAGGCTCTTTAGATAGTTGCGACGTCACGATGTGTGTTTGTGTGGATAGTGTACTAGAGAATGTGGAAAGTTTGGCCGAACAAGGAGAAGTACTGGGTAAAGAAACGCCATGGGGTGTGATACCGGGAGAAGGGGCTGCTGGGATAGTGATGGGTAAAGGAGGCACAATTCGCCAGCTCAAAATTGGTTGCGAGTCAACCATGTCGTATGTTGACTATGACTGGAAGTCGGATGACCGAAGAGGTTGTTTGAGATTGGCTCGCAAGGCCAAAGAATGGGTAAAAAATATTGATGCGATCCATAGCGATATGGTTAATCTTAGAAGTCACACGGAGGATTTAGGTTTCGCTTTATCTGTGTTACCAAACCCGTCGAGTGTGACATCGACCAATGAATGGTGGGGCACTATTGGCAGTGCATCTGTTTTGGCAACCCTCTCATCCTTTCAGTGCCTACCCAACCATATCCAAAGTGGCCTAGTGTATTTATTTGACCAGCATCACGCTCGCGCGCTCATTAAATTAGAACGGCCTGAGTGACTATCGTTATTACCAAGGTGGCTTAGGCCATTATTTTTGTTATTTCACTGGTGGTTATCACTAAAATAATAATCACTATGACGGATTTGTTTTACGCAATTGAATAAGCATATAGGAGAAATTTAATATTGAACGCTGAAAGTGTTTGAATTAATAAAAGAGTTCATCGTGTCAGCAGTTTATAGTATAGAAAATCGCTTTATCAATAGCTTGGTCTCAAGAGCCATTGATAAAAAGAAGGCACATGAGAATCTTCTGGCGAGAAAAAAGCAACCCAAGCTAGAGAAAATACTCCTATCCCAGTTTGAAGTGTTAGAAACGATCAGGCCAAAAAGCGGTAGAACCACCATTTATCATCTAGTTAAAAGTAAAGGCTCTAATAAGCATTTTTGTTGCAAGGTGCTTAATGAAGACCAAGCCGAAGTGTTTGACCCATTATTTGCAAATGAGGCCAGCAGATTAGAGCTATCCCAGCACCCTGGTGTGGTTGAATTCGTTAAACTGGGGACGGAATTAGACAAGCCATATTTAATGTATGAATGGGCTTTAGGAGAATCGCTTGGCCAAAAGCTTGAACGTTATTTAGGTAAGGGGTTTAGAGCTGACCACGTTGCTTGGCTAATATATCAACTTGCCGGTACCCTAGAATACATGCATTCAAAAGGGATATGTCATTTAGACATTAAGCCTGCCAATATAATTATTGATGAAAACGACAATGTAAAGCTCATCGACTTTGGTGCGGCACGATATGCTCATGAGGTATCAACGCATATAGAAGTGAGCACGTTATATTCTTCTCCGATGTACGCCGAAACGGCTCAGGCTTCGCCTCAAGATGATGTGTATTCCTTGGCGATGCTAGCGGGGCATTTACTCCTAGGAGAGACCGGCAAAAATGATTGGCATAGCGCGTTAAAATCGAGAAAAAACAAGCTTAATATCCCAAGACATACTTGGAATCTAATAAAACGTGTTATCAATAATCCAAGGCAGCACGGATTGACACCCATTCGTTTCGCTCAGCAGTTCGCTAAGCTCGATATAGAGGCTTTTGTTGTAGCAAAAAATACAGCGCCCTTGTTTGTTAACATGAAAAACGCTGATTTAGTATTAACTCAAAAATCATCAAGCAATTTAGCGGCATTGCTCACAGGAAATAGCCATGCCAGTTTGGGCCTTGCTGGTGTGTTGCTTTTCGCAATTCTTTTTGTGTTTACAATCACTCTACGCCATTCCAGCCCAGACATGACCTCGAAATCTAGGGTGTTATTGCCTATTCAACCTGCGGTCTCGCCTTCAGAGATAGCCGATTTTTTAGCGTTGCCACCATGGCAACAAAGTGTGATGTTAACGAGTACGAGTCAGAACCGTGAAAAAGACCAAGCATATTGGCTCGCGTTCAATTCACAAAAAGATAAGCAAAATCGCCGATATATCGATAATAAAAGCGATCTGAGTGACTTACAGGACCTTGATGCACAAGCGCTTGCAAGTTGGCTTACCTCTGGCGATGTGCAAGGCGTACAAAACTATTTGAAAAGTACATGGCGTAAACATCAAGCAAAAGCCTATTTTTATTCTGACGTTATACCTGAAAAAATTCTCGTGAAGGTGATTGAATCGGCTCAGTCTTTGGCGCAAAAGAGTTTCTATTCAAAAGCCATTGAAGAAATTGATACCGCGATATCTTTTTTTGGAGAGACCAGCCAGCTTAATGACTTAAAGCGAGATTATATTCTTAAACGAAGCAACTATATTCTCACCCACATAGCGTCAGGAAAACAATCATTTAATCCGGAAAAAATAAATTTAGCGCTGACTGATCTACAAAAATATTCGCCTGAGAGGTTTGAGCAAATCAAGCGTGCGGTTGAATCAAAGGCAAACGATGTTCTAAGGCAAACCTTTGAGAAAGGAGCAACGGTTAAAGGCGTTGAATCTATCGCCAACGGAATCAAGCGTTTTAGTGATCAGCATAAGGACATCACAGCATGACAATGCCTAACGTTGAAGATTTCTTACACCCGATAGATTGCAAGCATCCGGTTGGTGAGGATGCCAGGCATGATCACGCTTATGACGCTATGGAAAGTGAGGTTAAAAAGTTTGGTTCTTTGTTCAATGAAGTGGTTGACTGGCACATTGTGAGAGAACACTCTGAGCACATCTTGCGCCACTTGAGCAAAGATCTAAAAGCTGCATGTTATCTAAGCCGCGCTTGGGTTGAACACGCTGGTATTGAGGGGCTTGAAGCGGGCCTAACGCTGATTCATGAACTACTTACAGGCTTTGGTCAGGAGTTGTTTCCTCGAAGACAAAGAGCACGAGAAGGGGCGATAGATTGGTTAGAATCGCAGCTGAAAAATGTGATGGTTACATTGTGCGCGAGTGTTGGAGACAAAGCTCAGCTATCAAACTGTCAGGCGCTATTAGATAGGGTTCAGCTGCAATATCAAACATTATTTCCTAGCTCAGATATAGATTTAATCGCGTTAAAGCCCTTGTTAGACAATGGGGAGTCGAATGATTGCGCTAAGTTAACTCCCGCTCAGCCAGCCCCTCCGAAGGAGAAGGCGGCGGAACAAGAGTTGCCTCAAACCGATGTATCTGGGAGTTCAAAGCTAGCTCAGCCCGATATTAGCCCGACTGTTGAAAGTCATGTATCCACGAATACTCTTCGTATAGAAGATATTAAACAGCCTTTAAAAACAAGCTCTGAGTTTTTGATGCGCTCAGATGTAGGCTCTGGGCTCATTTATAGAATCAACCGATTTCTCTCTTGGATAGACATTTCAGAGCTACCAGGCAGTGATAAAAACGGTGTAACGCAATTAAGCTTGGCGGTGTCGGAAGAGTCACTTTCTCGTTACGCTAACGTTGCCGTTGGCGATGAGAGTTTAGCCCTAGAGCTGATACCTAAACTCGAAGCCACGCTCTTGAACACGCCATTTTGGATTACTGGGCACTACTACTTATACAAGATGTTGAACCAAGGTGACTATCATGATGCGGCAAACGCCGTTCAGCATGAAGCACAAGTTTTTGTTCGTCGTCTCTCAGGCATTGAGACGCTTATGTTTAAAAATGAAGTGCCGTTTGCATGTGATGAAACCAAGAGTTGGTTGAGCCAAGAGAATCAAACGAAAGTTCAACATGATACATGTTATGCACCAGTGCAAGAAATAGACGTTAATCTTGTTAAATCAAAGCATGTTTCAATAGGTTCGCTTGGGTTGCAAGCGTCAGAGTTGTCTCAACAACTTGGCGCCAACTTGTCAGGCCGATCCCAGTTTTTACTTTACCTAAACATGATTCAAGCCTTTCACCAGGTAGAGCTTTTTTCTCTTTGTCTACCGTATTTGGAATCACTTTGGCAAATCAAAGAAGACATGAATCTAACCCAGTGGGAACCGCAATTGTGTTTACTGCTGGATCCACTTACAGATAAAACTTTGTCTGCATTATTTTCAGATGATCGCGCGATCCCGAAAAAATACAAGGCATGGATGTCTGTCTAATCGTAATAGGATACAAGGAACACACATATGTCCCGCGAAGGTTCAGTGGCTCCCAAGGAGCGAATAAATATTAGATATGTCCCTGCAACGGGTGATCAGCAAGAAGATGTTGAGTTGCCGTTGAATATGTTGGTCGTTGGGGATTTCACCGCTCGTAGCAGTGAAACACCCATTGAAGAAAGAACGCCTATCAACATTGATAAGGATAACTTTAACGAAGTGCTAGAAGGCTACTCTCCCAAGGTTCAAACCAATGTTGACAATAAGTTAGTAGAGGAAGAAGGCGCTCAGATAGCCGTCAACTTAGATTTTAAGAACATGAAAGACTTTTCACCGGAATCGATCGTGAAAAATGTCCCAGAGCTAAACAGTTTACTCGAGCTAAGGGAAGCGCTGGTCGCGTTAAAAGGCCCGCTTGGAAACGTGCCAGCATTTAGAAAAAAAATTGCTTCACTTTTACAAGATGAGGAGGCTAGAAACAAGCTTCTTGAGGAGCTAAACCTCGAACAAGGCAAAGAGGAGTAATGGACCATGTCAGTAGAAGCAAATGAGTTAGAGCAGACTTCGGTCGTTGAACCAGGATCATTACTGGAGAGTATCCTGAATGAAACTCGGCTTACTCCATCAGATGAAGGCTTTGATATCGCTAAACGAGGTGTTGAAGCGTTTATTGCTGAATTATTAAGTCATTCAGAGGCAAGCAAAATTGACCAATCCCTCGTTGACTTAATGCTTGCAGATATTGATAACAAGTTATCAAAACAAGTCGATGCGATTCTTCACAACCCCGAGGTGCAAACGGTCGAGTCAACATGGCGTGGTTTGAAATATTTGGTCGATCACACTGACTTTCGCGAAAATATTCAAATCGAGCTAATCTCCGCCAAGAAAGATGAAATTTTTGATGACTTTGAAGATGCACCAGAAGTGGTCAAATCTGGGTTGTATAAACAGATCTATACCCGAGAATATGGTCAGTTTGGCGGCAAGCCTGTTGGTGCTGTCATCTGTGATTACCAGCTCACCGCTTCATCTCTTGATGTTAAGTTGATGGAGTATATGGCCAATGTCGGAGCCATGTCTCACGCCCCATTTATTACATCGGCATCGTCCAAATTCTTTGGCTTGGATAGCTATGGCGAGCTACCGAACCTTAAGGACTTAAAATCAGTGTTCAGCGGGCCTCAATATACCAAATGGAGAGGGCTGCGAGAGACGGAAGATTCGCGTTACTTAGGCTTGTGTACCTCTCGATTTATGCTTCGTACGCCATACTCTGTTGAAGATAACCCGATTAAGTGCTTCGATTACGATGAACATGTTACTGACAGCCATGATAATTATTTGTGGGGAAACTCGGCCTATGCTCTGGCTTCAAAAATCAGTGAGTCGTTTGCAAAGTATCGATGGTGTCCCAACATCATTGGCCCTCAGAGTGGTGGTGCTGTGTACGACCTCCCGGTTTACAACTTTGAATCGATGGGGCAGATAGAGACCAAAATACCCACTGAAATTCTTATATCTGACCGTAGAGAATACGAGCTTGCAGATGAAGGGTTTATCGCGCTTACCATGAGAAAAGGCTCAGATAACGCGGCTTTCTTTTCGGCTAACTCGATTCAAAAACCCAAAGTGTTTGCTAACACACCGGAGGGCAAGCAAGCGGAGATGAACTACCAGCTTGGCACCCAATTGCCTTACATGTTTATCATTAATCGTTTAGCTCATTACATTAAAGTGTTGCAACGCGAACAAATCGGCTCTTGGAAAGAGCGCTCTGATCTTGAAATTGAGCTCAACAAATGGATACGTCAATACATTTCAGATCAAGAGAACCCACCGGCGGAGGTTCGTGGTAGACGTCCACTTCGCGCAGCTAAGATAGAAGTGTCGGATGTTGAGGGTGATCCCGGCTGGTATCGAGTCTCGCTGTCTGTTCGGCCTCATTTTAAGTACATGGGGGCGAGCTTTGATTTGTCTTTGGTAGGAAAGTTAGATCAAAGTTGATTCTTTTATCAAGCTGGGTCTGCTAGCGCTTGATTGGTGATGTCAGTTCAAGGGTTACTGAATTGACATCACTTTACTTTCACTGGCCCAGCAAACCTTCAATGTTAATACGAGCTTAACCATGGATAAGGGATTTCGATTATTTGAGCGAATAGAGTTGGGCGAACCGAAAAGTTGTTATCAAAAAGTGACGACCAGTAAAACCGCCCTTGATTCCATTCGTTTGCACCTTGTAGAGCTGCTGAACACCCATATTGGTAACGCGATGATCGCACACGACTATGGATTGCCCGACTTTAATGATGTGCTATCGACGAACGCAAACTTGATTCATTCCATACAGTCGAGTATTTGCCATGTGATAGAGAAATTTGAGCCAAGATTATCTGCTATCCATGTTCACTACAAAAAAGACACGTTTAATCCATTGCAACTAAGTTTTGGTATTAGTGGAGAGGTCATACATAACGGAAACAAACTACCGACGTCTATCAACGTATATATGGGAGTAGATGGTCAATTTGAGGTTTGACCTAATTATTATGAGTACAACTAACTATTTTCTAGACGAATTGGCTTATCTTCGTGAAGCAGGTAATGAATTTGCTAAGTATAACCCCAAACTCACACAGTTTTTATCACAAGGATCGGGTGATCCTGATGTGGAAAGGTTACTGGAAGGGTTTGCGTTTTTAACCGCGAGAGTTAGGCAAAAAATAGACGATGAGATCCCTGAGATGACTCGATCGTTGATGAACCTGCTTTGGCCTCACTATATGCGCTCCATTCCCTCTATGTGCATGACAGAGCTCGTACCTATTGCTGGGGCCGTAACTGAGAAAACAACGGTTCTGAAAGGGATGGAAATGGCCAGTAATTCAGTTGAAGGTACACAATGTTTGTTTAGAACAGCGTATGATGTTGACTTGTATCCAATTGAAATCAATCAGGTTAGTTCAAAAAGTTCGCGGAGTCGTTCCACTATTCGGATAGATTTCTCTGCTCATACAGGTACAGACTTGTCTCGAATAAACCTAGATACGCTGAGGCTACATATTCACGGAGATCTGTCTAGTACTAGAACGATTTACCTATGGCTATTTAGATATTTGGAAGAAATTATTGTTGATGTTGGTGGCGGCTACACGCACAGACTACCAGCAGACAAGTTACGGGCTGTCGGCTTTGAGGATGAGGACAGTGCACTGCCATATAACAGTAACTCGTTTTCTGGTTATCGATTGCTGCAAGAGTTGTTTTCATTTCCAGATAAGTTCATGTTTGTTGATGTACAAGGGATGCAGTGGTTGCAAGGTATACCGCAACGCTCACAGTTTAATGTAACCTTTTCCTTTAGCCGAGCGCTACCCTCTCAAATCCTGATTGATAAATCCCTTTTTCGTTTGCACTGTTCTCCAGCGATCAATTTATTTCAATTGGACGCTGACCCCATTCGGTTAACTCATAATAAAAATTCATACCGAGTTCGACCGCAAGGAAATGAGCAGGACCACTACGAGGTGTATTCCATTGATGTCGTGGAGAGTTGGAGTAAAAAGGATAGGCGGAAAAAACGCTTGGTGCAATTTGAGTCCTTCGATCATCAGTTAGCTCAATCTAATTCTTCCGAGTTTTATAAATCATCCGTTCACAGTAAAGCCAGTGGTCGTGGCCTTGAACAGTTTATCTCCTTTCACAGCCATAGCGGTGACATTACTAAGCTAGATAGTGAGACGGTACTAGCGAAGCTAAGTTGCAGCAATGGGCAGTTGGCCGAGCGCTTGTCAGTGGGAGATATCACACGTACTACGCATCATTCTTCAACATTGGCAACATTCAGTAATATTACCAAGCCGACTCAGGCCGTCAGCCCACAAATTGATGGTGAATTGCATTGGCAGCTAATCGCTAACATGTCTTTAAACTATGTTTCTCTAGCCGACATTAAAGTGTTAAAAGTGCTATTGGCTACTTACGACTTTCCCGCTAGGGTGAATCGACAAGCGTTTCAGGCCAGTGAGTTTCGGCTAAAGGGATTGAAGCAAACCAGCGTCCGGCCAGTTGACAGGCTCTATCGTGGCGTATCGGTCAGGGGAAACCAAATTCAATTGGTTTGTGATTCTTCATTCTTTGTCAATGAAGGTGACATGTATTTACTTGCCTGTGTTTTTAACGAGTTTATTCGTTTGTATTCCAGTGTTAATTCTTTTACTGAACTGGAGGTGTTAGATCAGCATACTGGGGAAGTCTATCATTGGCACAATTCAATAGGACAACAATCAGTACTATGATTTCCCACTCTAATATCGATATGGAAAGTGCCGACTTTTTTCAACTCGTATTGATGCTGGAAAAATATTATCAGACTGTAAAGCCAGATAGGTTTAGTGAAGTTGGTGACCCTCGGTACTTGCAATCGGATAGTATCCGTTTTTCTGTGTCGTCTTCTTTGGCTTTCCCCACTCATGATATAGACACTATTACCCATGATGAGACAGCAAGATCGAGTGTTATTGAAGTCAACTTTATGGGCTTACATGGTGCGAGTTCTCCTTTGCCGTCTTGTTATACAGAGAAATTGGCTGGAAGAGACAAAGATGATAATCCCGTCAAAGACTTCTTGGATTTTTTTCATAATCGCTACCTTGCGTTGATTTACAAGGCGTGGAAAAAATACAAATACCACGTACAGTTTAGGCCGAGTGCCAACGATGCTTTTTCGCAAAAAATCTTACATTTTGTAGGCCTGACTAAAACGGCTCAGCAGCTTGATTGCTTGGATCTCGATAAGGCGAAGCTGCTGTCGTATATTGCACAGTTGTCGACGCGAACACGCTCGCCCAAGTTGATTGCGGGAGTCGTCGCTCACTATTTCTCTTTAAAGAAAGTGAGGGTTGAAGAGTGGATCTTGCGTAAGATAGAGATGGCCGATGACCAAAAAAATATGCTTAGCCGCAAAAACTGTTATTTAGGGACAAACTATCACTTAGGGCAAACCATTTCCGATGTAAGCGGTAAATTTAACCTGCACATTGAGGAGGTGGAGTTTGCTACCTATATTCAGTTCACGCCGAATAGCCATCAATATCAGACGTTACTTGGGTTGATGGCGTTTATTTTGCGAGATCCCTTGGCCTGGGACTTGGTTATAACCGTGAATTTGGCGAGTGTGCCGAAAAATAGCTTAGGGCATACGATGGGAAACACTCTGGGAAAATCCTGTTGGTTGGGTACACCAAGCGCAGAGAATACAAAAGTGGTGATACCCGGCGGACTATAGAGGCATTATTTTAAGTACTTAACGCCAGCTTCCATTTCTTCACCAATTTGTTTGCGCATATTCATTAATCGAATAGCCGAATCGCGAAGCTCAATATCTTCCTTGGTTTTGGGGATCCACTCAGGAATGGGCGTAGGGTTTCCATTTTCATCGACCGCAACCATGATAACGATACAATGCGTTGTTAAGCTTTTATCCAGCTCTTTTGGATCGCTTGCTTGAACGTCAATGGCGATATGCATAGAAGTTCGGCCGGTATAAATGACCCTGGCCCCCACTTCGACTAGGTTACCCACGAGAATGGGTTTAACAAACCGGATACCACCAGCATAGGCGGTGATGCAATACTTACCACTCCAAGCCGCTGAACATGCATAGGCTGCGAGATCGATCCATTTCATCACCGCGCCACCGTGCACTTTTCCTCCGAAGTTTACGTCACCAGGCTCTGCTAGAAACCTAAGTGTTGTACTGCGTTTATCCTCTGACATAGGGCTCCCCTCGAATGAAATAGCGTCATTTGACTCCGTTTCAACGTTGCGATTCAAGATCGTTGGCTAAAAATGAGTCGACTTTGAAATTATGGTTCGCTTTCAAGGAGTAAGCAAGCTGGAGGGCAAGTGGGCTCTTTGCATGTATACCCAGACGGGTTGAATAATGCAAAAAGCCTGCATAAAACTTGTGCTACGTAGGTCTTTGGTTTGAAGAAAGGAGTTTACTATCGGCGAGATAAGTCTTCATATTCCCCTTCAATCACGCGGCTGTTCTCTTCTTGAGATGGCGCGTGCCCGCGTTGGCTTCTTAGCTGGCTTTGAATCTTTTTGCCAGTGATGAGCGCTGCAATAGCCAATGGTATTGCTAAGAATAAGCTAGTCAACAGGGCAAAAAAGCCAACAAATGCAGCGACAGCAAGAACGAAATACTTTTTCATAACGACCCCTTCTATTACTTAGTGTGACCAGACTAACAAAATTTTGATGAACAAAACATGAATAGTCGTTTAAGGAATGTTAGTAAACGTTTCACATATTCCCGCTTTCAAGGTCACTGAGCTTAAGCCAATCGACTTTCACGCCTGCTTGGAGGAACATATCTTGGCTTATGTTAATTTTGTCTCCCCATCGAGAGAGAAAATCTTCTGATTGTTCAGGGCAGTGTACTTCAGAGATTCCAGTTTGGATAATCTTTGCAGCACAATTTGGGCAAGGAAAATGGGTAACCCAAATCTCGCAACCGTCTAAGTCTCTTTTGGCGAATAAAATGGCGTTTTCTTCGGCGTGCAGTGTTTTGAGGTACTTCATATCTCGATCATCTGTGTCAGCGCTGTCTGAAATACCGTGTGGATAGCCGTTAAACCCGACAGAAACAATGCGATTTTGTTTGGTGATGACGGCGCCAACTTGAGTGGAAGGATCTTTGCTCCATGAGCCGACCAGCTGCGCCATTTGGTAAAATCGTTGTGCCCATTTAGAGATCATTGCTAACCCTTTTTAAATACTCGTTTTCTACTGGCTGATTATATGCAGAATCCAGACTTAAGTCTTGTTTCGTTTGGTGTAGGTCGTTAAATTTTAACGAATTGGCGAGTTGATTGTGAGAGTGGTCGCTAAAACTGCTGTACTACTCAGAGAGGTTAAGGTGTAGAACGTCCATTGCCTTTGTAAGAGATCTCTTACAAGATTGTAAGAATACTAGTTAAGTAATCGTGGGTAAAAGTTTTGGTTTATTTTTAAGTTATTGAAATAAGTGATAAAAATATTTTATTGTTCTTTTGCTGGGCTACGTATGGTCAATTTTTCCATTGCGAATAATAGGGGATGTCGTAATCTTAAGTTGTCGGCAGGACGCAGACATAGATAGCGCTAAGGATAGGTCATCTTCAGGAAGAAGATTCGGTTGTTCAATGTGGATGAATAGTCGGCAAGGAAAGCGTAATTATCAGCAAGGTTTTGACTAGGATGGTTGAGCTGGTTGATAAAAGTTTCAAGGACTGAACGCTAGCTGTCAGGATGACAGATAAAGGACACCGCTTAAGGAATAAGCGAAGTGAGTTAGCGAGGAAGGCTAACGGGCAGGAGCGCCAAGGACACCGCTAGGATGGCGATGAAAAGGAATGAGCTGAAGGATTCAGCATACTATCAAGGATTAGATGCAGGGAGCACTTATTAGTAGCCGGATTGCTGCGAGTAAGAATAAAAACCCACTAGAGTCTTCTAGTGGGTTTTTTC
>NZ_JAMKMR010000025.1 GCF_023634645.1 Vibrio sinus
GAAACGCAACTGCGCCGATGGTAGTGTGGGGCTTCCCCATGTGAGAGTAGGTCATCGCCGGGTTTTGAATACAAATTGATGCTGTAGCTTGCATCTTTTGATTCTGCGATGCTCACGTACGTTTGTACGCTGCGCTTCTCAAATCAAAACCTGACGGCGTTACAACAGCAATTTGCTATCCAAAGCAGTCATAAGTAAGACTTTGGATTGAAAAATTTAGCTGCGGAGTGGTAGTTCAGTTGGTTAGAATACCGGCCTGTCACGCCGGGGGTCGCGGGTTCGAGTCCCGTCCACTCCGCCATTGAATATGAAGCCCTAGTCGAGAGACTAGGGCTTTTTCGTGTTACTTAATTGCTACTACTGAGTATGGATGCGATCTGATTTCTAATATGAGGGACAACATCAGATTCGAACCAAGGGTTCCGTTTAAGCCAAAGTGTGTTACGTGGAGATGGGTGGGGCAGTGTATAGTATGTAGGTGCCCAGTTCCGCCATTGTTGTACCGTTTCAGTTAGCGTTTTCGGCTTATTGGAAAGGTAGTATTGTTGTGAGTACTGTCCTATTAGCAGTGTGGTTTCAATATTCGGTAACTTCTTGAGAAGCTTCTTATGCCATAGTGGCGCGCACTCTTTACGTGGTGGCAGATCGCCACTTTTCCCTTTTCCGGGATAACAAAATCCCATTGGCACAATCGCAACCTTAGTTGGATCATAAAACGTGTTGCGATCCATCTCCAGCCACAATCGTAACCTATCCCCGCTAGGGTCGTTCCAAGGCACACAAGTGCGATGCACTTTGGTACCAGGTGCTTGACCAATAATGAGTACTTTCGCTGAACTATGGGTTTGTACGATTGGGTTAGCGCCTAACTCCAAGTAAGGCTCACATACTCGACATGCTCTGATTTCACTCAGTAACGTCTCAATCATGTTAGTAACCTTTGTCAAAGCTCACTAGATTATCAAGGCTAAACCCATGCCTCCACCTGTCATAATTTTGCCTAAATGTATCTATAACTTGCTCAGGGAAGCTGCTAGCAGCGATATGCGGCGTGATTGTGATGGACTCGTGTTGCCAAAAAGGATGGTCGTCAGGTAGCGGCTCATGCTCGAACACGTCCAAAAAAGCATGCTGAATATATTGATTATTAATGCACTCAAGTAAGCTTGTTTCATCCAATGTTGATCCTCTACCCACATTAAAGAAAAGAATATGCTGACAACAAGAAAAAAACGCTTTGTTTAACAATCCAAACGTGTGTGGCGTGTTTGGCAAGGTGCTAACGAAAATATCGCTATCTGAAAGAGCAGAACTCGCTTCATTAATGTGAAAGAGATTATCAAATGCTGAGTCTTTAGGGGGAATTCCGGTTCTATTGATACCGATAACCTCAAAGCCCATAGCTTGAGAAGTTTTCGCGAGAGTATTACCAATTGACCCTGTACCTAGGATCGCCATTTTTTTTCCTAGTAGAGACGAATACTGATGAGCTTGCCAGCACCGCGCTGTTTGCTGAGTTTGATACAGTTGAAAGTGACGGAAATACTGGATGCAGTATCCAATGACATATTCTGATATGAGTTGTCCGAAGATCCCCTTTACATTAGTGAGTTGATAGTCTTTTTTAAGCTCTGCGGCCATTAAGGCTTCTACGCCAGCATAGGTGGATTGCAACCACTGTAAAGACTGGAAGTCAGCCAAGTGACTCGCAACAAGTGGAGGAGAGCCAAGCAGTATATTGGCTTCACTCTTATCATTTGTGATGACTAAATCAGGCAGCTGACAGTGCTTGAGTAACGTTAGGTATTGCTCATCATGTTCTGTAAGTAGATAAATTTTATTCATCGGCTCGCTTTTTTCCTTAGTACATATCAAGTACACTTCCGCTGTCTTTTCTTTCGCAATAAATGAATATTATGCTACGAAACCCTCTTCAGGTTCGACTTGAGAAGCTTGAACCATGGCAACAAATTACCTTTATGGCATGCTTGTGTGAGCGTATGTACCCTAACTTTGCCATGTTTTGTTCCAATACAGAATACGCAGAAGCGAGAATTTATCGCGACATCCTCGACAGTGTCTGGGAAATGTTGACGGTGAAAAGTGCGAAAGTAAACTTCGAAAAACAGCTTGAGAAATTAGAAGACCTTATACCGAGTTCGGACCAATTCGACTTCTATGGCGTATATCCTGCGATAGATGCGTGCGTGGGTTTGTCTACTTTGCTACATGGCCTATTAGATCGTGACGATTTGTTTGAAAGCATGCAGAAAGTCAGTCAGCAATCTGTCGCTACAGTGGCTCAGTTGGAAGAAGCGCAATCTGGTGAGCCAATAACAGACGACAATCAAAAGGATAACCAAGCGGTATCTATGGAATGGGATGTGCAGTGGGCGATTTTTAGGCCGCTAAGAGAAGCGGTTGAGCGCGATATCGATCTGATTAAGGAACTTCGCCAAGAATTAAGAGAAGAATCTGTCAGTAATATTGGCATTCAAGCCTAGCGAACAATCCGTGTTAGCGTGGATCTTTTGGCTATAGTTTCGTCGCTGACACTTATGCTTGCATACGTGATAAATTGCACTTGGAGCCTGAACTGACGGGCTTTCACGCAGGTCAATAAGTATCAAATTGTGAGTTAATACTCATATTATGGTCAAAAGTACGTCATTAAAGCGAAAGATTGGCTACAAACCTTTGCCAGACAGGGCGTTTATGCTTTAGAGTGAGCTTGAATTCGATAACATACGAGAAGGGAAACCTAATGAACAAGACCCAATTAATCGATTTTATTGCTGAAAAAGCAGATCTATCTAAAACTCAAGCAAAATCTGCTCTTGAAGCAACTCTTGATGGCGTGACTGACGCGCTTAAAGGAGGAGATCAGGTTCAACTAATTGGTTTTGGTACATTCAAAGTGAACCATCGTGCAGCTCGCACTGGCCGCAATCCAAAAACAGGTGCAGAAATTCAAATCGCTGCTGCAAATGTTCCAGCATTTGTTGCAGGTAAAGCGCTGAAAGATTCTGTTAAGTAGATTACACTTCACCGAGGTATTTCCCATATCTCGGTGTCTATCCAACTCATGAAAAAACACATTCTTCTCTTTCTTATTACCTCTTTACTTGTAGGCTGTTCATCTTCATCTCTCACTGATTTAGAGAAAACCTCCCAATATACGGGTGGTGAAATCATGGGCGATGCAACCAGCTTCTATTGGGTTACTGAAAATATTCAATATCCGGTCTCTAGTGCAGACTATGTTAACGATGGCCAGTCCGGTTGGTATAAAACCGATTACAAGTGGGCCAATGGTAGCGTTAGAGAGCTAATAAGGAAGGGTGAAACGCTAGAGAACGGTAAAGGGCTTGTGCCCTTTAGTATTGTGATTCGCTTTGACCAAAATGGTGAAGCCATTTATCAGCAATATCGCTTGGATGGACAAATCCTGCCGCTGACCGAAGCTCAGCTCGTGCGCTATCTAGAAGAAGCTCAGCATGTAGCTACGGTAGTGAATCGACAAAAGTCTCAAGGTACAGAATTGATTCAGGGGATTTGGAATGGTAAGTCATTCAAGTCTTGTTCTGGTAAGGTCTACGACAAACTTGAATTTAACCAAACGCTACCTAAAATTGTGGCGACCCGCTTGTCATCAGTGGAAAGTTATATCGCTTTGCTAGGGAATAAATCACGTCACTCAGTGGAAGTGAATAAGTTGTTGCTAATGGCAGATGAAAACCAGTCTTGTATTCAGAGACCAGATTTTAGCAATGAATAAAGCGTTGGCATGATGAGTTGAAGCTCTAGGTGGTAATGAAAACAGGCGCTCAATTTTGGCGCCTGTTACTATTTTTAATTAGCTTCACTTTTAATTAGCTTTGCTCGCGCTCAATTGCCCTGTAGCCGATGTCATTGCGGTGGAACATGCCATCCCAGCTAATTTGCTTAGCTAACGAGTATGCGCGTTGCTGGGCCTGTGAGACCGTTTCTCCGAGAGCGGTAGCGCATAGAACACGGCCACCATTAGTGACGATGCGGCCTTCTTTTTCTGCTGTACCAGCATGGAAGGCCTTTTCACCTTCAAGGTCTGTGGTAGGCAGCCCTGTGATCACATCACCTTTATTGTATGACGCTGGATATCCACCAGCTGCTAATACAATACCGATAGATGCGCGTGGGTCCCACTTAGACTCAGCGCTATCCAGTCTTTTTTCGATGGCAGCTTGGCATAATTCCACAAGATCAGACTGCATTCGCATCATAATTGGCTGTGTTTCGGGATCGCCAAAGCGGCAGTTGTACTCGATGACTTTAGGTGTGCCCGTTTTGTCAATCATGAGTCCAGCGTATAGGAAGCCAGTGTATGGGTGACCTTCCTCTGCCATTCCGTTAACGGTTGGATAAATGACTTCCTGCATAATTCGGTCATGAATCTCTGGTGTAACGACAGGTGCAGGCGAGTAAGCGCCCATACCACCTGTATTGGGGCCTGTGTCTTTGTCTCCGACGCGTTTATGGTCCTGACTGGTTGCCATTGGTAGAACGTTTTTGCCATCGACCATAACGATGAAGCTCGCTTCTTCACCCTCTAAGAACTCTTCGATGACCACACGGCTGCCTGCTTCACCAAAGGCATTACCTGCGAGCATATCTTTAATTGCAGCTTCGGCCTCTTCGAGTGTCATGGCAACGATGACGCCTTTGCCTGCTGCAAGCCCGTCTGCTTTGACTACAATTGGTGCCCCTTGTTCACGCACATAGGCGATAGCAGGCTCGATCTCGGTAAAATTGGCGTACGCAGCGGTGGGGATGTGGTGGCGGGCTAGAAAGTCTTTAGTAAAGGCCTTAGAGCCTTCCAACTGAGCGGCAGCTTGTGTCGGGCCAAAAATCGGCAAGTTTGCATTTTGGAATGCATCTACAACACCAATGACTAATGGAGCTTCTGGCCCAACGATGGTCAGTTCAATCGCGTTTTCTTGAGCGAACTTGACTAGACCATCAAGATCTTCAACGTCTATCTGGATATTTTTAAGCTTTGGCTCTAACGCTGTGCCTGCATTTCCAGGGGCCACAAAAACTGTATCTACATTTGGATTTTGGGCCGCTTTCCAGCCAAGTGCATGTTCACGGCCGCCTGCGCCAATGACAAGTACATTCATCTTATAATTCCTTAAATGGTGCAAAAAAGGAGCTCAGATACTCCTCTTTTAGGATTAGTGGCGGAAGTGACGCATACCAGTGAAAATCATCGCCATACCATGCTCATCAGCCGCTTGGATGACTTCTTCGTCACGCATTGAACCACCAGGTTGAATCACGCATTTAATACCGGCTTGTGCTGCCGCGTCGATACCGTCTCTAAATGGGAAGAACGCATCCGATGCCATGACACAGCCTTCCACTTGCAGTCCTTCGTCTGCGGCTTTAATTCCGGCAATTTTTGCCGAGTACACCCGACTCATTTGACCTGCGCCGACACCAATTGTCATGTCACCCTTGGAGTAAACAATAGCATTAGATTTGACGTACTTAGCGACTTTCCAACAAAATAGTGCGTCTTTGAGCTCTTCTTGGCTAGGTTGACGCTTAGACACTACCTTTAGATCGCTTGCCGATACCATTCCTTGGTCACGGTCTTGAACAAGCAGCCCACCGTTTATACGTTTTACATCAAAGCCTGTGGTCTTGGTCGTCCACTCGCCACACTCTAGTAATCGAACGTTTTTCTTTGCTGCAACGACTTCGATGGCACCTTGTGATACTTTCGGCGCGATGATGACCTCAACAAATTGGCGTTCAACGATAGCAGTAGCCGTGTCGGCATCGAGCTCTTGGTTGAATGCAATGATGCCACCGAATGCAGATGTGGGGTCGGTTTGGTAAGCTCGATTGTAGGCTTCTAAAATATTGCTGCCTAATGCTACGCCACATGGGTTGGCGTGCTTAACAATAACACAAGCAGGCTCTGAAAATTCTTTGACGCACTCCAGCGCAGCATCGGTGTCAGCAATATTGTTGTAAGAGAGCGCTTTACCTTGAATCTGTCGTGCGGTTGATACGGAGGCTTCTTCTGGTGAAGATTCCACATAGAACGCGGCATCTTGGTGACTGTTTTCACCATAGCGCATATCTTGCTTTTTAATGAACTGTTGATTGAAGGTGCGTGGGAACTTAGATTCGCTATCACCTTCTTTGTTGTCGCCATAAGATGGCACCATAGTACCGAAATAGTTGGCGATCATGCCGTCGTATGACGCGGTATGTTCGAAGGCAGCAATTGCAAGATCAAAACGCGTATCAAGCGTCAAAGAGCGATCATTTTGATCCATTTCTGTTAGAACGCGATCATAGTCATGTGCGTTGACAACAATGGTCACATCTTTGTGGTTTTTGGCTGCGGAGCGAACCATAGTTGGGCCGCCAATATCAATGTTCTCGACCGCATCTTCTAGCGTACAACCTTCTTTTGCAACAGTAGCGGCAAATGGGTATAAGTTCACGACAACCATATCAATGGGATTAATGCCATGAGCTTGCATGATGTCATCATCTTGACCACGGCGTCCAAGCACACCACCATGAACCTTTGGATGGAGGGTTTTTACTCGGCCATCCATCATTTCAGGAAAGCCCGTGTAGTCAGAAACCTCGGTGACATCTAGGCCATGGCTTGTAAGTAGGCGAGCGGTTCCACCAGTCGATAAGATGTCGACCCCACGGTCGGATAGCGCTTTGGCAAACTCCACAATACCAGTTTTGTCTGATACGCTGATGAGCGCGCGGCGGATAGGACGAGCGTTGTTCATGCTACCTTCTTCCTCAATTCACAGGTTATATAGTGTAAGATATTTGCCAAAACCTAGAGTGAAAGCCACGGTTATGTTCGTTGTGCTAATGTGTCTCTATGTTTTGGCAAACACCTTTGAGTAAACTTAGGGAGTTTGCCTTTTAGCCCGACGGCGCACATTCTAACGAATTTATTCTTAAAAAGCTCGCGCAATCGTTTGGCATGGCGAAAAAATATCAAGTTGGTAGGTAAGTTGAAACTGATTAGGTCGAAGAGGTGAACAGAATATGTTCCAAATTGGTGAATTAGCAAAGCGCTGTCAAGTGAGCTCAGATACGCTGCGGTTTTACGAAAAGAACCAGTTAATTGCTCCTGCAGGGCGCAGTGACTCGGGCTATCGATTGTATAATGAAGATAACCAAATGCAGGTTAATTTTATCCTTAAGGCGAAGCAACTTGGCTTGAGCCTTGAAGAGATACGAGAACTGCTAGAAATAAAGTTAGAAGCGACAGAGCACAGCTGCGCTGAGGTCAAGGCGATAACCTCAAGTAAGTTAACTGTGATTGATCAAAAAATTGCAGAACTAACAGAAATTCGAGTCGCTCTTAAAAAAATAAATGATGCGTGCTGTGGGCATTCAACAGATAGTGCAGCACATTGTTCAATTTTGACGGCGTTAAATGAGCCTAGGCGCTAGCCTAGGCTTTGTTGTAAACCTTCTTTAAACCTTAAATGTTCTTAGGCTGTTTTGTAGTTGCTGACCGGTTTCCATCAAGCTGCGACTGGCTTGAGCCACTTGCTCTGCTTGAGAAGTGGTTTCAGCACTGTTATCAGCGATATTGGTTAGGTTTTGACTGATCTCATCGGTTGCCAACGTTTGTTGCGAACTGGCTTCTGCAATTTGTTCGTTAAGCGACAAGATAATGTTGACCTGTTCCTCTATTGAGCCCAATGCTTCTTTAGCCATTGCCGCGTGCTCTTGAGTCTGAGACGACTGAATTTGAGTTTGTGCCATCGATTCGGTCACTTCTTTTGCTCGGCCTTGTAAATTGGACACGATTTGCTCAATTTCATCGGTGCTCGATTGGGTTCGTGTGGCAAGGGTTCGAACCTCGTCAGCAACCACGGCAAACCCTCGACCTTGTTCACCAGCGCGAGCCGCCTCGATTGCGGCGTTAAGTGCCAATAAATTGGTTTGCTCTGCAATACCGCGGATAACATCCAATACAGTACCAACATCTTCAGAATCCTGAGCCAGTTTATGAGTGTTAGTTTCTGTTTGGCTTAACAGTTCAGATAGAGAGTCAATTTGAGTCGATGCTTTGTCGATGACACTTGAGCCTTGAGAACTCTTGTCGCTGGCTTCTTGCGCCGCTGTTGCCGCATTTTGTGCAGCATTGGCCACTTCTTGATTGCTGGCGTGAAGCTCATTCATCGCTGAAGCGACGGTATCAACCGCTTGCTGTTGAGTATTGGCTTTCGAAGAACTGTCTTGAGCAACATTGTTAAGCTCGACCGCTGAGGTTTCAATGCCTTCGCCTGCTGGTCTCATGTCTTGCACAATCGTACGGATTTTAAGGGTAAATAAATTAAATGCCTCTGCAATATGAGAAAGCTCGTCTTTGCCTTCTTCGGGAAGTCTTCTGGTTAAATCACCATCACCTTTGGCAATTTCATTGAGCGCATCAAGTGTATTTTTACAAGGGACACTAATACTTCGGCTAATCCAGATGGCTAATACCACTGCAATTAGAAGCGAGAATACCGTGGTATACAAAACAAGTTGGACTCTGTCCCAGACGAGCTGATTGACATCATCTATATATACACCACTACCAACAATCCAACCCCAAGGCTTAAACAATTTTACATAGGATACTTTTTCTACATCGGTTTCAGAGCCTGGTTTTGGCCACATATAGTTAACGAATCCAGCGCCGTGTTTTTTCGTTACATCGACAAATTCAATAAATAGCTTTTTGCCTGTAGGATCTTTGACGTTAGATAGATCCTTGCCATTAAGAGCGGGCTTGATTGGGTGCATGATCATCACAGGCTTACTGTCATTGATCCAGAAATAGTCGTTCTTTTCATAACGCAGCTTTTCTACTGCTTTATGAGCTTGCTCTTTTGCTTGTTGCTCGGTTAATGCTCCGCTGAGTGCCTGCTGGTGGTAGTGGTCGATAAGGCTATATACCGTTTCTACTAAGTGCCGAGTCTTGGTTTGTTTTGCACTCATTAAGTCATTTTCATACTGATTGATGATATAACCAAGAGGGATTAACAAAATCACCATTAACACCACAATCATCAAAATCAGGCGTTTTTGAATGGTGAGGGAACGAAGGGCCAGTGAGTTCATTGTACGCTTCCTTTCTTTATACCAATTATTTTGTAGCTAGCCTTTGAGGTTGCTTTTTATTATTGATAGTTTTAACTGTAGTTAAGAGATTGGCTTAGCGGTAGTTTCGGTAGGGAGAAAACGCTGAACTTACACGACTGTCTGTGATTTAAGACAGTGGACATTATTTTTCGAATCTGTGACTGACTGATCAATTATAAAAGTTATGTCAACTCTAGGAGGTGGCTAAACATTAGCATTGATGTTTACTGTTCGCTCAGTTAGCATTCGCCAGATCCGCATATAGTGATAGCGTATGGTATAAAATATAGAGTGCTAAAAATGAACGCGTTAAAAAAATCGTCAATAGTAGTGGTGCTAGGAACAATAATAAGTTTTCCTGCCTTGGCAACAACCAACCCTTCAGCTTCGACTGTATCGACACCCACCGAGGCTTCCGCGACCGGTAAGTCAGATGAGTCGTGTAGTCTAGGCGGCAAATTATCAAAATTGCTCACTTCTGCGGCGCCAGATAATGACTCCATACTGGAGCAAAAGATCAGACAGGAAAGGAAAATTAGCGATACACCAGGTGGTATCAGCTTCTACAAACCCACTTATATATTACCTTTCTACTACACAGGCAGCCCTTATCAAGCCGTCTATACTGGTCAGACACCTGATGACCAAGAGGTCATGCACTCAGAATTTAAATCCCAATTTAGCTTTAGGATGCCACTCTGGCGCGACATGTTCGGTAATCCGAACTACAGCTTAAACGCAGGCTATACTCAGTTATTTTATTGGCAGTTTTACGCGAAGTCTCAGTACTTTAGAGAGACGGATTACGAGCCAGAAGTCTTTTTCTCCGATCACTTTCAGAAAAATTGGCGGATAAGCTATGGAGTAGTGCACCAGTCGAATGGCCGTGGTGGTGAATACGAGCGTAGTTGGAACCGTATCTATGCTAACCTAGAAACCTCTGGCGATAACTGGCTGTTGAGTATTAAGCCTTGGAAGTTGGTCTTTAAACCGGAATCAAGTGATTTGCACAACCCCAATATAGCGCACTACCTGGGACACGAAAAAATACGATACCTGTATCGTTTCGATAATAATATGACGACTTCAGTGGCGATCACAAACATCGAAAGTGGTATGCAGCGTGGCTCGGTAGAGGTGGACTATACCATTCCAGTTCTATCTAATATGAGCTTGATGTTGCAATACTTTAATGGTTACGGGCAAAGCCTTATTGAATATGACCATCGCACACAGAGTGTTGGGATCGGTTTCTCATTGGCGACGTAATTTGCCGGTTTTATGTTTCGTTGTAAAAGGCTCCTTAATTGGAGCCTTTTTGCTAGATAAAGGAAGTGTTAGTGAATTGTCGCGGCAGACTTTTCAGTTAATGTGTTGCTTGGAGAGAAAATATACAAACCAATTACAGCAGGTATAACGGCAAGTGAGGCGTATACACCAACATAAGAAACGCTGATACCAGTTAGGTATTGTACGATCAGAGGGCTTAAGCCTCCAAAGATAGACAAAGCGATATTATAGCCCAATGCAAGTGATGTCGTGTTGCCTTCAGATGCATCGAATAATACAGCTGCTAGGTTGGACAGTATCAGTGCCGATATAATGCTAATGCAGCCAAGCGCAAACCACTGAATTAAAATGTTGCTATGTGTACTTAGCAAATAGTAGCTCGGGTATAGCGCGACCAGCCCACAGAGCAAGCCAAATTTAAAACTTTGCCGTGGAAAGCTCAATTTATCTGTGAGCACGCCCACCAGTAGGATAAGCACAAGAAGCAAACTGGAATTAATCAAACTAAAGTGGGCAATGGACACTGACTTGGATAAAATAGCGCTCGACAGATTTTGAATATAGAAAATAACCGCGCCAGTGACGGATATAAAAAACACTTTGCTGGTGGTTTTTGAGTATGATGGCTCGATTGAAGAGGTGTTGGAGCGTTTCATTTCGTGAACGGGCAATTTCAGCCTAAACCAGAAGCTCATCAGCACATTAACTGCACCAAAAGCCAGAGGTATTCTCCAGCCAAATTGCTGCATTTCGGCATTAGTCAAGTAGCTTTTCAATAAAGTGACGATGAGCAAAGATGCGATGACACCAACTATCGAACTTGCGACAATGAAACTACTAATTCGTGCACGATGGTTGTGAAAACTGTTTTGATGTAAATACTGAATTATGGTTGGGTATTCACCCCCAAAGCTAAAGGCTTGCATCATCTGCAGAACCAAAAAAACAACGACCACAATATCGCCCAGCTGATTAACTGGCATCACCGCCATCAACAGTGTCGCAATTCCCGTTAGACTGCTGGTGAAAACTAGGGCTGGTTTTCTCCCTTTTCTGTCCGCGATTTTACCAACAAACATGCCTCCGAGAGGGCGAATCAAAAAACGTAGCGCAAATATCCCCCACACAATGTAGTTGGAGTGGGCAATGCCATTTGCAGATAAAATGTGGGCTAAATAGGGAGATATAGCGGCAAACACTGCAATATCATAAAATTCAAACGCGTTGCCAGAGACGACGACGGCTCTTTGCGGCCAACTTAACATTGGTTATTCTCCTGTGGTGGATAGTATTTCGACGTTGTTACCATTAGGGTCTTGAGTAAAAAAGTACTTGAAGCCACCTAAGCGGGCATTTTTTATAGGGCTACAGGTTCGCGTGTGGCGAAGGTTTGCGTGACACGTTTCGATGTCTTCTACCTGCAGTGCGATATGTGATATCCCTGGTTGACGAATATCCATAAATTCACGGCTGTCAGTGGTATCCGCCCTTGATTTGAACTGAAACAATTCGATATGCGAGTGACCTTGGTTCTTTAATAAAGTGATGATCACCTCTTCATCTTCATAGTGTTTGTGCTTTTCAAATCCAAACATTTGGTAAAACTCTAGATTAGAAGATATCGAATGGCAGGTGATGCTTACGTGGTGTAACTGTCCCAACATGTTTGTGCTATCCCGTACTGTGTAAGTGCATTAAATAAATGTGATTTAGGTTTACCTTGGCATCCGAGCTTGCGTTTTATTATGTCTATTCTTTTGCGTTCAGCGCTTTCACTGCATTGGTGACACCAAGCAATTTCTTTTGGTGACTTTAGGCTTAGAAGCATCTTGATAGTACTTAGCTCTTTTCTCGTGAGGATAATGTCTGCAAATTGGAAGTGCTCCTGATCCAGAGGAATTCCTAAAGGCTGAGTAGGTTCACAATGATTCCCACTTTGTAAAGGTAATGCGGACACACTGTGTTTTCGCCACAGTTTATTCGCATGAAAAGAAACGGCGGACTTTGCTCGAAGTAGTTGTTGTTGGTGATAGTTTCCAAGTGGCTGCTTAGTTGCGATAGATAAAATATCAACTTTATTTCGTAATACTTGGGTAACATCTGTTTTATAAGGTACGTTGTGATGAAGTAAAAAACTTTGATGTGGCCTATCTTTTTTTTGCCAATCACTGATCCCAGACTTCATACGACTGGCTACACGTAAGTTGAGATTCTCTTCCCAATAGCTCACATGCCAATGGTATTGGCTAGAAATGGTTTTTAATGACTGAGAGGATGGTTCAATAGTAGTAAAGCTTATATGTAATACGTTAGTCGGCAGGCTTTTAAATAGTGTTCGGAATTCGTGGCAAGCGGCTTCCATATTTGCACATGTTACGTCCATATCATGACCACACCTCAGTTAATAAGTTGCATATAATAGCATGTGCATATTTACACCTGTCAATTTTTACCACCTGATTATTAGCCCAACCGATTGCATAATGGCCAGTGTGATCGTTAGTACGGTCATACATAGCCAATTACTGCACCAGCCTCTTCAGCGCAGTATTTTTATTTCACCCACACAGAACTTGTGTGGGTGTTTTTTATGAAGGCGCTCTGTCTTTCATTGGACTAGTACGTTTTAGGTATGAGAATTTCCCATTTGTGGCTTTAAAGAGTAAAGTTTTGCGTAAAACGTAAAAGCTCTAAAACCATACTTGATCAACTTTTTGCCATGCCTCCTTTGCTATTCTGGCTGCTCATGGACCGTGTTGTCCGTCATTTTATAATCAATGGATGTATAGCACTTTTGGGGGAGAGAATATGACAATTAACGTAGAGCATTTGCTGGACAGAATCTCACAAAAAACTTATGAATTAGATGCTTACCGAGACCATTTGATTAAAGAGTCAGTATGCTGCTTGAGAAATATGGCTGATGGTTTGATGAAATCTGCACTTCAAGCTCAGCCCAACGTTGTTTCTCGACTTGGGGTAGATGGCTTGAAGCATTTGAAAGAAGAATTCAAAACGATCATGGCGTCGCTGGGGACTCAGGCTCACCAAGTGTTAGAAAGCGATGAATTGTGGGTGTACAAGCAGAAAGTCGCTCTGAGCACGCTAGATAAACTGGACAGTAACGGCTTTCCTATGGTTAAGCAAACTTTACCTCAGCCGCTTTTAGATGCGTTAGAGTCATTGTTGTCACCTTTCGGAGCTCTACTTAACACATATAATTTGGCCCCAAAAGAAGACTGGCAGATAGTGCATAGCTGTTACCAGTATCAAGGGACGATTCCCTTAACTCCAACCTTATTGGAGTCCGCTAAAGAGTTCTCCATGCGACACCAAGAGTATGATCAATTGATTGACGAGTTAATAGACTCGCAAAAAGGAAAGGAGCAGAGTTCGGTACTGGATTTATGGGATAGCCTTTAGTCCATTAAACATGCCTACTCGGTAAAGGGTAGGCTTGGAATCATTGTCTCAAAACGAGAACTGATGGACGTTAAGTAGCGAACGGCTTGTAGCTATTTGACTAGAATGGCTCGGCTCTTCATTTCCGGTGGCAAAACAATGCGCCACTTTTCAAGCTGAGTTTCACTAAACATCAGGGTGCCTTTTTCTGCGATCTGAGGAAATGTGGTTTTAAATCGCCCATCGGCAAGCCCTTTTAGCGCAATTTGGGCGGCCAGCTCACCTTGGAAATAACCATCTAAAACCAATCCACCCGCCGCTTTATCTTTTCCAATAGAGAATGACCAGAATGCAAATAACGGTATTTCTGAATGGGCTGATGTCCAAGTAATGATGTCGTCTGCTTTCACAGGCTCATTATTGTCTTTTATGGTGTGGTATAGGCCGGTAATAATCGCATCAAAGCCGTCTTTCTTGGCATTTAAGACGGTTTCTTGCCAGGTTGTCCAAGAACCAATGGTGGAAACGGTTACGTCGATATCTGAGATGCTAAACTGTTTACCTCCCATACCGTCACGCATGACTTGAGATGTCGTGCCATCGTCAAACAATACCAATACCTTTTTAGGTGCAGGTTTCAAAATTCTGCTTAAATGTGCCAATGAATGCGTGAGTAATGGCCTTTCAATAACACCGGTAATATTTCTAGCTTGAAGTGAAATATAGCTTCTAGGGTTAGCGTTGATACCAAGATAAACGACTAATATCGGCTCTGTTTCAAATTTTTTCCCCAAATACTTTAGTGCATTGTCATCGGTTAATATTACCAAAGGTGGCTTGATAGCTTGGTATTTTTGCCATGCTGCCTCTGCTTGAGCGGCATATTGGCTTGGGGGAAGACGCTTGGTGTCCATATAAAAGTTATCGATGTGGTATTTATCGTCAATAACGTCCGCGATGCCGCGATTAAATCCCTGTCCCCAAGGATGAGCGGCATGATAACTTTCAATCACAAGAATGGTTTGTTTAG
Organism: Vibrio sinus; assembly: GCF_023634645.1. Classification (GTDB taxonomy): domain Bacteria; phylum Pseudomonadota; class Gammaproteobacteria; order Enterobacterales; family Vibrionaceae; genus Vibrio; species Vibrio sinus. The sequence continues at coordinate 14,894 of NZ_JAMKMR010000025.1, forward strand.
CATAAGATGCGCTACTTGTGAGAATAACAAGGGCAATAACAAGTAGGGTCCGAGCTACCATAGACGTTCCTTTTCTGGGCACAACCACATTTTAAATCTTAGGGTGTGGTGCCTATAAGTCAAAAAATGGCCTTCGGTCTCTTTTATTATGCTGGTGCTGTTAATGTGAATGGAAGGTATTTTCGAAGGGACTTGCATAGAGCAGGGTGTGTAGAAAAAAATAAAAGCCCTAGACAACTTGAGTTTCTAGGGCTTTAAATTCAATTGGTTAACTAATTTTGATTAGTTCATGCCGTATTTTTTCAATTTCTTACGAAGCGTACCGCGGTTGATACCCATCATAGTCGCTGCACGAGTTTGGTTGCCGCGAGTGTATTGCATGATAGTGTCTAGAAGAGGCTGTTCTACTTCAGCTAACACTAATTCATACAATTCAGTAACTTCTTGGCCATTCAATTGAGCAAGATAGTTTTTAAGAGATGCTTTAACGGAATCACGCAAAGGTTTTTGTGTGATTTGATCTTGTGAAGTGACAGTAGTTACTGTTAAAGCGTCTGATGTCAGATTTTGTTCGAACATATTATGTCTAGCTCTTCTCTAATTATGATGCAACGTTATCAAAATAACTTTCTAACGCGTCAAGTTGCTGATTTGCAGCTTCTAGTGCGTTGAAAGTACGGCGAAATTCACCTGCTTGTCCATGCTCTTTTAAATACCAGCCCACGTGCTTACGCGCGATGCGTGGCCCTAAATACTCCCCATAAAAACTATGCAGAGCAGAGACATGGCCTAGCAATATACCTTTGACTTCCTCGATGGGAAGCTCGGGCATTTCAGTGCCGTTTTCCAAGTAATGTTGGATTTGTTTAAAAATCCATGGTCGACCTTGTGCAGGTCTACCGATCATCAAAGCGTCAGCGCCAGTGTACTCGAGCACCTGTTTCGCTTTTTTAGGGCTATCAATATCGCCATTTGCAATAACCGGAATATCGATAGCACGTTTGACGGCTTTGATGCTGTTATATTCTGCCTCGCCTTTGTACATACAAGCTTTAGTTCTGCCATGTAAGGCAAGAGCTTGAATGCCGCAGTCTTGGGCTAGTTTGGCAATCTGAACACAGTTTTTATTTTCTGTGTCCCAGCCTGTACGGGTTTTCAATGTCACAGGGACATCAACAGCTCCTACCACCGCTTTTAATATCTGCTCGATAAGTTCGGGATATTGAAGCAGTGCGGACCCCGCGAGCTTTTTGTTCACTTTTTTTGCCGGGCAACCCATATTGATATCAATAATTTGGGCACCATTCTCAACGCTATATTGAGCAGCTTCGGCCATAAGGATGGGATCGGATCCTGCTATCTGTACCGAGCGGACACCGGATTCACCTGCATGTACCATACGCTGTTTTGACTTTGCCGTATTCCAAAGTTTGGGGTTGGATGACATCATTTCGCTGACAGCCATTCCAGCACCATACTTAAGACACAATTCTCTGAAAGGTCTATCGGTGACTCCAGCCATTGGAGCAACAATTAAATTGTTCTTAAGTTGATAGTTTCCTATTCTCAAAATGTCTTCACAGTTTAGTCTCAGCAAGGGCGCGCATTTTACGCATTTTTTTCTTGTGTGAAAAGACTAATATTTGAGCATTTACAAATTGTTTTTGTAATTCGCCTAAAAATCAGCCAATTAGTATAAAATTAGCTAAGCACTTTGTTTCATTCCTGAGATACGGCACCATTCGCTTTGCTCTGCAATAGGGTCAAGGTCGAATTGATCTCGGTAGTAATTGGCCACATCTTCCGCTTGTGTATCTAACACACCAGACATGGCTAAACGGCCTTCATGGCTATTTACCAAGTCTTTAATGATAGGAGACAGTTCTCGTAATGGGCCAGCCAAGATATTGGCAACAACAACATCGGCGACCAAGTTTTCAGGCTGATCTTTAGGTAAGTACACTTCAAGCTGGTCCGCGACGCCGTTGCGTTGTGCATTGTCTTTCGATGCAAGCAACGCTTGTGGATCGATATCAATACCAATAACTTTTTGTGCGCCTAGTTTAATGGCTGCAATTGCCAAAATACCTGAGCCGCAACCGAAGTCGATAACGGTTTTACCAGAAAGGTCTAACCCTTCGAGCCACTCGAGACACAATGCTGTCGTTGGATGGGTACCTGTGCCAAAGGCTAGGCCCGGATCAAGCATGACATTGACTGCATCCGGCTCGGGAACGTCTCTCCAGCTTGGGCATACCCAAAGCCTTTCACCAAACTTCATAGGATGGAAATTATCCATCCATTCGCGCTCCCAGTCTTTGTCTTCTAACTGTTCGACTTTGTAGGCAAAGCCTTCTTCTAACCAGTTACTTTGCTTAAGCGTGTTGACGACGAATTCTATGTCGGCTTCGGCGTCATATAAGGCCAGAATGTCAGTGTCGCCCCATAACCTTGTTTCACCAGGTAAAGGCTCAAACACGGGCGTATCGTGAGCATCCAGAAAAGTGATGGAAAGCGCGCCAGTTTGTTCCATCAACAGATCACCAAGGGATTCGGCGTTTTCTGATGTGGCATTGAGCTTTATTTGTATCCAAGGCATGTTTAATTCGCTTAAATATTCGACAACTTAACGATAGGGCGCCAAGTCTAGCATGAAACTTGGGCACTTCATAAGCCATATGTCGAACAAAAATAGGGAAAAATAAGAAAAGCCACCGAATCGGCGGCTTTTCTTGACGATAGAACAGGTTAGCCAGGGTTATTGCAGGCCAAGCTTCTTCTCGAGGTAGTGGATATTTGCACCACCATGCTGGAAGTTTTCATCGTTCATAATCGATTCTTGTAGCGGCACGTTGGTTTTGATGCCTTCTACAATCATCTCGCCCAACGCATTCTTCATTCGAGCGATGGCAACATCACGGTTTTCACCAAAGGTGATGAGTTTGCCGATCATTGAATCGTAGTGTGGAGGAACGCTGTAGCCTGCGTAGATGTGAGATTCCCAACGTACGCCCATGCCACCTGGTGGGTGGAAGCGTTCGATCTTACCTGGAGAGGGTAGGAAGCGTTCAGGATCTTCTGCGTTAATACGGCATTCAATCGCATGTCCACTGATTTTGATGTCGTCTTGAGTGTAAGACAGCGGTTGACCTGCTGCGACACGAAGCTGCTCTTTAATCAGATCAACGCCAGTGACCATTTCAGTGACTGGGTGTTCAACCTGAATACGCGTATTCATCTCGATAAAGTAGAATTCGCCGTTCTCGTATAGGAACTCAAACGTACCTGCACCGCGATAGCCAATTTCGATACAAGCACGTGTACAGCGCTCACCGATGTACTTACGCATTTCAGCGGTGATACCTGGAGCTGGTGCTTCTTCCACGACCTTTTGGTGGCGACGCTGCATAGAGCAGTCACGCTCACCTAAGTGAATCGCATTGCCTTGACCATCTGCGATAACTTGTACTTCAACGTGACGTGGGTTTTCAAGGAATTTCTCCATGTAAACCATGTCGTTGTTGAATGCCGCTTTGGCTTCAGCACGAGTCATAGCAATCGCTTCGACCAGCTCACCTTCTGAGCGAACCACACGCATACCACGACCACCACCGCCACCAGATGCTTTGATGATCACTGGGTAGCCAATGCGTTTTGCATGAGCTTTGTTTTTGGTCGCATCGTTATCAAGCGGGCCATCAGAGCCAGGCACACATGGTACACCTGCTTTTTTCATGGCGTTGATTGCTGATACTTTGTCACCCATGATGCGAATAGTTTCCGCTTTAGGGCCAACAAAAATAAAGCCACTGCGCTCTACTTGCTCAGCAAAATCAGCATTTTCGGATAAGAAGCCATAACCTGGGTGAATTGCAATTGCACCTGTTACTTCGGCTGCAGAGATAATGCGAGGAATGTTTAGGTAGCTATCAATACCGCGAGCAGGGCCAATACAAACCGTTTCATCCGCAAGTAAAACGTGTTTTAAATCACGGTCGGCAGTGGAGTGTACAGCAACGGTTTTGATGCCGAGTTCTTTACATGCGCGAAGAATACGAAGTGCAATTTCACCTCGGTTCGCGATGACTAATTTATCTAACATGAGATGTGGCCTCTACTTATTCGATAACAACAAGAGGTTGATCGAATTCAACTGGTTGGCCATCCTCGACTAGGATTGCAGTCACAACGCCTGATTTGTCAGCTTCGATTTGGTTCATCATTTTCATTGCTTCAACGATGCAAAGTGTTTCACCTGCTGTGACGCTTTGGCCCACTTCGATAAATGATTTTGCATCAGGGCTTGGAGCACGGTAGAAAGTCCCGACCATTGGAGAAAGCACTTGGTGACCCGTTGGTGCTTTAGCAGGTGCTGCTTGTTCAGCTTCTGCTGGAGCAGCAGGTGCCGCTGCTGGTGCCGCTACTGGCGCAGGCGCTGCCGCATATTGAACAGGAGCAACAGGCGCTGCAGTACCGTTACGACTGATGCGTACCGACTCTTCACCTTCAGAAATCTCCAGCTCCGCAATGCCAGATTCTTCAACTAATTCAATAAGTTTTTTAATTTTACGGATATCCATTATGTCTTTCTCTTTTATCTTGTAGTTAAGACAGCTCAGAGAGCTGTAGAGTATGGGTCTTACTGTGACTGCAAGTGTTTAACAGCAGCAGACAGAGCGAATTCGTAACCTTGTGCCCCTAAGCCGCAAATCACACCCACTGCTTTGTCCGACAGATAGGAATGGTGGCGGAAGGGCTCGCGAGCATGCACATTGGATAAGTGCACCTCTATAAATGGTATTGCGACACCCAGCAATGCATCTCTTAGTGCCACACTTGTGTGGGTAAACGCCGCTGGGTTAATAATGATAAAATCGACCTTACCATGTGCGGCATGTATCGCTTCAATCAGTTCATATTCTTTGTTAGATTGGAGATGTGCTAGCTCAATGTTTTCCTTTTGGGCTTGCTTCTCTAAATTCTCAACAATATGGCCCAGTGTGTTGGAACCATAATGTGTCGGCTCTCTAAGGCCTAATAGGTTAAGGTTTGGGCCATTTAGAACGAGAATGCTTAAGTTTGTAGACATTATGCAGCCATCTTTCATTAATATGAGAGGAATACGAATACTCCCACATTTTTTCACCCTTCATCAAGGAATTTTTGTTTAAATTTGATGAAAGCTAACAAATTGACACAGATTATAGTCAATTCAGAGCAAATGGCAGCATTTTTCTGGTCTAATCTCCTGACGCGTTACATTTGAACTATGTATATTTCTCAATTGCTCATGTCGCCAGGTGGGGTCTCATTGCCATTTAAAGGCGATGAGTAGAGGAAAAATAAAGCCGCTATGGAGTCATAGCGGCTTGAAGTCATTTGGGATATTGGCGCCCGCTATACTAGCGCGCTTTTCTCTTCGATAAGTTTATCGACAACGCTAGGGTCGGCAAGAGTGGAGGTGTCGCCAAGGTTACTGGTATCACCTGCTGCAATCTTTCTTAGGATTCGGCGCATGATTTTTCCAGAACGAGTTTTCGGCAAAGAGTCAGTCCAGTGCAATACATCCGGTGTAGCAATAGGGCCGATTTCTTTTCTCACCCAGTCTTTGACTTCTTTGTGCAGTTCCGCGCTCGGGTACTCGCCATCGTTAAGGGTAATGTAGGCGTAAATCGCTTGGCCCTTAATGTCATGCGGAATGCCAACGATGGCAGCCTCAGCAATTTTGTCGAATGCCACTAGAGCAGATTCAATTTCTGCTGTGCCCATTCGGTGGCCTGAAACGTTAAGAACATCGTCCACACGACCTGTGATCCAGTAGTAACCATCTTCATCTCTACGGGCGCCGTCGCCAGTAAAATACATGCCTTTAAAGGTTGAGAAGTAGGTTTGCTCAAAGCGTTCATGGTCTCCATAAACGGTGCGCATTTGTCCTGGCCATGAATCTAGGATAACCAGGTTACCTTCTGTTGCGCCTTCGACAACATTACCCAAGTTATCCACTAGAGCAGGCTGCACGCCAAAGAATGGTTTGCTTGCCGAGCCAGGTTTAAGATCGGTGGCTCCTGGCAGTGGGGTGATCAAAATGCCACCGGTTTCGGTTTGCCACCACGTATCTACAATTGGAGAATTCGAGTTACCAATGGCTTGATAATACCACTCCCAAGCCTCTGGGTTGATGGGTTCACCCACTGAGCCCATGATTCTTAAGCTGCTACGGCTGGTTGAGCCTATCGCTTCATCGCCTTTTGCCATCAGTGCACGAATGGCCGTTGGCGCGGTATAAAGAATATTGACGTTGTGTTTGTCAACGACCTGGCTCATACGGCTGGTTTCAGGGTAGTTTGGTACACCCTCGAATAAAATGGTTTTTGCACCGTTTGATAGTGGTCCATAAATAAGGTAGGTGTGGCCAGTGATCCAACCCACATCTGCAGTACACCAAAAGGTTTCGCCTTCTTGGTAGTCAAATACATACTTGAATGTCATTGTGGCATAGACAAGATAACCACCTGTGGTGTGTAGCACCCCTTTTGGCTTGCCCGTTGAGCCTGAGGTATAAAGAATAAACAAAGGATCTTCTGCTTTCATTTCTTCAGCAGGGCACTCGTCTGATACATTAGCCGTCGCTTCATGCCACCAGACATCTCTGTGGGAATGCCATTCAATATCAGCGCCTGTGCGTTGTAGCACCAATACTTTGGTAATGGTGCTTACTTCTGGGTTGGTCAATGCTTCATCGACATTTTTCTTCAGTGGTACGGCACGGCCTCCGCGCACACCTTCATCAGCCGTCACGACAACTTTTGCGTCTGAGTCAATGATGCGTCCTGCTAAGGCCTCTGGAGAAAAACCACCAAATACGATGGTATGCACGGCGCCAATTCGGGTACATGCCAACATAGCAATAGCGGCTTCTGGCACCATAGGCATATAAAGACAGACCACATCGCCTTTGTTGACACCTTGCTCTTTTAAGGCATTTGAGAATCGGCACACTTCTTTATGTAATTGATTAAAGGTTAGCGTCTTATCATCTTCTGGGTTGTCACCTTCCCAAATGATCGCCACTTCATCGCCTTTGGTGGCTAGGTGACGATCAATACAGTTTGCTGACACATTGAGTGTGCCATCTTCGAACCAACGAATATCAACATGGCCAGTATCAAAAGAAGTATTTTTAACCTGAGTGAAGGGTTTGATCCAATCAACAATCTTCCCATGTTCTGCCCAGAAATCGACTGGGTTGCTAATGGATTGTTGGTACATGGTGAGGTAAGTCTGGTGATCAGCATGTGTCGTGGCTTTGATATTTTCTTTCACCGGGTAAACATGGGCTTCGCTCATTGCTTCTCTCCTTCTGAATTCAGCAAACGCATAATGTTAGAGCTTTAAATCGTTACAGGAAATTCACTTATTTGTTTCGCAGAGGTTAAATATAAAATTGAACCCATTATTGCGCCAAATCGGTGGCTTTCGGTGTATTTAGGAATTTTTTGTTATCAGTGTCACAGGCTTATGACACTGTCCGCCACTCTCGGTTAGAGTTATTCGCACTGCAATTAGACTTTAGGCGTAGATTGATTTGTTTGGCTGTTTTGTGAGCGAATTATTTATCAATATGCTTATTTTGATTGAAAAAAAAACTCCATTTATGCAATTGGTTAATTTTTTCTGGCTAGTTTGCGTCAGTTTGGCGGAAGTTCAAAGTTATTGCCGACAAGAATCGGCGGCATATTTTCACCTTAACGGTGCGGCAATCTAGGAAAGATTAAATTGTGGTCGTTTTAACAAATCTTTAAGGTGGTTGGTGATTATTTGATCTGATTTGATAGCCAAAGTCGGGGGTTATGGGGATTCCTTTCACCCACAGCGTAAAGGGTTAGCGATGACTCCATGAGTTGAGCTATGTTTTAATAGGTCGAGTGCTCTGTATTATAATTTAATAATAACAATGACATGTGGTGCTTTTGTTTGGTTATTACTCCCTGTGTTACAGTGCGTAGGTCGTTATTTTACGACTAAAACTAAGTGGCGCTAATACACTGTTGAAGATGGTTATGTAACCAGTCATGCTTTAAGCTGAGTACTTTTATTCCATGTGATGAGTGTGGTTTTGTTCGTTCGACTTTGTAGTGTAAGCAACGTGAGCATGTTTAGGTTTGGATGTTTGGGAAATATCGTGCAGGCTTCAGACGGCATTGATAATCTTGTTGTAAACTCTAGCTTCACTCAATCTCAGAATGAAAATTTGCCGTACGGTAGGCGAATTTCAAGCATCATTGATTAGGAAGAACGATGAATTCCCCCTCACCTCACCGATGGATATCCCAGTTTATTTTTGGTTTTTTCTTTGCCTATGGAGTGTATCTCCCTTTTTGGGCTTTATGGTATGAAGGCCAAAGGATTTCAGCACCCGATATCGGTATTTTAATTGGCATCGGGTTTGCGACTCGATGTGTGGCCAACCTCGTTTTGACACCCCGTTTTCATCTCGCTGAGCAGTTCTTGCCGGTATTAAGAATCTTTGCCTGTCTGTCGGCTAGCTTTATCGCTTTGTATTACTTTGTTGAGGAAAACTTCTGGTTGCTCGCATTGGCAACAGTACTATTTAATTTATGTTGTGGTCTCATTACGGCTTTGTCTGATTCGATGGCGAACTACTACTCGCGTTTGAAAATCTTGGACTATGGCCGCACACGCCTATGGGGTTCGGTTGCTTTTATTGTTGGCTCGACCGTGGTGGGCTATTTAATCTCCTTCTATGGCACGGGTGTGATAGTGGTTACCGCGTTAGTGGGCACGCTGGCTTCTGTTCTTTGTAGTTTTCGTAACACCAATCCGATGCCAGCCTCCAATGTAAAACGCACCTCAAACAGGCCTAAAGTATTCTCTCAGCTTAAGGACTGGCAGGTGATCAAATTCTTGTTGTTGACGTCACTGATCCAAGGTAGTCACGCTGCCTATTACAGCTTCAGCAGCATTCACTGGAAGAGTGCGGGCATATCAGGAGCCACCATTGGCTATTTGTGGAGCCTGGGTGTTATAGCCGAAATCATGGTGTTTGCACTTAGCAAATATCTATTCGCCAATCGCTCACTAAGGGCCATGTTTGTTATCTCGTCGATAGGTGTGATAGTGCGTTGGGTACTGACGGCGCTAAGTACAGAAGTGGCTCTTTTAGTAGTGGTGCAACTTCTACATGGCGTGACGTTCGCGACTGCGCATCTCGCCACCATTCGTTATATAGAACAAAGCGAAGAAAGTCGTACTGTGGTATTGCAAGCGTTATACAATGCTATTCCTCTCGGCGCTTTCATTGCGATAATGACCGCGATCAGTGGTTGGGGTTACGAGTATTGGGGAGCAAATATCTTTTGGTTGATGGCCTTGATGGGCGGCTTGGCATTATTCATTCGCATCGATAGAAAGCCTTTGCCGTCGCTCGGTAGTCAGCTTGCTTCGAAACGTGCTGAAGAGCAAAATTAACTAGTGGTAGAGCAAAATCACTATATAAACGAAATCGTCAAAAGGTAGGAAAATATAATGGGCTGGCTAGTTGTCCCTTTATCTTTGGTTTATCTCAGCTTATTGTTCTTGCTTGCCTGGTATGGAGATAGGCGAAAAAGCTGGTTAGATCGTTGGCGTCCGTGGATTTATAGTCTGTCGTTGGGAGTGTATTGCACGTCATGGGCTTTTTTTGGCACGATTGGTGAGGCCAGTGTAAACCCTTGGTCGTTTTTGCCTGTCTATATTGCTCCCATCATCGTATTTGTTTTTGGTTGGCGCATTCTGGCGAAACTTATCGTCATATCTAAAAGGGAAAATGTTAGCTCGATCGCCGACTTTATCGCCGCAAGGTATGGAAAGTCACACAGTTTGGCAACGGTACTTACCGTTTGTGCTGTCATTGGCGTGCTGCCCTATATCGCATTGCAGATTAAAGGCATTATACTCGGCTTAGAAGTGGTTTCGCCTAATGTGGTTCATTTTCTCGGTAAGTATAAAGAGCTGCTGTCTTTTTCTATTGTCTGTGTCCTAGCCCTATTTACCATTCTTTTCGGTAACCAACATTTAGAAGCTAATGAGCAACATCGTGGCCTAACGAAAGTGATTGCGTTTGAGTCAATTATCAAGTTGCTGGCTTATGTCATGGTGGGCGCATTTGCTATTTACTTAGCTTTTTCGGTCAAAATCGTCGACATCGTACATGTCGCTAAACAAACCTATCAGCCGCCTGATCTTGTCACATTATTTATTCACACTCTGCTAGCTGGGCTGGCGATTATTTGCTTGCCAAGGCAATTTCATATGATGGTGGTGGAAAACGAGAAACTACAAGATTTAAAGAAAGCACGGGTTATTTTTCCGCTCTACTTGTTGATCTTAGCGGTATTTGTCCTGCCAATCGCCTGGGCGGGTATTGGCCTATTAGAGTTGCCGGCAAGATTCAATCACGTGTTGACCTTGCCACTCAGTATGGGGCAGTACGGCTTAACCTTGTTTGCCTTTATTGGTGGCCTGTCAGCGGCTTTTGGTATGGTCGTAGTATCAACGATTGCCTTGTCGATTATGGTTTCCAACGAAATTGTGGTGCCATACCTGCTACGTCGAACAAAAATCGTAAGCCAGCATCGCTGGCGCTTTACTCAACAACTCATTTCTGCGCGTAGGTTAATCATCCTATTATTGATGTTCAGTGCGTGGTTATTCTATCTGCTGTTAGAAAATGTTCACTCATTAGCGGAGATTGGTTTTCTGTCTTTTGCAGCGGTTGGCCAATTTGCACCAGCGCTGATCGGGGGGATGTATTGGCGGTTGGGCAATCGACGGGGTGTCTATTCTGGACTTGCCGCTGGCTTTTTCGTTTGGCTGGTGACACTCATGTATCAGTTGGGTTGGCTGGCCGGTGATAGCAGCAGTAACTTTTTACTTTGGGTAATTTCACCGAGTTCACTTTGGGCGGGGCTGAGTGTGGACCCAATGGATTGGGGCATGTTACTCAGTCTACTGGTTAATGCATTATTTTATGTCGTGGTGTCTTTAATGACTCGAACGAGCCTAAGTGAGCGCTTACTTAGTGCTGCCTTTATTGGTTCGCCGATGCCAGAAACCGATAGCGTGAATGTTTATCAAAGTAGGGTCACCGTTGGTGAGTTGGAGTTATTGGCCTCGCGTTTTGTTGGCCGAGATCGTATGCGCCGGGAGTTTCGCGAGTTTTGGCATACTCACGGCGAACATATAGAGCCTAATCAGCAGGCACCTTCCGCGTTGATTCGTTATACCGAAAAGGTACTGGCCAGTGTTTTTGGGGTGTCGTCAGCTAAGTTAGTGCTAACGTCTGCTCTGCAGGGGCGTAGTATGCAATTGGAAGATATTGCAACCATTATGGATGAAGCGTCAGAGATCTACGATTTTAGCCGCGGCGTACTGCAAGGGGCCATTGAACATCTTGATCAAGGCATAGCCGTCATAGACAAGCAACACAAGTTGGTAGCGTGGAACCAAAGATACCAAGAGCTGTTTAACTTTCCGTCTAGCTTGGTCAAAGTCGGGAGACCTTTTGAGGAAATGATCCAGTTCAATACCCAAAATGGGCTGTTCGATCCTGGTGAAATGGAAGAGCATGTCAGACATCGAATTTTTTATCTGGAGCAAGGCAAGACACACACTTCAACTCGAAAAGCGCCTGGGGGGCGGGTTATTGAGGTACATGGAAGTCCTATGCCAGGCGGTGGGTTTGTGATGCGCTATACCGACATCACCGAGTTTCGTAAAACAGAGCAGGCGCTTAAGCAGGCAAATGAGACGCTGGAAGAGCGGGTACTGGAACGCACGCAAGAGCTGCAAACCTTAAACCGAGAGTTGGTGGGAGCGCGGCAAAAAGCGGAGTATGAATCTAAGTCAAAGTCTCGCTTTCTAGCCGCCGTCAGCCATGATTTAATGCAGCCTCTAAATGCGGCTCGGCTGTTTGCTTCATCGCTATCGGAAGTGAGTCAAGATAAAGAAAGTCGGGGCTTGTCCGAGCATATTGAAAGTGCGCTCAATGCCGCTGAAGACTTAATTAGTGATTTACTGGATATCTCTCGTTTGGAATCCGGCAAACTGGATATTCACATGTCAACGTTTGCCATCAACGATGTGCTTTGCAATCTCAACGCGGAATTTGGCGCTTTGTCTGCTGAGCAAAATATTCATTTCAATACCGTAGCGTCCTCTTTGTATGTGAAGTCGGATGCCAAGTTGCTTCGTCGCGTGATTCAAAATTTTCTAACTAATGCTTTTCGTTACAACCCTAATGGAAAGGTACTGCTTGGTGTCCGTCGAGAACAGGATCAGGTCAAAATAGAAGTTTGGGACAATGGCCAGGGAATCGATGAAAGTAAACAACGAGAGATTTTCGATGAATTTACCCGCGGGCATAGTAGCAACTCGCACAATGGTCTAGGGTTGGGGCTGGCCATATCTAAGGGGATAGCCAATGTATTAGGCCATCAGCTTGCCATGCAGTCGCGCCCCGGGTGTGGCAGCGTGTTTTCGATCACTTTACCGAAAGCAGCAAAGCCGCGACTTACTCAGTCGGAGTCCGCCAACAAGCCCATATCCAATTTACAAAATATGAAAATCTTATGCGTCGATAATGAAGAGACGATTTTGGTTGCCATGCAGTCATTGCTCGAACGTTGGGGGTGTGATGTCAGGGTTGCGCCTGATTTGGAACAGAGCCTTGCACAATTAACCTCAGACTGGGCACCTGCGGCTGTACTTTCTGACTATCGATTAGATGGTTTGTTGACTGGGATTGATGTGCTTACCGGATTAAAGCAGGCAATTTCAAGCCCATTCTTAGGGGTAATCATTAGCGCTGACCGTACAGAAACTATGACGGAAAGTATTCATCTAGAGGGCTTCGAATTCATTCCCAAACCTGTCAAAGCGATTAAGCTTAGAGCGATGCTTAATCAATGTATTGGTTAAATTACACGTTCGTATTGTTGTTAAATGTATTCATGTTGCGAATTGGTTTGATCATAAAATGAGCAAGAAGTGATAATGCTTGGCCTGTGCAGGCAAAGAGAGTATACCTAAGGCTTGGATCATTGACTCCAGATCGCCAAACGGCGAGGCAAGTGAAGTATCGAGTTGGGACATGTTGCTGAAAGGAATCTGCGTGACTGACGTTTAGTTAGTGCGCCTAGACAAATGAATCTGATACTGATTTTTGACTAAAATTGATTTCTTAAGAGGTTAGAAATGAACGCTGATGAAAAAGCTTTAATCGAAAACTTGGCACAGCGACTTCAGCAAGCTCAATTGTCAGATATTGACACGGACGCCGAGAAACTGATTCAGAAGCTGATGTCCAACCAGCCCCGATCTATGTACCTACTGACACAAGCAGTGCTACTGCAAGAGCAAGCACTTAAAGCCAGTCAGGAGAAAATCCAGCAGCTAGAGCAAGAAGTTCAACAAGCTTCTTCGAGCCCGAAGAAAAGCGGTTTTTTGAGTGGCTTATTTGGTGGCACTTCCCAGTCAACCAATCGTTCATCGACGAGTGGCTTTGGTAATGGCGGTTTTGGTCAGCAGAGCATGGTCAACAATGGCTATTCCTCTGCGTATTCGCAGCCACAAAACAACTACTCTCAAGCACAAAACTTCCGCCCTTCTCGTGGTAGCAGCTTTATGGGCCAAGCCGCGAGTACCGCGCTTGGTGTTGCCGGTGGAGCATTGCTGTTTGAAGGTGTCTCGCACATGCTAGGTGGTGGCGGCATTCTCGGTGGTGGTCGTGAGTCTATCGTCAATGAAACCATCATTAATGAGGCGCCAGGTGGCAATCAATTTGACGGCTCAGATATGAACCAGAATATGGACTCTGGCGGTTGGAATGATACATCGAGTGGGTTTATGTCGGGCAATGATGGGCTCGGTACAGACAACTGGAACAACAGCTCACCGTCTGACGCTGGATTTGGTAATGTCGATAACGGCGCTTTCAACAACGACAGTGGTTTTGACAACTCTGGTTTTGATTCAGGCGGCTTCGATGATAGCAGCTTCGGTGGCTTTGATGGTGGCGGCTTCGATGACAACAATTGGTGATCCGTCATTTTGCTAAAATATCAGGTCATGCCAACAGTGCGTTGGTCATGACCTGAACAATCTTTCCTGCCTAGAAGTAAAAATCTTTAATTCCTAATAACAGGTTGTTTAACGCAACCGCCGCTAATATGAGTCCCATGACTCGGCTTATCACTGCAGCACCCACTGTGCCAATTAGCTTTTGTATGCTGGTTGCGCTAAGTAGCAATAACAACGTAATCAGCATGACCGATAAGGTAACGCCAGCCGTTAGGGTCTGATCGATCACTGAGTACCTGTGGTTGTCTGTCATCAGTACAATCGCCATCATGGCGCCTGGAGAGGCGATAGAAGGTATCGCTAAAGGGTAAACGGCGAGGTTGGCCAATTCAGAGTGACTGATTTCTTCTGAAATTTTTTGTTCAATTTCGGGTTTGCTCTCACCAAAAATCATGCTGAGTGCGAAAAGGAGCAATACCAAGCCACCCGCGGCCTGAAAAGCGGGTAGGGGGATTTGCATAGCTTCTAACAGCATTTGTCCTGCAAGTAAAAAGAACAACAGAACAAAGGTCGCAATGGCAACCGCTTTGAGTGCAACCAGTCGGCGCTGCTTCAGCTCTAAGTGATGGGTTTGTGACATGTAGACAGGAACAGAGCCGATAGGATCGACTACTGCCCACAAAAGTACAAACTGAGTAATGAGATTATCAAGCAAAGGAACCTCCCAGAGTTAATAAAACAGAGGGATGAATGGGCTAGGTCAACAGACCATAGGTTAATCTCTAGTGTAACGTGTTTTAGTTAAAATTTGTGAAGATTGTGTAACGTTTAATGTTCAGTTTCTGTTTGTTGAAGCAAAATAACCGCTTGGGTTCTATTTTTAACACCTAACTTACGAAAAATGGCCGTCATATGCGCTTTTATTGTTGCCTCTGAAACGTTGAGGTCGTAAGCAATTTGCTTGTTCAATAAACCGTCTGACAGCATGGTGAGCACCTTATATTGTTGAGGAGTAAGCGTGGCAATTTTTTGCGATAACTCCAAGCAAGCTTGCGAATGAACAGAGCAAATGTCGGGGAAATAAGGTTCACCACCAAGAATTTGATTTAGGGCGCCGATTAATGACTTTATATCGCTGGATTTCGGAATAAAACCGAACGCACCGTGCGCTTTAACTTGTGAGATGACAGAAGGCTCTTCGTTGGCAGAAATCACCACAACAGGCAGGTTGGGGTAGTCGGCTCTCAGTTGAATTAGGCCAGACATACCATTGGCGCCTGGCATTTTTAAATCCAGTAGGACAAGGTCAGGCTCCTCATTGCTCTTCACGAGAGAGAATAATGCTTCTAACGAATCGGCTTCTAATAGATTTGCATTTTCAACAGCCAAATTTACTGATTGGAAAAGTGCATTTCGGAACAAAGGGTGATCGTCAGCAATAACGATTGTGTAACTTGAGTCCATAAACAAAGTACTGATGGATGGCTGTTGCCCTACTATACCCGTCTCTAGTGAATGGCGACAACCTATATGCATCCAATTTAGTTTTTTGTTCTTAAAAATGTGAATGTGTTGTCACGGTTTTAGCTTATTTCGCTAATATGAGCGCGAAATAAGCTAAAAAACAACAATGCCTAACTACAAGGTATTGGTGAAGTTGAATTGGTTGAGATGCGCAAGGAAAGCGTTGGCGTTTTTAAATCCGGTGACCTTGGCTGAGGGGAGGTGCTGGCCCGATGCATCCCAAAACTCAATAGTCGGTAAGCCTAACACGCCCATCTTTTGCATAAGTTTAAAGTCTTCTGGCTGGCTTTTGGTAACGTCCACTTGTAGTAAGACAAACTGACTTAACTTTTCTTCAACTGCCTTATCATGAAAGGTATATTTTTCAAATTCTTTACATGCAACGCACCAATCGGCGTAAAAGTCGAGCATGACAGGTTTATGTTCGGCTTTGGCCTGTTGTAGCTGAGCATTGAGCTCCTCAACGGAATGGATTCTAGTAAATTGAATTTGCGGGCCACTCACCGCCTTAGATGCTGAAGGTAAATACCAGTCATTAAGCAAAGGTTGTGCTGAAAACAAGATGCCTAAAATAGCAACAATGGCTACCAAGCTTTGCCTCCAGCCACCAAACTGAAAACTGTTTTTTACATGATAAAGCCAACCAAAGGCAGCGATGCCCAAAATGGACCACAGTATAGATGTCCAAAAATCAGGAATAATACGCTCTATTAGGAAAATGGGGGCTGCAAGCAAGATAAAACCGAACAACACCTTGATCTTGTTCATCCAGTCGCCGGATTTTGGCAGTAACTTATTGCCAAATACGGCTGCTAGCATGAGTGGGATGCCCATACCTAGCGCTAAAGCATAAAGCGTAATCCCACCGATGAAGAGATTGCCCGTTTGTGCAACGTACAGTAATGCTCCAGAAAGCGGCGCAGTGGTACATGGAGAGCAAACCAGCCCAGAAATTGCGCCCATCGCAAACACACCAAGGTAGTTGCCCGAACGCTGTTGGTTGCTTAATGAGTTTAGCCAAGTTTGCATTTTGCTTGGCAGTTGCAGTGAATAAAGGCCAAACATGGATAGGGCAAGTGCGACAAATAAAATACTTAAACCGATGAGGACATAAGGGTGTTGCATTGCGGCTTGAAATTGCAGGCCAGCAGACGCAACGATGAGGCCTAAGATGGTGTAGGTCAGCGCCATGCCTTGTACATACACCATGGAAAGTGCAAACGCTTTTCGATGGGTGAGCCTGCCGCCACCTAGAACAATACTGGTGAGGATCGGGTACATTGGCAACACGCAAGGGGTAAAGGCAAGACCTACTCCAAGGGCTAAAAATAACAAAGGTGTCCACCAGTAATCACCCAAAAACTTGGAATACATTGACTCACTGGAATCGTCGCTACTTGGTGAAGATTTGGCGGTCGATGAAGCTGGCACCGTTCCACTCGCTGATTTGACGGGGGGAACTGGCGTTGTTGAGCTTTGTAGTTGAACAGGTTGTAAATCGACCACCTTGGTTTCAGGTGGATAGCAAAACCCTGCCTTGGCACAGCCCTGATACTCTACAATTAACTGCGCACCTGGTTGTTGGCTGATAACGGGTACAGCAATAGATAACGGTGAGGTGTAAATGTTGACCTCGCCAAAGAACTCGTCTTTGTGTGGCTTACCTTGCGGGATAATAAAACTGCCTAATTCCGCCTTATTTCCTTGAACCTTAATAGAGCGTTGATACAGGTAGTAGCCGGGCTTGACTTGCCAATCAAGGTAGACCACGCCAGATTGCTTAATATGGCTAAATTCAAACGCTTGGTCGACAGGAACAAATGTTGGAGAACTAGTATTTGCACCTGGTAATGACACTTTGTCACCAAGCTGGGCGAAAGCAGGAGCGGAGAGAGAAATGATTACAAAAACAAACAGGGAAAACAGTGCGCGCATAAGTTGATTTTTATCGTATGGATTGGCGGTATTCTAACTAAAACAGACAGGATTACCGCTAAATAAGTTTCATCAAGGCTGATTTAATTCGATGAGGTCACTTAATTATGTGCGCTAAGCCAAAATTAGCCTTGTTCAGCGAAGGTGTTAGAAAGAGAAGCAAGGAAAAAGGCCCTCAAAAGAAGGCCTAAAAAGTGGCGATTATTCGTAGCGTTTGGCGTTGTATTTTGGTTGCATGAAATTGGAAGTGGAAAGAATCTCATCCAATTGCTCTTCGGTTAATAATCCACGCTCTAAAACGACCTCGCGAACGCTCTTTCCAGTCTCAGCACAAATCTTACCGACGATATCACCTTGATGGTGACCTATGTATGGGTTTAAGTAAGTCACGATACCAATCGAATTGTGAACATAGCCTTCGCAGATCTCTTTATTGACCGTAATACCATCAATGCACTTATCTCTTAGGTTTACACAAGCGTTAGTGAGAATATCCAATGATTCAAATATGCTTTGCGCGATGACTGGCTCCATAACATTCAATTGAAGTTGTCCACCTTCTGCTGCAATGGAGATGGTGTTGTCATTACCCAGCACTTTAAAACAAACTTGGTTGACCACTTCAGGGACGACGGGGTTCACTTTGGCAGGCATTATGGAAGAGCCAGCTTGCAGCTCTGGTAGGTTCAGCTCGTTTAGACCAGCACGAGGACCGGAAGACAGCAGGCGTAAATCGTTACAAATCTTGGATAGTTTGACAGCAAGACGTTTGATGGCACCGTGCGTCATCACATAGGCGCCGCAGTCTGAGGTTGCTTCAATCAAGTCTTCAGCTGGAATGCAGTCTAAACCTGTCACCGCGGCAAGATGTTTTACTGCCAGCTCTTGATAGCCTTGAGCGGCATTCAGACCAGTACCAATTGCAGTGGCACCTAAGTTTACTTCAAGGAGTAATTTAGAGGTGTACTCCAGTGCACGAATTTCTTCTTTCAATGTCACTGACCATGCACGAAACTCTTGGCCAACCGTCATAGGAACGGCGTCTTGTAATTGAGTGCGGCCCATTTTCAGGATGGTGCTGAATTCTTGGCTTTTCAACTCAAACGCCTGCCTTAAATATTCAATCGCATCGGTAAGCTTTTGTACGCTGTTGAAAACGGAAATGCGAAATCCAGTTGGATAGGCGCAGTTGGTGGATTGGCTCTTGTTGACATGGTCATTAGGGTTAACAATGTCGTATTGCCCTTTTTCTTTGCCCATCAGCTCTAACGCCACATTAGCAATGACTTCGTTAGTGTTCATGTTGACCGAAGTGCCAGCGCCACCTTGAAAGACATCCGACGGAAACTGATCCATACATTTGCCAGTTTCAAGAATAAGGTCACAGGCTTGAAGAATATATTCAGCGATGTCACTAGGGATAACACCGAGCTCCTTGTTGGCCAGCGCCGCTGCTTTTTTGGTCATGACCATGCCACGAACAAACTCCGGCACATCAGAAATGGTGACGTTGGAGATATTAAAGTTTTCCATCGCCCTTAGGGTATGAATGCCGTAATAAGCATCAGCTGGTACTTCTCTTTGCCCTAGTAAATCTTCTTCAATTCGGATGGGTTTGGATTGGATCTCAGGCGATGTGGATAGAGTAGACATGTTGAAAAGTCCTCAAAAGATTAAATTAGGTGATTAGGGATACTTAGAGTTTTAGTTAGTAATCCTATCCTTGGACTTTATAGTGCTAAACTGTCCTTATATACCCAAGTTCACAGACCCTAGATGTGTGGGCATACAAACACGGGCAATCATACTGTACAAAAGCGATAAAAAAAGTAGTTAGATCACCTTTTTTTGATTTGTCACCGCTGGAAATGGCATGAGGTTGGTTTTAAGTCATTCTTTGTTGTGCTGGGCAATTTGGACTAAAAATGTCTACTTCAACGTAAAGCTTTGGTATGTTTGCTAAAAGATATACTTTTTCTTACCAATTTTGCAGTTAATCGCATGGATAACTGACAAATGGAGCAAAAAGTGTACACCTGTTCGGATTGATTAAGGAGCGCGTGTGTTTGCCTTATTATTTTTCATGTTTATAGCAATTCCTGTGATTGAAATTGCGATATTTATTCAAGTGGGCAGTGTCATTGGGTTATGGCCCACTGCTGCATTGGTTCTGATTAGCGCCTTTGTTGGTGCCTCTTTAGTGCGCAGTCAGGGATTAAAAATGCTTATCTCGGTACAACAACGCCTGCAACGAGGAGAAATCCCCACTCAAGAAATATTTGAAGGAGTGATGCTGGCGGTGGCAGGTTTTCTTCTTATTACCCCCGGTTTTCTCACCGATCTGATGGGCATGATATTATTACTTCCGCTGCCTCGAAAACATTTATCTCAATATGTCATGAAAAAAGCAGAAATTAAAATGGCCACAAGAGGTGGCTTTAACCAAGCGCCTTTTGGCAAGGATGAGACTGGCAGTACTTATGAAGGCGAATATGAGACGAAAGACGAACAGGACAGAGACAAGCTCAATAAGCCCTAGAGAAGCCGTTTAGCTTTCTCTAGGGTAGCGGAAGTAGGCTCATTGGCCACCGGAAAAACCCAGTTGTCGCCATGCCTCAAACGCGATTATGGCGACGGCGTTAGATAAGTTTAAACTGCGTGCTTCGGGCATCATAGGAATTCTAATACGTTGCTCAAATGGTAGGCTATCAATGACGTCCGCGGGTAGGCCGCGCGTTTCCGGGCCAAATAACAACACATCGCCTTGTTTATAGCTTGCGTCAACATGATGACCAGTGGTTTTTGTTGTGCAGGCAAACAAGCGGTAACCGTCGGCTTTTTCTTCGGCTAAATAGGCTAAAAACGCATCGAAATTTTTGTGTCTCTTTACTCTAGCCAGATCGTGGTAATCCAACCCTGCTCTACGAAGTTTTTTTTCTTCTAAGTCGAAACCCAGTGGTTCAATCAGATGGAGCCTAGCGCCGCAATTGGCACATAAGCGGATAATATTGCCAGTATTGGGGGCAATTTCGGGTTCATAAAGGGCGATATCAAGCATGGCGTTTAAATCAGAGTGAATGAAGCGTGCAGTATATACCCAAATTACTTCGAGAAGTAACTCGGGTATAAGCTGATATCGCTCAATGATGGATGGGCAGTCTAATGTCTACCTTAAGCCCGCCCAAGCCACTGCGACTGGCAACAATGGTCCCATTGTGCTGTCGAATGGCACTTTCGGTTATCGCTAACCCAAGTCCTGCACCGCCACTATTTCTATCTCGGGCGGTGGAAACTCGATAGAAGGGGCGAAAGATATCTTGCATTTCATTTTCAGGGACACCATCACCATTATCTTCCACTGAGATATGTAGGTTATCCTGATGAGCCAAGATGTTTATTGAGACTTGGTCTTTGCCATAGTAGATAGCGTTGCGGATAATGTTTTCTACCGCGCTCATTAGCAGCTTAGGGTTGCCAGAAATGGAGAGATCCGGGATAGGTGAGTAGTGCAGGGCTTTACCCATTTGTTCTGCTTCAAATTGAGCATCGCTAAGGATTTCTTCCCATAAACTTGAAATAGGCTGGGTTTCTCTTTCCAAATGGCTATCGGCTTGCATTCTTGAGAGCTCTAAAAGCTCACCTATCATTTGCTCTAGTCGTTGTGCTTCGGTATCCACTCGACTGAGTTCTGAGCTTTCACCGAGCTTTCGAGTGGCTAACGCGTTGGCCATGCGAAGACGGGTTAGGGGCGAGCGCAATTCATGGGAAATGTCGGATAACAACCTCTGCTGGCCAGAGATCATATGGTTGACTGCTTCGACCATTTGATTAAAGCTTTTACCTGTTTGCTGAAATTCACTCATGCCTTTTTCTAAATCGTAGTCCACCACAAACTCTCCTTTTGCCACCCGTTGCGCCGCTTTCTCCAACTTACGTGCAGGTTGACTCAGTGCCCAAGCTAACCAAAGCAAAAAAGGTGTACTGACACCCATCACTGCAAGTAGAAGCTGAAAAGGTTTATCAAATAATCGCAATAAAAAGGGCGGTGGCCTGTCCCATTTGGTGCCGAAAAATAGCAGTAGATCTTGATTGGCTAACTTGACCTTAAATGGACCAGCAATCAAAAAGTGGCCATAAAGGCGCTGTTTGGGCTTGTCACCACTGACACCAGTGACAAAGTTTCTGAACTCTCGCAGATAGACGGTGCGGCGAGAGTGCTTGGTGAAAATTGTGCCGCTTGAGTTAGTCAGAAATAGGCTTGGCCTTCCGGGCTTGGCCGCGCGCGCGCGACGACTTAGCTCATCGATAATCCGGTCAATATTGTTTTGGTCACGATATTTGTTTTGTATAAAATCTCGAATCCGCTCGTATTTAATAATTTCGTGAGTAGGAATGTTGTGCTGTTTGCGTGGGTCAAGGTGAGAGAGATACAACACGGCAATCAGCACCATCAGCATGGTAAACCAAAAAATCGCGAATATTCGCCCGTATAAACTGGAAATTTTCGGAAGGCGCATGGTTATTCCTCAACCAACAAATAACCGCGACCTCTCAGTGTTTTGATTCTAGGTTTGTTATCTGCGCGGTTGGGCAACTTTTTGCGCAGATTCGAGACATGCATATCAATGGCTCTATCAAAAGCGGACAGTCGTTTACCCAAAACGTCTAAACTTAGTACTTCTTTAGTCGCCACCTCTCCTGGGTTGCTAATAAAATGGGTTAGCAGGGCAAACTCTGTGGTCGTCAAATCTAACAACATCTCTTGGCAGAACGCCTCTTGGCGACCAGGAAAGACCTTGATGTCTTGATATTCTAGGCAATCATTGGCTTTATTTGCTGGTGATGTTGTGCGGCGTAATATGGCACGAATGCGAGCCAGTAATTCGCGATCGCTAAAGGGCTTAGGCAAATAGTCGTCGGCACCGAGCTCTAAGCCTACGACGCGATCGATCTCTTCGCCTTTAGCAGTAAGCATTAATACTGGCGTTTGCCACTTTTCTCTTAAACGCTTTAACGTCTCGATACCGTTAAGTTTTGGCATCATGACATCAAGCAATATCAAATCGATCTGCTCGTTTAACGCGGATAGCCCTGCTTCACCATCATTGGCCTCAGAGACATCAAATCCCTCAAAAGTGAGTACTTCTTTGAGTAAGCTTGTTAGCTCTGTATCGTCATCAATTAACAATATGTTTGCCATAGGAATGCCTAATTCTTAAAGGGAGTCTGCTTGTATATATTACTCAGGTTTTCGGCGAACAAAGAACTTAATTCTTGGTCTTTACGATTCTTTACGCTTGCCTTACGTTGCTTTACAGCACAATGTCTAGTCTATACTCAAGCGCTGCAGGTTGCAGCTGCTACGACAAATTAGACGAAAGGTATCGCTATGAGAAACAAAAAGAAACTTGTATTAGCTGCTGTGATTCTCCCCTTGGTTTTGGGCTCTGCCAGCGTGTTTGCTTACGGTGGAAAAGACGGTCATCGTGGCAAGAACAAATGTCGTCCTGGGATAGATCGAGGAGTGCTCAAGCAGCTAGACTTAACCCAAGAGCAGAAAGATAAACTGCAAGACATGAAGCAGGCGAACAAAGAAGAAAGAAAACAAGAGTTTCAAAAAAATGCTGAGGCTCGCCAGGCTTATCATGATCAAATACAAAAGCTTATTCTTGCCGACAACTTCGATCAAAATGCGGCAGACATGTTAGCCAAACAAATGGCAGAAGCTCAGGTACAAAATCGTGTCGAAAGGATGAAACAAGAACATGACATGTTAAATGTTCTGACGCCTGCGCAAAAAGCGAAGTACACCCAGCTCGAGCAAGAGCGAGCACAGCAATGCCGAAGCTAGCTTAAGCCCCATTTATCTAGCTCATATATCAGAGACGCAGACAAGAAAGCGAATTTTTTGTCTGCTCTTATTACCTACCTTTACGTTTTTTTACGCCGCGTTTACACCGCCTTACACTCATGCCTCTAATCTCCATTCACCCCCTAAATGGAGACAAAGTGTACACCTATGACAAACAAGTATTATCTTTATTCAGTGCCTATTCTTTTGCTACTTCCTTTATTGTTAGTGCCTAGATATGCCTATGCGGCGGACTTCGGCCAATCTCCAACGCTAGATAATGAGTGTGGCTTTGGCTTAGACAAGTCAGCATTAAAGCAACTTAACTTAACGGATAAGCAAAAAGGGCAGATTGCCAATCTTGAGCTATTGAATAAAAACGCCACCACAGAAGCTCTAATGAGAAGAGGGAAGGTACGTCAAGCCTTTCGAATGGAAATGCAGAAAATACTGCTAGCGGATCATTTAGATGATATTGCGGCAAGCGAGCTGACGCATAATATGGCGAACTCTCAAGCATATTTGAATTTAAGGTTGATAGAACAACAACATGCGATATTGAATGTGTTAACAAGCAAGCAAAAAGCGCTATATGTTCAAATTGAGAATAAAAAAGCTTCTCAATGTCGCTCTTAGTGACTTTGCAATTTCGCTGCAGTAGGGCTGTTTTTGCTGAATTTTGTGGTGGTTTTCTGCATAAACGCGACAAGTTTTACGAGCTATTTTTAAGAATGCAGTTATACTTGAGGCAGTCAGTCTCATTTCTAATTACTATTCTTACATTATGAAAAATGAATACGCGCGTCTTGTCACTTCTGCGGCATGGACAGCGACTATCGTCGCAACAATATTATTAATTTTTAAAGTGTTTGCTTGGTGGGTGACAGGCTCGGTGAGCCTACTTGCTTCACTGATTGATTCACTATTAGACATTTCGGCATCGGTCGTGAATTTGTTGGTTATCCGATATTCTCTTCAGCCTGCTGATAAGGAACATAGATTTGGTCACGGTAAGGCAGAATCCTTAGCCGCACTGGCTCAGGCCATGTTTATTTCTGGTTCGGCGGTGTTTCTTATTTTAAATGGTGTTGAGCGCCTATTTAGGCCAGCAGAATTACATTCGCCGCAGGTTGGGGTGTATGTCAGTATTTTTGCTATTGTCGTTACCTATGCTTTAGTACGATTTCAAAAATACGTCGTGAACAAAACGGGCAGTCAAGCGATTGCCGCTGATTCTTTACACTACCAATCTGACTTGTATTTAAATATCGCCATCTTGCTTGCATTGGTGCTAACTTGGATAGGCGTAAAACAGGCCGATGCGGTGTTTGCTATCGGGCTTGGAATCTACATTTTATACAGTGCGGTTAAAATGGTGATGAACGCGATTCAAACTTTGCTTGATAGACAGCTACCCGATGAGGAAATCAAGCAAATTCGTACTCGCTGCTTGGCCGTTGAAGAGGTGATTGGCGTTCATCAGTTGCGAACTCGAATGTCTGGCCCAACGCGTTTTATTCAGTTGCACTTAGAATTGGAAGATCAGATCCCACTTATTGAAGCACATCGAATTTCTGATGAAGTGGAAAGAAAAATACTAGAATTATTCCCAGAAGCAGATGTGTTGATTCACCAAGATCCTTATTCTGTCGTTTTAGGTGGAGAAAAGGTACAAAAATATCAAGATTGGTAGCTTGAGATTGGGTAAGTTGGGATGGGGTAATTGAGCTGCAACCTAAGCTGGTCATAATTGACGCTGATGCTGATGTGCATCAACGAAGCAAGCACAGAAAGTTGTAATACTTTTACAAAAGTAGAAAAGTTACGTGATTTAGTGCAAATAAAAGTAGTATTCCTACTGTGTCGATGTAACATATTGCACCAGAAAATCGATTGTATAAATAACGTGCAGTCGTAACTTGATTCAAATTATGCAAAGATCGAGGGTGACCATGATTAAGAAGATCGGCGTTTTAACGAGTGGCGGTGACGCCCCAGGGATGAATGCGGCTGTTCGAGGTGTTGTACGGACAGCATTGTCAAAGGGGCTGGAAGTGTATGGTGTCTATGACGGCTATCTAGGGCTTTATGAAAACCGTATTGAGCAGCTCGATCGTTCCAGTGTCTCAGATGTGATTAACCGTGGTGGTACTTTCCTTGGATCGGCTCGCTTCCCTGAATTCAGAGAGGAAGCGGTTCGTAAAGTAGCGATTGAAAACTTAAAACAACACGGTATTGATGCCTTGGTTGTGGTTGGTGGTGATGGCTCTTACATGGGAGCGAAAAAGCTAACTGAAATGGGTTACCCTTGCATCGGTTTACCGGGCACAATAGACAACGATATCGCTGGAACCGATTACACCATTGGCTATTTGACCGCTCTAAATACCGTTATTGAGTCGATTGACCGCCTGCGTGATACCTCTTCTTCTCATCAGCGCATTTCTATTGTTGAAATCATGGGCCGCCACTGTGGTGACCTGACTCTGATGTCTGCTATTGCGGGTGGCTGCGAATACATGATCACACCGGAAACCGGTTTGGATAAAGAGCAGCTGATCCACAATATTCAAGATGGAATCAAAAAGGGCAAAAAGCACGCCATTATCGCTCTCACTGAGCTGATGATGGATGCCAACGAGCTGGCTCAAGAAATCGAAGCGGCCACGGGACGAGAGACTCGCGCAACCGTACTTGGCCATATTCAGCGTGGTGGCCGCCCGACCGCATTTGACCGTGTACTGGCGTCTCGTATGGGCAACTTTGCCGTGCATTTGTTGCTTGAAGGGCTTGGCGGACGCTGTGTCGGGATTCAAAAAGAACAGCTGGTTCACCACGATATCATCGATGCCATTGAAAATATGAAACGCCCGGTTCGCGATGACTTGTTTGATGTCGCAAAAGAGTTGTTCTAATTCTTCATGCCAATTGTTATCAAAACACCAGCTTCTTACGCTGGTGTTTTTGTAGGTATGCTGCGTGAGGGGCGCGTTATTCTAGATGTAAGTCTAACGGTGTTTTACTTGCTCTGCCTGCAATCTCTCGGGTGAGCTTTGGAACGAGATAGCCTGATACGTTTTCAATCAGCCCTGCCATTATCTGCTTAGCGTTCTCATCGCTAACGTAGAAATGAGCCGCACCTTGTACTTTGTCGAGCACATGTAAGTAATAAGGCAAAATACCTGCATCGAATAAAGATTCACTGAGCGCTTGTTGAGCGACGACATTGTCATTGACACCTTTTAGCAAGACACCTTGATTAAGCATAGTGACATAGCTTGCTCTTAGCTTATCAATAGCTGCAACTAACTCTGAGTGAATTTCGTTACTGTGATTGATGTGAGTGACCATCACGATTTGCAAGCGTGAAGATTTAAGCAGTTCGCATAACTTATCGGTAATTCGAGCGGGAATCACGACCGGAAGTCGGCTGTGAATGCGCAGCCTCTTGATGTGGGGTATCTGACTGATGCCCTCAATTAACCATTCAAGTTCATGATCTTTGGCCATCAGTGGGTCGCCACCAGATAAAATGACCTCGTTTAGTTGCTTTTGGGTGGAGATATAGTCAAGACTCTTTTGCCAAACGGTTTTGCTGCCCTTGTTGTCTTGATAAGGAAAGTGACGACGAAAGCAATAGCGGCAATTGATCGCACAGCCTCCTTTGACAATCATCAAGGCTCTATTTTGGTATTTATGCAGCAATCCAGGGATAGCATTGTTTTGTTCTTCGAGTGGATCGCTTGAATAGCCCGGATGAAGGTGAAACTCTTCAGCAATGGGCAAAACTTGCTGCAACAAAGGATCGTTCGGGTTGCCTTTTTCCATTCTAGCGACGAAATTCATTGGCACACGTTGGGCAAACAGTGTTTTTGCTTTGCTACCTTCAAGCCAAGGAGTTGGGTCTAACTCTAGGTGTTTTAAAAGTTTTATCGGATCAGTTATTGAATTTGCTAATTGGCTGAGCCAGTTTTGCTCAACAGATTCGACTTTTCGGGTTATGATGTGTGGCATTGAAATTAACTCGAAGAATGGTAAAGAGGAAAAAATGGCTACTGTTAGCACGAATGAATTTAAAGGCGGTCTCAAAATTATGCTTGATAACGAGCCTTGTGTCATTCTCGAAAACGAGTATGTAAAACCAGGTAAAGGTCAGGCGTTCAACCGCGTAAAAATCCGTAAGCTGCTTTCTGGTAAGGTTTTAGAAAAAACATTTAAATCCGGTGACAGCGTTGAAGTTGCCGACGTTATGGATATTGACCTAGATTATCTATATAACGACGGTGAATTCTACCACTTTATGAACAGCGAGTCTTTCGAACAAATCGCGGCAGACATGAAAGCTGTTGGCGACAACGCTAAGTGGTTGGTAGAGAACGACACATGTATGCTAACGCTTTGGAACGGCAACCCAATCGTAGTCACGCCGCCAAACTTCGTTGAGCTAGAAGTAACAGAAACCGATCCTGGCCTAAAAGGCGACACTCAGGGTACGGGTGGTAAACCTGCAACGTTGACCACTGGTGCTGTGGTTCGCGTACCACTGTTCATCCAAATTGGTGAAGTGATTAAAGTCGATACTCGTTCAGGCGAGTACGTTGGCCGCGTTAAGTAATTTTCTTATCTCTTTAAGGTCAAAAGTAGAGCCTGTTCCCTTGCGGGGGCAGGCTTTCTTCGTTTCTGCAGGTTAGATTAACCGAACAAAACATGATGTGGCACAATATGGGCGTCGAGTTTCGCCATTATGCTCATGGTCATGAATACGAATCATCGATTGTGGCTCGAGGCCACTAGACCCAAAACACTCCCCCTTACTCTGGTCTCCATTGTCACTGGTAGCGCATTGTCGTTCTCTTCAGGGCATTTTTCATGGATAGTCACCGCATTAGCTGTGCTGACGGCAACGTTGCTGCAAATATTATCTAATCTAGCGAATGATTACGGTGATGCAGTGAAAGGCACTGACAACGAGCAACGTATCGGGCCCAAGCGGGCGATGCAATCTGGCTTGATAGACAAAGCTTCGATGAAAAGGGCAATCGTCATCAATATTGTGTTAGCTGTGATCTTTGGGAGCGCTCTTGTTCTTGTATCTCTAGAAAGTTTGCAAAATATATTGATATTTATTGCCTTGGGGCTGCTTGCTATCGTGGCCGCTATTACTTACACCATGGGCAACAAACCTTATGGCTACTTTGGTTTAGGGGATATTTCTGTCTTTATCTTTTTTGGCCTATTGGGCGTGATTGGGAGTTACTTTCTGCAAACAGGCAGCTTTGACTATTGGTTAATCCTTCCTTCCGTGGGGTGCGGTTTACTTGCGGTGTCTGTGCTGAATGTTAACAATATGCGGGACATCGAGAACGATGCGGCATGTGGCAAGAGAACTGTGGTGGTGCGCTTAGGTACTCAAAGGGCCAAAAGGTATCACCTGCTACTACTATTGGGTGCATTTTTAGCCTTTTCTACCTACCTCTTCATGCAATCCACGCCTGTGTGGCTGAGTATTCCGTTTGCCTTTTCTGCGATTGTGTTAGCCAAACATGCTTACCAGGTATGGAATGCGCCAACGCCTCGGCATTTTATACCTATGATGTCGGGAATGGTTAAATGTTGTTTGATTATTAATATATTGTTTTCCGGGGTTATCGTTGTGCAAACAATCACCAGTTAATTGCGTTTTATCATTGCATTGACTAATACACCCTATATACTCGATTTAGGTGACTAACGGTATGAGAAAAAATGCTATGGAATACAATACTTCCGCACTGTGTGACATTTATATCGATCAAGTTGACGTTGTTGAACCTATGTTCAGTAACTTTGGTGGCAGCGTTTCGTTTGCAGGTCAAATCACCACAATCAAATGCTTTGAGGATAATAGCCTAATACGTGACATATTAGAGCAAGATGGCGTGGGTCGAATACTGTTAGTCGATGGTGGAGGCTCTCTGCGCCGAGCCTTGATTGATGCTGAAATTGCATCGATGGCTGAAGAAAATGAGTGGGAAGGTATTATTGTCTATGGTTGTGTCCGTGAAGTGGACGAGCTGGAAGACATGAGTATCGGAATTCAAGCGTTAGCGTCTGTGCCTGTTGGCGCGGCCCAGCATGGCGTTGGTGAAGTTGATGTGCCAGTCAATTTCGGTGGTGTGACTTTCTTACCAGAAGACTATGTTTATGCTGATAATACAGGTGTTATTTTGTCTCAAGAGCCTTTAAATATTGACTTTGAAGTCGATGAGGAAGAGCTTTAGCCCCTAATTCTCTTAGTCACCATTTATTTCCCCTCTCGGTGTTATTGCATCGGGAGTGGTGTATTTCTTCCTTAGCTTCAAACCGTACAAGTAACCGCCAACTCCTCCCGCGATATTGCCAATCGCAATTCCTGCAAACAAACCTTCAACGTGGTAGAAATAACTACCGATATACGCGCCGGGTAAGATAAAGATAAACAAGCGGACCAAGCTCCATTGCAGGGCCTTCATTGGTTGATGAAGGGCATTTAGGCTCGATACCAACATCATGATTACCCCTTGAAACCCATAGCTGGCTGGGACAATGATCAAATACAGCCATATCATGTGTTGTACTGAATGGTCACTGGAAAAAATTGACGCTAGAGAAAGGCTTATTGGGATCAGCATAATGAAGATCAACAGCTGGAATAGAATCGAAAAGCGCATGCTAAGCAACATACCTGCAAAGCTTCTGTGTGGATTCTTAGCGCCTAGGTTTTGAGCCATAAACGGCGTTAACACGGATGTGAGTGACATCAGCACAATAATTAAAATTGATTCAATGCGTTGGGCTGCACCGTACGCAGCGACTGCCGCGGTGCCAAAGCTTGACAGAATCATCATGATGATGGCGCCAGTAATTGGTGTCATGGCATTGGTAATCGCCGCTGGCGTGCCAATTTTAAGAATGGTAGCCCAATCTTGCCCTAGGTGTTGTTGGCTAGGCGAGGTGATGAGCTTGTCGCGTTTGATGAGAATGTAAAACGATGCGAGTAGGGCACACATCCAGCTAATGGCGCTTGCAATCGCTGCGCCTTGGATGCCTAACTCGGGTATGGGGCCATAGCCAAAAATCAATATTGGATCGAGCAGGCCGTTTATGGCTCCTGCCATGACCATGATGATCGCGGGGGTTTTGGTATCGCCAGTTGCTCGAATTGCACTGTTGCCTGCCATTGGTATGACTAACAAGGGAATGGTGAGGTACCAAACCTGCATGTACTGATTGATCAGTGGCAATGTTTTGCTTGTCGCGCCAAGCAGCACGAAAAGTGGATTGATAGTAAAGAAACCAATCAAAGAGACAGAGGCGACAAGTAACACCGCCAAAATTAAACCATGAGTGGATAATCGAGCTGCACTTTTAATTTCACCTTGGCCAATTAAACGACCAAGACACGTTGATAGGCCAACGCCGATCCCCATCGTGATGCAGTTAACAGCAAAAGTGACCGGGAAGGTAAAGCTGATCGCAGCTAATGCTTGTGTACCCAATAAAGAGATGAAGAAAGTATCGACCAGATTAAACATTAATATCGACACCATGCCAAAAATCATGGGTATCGTCATTCGTCTTAATACATGGCGAATAGGCGCGGTCAGTAGGCCGTGTTTGTCTTGCATTGATGGTGGGTCATAGTCACAAAATCCTAGAATACTCGATTCTGCCGTTTGACACTACAGGCTAAAAAGAAAGGCCAGCGCTAATGCGCTGACCTTTGCTATTCATCATCATTGTCGTTGATGGTGTTTTATTTTGCTTCAGCCGCTGCTTTAGCAATCGCTGCAAAGCTTTTTGCATCAAGTGATGCACCACCGACTAATGCTCCATCGATGTCTGGTTGAGCGAAGTAAGACGCGGCATTTTCCGGCTTAACAGAGCCACCGTATTGAATGATTACTTGCTCAGCTACTGCTGCGTCTTTCTTGGCGATATGTGCGCGGATGGAAGCATGGATGCGCTGCGCATCGTCTGCAGTTGCCGCTTTACCCGTGCCAATAGCCCAAATTGGCTCATAGGCAATAATCGCATCGTTGAGCGCTTCAACGCCGTGTGCGTTGATTACTGCGTCGATTTGGCGAGCACAAACTGTTTCAGTCTCTCCGGCTTCGTTTTGAGCTTCAGATTCACCGATGCAGAAAACAGGTTTTAGGCCATTTTTTTTTAGGAAGGCAAACTTCTGCGCGACGAATTCATCGGATTCGTTGTGATATTCACGGCGCTCAGAGTGACCAATAATGATGTGTGTAGCACCAAAATCTTTCAACATTTCAGCAGACATGTCGCCAGTGTATGCGCCACTGTTGTGAAGGTCCGTGTTTTGCGCACCTAGAATGATCTTATTGCCACCTGCTTCAATCAAACGCTCGGCAAGATCCACATACAAGGCAGGGGGAGCAACAGCAACGTCCACTCCAGTAACACCTTCAAGCTCTTCATTAAGACCAGTTAGCAGCTCAGTGACCATAGTCTTGCTACCGTTTAGTTTCCAGTTACCCATCACTACAGGACGACGCATAGGAATATCTCCAAATTTATTAATGTAAATAACAATCGTAATTGTGAAAGAATATAACAGATGATCATGATGCCAATCATCTGTTTTTTGCCTTTGAGCCGAGAACATTGATCAGCGGAGGCATGGCAAGCTGGGGTTTGAGATTTGTGTTCTGACTAGGAGGTTGATATACATACCCCAGTGGCAATGAAGAAGGAGAGAAGACTGATGCCAAATCTTATCTTGGAATATTCAAATTCAGTGGATGAGCGAGTGAACGTACAGGGGCTGTTAGAAGACCTGCACAAAGTGACAATGGAAAGTGGCTTATTTGATCAGGCATCCGTTAAGTCTCGTGCACTTCGTTATCATACTTGGCTGATTGGCAATGATGGCGACAGCCAAGATTTTATACATATCAGGTTTGAGTTGCTCTCTGGTCGAGAAGAAGAGCAAAAAAGGCAGTTGTCACGAGCCTTGATGTCAGCCCTGCAAGAGCAAGCTAGCCATGTTCACAGTCTGACCATTGATGTGCGAGATATGGATAGCGCCTGTTTTCAAAAAATCATCAGTTAAACCTCATCACCTATAAGGTTAGAGCACTATGCACCTTAAACATGTCCTGTTCTCTTTTCAGGGGCGCTTAAATCGCTCCATATTTTGGTATTGGAATGTGGCCTATTACGTCATTATTTTTCTGGTTGTGGGTTTGATTAGCAAGGCCTTCCCCATGCAGTCGGAATGGGTGTCATCAATATTTTTAATTGTGTTGCTCTATCCTGATTTGGCGGTAACCGCAAAAAGGTGGCATGACCGAGGTAAGTCAAATTGGTGGTTACTGTTGAATGTCCCGGTTGTGGCTGGCCGCCTACTGGTGCCCGCCGCTGGCGCAATGGATACCAGCCAAATACAAGTGTGGGGTTCGATATTGGCACTGGTGTGTGGCGCTTGGATATTGATTGAATGCGGCTTTCTTAAAGGGGATGAAAGCGAAAACCAATATGGGCCAGCGCCAGTTTAAGATTATTTGCGTAGTAAAATCTGCTCAACCGTGTGATTGGTGCCTTTTTTCAATATCAGCTGGGCACGTTCACGCGTAGGAAGAATGTTCTGCTCTAGGTTCAAGCCATTAATTGAAGTCCAGATGTTTTGGGCTTCATTTATCGCTTCATCTTCTGTCAGCAGTGTGTAATGGCTGAAATAAGAGCCTGGCCTGGTAAAGGCACCCTGTCTAAATTTTAGAAAACGTTCGACATACCACTTTTCGATCAATGGAGTATTGGCATCGACAAAGATAGAAAAGTCGAGAAAGTCGGAGATAAAGACTCGATGCGGATCGTGCGGATAATCCATGCCACTTTGCAACACGTTTAAGCCTTCCACGATGAGCACATCAGGTAAATCAACCACCTTTTTCTCTTCAGTAATATCGTAGGTGATATGTGAGTAGATCGGCGCGGTGACGTGGCGTTTGCACGCTTTCACATCAGAGACAAATTGAACTAATTTTTTCATGTCGTAAGACTCTGGAAAGCCTTTACGTTTCATGATGCCACGCTCGTTTAGAACTTTATTTGGATGGATAAAACCATCGGTGGTCACAAGCTCAACCTTGGGGTGATTATCCCAGCGAGACAATAGGGCTTCTAGAATTCTCGCTGTGGTACTTTTACCCACCGCAACACTGCCAGCAATACCGATGACAAAAGGTGGAGAGGTTTCCGTATTATCAAGAAAATTGTGTAGGACGTCATTTCTACTTTGTCTGGCGGCGATATAGAGGTTGAGTAAACGAGCAAGAGGTAAATAGATTTCTACCGCTTCAGACATAGAGAGGTTTTCATTAATCCCTTGTAGTTCTATTAAGTCTTCTTCAGACAATGTCATGGGTACCGAATTACGCAGTTCGGCCCATTTCGCACGCTCAAAAGACATATAAGGACTCATAAGACACTCAATACCTATAGGAAATAGAGATCGCCGACGATACAGGATGAAGCCGATAAAGCAAATGATAATATCGACAGATCCTATGTAAAAAGCTGAGAATTGCACGAAAAAGCATCAATCAGACCAAAAAATTATAAAATCGAATTTTTTTTGGCTTTTGCTATTGCAAGCAAGAAAATCATTCAATAGAATGCGCACCACTTACGCCGACTTAGCTCAGTAGGTAGAGCAACTGACTTGTAATCAGTAGGTCACCAGTTCGATTCCGGTAGTCGGCACCATTTTCTCTCGTGTGCTGGTAAGCATCTAGAAAATGGATGAAAATTTGGAGGGGTTCCCGAGTGGCCAAAGGGAGCAGACTGTAAATCTGCCGGCACTGCCTTCGATGGTTCGAATCCGTCCCCCTCCACCATATTCTTAAGGAAATAGCTCTCAGAGTTACGTGTTGCGGGCATCGTATAATGGCTATTACCTCAGCCTTCCAAGCTGATGATGCGGGTTCGATTCCCGCTGCCCGCTCCACCTCATTTTGAGTGCTGATATAGCTCAGTCGGTAGAGCGCACCCTTGGTAAGGGTGAGGTCCCCAGTTCAAATCTGGGTATCAGCACCAGCTCTAAGCGAAGAAGCTTTCCTTTTGATATATACTTTATTACCAAACTAAATTGGTTGCGTGGTCATTTAAACCACCTTATATCCGTGCCTAGAGGGACAACTCA
>NZ_JAMKMR010000026.1 GCF_023634645.1 Vibrio sinus
CAATTTGTCTACTGTAGCTGGTCTCTTTTGATAGCTGCGATGCTCATGTACTAGCGTACACTGCGCTTCTCGCTTCAAAATAGCCTGCACTACAACGACAAATTCCCCATCAAAGCAATAAAATGTAAGACTTTGATGAACAAAATTTAGCTGCGGAGTGGTAGTTCAGTTGGTTAGAATACCGGCCTGTCACGCCGGGGGTCGCGGGTTCGAGTCCCGTCCACTCCGCCATTGAATTTCATATGAAACCTCAGTCGAATGACTGAGGTTTTTTTGCAGCATAAAATTCATAAACGTATAAACATACTTCGAATTTAGGAAGGACTCTGGATTCAGTACAGAGTCGGTATTTCCTAAGCATTTCTAATATTATCAGCGAGTTGTTGACATAATAATTGCGCTGGAATCCGTCTCACACTTTTCTGCAACACACTTATTTTTGCAATAATATTTTGCGATAGATAACTATTGTGAATAATTAGAGTACAGTTAGTGCGCAGTTTATA
This sequence comes from Vibrio sinus, assembly GCF_023634645.1. Classification (GTDB taxonomy): domain Bacteria; phylum Pseudomonadota; class Gammaproteobacteria; order Enterobacterales; family Vibrionaceae; genus Vibrio; species Vibrio sinus. Next base: position 507 of record NZ_JAMKMR010000026.1, read on the forward strand.
ACTATTAATTAACTTTATTTTGAGATTGGATGTTTGGTGTCTCTATGTTTGACTTGAGAAGAATATTATTCTTTATAGTAGGTGTATTGGTGGTACTTGCGCTTGCTTACGTGTTTAGTGCGAACCGTTCTGGTATTAAAAAGCGCCCTATCGTGCAAATGTTGGTGATTGAGCTGATTTTGGCTTGGGCACTGATGAAAACCACAGTCGGTTTAACCATTGTTGGTGGAATTAACGAGTTTTTCGTTAAGTTGATGGACTATGCGAACCAAGGTACTCAGTTCGTGTTTGGCGATCTGGCAGCAAAAGGCCACTTTGTATTCTACATGAATGTACTGATGCCAATTATCTTTATATCGGTGCTGATTGGGATATTACGTCACTTTAAAATTCTGCCTTTTGTTATCAAATACGTCGGTTTGGGTTTAAGTAAAGTGAACGGTTTAGGCCGATTAGAGTCGTTTAACGCAGTAAGCTCACTACTTGTTGGTCAGTCAGAAAACTTCATTGCGATTAAACAGCTTATTCCACACATGACTAATGAGCGTTTGTTTACCCTTTCTGCTACTGCCATTTCAACAGTATCTATGTCAATCGTGGGTTCTTACATGCAGATGATTGAGCCTCGCTATGTCGTAACGGCTATTTTGTTGAACATGTTCAGTACCTTTATCATTCTTTCTGTTATCAACCCATATGAGTTGAAACAAGGTCAAGATCTTATCAACACTGAAGCTGAAGAGAAAAAGCAGAGCTTTTTTGAAATGCTTGGTGAATACATCATGGATGGCTTTAAAGTAGCCGTTGTTGTGTCAGCTATGTTGATTGGCTTTGTAGCACTTATTACCGCTATTAATAGTGTGTTTGACATGGTGTTTGGTGTGACTTTCCAAGCATTGCTCGGTTACGTATTCTCTCCAATAGCTTACTTGCTCAATATTCCTTGGCACCAAGCTGCTCAAGCAGGAGCAATTATGGCGACTAAAGTCGTGACAAACGAGTTTGTTGCTATGATTGACTTGAAGAAATCCATTGGTCTTGATCACCATACTATTGGCGTGATTTCTATCTTCCTAGTATCTTTCGCTAACTTTAGCTCGATTGGCATCATCTCAGGTGCGGTTAAAGGTCTTTGCTCTGAAAAAGGCGATATCGTAGCGAGTTACGGCTTTAAGCTTGTTTATAGTGGCTTTCTCGTTAGCATGCTATCTGCCATCGTCGCAGGCCTAATGATTGTTTAGTGATTAGAAAATGCTACTTAAGCCCTGCCTAATTTTAGGCGGGGCTTTTTATTTTTTGTGTTGCGGGAATTTGGCTCTTTTCTAAATATTGTTACACGGTTTTGGCTCACGGCTCTGCGCATCATTGAGTAGCCAACAAATAAGTAATAGACCAATAGGGCAAATTTACGCACAATGGCGGCGGTATCCTTGTCATTGCCCATTGTGGTACAGGGTCTTGGATATGCTTGGCCAAAGATAAGCTCATATAATGTATGGCCTTGCGAATAGATGATATAGCCTAGGAGTATCAATAAATGTCCGTTTACGACACGATCAGTGTTATCGCCGCAGTTGCGGTATTTATTTCATTATTTAATCAGAGGTTTGGGCGTTTTCAAACGACAATAGCTATTACTGGCTGGTCCGTTGCTATTTCTGTTCTTGTCCTACTGCTTAGTAAGTTTGGTGTCATTCCCCTACACCAGCAGCAGGATATGATTCACATGCTGAAAAATATTCAGTTTGATGACTTTTTACTTAAAGGTGTGCTAGGGTTCTTGCTCTTTGGTGGGGCACTAAATATTGAATTGACCCACTTAAAAGATCAGAAGTTCGAGATCCCATTTTTAGCGTTAGTCGCAACCTTATTTTCGACCTTCTTTATCGGTGGATTACTGTATTTTATCTTGCAAAAGATCGGTATCCATATCGACTTCATTTATTGCACCCTGTTTGGCGCGCTAATTTCTCCAACTGATCCAATTGCGGTATTGGCTATTGTCAAGAAAATGCGCGCTCCTCAACGTGTATCGACACAAATTGAAGGTGAATCGCTGTTTAATGATGGTGTGGGTTTGGTGGTATTTGTAACGCTATTTGAAGTTGCATTTGGCAAGTCAGCGCCAACGGTCTGGAGCACGGCAGAGCTGTTCTTGCATGAAGCAGTAGGGGGGATTCTATTTGGCCTCGTACTAGGCGTGTTTTTCCATTTCCTTATCAAACGTACACCAGATAGCATGATGCGACTTATCTTAACCATGTTGATCCCCACCGCAGGATACGTTTTGGGTGAGCACTTGGAAGTGTCGGCGCCGTTAGCCATGGTAGTGGCGGGTATCATTATTGGTAATGTCACTCGTAGTGGCATGGACAAGCAAGAGTCCCATCAGATGAGTCACCTTTGGGAATTAGCCGATGAAATATTGAATGCGATTTTGTTCTTGCTAATCGGTCTGATTATGGTGACCTTTAGTTTCCATTATATTGATATTATCGCGGTGGTTATCGCTGTGCCTTTGGTACTCTTGAGTCGTTATACGAGTGTCAAACTGTCATATGTATTGTTTAAGTGTTATCGCAAGTACAACCCAGAGTCGGTGAAGATTCTAACTTGGGGCGGCTTGCGTGGCGGCTTAGCGCTGGCGATGGCGATGGCTATCCCAACGGGAGCGCAAGTCGTTAACGGTGTCGACATTAAAGAAATCATTGTCTTGATGACTTATGCTGTTGTTGTTTTTTCTATTATTGTCCAAGGCTCGACGATTACTCCTATGATCCAAAAAGCCAAAGATTGGGAATCGAAAGGCTACTAATCGCAAAATGTGAACACGCCTCGAATATCGTAAAGACAAGAAAGCCCGCGTTCATGATGAAGCGGGCTTTTTAATTCTCTGAATAGTGACTTAGGCTTGCTTGAGCAACGATTCGGCTTTTTTGGCCACCTCGTTTGAGGCTTGAGTGAGGTTTTGCTTTTCTAACGCCTGCGCCAGGAGAAGATAATCTTGATAGCTAGTACGTATAGAGAGGGCTTTTTCTAGCAGCTGTTGTGCTTTGGACCATTGCTGATTGGTTATTTCAATGCGAGATAATGCGCTGAGGGCTTCAGCTTGATTTGGATCCTTAGTTAATGTTTCTTCTAGTAGCTGCTTTATCGGATGATTGTCCGCCAGTTCGATATTGGGTAGCAATAGCAGCAAACCGTCGATAGTCTGTTTTTTCAACGCTTCTTTAGCAATGGTAAATGCTTCAGAGTAGGCTTGCTTCTGGATGAGTAACTCGGTGACATGGACGATGAGTGTTGAGTCACTTTTCACCTTCCTATTTAACTTATCCCAATAATGGATAAGTTGCTCGGTTCCTTGAGTCGAGGCAATATTGCTCAGCATGCCGCTGTGAGCCTGAACTTGCAAATCTAGCTGTTGCTGATTGTCGATGACCTTAGCTTTGCTGAGTTGAGGAATGATCTCAAGCAGGGCTTGCCATTGCTTTAATCTCAAGTAAACGCTCTTCAAAAGATTGAGCACTAACGGGTTAGTATTGTGATCAGAATACAGATTGGACAAGGTTTCGCGTGCTTGCTTCAACTCGCCTTCTCTGATTTGTTGCCTGGCAAGGGTTAAGGAAACGGCGAGAGAGGAATTATCTTCTTTACGAGCAAGCTGCAAATATCTATCGCGTTTGGTCTTGTCGCCCATTTCAACAGCGGCTTCTGATGCCATTAGGTAACAAAGAAGAGGCATGTCATGGTGAGACACTCGGCGAGTGATTTTTTTCTCTGCTACTTTCCACTGGCCTTCGAGCAATTTGATGATGCCTTCGTTCGCATCTTGTCGAGAGCGTTTCACCTTTCTGATGGTAAACCAACGCCAAGTGGCAGAGCTTGAGCGAAACAGTTTTTTAAGAAGTGTTTCGGCTATGAATAAGATGGCCAGTGTGGCGACCAAAAAAATGACCAAAGTGGTGACGCTCATTTCTATGGTTTTATCTGCGATAGAAATTAACACGTATCCTTGTTGTCCGGCATAGTGGGTGCCTGCGAATATTCCAGCACCCAGTACAACAAAGAGAAAGATTAATCTAAACATTATTTCTCCTCCGAAGTGAGGCTAGTGACATTTCGGCTAAGCTTCTGAGCGATGATTTTGGAGAGAATTTCTTGCGATTGCAGTTTCACTGGGTAATTCACTTGCACATTTTGTTGGCTAAGGTTGTGCAAAGTTTTCTCAAACTGTTTGACAGAAGTATTCTCTTGGTCAAAGAAGGAATCTGACCATTTAGACGCAGTATCTAGTGCGGTAGTGTATATCCCTTCCTTTTCGTCGTAGACGGCCCGAATCGCAAGATCGAGTTTGGCGACGATGTTTTCCCTTAAATAAAAGTCTTGTTTTGGAGAAAGTAGCGGAATGACGTTACCGTCACGAGTTCTAAAGGTGATAAAGTTCTTAGAAAACTCCTTGAGGGATGTCAGCAAGTTGGACTTCCAGTCACTGACGTTAGAGGATACTTGATCTTCCTTATGAACTTTCTCTTTGGGTAAGATAGCATTCGCCAAAGGTAAGGTTGCGACTTGATTTTGTAGCGACATTAAACGCAGTACTAGGCCGTCGCGGTCGATAATTGGTAGCGCTTTTAGTGTGGTGATGTCATCTGCCATCGCCTTGCGTAGAGGGAAAAGGTTGGGGTCATTAAGTGCAGCGATACGCTGGTCTGCACTTTCCATCAGCTGTGTAGCACTAAACACATCATGTTCTAAATACAGTTTACGCGCGGCAAGTTTGACTAAGTAGTCCGCTTCAGCAAGAAGCCAGTCGTTAGGGCTACGCCCTTTCATGTCAGCGATAGCCATTTGTAAGCTTTTAATGCTCTTTTGCTTTTGTGCCAACTCGACTTTGGTTTGCTGGTTTAGTGCCGAGATGTCTTGCGATGCTTGGCTTTGTACTGTGTTTAATTGGCTGCTTAAGTTTGTCTCATTCTGTTTCAGTTGCTGCTTAAGCTGGCTAATTTGCTGCTGATATTGGATGTTGTTATGGTAGATTTCATAACCTAATCCACCACCTACGACTATCGAGATCAATAAAGCGAGAGCGCCTAGCTTCGACCCACGTTTATTGGCACCTTTTGTCTCGGCTGTGGGCGTGGCTTGGGGGTTATTCGTGGTTTTGCTGCGGTCTTTATTAGACGCTGATTGCTGGCTTGCATCGTCTTTTTTTTCAGAGTCAGTATGCTGATTGTTGTTATTTGCCATGTTTAAAGGTCCTGTTTCATTTTGGATATAGCGCGCAAGATATCTTGATTTGATGCACCTTGAGTACACGTGATTTGACGAAAGCCTATCTGCGTCGCTTTTTCTACAAGTCGCGGGCTAGGAAGTAATAAGTTAAGGCCCAATGCCCAATTTAAATGACTCGAGCTGAGTTGAGATAAAAAGTACTCCAATTGGTTGCCACTTGTCATAATGAGACTGTCAATATGCTGCGACTGCCAGAGAGGCACTAGCTTAGCTGAATTAAATGGCAGCATTTTTCGCTGATACACCTCACTGTAGCTGACGTTGGCACCGCGAGCTTTTAATCCTTGATACAAGGTTTCTCTACCACCATTGCCGCGAAGAATGAGAATATGCTGATTTGATAGCTGCTGTAATTCAGACATTGCTAAAAGGTGTTCACTGTCACTTATCAGAGGATGTAAGACAGCTTGTTGTATCGAATTTTCGAGGGCTTGGGCAGTTTTTTTTCCAATAGCAAAGTATTTAGCTTGCGGCCAAGAGAGGTTTATAGCTTGCAGTTGATGATGTGCATGAGTTGCGGCGTGCTGGCTGACAGCAATTAGGATATCAGCGTGTTGAATTTGTGCGCCAAGCTGGGGCAAATCCCTGCCAGGGATGATTTCCATGATTGGATGGCAAACGGCAGGAATTTGATGGTTAGTCAGCAGCCGACAGAGTTCTTGTCCTTGAGCTAGAGGGCGAGTGACCAGTATTGCCATTCGTTAATCGTGCTCAGAGTAGAGTTTTTCAAGAATGCCTTTCGCACCTTGGTCGAGCAACTGTTTTGCTAGGGTTTGGCCCAGTTGCTCAGCATCATCACGGTGGCCACGTATTTCACCGCGCACGATGTGCGAGCCATCAGGCTCACCGACTAAGGCTCGAAGCCACAGCGAGTCATTTTCTAACAGGGCATAGCTACCAATAGGGACTTGGCATCCCCCTTCAAGAAATAGGTTTACAGCTCGCTCACATTTTACTCTATCTGCTGTGTCGGGATGACTTAGCGGAGCCAATAAAGCTTTGACTCTCTCATCGTCGAGTCGACATTCGATCCCTACGGCACCTTGTCCTGCTGCTGGTAAGGACTGTGTCGCTTCTATATAGCTTTGAATACGAGTTTCCAAGCCAAGTCGTTTTAGTCCGGCAGCGGCAAGAATAATGGCGTCAAAGTCTCCGTTATCGAGCTTATTCAGGCGAGTGCCAACATTGCCTCTTAGCTCTTTAATCACCAGATCTGGCCGCGTTGCTTTGAGTTGGCATTGGCGGCGCAAACTGCAAGTCCCGACGGTCGCACCCTTCGGTAGCGCGTCGATGTCCGTATATTGGTTGGAAACAAAGGCATCACGTGGATCTTCACGCTGGCAAATCGTGACCAAGCCTAGGCCGTCTGGGAACTCACCAGGGACATCCTTCATCGAGTGCACCGCTAAATCTGCCCGTCCTTCTAGCATGGCAACCTCAAGCTCTTTCACGAATAATCCTTTTCCCCCCACTTTAGCAAGCGGAGTATCTAGGATTATGTCGCCTTTAGTTACCAGCTCTATCAGTTCGACTTCAAGGCCTGGGTGCTCAAAAATTAAGCGTTGTTTGACAAAGTTGGCTTGCCACAGGGCGAGAGGGCTTTTGCGAGTGGCAATACGAATTGGCTGAGATGTGTTCATGTCTGTTGAGTGCTGAAAGATAGTTAACCGTAATCCTACCATCCACTCGAGAAAAAGTATCAGTATTTGCTGGGGTTGATGAACAGGTGACAACAAAAAGCGAGCGGATTAAAATTAATTATGTGATTTATGTCTCGTTTGTAATATGGGCTATTATTAGAAAAAGGAGATACGTACCACACTATGTTCCAGCGAATACTGATAGGTGACTCTAAGGATGTGAGTTGTGGTGTATCGTTCAATTCTTTACCAATAAAATAAAAAGTGTTACATTGATCACGTTTTGGTGTGTATTTTGAACAAAATATAGTCAGGGCAATCGTTGATACTCAAACCAAGGATAGAACCTTGCAGGCTTATACAGATACGTTAATTCAAAGATTAGATCGGCTGAATCAGCAGCGTATTGATCGTGCGCTGGCCCTTATGAGTCTGCCAAGTCAACGAGTCTTCCACCTCATTCCCGCATTATTTCACTACCATTTACCTTCCATTCCTGGCCACTTTGATGAAAGAGCCCCTTCTGGAGTATTCGATTTCACACCGACAGAGCAGCAGCTTAACCTGCTGGTCGAACTTGGATTAGAAATCAGCATTGATACGGATTTAGTGACAGAGCAGGCGGATATCCTTGCTTTGTATACCATGGGTAGCACTTCTTCTATTGGCCAAAGCACTTCGAGTGATTTGGACGTTTGGGTGTGTGTGTCTAGCGATATGGATACGGATTGCCGCGATCGACTGACACTTAAGTGCGCCTTGATAACGGAATGGGCAAAAACCCAAGGGGTCGAAGCCAATTTTTTCTTGATGGATGAGCAACGCTTTAGAAGCAACAGCTCAGAGGAAATGACAGGTGATAATTGTGGCTCGTCACAGCATTTATTGCTGCTCGATGAATTCTATCGCTCTGCGGTTCGACTAGCAGGAAAAAAATTGTTGTGGCAGATTGTGCCGCCAGACATGGAAGAGTGCTACGACGAATATGTGAGTGAGCTATGTGATGATGGCTCAATCAATTGCGCAGACTGGTTGGATTTTGGACAGCTTAGTCGTATTCCCGCTGAAGAATACTTTGGTGCGAATTTATGGCAGTTGTACAAAAGTATTGATTCTCCCTACAAGTCGGTTTTAAAAGCGATATTACTGGAAGCCTATTCCTGGGCGTACCCAAACACAGAATTATTAAGCATTGATAGTAAAAAGCGCTTCTTCGCTGATGAACCTGATTTATACGGAATGGATTCGTACTATTTAATGCTTGAGAAGGTAACTCAATACTTAGAACACATGGGTGATAGCACACGCTTAGAATTAGTACGTAAGTGCTTTTACTTGAAAACCCATGAAAAGCTTTCCCGTCAGCCAGGGGTAGGGTCGGTGAAATGGCGTCGTGAAGCATTAGCTGATCTCGTGCAGCATTGGGATTGGGATAATGGCTTATTGATGGAGCTAGATGACAGGCGCAACTGGAAAGTCGAGCAAGTGAAATTGGTTCACCATGCTTTGCTAGATGCGCTAATGCAAAGCTATCGTAACCTGATTCAGTTTGCGCGCAAAAATGACATCACTTCTACCATTAGTCCGCAAGATATCAGTATCTTGGCCAGAAAGCTCTACGCGGCATTCGAAGTGCTACCAGGCAAGGTAACGCTACTAAACCCGCAGATCTCTCCTGACTTGCATGAACCCGATTTGACCTTTATTGAGGTGAGAAAGGGTGGCGTGAATAAACCTGGCTGGTATTTATATAAACAGCCTCTCATTCCACACCGTATGATTGGGCAATCTAAGTTAGAGCATAATGAATACTTAAGTAAGCTGGTGGCTTGGGCGTTTTTTAATGGATTAACAACTGAAGCCACGCGGTTACATTCTGTGGTCAAAGACGCCGATATTGATATTGATAAGTTCTACCAGATGGTGAGCGATCTGCGCAATACCTTCTCACTCCATAAACGTCGACCCAGTATGCAAGCTTTGGCCAGTCCATGTGAAATTAGCCAATTGGCTATGTTTATCAATTTTGAGTCCGATCCAACCGCGCACCTTAATGCCAAGTCGCTGAAAATGGATTTGAAAAATATCGATATATTCAGCTTTAGTTGTGATGACTTAAGCTTGGTTGGCAGTGTCGACTTGGTTTATCGCAATTCTTGGCACGAAGTACGTACTCTGCATTTTAAAGGTGCCACAGCGATACTTGATGCGCTAAAGACCATTTTGAGCAAGATGCACCAAGACGCTTTGCCTCCGGAATCAGTAGATGTGTTCTGCTACAGTAAGAATTTGCGCGGAATGATGCGTAATATGGTTTACCAATTGCTGGCTGAGTGCATAGAGCTGCGTCTTAAACCCTTTGAACAAGAAAAAAATCGTAGCTTTAAAGCCATTCGTGTGGCTGGGCAAATGTATGGCCTGTTTTTTGAGCGACGTGGGGTGTCTGTGCAGAAGCTGGAGAATTCAGTGGATTTCTACCGCTGTATCTCAACCAACAAGCTGACCGGTTCTACGTTACTTGTGGTGGATAAGGAAAAAGAATATCAGTTACCACAGGTGGTTGATGGTTTCGCTAGTGAAGGGTTGATCCAGTTCTTTTTTGAAGATACCGAGAAAGGCTTTAATATCTATGTATTAGATGAGGCCAATAAAGTCGAGGTCTATCATCAATTCAGTGGTGAAAAAGATGAGATGATCGCCAGCGTCAATAGCTTCTATACATCGGTAAAAGACGACAGCAAGCTATCACATAAGCTGATAAACTTTAACTTGCCGCAATATTATCAAATTGTACGTTCAAACGACGGTGATGACTACGTGGTTCCGTATCGAAACGATCATTCGATTCAAGTGAAGCCAACGAAGCCCATCACCGCTTAAGCTTTAATCCCACTCAATGTCTTCTTGACTTTGAATGTCACATTCCCGTTTTACCATGGCTTGAAACTCAACCCCGGTTTTGGAGCAAATCCAAGCGTCCTCAATGAGTTTAAAGTGATAACCACCAGATTTTGATGCTAACCAAATCTCATGCATTGGCTCTTGACGGTTGATGATGATTTGGCTTCTGTCTTCAAATTCAAGTGTCATTACATTGCCTGATACTTCATAGTCAATGTCCGCTCCAGAGTTATCAATGGCCTCTTCAATCAGTTGTAATTGTGCATCTACTTTTTGATGAAATTCGGAGTCATTCATCTGTCATTATCCTATTGCATTTCTTGGGTGTGGTGCGATTATAGGGGGCATTGACTTAATAATCACGATATCAACGATGAAAAAATCACTCATAGCTTTGACAATGTTATCGGTATTCGTTTTGGCTGGCTGTGGTCAAACGGGACCACTGTATATGCCGAAAGATAAATCAACCAATGCTGATACTCAAACAAGCAGTACCGCGAGCTCACCGTCGACAGAAACCAGTCAAGCTCAGCAGTAAGTGTGACAATGACAACCAAGAACAAAGGTAACAACAGTGGATTATTTCAACTATCGTGAAGACGGCCAGTTATGTGCCGAAGACGTGGAATTATCAGAGCTTGCCGAGCAATACGGTACGCCGTTATACGTATATTCTAGAGCCACCTTAGAGAGGCATTGGAATGCATTTGATAAATCGGTAGCCGGTCATCCGCATCTTGTGTGCTACGCGGTAAAGGCGAACTCCAACTTGGGCGTGTTAAATGCCTTAGCAAGATTGGGCTCTGGTTTTGATATTGTATCTGGTGGGGAGCTTGAGCGAGTGATAGCCGCAGGCGGCGATCCGGCGAAAGTGGTGTTCTCAGGTGTGGGTAAAACCAGCCAAGAAATGAAACGTGCGCTTGAGCTACAGATTAAGTGCTTCAATGTTGAATCTGAGCCAGAGCTTGAGCGGCTAAATCAAGTCGCGGCAGAGCTGGGTGTTAAGGCTCCGATCTCTTTGCGCATTAACCCAGATGTAGATGCCAATACTCACCCTTATATTTCAACAGGGTTGCGTGATAATAAATTTGGTATTGCATTCGATAGAGCAGCGCAGGTGTATAAATTTGCGCAAAGCTTAGAACACCTCGATGTGCAGGGCATAGATTGTCATATCGGCTCGCAGCTGACTGACCTTGAGCCTTTTATCGATGCCACTGATAGGCTGCTTGCATTAATTGACGACCTTAAAGCGCATGGTGTAAACATTAAACACCTCGATGTCGGTGGTGGGTTAGGCGTTATCTATCGTGATGAAATGCCCCCTCAACCCTCTGAATATGCTCAGGCTTTACTTGAGCGATTACACCAACATCAAGATCTTGAACTGATTTTTGAGCCGGGCCGAGCCATTGCCGCCAATGCAGGCATATTGCTTACCCGAGTCGAGTTTCTAAAACACACTGAACATAAAAACTTTGCCATTATCGACGCTGCGATGAATGACTTGATGCGTCCTGCTCTTTACCAAGCTTGGCAAGATATTGTGCCTGTGTCGCCACGTGATGGAGAGCCTTCTACCTACGATTTGGTTGGTCCAATATGCGAAACTGGGGACTTTTTAGGTAAAGATCGGTCACTGGTCTTAGAATCAGGGGATTTACTTGCTGTGCGTTCTGCTGGTGCCTATGGTTTTGTTATGTCTTCAAATTACAACACTCGAGCACGTGTTGCTGAGGTGATGGTTGATAAAGATCGTACTTACCTTGTTCGTCAACGAGAAGAGCTATCTAGTTTATGGGCGCTTGAAAATATACTTCCGGAGTAAATAACACACTATGCACTTCCATTTTTCAAAAATGCATGGTTTGGGTAACGATTTCATGGTCGTGGATTGTGTGACTCAAAACATCTTTTTTTCTCCAGAACTCATTCGTCGCCTGGCGGACAGAAATACGGGTGTCGGTTTTGATCAATTGTTAGTGGTTGAAGCGCCTTACGACCCTGAAACGGATTTCCACTACCGCATCTTTAACGCTGATGGTAGTGAAGTCGAGCAATGCGGCAATGGCGCTCGGTGCTTTGCTCGTTTTGTGCGAATGAAAGGGTTGACCAATAAGTTCAACATCAGTGTGAGCACTAAAAAAGGCAAGATGGTTCTAAACATCGAAGAGGATGATCAGGTTAAAGTCAATATGGGCTTACCTGAGTTTGAACCAAATAAAATACCTTTCAAAGCAAAGCAAACCGAAAAGACTTACATTATCCGGACTGAAGAGTACACTTTGTTTTGTGGAGCGGTCAGTATGGGGAACCCGCATGTGGTGACTGTTGTTGAGGATATTGAAACGGCTAAGGTAGAACATCTAGGCCCGCTTCTTGAATCACATGAGCGTTTTCCTGAACGAGTGAATGCAGGTTTTATGCAAGTCGTATCGCGTAATGAAGTGAAATTGCGGGTTTACGAAAGAGGCGCTGGAGAAACCCAAGCTTGTGGTAGCGGTGCCTGTGGTGCCGTCGCGATTGGTATTGTTCAAGGTTTACTCGACGAAGATGTGACTGTGCATTTGCCTGGAGGCAAGTTGCAGATCCAATGGAATGGAACAGACAAGCCTCTTTATATGACAGGCCCAGCCACTCATGTCTATGATGGGCAGCTATCATGTTAAATTTAAGGATGAATTTTGTCTCAAACTGAAGCAGACGAGCTGACAGCGCAAGTTGTCACAGAATATTTAAAAGATAATCCTGATTTTTTTCTTCACCGACAGGATTTGGTTGAGCACTTGTCTTTGCCATCACAAGAGCAAGGAGCTGTTTCTCTTGTGCATGTTCAGATGACGCGTCAACGTCAGCGTATTGAAGACTTAGAGGAAGAAATTACTGCGTTAATGTCTTTAGCCGCTGACAACGACAAAACATTTCACGAATTCATGCAGTTGCAAGAACAGATATTAAAATGTCATGATTTATTTAGTGCTATCCAATGTATTGAAAACAAGGCACACAGCTTAGATCTGCAAGCCTATATTCGCCTTATCGATGTAGAAGAGCCACTTTATCAGTTCAGCCAGGTGAGTTATCAAAAATTTGCTAATCAGCACTTGAATGGTAAAGACGCCTTTCTAGGTAGATTGCGTAAAAGTGATCGACAAGCCTTGCTGGGTGAGCTTGGCTCTACACCCGATCTCGGTTCTTACGTCGTGCTTCCTTTGCTGCGCAAACAGGTGCTTGGACTGCTTATTTTCTCCAGTGATGATGGTGGCCACTTTCAACCTAGCATGGATACGTTATTTTTACGCCATTTAGCCTTGGTATTTTCGCATTTAGTGGAAACCTTACCTTGGAACTCTGTCGGAGGCGATAATGACCAACTCTCAAACGGTTCTTCCTAAACAATTGCAACATGCTCTAGAGCGATTTTATGAATATTTGAGGAGTGAAAAAGGGTTGAGTCTACACACTCAACGAAATTACAAGCAGCAATTAGAAACCATGGCTCAACACTTGTACGCGATGGGTGTGAGTGAGTGGCAGCAAGTCGATGCGTCTTGGGTGCGTCAGCTTGTGAGTAAGGGTAAGCGTGATGGCATGAAAGCCAGTAGCATTTCCACGCGCCTGTCGTCCTTGCGTAGTTTTTTTGACTTTCTTATTCGTCAAGGTGAGCTTGAAGCTAATCCCGCCAAAGGCGTCTCTGCACCTAGAAAGCGTCGGCCATTACCAAAGAATCTTGATGTGGATGAAGTTGGCCAACTACTGGAAGTTAATGAGGATGATCCGCTAGCGATCCGTGATCGTGCCATGATGGAACTGATGTATGGAGCTGGTCTGCGATTGGCAGAGCTTATCAGTATCAACGTCAAAGATGTGGGCTTTGGTAGTGGTGAAATTCGAGTGATTGGTAAAGGTGACAAAGAGCGTAAAGTTCCATTTTCTGGGCAGGCTAAAGAGTGGGTGGCACTGTGGTTGCGCGAGCGGCCAGATATGGCGAATGCGGACGAAAGCGCGTTGTTTGTCTCCAAATTAGGCGTGCGGATCTCTCATCGCAGCGTACAAAAGCGCATGGCAGAGTGGGGACAAAAACAATCTGTTGCCAGCCACATTAGCCCACATAAACTTCGCCACTCATTTGCCACTCATATGCTTGAGTCGAGCAACAACCTACGAGCCGTGCAAGAGTTGCTCGGTCATGAAAATATCTCGACCACTCAAATCTATACGCATCTCGATTTTCAACATCTTGCTCAAGTGTATGACCAAGCGCACCCTAGAGCGAAGAAGAAAGGGAAAGACTAGGCCATGTTACTGTATCGCCGACCCACTCAAATCCAAGCCATGACGTTCGATTTGGATGATACCTTGTATGACAACGGGCCGGTGATTCGAAGAGTAGAAACGCAGCTTAACAAATGGATGGCCCAGCACCACCCGCTTTACACTTTTCAGCCTTCGTCATGGTGGTTGGAATTGAAAAAGGAGCTGGTGGCGAGTGATCCCGCTTTGAAACACGACGTTTCGTTGTGGCGTCAGCGGCATTTAAGCCAAGGTCTGATGCGTTTAGGCTATTCGGCTGAGCAAGCTTCCCACGCGGCAGACGATGCTATGCTGCAAGTGATGCGTTGGCGAAGTGACTTCACTGTGCCGTCAATCAGCCATCACACCTTGCAAGAGCTATCCAAACGCTTTCCACTCGTTGCTATTACCAATGGTAACGTCGATGCTGACAAGATTGGCATTGGGCATTACTTTCAAAGTGTCTACAAATCCGGCATTGATGGTCGCGCTAAACCATGGGGTGATTTATTTGGAAAAGCTCAGCGTGATCTATCGGTTCCTCGTCATCGCATATTACATATCGGCGATGACTTAAATTCAGACGTGAACGGCGCGAAGCGTGCAGGCTATCAGGCATGTTGGCTAAATAATGGTCGCTCAAGTTTGTTTGGCGAGCGTAAGGCTCGTTCCTTGCCAGATATAGAAATACGTACCATCGATGAACTTCTTTTATTGCTTTAGAGCATGCCCGCTGCGGTCGGCTTGAAAAACCTTAAGATAGTGAGCAAAAAATGTCAGTAGCTTTTCTGCCTGCTGCGGGTAGTGATGATGTTTCAGTAGTTCACAGCCCACTTCGACGGTACACAAATGGCCCGTTTGTTGATTTCTTCTCAATGAGTAACGTGATTGCGAGAGCGTGGGGAGCGACACGGCTGGGATGTCACGCAGCCACGCACTTTTGTTGAGCATTTTCTTTGCTTCTTGCCACGTTCCATCCAGCACAATATATAAAGGTGTCTGGTTCGACTGGCTAAAATCCATCTCTGTAATTTGCGTGCTATCATCACTGGGAAAGACAAGTAAAGGTTGATAATTGGGCTGGCTTAGCCTCTGAATCAGTGATGCTGCTGGCGTTACTCTATCCCAAACGTATTGGTGGCAATTGGCTAATGAGTTGGCAAGTAGCTGGCCAGTATTGGTCGACCTAGCGACTTCGTTTGGGTGCACAAGCAATGCAATGTGAAGGTTGCTATCGAGCTTGGGCAACTCATGACACAAACACTGGTGGCGGAAGCCACAGCCGGGGCATGGTGTATTAAGTGTAGGGTGAGTCATACTAGGTAGAGTATCTCGATTATTTTTGCACAGGGTAGAGAGTTAGGCCGCCATCTGCAATCGAATAAAGGACATTGGCGACTTTTTCTTGTTTGGCGATGAGCTTGTGGCCATTCCAAGTAAAGATGCGCTGCGAGAGAAGGTTTTGTCGCTGGAGATGTGTCATTATCACTTGAACTTGGCTAGCGTTTAATTGTTGCCAGTATCCGGTTTCCACCCTATCTGCTTGACCATCACTGTATCGGTAAGTGGTTTGTGCAAAATGGTCTTTTCTTAGTTGAAGTGTCACGCTAAAGCTGCGCTTTTTCGTTGAAGAAGCCGCATAGCTGCCCACCCAGCGTGAACTTACATCCGTATTAGCCAATATTGAGCAGCCCTGGTAGGTTTCCTGATTGAGCCTCAGTTTGGCTATCCAGCTGGTTAAAAATTGTTGAGACTGATTGGTGCATGCCTGCTTAGACAAGATAAGCTGGCCATTGTCCAATTGATAAGAGCGGGTCTTTGGTGATATCGATGAACGGATAACTCGGACTTGCTGCGTAGGTTCGCTGGCAATATTGATATTTACCTCATTTGGAGAAAATGACAACGACCAGTTCGGCTGGCTGCCAAAAGCTCGAGTAGGCTTAGTAGGGGCATCACATAAACTGTATTTGAACTTAGATAGATAGTTGATGTTATCGACAACAAATTTAGCCGAATAACCAGCCCCTGAACCTATACTTGCGGGCTCAGTCAAATAGCCGAAGACTTCGGCATACATAGGTTGGTAGGGCCTGGTCTCAATCGTTTCCGCCATCTTTAACTGGGATTGAGACAATTGCAGCCAATATTGTTGAGTGCTGCCGCAGGGTGTCAGTGACCTCACTTCTGCTCCTAACACCACTTGGCCGCGGATGATAAAAGGCTGAGGTTGAATTGAGTTTGAATTGGATAACGTTGCAGGATAATGAGCAGGGCCACTCTTTGGGATAATCGAACAGCTTTGCACCATGAATAATGTCAGCAGTGCGACTGGGCATGTATAAGCCTTCATGCTATATCTCTCATTATCGAATGACTCGGAGTTTATTATGGCATATTGGCTATTTAAAACAGAACCCGATGAGTATTCAATTGATACTTTGAAGGAAGAAAATGTCTCTTGTTGGGAGGGGGTTAGAAATTATCAAGCGAGGAATTTATTGCGAGATCGAGTAAAACGAGGGGATTTGGTGTTTATTTATCACTCTTCGTGCAAAAACGTCGGCATTGCCGGCATCGCAAAGGTGGTGAAAGAGTCTTATCCCGATCATTTTGCTTTTGATGTGGAAAGCCACTACTACGACGCGAAGTCTAATCCTGATAAACCGACCTGGGTGATGGTAGATATCGAGTTTGTGCGTAAGCTGGACAGGTTAATTCCACTGAGTGAGTTAAAAACCATGCCGGAGCTGTCTGATCTACCCTTAGTTAAGCGAGGTAATCGGTTGTCTGTCATGCCAGTCAGTGATGATGAGTGGCAAGCGATAATGAGCCGCCACTGAGCCAATGGGTGACCAATTGGCCGACAGGCTAGCGTGTCGGCCATAGAGGGCTGAGTCTTGTGCTTTTAATCTAAAAGGTTACTTTTTAAGTAATGAGCGACGGCATCTTGGGTGTTGGAGCCAATGACTTCGTTTTCAGGCAGTGCACTAAATACTCTTTGGTGTGATGTGCCCATAACCAGGCCTTTTCCCACCATAGATAACATTTCAACATCGTTCATGCCATCACCAAAGGCAATACAGTTGTCGAGTGTGTATCCTAGTTTGTCCGCTACTACCTCGAGTGCTTCACCCTTAGAAACATCGCCAGCCATTATTTCGAGGCACTCTGGTGTGGAAAACGCCACATTGACCTGATCCCCAAAGCGTTCATTAAACTGTTTTTCAAATTTAGCCAAGTATTCATGACTTTGGTTGGGGTGGGTAAAAAACAGTTTAGAAATGCCAGTCGTCGGTGCGTTGTCGACATCGAAAAGCTGAAAAGAAAATCCTGAGCTGCTATTAAATCGCTTGAGCGCTTCGTCTTTTTTATTGATTAACCAGTCGTCATTACGATACAGATTGATATTGATGTCTGGCTCTTGCTTAACCATATCGATGATCGATTGCACCAAGTGTTCAGGTACATTGTGACTAAAGATTAAATTGTCTTGAGGATCATGCACTCTTGCGCCGTTAGAGGTCACCATATAAGCAGGAATGGCTGCAATTTCACGAATACCCGCTACATCGACATGATGGCGACCAGTGGCGAACACAAAGATATAGCCTGAATCGTGCAGTTGTTTTAGTGTTTGCTGAGTAAATGGGCTCAGCTGATGGTTGGGTTGCAAAAGCGTTCCATCTAAATCAGATGCGACAATATGAATTGGTGTGGTGCGGTTGTTGACCATGTTGCCCTCATGTCAATGACGAGGCGTAGACTCGGCATTTCGTTGTTCTTACGGTCAGTTTACGCCATTTAGGCGCGTAAAAAGAGGGCAAAAGTTGGCGCGAATATTTCCCTTTTTAGTGGCTGTCGAAAAAATCAAGCAAGCGGTTCAATGCCTGATTTCGATAGCGATCTTGTTCAAACAAGATCTCGTGTCTTGCATCGTCAATACAAAGCATTTCACACTGAAAGTTGGTTTTTTTTAGTTTGTTGAAAAACTTGTTTTGACTCCGATTGGAGACAATTTTGTCATTGCCCCCTTGGATGATTAGGACTGGCGCTTGGATATGACGTGACATTTGTAAGCACTGTTTAGCGGCCATTAGGCCTTGCCAAACCCAGCGTACGCTAGGCCCTCCGACTTTTAATTCAGGTTTGGATTCATACAAATCGCGAAACCAGCTATAGCGTAATTCACTTTGTGATAATCGATTGTCTACAAATGGCATTGCATAGTATTTACTGTAACCCGGTGCGTAACTTGGTTTACTCGAAAAAGCGGTAGCGATTTGGGCAGTCGGGATAGCGAAAGGCTGTAGCCAGAGAGGAAATGGAATGCCATACATAGGTGCAATAAGCCCGACGGCATCAAAATCATGATTGGTGTAGGTTTGCAGATAGCGGGTGGAAATCGTAGAGCCCATGGAATGCGCGAGCAAGTATTTTTTATGGTAGTTATCTAATCCAAAGGACTGTAATAACTGCGACATATCTTCGATGTAGTCATTAAAATCATACACATAGCCCATCTCATGATCTTTGACTAACCGATCAGACAGGCCCTGTCCTCTATGGTCAAAAGAATAAATGTCGTAACCGTGCTGGAAGAGCTCATAAAACAGTTCCTGGTACTTCCAGCAGGACTCAATGCGTCCATTCACGACGACGATGGCTTTGCTGTGTTCAGGCGAGCATAATTTACACCAATACAGTTTTGCATTATCGATACGCGAAATAGTAAAGCCTTCCTCCCGCTCATCCCATAACTCGCCGATTGCTTCGTTGACGAGGTAGGTGAAATTATTTTCTTGTGTATAAAGCACTCGATTTTCCATGCAAAGCTAGCTCAATGTCATTGGATTTATGTAAAGAAACCTTAGGATTATGTGCGTGTTAGTTGATGATGTCGAGCATGTCGATGAGAAACCTTAAGCCGTCGCCAATATTGAACATTATATGACAGGGCATATTTTTTATTGACGAGTTGGTGCTTATTATTCAATATATATGGAAATTCATATATGCAAATGTTGTTATGTTACCACATCAATTTTTTAAACTGCTGGCAGATGAAACTCGGGTACGGATTCTGATGCTTATTGTTCGTGAGCAATGTCTGTCTGTCGGAGAGTTAACTGAAGCACTGCAAGTCAGCCAGCCTAAGATTTCTCGACATTTAGCTCAGCTAAGATCGAGCGGGGTGCTGGTGGATTTACGTCAAGGACAGTGGGTATTTTACCGAATCAGTACTGAGCTGCCTGGCTGGATGAATAAGCTCATTCACCAGTTGGTCGACTCCAATTGTTTAAGTTCAGAGTATCAACAAGATATTGAGCGAATTCATGCCATGAAAAATAGGCCAGTGTGTTGTCAGTAATCAACTTGAGGAGAAGTTCACAATGACAATTAAAGTAGGAATTAATGGTTTTGGTCGTATTGGTCGTTTAGCTCTTAGAGCGGCGTTTGATTGGCCTGAGCTTGAATTTATAAAGATTAATGATGTGGCTGGTGATGCATCGACGTTAGCACATTTATTAGAGTTCGACTCGATTCAAGGTCGTTGGCAGCATCAAGTGAAAGCAGCTGGACAATCATTGCAGATTGCCAATACACAAATTGCTGTATTTCAGGAAAAGAACATCAATGATGTGGATTGGTCGGACTGTGATGTAGTCATTGAATCAACGGGCGTTCATCGTAAAACGGCCTACCTTACTCAATATTTGGCGCAAGGCGTAAAAAGGGTCGTGGTCAGTGCGCCAGTAAAAGAGCCCGGCATTGCCAACATTGTCGTTGGTGTTAATGAGCACATATTTAACCCTGAAGAGCACCGTATTGTCACAGCTGCGTCTTGTACAACCAACTGTATTGCTCCTGTGGTTAAGGTGATTCACGAAAAACTAGGTATTGAACAGTCCTCTTTTACTACTATTCATAACCTGACCAATACTCAAAGCATATTGGATGCGCCACACAAAGACTTGCGTCGCGCTAGAGCTTGCGGGGAAAGCTTGATTCCAACTACAACGGGCAGTGCAACGGCGATTGTAGAAATTTTCCCTGAGCTGAAAGGAAAAATTGATGGTCATGCGGTGCGAGTTCCACTGGCGAACGCATCACTGACGGATATTATTTTTGATGTTAAGCGTGATACCAGTGTTGAAGAGGTCAACGCTCTACTCAAAGAAGCATCACAAGGTGAACTACAAGGCATTCTAGGCTATGAAGAGCGTCCTTTGGTATCGATAGATTATAAAGGTGATGATCGTTCGACCGTTGTTGATGCGTTGTCAACCATGGTGGTAGGAACGCGAATGGTGAAAGTCTACGCCTGGTACGATAACGAGATGGGCTACGCAACACGTACCGCCGAGCTGGTTAAAAAAGTGGGCCAAGCCTGATAAGGCTTATCGTTGAGCGAATAAGGAACCAAAGAAAACCATGTTGTCTTCGCTAGATAAAAGTGTTCGCCAGTACATGTTGGTGACGTTTAATTATTGGAATTTCACATTAACCGACGGTGCGCTGCGAATGTTAGTGGTGCTGTATTTCTACGATCTTGGCTACTCAACCTTGGAAATCGCATCACTGTTTCTGTTTTATGAGTTTTTTGGTGTGGTGACAAATTTAATCGGTGGCTGGTTAGGTGCGCGGATGGGGCTCAATCGCACAATGAATATTGGCCTGGCTTTGCAAATTGTCGCTTTGACCATGCTTGCGGTTCCTAGCGCTTGGCTAGCCATCCCTTGGGTTATGGCTGCTCAAGCTATATCTGGTATTGCAAAAGACTTAAATAAAATGAGTGCTAAGAGCGCCATTAAAACTTTGGTTCCAGAAGATAAGCAAGGGGCGTTGTACCATTGGGTGGCCATTTTAACTGGGTCTAAAAACACGTTAAAAGGCGTGGGCTTTTTTCTGGGAGGCCTGCTATTGACCTTGGTAGGCTTTAAGCTGGCTGTCTTGATGATGGCAGCTGTTTTGCTCACTGTTTTAATTGGCAGTTTGGTCTGGTTGGAAAGTGATTTAGGTAAAGCCAAGAGTAAACCAAAATTCACGCAGATTTTTTCCAAATCTGGTCCGGTGAATACCTTATCTGCCGCACGTTTATTTTTATTTGGCGCACGCGATGTGTGGTTTGTGATTGCCTTACCTATCTATTTGGGCACTGTGTTTGGCTGGGATCACTTATTGGTCGGCGGATTTATTGCTATTTGGGTGATGGCTTACGGTATTGTTCAAGGGTTGGCTCCAAAACTGACGGGCAAAGCAAAAGGCCAGGTTCCAGATGGGCGAGCTGTGATCATTTGGGCTATATCGTTGACACTGGTGACTGCTGTGGTCGCCTATCTAGTCCAAATAGGTTGGCAACCAGAAGTGGTGATAGTGATTGGCCTGATGATATTTGGCGCTTTTTTTGCGATTAACTCGTCCCTGCATTCTTATTTAATCGTGAGCTATGCTAAGGGTGATGGCGTGTCACTTGATGTAGGCTTTTATTATATGGCTAACGCTCTAGGGCGCCTGATTGGTACAGTACTGTCTGGTTGGGTATTCCAAGTCGGCGGTATTGTGCCATGCCTGTGGGTTTCTTTCTCATTCCTGTTGGCAGCAAGTCTTATTTCAATCAAATTGCCAAGGCTCAAGTCTTTACAAGTTACTCAGTAAATCGGTCAAGTGAATTCATTGCTACAGATCGAGTTGCCTGTATATGTAGCTTGAGGTTATGGCGGGATAAACCATAATAGAGTTAGGTTTATTGGAAATGGAAGCCAACCATGACTGATATTGAAAAAGTGATCCTGCAAACTCGTAAAATAGAGTCGTTGCTGCGTTTGCAATATCACGCAGAAGGTAAGAGCTTAGATGAGTTAATTACTAGCTGCGAAGAGCGCCTTCCTCATGATGTTATCGATAAATTGCGTTATGTCGCCATGACGTATGACAAAGTTGTACACGAAGATGAATTTCAACCTGAGTTGGGGCGGCAGTTTTTATCAGTTTGTCACGATTGTGAAAAAGAGCTGACACCAAGAAGTGGTCGTTTTATCTGGCGAGTGGCCATTTCTCTAATGGCCTTGATAACCGTCATGGCCATTGCGTTTTACTATGCTCACTGGGATGAATTAACTAAACATATCATAGTCAAACCTTAGGGCTCATAGGAAACCAAAAACAAAAAAGGACGCGAAAGCGTCCTTTTTTGTTTTTAATTTAGGTTAGTAAATCATCGGCAGAGCGGTGACGAAACCGAGTATCAATGCGATTATTACAAGACCTTGTTTTTGTGAAGAAGAAAACATAGCACTGCTCCTATTTATTGATGAATGACTGTATGTTTTACATACTAGCATTGTTTTTGAGGTGAGATCAAACTTTATGGGCTAAAGTTTTCAAAAAAACAAATAAAAGTGTCCTGATAGGCAGTGTTTTTCGGGTTTTTCTATGTTTTTTGTGAGTGTGTTTTATGTGCGATCTACAAAAACTAGCCATTTTTGTCTGATAACTGGATGAAAATTAATGCTTTATTATGTGATCGTTTACTGCTCTATTAAATTATTTGTTTTTTTGGCCTTTAAGTAAATATATTGTCAGTTTTCTGCGTAATTTGATTTTATAATTAAATTTATGCGGCTTTTTCTGTGAAAATCTTTTTATTGGTATGACCACTAGCCAATTTTGGCCTGATTTCTTTCTATGTATCGGTTTGGTGGAGCAAAGGCCTGTATGGGTAGATCTGGTTAACTATTTGAATGTAATATATTGAAAAATAGGATTATATTGGTTTGTTGTTTGTAGTTTACTTATCAAGTTTTACCGTGAAATGGCCTTTCTTGCTAGGTGCTTATTGAAAATATAAAGCCGCAGCATAACTGTGGTGGAAAAGCGTGATTTATAGCGATAAGAACAATGACACACCAGTCAGGCAGCGAATGCGGATGCATTTTTTTGCTAAGAAAAGGGTAAATGGACAATGAGAGCTGGCGAAATGGCCTGTATTGTTGCTATATTCCCCACTATGTATTGTGTCAACTACTAGAGTGATTTGATGGATATCATCTCTGTCTCCGTGATGCTGTTTTTGATCATGGATCCAATGGGAAACCTCCCCATTTTTTCATCCGTGTTACGTCATGTTGAAAAGAAGAGAAGGCGCAAGGTTTTGATGCGAGAGCTGTTAATTGCACTCGCGATCATGCTTTTATTTCTATATTCTGGCGAGCGAATTTTAAGCTTTTTGTCGTTGCAGCAAGAGGCCATTACGATATCTGGCGCCATCATTTTATTCTTGATTTCTTTAAAGATGATATTCCCAAGCAAGGATGGCTCTTTTGGCTTAGCGGCAGGAGAAGAACCATTTATCGTACCACTGGCGATCCCTATGTTGGCCGGGCCTTCTATTTTGGCAACACTGATTCTTATCTCCCATCAAAAGCCAAATCAAGTAGGGGAGTTAGCTATCGCGGTGATCATTGCCTGGGCGGCTTCATCGTTTATTTTGATGCTTGGAGAGGTGTTTGAAAAGATTGTCGGGCCCAAGGGGCTGGCTGCTATCGAGAGGTTGATGGGGATGTTGCTACTGATGATATCGGTGCAAATGTTCCTAAATGGAATTCTGAGCTATATCGAACAGTTACATACCATCGTTAAATAGTGGCGTGTAAAGCAATAGCACATGCGAAAAGAGCTAGGGTGATTGATATGGACCCTAGCTCTTTGTCGTTAAGTGAGGTGTTTTCTGCGGATATCCAGTAGGGAGAAAATGCCGAAAATTAAGATAGACCACTTTTCCCAACTGCTCATATTGATCTTATCGCCGAAAGCGCCAATAAAAATCGCCATTTGTAATCCATGCATAATAAAAAGAAACGCAGTCATGATGTATAACACAACGGCTGATTTGCCTGGAAACGGATGAAATATGTTGGCAATCAGAACCAACCATACAAAGGTGATGGCGGCTTTCGCTAAAAAGATGAGTACTTTCATTTAGGTGTCCTTGTATACAGCCGATAGCAGACTTGACCTGCGGTTTTTTCCCTATGCAACTGCCAGTTATTTGGTAGCTCATGCATCGTTAGCTCTTTCTCTGTCTCAATATAAATCAAAGCATCATCGGTAAGCCAGTTATTTGCCTCTAATAAAGCGACTGTTTCTTCAAGTAAGCCCTGACGAAAAGGAGGATCGATGAATACAATATGTTGCGGCTCTCCTGGTTGGCTAAGAAAGGTGAGTGCATCTTCATTAATAGCGCTGATGGTATTGGTTTTCAATGACTGAATATTGGTTTTAATTTGCTGATATGCTTTTTGGTTGAGTTCAACCAAGGTGACGTGTTCTGCTTGTCGTGATGCAGCTTCAAAGCCAAGGCCACCACTACCAGCAAACAAATCTAAACATCGGGCGTTGGCAATGTCGCAAGCGAGCCAGTTAAAAAGAGTTTCTTTTACTCTGTCTGTTGTGGGCCGAAGTCCTTCAGCGTCATGTACTGGCAGTTTACGCCCTCGCCACAAGCCACTGATGATTCTTACTTGTCCAAGTGGTGTGCTTTTTTTAGATGTGTTTTGTTTACGACGTTTTACCATAGATTCTTTGACCGCAAATAAAGTGATACTATACAGAGCTACCAGATGCTGAGCATTTGGTGAACACCCCAAATTGTACAATGACAAAGCCTATCAATCTAATGCGAAAGTTTTCATGGCTTTGTCATTTATCTTTTCTCAAGGCGTGATAATTCTTTGAGAGAAGAGTCATAGTAAGAATATGTAGATCTAGGATATCTCCAGATGACGGAAAAAAAGAAGCGCGGATTACTTTCATGGCTTGGCTTTGGTGATGAAGAAAAGGCCGCATCACCAGTAGAAGATGCGAAACAAGAGCAGCAAACTGAAGAATCACAAACCGCTCAGTTAGAAGAAGACATTGAATTAAATCAGGCTGAGCCTGAAACTGCCCTAGCAGAAGCAGAAGCAGAAGCAGAAGCAGAAGCAGAAGCAGAAGCAGAAGCAGAAGCAGAAGCAGAAGCAGAAGCAGAAGCAGAAGCAGAAGCAGAAGCAGAAGCAGAAGCAGAAGCAGAAGCAGAAGTCCCAGTAAAAGCCAAAGAGCAAGAGAAACCCACTGAGAGCTTTTTTGCTCGCTTAAAGCGCAGCTTAAGCCGGACAAAAGCGAACATTGGTGCGGGATTCTTTGGGCTGTTTAAAGGTAAACAAATTGATGATGAGTTGTTTGAAGAGTTAGAAGAACAACTGCTTATTGCTGATGTGGGCATGGACACCACAGTTAAAATTATCGATAGCCTAACTGAAAAAGCATCGCGTCAAGATCTAAAAGATGGCGAGGCCCTATATGGTTTGCTTAAAGAAGAGATGGCAGACATCTTGTCTCAAGTGGAACAACCATTGGTGGTAGAGGAAAGCAAAAAGCCTTATGTGATCTTGATGGTTGGCGTAAACGGTGTAGGTAAGACAACGACAATAGGCAAGCTGGCAAAGCAATTCCAATCTCAAGGTAAAAAAGTGATGTTGGCGGCGGGTGACACCTTTAGAGCAGCAGCGGTTGAGCAGCTGCAAGTTTGGGGTGAAAGAAATAACGTTCCTGTGATTGCCCAGCATACTGGCGCTGATAGTGCTTCGGTGATTTACGATGCGATTGAAGCGGCAACGGCCCGTGGCGCGGATGTCGTGATTGCTGATACCGCTGGTCGATTACAAAACAAAAGTAACCTAATGGAAGAACTACGTAAAATCGTACGAGTGATGAAGAAAGTCGATGATTCAGCTCCTCACGAAATTATGCTAACTCTGGATGCAGGTACAGGGCAAAATGCGATAAGCCAAGCAAAACTGTTTAGCGAAGTTGCGCCTTTGACGGGGATAACTCTGACTAAGTTGGATGGGACGGCAAAAGGTGGCGTTATATTCGCTATCGCTGATCAATTCCAAATACCTATTCGCTTTATTGGTGTTGGTGAAGGAATTGATGATCTACGTCCATTTGAGACTCAAGAATTCATAGACGCGCTATTTAGTAGAGAAGAATAAGCACATTGAATCAGTAAGGATAGTCCTAACAAGACTTGAAACACAAAGAGGAAATTTGAGTGATTACATTTCAACAGGTGAGTAAGGCTTATCGAGGAGGAAGGCAAGCTTTACAAAAAGTTGATTTCCAATTGCGCCGAGGTGAGATGGCTTTTTTAGGCGGCCACTCGGGCGCTGGCAAGAGTACCTTATTGAAATTGATTTGTGCCATTGAAAGGCCTACGGCGGGTAAGATTGGTTTCAACGGCCACGATATTACTCAAATTCCTAATAAAGATATTCCTTATTTAAGGCGCAATATAGGTATTGTCTTTCAAGATCATCGACTGTTAATGGATCGCTCTGTGTACGACAATGTTGCCTTACCGATGAGAATTGAATCGATCTCTGAAACGGATATTCGCAAACGGGTATCCGCAGCGCTCGATAAAACGGGCTTACTCGATAAGGTACGTTGCTTACCAAGCCAACTATCTGGTGGTGAACAGCAAAGAGTCGGGATTGCTCGTGCTGTGGTGAATAGGCCGACCTTGCTGCTTGCAGATGAGCCCACTGGAAACTTAGACCCTGAACTGTCTAACCGAGTGCTTAAATTGTTCGAAGAATTTAATCGTGCTGGCGTGACGATTTTGCTTGCCACTCATGATATTGGCTTGGTCAATACTCGTCCTCAATATCGTCATTTGGAGCTAAACCAAGGGTTCTTAAGTGAGGTTGAAGACTATGGGCGTTAATGTAAAAAGAAAAAATGGTGCCAATAGCCGTACCCCAGCCGGGCCTAAAACAGATGGCTTTTTTAAGGTACATATTAAGCAGGCTAAAGCCTCTTTTTCTGAATTGTGGCAGCGGCCTTTAGGTAACATTCTCACTTTGGCTGTCATATCAATGGCACTTGCTATGCCGTCATGCCTGTATTTGATAGGAAAAAATATTGCGCTTGCCGCGAGTAAAGTGGCCAATCCATCTCAGGTCAGTGTTTATTTAAGTGAGCAAGTGACTGACGCGAAGGCCATGGTTTTAAAAGATAAAATCGAAGGCTGGAGTGATGTAAAAACAGTGAAATACATTTCTCCTCAGCAAGGCTTGGCAGATCTCAGTAAGTACTCTGGCTTTGATCAGGCCATCAGCTTACTTGATGACTACTCTCTACCTGGCGTGCTGGAAGTGGTGCCAAACCAAGATACCAAGCAAGCGACGGAGCAGTTAGCCCAAAAAATAAAAGGCGAGCAGGATGTCACCGATGTTCGCCTTGATGAAGACTGGCTTGCTCGGCTAGATGCGATTCGTGCGGTGGTGTTAGCCATTGTCATCACTTTATCTATCCTCATGCTAGGTTCTGTCTTTTTGATCGTGGGTAACACGCTTAGATTTAATGTGTTAGCCAATAAAGAAGAGATTCAGACCATGAAGCTGATAGGGGCGACAGATAGTTATATTTTGCGGCCCTATTTGTACTCCGGCTTATGGTTTGGCTTTCTTGGTGCTTTGATAGCCTGGGTGCTGACATTTATTATTACCATTTTACTTGAAAGCAGTGTGGATCAATTGTCTAAGCTATACGATAGTCAATTTAGTCTTGTTGGGCTGGGATTTGAAGAATCCATCATCTTATTGATGCTTGGTATCTTTTTAGGTGGCCTAGCTGCAAAGGTATCTGCTCAGCGACATTTAAGAGAAATTGAACCTGTTTAGCGCGTGAATGTCATACTTTTGACATGTAAATACGGCAGCATACTTTAGCTCTTGTATAGAGCCAGAGTTTATGCATAATAACTCTCTCCCTGCTTGAATCTTGTTCATGTTCGGTTCAAGATTAACGGGGTATAAACACGATATATCAGTTTGAAATCGAGGATTTGAATGACAAGCCAAGCTTATCCAGTTGCTTTAGTTACCCAAGATAGCCTAGACAGCTATATTCGTTCAGTGAACAGCTACCCAATGCTGACTGCTGAAGAAGAGCGTAGCTTAGCCGAGCGATTACACTACAACGGCGAGATAGAGGCAGCGAAAGGCCTGATTCTGTCCCACCTAAGGTTTGTTGTGCACGTTGCGCGTGGTTACTCTGGCTATGGGCTGCCTATGGCAGATCTCGTTCAGGAAGGTAACATTGGCTTGATGAAAGCTGTTAAGCGCTTTAACCCAGAAGTGGGCGTTCGCTTAGTGTCTTTTGCCGTGCATTGGATCAAAGCTGAAATTCACGAATACGTTTTGCGTAACTGGCGAATTGTTAAGATTGCCACCACCAAAGCACAGCGTAAACTGTTCTTCAACCTGCGTAAGTCTAAAAAGCGTTTAGGTTGGTTCAACAATGGTGAAGTGGAAACCGTGGCTCGTGAATTAGGTGTTGAACCTTCTGAAGTCCGTGAGATGGAATCTCGTTTGGCGGCACAAGATGCCGCGTTTGAAATGCCGTCAGAAGACGATGATTCAAGCGTTTCTTATACGGCACCTATGATGTACCTCGAAGACAAACATTCTGATGTAGCAGATAATGTTGAAGCGGCCAACTGGGAAGCGCATACGAATAATCGCTTAGGTTTGGCGCTGTCCAGCCTAGATGAGCGGAGCCAACATATCGTACGCTCTAGATGGTTGGATGAAGAAAAGTCGACCTTGCAAGATCTTGCAGAAACGTATGGCGTGTCTGCAGAGCGAATTAGGCAACTAGAAAAGAACGCCATGAAAAAGCTTAAGCTTGCGGTTGGAGAAATCTAGTTTAACCATCGTTTTAGACGACTGAAACCGAATCATTGAAAGCCGAGATCGAAGGATCTCGGTTTTGTCGTTTTATGCGCGACTCAATAGGTATACCTATTGCTTTCATTTATCTAAACAAAACCGATTGTTTTGTCCCATTTATTGTTTCTCAGGTGGGAGAGCATCAACATCTTGTGGCGAAAGATCATTGATTTTAGATCTTGATAAGTCTTTTTTCTGTGGGTAAGTCTGTGAGGTTTTTTATCAGAAAATACTCAAATCCTGTACTCATAAAGGCTGATAGCGAGTGTATGATTGGGGATAATCTAAGAATTACTCACATATAAATAAGGATCATTACTATATGTAGTGGTCATTTTGATCTTAAACCACTTTATTCACATAACTCACAGCCTTATCCACAAATGGTGTTAAAACGATCAATGGTGGATAACCTTTGTTTACTAATGTATTTGTCTTGTTCTGGATAGGTTAAACTTGAGCAATGCATATCCACTTCGAATAGATAGGAGTAAAGGTGGACCAATTTAAGCACATAAACGTAACCGACGCGCACGCTTTGATAAGCAAAGGTGAGGCGAAGCTGGTTGATATCCGAGATGCTCAATCCTTTGGCCAAGCTCGATCTGCCTCCTCGTTCCACTTAACCAATGATAGCTTGGTTGAATTTATGAATGACAACGAGTTTTCTACACCAATTCTAGTGATGTGTTATCACGGAATCAGTAGCCAAGGTGCGGCACAGTACTTGGTCAATCAAGGATTTGAGCAAGTGTATAGTATTGATGGTGGCTTCGAGGCTTGGCAACGTGCCAACCTTCCTATCGAACGCAACTAGAGAATAAGTAATGATAAAACTGATTACCTTACGTGACCCTCGTATGGCTCAGGCGTTTATTGACTATATGGCGTCCAGAGATATTGTTATCAACATCATGCCAGAAGGTGAAGGGCAATTTGCTTTATGGTTGTCGGATGCACAACACCAAATTGAGGTTGAGTCAGAACTAAAGCAGTTTATCGCCAATCCAAATGACGCAAAGTATCATGCCGCTTCTTGGGATATGGCAGAAACTCGAAAAAATGTTCTCAGCTATTCTTCTCCTAGCCTCATGACGTTAGTTAAAGCGAAAGCCGGGCCTTTTACTTTAATCATAATGCTGGTCTGCCTGTTAGTCTTTGGGTTGTCATACCTAGGGATGGGGAATGCGCTGTTCAATATGCTGCATTTTCCTGACCGAACCAGTCAGGAGTGGCAACTTTGGCGTTGGGTGACTCACGCGCTGCTGCATTTTTCAATACTGCATATTACCTTTAATTTATTGTGGTGGTGGTATCTGGGTGGAGATATAGAGAAGAAGCTGGGATCAAAAAAGCTGATCCAGTTATTTATTGTCTCGGCGGCGTTATCAGGGATTAGTCAATATTGGGTTGAGGGAGCCAACTTTGGCGGTTTATCGGGGGTAGTTTATGCATGCTTAGGCTATTTGTGGGTCATGAACTATAGGGCGCCACACCTGGGCTTAACCATACAAAAGTCTCTAGTGGTATTTATGCTGGTTTGGTTGGTGCTCGGATTTGTCCAACCCTTTATGGCTATCGCCAACACCGCTCATCTCATTGGTTTGGTATCGGGTGTGCTGCTCGCATTTGTTGACACCAGTAAACGTAAGTATCAACAAGGCTAGAGCATGTCTTATTGATAAAGATATTTGGTAAAAAGAAGATCTGCGATTATAGTTCTCCCCGTTTCGGGTAAAAGAATTTCGTTGAGCTGTTCAACTAAAGTCTTGCGCAGATCTTCACGGCCAGACAGGGTTTTTATGGTGTCTTCTGATTGCTGTCCGAGCAATTCAATGACTGCGTCTCGGATTAAAGGCTGATGCAACTCTATAATGGGTAGGTCCGCCGTACTGGCAACCATAATATCGATTCGGACTTGAATATAGCCGAGCTTATTACCTTGAGTAAAAAAGTTTGTAGTGAGATCAGGCTCCAAAGTAAAATACGCGAGCTTTGGCGCGGCTTCTTCTTCTGCATAAACAGAAAAGCATGTGCTTAAGGCGATAGCCATCAGGACGAAATAACGTTTTAGCATAGATAACTTGTCTTTATAGTCTCGATACTTGAATCACTAGAGTCTTGTTATAGTAGGATGCCAGTCGTGAATTTCATTCAGTGAAGTTATTGCAATCAACATGACAACCGACAATCAAAGCTTAGTCGAATGACGATAGAATTACTTATAGAATACTAGTATGAATCAATCAACTTCTCTTTATCTTAGTGCATTACGCGAAGTAAAATGGCAGTCTGTAGACAGTTTTCGCTTCCCAAACTCCTTAACTGAACGTTGGGTGTTAGAAAATGGCTCTATGTCACATCTGATAAAGAGTAATTGTCAAAATTTGACCGTGAAAGTGTTACATAACAAAGTGGTCAAGGCCGAACGGCTTAATCATCAAGAAATACAACTGCTAGATTATCAACAATGTTTGCTGCGCAAAGTAGCCCTGTGTGGAGATGACGTACCTTGGGTGCTAGGCAGGACGCTTATCCCAGAAAGTTCATTAGATCTAAAAGGCCATGACTTTAGCAAGCAAGGCGATACACCTTTAGGTGTGACTATTTTTGGCTCTGAAGATGTTCAGCGCGACTCGCTGCAAGTGGGCGTTGTCAGTACTGAAACTGGAGATGTTTTTGCAAGGCGCTCTCGACTTTGGGTTAACCAAAAACCTATGTTAGTCGCCGAGCTGTTTCTACCAGAGTGTCCTATGTATAGTGGGGAGACTGATAAATGACAGCGGCGAAAGTAAAAGCCTACTGGCAGCTGATGAGAATGGATAAGCCAATCGGTACTTTGCTGCTGCTTTGGCCCACTTTGTGGGCTTTGATTCTTTCAGCCAAAGGGTTGCCAAACCTTAACGTGCTGGTTGTGTTTGTTATTGGTGTGGTGTTAATGCGCTCAGCAGGGTGCGTGATTAATGATTTCGCCGATCGCCGAGTTGATGGACACGTTGATAGAACCAAGGCAAGGCCAATGCCATCTGGAGCAGTGTCTAGCAAAGAGGCGATAAGCCTATTTATTGTGCTCGGGCTTATCTCTTTTGCCTTAGTGCTGACCATGAATGCCCTGACGATTAAGCTATCATTTGGTGCGCTTGTGTTAGCTTTTATCTATCCATTCATGAAACGCTTCACGAATTTGCCGCAACTGTTTTTAGGGCTGGCATTCAGTTGGTCCATCCCGATGGCTTGGGCTGCTCAAACCAACGAAGTGCCTTGGATGGCTTGGTATGTATTTTTGATCAATGCGCTATGGACGATAGCTTATGATACTCAATATGCCATGGTCGATCGCGACGACGATGTGCGAATTGGCATCAAATCAACCGCGATTCTTTTTGGTCGCTTTGACAAATTGATTATCGGCCTATTGCAGCTGGTAACCATTGGCTTGCTTGTCTTGTTAGGCACATGGTACAGCTTAGGCGCTAGCTATTATTGGAGTTTGCTCGTAGCTGGTGCGTTGTTCGTTTTTCAGCAGCAATTGATTCGTCATCGCCAGCGCGATCTGTGTTTTCGTGCCTTTTTAAACAATAACTACGTGGGAATGTTTATTGCCCTAGGGTTGTTGGTCGCGTTTATATAATTCACTCCCCGTTCAAGGCGGCAGCGCAATACTTGCGCTGCTTTCCATCTACTGATTTTGCGAGTACTGATAGATACTTTCTTGTATCGATAAGCGAACCTCTGAATTGAGTGCTAAGTAGAGTAATTCCGCTAATTCCTGGCTTTTTTCTTGTTCACATTCTCCTTGGCTATCAATATATCCTTCTTGTTTTAGGGTGCTAAACAAGGTTGCAAAGACTTTCTTGTCAAAAAACTCGGGTGCATTGATACCATGCAGACGGCCCAGCCTTTGAGCGATTTCTTGGCTTTTACTTTCTAGTTCAGATTTACTGACCGTTGGGTTGGATATCAACAAATTCATTGCAATGGCGTAACGTTGCAGCGTTTCAGAGACAGTTCGACCCAATAGAGCAAGAGGTTGAGACTTGGCTTTATTGATAGAAATGGTTTCCAGTCTTTGGTTGACGAGATGTTGCTTTTTCAGCTCTGCAATGCAATCGACTAGCCAGCTATCAAGCTCTTGTTCCGAGATGCTGATAAAAAGCTCTTGTTGCAAAAATGGGTAGATGAGCCGAATTTGCTTGAGTAGAGCAGGGATCGAAATCTTTTGATGTTGGACAACAAGCTGCGCGACCAGAGAAGGAAGGGCCAATAAATGAATGATGTTGTTTCTGTAGTAAGTCATCAATACAGATTGACGTCGATCCAGTGACACTATAGTGCCCAATGAGTCCTTTTCCACGACAAACTTATCCAAGGATTCAGCGTGTTTAAGTAACGTTTTTGCATCTTCACTTGGTAGGGTAAAGACGTCAGAATAAGGAACGTGACTTAATAGCGACAAGTAGCACTCTATCTGAGCAATCAAGGTCGTTCTTGATAAGGCTCTCTGACGAGAGGCCAATAATGCTGTCGCACACAGATTAAGGGCGTTAATGGCCGCGGCGTCATTAATACGTGTCATCATTTGCGACGCTAGCTGATTGACTGTGGGGTTGAGCCAGCTAGGCTTGTCCACTTGACTGGGGTTTATGTCTTTAACCCAATCTGGAATATGCTCGTTGAGATACGCATTTAATGCAATCGGCTCACCAAAATTCACATAACCTTGGCCAAAATTACGTAGTTTTTTGATGGTTTTCAGCACAAGACCCACATTCTCTTTTTCTTTGTTCTTTCCTCTTAGCTCTTTAGCATAGCTACTTACTTCCATAACGTGTTCATAGCCAATATAGACGGGAACTAAGGTAACCGGGCGTGGTAGTCCTCTCAGCATGGCTTGAATGGTCATGGCTAGCATACCCGTTTTAGCTTCAAGTAGTCTGCCTGTGCGAGAGCGTCCACCTTCACTGAAAAACTCAACCGAATAGCCTTTCGAAAACAGCTCGGCTAAGTATTCTCTAAAAATGGTTGAATACAGCTTGTTGCCTTTAAATGAGCGACGTAAGAAAAATGCCCCTCCTTTGCGAAAAATTGGGCCAGCGGGAAAGAAATTGAGATTGATGCCTGCTGCGATGTGCGGCGGTACCATGCCTTCCTTATATAAAACATAGGACAGCAGGAGATAGTCCATATGGCTACGATGACAGGGGACATATACGATTTCATGTCCTTCTTGAGCAAGGCGACGCACGGTAGAGGCATTATTAACTTGAATGCCTTGATAGATTCGATTCCACAACCAGCGCAGCAGTCGTTCTCCTTTCTTGACTAACGAATAGGAAAAGTCGGCGGCGATTTCATCGAGGATCTTACGCGCCTCTTTTTCTGATTTTTGAATAGAAAGGTTTTTAGTTTTAGCTTCGTCTTCAATTGCACTGCTAATCGGCTGAGAGCGAATCAGTCGTTCAACGAGCTCTTCTCGATTCGGTAGGCTTGGGCCTGAGGCGGCTAGCTTTTGGCGGGAAAAATGTATACGTGCCACTCTTGCTAATTTTTGTGCAATTTTTTGGTCCGTACCGTGGCTATCTGCCATATATCTCAGCGACACTGGAGAGCTGATCTTTACCAAGCAGTCGCGACCTGCAAAGAATACCGCTTTGGCTTTTTTCGCCGGACTTAGTACTTCTAAATAGGGCTTTGGCCGATGCTCCTTGTCGGGTTTTCGTCCCCACAGTACGGTGATTGGCACCACTTGTACGTCTAGTTCTGGGTCTTGCTTGTGCAATTCAAGTAATTGAGAAAATAGCGATACAGACTCTAATGACAGGTACGGGTTGTCATGATGGCGAAAAGAGGCTGAATCAATCACGCCATAGCGCTGAAACGGTTTACCAAGGATATCTAACGACTCAAATGGACTTGGTAGTCCGATTGAGTGTGATTTTTTGCCGAACGTGAGCACGTCGACATCCGAGTGAAATGGAAAAACGTAAATAATAGGTTTACTGATATCGATGCCTGCATCCTTGATAGGATTGGCTGGCACAACGCTCCCTTTAACCAAAATGGAAAGCGGTAATTTGAGTAACGTTTGAACAAATGTTTGTTTTGAAGCCATAAAAGATGAATCCAAATTGTGTCGTCATCGGTGAATCTGCATATTTACTCCTAATTTGCCTAGTTTGGTCAATTGATCGTTTGATAGGATATTAGAAGTCGGTCAAATAAATTGTATATAAGTTTGAGGAAATGTTCGTGTCAAAAACAGGAGCTACAGGTTTTAAACGCATCAGTAACGCGTTTATCTATTCTTGCCAAGGGCTAAAATCTGCGTTCAAAAACGAGGCGGCTTTTCGTCAAGAGCTGGCGTTAATGGTGATATTGGTCCCCATCGCGTTTATGGTGAATGTGACTCTTGTGGAGCGGCTATTATTGATTTCTTCGGCAGCCTTAGTCATGGTCGTTGAATTACTAAATAGTGCGATTGAAGCGGTAGTGGACAGAATCGGTCATGAGCATCACGAGCTGGCGGGGCGCGCTAAAGATATGGGCTCGGCTGCGGTACTGGTCATGATGCTGATTACAGGGTTTGTTTGGATAGCCATACTGTTCTTCTAACAACCGATTAATTGGCGAAAAAACAGCTAATTGGCTTTCATTTTATCATTCCACTGTATATACTCACAGTTGACTGTATAAAAAAACAGGTGACCTATGAAGCCCTTAACGCCCCGCCAGCAACAAGTATTCGATCTGATAAAAAACAAAATAGATGAAACCGGTATGCCACCCACTCGCGCTGAAATTGCACGAGAGCTAGGTTTTCGCTCTGCCAATGCGGCTGAAGAGCATTTAAAAGCGCTCGCAAAAAAACAGGCTATTGAGATCATTCCTGGCGCATCGCGAGGGATTCGACTTCTATTAGGTCAGTCTGAAGAGGAAGGCCTGCCTCTAATAGGCCAAGTGGCAGCGGGTGAGCCGATTTTAGCGCAGCAACATGTAGAAACGCATTACCAAGTCGATGCCAGCATGTTTAAGCCTCAGGCGGATTTCTTATTGCGCGTCCATGGTGATAGTATGAAAGACATCGGGATCATGGATGGTGATTTGCTTGCTGTGCATAAAACTCAAGATGTACGCGACGGGCAGGTAGTGGTGGCTCGCTTAGAAGATGATGTCACGGTTAAGCGCTTAGAAAGAAAAGGCTCAACGGTACTGCTGCATGCTGAAAACGAATCCTATTCTCCGATTCAAGTGGATCTCACTTCACAATACATGGAGATTGAGGGACTAGCGGTTGGAATTATTCGCAGTTCTGATTGGATGTAGCACAAGTTATTAAGAATTATTCTCATTAACTTGATATTGTAAATACTATTCATTATCATTTGGGTGTGGTTATCAAGGGATCATGATCATGTCCAAATTTCACAACAGTCACACCGATAAACTGAATGTCCCCTCGCGGTTGCTGAAGCCATTGCTGTTTCGCGGTCGCGAAAGCCTAGAAAAGAATGGCATCGTCTATGATCCGATCGCTGCGATAGCCTGTCAGCGTTGTTCACTGGCCAAAGATTGTCTTTCTGGCAACGTTTCTCAAAAACAGCTCCTTCATTCCACTCTAACTTTCTCTATCGATCAGCAAATTTGCCGATTCCTTTCCCATCACCCCACTGCTTGGATCATTAACGTTGGAGCAGGCCTAGATACTCGCTTTTTCCGCGTAGATAACGGTCGCTGCCATTGGGTGGAGCTGGATGCGAATGAAAATCTTATTTGGCGTAAAAAGTTATTCCATTCGAGTGAGCGTTATTTTTATCGTAAAGGTGGATTGAAAAATCTCGATTGGCTAGATGATCTCAGTATTCCTGATCAGTCACCTGTCATGTTTATCTGCGAGAATGCGCTGTTGGAGTGTGATAGGGCTGAAGTCGCTAGGTTTGTGCAAGGTATGGCGCGCCGATTTGAGCAAGCCTATGCTTGCCTCGTGATGGCGGGAGATTTGACCCAAAGTAAGGTCGGTAAAGCGATGGGCTCGGAGTATTACGTTCATGGATATAGTGATATCAGCAAAGAAATGTTGCGGGTACTCCCTTGGGCCAAGAAAGTCAGTGTGATTTCTCCGTTTGATCAACATTGTCACCGCTGGGCGGTATGGCAGCGTATGATTCGATTATTTTCTTCACTCAAGTATCGGTTGACACCAATAATCGTTCAGCTTCGTTGGTAATGCAGTTACACTCTTCTAGCGAAAGAGGGGTGACTGTGATATCAAATATTTTTACAACGCTATCAAATAAACAAATCCACAAACAAGTCTTGCTGCTAGCCATACCTATGGTGTTATCAAACATCACGGTACCTTTGTTGGGGCTGGTCGACTCTGCCGTGATTGGACACTTAAAACACGCTTGGTATTTGGGAGGCGTCTCCTTAGGCAGCACCATGATAAGTGTCACCTTTTGGCTGCTTGGCTTTTTGAGAATGTCGACCACAGGCCTCACGGCTCAGTCATGGGGAGCTCAAGACAAGCACCAGTTAGCACTTACTCTGCTCCAAGGCCTATTGATGGCCGTCGGGTTAGCCGTGGTATTTCTCATATTACATGCTTGGATATCAGAGCTGATTTTTTCTTTTAGTAGCGCGAGTGCTCAAGTTAAGCAATATGGAGCTCAATATTTTTCAATACGCGCTTGGGGTGCCCCGGCAGCGCTAGCCAATTTTGTGCTTTTAGGTTGGTTGTTAGGTACCCAAGATTCCAAATCACCAATGTGGATGGTAATTATTGCTAACGTGACTAACATCTTATTGGATTTTCTGTTTGTTGTTGGGTTCGAGTGGAAAGTTCAAGGTGTTGCGATTGCGTCTGTAATAGCAGAATACGTCAGCTTCTCTTTTGGTTTGCTGTGTGTGACGAACACTTGGCGCAGGCAGCTAATGCCTTCACCACGTTTATTAATATCAAATGCCATGACTGGCATCTCGCGTTTCGTCAAATTGAATCGAGATATTTTCCTGCGCTCATTATTCTTGCAAGCCGCTTTAAGCTTTATGGTGTTTAAAGGCGCGAGCTATGGTGATGATATTGTTGCGGCCAATGCCGTACTGATGAGCTTTGTGATGATCATTTCCTATGGCATGGATGGCTTTGCGTATGCCATGGAAGCGATGGTTGGTAAAGCGATAGGAGGAAAAAATAAAGACCAGTTGGCCGATTCCATGATTGGGATTACCTTTTGGAGCTTGTTAATCTGTCTTGCACTCACGTTGGTTTTCGTCTTTTTTGGTAGTGAGCTGATCAGCCTAATCACTAGTATTGTTAGAGTGCAGCAGGTTGCCGCGGTGTATTTGCCATGGCTGATGGCAATGCCTTTAGTCTCGATGTGGTGTTTTTTGCTAGATGGGATCTTTATTGGTGCAACCAAGGGCAAGCAAATGCGCAATAGCATGTTCTTGGCCATGTGTGGATACTTTATTGTGTATTGGCTTGCAGCTCCTTTACAGAATCATGCTTTGTGGTTGGCACTGTTGTCATTTATGGCATTGCGAGGGTTAACGTTGGCGAAAATATTGTTTACTCAATGGCGGGCCAACACCTTCTTGGCCCACGCTTGATGAATGAATTAGAACAACCGGTTTAGCCCGTTTAGCGCGGCAACGCGATAAGCCTCTGCCATGGTCGGATAGTTAAACGTCGTATTGACAAAGTATTCAATGGTATTGGCTTCGCCTTTTTGCTCCATAATGGCCTGACCGATATGAATAATTTCTGCCGCTCGCTGGCCAAAGCAGTGAATGCCAAGAATTTCTTTGCTATCTCTATGAAAAAGAATTTTCAAGCTGCCGATATCTTTGCCAGCAATTTGTGCTCGTGCTAAGTGTTTAAAAGAGGCGCGCCCCACTTCGTAGGGTATCTTAGCCGCAGTGAGCTCTTGTTCGGTCTTACCTACCGAACTGATTTCTGGAATGGTGTAGATACCGGTAGGTATATCTTCAATTAGGTGCCCTTGAGCTTCACCTTGAGTGATGGCTTGAGCGACAAAACGCCCTTGATCGTATGCAGCACTGGCTAAACTTGGATAACCGATGACATCGCCAACCGCGTATATGTGCTCGACGCTGGTTTGATAATTGCTGTTAACCGCAAGTTGACCACGTGAATCTGGCTCTAGGCCAACGAGGTCGAGACATAGCTTATCGGTATTACCTGTTCTGCCATTGGCATAAAGCAAACAATCCGCACGCATTTTTTTCCCTGATTCCAAATGAACCACGACGCCTTGCTCGGTTCCTTCGATTTTTTCAAAAGTCTCATCATTACGGATAACCACACCGCTGTTCCAAAAGTGATATGAAAGCGCGTCAGAAGTTTCGTTGTCTAAGAAAGACAGCAATCTATCTCGAGTATTGATGAGGTCGGTTTTTACACCAAGGCCACGAAATATAGATGCGTATTCACAGCCAATCACGCCAGCACCATAAATGATGATATGCCGAGGATCGTGCTCAAGGCTCAAAATAGAGTCACTGTCGTAGATACGTTCGTGACTAAAATCGACATTACTGGGTTGATAGGGCCTAGAGCCTGTGGCAATGACAAATTTATCCGCGCTGTATAGCTCGCAGTTGGCATCGTTTTGCGTGACCGATACGGTGTGGCTGTCGACAAATGTTGCTGTGCCAAAGATAAGTGAGCATTGATTCCTATCGTAAAAGCCTTGGCGTAAACGGGTTTGTTTGTCGATGACCGTTTTGGCATGGCTTAAAATATTGGAAAACGTCGAATGAAGTGAGGCACTATTTTGGCGAAATAGTGGGTTGTTATTGAATTCTATAATTCGGCTTACCGCGTGACGCAGTGCTTTAGACGGTATGGTTCCCCAGTGTGTACAACCACCACCGACACTGCTTTCTTTTTCTATAATGGCAACATTGAGACCGGCTTTCGTAAGCCCCATAGCTGCACCTTCACCGCCAGGACCACTCCCGATAACAATGACGTCATAGTGAGTCGTTTGGGCCATATTCATTCCTTATTATTTCTGCTTATCAAGAGGGGAGACTGTAGCGAAATTTTAGCTGATGAGTGCCAGGTGGTAAAAGTCCTACCGCTTATAGCATCGGTGGGATCACGCATACTGGTTGAGAGATAAGCAAACGAGTTGTCAGACCTCTCCAAAGCAAGGTGAAATCATTGCAAAAAATAATTTCCAAGGTTTAATTTGTGTTGCTGCTGAGTCAGTATAAGGTTTGTTGACTAGGATAAGTATGTAGGTCCTAACATTTGCCATTTCAGTTCAAAACATCTTATTAAAAATACTAATTATGGGAATACGAGCACAGCAAAAAGAGAAGACTCGGCGCTCACTCATTGACGCGGCATTTAATCAACTTAGTGCAGATCGAAGTTTTTCTAACCTTAGTTTGCGAGAGGTCTCCCGAGAAGCAGGTATCGCACCGACTTCTTTCTATCGTCACTTCAAAGATATGGACGAGCTTGGGCTTACGATGGTGGATGAGGGTGGGTTGATATTAAGGCAGCTAATGCGTCAAGCGAGACAAAGAATTGTCAAAGGCGGGAGTGTTATTCGCACCTCTGTTGAGACGTTTATGGAGTTCATTGAGGGTCGGCCAAATGTATTTCGCTTGTTGTTGCGTGAGCGCTCAGGCACTACGTTTGCTTTTCGTACCGCTGTTGCTCGTGAGATTCAGCACTTTTCTGCGGAGCTTGCAGAGTATTTAATTCGTTCGGGTATGAGTCGAAGTGAGGCTGTTACTCAGGCGGAGGCGTCGGTGACCTTGGTGTTTAGTTCAGGTGCAGAGGCGTTAGATTTAAATAAGTCAGAACGAGAAGAATTGGCGGATAGGCTTATATTGCAGTTACGGATGATTGCCAAAGGTGCACATTGGTATCGTAAAGAACGGGAACGTAATCGATTAAAGAGGAGCCATAGCTAATGTCGAACGAGAATACCCCAGTTAATCGTGGTTCTGAGAAAAAAACGTTAATACTAGCGGTGATCGCTGGTATATGTGGTGACGCGATATTGTCTTCTATGACAATGAGCGAAGTCTCTTTCTCAATTTTTCCACTTATTGCTTTAGTGTTGGCATTACAAGCACTGTATCAAGAATATCTTCGCAATCCAGTATCAGAAGATATTCCATTGTTAGGTCTGGCTTGTTTTTTGGTTGGGGCTTTCGGCCATGCGGCGTTTATCAAAGCCCAGTATCCAAATGAAGGGTCTAACTTTCTCTCCATCATAGTATCGTTAGTCTTGCTGTTGTGGATAGGCTATAAATTGGGCTTTATGTCTCATAAAACCCCGAAAAAAGAACTGGAGTAGATCTTTTCCCATCATGGTAAACGAGCCAATTAGCGGCTCGTTTTTTATTCGGCTAAGCTTTTTTTTCCAATAAGACGCCAGCTTCAATATGATGAGTGTAGGGGAACTGATCAAACAGGGCGAAGCGGGTGATGTGGTGCGTCTCACCTAAGATTGCCATATTGTCCAGTAAGGTCTCGGGATTACAGGAAATATAGAGGATGCGAGGGTAAGCTTGGACCATTTTGCAGGTGTCTATATCCATTCCTGCCCTTGGGGGATCAACGAAAATGGTCTGACAGTCATAGCTTTTTAAATCGATATTCGCTTGCTTTAAGCGGCGAAATTCGCGTTTACCTTCCATGGCTTCGGTGAACTCTTCTGCGGACATTCTAATAATTTGAACATTGTCTATATTGTTGGCAGCAATGTTAAACTGAGCGGAGTCCACCGATGGCTTGGCCAATTCTGTGGCCAGCACACGGTCAAAGTTCTGGGCAAGAGCCAGTGAAAAGTTTCCGTTGCCACAATAAAGTTCAAGCAAATCACCTTGGCTGTCTTTGGTGCAGTCCACAGCCCATTCAAGCATTTTTTCCGCCACTTTGGCATTTGGTTGAGTAAAGCTATTCTCTACTTGTTGATAAGTGTAATTCTGCCCATGGACACTCAACGACTCAACCACATAGTCTCTTTCAACCACGACTTTCATTTTTCGAGCACGGCCAATGATATTAATATTAAAACCGCGCTGTTCTAATACTACTTTTAATTGTTGAACTTGCTCTTGCCAGTGCTCATCAAGGGGCTTGTGGTACAACAACGAGATAAGCACTTCACCACTTAAGGTAGACAGGAAGTCGACTTGAAATAATTTTCGGCGCAGGGTGTCGTTGGATTTAACTTCCTGTATCAGTAATGGCATGAGTTGATTGATCAGCGAACTGGCTGCTGGAAATTGATCGACACGATATTTTTCACGAGTGTGCTGATTAAACATGATGTAGTAAAGCTCATCACCCTCATGCCAAACGCGAAACTCGGCACGCATGCGATAGTTAAGTTTAGGGGATGGGAAAACTTCGAGGTCGGGTGCGCTAAATGGAACGAACATATCAGTCAATCTTCGTTTTTTTTCTTCTAACTGAATGTCGTAGTTTTCAGGGTTAACATTAAGCGTCGCCATAGAATTCCTCACGTCGGGTAGTGCGCATTGATTAAGAGCGCAGATTTTAGTCAATCTACTCTTGATGTCCAGCTTTGATGCTGAGTTTATTTCACCTGTTTATGCTTTGTTCGTGTACTAATTTGTTACTCAATCTAGACAAAATGTCATCCTCGCCATAATATCTTGCCCCAGCTGGTGACATCTAGCAGTTTAGATGGCTGAAAAGGGAATCTGGTGTAATTCCGGAACTGACGCGCAGCGGTAATTGAGAACGAAGGCTTATCTGACACTGCACTTCAAAGTGCGGGAAGTCTAGCTTTAGGAGGCCAGGTTTGGCCGTGCTCATAAGTCCGAATACCTGCCAGCAGCTAAAGCTTTCGAGCTTTAGTTAGACTAACGCGTTATAGGACTAAACATTCCAATGAACAAATCTAACATAGCGATAGCAGTGGCATCGTTAGTATGCGCTGCGCCTTATGCGCAGGCCGAGGCCAAGCAGACACCTTCATCTAGTCAACCCACTCAAGCCGATCAAACCATGGTGGTGATGGCCAGTCCATTTGAAGACCAAGTGAGTGATTTGATTGCGCCAGTACAAATCATTACCAAGCAAGAAATTGATGCGATTCAAGCCAAATCTTTGACCCAAGTGTTGCAACGCTTGCCAGGAATACAAGTTTCCAATCAAGGTGGAATAGGACAAAACCAATCTGTGTTTATTCGCGGACGGGCTACCAAGAATATATTGGTGCTGATGAATGGCGTGAGAATCGGTAGTGCCACAACAGGACAGACAAATTTAGCCGCAATTCCATTAAGTGGCGTACAACGCATAGAAGTATTGCAAGGCCCTGAGGCTGCGGTGTATGGCTCTGATGCCGTTGCTGGTGTGATCAATATTATCACCACTAGTGGTGTGGATGGAGCAAGCTCGGTCAGTGCTGGCTTGGGAAGCTATGGTCTATATGACGTCAGTGCGAATACATCAGCAACCAGTGAAGACAACCGAGCTTGGTTAAATCTCTCTGCGACCCATCAGGCGGAGCGAGGTTACAATGTCCAACCCAATAGCACCAATCCACAAAATGCCGATGACGATGGATTTAATACTCAATACCTAACCTTAGATATTGGCATCAAACAAACGCCCTATTTAACCTTAAAAGCCAATGGCTATTA
Organism: Vibrio sinus; assembly: GCF_023634645.1. GTDB lineage: Bacteria > Pseudomonadota > Gammaproteobacteria > Enterobacterales > Vibrionaceae > Vibrio > Vibrio sinus. The sequence goes on from NZ_JAMKMR010000026.1 coordinate 44,077, forward strand.
CCAGCGTCAGCATACCGCCTACGATAGTAGCCCAGGTTATGCGGACAACACCAAAAATAACCTTTATGCGCTTGGCTTAGTTGGTCAATACAAAAAAGATAAGCTAACAAGCACCACAACTTTCTCCACCAACCAAGACAGTGGTGAATCTTATGGTCAGGGCAGCACTCCAGGTACCATCAGCACCAATCGCTATGCTATTGCTTGGCGAAACCTGTATAAAACCAATGATAACTTGTCTTTATTAGGAGGAGTGGAATGGTATCAAGATAGGGTAAACAATACCTCTGCACAGTACACGGAAGATAGACGCAATAATTCTGCCGCCTACACTGGCGCACGTTTCAGTAAAGATAAGTTTGCTTCCGAAGTAAATGTGCGTTTTGACGACAATAGCGCCTATGGCAACTTTACCACTTATCAATTAGCTTCAGGATATTGGTTAACTAAAGTAACACGTATCACTGGAAGCTATGGCACGTCGTTTAAAGCTCCCACATTTAATGATCTGTACTGGCCTGACGACGGCAACGGTTACGTTGGTAACCCTAATTTGGTGCCGGAAAAGACTAAGGGCGGAGAGTTGGCGGTTGAATCAAAATTTTCTTTGCTTGATCTACGGTTATCCGCTTACCAAAGCTCTGTCGAAAATATGATCACTTATAACTATAGTAATGGAACAGGTACTATGGTCAATGTTGGTAGAGCAAGAATTCGTGGCTACGAAATAGTGGGTAAGTTTAACTTAGGTCCTATCTACAACCAGGTATCCTATGATTACTTGGATACTGAAAATGAGACCACCGGAAATGAATTACAACAAAGGGCTAAAAATAGCGCTAAGTGGAACGCCAGTTACTTGCTGGAAAACTGGCGACTTGAGCTAAGTTATTTATACCAAGGAAAACGATATAATGATTCTGCAAACACTCAAGTACTCGATCCATATTCCTTAGTTGATTTTGCCACTACGTACTATGTGAGTGATCACCTTTCCGTCGCGGGTAAAATCGGTAATCTATTTAATACTAATTATGAGACTGAAAAAGGCTACGCTACGCCGGGGCGTAACTACTACATCAGTACAACATACGATTTTTAATCTGGAGGATATTGGGGCATAAATAGAGAGTGAATTGCTTAATTTAATAGAGTCGGTATTATCTCTGTGTTTATAGCCCTAGGTAACCTGTGTGGACATGTCTTCAACCCATAATGTACTTGTTTTCGATTCTGGCGTCGGTGGTTTATCTGTGTTTAAAGAAATGCAGGCGCTGCTACCCAATCTGAACTATTGCTATGTTTTTGACAACGAAGCCTATCCATACGGAGAGCTGTCACCGGAGACACTATTGTCTCGTGTGAGCTCAATTGTTGTGCGCCATGTAGAGTCGCAGAACATTGATTTGGTTGTGATTGCGTGCAATACCGCGAGTACAATTGTGCTACCAGCGTTAAGAGAAATGCTCAATATCCCAGTAGTAGGTGTTGTACCCGCAATAAAGCCTGCGTCATTGCTGGCCAATGAATCCGTCGCACTTATTGCTACGCCAGCGACCATTACACGTCAATACACCCAAGATCTGATCCGCAATTTTGCCACTGGTAAAAAAGTGGAGATGATCGGTTCCACTCGATTGGTTGATATGGCAGAGGCTAAATTACGTGGAGAGGTTGTAGATATTGAGGAGCTTCGCCAAATACTAAAACCAATTAAAGGTGCTGATGTGGCGGTATTAGGTTGCACGCATTTTCCTCTCATAAAAGAAGAAATTCAATTGGCATTAGGCAATGAAGTGACTTTGATTGATTCTGGAGAAGCCATTGCGAGGCGGGTCAATGTGCTTATTCAACAGCTAGAAACGACCAAGCATTCCTCAATTAGGCCGCATCGCATCTTTAGCACTGCGCCTGCTCAGCAAGAAGGCGCGCTAAATGATTCTTTACGCACACTGGGATTTAGTCCAGTGGCGCCATTTCCGATTCAGGATGTTTAGGATCATTGGCAATCCTAACTTTTAGAGTTCGCTGCATATAATCTTGCTCGTTAAGAGCATTGATTGCTGCGTCAACATCTGAGGAGGCCATAACGACAAAGCCGAATCCTCTTCTTTTCCCCGTACGTTTATCTTTCATTAAGCGAACTGCAAACACTTCACCATGTTTGGCAAACAATTCTCTGACGTGAGATTCATTCGCTTTGTAAGGCAGGTTTCCTACGTATAGAGTTTTTGTTGACGCAGATGATGAAGACCCAGAGCCGTTACTAGAACTACAAAGTTTTAAAACAAATGTGGCTGCTATGACACCGATGACGAAAGTAGCCGCGGGAGGCAAGTAAACTTGCCAGAAGATAATGCCGCCAATTATGGCTAATGCAATTATTAATAGAGACGATTTATTAGAGTTCATATTTGAATACTACATGTCAGGTGATAGAAATAAGAAGACTACTTTTAACAAAATAGACACAAGAATCTTACGTACATGCATGAAAATTTTCCAATAGATCGGTGTGATACATCTCAAATGTTGTAATTTTATTCGAATTTAGTGACTTTGATGCATTATTAAGCAAATAAAAAGAAAATTCAAAAAAACACTTGTCATGTTTTTAAGACCCCCTATAATGCCGCCTCACCGACACGGAGTGAGACGAAAGTCACATGAAGACAACGTGTAGGAAAAGAGAAAAGAAACGAAATAAGTTCTTGACTCGATGAAAGATTAGCGTATCATACGCACCCCTAACGACAACACCTTGAGGTGATAAAAAGTCGTAAGGAATTGCTCTTTAACAATATAAACCTATCAATCTGTGTGGGCACTCGTTGATGATAATCACTAGCTTCTTAGGAAGCAAAATGGTTTCAATGAACTGAGTGACCAATTCAAGTCTTCGGACTTG
>NZ_JAMKMR010000027.1 GCF_023634645.1 Vibrio sinus
TTAAGGAGCAGGCAATGTTTTTAATAAATGGTAAATCAATAGAGCATGTTTCTGTCAAAGATCGCTCCTTTCAATATGGCGATGGTTGTTTTACGACAATGCTAGCGTTAGATGGTGCTATTCAGGATTGGCCTTTGCATATTGAGAGAATGGAACGTTGTCTCGACCTACTAGGTATTGAACATCCTAATTGGCATATATTGCGCGAAACTTTAGATAAAATGTCGGCAACATCGGCTAAAGTGGGGTTAAAACTGCATGTCAGCCGAGGAGAAGGTGGGCGAGGTTATAGTCCTACGTCGGTCAGTGCTCCCACTATTACTTTGAGCGAGTTTCCATTCCCTCCGCACTATGAAATCATGCAATCGAATGGCATTGAGTTAGGTGTGTGCGAACAAAGATTAGGCCATAATCCATTACTGGCAGGACATAAACATAACAATCGCTTAGAGCAAGTTTTGCTAAAATCCGAAATGGATAGGAAGGGATATGTTGATGGCCTTACGCTTGATATTGACGGTAACGTCATTGAGTCAACTATGGCCAATGTATTTTGGGTCAAGGATAACCAAGTATATACACCATCATTAGCAAAGTCAGGCGTGGCTGGGGTAATGAGAACAGTAGTACTCGATTTATTACCTGAAATAGGAATCGATGTAATAATTGGCGAATTTGCACTTTCTCATGTGCTTGAAGCAGATGAGCTGTTTTTAACCAATTCACTTCTTCGAGTTGCGCCAATTGTTAAGGTGAATCAGGCTCCGTTTCCTATTGGCAAGATCACGACACGTATTCAGGAGTATTTAAAACAGTGATAAAAAAAATAATCGTTGGGCTGATTCTTTTCATAGCTGTTGCGGCAGGTTCATTTTGGTTTGTGAATGGCCAAGTTAACCAGTACCTTAATCAACCACTGCTTATAGACAGCTCTCAGCTCGTCACGGTTGATAGTGGCACCAATTTAAAAGAAGTATTAAAAGACTTAACGCAGAGGAACTGGATTAGCTCGAGTCCATATGCGCGCATTGTCGATAGATTTAGGCCCGATCTCACTGATATCAAAGCAGGGACTTATGATTTTAAACCGGATGAAACGCTTGGTAAAATTTTAGCGCTTTTAGTCTCTGGTAAAGAACATCAATTTTCTATTACTTTCATTGAAGGCAGTCGCTTCTCCGAATGGATGAAGCAATTAGAAGATACACCTTATATCGAGCATACGCTAAAGGGCATGTCCGAGGCAGATATTGCCGCCAAACTTGGCATAAAAGAGAAAGATTTGGAGGGGCTATTTCTTCCACAAACTTACAACTATACCGCCGGGACTACAGATTTAGAGATATTACGCCGAGCCCATAAAGCATTGTTTAAGCACTTAGACGAGCTATGGAAAGATAGACAAAAAGATTTGCCGATAAAAACGCCATATGATGCATTGATTTTGGCGTCGCTTATCGAAAAAGAAACGGCTATTGAGTCAGAGCGTATCACCATTGCCTCTGTGTTTGTCAATCGCTTAAACAAACACATGAGACTGCAAACTGATCCTACAGTTATTTATGGTATGGGTAGCGCTTATCATGGCAACATCACCAAAAAAGATCTCAGAACGCCCACTCCATATAACACCTATATTATTCGTGGGTTGCCCCCAACCCCTATTGCTATGGCAGGTTTAGCCTCGATCAAGGCAGCACTGCACCCCGGTGAGAGCCCCTACTATTATTTTGTCGCAAGTGGCACTGGCGGGCATGTCTTTTCTAAAACGCTTACGCAGCACAATATCGCCGTTAGGGCGTATTTACGGAAGTTAAGAAGTAACAAATGAATAATGATGCAAAATTTATTGTTGTTGAAGGTCTTGAAGGTGCAGGCAAAAGTACTGCGATGAAGGCGATCAGAGAAACGCTCTCCCAACGAGGTATCGCTCAAGTTGCCACTACTCGTGAACCAGGTGGAACGGTCCTAGCGGAAAAAATGCGTGAATTGGTCAAGCTTGAAATCGAGGCTGAGGCTTTACAAGACATGAGTGAGCTAATGCTAATGTACGCAGCACGTGTTCAACTAGTGGAGACAGTAATAAAACCCGCGCTTGAGGAAGGCAAATGGGTCATAGGTGATAGGCACGACATGTCTTCTCAAGCCTATCAAGGTGGTGGGCGTCAAATTCCTGCTGAGACCATGATGAATTTGAAAGCAATGGCATTAGGTGAGTTTAAGCCGGATTTAACTTTGTACCTCGATATTGACCCAAGTGTGGGCTTGGCCCGAGCAAGAGGGAGAGGTGAGCTTGATAGAATCGAGAAAATGGATCTTAGTTTCTTTCACCGTACCCGAGAAAAGTACCTACAGCTAGCCAAAAACGATGATACGGTCATCACGATTAATGCGGAGCAAAACATCGATCAGGTTGCTGAGGAGATTGCCCAAAAGCTTAACCAATGGCTAGATGTACAAATAGTATGAAGAATGAATTATACCCTTGGCTAGAAGGGGTTTGGAGTCAGTGGAAGCACAACCTAGACATAGACCAATTTTCTAACGTGAGTTTGCTCGTTGGAGCTTCTGGCTTAGGAACCAACGAGCTGGTGAGAAAGCTTTCTCTTGCGATTATGTGCACCAACCAGACGACAGAACCTTGTGGTTATTGCCATAGTTGTAATTTGATGGCATCAAGTACTCATCCTGACTACCACCTGTTTAGGCCTGAGAAAGAGGGGAAAGCGATCAGTGTCGATCAAATTCGTCAGTGTAATAAGTTGGCTCAAGAATCTTCACAGCTTTCTCATGCTCGTTTGATCGTCATTGAATCTGCGCATTCTCTCAACGAATCGGCGGCTAACGCACTGTTGAAAACGCTGGAAAGTGCCCATTCAGGCTGTTTCTTTGTTCTTTTGACAGACAAATTAAATTTGCTGTTGCCGACTATAGTGAGTCGTTGTCAGCAATGGTCAATACCAACCCCATCATCGCAACAAGTTACTGACTGGGTGCAAAAAGAAACCCGAAAAGCATGCCCACAATATGTGGCTCATATTTGCAATTATGAGCCCTTGAAGACACGGGACTTTATCGAAAGTGATCAGCTAGCTCGATATCAAGATATTGAATCCTACTTTCTTAAATATTTACAAGGCGAAGAAAGTTGGTCGAGCACTGTTGCAACGTTGAATAAAGAACCAGAATTAACACTGACTTGGATTTGGTACTTAATTAGTGACGCGCAAAAATGGCATTTCCAGCTGACTGGAGAACAGGCCACACCAGGTAGCGAGCAGCTTAGCGCACTTCGCTCCTATGATTGCTTATATAAAATGAATGTCGCTCTAACTAACTTGATGCAGCAACTCAAATCTAGCTCTGGACTAAATAGCGAGCTACTAATAGCAAATTGGTTAATTGAATACGAAGAGGACACATGTTTGTAGATTCCCACTGCCACTTAGACAAACTTGACTACGATAATCTGCATACTGGTATTGATGATGTGTTGGCTAAGGCAAAGCAAGCCAAGGTAACAGATATTCTTTCTGTTGGCGTCACTCTCGACTCATTTCCCAACATGTTGGAAATGATTGAACCTTATGACAATGTGCATGCTACTTGCGGAGTGCATCCACTTGATGTGAACAGTGACTTTTCTTTAGAGACCCTGCATGAATATGCTCGTAATCCAAAAGTCGTTGCAATCGGTGAAACAGGCTTAGATTACCACTATCAACCGGAAACCGCTGATCTGCAAAAGCTCAGGTTTGAGCAGCACACTAAGCTGGCCGTCGAGCTAAATAAGCCCCTGATTATTCACACCAGAAATGCTCGCGAGGATACGTTAGAAATTTTGAAAACACATCAGGCAGATCGCTGCGGTGGTGTCATTCATTGTTTTACGGAAGATCTGCCATTCGCACAGGCAGCAATGGCACTTGGTTTTTATATCTCTATTTCCGGTATCGTGACGTTTCGCCAAGCAACAGAGCTTAAAGAAGTGGTCAAAGCCTTGCCTCTAGATAGACTTCTTATCGAAACTGACTCTCCCTATTTAGCTCCTGTACCCCACAGAGGAAAACAAAACCAGCCAGCGTATGTGGTCGAAGTCGCTGCCTATATTGCCCAATTGAAAGGCGTGCCCCTGTCTGAAGTTGCATATAAAACCAGCGAAAATTATAAAAATCTTTTTTTTCGATAAAAAATAAATAATGACGAACCAGTAGAAGCTTAAGCGCGTTTTTTGTGACTTAAGTCAATATTAGTTCGTCATTTGACCATGTTTACTAATTCTGTTGAACCGATCAGTAAAAATTTACCAAGATGTAATTTCGTTACATGAAATAACAAATCTGCTGAATTTATTTACGCAATGAAATTAATGATGAATCTAACATAGACTATAAAAAACATAGAGTTATGTTGGAAATGTAATCTGTTTCACTCGATTTTAGACTGTGATCTGTCTTTAGTTTTGAAACTTATTTTCGTAACTGTCTAGAAAGTTAGATTGACGTCAATATATATTTAGAGCCGAAAAATATAATGCAACATCTGGTTACATCGTAATTGAGTACTAATGTTTAGGCTGCGGGGGTGTGCCTTTAGTACTCAAATATTAAAACTCTAAATATTATATCAGGAGCATATACATGAAAGCTTTTTTCGCTAAGCTGTCGCAATCGTTTGGGTTGTTGATGGCCTTGCAATCAGTAGCGGACATTGTTTCGAGTTTTACTCGGCCAACAACACGTTTGATATTGACCTCATTAAATCGAAATAATCAATATAAATGGAGCGCGTTGTCATGGTAGATAAGAAAAATATGTCTGCTGCTGAAGCCATCATTGACGGCTTGGGTGGACCAGGAAATATTAAGTTCATGACGTGCTGTGCGACACGTCTTCGTTTTGAACTTCATGATGGCTCGTTGCCGGATAAAGCAAAACTAGAAGCCATTCCTGAAGTGATGGGTTGTGTGCCACAGTCGGGTGATCGTTATCAAGTTATTATTGGTGGCGCGGTAATGACTGTCTTCAACCAGATTAAAGCACTGCCATCGATGAGCGGTGAAAAAGGTGGCGAAGATAGTGAAGCCAGTAAAGGCGCTGCTCAATCGAATGATGACCTTAAAGAGTCTATCCGTAAAAGCGGTGTACGTGGCAAGGTAGCGTGGATTGATAGCTTCTTCGAATACCTTTCTGACTCATTCCGTCCAATTCTTGGCGTGCTACTTGGTGCATCTTTGATCATCGCTCTTCGGGCGGCATTGAGCTCTTTAGGCATTGTTGACTTTAATGACCCGTCAGCAGGTTGGGTTTTAGTTAACTCTATGTGGCATACGGTGTTCTACTTCTTACCAATCATGATTGCTTACAATGCGTCGAAGAAGCTAAGTGTTGACCCTTGGGTTGGGGCTGCGATCATGGGTGCTTTGATGACACCTGAGTTTGCTAGCTTGAAAAATCTTGCCTCTACTGTAGTCACAAAAAACCCAGTATTAGGTACTGATAGCTACGTGGCGAATATTTTTGGCCACCAAATGATTTGGTACGATTATTCAGGTTCGGTTTTTGTTCCTCTTATCATGGTGGCGGTTCTTGCCTTAGTATACCGTGGACTGAAGAAGATCTTCCCTGAAAACGTGCACATGGTATTCGTGCCATTCTTGTCGCTCGTTATTATGATTCCATTGACAGCCTTCTTCCTTGGTCCACTAGGTGTGACCGCGGGTACTAAATTAGGTGTTGGTCTAGCTTGGATGAACACGCATGCACCTTTCTTATTCGCGATCATTATTCCGATGCTCTACCCATTCTTAGTGCCACTTGGATTGCACTGGCCGCTCAATGCGTTGATGCTATTGAATATCCAGACACTAGGTTACGACTTTATTCAAGGTCCAATGGGGGTATGGAACTTTGCATGTTTCGGTGCAACAGCAGGTGTTCTATTCTTGTCTTGGCGTGAAAAAGACTCTTTGATGCGTCAGACGTCTGTTGGTGCATTGGCTGCGGGTCTATTTGGTGGTATCTCTGAGCCATCTCTATACGGTATTCACCTTCGTTTCAAGAAAGTGTATTCACGTATGCTTCCAGGTTGTTTCATTGGCGGTGTAGTGATTGCGGTTCTTGGCTCGCTAACCACGCACACTGTTATGCATAATGGCGCGGCGGTAACCGCTAGCGGCGTAACGACCAAAGCATTTGCCTTTACATCACTGCTTACTATACCGGTATTTAGCCCGATGTGGATCTATGCAATATCAATCTTGGTCGCATTCCTAGTACCTTTCTTCCTTATCGTGTTCTTGGACTATCGTACCGATGAAGAAAAAGCAGCAGCGAAGGCCCGAATCAAGGCTGAGTCTAACTAAACTAAGTTAGGTCACGAATTTAAGCCAGCAAACCATTGCTGGCTTTTTTGATCTCACCATTTAAGTACAGAGACTATGTGGTATACAAAGTAATCAAACTGATGGATTGGTGATTATAGTTAGCAGACTTTGTGCTTGAGTTAACAGTATTAATTTTATGAATGGATACTATTTCGCGTTCTGTTTTGCTTTGTAATGGAAGATGAGAATGATGAAAAAAATATGTCTGTTCATAGCACTGCTTCTTTTGGCTTCTACTCAAGCAGTGGCAAAAAATATCAGCTATAACGTTTTCCTAATTCCCTCTGGTGAGGTTGACCAAACCGTAAAGACAATCAGTCAGCAGTTAAAAGGTGAACAGTTACACTCCCTCTATAGCCAGCATTATTTACCCCATATCACGCTTTATCTAACTGAATATCCAAAAGATAATCTAGCGGCAATTAAGAGCAAGGTAGCGCAGCTTGCATCTCAGTTGAAGCCGTTTGATATCACCCTAGGTAGTATCAAACAGACCAAAGGTAATTGGCTGATGCTCAATGTGAAAAATAATCAGCCACTTCAACACCTAGCCGACTTAGTCACTGTTGAACTAGCGCCACTAAGAGCAACCGACCCTAAGCTGCCAAGCTGGGTTTTAGACTATCCCGAAAAGTTGGCGAGCTTTAAGCGTTACGGTAGCCCAAATGTTTTCACCAATTTTGATCCTCACATCACTTTGTTGCCACGAAGTGATGCTGAGTCTCTGAATCGTTTTATGCAAAAGTATGGCAATCAATTTAAGCCAGTCACCGTTCAGGTGAAGGGGATTGGAATTGCTGAAACAAATGCGAACGGTCAAGCCAAGCATGAGCTGGCTGAATATTTTTTTGCCAAGTAAATTTACATAGGAACGTCAATTTATGACTAAAACCAAGCTGTTGCTAAGTACCTTAGCGTTAGCCATTACCAGTACAGTGGTGTCATTGCCTGCACAAGCAGAGGCGAATAACATCAACCCAGGTGTGACAATCAATCAACTGAGTCATCGCCAACCTATTCATTGGGTATCGGTAGAACAAATTGCGGCGAGCTTGAAAGGTAAGCCGCCAATGAATGTTGGATTTGATGTTGACGATACGGTGCTGTTTTCTAGCCCTGCGTTTTTCCATGGCAAGCAAGTGTTCTCACCAAACAGTAATGATTATCTGAAGAACCCTAAGTTCTGGGATGAAGTGAGCAACGGGTGGGACAAATTCTCGATACCAAAAGAGTCGGCGCGGGCTTTAATCGAGATGCACTTAAAACGCGGCGATCATATCTACTTCATTACTGGTCGTCCTAAGCCGTCGTCAGGACATGAAGAGCTGACAGAAATTATACAGAAAGACTTCAATATTCCGGCTAAGCAAATGTCACCGGTTATGTTTTCCGGCCCGAGTCACGGCGCGAAAGTATCCTATATCAAGGATAATCATATCAAACTGTACTATGGGGACTCAGACGGAGACATTCTCGATGCGAGAGCCGCTGGTGCTCAAGCGATCCGAGTTCTGCGACCGAGTAATTCGACCAACCGCCCAATGCCACACAACGGCTCACTGGGAGAGCGAGTATTAGTCAATTCAGAATACTAATTCTTACTTGTAATGAAGTGACGAGTTGGCTCAGATATTTTGCAGTAAAAGCAGCAGGTTTTGCTGCTTTTTGCGTTGTATGACTTGAGTTAATCCCAATTCACCTCTCAAATCGTGATGCGTTATTTTTTACAATGCCATTAGTTGCATTACATTTGTTTAAAGGATGAGGAAACAAGAGAGGGTTGTTCGATGGATAAACTTATTCACTTGATTTATGTCAGTACGGCCACACAAGAGATGTCCCAAGAGCAGATTTATGAATTATTTACCAAAGCAAGCCTAAACAATCAGACGAAAGAAATAACAGGATTGCTACTCCATATTGATGGGAGTTTTTTGCAAATATTGGAGGGGGAACAAGAGAAGGTGACGTCATTATATCAAGAGATTACAAAAGACGAGCGTCATACACATTCTAAAAAAGTATTGTTTGAAGAGATAGAAGAAAGGGGGTTTGCCAACTGGTCGATGGGATTTGCTGGTGTAACACGAGAAGAGTTGCGCTTAATCGACGGGTTAAATGACTTCTTTGTCGGCGGCACAGTACTACAAGATTTAAGCGAAGAAAAAGTGCTCAAGGTGTTGAGTGCATTTAAAGAAGGTCGATGGCGGGAGAAGATTCAATAGCTTCTCAAGGGCTTCTTTATTGTGGCCAGTTTCGCACTCCTTTGCCTAAGTAGCGTTCGACGATGCCATGTAATGTTCCATCTTTTAGCATTGTTTGAATGGTTTCTGTCACTTTGGGGGACAGTTCACTACCTTGACCAAGTTTTGAAAAACCGAGATAACTCGGCTCTTGTATAAGGTGCCTTAAAATTTTTATATCACTCGCGCTACCCCCAACTTTCGGCAGTAGTGAATAGACGACCGCATCATTATCGATAAGAATGTTACAACGCTGGCGAAGAAACTTTTTCAAGTTGAGTGTCGAAGAGTTGGCTAGGTCAATCTTGGTCAGAACTTTGTCTGCAATTGCCGCATCAACTTGTTTACCCGCGCTATAGCCTCTCACCAAACAAAACGTAAATCCAGAAAGGGCATTGATATCGCTGTTGGAGCTAATGGTTGAGTCGCCCGGTACAAACATCGCCATGCTTTCATACACAACCGGTAAGTCCGGGTAACGGCTGAACTGTTGCCTTTCTGCCGTTTTGAACATAGGAAATAGGGCATCTACTTCGCCAGTTTGCATGCCCCGCATTGCTCTGGCCCAAGGCATAATCAGTATTTCATGTTCAACATCAAGTCGTGACATGATCTCACTAACAATATCTACGGCAAAACCTTTTGGCTTATTGTCTTCTAAATAGGTAAAGGGAGGGTAAGGCAAGCTGGCAATTTTGAGGGGTTGTGCCTGAGCCTGAAAGAAGAATATAGAGAAAATAATGAGTAATAAGCGCATGAGCTACCCCTGAATTGATATTTTTAACATTAGGAGAGAGTGGACAGGAGATCCAGTATCGACGCCGACGGTGACTTTTACTTACTCACTGTTAGTTTTCTCCTACTATTAACTCATAGCCATCAGTTTGTGAGAGTGGAATGCAATACGACGTCACCATCATTGTGCATATTTTGAATAACCAAAAATACTTAGTCGGTTACAGAGAAATGCGGCTGCCTTTTGCCCCATTTATTGGTATGTCGATACAAAGTGAGTCAGTGGATTTTGGGGCTCTGGATACGGTGACGTGGATAGAACTTGAGAGTCGATTTAGTTGCACGATCAGTTACGAGAGAGCACACAGCCCAGATGATTTAGAGTATATTCTTAATGAAGCAAGCTCCATGGGGTACAAGTGGGTCGAGCAGGAGAAAGCCACATGAATCACGAGGTGAAACATGTGGCTGTACTGTTAAAAATTATTGTTTGTTCATCGCTTTTCTAAGGCAGAAGGCTGCGCCGCCCCATGTAATCCCTAAGCCTAGAACCATCATAAATATTGCACCTGCAGTCATCTTTCTAGAACTCCTTTTTACTGGTCATATTAATAAATATACTCACGACAAACAGAGCACCGATGAGTACCCAGCCGAGCGTTAAGTCGTATCCGCCATAGCCTTTGGTAAATAGCGTAAAGAACTTAGAGGCGACAATGATGGCTAAGATGATTGGTGTGATAAAACGTAGGCATACATCAAACCAAGTACTGATATTAAAGTCAGAAATGTTATTGACGTAATCACGCACATCCGCAATTTTAAATAGCCAGGCCATCAGGATAACCTCTACTAAGCAGCTTGTGACTATGCCCACGTTATTGGCAAAGTGATCCACTAAATCAAGAAGTAATAGGCCGCCATTTGTAGCAAATGCCATGGAGATAATAAATCCAAGGCCGATGGCAATATTAGCGGCTTTTTTGCGGCTCCAACCAAGTTTGTCAATGATTGAACTGGTTACCGCTTCCATGATGGAGATATGGGAGCTTAAGCCTGCCACGACAAGAGCTAGGAAAAAGAGTGGCCCGAGTATATAGGGAGCTGGCAATAGGTTAATGGCTGCGGGTAGGGTGACGAACGCCAAGCCTACGCCTGAGGTGACCACATCCGTAATCGGCTTATCTTGAGCGTGAGCCATGTATCCTAAGACGGAAAAGATCATGATGCCCGCCAAAATAGAGAAGCCACAGTTAATCAAAACGGTCATGAAAGCGTTGTTACTGATATCGGATTTGGCTGGTAAGTAGCTGGAATAAGCGATCATGATGGCAAAGCCGATACTTAGGGTGAAGAATATTTGTCCGTAGGCAGCCGCCCATACTTTCACATCCCAAATTTTGCTGAAATCGGGTTTGAACATGTAGTTCACCCCTTCAACCGCGCCAGGCAGCATAATCATGCGGCCGATGAGTACCAATACCATAATGAATAAAATAGGCATCATGACCTTAGAGGCCTTTTCAATACCTGATTTTACCCCGCCTACAATCGCTGCATATGTCACTGCCCATGCAATGAGCATAGAAAACGCGATATTCCATTGTATTGAGCCGAGGTGGGTAGGAGAGTTATCACCCAGTGCTAAATACTCCTTGAAGAAAAAGGAGTTGGTGTCTTGTCCCCAACTTTGGGTAAACGACATACCAAAGTAGGAAATAGCCCAGCCTATCACCGCCACATAGTAGACAGCGATGGTGGCCGCTATACCAACTTGAAACCAACCAAGCCACTGAAACTTGGAGTGAATATGCGCTAGAGTTTTTGGTGCCGAGCCTCTGTATTTGTGCCCCATGCTGAACTCTAAGATCATAAAGGGAATACCAGCGGTAATCATTGCAAATAGGTAAGGGATGAAGAATGCACCGCCTCCATTATCATAAGCCATGTATGGAAAGCGCCAGATGTTACCTAAGCCAATAGCAGAGCCTACTGCCGCAAGTATAAATCCGGCGCGAGATCCCCATTGTTCGCGACTCATATGTTAACTCCTGTATGGTAAAAGTAGTTGAGCTTTGTAACGTATAAATTAGTAGGGTGTTTTTCATACAATTAAACTGGTTTCCTACCGTTGTTATTGTATTTTATTCAGCTAAATTCGATTTTTTTGAAATTAAATCCCAAAAATCACGCTAAAGCTCAGGGTATTGTTCTGAATTATTCTTCTCATTCGCATCTTAGCCGAGATATTCAGCTAATAGCCCAAAAAAGATACATAGTTGTAGTAAAGAGCGCAATAAGTGACTGATGTTGCTTTCTTGTTAATGTGATTGGCTTTTGTAGTTAAACCGAATGGAGCTAGCAGCTAAACACACTCTTATTGATAAACTTAGAGTTATATACTGTTAACTGATTAATCCGCAATACAAAGGTCTAAATATCACTAAATATGTAAAATTTAGATGAATGTTCTATTTGTACGCTTTTTGTACACTAATTTAACAATTAAAAGGTGAGAGTCAGACCTAAATTCGTAGAGTATTGGTTGACCCAGTCTGTTTTAAACTGCACAACGCAGCTATTTGATGAGGAGGTGCATGCACCAGTCGCTTGCCCATCGACACTGGTTCCTAACCAACGTAGCTGCCCGTTAAGGTACAGGTTTTTCAGCATTCGGTATTCAAATCCACCAAAAATGCTTGCTGAGAAGCCATAGTCCCTCATCCAATCAGTATCGACGTAGGAACCACCAATCCCAAGCCCCATATAGCTATAGACATCTTTATTTAATTCGTAATGTAGGCTGCTTTGAAAGTGTAAGTAATTCATTTTGACATCGACACTGAGTTGCTTGACCTTGCTACTCTGATAGGCATAGAAAAAACCAATGCGGCCATCGTCAAAGTCACTCTCGATGCTGACTGCACCACTTTCAGAACCTCTGATTCGATAGTCAGTCCCATCTTGATCTTTTACTTCCCCTCCCGCGGTATAGCCAACCCAGGGAGTGATATAAATATCAGCCAAGCTAGTGAAACTGGCGAAAGCGCTACTTAGTAAAATGAGCCTAACTCTTTGCTTCATATTCAGATTCCCCAAGTCGTATTGGGTATAAGTGTGATAGCAACATCAGAATCTAGCATGAAAAAAACTCGAGAATTGAAGATACCTCACATAGATGTTATTAAACAGATGTTATTAATTTGTTATGTAAACAAACCATACAGAGGTGGAGGTACATATGGAGAAAGAACTAAAATATGCGATTATCGTTAGCGTTTTGACTTTAGCGTATTTGTCGAGCTTCGGTATTATTGCAATCACGACCAACTAATAGGGATTTATGGATAATAGCGGAATCATTACTAACGCTGCTTCCGCCGTCGATTTAGATCGACTAGGGAAATATACCGGAGGAAAAATTACTCTTGTTGCCCAAGGAGGTGGGCAGAGAGGCATATTTACCTCTGGTGTGCTTGACGCCTTTATTCTCTCCGAATTTGATCCATTTCATGAATTTTATGGCACGTCCGCTGGTGCATTGAATTTATGCGGATTTTTTTCTCGTCAACATGGCTTAGGCCGATCGTTCATTTTGGATCTCACTACCTCATCTGATTTCTTCAATCTATTTCGCTATATTCGGAAAAAGCAGTTTCTTGGCTTAGACTGGGCATTGAATACCTTGTGTGAGTTTCCCTATCAACTTGATATTGATCTAGGTCGGAAAAAGCTTGGGCAACGGCGGGCGTTTGCGGCTGTGACCCATGCTCACTCTTATCGCGACCACTACTTTCCCATTTTTCGCGAAGATTGGCACAATATTATGATTGCGACGTGTGCTATTCCTCGCCTATACAACCAGTCTGTTGAACTTGATGGGGCTGAATACGTTGATGGTGGAGTGTCAGCTGCGATCCCTGTGCAGCAGGCATGGCGTCAAGGAGCGCGGTGTATTGTTGTTATCCGCACCGAAGGGCAGGATATTGATGATGATTGCGAGGTCAAAGAAATGTCAGTCCCGAATACCGAGATGGAATGGTTTAGAGACTCTTTCAGTAGCATCCAAGAGCAGTGGTCACAGAAGGTCCAACAATGGAAATCAGATTGGAACAGTTTCTTCTACCAGCAGGTTGAACGTTCTAAGCAACAGAAGAAGGATCATATTCACTTGGAGTCTCTCAATGGGGGACGATGGTTATTTGGTGCAGACGACGTCTATAGAGTCAGTCATCTACTAGGGGAAAAGTTTGATTCAGGTTTGGCGGATATGCTAATGGTGCATTACCAAACGTACTCATTAACCCAGGACTTTCTCAACGCTCCGCCAGATGATTGCTTTATTGTTCAGATAAAACCAGAAGGGCCTTTGCGCTCTAGCTCATTGATGAGTAAAGAAGAAAACCTACTGCATGATTATGAAATGGGCTTGGATGCTGGTAAGCGATTTGTTGAAGCGTTTAATTCTATATTCAAAGGGGAGCACCATGGGTGAGCCCGTATGGTTACTGTGATTTCTCTATACGATCAAGGTATTGGGACATAATTTTGTCCACATCTATTTTCTTGATTCCTTGATCAACGATATCTTTCCATTTTCTTCCTACTTTATCGTTCGAAAAAGCAATGAATAGTTTCTTGTCATTCAACATTCTTTCATTCATTTTCAGTAGGTTCTTTTGTTTTTTAAGCGTGTTATCGGTATTAACCAAATACGCAAAAACGTTACTGTCGATGACTGCTAGACGGATTCGCTTTTCAGCGACCTTATGTAAATTTTGTGTATCTCTAATGACTGCTTCGACTTTGATTTCTCCACTAGCAATCATATCATCTAATTCTTTCGTGTTAACGTAGCCACTAATCACTCCAAGCTTTACCGCTTTCAAGTCTTGCAAACTCGACCACATAAACGGTGTTGATTTGTGTTCAACAAGGCCTAATGGACCTGTGCCGATCGGCAGTGAAAAAATAACCTCTTCTGATTCGAAATAATATTCTGGAAAGTAACCCGCATATTTAGGTTGAGTTTTTGCAAGCATCACCGTACGTTGCCAAGGGTAGAACTCAACACGCAATTCATGCCCCATGGCTTCTACTGCCGCCTTTACAACCATGACGCTTGCCCCTTGATGAATAAGATTTGAGCCAGTGTATGGTGGCCACTCTAGTGAAGTTAACGTCAGCATATCGGCTCGCACAAACTGGAGTGGCAGCATAAGAAAATATAAGAGCGTCAGTGTTGTTTTCATGTGGATGAATACATATCGGTCCATTATTAATAAAATAATAGATTATAAATGGGCGCACTAAAGCTTCTCTATTCTATTGCCTTTGTATCCTTCAGCAAACCAAGGTAATCACCGACAAAGCCAAACAAAAAACGTACACGGACAACGATATGTCGGCGGTTGTTACACAATCGAGGTTTGGGACCTCACCGTTAAGCCGATAAAATCCTCATACAGTTCGTTGAACCAATGACATCCATTATGTCACCTTGAGTGATGATCACTAGATCTCCTGCATCCAGTAATCCTTTATTTTTTAACGTGTCGACAGCGGCTTGCGCGGTAGGCAGCCCGGCATCACCGGTGTAGTGAAAATAAACGGGCGAAACGCCTCGATATAATGTACTTAACTCTAAAGTACTTTCGTTTCGGGATAAGGCAAATATCGGTAAACCCGAACTCAGGCGGGACATCATTAATGCGGTTCTGCCTGACTCTGTCAATGTAATCATTGCCTTGACCCCTTTCATATGGTTTGCGGCAAACATGGTTGACATGGCTACCGTTTCTTCTCCCGTTTCAAAAGTACGATCGAGTCGGTAGGTCGAGCGGTTGATGGCAGACATCTTTTCAGCGCCAAGGCAAACTTCAGCCATAGATTTAACGGTTTCGACAGGGAACTGACCGGCGGCTGTTTCTCCCGAAAGCATGACGGCATCGGTACCATCTAACACGGCATTGGCAACGTCCATGACTTCTGCTCGTGTTGGCACTGCATTTTCTATCATTGACTCCATCATTTGGGTCGCGGTGATGACCGTTCTATTGAGGCTTCTTGCACGTCGAATTAATTGCTTTTGAACACCGATTAACTCTGGGTCACCGATTTCTACTCCTAAGTCTCCACGAGCCACCATTACCGCATCCGAGGCCATGATGATCTCATCAATGTTTTCGACACACTCAACGGTTTCCGCTCGTTCAACTTTTGCGACCAGCTTTGCCTCTAATCCTGCATCTCTAGCCAGACGCCTAGCATACTTCATATCTTCGCCATTGCGTGGGAAAGATACCGCTAAATAACTCACGTTGATTTCGGCAGCGAGTAAGATATCGGCTTTATCTTTGTCTGTCAGCGCGTCGGCCGATAAGCCGCCCCCTTTTTTGTTGATGCCTTTGTTGTTGGACAATATGCCACCCATCGTGACGCGGGTATGCACTTTATCGCCTTCGACAGACGTCACTTTGAGCTGAATCCGGCCATCATCGAGCAGCAGCAAATCGTTAGGTGAAACGTCATTAGGCAACGCTTTGTAATCTATACCTACCGCTTCTTGATCGCCTTGTCCATCTTCAAGTGCGGCATCTAGGACAAAGGCATCGCCCACATTTAGGCATACTTTTCCTTCTTTGAAAGTAGAAACTCTAATTTTGGGGCCCTGTAAATCGCCTAGGATAGCCACGTGTGTCCCCAGCTTGGCGGCGATGGTTTTGACTTTTTGCGCTCTGTGTTTGTGTTCTTCAGGTTTACCATGAGAAAAATTGAGTCTGACTACGTTGGCTCCAGCGGCAATTATTTGCTCCAAATTATCGTCTTTATCTGTCGAAGGGCCGAGGGTCGCAACAATTTTTGTGCGTCTTAAAGTTGATGTCATGATGGCGTCCTAAGTTCCTGATTGGCTCTGGTAAGTATAAGCAAAGTATAGGAATTTAAGTCACAAAGTCTGAGATTTTTGTGTGGTTTTGACGTTAGGCCCCACAAGGGAGCGTCTGTCATAAGATGTTCATTGTTGTGAATTATATTTTAAATAAATGTAATCTCGCTGACCTATACTCACTCAAATTTGGAATTGTATCGCTATATCCGTGACCATGGTCACGATGGCATATCAAATCACTTCACAATTAGTTCGCAAAGTAAAAAAATCACCGGGTTGTTGAATTTCGGAGTACGCAATGTACATGGCTCATCCAGGCCATATTGACCATATTAAACAGGTCAATGCTGGTCGTGTGTATAAACTCATAGACCAAAAAGGTCCCATTTCTCGTATTGATCTCTCCAAGGAAAGTGAGTTAGCACCTGCGAGTATTACTAAAATTACCAGGGAGCTTATTGCCGCGCACCTTATCCATGAAACTGTTGTTCAAGAGGCGGTGAGCCGAGGGCGTCCGGCGGTTGGATTGCAAGTGAATAATTTGGGCTGGCAGTTTTTGTCGTTGCGTTTGGGTAGAGGCTACTTAACGATAGCGTTGCACGAGCTTGGTGGCGATGTATTAATTGATACTAAAATTGATATTCACGAAATTGATCAAGACGATGTACTCGAACGTTTATTACATGAAATTGATGAGTTTTTTCAAACATATGCTGATCAATTAGAACGGGTGACCAGCATCGCGATTACCTTACCAGGCTTGGTGAATTCTGAGCAGGGAATGGTGCTGGAGATGCCGCATTATGACGTGAAAAATCTCGCCTTAGGCCCTGAGATATTCAAAGCAACTGGGCTACCTGTGTTTGTTGCTAACGATACCCGAGCATGGGCGTTAGCTGAAAGCTTGTTTGGACACTCTCAAGACACCGACAACTCAATTTTAATTTCGATTCACCATGGACTGGGTGCAGGTGTTATCTTGGACGGACAGATTCTTCAGGGTCGATTTGGCAATATTGGTGAGTTGGGACACATTCAAATCGATCCTAAAGGCAAGCGGTGTCACTGTGGGAATATCGGCTGCCTTGAAACAGTTGCAAGCTCACAAGCGATTCGAGACGAGGTATTTGATCGTATAGAAAAAGGCGAAGATTCCATTTTAAAAGGCATGGGGGATATTACTGTTGAAGGGATATGTGAAGCCGCTGATGGCGGTGACCCACTCGCAGTAGAAATTATTATGGAGTTAGGCCATTACCTTGGTACGGCGATTTCTATTGTCGTCAATTTGTTTAACCCAGACAAAATTTTAGTGGGCGGGGTGATCAATCAGGCAAAAGAGATTTTGTATCCACAGATACTTAAATGCATCAGAAATCAAACTCAGCCTTCTTACCACCAGAACCTCGATATTGTTGAATCTCGTTTTTATAAGCAAGCGACCATGCCCGGTGCTGCTTTGGTGAAGCAGGCCCTATACGATGGACGACTTTTGATGCGGTTGGCTGAGGGGTAAACCGCAAACGCTATTTTGCGTTCAAAGTGATATTCGATAGCGGGTATTCGATTAAATTTTGAGTAAATGGTCAATACACCTTAACTATTCAACTAATTTTTTGTCTTAGCGGCTCGCTATAGGCTATTTTAGATATAGAAAAGATTTTGTGAGAATCCTTATGTCTGGAGTGTTGAATACCGTTGATCAGCGTACTAACCTCGTCGGTGAGAACCGACTTGAGTTGCTATTGTTTAGTCTCAACAGTACGCAGATTTTTGCTATTAATGTCTTTAAAGTTAAAGAAGTCATTAAGTTACCTCCATTGACTAAAATGCCAGGATCTCACCACCACATTACCGGCGTTGCCTCTCTTCGAGGTAACCCTGTTCCAGTCATTGATTTAAGGGGCGCGATTGGGTTCCCACCTTCTCGGCTTGAAAATCAAGAAGAAAACTTGATCATCACTGAATATAACCGATCAGTCCAAGGTTTTTTGGTTGGTCAGGTGCGTAATATCGTCAATACGACTTGGACAGAAATACAGCCTCCACCTAAAACGTCAGGGCGTTCAAACTATTTAACGGCGATTACCCAGATCACAGAGGACGATATCATGCATATTGTCGAGATCATTGATGTGGAAAAAGTGCTGGCTGAAATCGTCGATTATGACGTGTCAATTTCCGAAGGGGTATTGGACGAAGGCTTAAGCCACCAAATGATGGGGAGAAATGTGCTCATTGTTGATGATTCATCAACGGCTCGAGCACAGGTTAAAGGTACCCTGTCGCAGTTGGGTCTAAACATCATTGAATGTCGGGACGGATTGGAAGCACTGACCTTGCTAAAATCTTGGTGTGATGAAGGGAAAAAAGTCACCGATGAATTGTTGTTGATGATTACCGATGCTGAGATGCCGGAAATGGATGGCTATAAGTTGACGTATGAAATTCGCAATGATAACCGGATGAGTGATTTACATATTGTACTCAATACCTCTTTAAGCGGTAGTTTCAATGAAGCTATGGTCGAGAAAGTCGGCTGTAATGATTTTATTTCAAAATTCCAACCTGATCTTCTTGTTGGCGCAGTACAAGAATGCTTGCGTAAACAAGTTCCCTAGCGACTATAAAGCTAGCGATGGTCGCTGTTTACATTTAGTGAAAATCTCGCGAGCGACTTGCCAGCGTATCTAAATAATGTGTGAGATCGGTTAGCCGACCCGCAATCACATGCGTCACTTCACCTTCTCGTTCTAGTATGCCTTGTACTTTTAATATTTTGGCGGTCATATAGGCTTTTTTCTGGGCTCTAGCGGTCGCTTTCCATACCACCACGTTAATGTTGCCTGTGTCGTCTTCTAAGGTGAAAAAGGTGACCCCTGCTGCTGTACCTGGAGACTGCTTGCCAGTCACGACTCCTACCACGGTTACCATCGAGCGATGATTTTTTTCAGTGAGTTGGTTCATTCGAGTAAAACGCCCGAGTGGGTAGGTTTCATCAAGTATCTGGATGGGGTGTTTTTCTAGTGAAAGCCCTATAGTGGCATAGTCCTCAAGTAAGTTGTCCATTTCTGAAGGGAAGCGGAGGAAAGGGCTGGCTGACGCATTCTGTGACTTAAATAGCGGCAATTCGGTTAGGGAGTCCATCATAGACCATCTTGCTTGGTAGCGATCTAAGCCTAAGCAACGCATAGCGCCTGCGGATGCGAGCTTTTCTATCTCATGGCTATTTAAGCTAATATGTTTTAGCTCGCTCGGATGTTGGTAGCCACGCTGAGGCCTTGCTTGCAGTAGCTTTTGGCTGGACTCTTGACTCAGGCCTTTTATTCTTCTTAGTCCAAGCTGAATGGCAAACTTGTGGTTGTGTCGTACAACATGGTGATCGTATTGTGAACGATTGATGCAGACAGGTAAGACAGTAATATGATGCCGACGTGCATCTTGCACCAGCTGAGATGCGCTGTAGAACCCCATTGGTAGACTGTTGAGAAGGCAAGTATAAAAAATGTGTGGGTAGTAATATTTGATCCAAGCTGAACAGTAGGCCAAGACAGCAAAAGAAGCCGAATGACTCTCTGGGAAGCCATATTCACCAAAACCACATATTTGATCGAAGATGCGCTCAGCAAACTCTAATTCGTAGCCACGCTCTAGCATGCCATTAATAAGCTTAGATTTAAACTTCGCCAGATCACCAGTTTTCTTCCACGCAGCCATTGCTCGGCGGAGTTGATCGGCCTCACCACCACTAAAACCTGCAGCCACCATCGCGAGTTTAATCACTTGCTCTTGAAAAATAGGCACACCCAAAGTTCGTGAAAGGACGGCTTTAACCGCTTCAGAAGGATAAGTAACAGGCTCTATTCCATCCCGCCTTTTTAGAAAAGGGTGGACCATATCACCTTGAATGGGGCCAGGGCGGACAATGGCAATTTGGATAACTAGGTCGTAGTAATGGGCGGGTTTGAGGCGCGGTAGCATGCTCATTTGTGCCCGTGACTCAATTTGGAATACGCCAATGGTGTCGGCTTTTTGAATCATCCGATACACATTAGGATCATCTTGTCTTCGGGTGATTTCAGCAATCGATAATCGCTCACCATGGTGCTCCTCGATGAGAGAAAAGCATTTGCGAATGGCGCTGAGCATACCCAATGCGAGTACATCCACTTTGAGTAAAGAGAGACTTTCCAGATCGTCTTTATCCCATTGAATGACAGTTCGCTCTGCCATTGTAGCGTTTTCTACTGGGACTAACTCATACAAAGGCCCCGCTGAGATGACAAAGCCTCCAACGTGCTGTGACAGATGTCTAGGGAACCCCATGATTTCGTGAACTAAGCCTATTAACTGTTTTCCCTTTAAGGACTCTGGTTGAATCCCTAAGTCGGTTAGCTGGTGAGCCCAGTGATCGCTTCTATCGCGGCGGTTGACATTTTTGATAAAAAAGCTGAGCTGCTCTTCAGCGATACCTAACGCTTTTCCAACTTCTCTTAGTGCACTTTTAAAACGATAAGTGATGACGGTTGCCGCCAAGGCCGCCCGCTCTCTGCCGTATTTTTGATAGATGTATTGGATGACTTCTTCTCGTCGTTCATGTTCGAAATCGACATCAATATCGGGCGGTTCGTTACGTTCTTTGCTAATGAAGCGTTCAAATAAGACGGAAATCTGCCTAGGGTCGACAGCGGTGATCTCTAGGCAGTAGCACACCACAGAGTTAGCCGCAGAGCCTCGGCCTTGATAGAGAATGCCTTGGCGCTTAGCAAACATAACAATGTCGTGAATTGTGAGAAAATAAAACGGATAGTCCAGCTCTTCAATAAGAGCCAGCTCCTTCTCAATGGTTTGTAAAATATCTGGCGGTACACCTTGAGGAAAGCGCTGTTGTTTGCCTTGTTCAACCAAGCGGCGTAAATAGCCCATTGGTGTTTCGCCATCAGGAATCAGCTCACTGGGGTATTCATAACGAAGCTCACCTAGGTGAAAGTCGCATTGCTGAGCAATGACTAAGCTCTCTTTAAGCCATTCTGATTTAAAGAGCTTGCTTAATTTATGTATAGGCCGAAGGCTGCGCTCTGAGTTGGTGAGTAGATGAGGGCCGATGTTGTCGACAGACTCACCGAGTCGAATAGCAGTGAGCACATGCTGAAGAGGTAAACGCTCTGGTGAGTGCATCAATACTCCTCCACAAGCACATATGGGCAGTGAAAGCTCTTTCGCTATCGTTTGGCAGTGATGGAGATATTCATATTCAGAGCGGTTTAAGTGGCGCTGTATCCCCAACCATAACCTCTGCTGGTGATATTGAACTAGCCAGTTTCCCCAGCGGATATCAGACGCTTGATGACAAGGTAGCCAAAGGATAAAACAATGTTGTATGGACATGAGGTCCCATTCTGATAATTGATATTGCCCTTTTTCTGCACGTCGACGAGCATTGGTAATGATACGGCACAGCTCTGCATACGCCGCTCTATTGGGACACAATAAAATCACTTGGCACTCTGGGTTTAGCCAGAACATACTGCCGATAATTTGCTTAATGGGAAGCTGGTGCTCTTTAATCGCAGTGTGTGCACGAACAACGCCAGCCAGTGAGCATTCATCAGTAATGGCCAGCGCACGATAGCCGAGTTGATTGGCTTGGATGACCAATTCTTCGGCATGGGAAGCCCCTGTTAAAAAAGAAAAGTTACTTTGACAGAAAAGCTCAGCGTACAGTGTGTTGTTGTTCATTGTGCTTGTGTTATTAGCTGAAGTGTCCATGCACATACCATTGCTGATTTTTTGTGCGAAAAACCCATAGCCATTGGCCAGAGTGATTGCGAGCGATAAAGTAGTCTCGGGCGATATTGCTTCCATCCCACCACCCGGTCACAATTCGTTCTGGCCCTTGAATGATTTGAATGCTTTCCTTTATTTTTTGTGGGGCTGGTAATAGAAAACTGGGTCGCAGACATCGAATGCTGTCATGTTTAGCCGCGAGCCGCTTTGGCGTAGTCAAAGACATTGGGCTGTAAAAGTGTGTAGCATGCTCTGGCCTAGGATCACCGCTTAGGCCAAGTTTTTTTACTCTATCAGGACCGAGCTTTGCTTGCAGGTATGAAATCAGCGCCAATTCGTCTTGCTGGCCTTGGCGTTTAGAAAACAGATCGGCATTATTGGTTTGCTTCTCGCCTGTGCGAGTGGCGCACAATGTTAAACCTTGGATAGGGTGAGTTAGAGTGAGAGATTCTAGAGAAAGTTGACACAGTGTTAGCCATTGAGAGGCTTGACTTTCACCACACGCAGAAGTGAAGGCTAACTCATGGTGTTCTGCATCCCTTAAGTGTAAAGAAAGCTTAAGCTCGTAAGCGACCAGACTTCTAGGCTTGAGGAACTGCTCTAGTCGATGAAGTAATTTCTCCAATGGCTTTTCTAACCATTGTACATTCTCAATATCAAATAGCATCTCCAAATGGCTTTCAAAGTGCTCTGGTGGCGAGTAAAAGTCGATAAGGTGCTTAAATTGCCCGGTGAGTCTTCCTATGTAATTGATCAGGTCGATATTAAATCGCTGAGCAATATCGGCTAGAGGAATGGCAAGAAGATCGCCGATCGTTTTGACTCCGAGCCGTTGAAGAAGCTCAAGGTGTGCACTGGAAATATCAGCGGATGAAATTGGCTGACACTTAAGTGAATATAACATAGACGACTTTTCATACATTAGCTGGTCAGTCGCCGATTGGGCTAAGAGCTGAGCGGAGAGTGGGGAAAACCCTGTCGAAAAATGATAAGTGATATTAAAGAGAGCAAGAGAAGATCTGACCGCTTGCCAATAATTATCTAAACCTTGATAGAGCGTGAGCATATCCGTGACTTTTAATAACAGCCCGTTTGGTGGCATCAGCATCATATCTGCTGTGGTTAGGTATAAGTGCTGAGCAATGCTCTCCAGAGCCGTTGTTTCGGTGAGTTTGTCATAAGGATGCACCTTGAGATCCGAACAAAGAGCGGCAGAGCTTCCTAACCCCATTGCTAGTTGTAGTCCTTGCTCTTTGGCAGAGGCGTTCATTTGTACAATACAGTGTGTTTTTTCATCGACAATCGCCATAGGCTGATCGCAGTGTTCAGAAAACAAGCTCTCGAGTTGTAGTCTAGGAAAATGTAAGTAGAGCCATAACTGCATAACTACCCCAGCTTTCGAAGGTGTGTTGAGAGAGTGGGGGAACGTAGCGGCATCGTGAAGGTATTCATAGGAATAATAAATCGACTTTGCGGCCAGCCTCCTCGCCGTTTAGTGATAGCGACTTCTAAACCATTTAAGTGCGGCAGTAGCGTCATACTCAAACTTACGGGTAATGAGAAGGTGTAGTGGTTTTTTGCTTTAAATAAAAAGTGCAGGCAGTTCCTTTGCTCACTGGCTACCTGAAGGCGCTTAGCATGGTGAACATCAAGTTTGTCTTGCCAGAGTAAAACATGACTACAAGCACCACTTTTCAAGCACTGTTCAGCGGCCCAGAGAGCATCTTTAGCACATTTAGGGTAAACAAGGAGCACATTGGCAAGATTGATACCATCAGAGTATAAACTTTCAGCACACAATTTGCCCGGAGGCTGGATCAGCACGATGCTTCTACCACTACTGTGCCTTTTGATATGCGGCCACAATAATCTCAGCTCACCAATCCCGTGAGTTGTTTTAATCTCAATAACACCTGAAGTGGGAAAACCACCGCCGATCCGATCATCCAGTGATCGAAAGCCTGTTGATAGGCACTCAGTAGAGGCCTGAGAGTGAGATCCCTGCCAGATCAATTGTTTAGATTTAAGTTGATTGATGAGTTCATGCATGACAAGTTACCTGTATATATATACAGTATAAATGGCATAAAAAAGGATTCAATAGCGGAGAGAGAAAATGATCTCCGCCGGGACGATAACACTAGGACTAGGAAACAAAGTTATCTTATAAAATCAGGAAGTTTCTCGGCATAGGTTGAGAGTAAAAAATGACAAATTAACCTCCCGATGCTTTCTCACTCCATATTACCTTTAGCCATTAGTTCGGCCATAAAATCGATAAACACCTGCGTTTTCTTATGAAGGTATTGTTTTGATGGGTAGACAGCAAACATATCAAACTCGGTATTCGTACACTCTTGCAAAATGGGGATTAACTTTCCTGTACGTAACTCGCTATGCACGGAAAAAGTGGGCAAGTACGCAATACCTAAGCCGCTGGATGCCAACTGACATAAATCCATACTGCTATCGACGGATATGTTTCCATTGATAGGGATAGAACGAATGTTCCCTTTAATGTGAAAGTTCCAGATTCGCTCGGTGTTATCAAGGTGATCTAGGCAGTTATGGTTTTGCAGCTCTTCAAGGTTATTTGGTGTACCAAATAGAGATAAATAGCTTGGAGCGGCACAAAGGACCTTTCGCCAAGTGGCAATTTTTTTGTAGTAATACGACACGTTGGGCAGTGGTCCGCAGTGCAGTATACAGCTGAAACCGTTATCTAATAGGTTAAGCAGGTGGTTACCATTAACGATTTGTATGTGGAGAGCGGGGTATTTTTTCAAGAATTGATGAAGGTTGGCGCTGACAAAGCGGTTGCTGATAGAAACGGGTAACCCCACCTTTAAATGGCCGCTAACTTGTTCATTACTCGTTCTAATATCATCTTCTAATGTTTTTAGTGACAGCAAAATATCGTGGACCGAGTCGTAATATCTCTGCCCTGAGTCTGTAATGGTGAGCTGTCGTGTGGTCCTTTCAAATAAACGAGTGTTCAAGCGTTGTTCTAAGCGAGCTAAGCGTCTAGTCACAATAGAGGGGGATACGTGCAGATCTTTGGCCGCTTTGCTTAAGTTTTGTTGTTTTACGATAGTGCAGAACACTTCTATATCATTCAGCATCAGTTTTTAATTGCATATCTTGAAAAAGTGTATTGATGATAATGCTTATTCTTAAATTTTTGTCAATAGATACAATGGGTTCTCAGAGTTAATCAGTAGGGGAACATCATGGATAAAGCACGTTATGAATTGGGCCAAAAGACTTTAAAAGCCATTCACGGAGGCCATGTTGGTGAAGCAATGGTCAATGAGCTCAGCGAAGTTTGCCCAGAGTTTGTTGATATGACCATAGAATGGGGATTTGGAGAGATAGCAAGCAGAACCGGGATTGATCTAAAAACACGTGAGCTCGTGATTATTGCTTCATGTGTGACACTTGGCCATGCTATGCCTCAGCTAGCTGCTCATATCGAAGCGGCCTTAAAAGTAGGCTGTACAAAACAAGAAATTGTGGAAGTGCTTCTGCAAATGGGGATTTATGCGGGAATGGCTAACGCCAGCAATGCCTTTAGAGTCGCCAAGGATGTATTTGACCAACAACAATAAGTACACTAGTGCCAGAACACTCTGGCACTTTAACCTTTATTATGGAGATTGACCATGTCTCAAATCGCTGAAACACCTAAGCCCCCATACTATGCTGTGATCTTCACTTCTGAAACCACTCATGATCTTGCTGGTTACGAACAAATGGCAGAAAAAATGGTTGAGCTAGCCTTAGAGCAGCCGGGGTTTTTAGGCATAGAATCCGCCAGAGAAGAAGTTGGCATCACGGTTTCTTATTGGTCTGATCTTGATTCTATCAAGCAATGGAAAGCCAATGCCGAGCACAAGCTTGCCCAGCAGGTAGGAAGGGAAAAATGGTATTCGGCCTATAAAACCCGAGTGTGTAAGGTTGAGCGTGATTATGGTGTTTAGAGGTTGATTTGTTAAGCATGGGAGTCGCTCTATCGGATTTCAGTTCGAGCTGTAAGATGGTGGCCTTTTGGTCAAGGCTGATCAAACAGTCTGAAAACGTTAAATCACATCAGAAGTAATCATGGCCAAACTTTACTCCGTGATGTCTTAATATAATCCACTTAGATTTTGAAGAGTCATACTTTAATAATATCGATGAACCGCGAACTATCTTTATTTTTTTATAGTGAGTTTCTATATTCTCAACGGCTAACCAGGTATCGTAAAGAAATCTTATTGTATCCGAACGAATCAAAATTTGAGTGCCATCATTTAGTTGAATGCTATCGTTAACTAGATCTCCTTCAACTTCTTCATTACTAGGAAGAGTAATTCTTGGGCTCCAGTGCCAATTCCATAACTCAAAAAATAAAAGGTGGTAGGGTTGACCATTATATACTTTAGGTATGGTCAATTTAGCACGATCTTTTCCGCCAATATCTACAGGATCTGATTTTATTAAAGAAAATGAACCTGATTTGTTATTTAGGCTAGCGGTAACCTTGTGCTCACCTGTACTCCCTTTAAGATTGACTATTCTTCCGTTAGGTGAATTTGGGCTCCAAGTAGCACTATCATTGACTATTTCCTTTGTACCATCAGAAAATTCAGCGGCGGCTATAAAGTGTACTGAAACAGGTGATGAACTAGGAGCGGGAACCACACTCTCATCTAAACTTAGAGATAAATTGGTTAAAAACGGATCCGTCACCGTATAAATCGTTGAACCCTTGGCTTCAGCAAACACGGCTGTAATAGTAATTGAGTTACCAAGTTCTTCTATTGCATGGATAAGCCCTTTAGGGGAAACAGTTAAAGATGATGCATCAGAGCTTGTCCAAACAGCTTGCTCAGTGATGTCTTGCGTCGTACTGTCTGACAGTTTTGCTGTCGCTTTTAACTGGCGTCTCAACCCCTTAGCAATCGTATTCTCTTGTGCATTATTTGCCGAATTCTGCTCTGTTATACTGATGGATTGGACAATAGCATCAACCACGGTATAACTCATGGCTCCCTCTATATTACCAAACTTGGCAGTAATAACCGTCGGTTCACCAATAACTTCCAGTGCATTTATTCGTCCTGTTGGAGAAACAGATAAAGATGATGCGTTAGAACTTTTCCACGATGCTTGAGCAGTAATATCTTGTGTTGTCTCATCTGAGAAATTTGCTGTTGCTTTTAGCTGCTGTCTGAGCCCTTTCGCGATGGTATGTTCTGTAGCACCATCAAGTGGGTTTTGCTCTATTATACTAATGGATTGAATAACGGCACCAGTCACGGTATAAGCCTTTGAGCCTTCTCTTTCATCAAACTTGGCAGTAATAGTCGTCAATTGGCTACTCTCACCTAATGCATGGATAAGCCCTGTTGGAGAAACAGTTAAAGATGACACATCAGAGCTGACCCAAGAAGCCTCATTAGTAATATCTTGTACTGTATTATCAGAGAAGTTTGCTGTTGCTTTTAGTTGCTGTCTCAACCCCTTAGAAATGGTACTATCACCTACACCATTCACAGGGTTTTTCTCTGTTATGCTGATGGACTGAATAACGGCTTCCACCACGGTATATCGGCTTGAACCTCTATTTTCGTTAAGCACGGCAGTAATCGTAATGGGTTCATCATGAGCTTTCAAAGCATGCATGCGCCCTTGACTAGAAACAGTGATAAATAAAGGATTGGAACTTATCCAAGCTGCTTGAGCAGTAATGTCTTGTGTTGTGTCATCTGAGAAGTTTGCGATAGCTTTGAGGTTTTGGGTGAGGCCTAAGGCTATTTCATTATCAGTCACCCCCAAAACTGGGTTATCCTCGATGATGCTGATTGATTGAATAATAGCGTCGGTTACTACATAATTTCTCTGGCCTTGTACTTGATTTGACGTCGCAGTGATAGTGATTGATTCTCTTGAATTTTTCAACGCATGAATAAGCCCTGTTGGAGAAACAGATAAAGATGATGCATCAGAGCTCACCCATGAAGCCTGAGCAGTAATATCTTGAGTTGTGCCATCAGACAAGTTTGCCGTCGCAACTAATTGTTGCCTAAGCCCCTTAGCAAGGATATTTTCATCAACACCATTCACTGGGTTTTTCTCAGTTATATTGATGGTTTGAACAATTGCATGCGCTACAGTATAGATGCTTGAGCCACTCTTCCCATTAAAGTTAGCTGTGATAGTAATTGGCTTACCAATATTTTTGACTGCATGCATTAACCCTTTATTAGACACCTTATTGGAAACAGAAATAGAGGAGGAATCAGAGCTTAGCCAAGCCGCCTGAGTAGTAATATCTTGTGTGTTTCCATCAGATAGGTGTGCTATGGCTTTGAGATTCTGGCTAAGACCTATTGCTATCTGATTTTTTGTCACACCTAAGATAGGATTGTCTTCTACTATGCTGATCGACTGCAAAACAGCATTGGTTACAATAAAAGCAATAGACCCTTTTTTGCCTTGGAGTCTCGCCGTAATTTCTACCTTTTCATTGCTCTGCTTTATAGCACGTATAATACCTTTATTTGATACGCTTACAGATGGGTCAGTACTTCTCCATAAAGCATCATTAGTAATATCTTGCATAGAATTGTCAGACATTATCGCAGTGGCTTTTAACTTTTGGCTAAGGCCTTTAGCTATTGTAAATTTTTTCCCCCCAGAAGCAGAAGACGCCTCAGTGACACTTATTGACCGTATAAACAAATCGACTACATTTACTTTAAAAGTCCCATAGACCCCATTTGGGAGAGTCGCCTTGATTGAACCAACCCCAAAATTTACACCAAACACTAGACCTTTATCCGTCACACGGAGAACTTTTTCATCGGAGCTGTTCCACACTACTTCTTTTGTAATATCTCTGGTTGTGTTATCTCGATACACCGCTGTAGCAATGAGTTGTTCACTAAGTCCTCGAGTAAGTCTAGGTGACGTAGCCCCGTCGCTTATTTTTTCTTGGGTTATAGAAATGGCAACGACATC
This sequence comes from Vibrio sinus, assembly GCF_023634645.1. Classification (GTDB taxonomy): domain Bacteria; phylum Pseudomonadota; class Gammaproteobacteria; order Enterobacterales; family Vibrionaceae; genus Vibrio; species Vibrio sinus. The sequence continues at coordinate 29,045 of NZ_JAMKMR010000027.1, forward strand.
ATTATAATGGGACGCTTTATGCTGTGAGTCAGTGTCAGAATCAGAAGAGTCGGTCTTGCATGAAGATAAAACCAAACAAAATATGAAGACTAACGGATATTTACTGCTTTTCATATAATTAAGCCCATTCCATGAAGTATTGAATCGCTTTAAGGGCTGTCGAGTCTAAGAGAAATGCTTTCTATAAACCTCGATAATTCCTTTTGTACATTCTCTTGAAGAGCATAGTAGGTCTTTTGACATGCTTCAAAAAACAGCTAGGGATGGACTCAAGTTCTATTGCAAACTTTAATTGCATATGATAGTGCTCTTTTGGAGATATAAGGTTATCATACGACGCCATTTTACAGAGAGCGGAAATATTATGAGCTTAAGAGTGGTCGAAGTCATCGAGCATAACGATGAATGGCAACGTAATTTCAATCAAGAGAAAAGTCTGTTAAGTGGCGTGCTAGAAGCTTCAAATGTTGCCCAAATACATCATATTGGCAGCACTTCAGTGGAAGGACTATGCGCAAAGCCTATTATCGATATTCTTCTTGAAGTGCATAGCCTTGAAGAATTGGACGCGAACACTAAAGAGATGGAATCTTTAGGTTATGAAGCCAAAGGCGAATTTGGTATTGAAGGGCGACGTTACTTTCAGAAAAGTGCCGAGAAGAGAACGCATCAGGTTCACGCATTTTTGCTGGACTCGCGACAAGCGAAGCGGCATTTAGCGTTTCGGGATTATCTAAGAGCATTTCCCGATATCGCCAGCGAATATGGGCGCATCAAAAAGGAAGCTGCCGCCATGTGTCAAAATGATATTGAAGTCTATATGGACTACAAAGATGGCTTCATTAAAGAGCATGAAGCGAAAGCTCTTGAATGGATTAAGTACCAGAAAGCTTGAGTAAACTAGGTGCTGGTGTCGCAGCACCTGTTCACATCCTTACAATATTTTAGAGCTAGTCAATTTGAGTCATTTCATTGAGAGTGAAATTTTCTACGCAACCCTCGGTGGCTTGCATGTAATCTTGTAGATGTTGAGTTTCCATATGAACTTGCCAAAGTTCACGAGAGGCCCAGTTTTCGTAAAACATGAAATGAGCTGGGTTTTCATTGTCTTGGTGAAGGTCATAGTTAATACAACCTTCTTCAGAGCGAGTGATATTAATCAACTTTATAAGTTCAGCTTTCACAAGTTCCACTTTCTCTTCATTAGCGACAATATTGGCCACAATAGTTAGCTTAGTCATGATGTTTTCCTATATTTTGAACGGTTTTGCTCTTGCGAAAGAGCGCGATTGATAAAGCAACATAGTAAAGCGGTTATTGTTCGTTGGAAACACGCTATACTTTGAATTATTGTCAAAAATAATTTGACAATAATAGGTTGTTTGGAATGACAAGGGCGTAGGTCGTGCTAATTGAAGATTTAGAAATCATATTAAAAGTGGCGGAATTTAGAAGTATCACGGCAGCGGCTACCAGTCTCGATATGCGCACTGCTACCGCTAGCGCTGCCGTAAAGCGAGTTGAGACTGCGCTAGGGGTCGAGTTGTTCATCCGTACTACTCGCCGTTTAAAGCTATCGGCGGCTGGTGAAAAGTATCTGCCACAATGTGAGCAAGCCTTAATGATGCTTGCACAAGCAAAAATGAATATGCAAGAAGATCTCGGCATTATTGATGGCAAAATTCGCATTGCACTGTCTTCGGATCTTGGCAGGAATTTAGTAGTACCATGGCTTGACGATTTTGTGCTGGAATATCCAAATGTTTCGCTCAATGTTCACATCAGTGACAGCAATATTGATTTTTATAGAGACTCGGTTGACATGGCGCTGCGTTATGGCTCACCAACCGATGCCAATATGTATGGGTTTAAAATATGTGACGTACCACGAGTGATATGTGCAAGTCCTGACTACTTGAGTAAAAACGGTACGCCAACTAAGCCAAGCGAGCTACTAGAGCACAATACTTTGTGTTACCAGCTCCAGGATATCTTGCAAAATGAATGGTTGCTAACCAATGGCAAACGTAGCCATAAGGTAAGGCTTAAGGGCAACCGAGAATCTAACGATGGAGATCTCGTGAGACGTTGGTGTGTGGACGGGAAGGGTATTGCTATAAAATCTAGCCTCGATATGTCAAAGGATCTGTTGTCCGGAAACGTCGTTGCCATCATGCAAGCTTACAAACCCACCCCAACCGAGTTGTGGCTAGTGCTTCCTAGCCGACAATCGATTACTCCCACAGTTAGGCTATTAAGAGATAGGCTAAGAATGAAGTCTAAGCAGCTTTTGGAGAAGCTCGAAGTTGCAGGAATTTTAATGGATTAGTCCGCTGTTTATTTTTCTTAGGGTAAACTTTGAGCACTAAAAAACAGCATGCTTATCAAGCACTAGTAGCTCAAGGGTATTGGAGCTCTGTTAAATATAGGCGTCTTATTTCATCCTGATACTGGATGTGAAGCCATAAAGGAAGGCATGTAAGTTCTGCTTGGGACCGAAACTAAATAGTTCAGAGATGATCAAATTTATAATAAAACCAATGTGTTACTCTTCTTAGGGCTTTAGTGAAAATTTAAACTACCAGTCATGAGTATATACAATGAAGAAAGTCGCGATAACTTTGGTTTGTTATGCATTATTGACAACGCGTGCATTCGCAGGAATAAGTGATCCTGGCTTTTACGTTGGTGGCGGTATAGGGCTAACGAAAAGTAAAATTACTCATCTAGATTCGAATACCAATTCAGATACTTCTGATGGCGGTGAGGCAACGAAAGTATATGGCGGTTATGTGTTTGATCGAATTGTACATATCGAAAGTTCCTATACCGAATATGGAAAGTCCAATTCTATGGATATCAATTCGCTAGCCTTGTCGATGAACTTGGGTTACACGTTTGATAATGGGCTACGACCATTTACCACTTTCGGGTTGGCTTCTATAGATCTAAATGAATCAGGTGGACAATCTTTTACAGAAGGTTCTGGCGCTGGCTTTCACTATGGAGTTGGCCTCGAATATACGTCAACACAAATAGAAGGACTTGGAATCCGAGTGGCTTATGAAGCTGATGCAATTAACGTGAAAACGTCAGAGTCATCTGATGATGAAACGCTCAATGCTAGCTCTTTTTATATGGGAGCGTCTTACAAGTTCTAATAAACGCTAGCGTAGTAATAATTAATGGACGTCCAGCCCCACCGATAGTTTTGAGATTCATTTAAAGAGGACAGCCTTGCCAAAACTGGCGGTATAACAAGCACCTAATTATACCAAATGTTTGTAGTCAAGCTATCCTTCATAGGTGAAAGGCAGAGTAGCTAATCTAAGGCTCCGTTGCAAAGATTCTTTAACGACAGAGCCTTGGCATCACTAGTTGGAAAAGTAGCGCATTATTGCGTCTTGTAAGTTTTTGGGAGAACTGAGTAAACTACTGCCTACAGACGAGAGGCCTCCATACACTAAACTCGCATTTTCAGAAGCAGAGTTATTTGAAACCAAGAAGTACGTGTAGAGTGCTTTTTCGAAGTAGCCAGTTTCTTTACTTTTGATCCTTCCTTGCCCTACGGCAGCCAGTAGATCAGAGTTCCATCCAATCGCTTGCAGTATTCGCCATACTATAAAGAGAATGTCAGCGCTAAAGTAATTGTTACTATTGTAGTCAGTTTGCGAGAGTCGCCTTGTTAATACTTCACGGCTTTGTTGATCCATATTGGCTGGTGGTATATTTCGATTGTTCCACAGAGCAGTAAATTGCTCAAACCCGAGTGAAAGCCTTGCATAGACATTGTTGGTAAGTTGGTAACCATCACGAATGATATTATCCATGACATCGGATAATATCGATGACAAACTGACCATTGACTCTAAGCGGATTCGGTCAAGGACTTGTAACGTTGTGAGAATATCAGTCTCATTTAATCCATCACTAGATAATCTCGCAAAAAATTCATTAACTAGATTATCAAGTATAGGAGAATGAGCTTTCGGTTGTGATGGGTCTTGTAAAGTGCTTATCATTTTATACAACCTTCTATATTTAAAGGCAGACTTCACGATATTTTTACTTAACCGTATTGTGTGTACGTCTTCTCTCCAAAGTATATCTCGTTCAATTTTCGTACTGCTTTTATTAATATGCTCTTCGATGTTGTACAGCACCAAAACCCGTGCCTTTTGAAAAATAGCCAAGTGGCCAGTATGAATAAGGACACTAATAGGGCATCGATTATCATAATATTTTACGCTGTCCATGTTGATGACGAGCCTAAACTTTGTCTCTATATTAACATCTAAATCGGTTATACCAGTATCCTGCTGTAAAACATCAGGCGCTAGGGCTTCTTCGCTAAATGTATCCTGTGGGCCTAAGATCTTATCTTTGGAGCGATCATAGTTGAGCTCAATTTGGTTATTCCGTACGGGTACGACAGTAGGGTCGCCATAACGTAGGAAAAGCAAAAAGGAAAGCTTTTGCAGCCTATGGTTTTCATTGAGCACCGAAAGGCTGATCGGTAAGCTATGGTAAATTGGGGCATAACTTTTAGGCTTCTTATATTCGATGTCAGATAAGAATGCTTCGTCTTCATACACATCTGAGTATTTTAAATATGGAACGATTTGCTCTACAAGTGAGCGTAGTAATGCTAACTCATTGCTGATACTTTCTTTGGGTAACTCACTATGAAATTCTTTTAAGGAATCATACGCATCTTTTATATATTTGATCGCATCCTTATACGATAAGTCGTCTCCATCTACTGAAAGGTTCATATATAACCAATGTAATATCTCTATTTTCCTCTTTTTTGAGTTAGAGTGGTAAGGTTTAATTTTCAAACTTTTGCGAATTTTCTTCAATAGAGCTTGTCTTTTGATGTCACGAATAAGCAATTCATTAGTTCTAAATGGTGCAAGTATTTTCAAGCAGCGCTGGATCATGATTTCAGATCGACCGTGCCCCCTTGCTTTATGAGTTTTTTCTAAGCTTATGAAAGTACGACTACAAATTCTAATGGCGTCGATGGCCTGATCTACGGTTGTATGTGTGTCGCTTATTCTTTGTCTAAGTATTCGGGCCGTATTCTTTTTCGCTTCAGTAAGTTGACCATCCATGAACGCTTTTTTAATTGAACTCGGTTGAGAGTTAATATAGCCGTCTATCGATTGTTGTAAACGAAATCTTGTTGTTTTTGGAATATATTGAAATGGCATTTTAAACCTTGTTAACATTTTGAGTAAAATGTTATAGAAATTATTTGTTACTCCTTAAATTTATCCTATTTAAAGTCTATAAGCTAGTAGAAGATAACATCAATAGAAAAAATAAAGATTTCTATGGACTCTCGGCTAGTAATTTAAATTCATTCGACATAAATTGATGATTAAATAGACTGAGACGCCAAACTTATAGTTTCATCATACATTGTTTCTAATTTGGGGGAATAGATAACTTTACTAGAGTATATGTAAAGTTATCGTTATTTATATTGAGTGAGCGTGTTATCTATAAGCCAGTGAAGCTGCGTCTACAGTTAGTACATTTGACTCAAAGTATAATAATCCATTTTTTTACTATTGCTTCTTGTAATGTCAATGTTTTCATCCATGCGTATAAATGTTAATAAATCGGGGTAACTAAATTGTCGGTTAAGACTTAAGAAATTAGCAAACATGGTTTTTAGTCTTGGAAAGGTATTGCTGTTAAGCAACGTAATTATCTTATTTCCTGTGGTTGTTTTATTATTTGTACCTCTGACAACGATTGCGGTTTTTATGATTTGACAAAAAATATCATAGGTAGAGGTAAACTCATGGAACAAAATTCTACCTATAATTATATCATCGATGTGATTTTTAATTTCTATAAGAGAATGGGATTTTCTATTGCTCCTTAACTTTCCGCTGTAAAATCCATTCGGAAGTATTTTATCTATTAGCCTAGTGAGTTCACTCAACTCACTAATCGTTACTTCATCTCTGTTAACTTCTGAACCATCAGGTACTCTATCAATCGTACAGTCTGGGTAAAATATATTCGACTTTCTATCTTTTAACTTTGAAGGTAAGCGGCTAGTCCAACCAGAGCTTTGAGAAAACACATTCCAAGATAGTGCGGAATTTAAATTCTTCAAATCATACAAATTAAATCTTTCTGCCTTATTCCAAAAGCTATTAAATAATGATTCATATAGACTACTAATATTACTTGACTCAACCAAAATCATATTTTCATGACTTCTGAGAAATGATTGGCCATCTAAATTATGAGTGCCAGTCATTAAAAAGTCTTCACGTCCTAATCTAGATGATTTTAACCCATAGACCTTTGCATGATCCACAAATCCATTTTCTAAAAGCCCAATATCATTTTCGCTATTGTGAGTGACTCTATGGAAGTCATTAATGGTTTTATCGGGGCACAGAAACCTTAGCTCAAACCTAGCCCCAGGTAAAAAATGTACATCTTTTACGAAATTATACAAATAACGGAATCTGTTAGACATATTACGGTGGTCACCGTTATAAAAAGGCATAAGAAGGTTTACACGACACCCCTTTGATAAGGCCTTTTTAATGAGATCTATTATTATATCCCCCCAAGATCCATTTCTAAGAAAAATAGTATCTCCTTGTTGAGCTTGATCGAACATTTCCTCAAAAGCAATCCTTATAGGTTGTTTAGAGCGGAAAGAGGAGAAATTTCTACCAATATTATTAATCCACATTAAGGATTGATAGTGGAGGCTTCTAGCCTCAGGAATAAATAATAGACACCTATGTTTGTTCGGGAAATGAGATAAGTCACGCGAGTAATTTAGATTTCTCTTATATATCCCTCTCAGGATTCTAGCTGATGTGTCTATATCCTCTGGTACTAGAGTACCACGATGACTGATTCTCGTTATATATGATGCAGTTGATAGCTGATATTTTTCAAAATACTCAATCATATAACGAGTTAACTCATAGCTTATGAAAGCTAGCCCAGAGTCATACCAATGTGGCTTTGATTTGTTACCTAAACTAGCCCCTAATGTTGACGAGAAGCAATTATCATTAATACAGTATTTGTTATGATGGGTTCCAAGAACGCTTGGACTTGCTGCGATGAAGTTTACTCTGCATCTAATGCCATCTATTCTTATTTTTCTAGCACTTTCGAATAACGATTTATCAAAATTATCATCTTCAATTTGATTGTTATAGGTGTTTATTACATCATCCCATGAATATTCATCACTATCATGGTTTTCTCTCGTACTAATTGTGGTTTTTTTTCCAACAACAACACGTTGAATTGACGGTGCATTGTAAAGAAAATAGAAGTTGAAGTTACGATCGTTCTGCCTTTCTCCTATAGCCCTCAGTATCGCAAACATAGTATTTGATACCCTGCCTTCTATTTTTTCATTCCCTAAAGGTTTAATTCCATAGGTTGTTATTATTGCCAGTCTGTCTGCTAACATAATACAATCGTGTGCCAAGTAACATTGTTCGGGCTCACTGCCTATTGTTTGATTGAAAACCAATGCATCTCTATTATCTATTCTTGATGCAAATTCATGCCCAATTTCATGTTTTAGCTCTTGAAGCATACTAAATATCACCTGACTCCTAACATTTAAAATACCAGCCTTTATATTCTCCCAGCATGTAGGCGGCGAACACGCTTTACTTTTTGCAACTCAAAGAATATTTTTACTTGATAATCCTCACCCTCTGGTTCATATGCAATAATATCATAGTGAAACTAGTGCATTGGTTGTAGTTGCACATTGTTTTGACACGCAACAGAGATGATGTATGGGTTTAAAATATGGTGAAGGACCACGAGCGTAGTGCGCCAGTCCCAATTACTTGAGTATAAATGGCACACTATCTGAGCCGAGCGAGCTATTAGAGCAAATACCTTGTGTTACAAGCTTCAGGATATTTTGTACAATGAAAGGTTGCTAGCCAATGGCAAACGTAGCCATAAGGAAGGTTTAAGGGCGACCGAGAATCGATTACTCCTACAGTTAGGCTATTAGGAGATAGGCTGAGAATGAAGGCCAAGCAGTTTTTGGAGAAAAATAACGTGCAGGGGTTTTAATGGGATTAGGCAGCTTAATAGACGCATAATGCACCGCCATCTATTAAGCTACTCTGCCAGTAATATTAAATTAATCCCCAACCCATCCGCTATTTTTTCGGCTGCGCATCAATGCATTGGCCGTGCACTTCTTTGCCCTCTGGAGCCATCAGGTATAGGTACAGTGGGATGATATCTTTTGGCGTTTTTAGTTGCTCTGCATCTTCAGCAGGAAACGCTTGCGCGCGCATGCTGGTTCGTGTGCCGCCTGGGTTGATAGCGTTAACACGAATAGAGGTGTCACTTAGCTCATCGGCGAGCACTTGCATCATCCCTTCTGTGGCAAATTTTGAAATGGAATAAGTTCCCCAAAACGCACGCCCAATGTGTCCAACTGTGGAAGAGGTGAAGACAATGCGAGCATCGTCTGACTTACGCATTAACGGGATCAGCGCCTGAGTCATTAAGAATTGGGATTTGACATTCACTTGCATCACTTGGTCGAACGTTGATTCTGAGATTTGTTCGAACGGGCTTAATACACCTAATACTCCAGCGTTGTGCAAGATGCCATCAAGTCGGCCGAACTGGCTTTCGATAGTATCGACCATGTCTAAATAGTTTTGTTTGCTTGCGCCGTTCATGTCCAAAGGGATGATGGCTGGGGTAGGATAGCCTGCGGCTTCAATTTCGTCGTAAGTCTGCTCAAGTTTTTTTACGGTACGACCCAGTAAAATAACTGTGGCCCCGTGTTCTGCGTAGCTCAATGCGGCTTGCTTGCCGATGCCTGCTCCGGCACCCGTAATCAAAATAATTTTATCTTTCAGAGCATTTTCAGATACTGAGTAGTTCAATGTGAGCATCCTTATAAGTAAAATAAGAGTCTTTAGAGGTGAAGAGTACCGATAGAAGTGACAAGTTACGCTGCCTTACCGTTCTCTCTACTCTAGGAAGTTTACAAGTCACGAGCAGGTTTTCAGCAGGACGACTGCCTGAAATCATCATGTTCGCGGGAAGGCTATGATGCCTTGGTCTCAAATAACACTTATCGAAACAAGCATCTTGAGGTCACTTGGGTATACAATACACGAATTCACTCAATTGGGGATAATACATTGGAATTTTTGTTGGATTATGGGCTATTTCTAGCCAAGATTGCGACAGTCGTGATCGCGATAATTGCGATTTTAGTTATCGTTAAAGGACTAGGCGGAAAAAGTGCAGCGGCCAAAGGCGAGCTGGAAGTGACCAATCTCACTGAGCAGCATAAACACACCATAGAGCAGTTAGAGCACCATCTGCATGATGACGCTTTCATCAAAGCTCGTGATAAAGCCGAGAAAAAAAGCGAAAAAGAAAAAAATAAATCCCGTGAGAAGGAAGTGAAAAAGGCGGCGAAAGAGGGAGAGCTGGATACTAAGCGTGAACCTCACTTATTTGTGCTCGACTTTAATGGCAGTATTGATGCTAAAGAAGTCTCATCACTTAGAGAAGAAGTGACCGCTATTCTTGCCGTCGCGAGAGAAGGTGATGAAGTATTGCTACGTTTAGAGTCCGGTGGCGGAATGGTTCACGGCTACGGTTTGGCCTCTTCTCAGTTAGACAGACTTAAAAATGCCAGCCTTCCTTTAACTATCTCGGTTGATAAAGTGGCGGCGAGCGGCGGCTATATGATGGCGTGTATAGGCGACAAAATTGTGTCTGCACCATTTGCTATTGTTGGCTCTATTGGTGTTATCGCGCAGCTACCTAACTTCAATAAGCTTTTGAAAAAGCATGATATCGAGTTTGAGCAGTTAACAGCAGGCGAATACAAGCGTACGCTCACCATGTTTGGTGAGAACAGCGACAAGGCACGTGAAAAGTTCAAGCAAGAGCTTGAAGAAACTCATGGCTTATTCAAAGACTTTATTCGCCAACACCGTCCAGAGCTTGAGTTAGACAAAGTGTCTACTGGTGAGCATTGGTATGGGACTCAAGCTAAAGAGCTTGGTTTAGTCGATGATATTAAAACTTCTGATGATATTGTGGTTGAAGCCTGCAAAGATAAAACGGTACTTGCCGTTCGTTACGTGCGCAAGAAAAAGCTGGCTGATAAGCTTGTTGGTGTGGCCGGAAATGTGGCGGATGGCGTTTTACTGAAACTTGCTAATCGTGGCCAAAGACCCATTGTGTAAGTTGTTAAATAAGTTACTGAACGCACACGATTATAATTGATTAGTGTTCGAAATATAAAATAGTAAGCTCCAAAGATATTTATATCTCTGGGGCTTTTTATTTAAATGAAAAATGTGATCTTGTTTTTATAATAGCCAATGGATATCTATTGGACTTGTATATATTAAAAAAAGCCGAGCCATAAGGCTCGGAAAATAATACAGGAAAAATAGAAGAGTAGAACTAGGGTTAACTAAATTAGAACAAAATTGTCATTAAGAGGGCATGACTTGACCACGGATCTCACCAGCCTTATTCAGCTTGGTGTGAAGGTTAATATAGATGTCACCTTCGAGAAGCTCTTTCACTTCATTCTTAGGCACAGTCCATACACCTGTTAACACGCCGTAATTGTGCTCTTGTTTCTCAGTCACGATAGGTTTTGCTGGCTTATCTGGCATACCAAAAATGGTTTGAGCAATTGGTCCATCAGTGGTCGCATAGCCTTCATGGAAATGAGCCATAAACGGCGTGCTGCTTAGGCCTGCGTAGTCGATGGTAAAAGAAAGCTGTCTGGTTTTTGGGTTAAACAAGAATGCGCCTACACCTCTTGCAGTTGCCGGTGTTTTAGGGCTGGTTGCCGTTGCTTCTTGTGGGACAGTCAATGTGGCTTTCATGATGATGGGTGTGGTGACGGGGACAGGGGCTGGCATTTGCATTGCGTTAGCTGACATCGAAAATGCGGAGCCGACCACTAGAGCCGCAGACAATACAGAAAGTTTTTTCATCTTCATCATAATATAGCCTTTATTAATAAGTTAACGTTGGGAGTTCGATTAAATTAGCAATATTAGGCTGTAATGGGAAATAGATTCTATCGATAGTTGTCATAGGGAAAATCTATTATACTTTCTTTCGTAAAATACAGAATGTCGTATTTTATAATTGTGTGAGAAACTATATTTGTGTTAATTTGTCATGTTTTTATGATATGAATAATATTATCATTTACAGATATAGAGTTAGCAAATACCAGTATGAAATACTGTAAATGAGTCTGAAAATATTTTGTGAGCATATTTTATAAGACTATTTGGAGATATGTCGATATCGGCTTGCTAACGCCAACAGTAAGCCTCCGATAGTCCCAGCTAAATGTGCTTGAATAGCGATAGGTGCGTCTATCCATTCACTGGTGGTTGAGGATGGACCAAATACATGCTCCCAAACCACTTTACCCACCACACCGATGACCAATAGCCAGCTTGAACGCCTGCCACTTAGTGCCTCTTGCAGAGCGTAATAGGCGAATAAGCCATGCAGTATGCCAGATAGCCCGAGATAGCTGGTGATATTGGTGAAGAGCAAGCTAATGCCAACTACGATTGAAAGATAGAAAAATACCAGGAGAAAAGATTTTGTTTTAGGCTGAAATAGAAAACAAATGATCCATAATCCAGCCAAGTCCATAGCAAGGTGAGCAAGGTTGGTATGAGTTAAGTTTCCTGTTACGATCCGCCACCACTGGCCTTGATGGATATCGTATACGTTCCAGATAACAGCACTTTTCATTGGCTCGAATTGAAGGGCCAGGCAGATGATACTAATAACAGCTAATACAAGGTATAAAATCACGATATGTCTCGATATTGTTTAACGTGTGGCAAAGCTCAAAAAGCCTGTATTTGTCAGTGGATACAAGTGCTCGCATCGGATGCAGAGCTGATCATCCTGCAACATCCAAGTGAGCAACACAAACCGCTTGGTACCGCCAGAATTTTGCAGCTTTCACTGCCAAATTGCCAAATCATTGTCGGTGAAAACTTTTCAAACAATGAGCGAGTGAATCAGCTTTTGTTAGAGTCAGACACGTTGAATTGCGTCTTGTTCCCCAATGAGCAATCTCAGCTGGTCTCTCATTGTCTAACTACTCCCAGTCAACAAAAAACGTGCATTTTCCTCATAGATGGTACATGGCGTAAAGCCTATAAGATATGGCAACTGTCCACCAACTTACAGACGTTACCGAGTATACACTTACCCGAAGAGCTTAGGGGACAATACTTAATTCGAAAAGCCCCAACCCAAAACAGTGTATCTACGGTGGAAGCGGGGTATTGTATTTTATCGATGTTAGAGCCAGATAAAGATTTCACACCACTACTGAATACTTTTCAACGTATGATTGAGTATCAAATCAAGCAAATGCCGGAAGGTGTGTTCGAGAAAAACTACCGCAGCTGAAACACGTCCCTGTGTTTCGAATAAGCGCAGTTAGCAAGGCAGTTTAAGAGATTGGTTATATTTAATGACACTTGAATCAAGGTCATTGAGATCTTTAATCTCCGAAACGGAAGTGTGGAATTTGTTTGCAATACCCGACAATGTATCGCCAGATTTCACTTTGTAGTCAAATCCTGCAGGGTAGTTCGACTGACGCACTTTTAGTACTTCACCAATACGAATGACATTGTTCTTCAGGTGGTTATCTTTTTTCAGTTGATCGACTGAGATAGAGAAATGGCGAGCAATCTTATCTAAGCTATCCCCTGATTTAACGGTGTGTTCAAGCCAGCTGTAACGCAAGAAGCAAGCACGGACGTGACCTTTTCGGAAGGCTTCACCATGTCTGTCAGCAAGGAGTTTTGCTTGTTCTGCTGCTTTTCTCGCAGCCTCTTCACGTGCTTTCTCTTTTCTGATTTCGGCTGCTCTTGCCGCTTCCTCACGACGTTCTTTCTCGATTCGGGCAACGACGGTGCGGTTAACTTCTTCGTTGATGTTTTGGGTACGAACTTGCAAAGCTTGTTTCAGATCTTTAATGACATCGTCGTTGGCCACCACGCGGCGAGCCTGCCAATAATCTTTCACCCAATATGGGTGTTTTAAGCTGCTCATGGCAACACCACGGCTGCTTGTTGAGCTAATGAATTTGTTATTGCCGAGATAAATTCCAACATGACGTTCGTGAACGCCCGTTTTGAAGAAAACAAGGTCGCCGATTTGCAAATCGTCCTTTGGTATTTCTTTGCCTAGTTTGACTTGCCCTAGCGTGGTTCTTGGTAAATACACGCCCAATGCTCCAATGTACACTTGGCGAACAAAAGCAGAGCAGTCGATACCTTTGGAGCTATCACCACCATATTCATAAGGTGTTGCAGCCCAAGTTTGGTAGCTGTTAATTAAGCTGATTTTATAAGCCATTTGTTCTGCGGACGTGAGGTTCTCTGGCTCCGATTTGGTGATGTATTTATGGTCAGTGTTGCGAGAGTCTTGTGCTTGAGTGGTAACAGGTGCCTGGGCTGCGTGATCTACAACTTGATGTGTTGGATGCATTTGATTGGTCTCATTCGATTTAGCTGCGGTGGCAGAACCTGAAGAGGTAGTTGGTATGCTTGCACAACCCGCCAGCAAAAGAGCAGGCAGCGGCAAAAGCATTGGGTGGCGACAAACAGACATTCAAACTCCTAAAGTCAGGAAACGATAAAAGGGCATTTACTTCAACGTGTGAAGTATTAATAAAATGTGATTTCGTTTCTCGGGTTATAATTTATATGTTACGAAAGTGCTTAATGAACGCATTAGACGGTTTGTGGGTCGGAAAAGTCTGTGATGTTGGGGGATAAGTTTTATTAACATAAGAAAAACAACTACAACTTCATTAATTCAAAAATATCAACGTCATGTAACATAATCATTAACTTGCATATACAAATGCAAACGATTTAGATTATGGATTCTCCTTGAAATCCTGCGGACAAATGTTCGAAAAACGTCAATTTGTCACAAATATATGCGTAAGTTTATCATTTTAGATAGACATTACACATGAGAGTTTTTTATTCATTAAGGTTTTTATACTAAACGATGCCTATTCTCTGAGTTAAGTTATCGTGTGGTGTCTCTGATGTCGTTAACAATCATATGGTTATAAAAGAAAACATGGCTCTAGTCTTATAGAGCATAATTATCCGTATGATGAGTTCTTAATAGGCTATCTTTATCGGCTGGCTGAGAAAAGTTGTTGGTGTAAGCGCTGAGCATGTCCATCGGTCATGGATGAAATGTAATCGGCTATCACGCGGTGTTCATCATCGGTGTTACCAGCAGATTGTTGCCATTTTTGCTTGTCGGCTAGCGGTAAGAGGCGCTCGGGCGCGGCATTAAGCGCTTCAAAAATATCCATGATAATCTGCTGGCCTTTGTATTCGGCGATTTGAACGTCAGGAATTTGAATCACAAACTCACTGACAAACTGCTTTAAGATATTTAACGCCGTGTTCATTTCCTCGGTTAAAACCGCATTGTGGCTGAGCAATGGCTCTGAGAAGGTTTCGTCGACAGGCTGAATGGTGACGCTGGTCAGTAGCGCATTGACAATGCCACCTATCGCGTCTTTACGTAGATAATGCTTGCCAGAAAATAGTTTTTTACCTAAAGACGAGATATGTTCGCTGAACCATTCATCGCCAGTGTTTTTAAGTTGCTGCTCTGCTGATTCATACCACTGAGAGTAGGTCACCATGCCTAACACAATGGCATCTTCCAAATCGTGAACACCATAGGCGATATCGTCGGCCAGTTCCATTATCGAGCAATCCAAAGATTTAAATCGAGTTTTATTGTGTACGTTGCTTGGACAGCGTTTATCTCTTAGCGCTGTAAATTTTTGCTGATCTGAAGACGAAAAAGGCGATAACACCCAATCGAGCAAATCACTGTCGCAATCGTAAACACCTTTGGCTGGGAACCAATCACGAGGCTTTAATGTTCTTTGATCGGAAGGCGGGTTAGGGGACTGTTTCTTATGGGTTTGGCTAATTAATGCCGGGTATTTAAGCAAACCCAATAAAGTGCGCCTAGTGAGGTTCATACCGTGGTGTTCAGTGTAGGGTTCAAGCTGAGTCACTATGCGAAAAGTTTGTGCATTTCCTTCAAAGCCGCCATGTTTTCGCATCATAAAATTGAGCGCGACTTCTCCACCATGCCCATAGGGTGGATGACCGATGTCGTGAGCTAAACATATCGCATCAATCAAGCTATCCGACGGCAATATCGGTGCTAATTCTGGATGCTTAGATTTGACCTGAGCTACAATGCCTGTGCCAAGCTGCGCGACTTCCAATGAATGCGTTAAGCGAGTGCGGTGAAAGTCGTTCACACTGGAGCAGTGAACTTGAGTTTTTGACTGTAAGCGACGAAATGCCGCGGAGTGAAGAATTCTCGCTCTATCGCGTTCATATGGATTGCGGTGATCATTGCGGCGGATTTTGTTTTCTTCGTTATTTCGTTGCTGCCAGTACCGATCCATGTTCGTTGTCATCCATCCATCCTTATCGATAAGCGTTATTTACATAAGCAATTCAATATTCTCAACTGATTTCATCTAGGGACAATTTAAAGCTTGGAGCAAAGGTGTCGAGAAAATATTGCATCTCTGGCGATCGCCTTTCTTGCAAGGTCACTTCCAAGCGCTTTTTGGCCAGCGCAAATTCATGGTTTCCAGCGCTGAGCTCTTCGAGACATTTCAAGTAAGCACATATGGTATCAGCTTGTTTTACAATCTCAGTATCCTCTACGTGAGAGGATTGGGATATTAAAAAAGGCGCAAAGTCGTCGCGAAACTCTTCCGGCAGCATCGACAGCAACTTTTGCTCCGCTGCGGATTCTATTTTTTTGTACTCTTTGGCGATTTCTGGATTGTAGTATTTAACGGGTGTCGGCAAGTCGCCAGTGAGTACTTCGCTGGTGTCGTGGTACATGCCTAAAATGGCGATGCGCTCTGGGTTAAGTTGCCCGTCGAATTTTTTGTTTTTAATAACGGCTAAAGCATGAGCGACGAACGCGACTTGAAGGCTGTGCTCAGACACGTTTTCTTTGGAGATAGAGCGCATGAGTGGCCATCGCTGGATATGCTTCATTCTTGCAAGGTGAGCAAAAAAATGACTGTTCTTCATAATCGTGAAATCACCTATATAAACAATTATATAAAAGGGCAAGCCTGTCAAAATTAAGCTCGCCCTAATAAGCATATGAAAGAATGATAAGAAATACTACTGGCTATAGGTAGATAAGAACTGACCAAAGCGGCCGATCGCCGCTTCTAAATCTTCAACATGCGGCAAGGTCACAATGCGGAAATGATCCGGTTTTGGCCAGTTAAATCCGGTTCCTTGCACCAGTAGGACTTTTTCCTGAATTAGGAAATCGAGTACGAGCTTCTGATCGTCTTTGATGTTGTACATTTTGGTGTCGATTTTAGGGAAAAGGTACAAGGCCCCCTTTGGTTTCACGCATGAAACACCAGGAATCTCATTGATCAGCTGCCAAGCCCTATCTCTTTGCTCGAGTAGTCGGCCGCCAGGAAGAATCAGTTCATTAATACTTTGATAACCGCCTAACGCTGTTTGGATCGCATGCTGCATAGGAACATTTGCACATAAACGCATGGATGCGAGCATTTCCAATCCATCAATGTACTTTTTCGCTAAGTGCTTCGGGCCAGTTAAAAACATCCAACCACTGCGGAATCCACAAACGCGATAGGCTTTAGATAAGCCATTAAAGGTGGTAACTAAGACGTCGTCAGCCAAGGTTGCTACGGACGTGTGGGTGGCACCGTCATAAAGAATTTTGTCGTAAATTTCGTCAGCAAAAATAATGAGCTTATGTTGCCTAGCGACTTCAATGACTTCCAATAAAAAGTCTCGGCTGTAGACAGCACCAGTCGGGTTGTTAGGGTTGATGAGAACAATACCACGAGTTTTTGCGGTGATTTTGCTCTTTATATCGTCAAGATCAGGATACCAGTCTGCTTGTTCGTCGCACAGGTAGTGAACAGCTTTGCCGCCAGAAAGAGACACCGAGGCCGTCCAAAGCGGATAATCTGGTGCTGGGACAAGCATTTCATCGCCATCATTGAGTAATGCCTGCATTGCCATGACAATGAGCTCTGACACGCCGTTGCCAATAAATACGTCTTCCACGTCCAAAGCGCGCAGGCCTTTACGCTGGTAATGTTGCACGACGGCTTTTCGAGCAGAGTAGATGCCTTTAGAATCGCAGTAACCTTGAGAGGTAGGCAAATTTCGAATGACATCGACCAGTATTTCGTCAGGCGCATCAAAGCCGAAGGGCGCGGGGTTACCGATATTGAGCTTTAGAATTTTATGGCCTTCTTCTTCCATGCGCTTAGCATGTTTCAATACCGGACCACGAATATCGTAGCATACATTATCGAGTTTTGATGACATCCCGACATTTTGCATTATAGAACCCTTAGAAAATTACAAAAACTAAGACTAAATTACACCAGATCGGTTTTTTTTAGTATAAAAAACTGAAAAATCTTTGATGGACGCTATCCATGCTGTGAAATGACTACGCCTCACATCCCTGTCTAGCATTGAGCCTTATCCATCTTGCTTGATCTCACCTCGCAGTAATTTGGGCTTCAAATTGGTTCTAATGGGTA
>NZ_JAMKMR010000028.1 GCF_023634645.1 Vibrio sinus
ATGTAACCTTGATGATTGGTGACAGTATGAGTGATGATAAAGTTAATCCAAGAATAGCTGATCCTAAAAGTTATAAATCGGATGATATAATCGAAAAACGCACGGGAAAAATAGATTTAGATAGAATTATCAAAGAGTTATTAGCGGAAATGTACGAGATAGATACCAGTGCTTTATCTCAAAGTGCAAAAACTACAAAACATAGACGCTTAGCTTCAAAAACAATCAATGCCATCTATGGTAAGCGAAAGCAGAAAAGCCAAAACGCCTTAAGCTTAGATGGCGCTTCACGCGCGCTCACTCGTATTAGAAACCAAATATCTGCAACAGGTGTTAAGCATCATAACTATGATAAATCTTTAGAGTTACTAAAGAAAAAACACCCTACCTGTGCATATTTATTATCAACAATGGAAGGCAAAACCGGAGCAGAAACTCGTGTTGCTTGGAAAAAGGTTCGAGATAAGCTGAAAGATACTATTCGCCTTGAAAAACAGATAGATAAGATAAACCCAGCCGTAAATAACTACGCAACAGTAGTCAATAACATAGCAAAAACCTTTCCTGATTGGGAAGTTGAAGTTATGGCGCTAAAGACTGTCAAAACCACCGATAGAAAAGCTGCTCTCGAAAAAATTCATCACCTATTTAGTTGTGTAGAAGCGTTCTACGCAGATCTAGACAAACTAAAAATAGACCATGAAATTATGCGCCATTTGCGCAAAGATGAGTTCACCAAACGCAATCAAGAAAGCGAGAAAACTCATGCGCTAATGAGTAAAAAAGAAAGCACTATCAGCATTGATTACCAAAAAACAATGCAAGTTCTTCATATTTTGCTCGGCCCATCCTCCTCGCATAGCTGGGAAGCGATTGCTATTGGTATCGCATTAGCTACAGGCAGACGAGCTATTGAAGTGTTAATGCAAGGAGAGTTCGAGAAAATAGATAAGCACCGTCTAATGTTCTCTGGCCAAGCAAAAAAAAGAGAAGGAATAGAAAATGACTCTTTCGAAATCTACTGTTTAACCGATGCTGACGTACTTCTAGATGCATTCAAACGCCTGCGTTTATTTCCCAATATAGTAGGGTTGCAAAACTTAGAGACTGATAGGTTTTACACCTTAAATGAATTAGTAAACAACAGAACGGCTGGGCCTCTAAATAAGTTCATGACCGATCTGATGAGCAATATGCCGATAACATCGGGTGAAACGAAATCCACTTGGGTGTATAGAGATACTCGTGCTATATACGCAAAAATAGTCTTTGAGCTGTATTTCAAGGCAGATAAAAGATGGAAAAACAAAGATGAAAACATGTTTTACCAGGAGCTACTTGGCCACGAAAATTTAGACGCTCAAAAGCACTACATGCAATTTAAAGTAGATAATGCTGGTGGCGAATGGGAAGCTGTTGAGGTTGATTCAGACAAACGCAGATTAGAAGCTGTGAAGAAGATGTCTGAAAATGGATGGGTTTCAGGGACAAAAGCAAGAAGAGAACTGCACGAATTCGTTATTCAACAACTTGAAGAAGAACCTTGGCGTACTTTCAAAGCAGTCGACCTACGAAAAGGTAGGAACTACAAAATGGTCAAAGAATACATGGCCATTATGGAAGATGCTCTAAAACTTGACTGGTCTATTGATGCTATTTTGGAAAATAAAGCCGCGCAAGTAAAAGCCAATCAAACCAAAACCTCTACGACTAAACCTGAGAAGAAAACTGAAAGAAAATTAGAGTCAACTGAAGTTGAAGCCTTAAAGCCGAAGTTTAAACCGCCACACCAAAAAGCTGACGGTAGTTGGGACGTAAGCTTCACTGTAAATAATATCGAATATGCAGAAACAATCGATAAAGCTGGTGACATGAAAGAAGCTGGTAAAAAAGCTTGGGAAATCTGGCTATTCAAACAAAGCTTACCTGAAACTCCACCTAAACCTATCGTTACAAAAGAAAAAGATATGTGGTATTCCAGAATTGTTTTAAAAGGACAAGCGATGTGTGAAGCATGGACCACAAGTAAAACAGCGAGCCGGGATGCTAGTATCCGCATGTACAAAGATCTAAAGCAATAATTTTAGTCGCTCTACTTTTACGACTACAAACAACTACATGGTAAGAAATTACTCATAATCTTCAATCGGTGAATAAATGAAAATCGGAATAATAGGCGTTGGCAAACTGGCTACAGCTATTGTCGGTGGGTTGATCAAAACAAATAAGGCAGATGAAATTGTCTTATCGCCTAGAAATAAAACAAACAGCCAACTTTTATCACGTAGGTATAAACACGTTAGAGTTGCTAAAGATAATCAAGCAGTAGCGGATGAATGTGATTGGGTTTTTCTCACACTACCACCTTCAGTGGCCACTCACGAAATACAAAAGCTAACATTCAGCAAAGAAACCTCAGTCATTAGCTGCATAGCTACCTTGCCCCATACAGAGTGCCAGAAACTCATTGGGGACACTGTACCTGTATATAAAGCATTCCCTTTGCCTTCTATTTCTCACTGCGATGGACCTCTAGCTTACTACCCTTGTGATGCTATGATAAAACCATTCTTAGCAGGGATGGGCGAACTGTTTCCTTGTAAAGATGAAAATGCTTTTAGACCTTTAGCGGCTATTACTTCTCTAATTGCCAGTCACTATGCTGTTCAAAACACCCTACAGAACTGGCTAGTAAAAAACGATATTGAACCAAAGGTTGCAAGAAACTATTTAAACGATCTAACGAGCTCAGTTACACATTTAGCAAGGCAAACCGAGGTTGACTTCAACGAGTTGATTCAAAGTGCTTCAACTTCGCAAGGGCTGAATGAACAAGCAATGAAAATGCTTAGTGAACAAGGAATATGCCGGGATATTGAAGCTACCTTAGATAGCATTATAAGCCGGTTATAAGGTTTGACTAAGTAGCTATAAGATCAACCATTCGCGATTAATGCAAGCCTGAAATACTCGCTATAATCGCGTCTGGTAAGTGTACGTGCCCGCAATCATAAACGGCTATGCGCGCAATCATCGGGCTTTTCGTGCCCAGATTAAATGCAACTATAAAAATGAGTATGCCCACAATAACTGACACTATAAATATTAATGCCCACTTTATCTGACTCTATCCGTCCGTTATGACCACATTATTTGCGACTATAAGGGGTATTAAGTTTTCGAACCCCGCTAAGAATCGGAGACCTACAGGTCACCCAAAAACCCTACGAATTGGCGGCCCGCCAGTCATCAAAACATCGTGAGCCTTTCGCTATCGAAGATAGTGGTAGATAATGGCGGTTTTTTACAAGAGGCGAACCATAAAAATGAAAGCGATCCTCCCCGTTCATCTGAACGGACAAGTTGTAGGCTATATAAATAACACAGGTGATGACCATCAAAACGCATTACTTGCAGACAAGCTATACGACAAGTTAGGAGTGCCACAACAAAGCAAAGTTCAAAAGATGCTTATGCAAGCCCGAGCATTCAACATGACTTGTCGGGGGCTTCATAAATCTCACCTCGATAAACACCCTATCAAGCCTGAGTTCGCTCCAGCCTTTATCGTTAATGCTACTTTTGCGTGTGAAGTATATATCAAAAGAATCTACGAACTAAGGAAGAAAGAGTATAAAGAAACCCACAGCCTTAGCGTGCTATACAAACAACTTCACAATAAAGACCAGTATCAGATCAACAAGGTCTACAAACAGCTTCGAAAGCAGAATGATGCAGATAAAAGCCCTGAACAAATAAAAGAAGCTATCAAGACCATCGCTAACGCTTTCGTTGACTGGCGATACCTGTATGAGAAAAAAGGCAGTCTTGGGTCTGTGAATGCAGGGACAGTGTTTCTAATAATAATCGCTCTCGAAATGTACAATGTTGAGCTGGATGAACAGGCAAAAGAGAAAGAAAACGCAGGGCAGCCAGCTTAATCGCTCACAGGGTGACTAATAGGTTACTTTAGGGCTTAACGTACGTTTTCGTACCGCTGGACTTCAAACCCCTATAACGAAAACGATCAATTAAAGTGACAGAATTATTCGAAGAAAACGGCTGATATTTTTGCTCGAAATCATACAAAAAAACTGCTGTTACTAGGTTTTCTTCAAATCCCTAATAGAGTCACTTATTTTTTTCACAGTTCTTTACTCTAGTGACTTAATCAAGTTAGTGATGTCTTTAGCAGTATGTCGATGATACTTGGCGAAAAACTCTTTTGTATTTGAGGAGGCATGGGAGTCATTATTGATGCCAGCGACAGACTTATAGTTACATATTTTTGCACTGACATTTCCAACGCTTAAACCTGACTTTCTTGATATTTCTCTAGCATAATCACTCTGTTTACCCCGAGGAAACCCCTCACTTTCTAGCATTTTAAATGCTTCTAAACATCGAAGTTCGTTTAGATCATTCCACAATGATGTAGTTCTATAACCCATATGACTACCCAAAATATTCAAGCCCTATAACATTTGAAAGTATAGGTTGCCGTAGCCTCTTAATCACGGTGCTCCTCATTAACCGCGGCTTGCTCTATCATCGCGCCTGATGGAAGCTATCGTTGGGCTAAGTTACGGTTCTGGTCCTACCTACGCCGATAGAATCATTTATTCTGGGCATAATGGCTGGATAGAGTCAGATAAAGTGGGCATGCCCGGCGATAAAATCATTTATTGTGGGCACACTCATTTTTATAGTTGCATTTAATCTGGGCACGAAAAGCCCGATGATTGCGCGCATGGGTGTTTATGATTGCGGGCAATAACAGGTAAGCTGTGCTACAAACAACCACACCTACTTAAATGACTCTTTATTTTTCCAACTATCATAGGTGAATAAGCTGACTTGTCTTGGCGTAATAGAAAGGTTCTTAGCTATCGCTTGTTTGAGAGCAGTTTCATCGGTACTACCTGACTTTTGGTAATTATGCCGATTACCCCACCAAAGCTTGTAAATTTTCCGATCCATATCGGATGGTGAGTTATCAGAGAACGAGACTTTCCACTGAATACCATCACAGCTCTTTTCATCGATACCACATTTATCGACAAACAATGTCGCACTGGCTAGATCTCCGGCTTTTTTCATCGATGAATCATACAGAGTCGCGAAAACCATTCTGGCCTTTGTAGTAGCTTGGTTTTTTCTAGCCAGTTCCATTACGGTAGCCACGCGCTGTTCTGGAGATAGGCTACCGCCAACATATGCTTTGACATTCATAGCCATAAGGCCATTCTTATCATAAATAGAATAGTCCTCATCGCTGTACACTACTGACTTGCCTTGATACTGGTTAGGAACGTTTACATTATCACCGCAGCCTGATAAGCCGAAAGCACACACAATCAGAAATACAGAACGATTCAACACAGCAACATCCTTATTAACAATTTGAAATTGCTAGTATAAATTATTTTATTAACACAATCAGTGAATAAGGTGTGTTTAATGTGGAAATATAGTTAAATGATTGATTTTATGAGTCAATCATAGTCAACATTGTGCCTAAGCTTCTATACTAAATTTAAACCAAAAATAGTAATTACAATAGATATAAATTATGAGTATCGATAATCAAACACAAGTTAAAGTTCATCAAAAGATGACCGTTACTTCATTATCTTTAGACAAAGACGAATTAAAACAATTTTGTGATATTTTACAACAAAGGGCTAATTCTGCAGCAGAAATAGAAGCTAGGCTTTTTCTTAAGAATGAAAATCAGACAGAAGAAGTGTATGAAGAGAACAAAGCAACATTAAAAAGCTCTTTCAAATTAAAAGTGACTATTGCTGGTGCTGATGGTGACCAACACTGGGGAACTATAGAAGAAGTATTTAATTCTCCCAATTTTCCTGAAAGTGTAAAGTCACTATACATTGAAAGTGACCTAACACTAAGAGTTAATCATAACTACCATCCACACAACTCTTTTAAAGTCTTTTTAGACTTTAGTAAACCAAAAATTTTTGATTTTTCTTTTATGCCAAACACGGAAACTCCAAACGAGTCGATGATTGAAGTTCAAGGCTATGATTCAACATGGGTAAATGGTGTATTTAGTGAGCTTAAGTCATTTATCGACAAAAGAGCTTCAAAGTTATCAATAGTTCATAACCATAGTGTATACGATGTTTTAGTGTGGATTCTTGGCTTCCCTTTGGCATTTTGGGTTTGTAGTAAATTTTCTGTTCCCATAGAAGTATCATTCGGGAGTAATAACATTTACTTATCAGGGGCTCTATATTTATATAGCTTTGTAATTACACTGTTTTTATTCAGAGTATTATTCCATTATTTAAGATGGGTATGCCCCCTAGTGGAATACCAAAATAAAAAAAATAGTATGTTAGTACATCGTGGTTCTTTGTTAGCTTTAACTACAGGTTGGGTAGGTAGCTTTATATACGATGTTGCACAATGGATATTAGAAGTTTAGCTGCAGAGTCCAAGGAACTTCCACTTCAGACTCTTATTGTTAGGAACTTCAACAAGTACCAATGGACAAGTCTATTGAGGTATTACGACTTAACTGTTTCCACTAACAATGCATAAAATCCAGTATTAGCTATATACAGACCAAACCCAAATGCCGTAAATAATAGTACAAGAAAAGAACCCCACAAAGTTATAGGTACATGTTTAAATAACCAAACCAGCGTTACTTTTTCTGGGTACTTAACTTCCGAGATTAGATGTTTATTTTCACTAGATTTTGTATCCTGATGACTCTTAATCTCCAATGTTGAAATCGCTTGATTAACTACTCCAATCGCTTCACCTAGTGCATCTCTGTGATCATATCCCATACGATAATTCGTTTTTACATGCTCAGACCAATGGATAAACTGATTCTGAAGTTTTTCATCGAAAACTAAAAGTGGTATTACTTCATCCACCCAAGGAAGAAAATCATCATGGTTTTTAAAAGCACCTATATCGCCTCTTGTTTTCTGATTATCTTTTAACTTTTCTAATAAATGTTTGTCCATAACAACCCCTTAATCGTAGAGTTCTATTAAACAATATTATCTATTATCAATGACTTAAATTTTTTCATGTCAGATGCGAAGCTATGTAAGAATCCCAATGATCCCGTAATAGCAGCTAAACATAGGGCTGAGTCCTCAGACATATCTTTAACTTTACGGGAATCAGATGGAAATTCTTGATCATATATACCCATCAAAGATTGAACAGCTCTTTCTCTACGATTACCATCTAAAGAATGCGATAGGGAATTACGTAACACATTGATTTTTTTGATAAGGTTCCACATGTTATTTTGGCTTTCACGTAATGACATTCCCCTGCATAATTCTATTTTTTGACTGAATTTAAACCTAGCATTCAAAAGGTGTTCAGGGTTAATAAAATAAAGCTCTATAGCATTGTCCATTATACTTTCTAAAACCAAATGCCCCTTCAACACAATTTGTGATAAATCATCAACATACTTAACTTCTTCAGCAAATTTTTTTTGTATATCATCTAATTCCATAGATAATCCTAATCTTTAACACCGCACCTGACTAGCTGTAGCTGAAACATAAATTAATCTTAAGCCCCTTCCTCTATAGCCTGCCTAATTGAGCCAGCCCATGCCTCTACACTATGCGTGAAGCTCTCCAAACCATACTCAACCATAAGCTTAATAACTTTTATGGCTGGCAGCTTATGTTTATCTACAGCAATGCGAGCTATCTCATCAACAACACTGCGTTGTTCGCTACTGAGCGTGTTGGTTGTGTTTTCTGGGAACTTAAAGGTGGGCTCTTCCTCCCTCCCCTCAAAATAGGTTAAAGCATCGTTATCACTGATCGTATTCGGGATATCAAATGATCCACCTTGCCCCACTTTTTTACTAATAACTAATGGTGAAGGTGGATCATATTGGGTAAGCTCTAGATCCTTGTTATCACTTGCTAATGGTAAAAATACTTGTGCAAGCTCATCACGTAGATCAATGAGGCCAGCAAGAGCACATTGCTTATCTAGTTTTTCGTATCGCACTTGATAGCCCGATTTAAATGGCTTCGCTTTCAGTTCTTCAATGAAGGTCGAAACTTGCTTGGTAATAACCTCGATGTCGAGCATCTCTACTTCTTGTAGGCTTTCTTCGATACCTTGGGTTCGTAGGTTGACTAGAATTTTTACAGACTCCCACTCTTCGGAATTGACGGAATAAACATTGATTGCTTTACCGTTAACTCGTTTTTTTGTTTTCACTATTGGTACACCGAACGAACGAAGGTGATTATTTAGCCATTGAACTGGGTTTTGAAGAGTGTTAGCAGTAACGGTTATGTTGGAATATTTATAGAGGCGGTCTTGAGTTTTCTTTTTCTTCAACCAAGTGGCTAAGTCGCTATTAAGCTGCTCACCAGACCATTGTTTACCATTGCAATTCAGCTCTTCGTTGATACCTGCAACTTGTAACAGCTTAATCATGTGGGCACGCTGAATCGCAAGGTGACGCCAACTCACTCTGCTTTCAGCGTGTTGTACGTCTTTCATATCAAGCGTTTTAGCCGTGTGTTCGTTGACATTTACCCACGAAAGCTTCTTGATAGCATCAACAAAGCGTTTTTTGGTTTGCTTGTAAGTTAAAGCGGTCAAAACTGAATCTCTGTTCGACCTTGGTAAAGTCATTGCCGCATCACATTGATTAAGGTGTGCGTTTGGACCATCGATAGAAAATTCGTCGTAAACTTCCTTAGCTAAGGGCAAAAGATTAGCCAACTGTTCATCATCAGCCGCATCTAGGTGAAGCTCGTAATTCACTTTTGACTTGGTTATTTCTACGGCAGTAAAGTCTTCGCCGTTCCTCATCATCGTTTGAAAATTTTCTCCGATATGAACAGGCGCCTGTTCTATTTCACGCAGAGTAATGCGGCTGTTTCTTTCTTTCGCTTCTTCGCGAACAGTAGCCCCGAATTTTGCTGTTAACTCATTTTTTAGAACAGGAATAATTTCATAACCATCTTGTTCAGCTAGTTCCAAGAAACGTGCTTTGTATCGGTTTCTAGAAAGGTTTTGCTTTGCCTTTACCTTGCAATACAACCATTCGTAAAGAGGGTTTTTAGACGTAAACTCACCAGTATCTGGATCAATTGATAGAATTTTCATTGTTTCTGCCGATTTTTCTTCTATCAACTTATTTTGGATATAGGTCGGGTCGGTTGGCTCACTACGCTCTGTTGGGTCAAGGTACACATGAAATTCATTAACATCTCTAGCTCGATTTAGTCCCTGGTGGCCTTCCTCAGAAGTACCAACATTGGAGGATAAGAAGCCTATGGTTTTATCGAATTGATGAGCATTAGACTTTATGTCAAACCCGGTACCTAGAGTTGGTGAAGCGATCAAAATATCTAACTCGGGCACGATAGTATTGATATCTTCTAATGCTTTTATGACTTCTTCATCAGTTTTAGCGACATCAGCATGAACGACTAAAACAGTGCCATCATAGTGCTTACGTTCTCGTTCTTGCTCAATAGCTGTTGCTATCGTTTTCACTTGTTCTTTCGAATTGGCATAAATATAACGTTTACCTTTAGCCAATACTTGCTGCATTACTTCTTCCATTAAGTGGTCTTTAGACTCGTAGACAAACAGCTTTTTGCCTTGAGCTACTTGAAAAGAGTTTTTTACGTAAACACCAGAATGCAGACCAATGTAATTGCAGAAATCAAAAGTAAAGTCGCCTAAGTGGGCGTCAGCTAAGATCTGTGTTTGGCTGTTTTTTAATACGAAGTTGAGGTAGTTTAAACAATTCTCTCCAAACTGAATTGTCTTTGCATAGTACTGCCCTAAGCTTTGCTCAAATTCATCGACGAAAACCACATCCCAGCTCGAGCCGCCTAATCGCCATAAAGAATCAACAGAGCACACAAGGATATCAGCGTTTCGAAGGGCTATATTTGCATCCACTCCATCTGCTGTGTCTTTTAAAATCAAGTCCTGGTAAAACTCAACATAAACTTCATCACCATGAACGGTTACTTGTCCATTATTGTCTTCGGATAAATCAGATTTTAGCGATTTAGCTAGTGCTACCCTATGAGAAATGATTAGGGTTTTCATATGCTTATTTTTCTTTATGAAGTTTTTAACAGTGGTTGATTTTCCCGTTCCCATACCAGAAGCTAGAAGGTTTAGCCCATTCCTAATTTCAGTTTGAAGGTATCGAGAACTAGACTCAATGGTTTCAAAGCCTTGTATATTTAGTAGTTGTTCAGCGACAGCGGCCACGCCTTGATTGATATAAGTATCACTCCAGTCGTACCCGTCATGTGCAGGTAGGGACCAATGGCCACCAGATCGATTGACCATTTCTAAGCCAGTCTTGTCATTGTCTGGTGAACAAATAAATTGAATATCAGGATATTCTAATTTTAATCTGTTGATTAAGTTAGGAATATTACCTTCACCGATAGGTGTTATAACTACTTCACTAGTAGCAACATGCGCAGAATAGGCATCAGCAAAACCTCCCACGACAAAAACACGCTTGGGACCGCAGTCCCAAAGTTTTCCAAAGGTATAAAAACCCAAGTCAGTACGTGCATTATCGCTCGATACTTTATTAATGGATTTCTTACCAACTTTAAAATGCTTATCTAAGATATGTTCAAAGCCACAAAAACGACCTTGATTGAAGAGTTTTTCGTAGGTAGGCCAGATTAGGCAAGGGTTATTATATCGGTCTCTTCCAAGACGAACGTCAGCAAACTTGCCTATATCGGCCATTTGCTTTTTCAGCATATACTGTGTTGGGGCGAACTGTTTCGGCCAACTATTAAAAAGCTTTTCTTCTTTCTTTAGCTCGGCCCACTGTTTTTCCTCGGAATTTCTTCGTTTTTCCTCTGCTACTTGTCTACGTTTTTTGTACTCGGCAGCAGCTTCCCTTTTTTCTTCTTCAGTGCGTTCGTCTTTTTTGGGAGTCCAGCCAGCTTGCATGGCTTCATAAATAAAAGATCCAAAGCTAGTGCGCTTGGTTCTTCTAAAGTTTTTCCACCAACTGTTAAACTCGCGCTTGTGGTATGAATCACCAGTCGCTGACCATTCTTCAAATACGCTTCTGGCTTCATCGCCAAACTCAGTATATAAGGCGCGTCCAATTTTGGACCAATCTATGTAAGGAAGGTTGGGGCTGATGT
Source organism: Vibrio sinus (assembly GCF_023634645.1). Taxonomy (GTDB): domain Bacteria; phylum Pseudomonadota; class Gammaproteobacteria; order Enterobacterales; family Vibrionaceae; genus Vibrio; species Vibrio sinus. The sequence goes on from NZ_JAMKMR010000028.1 coordinate 11,178, forward strand.
AGCTAAGAGCTTCTTCAACCTCTAAAAGAGTCAATTCTATATAGTTTGTTCTCATTCTTATTTAGCCATTTCTGACAGATAAGCACAGAAAAAAATCTAAAAAATAGACTTTTTTTATTGCGCATACGCGAATAGCCAGTTAGAATTAGAACCAAATCTTGAAGTTTTTTTGGTTTTTATCCACATTCTAACCAGAAGACGCTAAAAAAGCCCTTTGCCGCCACAGCTGGGCTTTTTTTGTATCTGTTGTTTGTTAATTTCCGTTTAAAATCAGTTACATAGCTATCTCTATTTGATTTCATTCCTAAAACTATGCCTCTGATCAACTACCTTTGCCACAATAATAGCTGATCTAAACATAGTTTGACAACCTATAAACCTAGGTTTACTTTTAAATGGTTTTTATTTTGCTCGATCTTGCCACACCTATCACAGGATGAATGGTAGCCACATCACTTAATGGGAAAGTCATCCTTGAATAGCCATTATTAAAGCTATCAAGAAATATCTGTCCATCTCTCATTGCAGCGAGAGTTTTTACCATAACATCACCGTCTTGCAGGCGAACAATCACTTCTTCACCTGTTGCTGGCTCTGATTCAGGATCGACAATGACAGCTTCGCCTTCTAAAATTCGCGGCGACATGCTGTCACCAACAACTTTTAGGGCATAAACATTCCTGCCTTCTGCGGGAAAGTCTATATAGCTATCACCAAAGCCAGATGGGTAATCTAAATTGAACCACTCTTTATCTGGCCCAGCTTGAGTGTTACCAACTATTGGTATTTTGGTCGTAACACAATTAGACGAAGAATCGCCTATACCGTAGTACAGCCAATTCAATGATACATCTAACTTTTCACATAGCCTTGCCGCGAACTCAATTCCCATAGTCATCCCTTTTTCCCACTTAGAGACCATAGTAATCGAGCATTCAGCCGCTTGAGCTAGTTCAGTTTTGGAGAGCTTAAGCTCTTCCCTTCGCATTTTAATGCGGTCACCCATCTTGTTCATAACTTATATATTAGCAGCAAAGTAAACCCAAGTTTACTATTTTTTCAAAAATCCAACCCAGATTGAAAACTAAACCTTAGTTCAAAAATCAACTAAACCTAGGTTTACTTTTTTATTTTTTACTCATACACTGGCCATATGAAAACGATTGAAGTTATCGAGTTCTTCGGAAAGAAGGCTGACGTGGCCAAGGTTCTCAATACGACGAAACAGGCCATTAGTAATTGGGGAGATGAAGTTCCTGAACTTCGTCAATATCAAATTGAAGTCATTACTGATGGTGAGATCAAAAGTGACTTTACAAAGAAAAGAGTAAAACAGGGAGAGCACAAATGATATGTCGAGAATGCGACACAACTTTGTCAGATGTTGTTATTCACCATGTTGATGCGTACTTGGAAAGCTCTTATACAAAGCGCGATACCTTTGTAAAAGAGCTTTTGATTCCTAAGTTGATTTCTCGTCAGTTAGTTAAGGAACCAGACGATACAACTGGCTACCAGCGTTGGTTAAGCAGCAAATGCAAATCAATCGAGAGGATATTGACAGGGGAGACAACCATACGTGCTGATTGGGCCTTTCCGATTGTGTCATCGTTACCTCAAGAATATAAGCAGAAAGCGATGATCGAGATATGTGGCTTTCTAGGGTCATATTACATCCCGATAGCACCAGCTAAGCCGCCCTATCAAGAAAATAAAGAGGTTCAAGCCAAACTCTCTGAGCTTTCTAAAGAGTTCAGTGATGTACTTATGACGTCTAAACCAGCAATGGACGGAGTGTATAGCAGTAAAGATAACTCGGTAGAAGTACAACAATACGCTAATGAATTACTTGAAGTAGCAGCTGCTGCAATTGCCGAAATAGGTAGAGTTTATCAAGGTACAGGTATTGAACCTGCGGCATACAGGGCAATGTCTCAGAGTCCATTTTTTAAATTGTAGAGGTAAGAAAATGCGCAATAAATACAATAAAGAAGGTATGAGAGAAGAACTTCGCCACGCATTGCTTGTAGTACCTCGTACACGAGGTCAGTTGGATGGATTTGAGAATAATGGCTACAGCAATTCAAATTATTCGCGAAGCTCTTATCGAGAAGTGACCAATGAAACCGGAGACTGCATCACTAAAGTAAAAGCTGAAGTGGTCCGAACGTTGGCATGCAAACAGTTTAAACAGTCTCCTATGCCACTTTGTCAGCAAGCATTTAAACACGCCAAAATGCTCCGCGATGTCCACTCTACACAAGAGCATGTCAGTGATTGGTTGAAATACTGTTATAGCGAAGGTGCTCAAGTACCCACGAAAGCACTTGTTACTTTTATTCTTGATTCATTTTATCAAATGGAAACCACTCGATTAGCTGGCAAGACAAGAAAACTCATTGAACACTTGGCCCACTTAGCATGCACACAGAAGCGTTCTGAGATTGAAGGGAATAAGAGCAGATTGCTTTCTCAGTCTCGAATTGCCGAATACAGCGGAAAAACGCAGTCGGAATGGGAGAAACGCTGGGCTAAACGTTGGAAGCGTTTACTTGCCATTATAGATAGCTTCGATCAGGAGGGACTTGATCATGTGTATGAATGCGGACGCAGCAGAAAAACTACCACCAGAAATGCCGACTTGCTTGTGCAATCAGTATTTCAAACTGGCGCTAGAGAACACTTGGCTCCCGGAATGGCGATATAACCGAAAAAGTAAAGAGTTCATTCTCATGTGTCCCAATTGCAACTATTTCGAGGGGCCATTCAATAACAGAAATGCTGCTATCGCAATGTGGGCAACAACAAATAGGCACGGTGATGAGCACACATATTTTCAATGGATTAAGTACTACCAAGCTCAAACAAAAAGCATGACAAAACAGCAAGAAGCAGCATAGGAATTTAGGTGATGCAAATATTCAATAGCAACGAAAACTTTACTTTTGAATCCTTTTTTCAAGCAGAGACTTTTTTGGAGAAGCAGGGCTATCGCTGCCAAAACGAACTTTGGACAAAAAAGGGTTTTCCGAATGCGACTGCGGTCCCATCAGTGTGTGGCGTAAGAGTCGAATTTAAAAATACTCAACATTAAGAGATAAAGTTATGTTTCCTAAAAATTGTATGGTGTACCGATTTAGTCGAGAGTTTGTTTTTGATTTAGAAAAGCTCGAAGCGCAGCTTCAAGAATTTCAATATAGACCTTGTAGCGAGCTCGATCAGCAAAAAGTTGGATGGACTCGCCCACTTGGTAAATTCGGTGAAAAGCTTGTGCATGTTGTTGGTAGAAACCTTCTTATTACCGCAAAAAAAGAAGAGAAAATGATGCCTGCTTCAGTCGTTAACCGGGAGCTTTCGGATCGTATTGAAAAGCGTGAAGGCGAAGAAGGAAGACCACTAAAAAAACGAGAGAAAGACGCAATAAAAGACAGCATAGTTTCTGACTTTTTGCCAAAAGCTTTCTCGAGATTTTCTGAAATTAATGTGTTTATCAATACAAAAAATCAGTTATTGATCGTTGATTGTTCATCTGCCAAAACTGCAGAAAGCATTCTAGCTTTATTACGTAAAAGTATCGGTAGTTTACCAGTAGTGCCAGCCATACCTGAAATGCCTATCGAAATTGCACTCACACAATGGGTGAAACATTGCGACTTACCTTTGGGGTTTCATCTTGGAGACAACCTCAAATTGAAGTCTTTAGCTGAAGCTGGAGATTGTGCCACGTTTAAATACTACGACCTCAGTTCTGATGAGGTTCAAACTTGTATTGAGAACAATATGGCTGTGTGCTCGGCACAAATGGATTGGCAGAACAGAATTGTATTTAACTTCTCTGATGACGGAGCCATTAAAGGGCTTAAATTCTCTGATGACCTGCGTTATCAAAATGATGATATTCCACGAGAAGATGAAGTAGCAAAGTTGGATGCAGACTTTTGCTTAATTTCTGGGGAGTTAGAGAGCTTCTTAGATCAACTATATCTAGCTCTTGGAGGCTTCCCAGAGCTAGAACCTAAACTTGCTAGTCAGGTTTCAATTTAGCTGACCTGATGGTCACCTCCTTCCTCTATTGCCACCAGGTGTAATCATGTTTCCTTCTGATGCTAGCGAACTTCAAGCTTATGTTATGCAAAACAATGGAATGACACAGGAACAAGCACAATCTTGGCTTGATAAGTGGGTACCACACTGGCGGACAGAAGAGCCTAATGAGCCTGTTGGTTTTTATGAATGTGAAAATGGTGAAGAATAATCGTGCATGATAAATATTGCTAAGGTTATTTTTTGCTATTAACATTACTGTATATAAAAACAGTATATCTATAGTGATGTCGAAAATTAGAATAAGGTACCACTATGGCTCGGTAGTGATGGATGAGCACGGTGTTTTAGAAAATCATAAGGCTATATGTGGTGCCACAGTAGAGGTTCTATCAAAATACGGCCCCCCTATTCGATTGCCATATCTGGGAGTAAGAAACTTTGAACGAGAGTCTTTATTGCCAGTTCAATTTGTAAAGATTAAAGGAATAATTACGTATTTCCCTGAAAGTAATTCTTTGTTTACTAAAGGAATAGATCTTAGGCTAGATCATTACTGTGTAGGAATATTCGATTGCAACGGAATTTTCTTGGCGTTGGATGACGATAGGCCAATGTCTTACCCACTTTCTAAGTAATCAGGGAGTAGCTTGAAAATACAGCGAAATGTAAATACAATGTACATATGATAAAGTTTGATTGGGACCCGGCGAAAGCTGAGACAAATATCAAGAAGCATGGCATATCCTTTGAGGAAGCATCGTCTGTATTTTATGACGAATATGCTCTTCAATTTTTTGATGATAGCCACTCCAACGATATTGAAGATAGGTTCTTGATGCTTGGTATGAGTAATAACCTTAATGTTTTAATTGTTTGTCACTGTGAGAGAGATGATGGCAATACTATAAGGATAATATCATCCAGAAAAGCAACTAAGAACGAAGCGAAACACTACCGAAGGGGGCATTAATATGAAAGATGAATATGATTTTTCAACAATGAAGTCTCGGAAAAATCCTTATGCAAGTAAGTTGAAGAAACCCGTGACTATTCGGCTTAGCGAGGATGTAATTAGCTATTTTAAGGAAATGGCAGAAGAGTCGGATATCCCGTATCAAAGCCTTATAAACCTTTACTTGCGAGATTGCGCCACTAAGCACCGAAAACTAGAAATGAGTTGGAAAAAATAAAGGGTTGCCATTGGGTGACCTTTTTTATTTCTTGTTATAGGAACCTGCCTTCAGAATCACACTGTTCGCTAGTAAATAGAAATAAGACTGGCCTTCGTATTTCGTACAAACTAGTGTCGTTCATGACTTCAACATAGCCGGGAGAAAGTCATGTTTAGCATTAAAATGGGTCAAGACGCCCTAGTTAAAAATATCTTAGAGAGTGGTGCCTTTGGGCCGCGAACAGTAGATGAATTGCTGACGGAGAATACAAGCCAGTCAGAAGCAAGCTTTTACCATGTAGGTTTTGTATTGGAACAACTTGTTAGTGTTGGTTGCATGATAAAAATAGATGATGGTCGATACATTACCTCAGATAAAGGCGAGTCTATACTAGATCACATAAACACTACATATTGTGTCAAATAAAAACAAAAACACAATATATAGCTTGAAAAAGGGGGGAGGGTGGTATATAAAAAACCTATCATGCGATATTTTCATTCATTAAATAATGGATTTACGTTATGAATAGATAATTTGTATATTAGCTTTACCTAGAACCTCGCCAATGGTGGGGTTTTTTTATACATAGAGGCAGCCACGAGTACCAGAGACTTGCTTAACTTAGAAACCGTTAAGTGAAGAGGAAGCTCCTATTCTCGGCAATTGAATGGGCGACTGTGAAGTGCTGGAACACGTCACAGCCATTTGACCTATCACGCTAGTCATAAGCCAAACCAAGGCCCACACAGCTCTGCAGAGCGATGTGGAGTTTACACGAAAGTGAAACTTATGACATTACTAAAAGAATTACGTTGTCCAGTATGCAATAAATTGCTGTGCCGATTTCGCGGTTCGGTTGAGGTGAAATGTACTCGTTGCAAAAAACTGGTAAAAAAATAGAGTACCTAGAGTGCCAATAGGAGGCACTTTGAGGCACTTACTTTTTAATGGGCAAGTTCATTTAGCGAATGCAGACTGCCTAACTTATTTAAAAACACTACCAGAGAATAGTGTTGATCTTATAGTGACCGATCCACCTTATTTTCAAGTTAAGAAAAATGCTTGGGATAATCAGTGGCCAGATGCTGAGTCCTTCTTAGCGTGGCTTGATGAGGTGTTATTGGAACTTTGGCGAGTATTAAAGCCATCCGGTTCTATATATCTATTTTGTGGTCATAAGCTTTCTGCAGATACTGAACTGCTTATGCGCCAGCGCTTTAACATTCTTAACCATATTATTTGGGCTAAACCAAGTGGCCCTTGGCGAAGAATGCGCAAGACTGACTTGCGTTCTTTTTTTCCTTCTACTGAAAGAATTTTATTTGCTGAACACTATGGTTCTGAAGGTCATGCTAAGGGTGTTGCTGGATATGCGACAAAATGTGCAGAGCTGAAGAGGGAAGTGTTTGAACCTCTGATTAACTATTTCAGACAAGCAAGAAAGTCCCTTGGGATATCAGCTAAAGAAATTAACATCGCGACAGGCACACAAATGTGCTCGCATTGGTTTAGCGCAAGTCAATGGAAATTGCCAAACGAAGAACAATACAAAAAGCTGCAGGCATTATTTAAAGAGCATGCAGGCCAGCTTGATCGCTCTCATGAAGAGTTAACTCTAGAGTACGAAACGTTAAATAAAAACTATCAATCTCTGTGTCGTAATTACGATGAATTGAAAGCAGAGTATGAAAACTTGCGGCGTCCGTTCTCTGTGACCAGTGATGTTCCATACACCGACGTATGGACCTTTTCTCCAGTTCAATATTATCCGGGTAAACATCCCTGCGAGAAACCTGCCGATTTGCTCGAGCATATTATTAGTGTGAGTAGCAGAGAGGGGTCGGTCGTGCTTGATGCATTTATGGGCTCAGGATCTACAGGTAAAGCTTGTTTGAAGCTTAATCGACAATTCATCGGAATTGAAATGGAGGAGGGGACGTATCACGCAACGGTCGAATCCTTTCAACAGTTGTAGGACACGCATTGCGTGCAGGCTAGAAAATGCTAGAAAAAAAACAGTTATGGCTAACGGCTTTAGCAGGTGGTGTTGCCAGTTTTTTCATTGCTAAAGGTGAGAAAGTCACTCAATTTTTTGCGTGGTTGTCTGCTTTCTTGGGCGCTTTTTCTGTTAGTGAACTAGGGGTTATAGGTGGCCTAGTTTTAGGTCTTGCCTCTTTCTTTCTTACATGGACTTATAAACATAAGAACCACACTTTGCTTAAGAGCAAAATAGAAAGAGGTGAGTCAGTTGAAGCATTTCTTGATGAGGATGATAGAGCATGAAACACGTAAAAAAAATCGTGTGTTCTGTCAGTGCAGTCATCGCTTTATTGGTTACAGGCACAGTCCCAAACAACATAAAAGTTTCACCACAAGGTTTAGAGTTGATCGGAAATGCGGAGCAATGCCGATTAACTCCATATAAATGTCCAGCTGGTTTGATTACGAATGGAATAGGAAATACCCACCAAGTTTCTCCTAAACCGATCACTCTTGAGAAAGTTGCTCAGGATTGGTCGAGTAACATTGAATCAGCTCAGAATTGTCTTGCTGCCACTACAAATATTGCTGCGTTGAGTCAGGGCCAAATTGATGCTTTCACATCGTTCATATTTAACGTGGGTTGTACACGATACCAGCATAATTCAAATGGTAGCGAGACCCGTATTTACAAGAAGCTAAAAGCCGGAAAGTATGACTCTGCGTGTAGAGAACTGCGATTTTGGGTGTATGGCGATGGAAAAAGGTTAAAAGGTTTAGTTATTCGTCGCAAGAAGGAAATGAAGTTATGCCTTGGTTCAATTTCTTAAAGCCTAGTATCCCTTACCTAATAGCTGTTTGTATTTGGCTTTTTATGTCTTATCAAAACTCTTCGATTAAATCAGAACTGGTTAAGGCCAAAGCTCAGAAAGAGAAAGCAGAGGCTAGTTTGACGTTAGCTTCTGAGTTTAACAAGTCATTAGTATCTTCAATCGAGATAGCAACTCAGCAACTAGAAGATGCTAGAAAAGCATTTTTGACAAAAGAACATTTCAATGGGACTGCGGTCGCAAATGTTAACACTGCAGTAGATGAGCTCAGGGAGTTGGTAAATTATGAAAATAGTTGTGGCGATGATCGCTTGCCTGAGCCTGTTATTGACAGGATGCGTGAGCACTACAAAACCCAAGGTCATCACTCAAGTGAAGACACAATACATCTTTCCACCAATGGCTGATCTGTTGCCGTGCAAAGTGCCTTTTAGCGAGCCTCCTTACACAAGAAATGAAGCCTTAGTGCGAGATCTTATCTGGCTTACCTATTTCAACATGTGTGCCAGACAAGTAGATAGAACTCGTCGATGGGTTGAAGAGAAGCAGCGACGAAAATGAATGTATAACATTCGCACTTTGATATAGATACTCCATACTTTTTCCTTGCCAGTACAGGCTTTTGTTACTTTTGCCCGAATATCATTCGGGCCTTTTATTGCTAATTACTTTTTCGAAAGTGCTTAGCAATAGGGCCAGATGAACTAATAAGTAAGCGAGAAGAAAATGAATAATACAGTTAAGCAATTCGAAGCAGTTCTGAATACTCAAGCCCATGCGTTGGAAGTAATGATGACTAATCAGCCTACAACTACCCCTCGCCTGATGGAAGAAGCAATTCAGCTAATGGAAGAATCGGTTTGCAAAGCGATTCAAGCAGCTAAGCAAGTTGAACATACAGCATGAGAATGTGACCTCGGTCCCACGGGTCCTTTGGGGCATATCTGTGGACTACGGGTGTGTGAACGCGCAGTGGGTCGCTCGTTAAAAATTTTTTTTATTTTTCTTAATTCCTACTTCCGCTTTTGAGAGGTTAAATGAATGATTTATTTAACCCTGACAAAATTTATCGACAAAGGGATATAGCAGCGCTTCTGAAAATATCAGATAGGCAGCTTCGAACCCTTATATCAGAAGGGTTTATACCAGATGCAAAGCCTAGGTCTGGATTCGATCCTCTTGCATGTGTTCATGCCTATATTACTTACAAAACAAAGTCGAAATCCTCTCAGGAAAAACCGGAAGTCGGGGCTGGAGAACCTGAACTCACCGAGGAAGAACAGTTTGAACGAAAAGAGAAACTGTTAAAGCTTGAAGAGCGCGAAGAGAAGCTGGCCATGATGAAAGCTAAGCGGCATTTATTCGAAAAGTCTTATGCGCCGATAGAAATTATCGTCGACACGCTTCAACAAGTTGGTGCTCGGCTCGCAAGTCGTCACGACTCTTTAATCCCGAAAATGAAAATATCATATCCAGATTTACCTCAAGCTGCAGTGGAAGCTTTAGAGGCAGAACTTACGGCAGCAGTAAATGAGTGTGCAGACATCTTACCCGACCTCTCTGACTATGTGGACAGCGATCCAGAAAGCGGTCCGTCGTGGCTTGTCGGGGATGAAGAGGATTCTTCCAGTCACAGGAACGGAGTGGTGCGATAAGCACTTCCGATTGCCAGCGGGTTCTTCGCAAACTTCAGGACAGTGGACCACCATGCCTTTGCAGATTGTTCCTCTTAATATGATGTGCAATCGAGCGATTCGCGTTTTTGTATGGCAGAAATCAGCGCGGATCGGTTATACCAAAGTGCTGGTTGGTGCAGTTAGTTCTCTACAAGATCAATACAGCACGAATATTGTTATCTATCAGCCAACAGAAGATGACGCAAAAGATTTTACTATCGACGAAATTGACGCGGCATGGGAAGAAATGCCGATCATGCGGAAAATATTTCCGTTTCTTTTCTCAAATAACGAAAAAAACACCACTAAGAAAAAGGTTGGCCTTGGTTGGACACTCGATATAAAGGGTGCAGGTACGCCTAAAAATATGCGTCGCTTAACCAAAGGGGCTCTTTTTGGCGATGAGGTGGACGGATGGGATTGGGAGCTGGGAAAAGAAGGCTCACCAATAAAATTAGCAAGAACTCGTTTAGAAGGTGCGGCCTTCCCGATGGAACGTTGGGGAACAACACCAACGGTTGCTGGCGAGTCCCATATAGAAAACCTAATGGCTCAAGCCGACCTTACGTTTCGATTTTATCTTCCTTGCCCTCATTGTGGGCATGAACAGACTTTAGTTTGGGGTTCTCCTGACACTAAACATGGTATGAAATGGGATAACTCAAAAACCAGCATAAATGCGAAAGCAAGAACAGCTCATTACTCATGCATTAACTGTCATGGCCAAGAAGAACATCAAGGAAAAATATACTACCACCAACTATCTAACATGCAGAAGGCTGGCCGTTGGGTTGCTGAAGATGGTACTTGGACAAAAGACGGAATACATTTCTTCTCAGAGTCAGGTGATAGTGAAGTCACACCTGAAAGTGTTGGTATTCATTGCTGGGCTGGATATAGCTTGAATCTTTCAACAGGCTGGATTGGATTAGTGAAAGAATTTTTAAGTTGTAAAGGTGATCCTGCCAAACTCAAACCATTTGTGAACCTTGTTCTCGGAGAGTTATGGGAAGGCGACAACCGAGACAAACTCGATTGGGAGCTTCTAAAAAATCGTCGAGAAGTATGGTGGAAAGGCGAGCGAAAAGATAATCCAGTACCAGATAGGGCTTGTGTTCTTACAGGGGGCATTGATACCCAAGATGACCGGGTAGAGTTTTTTATTTGGGCATGGGGAGCAGGAGAAGAATGCTGGCTTATCGATCATATAGTTTTGCTCGGTGACTTATCGAGTGATGAGCTTAAAAAAGCTGCAGGAGAGCAACTCTATAACCAATACAAAAAATCAAACGGTGAAATCATGGATGTTCGTTTGTGGTGTTGGGATGCGATGGGACACAAGACTGACGACGTATACAGTATGAGCCGTAATCATGGCTCGTTGTGGGTCATCCCTATCCAAGGTGAAAACCAATACGGAAAACCTATCGCTAACTTCCCTCGTAAGAAAAATGGCAAAAAAGTCTATCTCACTCGCCTTGGTACCGATGGTATTAAAGCTCGGTTATATAGTCGATTAGGGAAAGCACCCTCTTCTAGTGGTGAGGCAGTTCCCGGATGCATTCATTTTCCTGTAGATGATGAAATTTGCGGAGATGAATTTTTCAAGCAGCTTTGTAGTGCATCTAAAAAGTTAGAAATTAAGAAAAATGGCCAACGTGTATGGAGATGGATAAAGCAATACCATCCGTTTGATGAAGCTCTTGATGGGTGGAACTATGCTCATGCAGCTTTAAATATTCTAGAGCAGCGGTTTGGTTTTGTATTAATTGAGCCAGAGGTTTCAGCACTAAAGAAAACCGTCAAAACTAGTGGAATACGAGCTGCAGCTGAGCGGCTAAAGGGAGGATAAGTGTCAACACAGGAAAAGCTTATACAAGCTGAAGAGGCTTATCACAAATTGCAAACGGGCACGATGGCCGTATCGATCATGAAAGATGGTCGACGTGTTGATTTCAATCGGGCCAACATTCATCAATTAAAAAACTATATCGACGAATTAAAAGCGCAGCTAGGGACTCCAAGCTCGCGTAGGCGACCACCTGCAGGAGTGATTTTCTGATGAGCAAAAAAATTCTTGCAGCCGATGGTAAAACGCCATTGAGAGACACCATTTCTCAGCAAAAAAACGCAGTGTATCGCGGAGCAGGCATTGGATTTGGTGGACAGTTGCGAGATTGGAATCCACAACTGAAGTCTGTGGATGCGGCTCTATTGCCTGTTTTACCTAGAGCTCAAGCTAGAACGGATGATGTCATTCGAAATAATGGTATTGCAGCAAACGGTATTCAGTTACATCAGGACCACATTATTGGTTCTGATTATCGTTTAAGTTACAAACCTAATTGGCACCTTCTTGGTATTAAGCCTGATAAAGACTTTGTTAAAGAAGTGGAAGCTGTTTTTCGCGATATAGCGGAAAACCCTAACTGTTTTATTGATGCGGAGCGTAAGCGAACCTTTACCATGATGATGCGTGAGGCTGTGGCTACTCATGCTTACTCTGGTGATGTAATGGCAAAGCCAGAAATGATAAAGGATTCGCACTCTCCGTTTTCAACTTGCATACGCATGGTGGCCCCGAAAAAAGTTACTAACCCATCTCGAAAAATGGACACTGACCGCTTCAGAGCAGGCATGGAGATCAATCGTTATGGTCAAACCATAGCTGTTCATGTTGAACAAGGTGGTGACTTATTTGGTGTAGGTCGGACATGGCGTCGTATACCCATGCGTATACGAGGTGGTCGAACTGGATTTATTCATGTATTTGAACCATTAGAAGCAGGCCAGACGCGAGGTGTTAATAAATTCTTAAGTAGCTTAGAGCAATTAAAAATGCTCGATACGCTACAAAACACTAAGTTACAAAAAGCCATTGTGAATGCCATGTATGCAGCCAGTATTGAATCTGAGCTGGGAACAGAAGAAGCAATGCAATTTCTTCTTGGCTCGAACCAAGGAAACCAAGATGGAAGCCCACTTGAGACATTGTTATCCGGTTATGGCGACTACTACGATGGTGCAAGTGTAAAGCTAGGTGGGGTTAAGTTACCGCACCTGTTTCCGGGGGATAAAATCAATATTCACTCTGCTGGAAATGACGATAACGGATTTTCAGATCTTGAACAGTCTATTATTCGCTACATTGCAGCGGGGCTTGGTTTGGATTATGCGCAGTTATCGCGTAACTACAGCCAAATGAGCTATTCCACTATTCGAGCGGCCATGAATGATTCGTGGCGGTATTTCATGGGCCGTCGAAAAATCATTGCTAATCGCTTTGCCAGTTTGATTTTCGAGTTGTTATTTGAAGAAATGATGATTCGAAAGTACATCACTTTGCCATCCAAGGCTCGTTATTCTTTTTATCAGCGTCGTCACGCATGGACCCGCTGCGATTGGATTGGTGCAGGCCGTATGGCGATTGATGGACTGAAAGAAGTTAAAGAAGCGGTTCTACTCATTGAATCTGGTTTATCTACTTATGAAGAAGAAGCCGCGAAGCTTGGCAAAGATTACCAAGAGCTATTTGCTCAGCAAGTCAGAGAGTCGGAAGAACGAAAAGAAAAAGGACTTCCACCCCCAAGTTATATGAAGTTTGAAGACTTTGCTCCAGAGCAACCAGAAGGACAAGTTAATGGTTAGGAATTTAGCGCATATTGCCAATCAGGCATTTAACCGTCCAATTGCACTCGAACCCGGCTATGCCCGGGTTTTTTATTCTGTGTTAGCCAGTGAAATGGGCATTGGTCGATTAATAGATGGCTCGACAGGTGAAGTGTTAGACGCGAAAGCAATGGCACAAGAAGCATCAATGTATCGGGCTAATAACGGCTCAAAAGAAGGTGAGGATCGTCAGCGTTACTATCAACTGATTAATGGTGTGGCTGTATTACCTGTTAGTGGCTCATTGGTTCATAAATACGGTTCTATCCGACCATACAGTGGCATGACAGGCTATGACGGCATTATTGCTCGGCTTAGCTACGCCATTCGTGATCCAGAAGTTCGTGGTGTATTGATGGATTTTGATACTCCTGGTGGTCAAGTTGCAGGTTGTTTTGATGCTGCTGACATGATCAGTCGTTTTGGTAGTGAGAAACCTGTTTGGTCACTTGGCTACGACATGCACTGCAGTGCAGGTGAAGCGCTTTCTTCTGCTTGCAGTCGACGCCTCATTACTCAAACAGGTGTCGCAGGCTCAGTGGGTGTCGTCATGATGCATGCCAACTTAGAAGAACTAATGAAAAACCGAGGGGCAGAAATCACGCTGATTCACTCAGGTGCGCATAAAGTCGATGGAAACCCCTACGAAAAACTGCCTGATAATGTCAGAAGTAAGCTGCAGTCGGAAATAGATACAGCTCGGCAAAGTTTTGCTGAGAAAGTCGCAGTCAATATCGGTATGGACGTGAAAGCCGTATTAGATACTGAAGCGGCAACGTATACAGGCCAAGAGGCAGTCGATATTGGCTTCGCAGATGAAGTTGTCAATGGCTGTGATGCCGTTGGCTTAATGATTGAGCACCTTGATGCTCTGAGTTCAAAAATTGTCGATATGGGAGCAACCATGACAAAGGAAACAAATCAACCAGAAGCACAGGCTGCTCCAAAAGTCGCTCAAGCTTCAAACGAAAATACACAACCTCAGATTGATGGGACTGCGGTCGCAACGGCTGAACGTGAACGTGTATTGGGTATTTTGGGCTGTGATCAAGCTCAAGGTCGCCAAAAGATGGCTCATAAACTTGCCAGCATGCCATCGATGAGTGTTGATGATGCTAAAGAATTGCTGGCTTCGGCTGCAACAGAAACTTCAAATGATTCAGCTCAGAATGCAATAGCTGCTATTAGTGCTGAACATGGTGAACCATTAGATGCTAGCGCATCTTTAAATAAAGATATCGATAGCGATGAAGAGCAGTGTGCTGCGTTGGTTTCTGCTTTCGGTAAACCTCGCGGTTAAGGAGCCCAAATGACCACCACAACCACTTATAGCCCGGATAACTCAGTTATCAAACAAGGCGAAACTGTTCGCAAGACAATCAAGGCAGGTGAAAGCTTTCCTGTATTAACTCCACTTATGGCTGATACCACTGAACCTGACACTTTAGTTAAGTGGGATGGTGTGGCAGGCAAGGAAATTGCTCTGAGTGCTTGCGTAGCTGATGCACCAGCCTCAAACGAAATTAAGGCAGTAATCGTTTCAGGTACTTATCGTATCAGTTATATCAACTGGCCCAATGGCCTTACCGATGCTCAGAAACGAGCAGCGTTTCTAGGAACGGCACTCAATGTAGACGACGAGTAATTTCGTCGTTTTTTTAGAATTAAATAAAGAGATTGCTCATGGATCTATTTACTACTCGTGTTCTTCTAATGGCAATATTAGAAGCAGGAATCCGTAAAGATAATTTTTTCTTACGCATGTTTTATCCAGATGTATTTACATTTAATACAGAGAAGGTGGATTTGGACATGATCCCTAACAAGCCAAAGATTGCTCCATTTTGTTCACCACTTATTGGTGGTGTGGTGGATAAAAATCAAGGCTATTCCACAAGTTCCTTCCAGCCAGCGTACGTTAAGTCTAAGCATGCAGTAACAGGTAGCAATACAGTTAAACGTCTACCCGGTGAAAAATATACTGGAAACAAATCTCCAGCAGACCGACAGAAAGCTTTGGTTATGCAGAATTTGGATTTAGAAGAGCAAGCAATTGCAATGCGTGAAGAATGGATGGCTGCTCAGATGATTCTCACTGGTTCGTATATGGTTGAAGGTGAAAATATTCCAACACCATATGAAGTTAGTGCAGGCCGTAGATCGGAGAACAACATTTCATTAATTAGCACGGAGCGTTGGAGTCAGCTTGACCATGATAGTCACGATATCTGGGGAGATATTGAAGAGTATTCAGATCTTTCAGACGGTGAGACGAACATTGTTATTTTTGACCCTAAAGCTTGGACGTTGCTGCGTAAGTTTAAAAATTTCACAGAGGCTTTAGAGACGCGTCGAGGTTCTAAATCTGAAGTTGAAAGCACTCTGAAGGATTTAGGCAAGGCCGTGAGCTATAAAGGCAATATCGGTGATGTCGATATTTGGGTGGTTAATGAAGAGTACACCGATAGAGATGGTACAACTAAAAAACAACTACCAGATAATACGATGATACTTGGTCATACAGCTGCTCGTGGTGTGCGATTATATGGAGCCATTCAAGATCTTAATGCTCAAAATGAAGGTGTTGATGAAGCTGATCGTTATGTGCGTGATTGGATAGAAGGTAATGATCCTGCAACTCGTTACACTAAAACAGAATCAGCCCCAGCACCATACATGATTGATGTGAATAGCTTCGTCGTTGTCACTGTCGATTAATCTCCATTAGGGGAGCTTAGCTTCCCTTTTTTCTTTTGTTTTCTTGCAGGAATAACCCATGTCAAAGGCAAAAAAACCATACCAAGAGCAAATAGATAGTCTCTGTGAAGAGCTTGGTATTACTGAACCTCAATACGATGACAAAAACTCTATCGCTGATCTCGAAAAAATTATTGATGAGCTAGAAGCTAAGCTTCCAGAGAATAGTGATTCTGAAGAAGTTGAAATTACTCTAACGGATGATGTACCAGAGAGCGAAGGTATAGAAGACTCTGTAGATGTCGAAGTAAATAGCGACAAAAGCGGAAACATTGAAGTTAAAGCAGTTTCAACATTTCGCTGTCGAGTCGACGATGAGCGTGTCACGGTAGTGAAAGATAACAAACACTATTTACCCGAAGATGTTGCAATGGAAGCTGTAGAAGCAGGTGTTGCGGTTCTTATCGGTAAGCAAAAGTAATGACCAGCCAATAGTATTAAAAAAGCGGAGTAGATAACTCCGCTTTTTATAAGGAATAGCATGAATTTAGACTCACTATTCGACCAAGCAATGATAACTGCTGACCAAGCAATTGAGGATGCTATGGCATCTAAATTTAGCCTATTGCTTACAAATGGCGAAAGTTTAGATATCAAAGCGATCTTCGATGAAAAGCTGGAAGTAAAAACCAGTAGTAGCATGAAACATGGGACTCCATTGATGTGCGAAGAGGGAGCTCTTACATCGTTAAATACTCGTCTTGATAGAAGCCTCGTCAAAGGTGCGATCGTTGAAGTGCCTGTAGGAACCAGAACAGTTGTTGATGTCTTTTATCCAGATATGACGACTACCATTTTGCAGCTATCACCGACGACACAAAAAGGTGTAACTAATGGCAGATTTATTCGAACTGAATAGAGAAGGTCTTGCCCGAACAGAGCAAAGAGTCGTCAGTGCGGCAAGACCATTTCATATTGACTTGGGTAGTATTGCTTATCAAGCGAAGAAGAAGCTGCAGGTGTTAGACGATGCTGTTGATGTTGCTTTGGCTAGAGCGATTAAGAAAACCACTCGCTGGCTGGCTTATCATTCAGCAAAAGAGCTAAAAACTGCACTCAGATTGAAAAACACGAAACGCCTTAAAGACCGAATTAAAATTTTCACCAATCGCAATGCAGGCCAAACCTCTATTTGGTTTGGATTAGCTCCGATTGAAATTGAAGCAGCAGGTAGCCCAAGGCAAAACTCACTAGGTACTCGAGTCGCAGGTCGTCAATATGATGGGGCATTTTATACAAGTATTTATGGAAATACGCCGTTTGTTTATATTCGCGCTGCTCGCAATGCCCAAGAAGGTCATACGACTTATCGTCGCAATAGCAAAGGGAACAACCCAAACTCAATTCGTGATGAAGAATTAAAAGGCCGGTTCCCCGTTCAGCGTTTGGGGTTGGATATTGAAGAGCCAGCCACTTACATACTTGAAAGCTTTGAGCGTCGGACTAATAGTCGCTTTCAAACCCTATTTGACCAGGAGCTTAACTTTGAACTCTCAAAACGTGGTGTATCAACCTAGTGATTATCTAGAAGCGATTAAGACAACACTGGGCAATTTGATTATTTGGAAGGATGATCAAGAGCAAGAGCACTCATTTCAAGTTGAAGACTATGCTGAGTTTGGACGTATAAATATCAATAGACGTACCTTGTTCATTGAGCTATCTAAAGCTAAAGGGACCAATACTTACCCTGATGGTCGAGTGTATGAAGATATGGATGTGGCCATTCATGCCGTATTCCCTAACTCCGTTGATTATGCCGCGAAGCAAGCAAACAACTGCTCTTTTGATATTCGAGACCTTGTTGTTCTTGATGTTGGCCCTAAAGTTGACCGCTCGCCTCGATGGAGCTGGGGGTTGGATAGCGATAGCACTGAAAAGCCGCAAAACGTTGATCGTATGCCGTCTATTTATGCGACAGGCAATAAAGGCTATGAAGGTTGGTGTGTCACATTTGTTCAGCGAGTCATTTACGGTGAACCTGACGCAGAAGAAGAATCACGAGAGTCTATTTACATAGCGACTAACGACTCTGTCGATAACCCAGACGATTATGAAGAGCTGAACACATGATGAGCCAAGAACATATTGAGCAGCTCATTATGAATAAAACGCAGCCTTTATCTGATCAACTTGTCGAAATGGCTGATGAGCTTGAAGAGCTTAATCGTCGAATTAATCAAATGATACGGTTTGGTAAAGTCAGCGAAATTCACTCAAGCAATAAGTTGATTAAAGTTCAACATGGTGAGAAGCGCGTTACTCCATTTATAAAATGGTTCACGTTGGCCAGCGGAGAGATGAATACCTATCGTTGCCCTTCAAAGGGTGAGCTAGCATTGCTGCTTGATATTTCCTCTGGTGCATCTGGCCAGTATCTTGCTCTGTGTGGATGGGAAAGTGATGCTTTCCCTTTTTCTATCAGTAACCCGAAACAAGTTGTCACAGAGTTTGGTGCATTAAAAATGCTTTGGGATAGCGAGGAAGGGGAATTGATCTTAAGCGCTCCCAAGAAAATAAAACTAGATACTGAACTTGTCGAAGGGACAGGTGATATCTCAGACGCGATACGAACTATGAGTGAAGATCGCGAGTTATACAACGCGCACACAAACCATGTGAACAATACACCGCCAAACATGCCGAAGTAAGCTTATGAGTATTGATATTTATAAAGCCATTATGCAAGGTGGAGGGTTAAACCTGTCTAGCCCATCTATCACCTTAGGTAGTGATGCGATTCGAGACATTACTTCGTTACAAACTTCTCTTGATGATCCACTTTTAGAGCCACTGGTGGATAGCAGTGTTCTAAGTGCAACGAAATCTACCATCAATACAGCAAATATTTCAGCGAATAGCTCGTTAGACCATATGACGACTACAGTGAATGATTCTCTAATATTGACGTCTAGAAGTAATGCGATAAACAAACTTGATGCGAGAGTGGACGGTCTACCAAAGGGCTGTGATAACACATCAAATTTGTTTGGCAGTATACAAGGTGAAGCAGATGAAGCCTTTACTCAAGCTCAGTCAAAAGCCAATGAGCTCAATAAGGGCATCGCTGATTTTCTTGAAGATAAAATTAGCTCTACTGAGCTAGAAAGTATGATGACAAGTGCTTCATCTAGCATTGGGACTGCGGTCGCAAGCATTTCCTCCCTAACAAATGGTGAACAATCTTTAGGTATGACGTTGTTGGATAAGTTAGCTGCTTATTCTCAATCTCAGACAATAGAAACATTGTGGAAAGACCCATGTACACAAGGGGTTTTGCAAACGGTTTTACCGAAAAATATTAAGGATCTCTTGTGATAGGAATGGGGCCAACAGGGAAGACCATTAGTGGGTTTGAACAGTTCAAAATGCGCTTTGCTCGGATGATAACGACACCATTGGCAACGCGTTTTAGACATCGATTATGTGGTAGTAAAGTTCGTCAATACGCAGATAAGAACGCTGGCGATACGATGTTAGTGACCATTCAAGCTGAAGTTATTCGCTCAGTCAGCGACAAAAACAATCAAATGAATGATGAATTTTCTATTGAGCAATGTTTAGCCAGTAGAACAAGTACAGGCGTATTGCTGACTATCAGCGGAACGTATCACGGCACAGTAGTGAAGTTTGAGGTACCAATGAATGTTTGATATTCAAAGCGATCAGCTAGAGCAGCCTGAAGCGTTTGTAATGCCTTCTTACGATGTACAGTTAGCAGAATTTAAAAGTCGAATTATTACCCACCTTCAAGAACTCGCACCTGAACTGGTGGAAGCGGTAGAAGAGACACTACAAAACCCTTATGAGCTTGGCACTATCATAGTCGAAGGCGCAGTTAAAACTCTTCGTGATTACATTCGTAGTGAAGACTATAAAGCGACACAGATGCTAGCTTATTGGGCTAAAGATTCTAACTTGGATGCAAAGTTATCAGAGCTTGGTCTGAAGCGACAAATTATTGAAGCAGGTGACCCTAATGCGTACCCACCTGTAGAGCCAAAAATGGAATCAGATGAAGATGCTCTTCAGAGATATATGCTTGCACCATTTGGATTGTCTACAGCCGGGACTAATTTAGGTTATCGCTTTCATGCCATGACACTTAATGAACGACCCATTATTACCGTTGAAAAGCCAGCGCCTAATGTCGTGATTTTGAAGCACGAGTTTCCTAATGAAGCCAGTACATCGAAAGTTAAAGATGCACGAGTGAAAGCAAGAGTAAACGGTCAAGGTAATAGAGATGGCAAAATCGACATGTGGGTGTTGAGCCGTGAAACTCCGTCAGGAATGGCCACTCAAGAGTTGCTCGATGAAGTATATGCTTACATAGGTGGCCGAGACGATATCATTCAAGAGACCGATGAGCTATTTGTTAACTCAGCAAGTATTGTTGAGTATCAACATATAGTAACGCTGTACGCGACCAATTCCCCAGTTGGAACAGTAGATAAAAACAGCGTTATTACAAAACTACAAGAATACGCCGACTCAGCTCATCAGCTTAAAGGAAAAATTGAAGAGTCAATGGTGAAATTCATTGGTCACAGTTTTTATGGTGTCACCAAGGTGGTGAGTAATATATCCACCGATGGAATTGTTTGTGATGTTCATGAGGCACCTTATTGCACAAGCATAACGGTGGACATCATTTATGACTCAGCATAATTCGAAATACGATTTTTCAGATAACGCTCAGCCTATTGAAAAGGCGATCCGCTTAGCGTTCAGAGATTCTCTTCTTTTACTTAAACCACCTTACCCAGAACTGTTAAATGCAAACAATACTCCTAGTGACTTCTTACCATTTTTGGCAGGAGAGCGTGGGGTTATAGATTGGTATGAAACAGATGACGAAGTCTTTAAAAGAGAAACAGTCGATGGCTCGTTTCGTCTTTTACAACAATCGGGAACCAGAGCTGGTTTACGTGAGTCTCTTAACGCATTAGGTTTCGATTCAACAATCAGTAAGGGTGGAACTCCTTACACATTAGAAGTTGAAGCTTTTTTAAAAGATAAGCCACTCTCCGATGAAACGAGTGGTCGGGTTGATGCCCGAATAAGCACTTACAAATCTGAGAGAGATGGTATCACGGTCAATATTTCTCGCCAGTCAGAAGGCAATCAATACGTTGCTGTAGCGACAGAAATTGGCATCACGATAACCTCAGAGCCGTTTGTGCCATCTGGTTATACAAGTGAGGCAAATCAAGTAATTGGTACTCACAACCACATTAGACTCATCGCGACATCGGAGCCTGCGACATAATGACAACAGATAGATATCGTACTTACGTAACTCAGACAGGTTTTGGTCTTGAGTCATTAGCCAAACAACAAGGTACAGAAGTAGATTTTGCTGTGTTGGTAATTGGTGATGGGACATTGGCAGATGAACATAACCCAGCGTCCCAAACGGACTTAGTCAACCAAATTAGAAGTTATCCCGTTACTATTGAAAAAGACGAAAATGATGCTTCTGTTTGGATAGCAAGAGCTGAAATACCTGCGGACCACGGTGGTTTCACCATCAACGAGGCTGGCGTTAAGGTCGTTGATGAAAATGGCAGTTTGTATTGCTATGCCCGTCAGCCGGGTGACTATAAGCCTAACCTCGCAGAAGGGTCTTCGAAAAGCTATACCATTCGTCTTAAGTTTATTCCCGGAAATGCGTCAACCATTGAAGCTAAAATAGATCCTTCTGTCCAGTTTACTACTCCGACTGATTTAGAA
Source organism: Vibrio sinus (assembly GCF_023634645.1). Taxonomy (GTDB): domain Bacteria; phylum Pseudomonadota; class Gammaproteobacteria; order Enterobacterales; family Vibrionaceae; genus Vibrio; species Vibrio sinus. Next base: position 33,048 of record NZ_JAMKMR010000028.1, read on the forward strand.
AATGCTCTTAGTGCCCATAAAGCCGAGAGTGATCCTCATTCTCAGTATGCGAAAGATACAGATTTGGCATTGCAAAAAACCAATATATTAGCTGATTTTGTTGGGCTTATTGGTGAGTTTCATACAGATGGAGCAAAAGCTGGTTGGCTAGATCTACAAGGTGGTGAATTTTCTCGTACTACAGACTTATTGCTTTGGAGTTATGCTCAGTCAACAGGGTTAGTGGTGACTCAGGCCACCAAAGATTCAGATCCTATGGCATATGCAATGTATTTTGGTGATGGAGATGGTTCGAGCACATTCACTCTACCTAATCATCACTTAGGGCATTTTGTGCGTGGTACTCCTTCATATGCGAACCACGGTGAGACACAGGGTGATGCTATTCGTGACATTGATGGCACTGTGATAAATCTAACGTATAACAATAGTAATGGAGTAGATGGTATGCTTCCTCAAGGTGCTTTCTCTGCTATTGATGGAGGAGGAGCCGTTTTGTGGACTACATCGTCAAGTAATATTGAATCAAACCGAGATTGTCTTCAATTTAAAGCTTCTAATGTCGTACCAACTGCAGATGAAAATCGGCCTTACACCGCAAATTTATCGATTAAAATTCACAGAGGGTGGGTGTGATGAAAGAAGCGTATAACTTTAATCCACAAACGTTTTTGTTCTCAGGGAAAAGTAAGGTTTACCAAGTGAAAGGGTACGATGGATATATACTTCCCCAGTTTTCCACTTGGTTAGAAACCCCAACTTTTAATAGAGAAACGCAGCAATGTAAGTTTGATAAAGCAAGCGGAGCTTGGTCTATACAAGATAAACCCCAGCCAGTTATAGCTTACAGTAAAACATCTAGGGCGAAGAAAGAGTTTGATGACGTATCTCTAGTCACGGATGATTACACAATTGTTCCACCGTCTACAGAGTTTGATGAATGGTGCGAAGACTCTTGTTCGTGGGTAACTAACGAAAGCAATAAACATATCTCAGAATATAATGAAGTAGATGATACACGCCGCCGTCTTTATTCTGTAATGGTGACGCCATTAGTTGATGAAGCTTACATCAAGCGCAATCTTGTAAAAACAGAGAAAGCATTATCTGAAGCAGATGATCTAGAGAAACAAGCTCTAGCAGCTCGGTTGAAAATCCAAGCAGAAAACCCGTGGCCACCTGCACCAACTGATTAACCTCACAGAAACTATCAGAACAAACCCAGCCTAGTGCTGGGTTTTCTATTTACAGGACGTCTAAATGGAACAGAAGAAAACCTCAGCACATATCGTGTTGTTTGGGTTCCGTCACCCACGAACTCAGCATTGGGTAAAACAGGGTGACACAGTGGAGCTCACTCCGCGAGAAGCTCGCGATCTTATGTTGGGTTCAGTGAAAAAAGTTGAACCTGCTAAACCCACTACTAAAGCCGTTAAGGATAAATAATGTCACAGATACAAGATTTTACTCATAACGGTGCCGAGGTTCGTTCAGAACGTTCACCAGCTCCTTATGGCCCTTTAGGTAAAACGGTATTAGGTGTGGTTGGAACAGCGCCTGATGCTGATGCCAGCATTCCAAAGAATAAACCTTATCGAGTCTCCAGCACTCGGCTTGCTGCTTTGCTGGATACAAAAGGCAATGAGCGCGGAACGGCTGTGGATTTTTGCAACCAAGTGCTAAAAGTTACTCAAGTGCCAATCTATGTTGTTATCGTGGATGAAGGCGTGGATGAAGCTGCGACCATCAATAACATCATCGGTGGAACGGATGCTGATGGGCAAAGAACAGGTACTCATGCGTTAACGGAATGTACTGAAAAGCCAACACACATTTTTGCTCCTGGTTATTCTAGCAATCAACCAGTAGCTGACGAATTAGTTGCAATTGGTAAGCGTATGTATGCCATTCCTGTGGGAGATGCACCTAATACAACGGACCAAGCCGCGATTACTTATTGTAATGGCTTGCCAGCCGTAGGTACTGGCTATGAAGCTTTCTACTTGGTTGATAACTGGCCGCACGTGTATAGCAAAGCAGAATCTAGCAATGTAATTATTCCTGCATCAACAATGGCTGCAACTTGTTTTGGCCGTGTTCTCCCTTGGGAAAGCCCAGCATCAAACGGTGGAGTGGTGATAGCAGCCCTGTCTCGTCAAGTCGATTACGACATTCTAGACCAGTCTTCTCAGGCCGACTTGCTTATGAAAAATGGTGTATCGGTGTTTGTCGATACCAGCGAAGGTTACAAATTGAAAGGCAATCGTTGTATTCATGGCGACTTCGTTAATAAGAAAGGTCTTGAGTACGCGATCATACGTAAGCTTGCTGCTACTTCAGAAAGCGATATGGGCAAAAACTTGACTGAGCGTTTTATGAACCAGAAGGTGAAATCAGTCAACAGTATGCTTAAAGCCATGATCGTCGAGGAGGCGTTGATGGGTTGTCAGGTCTTTTTGCATCCAACACTTAACAGCACTGAAAAGTACAAAAGTGGTTGCTGGGCAATAGCGATTGAATATGCCGGGTACTCTCCAAATGAACACATGATTTATGTGTTGGATGAAGACGACGGTATCGTAGATGAATTCATCGGGAGTATCTTGTAATGAGTCAAGAATTTGTTTTGATGCAGCGTACTGCCATGCTTAATGGTATTGCGCTGAAATTGGAAATAACCGAGCTTCAAGAGCCAAAGATTGAAAAGGTTTTTACTGATCTATCAGGTGGGAGCTTTAGTAAGCGTGAGAGGTGGGTTGGTATGGAAGCCATGACCGACGCAAAAATCACGCTGAAAGGTGCAACTCCTGAATTGCTTAAAGCACTTGGTGTTCATGGCGGGAAAAAAGTGGCTGTGAACATCTTGGATTCAATGGAAGACGGTGCTGGGAAAGCGTACAAAATTGAGCACAACTGGAGCGGTCAGTTGAAATCAGCGGCTGAGACAGGCGCGAAATCGACAGGTAGTGACTCCGCATTATCTGTACGTGAGCTAGTGTTCAGTGCATTAGATGAAGCGGAAAAAATTGTAAATGGTTCCGTTGAGTACCAATGCAATGCTATTACCGATGAATATAACCTTGGTGATGGTGATGTTATGGCCACGCATCGCCGTAACACTGGTCAGCCGTAAACTTAAAAATTAACTCACTCAAGCCCTCGTTTATAGCGAGGGCTTTTTTGGATGTAAGCCACAATGAAAATTCAAAAACACCATAAATTACTTGTCCCTGTATCTGGGCGAACTAGTGTCAATATTCGAGCATTAACGTATGCAGAAGATGCTGAGTTGGTAAAAAAAGCCACTAAAAAAGATGAACAAGGGGAAGAGCAAGTTGATCCTCAGTCTTTAATCGATCTTAGATCTTGTGCAATGACAGGGTTAAGTTTGGAAGATCTCTTAGCATTGTCTCAACCTGATATAAACACGATTGAGCACTGGAATCATACATTTTCTACTCAAGATTCTGAATCTGTAGCTAGTTTGCTCGATTTTAGAAATTGGACGGTAGGCGATGAGATGATCCCTAAGTTACTTCAGCCTATTAAAGAGCGTAATAGCTATCAACTTAAATACCCAACAGGCCGAGTGACTAGAGCAATGCAAGTTCAGAAAACTGATGATGAGCGTACATTTACTATTTCAATAGGATGTACTGACTTAGAACATGATGAACTGTACCAGTTATCCACTCCTGATTGGACCTATATGCAAAATAGGTTATCTGATTTTTTGTCACAACAGGCGGATTACTTTCGCCAACCGACATCGAGCGAATGATAGACCTTATTCCTATCGTATATAACGTCAGTGAGTCTGAGCTGCTTAGCTGGACCACTGAAAATGCCCTCCGTCGCTATCGTCTAGCAAAAGCCAAGATGGGAATTAAGTAATGGCAGATAATAAGCAAAAATTTAGCATTGTTTTAGACGGTGTAAACCGTCTATCTGCCCCATTAGCGTCGGCAGGGCAAACCATTCGAAAACTAGAGTCGGAAACCTCTAGTGCGAATAATGAATTGAGAAGATTTGATTCTCAGCAAAAACAAATTGGTCAGTATAAAGGGATGCAGACCAATTTAAAGCGTACTAGAAGTGAGATTCAGGCCGCGAAAGCAGCGAGTGCCAGTTATTCTCAAGAGCTAAAACAGGCGCGTTCTGTCTTAAGAGAGCAAGAACAAAAATTAGAGTCCGCTCGAGTAAAGTTAGCTGGGCTTCGCAGTGAAACCGCTAAGTCAGAGCAAGCCAGTAAATCACAGAGAGCTGAATTACGTTTGGCTGAACAACAAGTTCGTCAGCTCGATAAGGCCTATGCTGCCCATGTGAAACAAGTGGGCTCACTTGATAACCAACTTCGTCGCTCGGATAGACAAGTTGAAAAAATCTCTAAGCAGTTTTCAGAGCAATCTGCAAAAGCAGGCCAGCTTAGAAAGCAGTTGTCATCAACAGGAATTAATACTGACGCGCTGGGAGCTGAACAGCTTCGATTAGCACGTCAAACCAAAACAGCAACTGCTGCTTTGGAAAAGCAAAAACATACACTCAAAGAACTCAATGCAATTCAGGCTAGAAAACAAGCTCGCTCTGCTCAGCGTAGTGAGCTTGCTGGTCAGGCAGTTGGTACTGTGCTTGCTGCAGCACCGTTGGCAATGGCAGGTAAGCGAGCCATCGATTATCAAAGTGCCTTCATTGATGTTAAGAAAGTGGTCAATTTTGAAAGCGCGGAGCAAGAGGCAGCTTTCCAGCAAAAAATGAAAGCTCTAGCTGTTAAAACCGGAATGAACCAAGTCGGTATGGCAGAGATTGTGGCCTCTGCAGGTCGGTCTGGCATTAACGGTGAAGATAATCTATTAAAGTTTGCGGCAGAGGCCGCTCAAATGGCTATTGCTTTTGATATTAGTCCATCAGAGGCTGGAAACACTCTTGCCCGCTTTCAATCCACAATGGGATTAGGAGGCAATCGCGCTCTGGGCTTAGCAAAGAAATCTAATATGCTTGCTGATAGCTTGGCAAATACGGAGGCTAAGGACATAGCTGCTGTGTTGGCTCGTCAAGGCTCAACTGCAATGACAGCGGGTTTGAATGAATCTGATACTGCAGCATTAGCCGGTTCTTTGTTTTCTGTTGAAGGTAGTGAAGAAACATCCGCTACAGCATTAAAAAATATTACTGGGGCATTAACAAAAGGATTTGCTGCAACAGGCGCTCAGAAAAATGCTTATAGCATGCTTGGTCTGGATGCCAACGATATTGCGGCAGGAATGCAAGAAGATGCTAAATCCACAATCCTAGAAGTATTTCAAGCAATTGAAAATTCAGATGACGTTGATCGAGGCGCCATTATTTCTCAGTTATTTGGTGAGGAAGTTAAGGGCGCTGTAGGTAAGCTTATTGGTAACATGCATGGAGAACAGGGTCTTATTAAGACTTTTGAACGTGCGAGCAATACAGCCAAGGCTGCAAGTGCATGGGAAGGGGAACTGAATAAGAGACGAAAAAGCTCTCAGTTCTTGCTAGATCAATCTAGCTCTTCCATCGACCGATTAGTTACAGCTTTTGGTAATGGCCTAATTCCTGTTGTTGAGACCTTTGCTCCTATGGTAACGACTGTTGCTAATGCGTTAGCCAATGGATTGGAACAGTACCCAGAAGTTGCTACAGGTATCATGGCGATCACAGGCGGTCTTATTGCTATGAAGACCGCCACTATAGGCTGGAAGTTGGGTAAGAATCTGCTTGGTGCAGGTAAAGATTTGTTAGGTGAAAAACGACTTAAAGGTTCATTAACCAATACTCGCTATGCAGCTGATAATGCATCTAACTCAATCAATAGATTAAATAGAAGTTTAAATGGACTAGGGTCTGGAGGTATAGGGTCTAGTTCTAGGGAAAGAACAAGAAGAACGGGTCGTATTGCTTCAGCCGGAAGGCGTTTGGGTCGCAACAAATGGGCGCGTCGCCTTGGCTTACTTGGTGGTGCTTCTGCATTAACTATGACGCCAAGTGTCGCGATGGCAGGTGACACATTAAATATGGGTGCTGGTTTGCTTGATACGTTCAGCAGTTTGGCTGAAATGGCACCAAGTACTGGTATGTTGGCTGGAGCTGGCTCAATAGCAGGGAAATTAGTTCGCCCCTTAGGGGTTGTTGCAGGCTCCATTGGCTTAGTCAATGCGATTAATAACGGTAATGCCTCTGATATAGGTGGAACTGCTGGCGACTTGGTTGGTGGTATGGGCGGTGCCGCAGCAGGTGCAGCTTTGGGATCTATGATATTGCCGGGGATAGGTACCGTTGTTGGTGGTCTTCTGGGCGGTATTGGTGGTAGTAGCGCTGGTGATTGGATTGGTACCCAAATTGGTGGTTGGTTTGGTTCAAATAAAACCGATTCACCGGGTAGTACACAAGAGCAGAAGCAACTTGCACAGATTGCTAACAATAGTTCGACTAGACAAGATAATCGGAAGATTGAAATTAAGGTGGAAGTTACACCTACAGGGAATGCTGATTATGACCAAAAAGTTGGTAATGATATTGCTCAGAAAACAGCAATGGCATTGGCTAACGTTTCTCCTCCTGACTATGACATAGCACTAGGCACGAATTTGGGAGATGTATCGTGACACCTCAATTAATCCTAGGTGATTTCCCCTTTACCGTTGCTTCTCAAACTCAATATGAAGGGCTGGTTAGAGCTAGTTCTTCGGGGTGGAAGAAGCAAGGTAGAGTTGGTCAAAAGCCGAAAAAGCACCTTTCAGAAATACCTCTCGATAGAATTACTTTAAAAGGAAAATGGTTTGGAGAAAATGCTGAATCAGCAATGACTAAACTTCGCAATATGCGTTTTGAACCTCATGTATTGTCTAATTCACAGGGAATCAACTTGGGTTTTTGGACCATAGAATCCATTACGGAAAATCAAAAGAGAATTGGTCGAGATGGTTTAGCTCAAATCGCTGAGTTTACTATTGTTTTGGAGGAATCACCTGATGAGTAAGCGCATACGTTCTATTGACGGTGATACTATTGCCGATATTACTTGGCGAGAATTGTCATTGGACAATGACGATATTGAAGAAGCCGTTTTTCAACTCAACCCTCATTTGTATGAACTAATAGGTACAGAAGCTACTTTACCTGCAGGCATAGAGGTTTTGTTACCAGAGATAGTGGTACAAGATACAACGAAAGCGGTGAATGTATGGGACTAAAGCCAAGTTGTTATATATCAGGGCCGGGAGAAGCTATCATTAATGCTAATCTTATGTCTTTTGAACGACAAGATGCACCAGGCAATAAATCAGACACATTAAAGCTAGTAATCTGTACGGCTGATATTGATGGTGTTCCTAAAGCCGATGCTGAAATTCGTTGGTTTGAAGGATATAAAGGCAAGGAAGTCGACAAGGGTCTTTTTACTATCACAAGAGTTATTCCTCAGTTATTTCCTCCTCAAGTTACAGTGATTGCGACTGCGGTCCCATTCAAAATTAGCGATCCTACAGGAATCAAAGAAAGGCGTTCCAATAGTTGGGAGAATGTCAGCTTAGGTAGTATTTTTCGAGAACTGGTAACGCCTCATGGATTTTCTCCTAGAGTCGATCCAGAACTCGAAGGGATTGAAATAGACCACATTAGCCAAACAGATGAAACCGATACTGCTTTTCTTCGTCGTCTTGCTAGAAAATATGATGCGGTTTCAAAGCCCGTAGATGGCCTCTACGTGTTAGCGCGAAGAGGCAAGGTCAAAACGATTACGGGTCAAAATATTCCTGTAAAAACCATCTCTGTTCCCAATATAAACACCCCTTCCGAAATAGGATTCGTTAATGCGGCTACAGACAATCCGAGTAAAACTCGATTTAAAGGGGTTATTGCTCGCTGGAAAAATGTCAACAATGGAGCTGAAGAAGAGGTACGGAAAGGTAGTAAGCCATTTAAAAAACTGTCTGATGTTTTTGCTAGTCAAAGCGAAGCTAACTCTGCTGCAGAGTCGTCACTAAGAGAAAATGACAGAAAAGGTCGAACCTTACGTATAGATATGGAGGGTGATCCTTTTGTTGTTGCTGAAGGGCTAATACAATTAGATTCTACTTGGCCAGAACACTCTCAGGGTTCGTATTCTTGTGACAAAGTTATCTCTAGATGGTCTTATAGCTCAACTTACCGACTTCATGTAACAGCAACTATTCCTCTTTAACCGTCTTCTCTATTGCCATCTCTATCAGTGCAATCAATGTGTTGGTTGCACTTTCAACGATATCCTCATCAAGAACCAAACCGGGTTGTAAGGCATTCATTAAGATTTTCGCTTCTCCAATAACATGCTTACCTTCCATAACTACTCTCCACGGATATAACTAACATCCATACATTAAAATAAACACCTTAATATCATTTTTGTTTTTTTAAAGTTTTTCCAATAACTTTAAGTAATAGAAATCTCAATTAATGAAAGATAACCTCGCTGTTTTTTTATATTAATCAATGCCATTCAATTATGTGAACCTGATTCATAGTTCATTTTATGTCACATATGAAAAATAAAAAGGTTCCTAAAATGGGTACCCTATATGAGAATGTTTTTTGATGAAAATAATCAATGGCTATGTAAATATAATAATTATCGAGGCTTTAAAATGGATATCCAAAGTGCAAGAGTTGAGTTAGCTTGTAATACTTTTAAAAAACATGTCAGCAGTTTTAATGTTAATCATGTGGCTGTTAGTAGCTTATGCTTGGAAACTAATAAAATAGACTCTCTTTGTAGTGACTACCGTTGGCACGTTGACTACTGGGGGATGGGTCTATATAAAAAAATTGGGAAGAGGTGTGAGCCGGGCCTGAGATACTGGGACGAACTGGATAATGAACATAGTAGATTGGTTTTTGAAAAAACCAATTCCCAGTTAAAGGTTGATTTTGCTACCCGACATGGCAATTTTATAGAAATATTTTCAATAGGGATGAAGAATAGAAATTCAAGATTTGAAATAAGTGAAATAATAAGAGCAAAACCTAAAGTTAGTAACTTGCTACATATAATATCAAAAGAGCATGGATTAGAAAAAATACAAGTTCCAAACACTCCATCCGGTGAACTTTTAGTAACAAGCGATAGTGACATTGAAGGAAAATATTATAGGTTTGGTGATATAAGATTTACAAAAAAAGAAATGGAAACCATTAGGCTTCTTCTTCAACTTAGATCACCTAAAGAGATATCCTGGTACCATAGTTGTACCTATGAAGCAGAAAAGAAGAGAATAAATAATATCAAGGAGAAATTAGGGTGCAAAGGCTCCCCATTATCCTCTGTACATGATGCGCTCAACTTTTATGGAATTACTTTGTCTTGTGCAATAAACACATTGAAATATCCTCTTAATGCACATGTTTAGTGATATTTTTCAATAAATATAGAGAAATTAAAATGTTAAGTTGGAAAGAAAAGCTAGGTGTTGTTTCTGGCAACGCACTTGAATATTATGACATTGCTGTATTTGCTGCAATTATGCCATATCTATCTCATATCTTAGAGAAAAGTGGATTGAATGATTCGACCTATATTGTCTGGGGTATTTTTGCACTGCGATTTTTAATTAGGCCTTTCGGTGCTATTGTAGTGGGGAAGATTGCTGATGCTAAAGGTAAAAAAAATGCACTGATTTTAACGAGTACATTAACGGGCTTATCTGCGTTAACAATGGCATGTTTGCCTGTCAGTAGCTTAGGAGAGTCGGTAGCAGTTATATTCTTATTATTGCAAATGATTCAATCATTTAGCTTTGCTGGAGAGTTCCCTACAATCACTCAATACTTGCACAGAAATACCAGCAGTAAAGAGTCTGGTATCGTCAGTAGCCTGATTGTTGCTAGCTCGTTAATCGGAGTGATCTTGTCATTTCTAGTTGTCTTTGTGCTTCAATCATACCTTTCCAAAGCACAAATGCAGGAGTTTGGCTGGAGAATACCGCTTTTTATCGGAGTCGTTAATATTGGCATTAGTTTTTGGTTTAGAATGAAGCTTTCTGAAGAAGTAGAGTCATCCCAAAACACACGACCAAAAAATTATGATGCCCATTCAATTTTTAGAATGTTTTTAATTACGGCATCAGGTTCAGTAGCTTTCTTTATTCCTTCATTCTCTAGTGGGATTATTGCTAAATCATTACATTTAGAACACTTTGGTATTATCAATACGGTGATGCTATTTGTATTCATGATTATTGTAGGATTTTTGACAGATAAAATCAGTAATCCAAAGAATAGCTTTCGATTGGGGTTATTGTTGGCGCTATTGTTCCAGTATCCTCTTTACTATTTCATTGTAAAAAGTGACTCTGTTGCTTTGCATTGGTTCGCGTTAGCCTCAATTACGTTCATATCAGCAATGATACTTAGTAATTTAGCAGGTGTATTATTTTCTGTATCTTTTGGAAGTACAGTTGATCTAGGTCTTGGTTATAATATTTCTTCAGCCACTTTTGGTGGACTAAGTCCTCTAATTGTTCAATATGTCTCGTCCTTTGGTACTCAATATGTCGGCTTGTATGCATCTCTGGCTGCTTTGCCTGCTTTAGCTGGGTTGTATCTCTATAGAGAGAGAAAGCAGTCGAGTAAGCTTGAGCCAGCGTATCTTAGGTAAAATACACAAGGCACTCTAGAGTGCCTTGAACTACATACATCGATCAAAGTGTTGTTATAGCTAGTACGACAGATGTGATGAGTATTATCCAAATTGCATCTTTAATGGCGTCACCGAACATCATTGCCTCCTAGCTAGCTCTTGGTAACAGGCTTTGGCAATGGCTTCGCCCATGAAGCCACGCTGCGTCTTTAACCAGTCAATAACTAGATGTGCAGGTAAGTGAATGATGTCCGCTACTTTTTGCGAACGAATGGTGCTATAGTCATGATTCGACATAATGACGTTCTCCCGGCTAAGGTTTATGTTGTTGTGTCTCGACCCCCTGTTACAGCAGGGGGTTTTGTTTTATCAGCAGTTATCCAAAGCTTCTTTTGATAACGTTTGCTCAATAAACTCTTCTATCTTCTTCCTAGAATCATCCGAAATCTTCGGTATCTTGATGGTGGCATTGCCATTCTTCATTGTTACAGTGGCCCCCATTGCTAATTCTCTTGGTTTTACTTTATCTGATTTAGTTTCAGCCAACACATTAGCGAACATGGTCACCAAATCTTCCGCAGAGTACTTTCTCTCTTCTTTTTCTATCCACCAGCTTTGCATTTCATCTTCCAATCGCTCTTTTTTCTGCTGATTAGCTTTATCCATAAGCTTATATAGACGTTCACCTTCGTTAACACTGAGATCGTTTGGAGAAGCAAAACACTGAATAAAAAGCTTGGGTAGTTTGGCTGTATTGATGTACTTCATTAGCATTCTGCGTGATAGTTTCAGCTCTTCAGCCGCTTTCTCTTGATTGCCGCAGCGAGCCAATATTTTTCTATACCTCGATCCCTTTTCGTATGCTGATACGCCTTTATACTGGTTACCTACATCTGATAGGTGTCTCATTTGGTTATCATTTAAACCACCAACCCAGATGAAATAAGGTTTCTTAAAATGTATTGAGCTAAAGCGACGTCGGCTTCCTTCTGCAATTTCGATGACACCTGCTACCTCTCGGCCTATAGCAGGGAACTCTTGGCCATGCTCTTGGTATGAATCTGCAATGTCGGAAATAGCAAACACATCTAGCAGTTCCTGGTCTCGTTCATTCTCAAGAAAAACCATAGTGCGTTTCTCTATATGTTCTGGAGCGATTTCAACTAGCTTGAATGTTACTTCTGCGCTAAGGACATGTTTGGTCATGGTATCACCAGCGCTTAGCTTGCCTTTTTTCTGCCGTTTTACAGCTTGAACTGAGACGCTAGTTGGTTTTGCTTTAATATCTATATCATTGCGCATGGTCATTCCTCAGCCCATAGTGGCTTTATTAAGTCGTTTAGAATTTCGTTGAAAGTTGCATCAAAAATATCAGTAGCTCTTTTCCAAGCTGCGGGTGTTGAACGCTCACTTGAATCAGCTTGTTCATATATTGTTGCCATACGGCGCTGACCTTTTCCTACTTCATCGGTGTGGTAGCAACCGTTGAGTATTGGAAGCCCTCCCCAGAACTGGCGCATATCCAGCAGGTTTTGATTGCTTGATGTATTGCTTCCACCTAGTTTTGTAGGTAGTACTCGTACAATTGGTTCATGTGTACATTCAACACCATTTGGAGCATAAATATCTGATATTAGGCCCATTAACTGGCATGTCGAGTTAATGTCGTTTACTTCAGTTGAAGTCGCAATTAAGGTTATGTCACTAGCACATATCATGTTGGTTGTGCCAATACCCAAATCTGGATGTCCATCCACAATGACGATATCGTAATGGTCTTTTAAACCATCAATCCCAGCTTGAAGCATTTGGTGTAATTGGTGTTCTAGCTCGGCCTCTGGCATTTCACGTTCAAGGCGTTGAAGTTGTAGATGGCTAGGCGTTATGTGAAGATTTGGCCAAGCTGTTTCTCTTACGCAATATGATAGGTCATCTTTGTCACCTAGCATGTAGTCGAGAACAGTATCTTCTGCAGTGGTGTTTATTTCTGGGTGATACCCGAAATACATTGAAAGATGAGCTTGGGGATCGATATCAATGCACCAAACTCTATATCCTTTCAATGATAGCCATTGCGCTAAATGGGCTGCAGTAGAGGTTTTCCAACACCCACCTTTACCACCAGGAATGGATAGAACAACAGCTTCCATGTCTTCTGGTCTGTGTGGCCTAGTTCCAAACACTTCCCTCATGTTTTCGATTTGGGCCAGAGTAAAGCCCTTACGTACAGGTCTATTTGCCTTTGTGTCTTTGTATTCAGGAGTTGGTAACCTGCCTTCTTTTTCAGCCTTAACTATGGATTGACGTGTTACACCAGCTAACTCTGCGGCTTCATTTATGCCAAATCTACGTTTTAAAATACGTGCTGCTGGTGAATCATCTCCGAATTTTTTTTTGGCTCTATCAGACATCCAGTTGTTTGCTTCGCTGATGCAAGCTTGCATCTGCTCATGTAGTGACATGTTTTTCTCCCTCGGCTAGGTTTACACAATTTATACATGTTAACCGTATTTATGTAAACCTATATTTTAAATAGTAAACCTTTTACGTGATGAAAGTCTTACTAGTTATGAAAATCAAATGACTAATTTTTCACCATAATGATTTCTTTAGTTATATTTTGATGTAATTTTAAAGGTTTATTTCACACTTCCTATTTTTAATTGAATAAAATCAATTGCTTATGAATAAACAGGAAAAGTAGGAAGGATAGATGTTCATAGCTGTAACCCTTACTACCGCCAATAATAATCAAGATATAAATCTAGATCATTAACCTTAATTATTATCAACAAAAACAAAAGTTACTTTTTTATAAATTACATTAAAATAAACCAAGATAATAATAATGTTACTTTTTATTAAACATG
>NZ_JAMKMR010000029.1 GCF_023634645.1 Vibrio sinus
ACAAAAGGCGGCTCAATGCTATGCACCAAGCCGCCCTACGATATCTCAATCAATATCTGTGTTTTTTAAATCTTTTTAAAGATCAAACAACCGTTTGTACCGCCGAAGCCAAAAGAGTTACAAGCAGCGTATTCCATATCTACATCACGACTCACATGAGGAACCAAATCAATACCCAACTCTTCTTCTGGATCGTCAAGGTTAATGGTTGGTGGCACTTTTTGATCAACCAAAGACATGATGGTAATGATGGCTTCGACTGAACCAGCCGCTCCCAACAAGTGACCAATCATAGACTTAGTTGAAGAGACTAACACTTGCTTAGATCCAGCTTCACCGAGAGCACGTTTAATGCCTTTGATTTCTGCTACATCACCTGCTGGTGTAGAGGTACCGTGCGCATTTACGTAACCTACTTGCTCGCCATTGACGCCAGCGTCACGCATCGCCGCTTCCATCGCAAGTGCTCCGCCTGAACCATCTTCACTCGGAGATGTCATGTGGTAAGCATCACCAGACATACCAAAGCCAACTAGCTCACAGTAAATTTTCGCACCACGTGCTTTGGCGTGCTCGTATTCTTCTAGAATAACCATACCAGCACCATCACCAAGTACGAAACCATCACGGCCTTTGTCCCAAGGACGAGAGGCTTTTTGCGGTTCGTCATTGCGAGTAGACAGCGCTTTAGCCGCACCAAAACCTGCAATACCTAGTGGCGTAGAGGCTTTTTCTGCTCCGCCCGCTAACATGGCATCAGCATCGCCATAGGCAATCATACGTGCTGCATGGCCAATGTTGTGTAGACCCGTAGTACATGCTGTGGAGATCGCGATGTTTGGACCACGCATACCACACATGATAGACAAGTTACCCGCAACCATGTTGACAATAGTTGACGGTACAAAGAAAGGGCTAACTTTGCGAGGGCCTTTTTCAACGAGAGCTTGGTGACCTTTTTCAATCAGGTCTAAGCCACCGATACCAGAGCCAATTGCGACGCCGACTCGTGCTGCATTTTCTTCAGTCACTTCTAAGCCAGAGTCTTTTAATGCTTGAACACCTGCAGCGATACCGTATTGGATGAATAAATCCATCTTACGTGCGTCTTTTTTGGACATGTACTCTTCGCAATTAAAGTCTTTGACCAGACCCGCGAAACGAGTAGAGAAATTAGTGGTGTCAAAGTGTTCGATGTTTACGATACCACTTTGTCCCTCTAGCAAGGCCTTCCATGAAGTTTCTACAGTGTTGCCTACCGGTGACAACATTCCCATGCCAGTAACAACGACACGACGTTTGGACACGATATTATTCTCCGGAGTTGATATAAATTAGAGAAGGTAAAAAAGATTTAGAAAACACAGGCGACCAGAGGGCCGCCTGGGAGAGATATTACTGAGCGCTGTTTACGTAGTCGATTGCAGCTTGAACAGTGGTGATCTTCTCTGCTTCTTCATCAGGGATCTCAGTGTCGAACTCTTCTTCTAGAGCCATAACTAGCTCAACAGTGTCTAGAGAGTCAGCACCTAGATCGTCAACGAAAGAAGCTTCATTCTTAACTTCTGCTTCGTCTACACCTAGCTGTTCAACAATGATTTTCTTTACGCGTTCTTCGATGTTGCTCATTTTATATTTTCCTATTACAGATGTCGCCTAATGCGATGCTTCCGTAGTTTATTCAAACTATTGAAAGTTGCAAGAGGCACCTTGCTGGTCAAACCACAATTTTCGCGATTTTAACCGAAATTCAGTACATTTTTAACCTATATCATGCACAATTCTTGCGCAGGTTAGCCAAAAGTTTAACATTTAACTTAGCCATCCTATCAATAGTGATGACCGAAGATGTCAAACAAGCGGATATTAAACCATATACATGCCGCCATTTACATGTAAAGTTTCACCCGTGATATATGCTGCTTCAGGTGATGCCAAAAATGCGACCGCTGAAGCAATTTCGCGAGGGTCACCAAGGCGACCAGCTGGCACTTGAGATAGTGTAGCAGCTCTTTGCTCATCGTTAAGTGCTTTTGTCATATCTGTTTCAATAAATCCAGGTGCAACAGTGTTGACTGTTACGCCACGAGAAGCCACTTCACGCGCCATAGATTTAGTAAAACCAATCACGCCCGCTTTAGCTGCAGAGTAGTTAGTTTGTCCGGCATTACCCATAGTGCCGACTACAGAGCCAACATTAATAATGCGGCCGTTACGTTTTTTCATCATACCGCGCAATACCGCTTTAGATAGGCGGAAGATAGACGTCAAGTTGGTGTCCATGATGTCTGTCCACTCATCATCTTTCATGCGCATTAGAAGATTATCGCGTGTGATGCCTGCATTATTTACCAAGATATCTAATGCACCAAACTCGTCATTGATGGTTTTTAGCGTCGACTCGATAGATTCAACGTCTGTCACATTCAGTGCTAAGCCTTTGCCTTTGTCACCCAAATATTCGCTGATCGCTGCCGCACCGTTTTCACTGGTAGCCGTACCGATCACCGTCGCACCACGTTCAACAAGCAGTTCGGCAATTGAGCGACCAATTCCACGACTTGCGCCAGTCACTAACGCGATTTTGCCTTCTAGATTCATCATTTTTCTTTTCCTTTCTTACGCTTTTGCCGCATCTAATGTAGCAATATCATTAACTGCAGCAGCGCTCAGTGTTTTTACAATGCGCTTAGTTAACCCGGTCAACACTTTTCCAGGACCAAGTTCAAACAATTTTTCGACACCTTGTTCACTCATAAGTTGCACACCCTCAGTCCAACGAACTGGGCTATACAGCTGACGAACGAGTGCGTCTTTGATTTTGGCTGGATCGGTTTCAGCAACCACATCAACATTATTGATAACAGGTAGCTTAGGGGTATTGAATTCAATCTCTTCTAAAGCCTTTGCTAGCTTTTCTGCAGCTGGTTTCATCAGTGCACAGTGAGAAGGTACTGAAACTGGCAATGGTAACGCTCTTTTCGCTCCCGCTTCTTTACAAAGCGCTCCAGCTCGCTCGACAGCCGCTTTGTTACCGGCAATCACCACTTGACCTGGTGAATTGTAGTTTACCGGTGAAACCACTTCGCCTTGAGCGGCTTCTTCACACGCTTTACTGATGCTGTCATCATCTAGACCAATGATGGCATACATTGCTCCAGTGCCTGCCGGTACCGCTTCTTGCATCAGTTGACCACGAAGCTCAACCAGTTTAATCGCTTGTTTAAAGTCAATCACACCCGCGCATACTAATGCAGAATATTCACCGAGACTGTGACCAGCTAGGTTTGCAGGTTGTTCTAGACCAAGCTCTTGCCACACACGCCAAATTGCAACTGAAGATGCAAGCAGAGCAGGCTGAGTGCGAAATGTTTGATTAAGGTCTTCTGCTGGGCCATTTTGAACTAAAGCCCACAGATCGTAACCCAAAGCATCAGAGGCTTCAGAAAACGTGTGTTTAATGATGTCGTATTGCTCTCCCAGCTCAGACAACATACCCACAACTTGAGAGCCCTGACCTGGAAATACGATAGAAAACTTGCTCATTGTAGATTTCCTTACGCAAAAATTAATAAAAGGCGCACTGTGACCAAATGGTCTCCCGTACACCTTTATGATTACTGTAATTGGGTTAGAACTTGACTAACGCCGAGCCCCAAGTAAACCCACCACCAAACGCCTCGAGTAGAAGCGTTTGACCTCTTTGAATTCGGCCATCTCTGACTGCTTCATCAAGCGCAGTAGGAATGGTTGCCGCTGAAGTGTTTCCATGACGATCCAGTGTCACGACGACACGCTCCATTGGCATGGATAGTTTTTTTGCCGTGGCGGTGATAATTCGCAGGTTTGCTTGGTGAGGAACCAACCAATCCAATTCTGACTTATGCATATTATTTGCAGCTAGCGTATCTTTCACCAACTTAGAGAGTTGGGTAACCGCAACTTTGAATACTTCGTTCCCTGTCATGTGCAGCCATTTATCTGGGTTACCGCCGCGCTCTGGCATTTCCAAAGACAGAAGTTCACCAAAACGTCCATCGGAGTACAAATGGCTAGAAAGAATACCAGGCTCTTCACTTGCGCCAACAACCACGGCACCAGCACCATCACCAAACAAGATGATGGTCGACCTATCGGTTGGGTCACAGGTTTTCGCTAGTGTATCTGCACCGACAACCAGTACATTGTTACACATTCCAGACTTTACGTGTTGATCAGCCACAGATAAAGCGTAAACGAAACCTGAACAGGCCGCGGCAATATCAAATGCTGGACAGCCATTAATGCCTAACTTTGCCTGGACTTGGCAAGCTGATGAAGGAAAAGCGTGGCTACCGCTTGTCGTTGCTACGATAATTAAGTCGATATCTTGTTTATCAATACCTGCCATATCAATGGCATTTTGTGCGGCATAATACGCCATATCAGCGACAGTTTCACCGTCTGCTGAGATACGACGCTCTTTAATTCCTGTGCGTGCAACTATCCACTCATCGTTTGTGTCTACCATTTTCTCTAAATCTGCGTTAGTACGCACCTGAGATGGCAAGTAGCTGCCTGTGCCTAATATTTTGCTATACATGAAGACTTATTAATGCCTCTCGAGTAAAACTGCTTCCAAACGATCTCGTATACGACTTGGTACTTGCCGTTTGACCTCGTGTACTGCCTCACCTATCGCGTTGACTACCGCAGAGACGTCAGCGCTTCCATGGCTTTTTATGACAATTCCGCGCAATCCTAGCAAACTTGCGCCATTATACTGGTCGGGGTTCAGTGCTTTCACTTCTTTTAAAAGACCGGAAAACAATTTTCGCCCTATCCAACCCTTTATTGAAGAAGACATCATGGAAGTTGTTAACTTCTCAATAAAAAACTGGGCGGTTCCTTCGCTTGCTTTGAGACAACTATTGCCTGTAAATCCGTCACACACTATCACATCTGCAATATCATCGAACAGTTTGTTTGCTTCGATATAACCGATGTAATTCACAGAATTAGTTCGAGCAAGCAATTCTGCACAACGTTTGACGCTTGCGACACCTTTAATATCTTCAACACCAATGTTGAGTAAAGCAACTCTGGCTGGACGATCAAGGTGTTGTTCCGCCAGTGCACTACCCATCACTGCAAACTGAAAGAGCGCTTCTTCATCACTAACAATATTCGCGCCCAAATCGAGCATCCAAGCATTGTTACCTTGCTTTGTTGGCATTGCTGAAACCAAAGCAGGTCGTTCGATTCCCGGTAATAAGCTTAGCTCACGACGGGATAATGCCATCAACGCTCCCGTATTACCCGAACTCACTAGCGCGCCCGCTTTTGCGTTAGCCACCAAGTCTATCGACATGGCCATTGAGGTGCCGCTGCTTTTTCTTAGCGCTTGAGAAGGTTTTAACGAATTTGATATGACGTGCTGACTATGTTGAACAATCAAACGATCGGCAAGCTTTGACTCCAGATCACTGTTAGGGTGGTAGCCACAAGCCAATAACTGCTGATTGACGGCGTCATTGTCACCGACAAGCACGATTTTTAGATCCGGGAAATGCAATAGTGCCTGCACAACGGCAGGCACTGTAACGCGAGGACCGAAATCCCCGCCCATTGCATCAACTGCAACGGTTATATCTTGCAAAGGTCAACCTTACTTGTTGATAACCTTTTCGCCACGGTAGTAACCTTCAGCAGTTACGTTGTGGCGTAGATGAACTTCACCTGAAGTCTTATCGATAGAAAGAGCTGGTGTAGTTAGAGCATCGTGTGAACGACGCATACCACGCTTAGAACGTGTCTTACGGTTTTTTTGTACGGCCATGGACCCTACTCCTGAGTTAATTGCTTAAAAAATTACTTTTTTAAGTTCTTTAAAACATCGAATGGATTCGGCTTTTCTTCCACAATCTCTTCTGGAATCTCACCAAATACCAAATTGTCTGAATCAACGCTACAGTCCGCTGCTTCGTGCATTGCAACTTGGGGCAAATTTAAGATGAACTCGTCTTCAACCAGTTTAATAAGGTCAATTTCACCGTACTCGTTCGGATCTACCAAATCGTACTCTTCCGGTGCTTCTTCTTCACTTTTTTCCCCATAATATGGAGTATAAGTAAAGGAAACTTCACACTCATGTGTGAAAACCTCATTACAGCGTTGACATTCTAAGTCAACTTCGATGTTAGCTTTACCAGAGATAACAACGAGTTGCTGCTCATCTAACCCAAATGACACTGACACTTGAGCGTCGCGTTTCACGCCTTCGGACGATTCCTCTAAGCGCTTTAAAAGACTAGTCTGAATGATACCATCATAGTCCAATCTTTTTTGAGCTGCTTTTGCTGGATCAACCGTTCGCGGTATTTTTACCTTTTGCATAGGGCGCGAATATTATCTTTATCGACAAATTTAGTCAAAGAAAAAGGCAAAAAACTTGAAGTTTTTTTCGTTAAAAGAGAAAGCATTGCCTCAGCTTTATTTCATCGACTATGATCTAGACCTTGATAAACAACCCAGCAAATATTATGGCTGCTTTACCATTAGTGCTCGCTTCCACCTCACCATATCGACAAACGATACTCAACAAACTCGCGATTTCATTTAGCACTGCTGCTCCACAATGCGATGAAACTCCACTAAAAAATGAAAGCCCAGTAGACTTAGTCCGCCGCCTATCAATAGAGAAAGCCAAGTCCTGCCATATCACGTCGCCAAGTCTCATTATCGGCAGTGATCAAGTATGCGTCATTGATAATCAAATTGTAGGCAAACCGTTGACACGAGAAAATGCCATCAAGCAGCTTGAGATGCAAAGTGGTAAGGCGATTACGTTTTACACTGGGGTAGCGGTATACAATTCTGAAACACAACATCTAGAGCATGCGATTGATACGGTAGTCGTACACTTTCGCTCATTGACGACCAACATGATCGAACGTTATGTGGATATCGAGCAGCCTTATTACTGTGCGGGCAGCTTCAAATGTGAGGGGTTGGGCATTGCATTGTTTGAAAAAATAGAAAGCAAAGATCCAAATACGTTGGTCGGTTTACCTTTAATTGATTTGGTGAGGTTATTGGAAAATCAGGGCCTAGCCGTTTTATAGATAGGGGCTTTTATAAGTGAGTACATTTTGTAGGTAGGAAACCTTTATAACTAAAGAGCAGTGCGATTGACAATAAGAGTTGCGCACTGCTCACTGCTATTACCTATGTAAACCCATTAGCCCCTTAACGAGGCCAATACACTCTGCAACTTCTGATCTAAAGGCGCGTTCACTTCCATCCATTCTTCTGTAGAAGGATGAATAAACTTTATGTTGGCGGCATGAAGGAACAGTCTATCTAAACCCGCTTTCCCAGTATAGGCATCAAACCTTCGGTCACCATACCTATCATCCCAAGCAATAGGGTGTCCAGTATATTGGGTATGGACCCTAATCTGATGCGTGCGCCCTGTAATGGGGCTAGCCTGCAATAATGTAGCATCTGAAAAAGCTTCGATGATCTTAAATCGAGTTTCCGATGGCTTACCATCTGGATTGACTCTTACAATACTATTGACTTCGTTTTTCTTAAGTGGCGCTTTCACCACCTTACAACTGGCTTTCCACTTACCCATCACCAAGGCAAAGTAAAACTTTTTCACCGTTTTATTACGAAACTGTGCTTGTAGATGACGCAATGCTGAGCGCTTTTTAGCCACCAACAAAATACCAGAGGTGTCTCGGTCAATACGATGTACCAGCTCTAAAAACCGAGCTTGAGGACGTAAAGCTCTTAACGCTTCAATCGCGCCAAATTTAAGCCCACTACCACCATGCACTGCTGTACCGGAAGGCTTATTCAATACTAATAAATGGTCATCTTCATACAATATGTTGGATTCAAGCTGTGCGACCTTAGTTAACTTGGTACTGATTTCAGGTGCAGAGGAGGACTCCTCGAGCGTTACTGGGGGAATTCGGACCAAGTCCCCGGCCTGTAGTTTGTATTCAACCTTGATGCGTTTTTTGTTAACTCGAACTTCCCCTTTGCGAACAATTTTATAGACAACACTCTTGGGAAGACTTTTTAGTTGGTTGCGCAGAAAATTATCGATGCGCTGTCCAGCCATATCATCGTCGATTTCAACGAATTGGACTTTAGTTTTCATTTCACTCATGGCGCTATTGTAGCACTGGACAGGTTTCAGTTTCACATTTTCTTTATCCAGCCAACTTCATGGCACTTATAAATGATGATATCAACAATCACGCTTGTGGATAACGTCGTACGTTTTATAAATGAGTTTTATAAAAACTATGATCTAACGCCGAAATAACAAATAGATATGGATTTTAGATTTTTTTATATGTGAGATTTTCGTGCTGTTTATAACAAAGCGGATTGCTGTGTGAACCGAGCACTGCTATAGTTCACTGCTGCAACAAGTGTTTTAGGTTATATTTTAGACTTCACCTAGCATCTTCGCGCAACTCAAAAGAGTAGAGATACTCAGTTATTGATGTGCAGCATACGGCGTAAGACACACTCAACCTGAGCTGACTTGCTGACTTCTACTCGCCGTCTTATATGTTTGAGTATTATCCGCACAGTTTGCGGCTTACAGGCGTATTTGTTTGTAAGACTGAAGTGCCCATAGAGCATCCCCCTCCAGCCGCGAGGCTGCATTGCTATAGCCATGGGATCTGGCACCATACAAGATGAAAAGTGAGCAAGATAATAATTAAGACAATGAAAAGTTTACGAGAATTTTAATGAAAAGAATGTTGATTAACGCAACTCAAAAAGAAGAGTTGCGTGTTGCCTTGGTCGATGGCCAAAAGTTGTTTGATCTCGATATTGAAAGCCCTGGGCATGAGTCAAAAAAGGCAAATATATACAAAGGACGTATTACACGAATAGAACCAAGCCTAGAAGCTGCTTTTGTCGATTATGGCGCTGAAAGACATGGATTCCTTCCTTTAAAAGAAGTAGCTCGCGAATATTTCCCTGACGGTTATACATACCAAGGCCGACCTAGCATCAAAGAAGTGCTAGAAGAAGGCCAAGAAGTGATCGTTCAGGTGGAAAAAGAGGAACGTGGTAGTAAAGGCGCAGCTTTAACTACTTTCATCTCTCTTGCTGGCAGCTACTTGGTATTGATGCCAAATAATCCACGTGCCGGTGGTATCTCACGTCGTATTGAAGGTGAAGAGCGAACTCAACTCAAAGCCGCGTTGAGTACGTTAGAGCTTCCTCAAGGTATGGGTCTCATCGTCCGTACGGCGGGTGTTGGGAAAAGTGCTGAAGAGCTAGAGTGGGACTTAAACGTTCTGCTTAATCATTGGGGCGCGATTAAACAAGCCTCGGATGCCAACCCTGCACCTTTCCTTATCCATCAAGAAAGTAACGTCATTGTACGTGCTATTCGCGATTACTTGCGCCGTGACATCGGTGAAATCTTAATCGACAGTAATACCATTTACGAAAGAGCGCTTGCTCACATCCGTTTAGTTCGACCAGATTTCGTTAGCCGTGTAAAAAAATATCAAGGCGAAGTACCACTATTTAGCCACTATCAAATTGAGAGCCAAATCGAATCGGCTTTCCAACGCGAAGTCAGATTGCCATCTGGTGGCTCGATAGTGATTGACCCGACAGAAGCACTGACTTCTATCGATATTAACTCTGCCAGAGCAACAAAAGGTGGAGACATTGAAGAAACGGCGCTGAATACCAACTTGGAAGCGGCAGAAGAAATCGCACGCCAATTACGTCTGCGCGACTTAGGCGGCCTAGTTGTTATTGACTTCATCGATATGACACCAGTGCGTCACCAGCGTGAAGTAGAGAATCGCCTGCGTGACTCGGTACGTCTAGATCGAGCTCGAGTTCAAATCGGCCGTATTTCACGTTTCGGCTTGTTAGAAATGTCTCGCCAGCGCCTCAGCCCATCATTGGCTGAAGCCAGTCACCATATTTGTCCTCGTTGTAGTGGAACAGGTGTGGTCCGTGACAACGAATCGCTTGCTCTGTCGGTTCTACGCCTCATCGAAGAAGAAGCGCTTAAAGACAATACCTCGCAAGTCTTGGCTATTGTGCCTGTGCCTATTGCTTCTTATCTCTTGAACGAAAAACGTCGTTCAGTGAACCACATAGAGAAAAACCAAGAAGTTAAAATCACTATCGTACCAAATTCTGATATGGAGACCCCTCACTTTGAGGTCATTCGTGTCAGAGATGGCGAAGAGCAAGATTTACTTTCTTATTTGGTTCCAAAGAAACTGGAAGCAATGAAGGAAGCGGAAAGTAAAGACGTTGTCGATACTGAAGTGAAAGCGAAAAAAGCAGAAGAGCCTGCTCTGAAAGGTTTTGCCTCACCCGCACAAAACGCGCCGAAACCAAACAACGTGCCTGCTGCTAACAAAGCAGAGAGCAAGCCAAGCAAACCTGGCGTGATTAGTCGTTTCTTTAAAGCATTAGGTCGACTGTTCTCTAGTCCAGAGCCAGAAGCCAAAACAGAAGTGAAGCCACAACCTGAAGTGGCGAAACCGACCCGTAATGGTAATCAGCAACGTCGTAATAATCGTAACGATCAGCGTCGCCGCAATACTGCACAAGATTCTAATCGAGATAAAGATCGCAGAAAGCCACGTGACGAACGGGCTGCCCAAGATTCGAATAGTGCTAAAGAAAATAAAGCCCAAAACCGCAAACAGCAAAATCGTCGCAATAAACGCGATGAAACCAAGGTTAATAAGCTAGCTGAGGAAGGCCAGCAGATTGCAGCTGATGCACGCGCGAAAGGCGATAAGGCACCTGAAGAAAAAGCGGCTAAAGTCAAAGAAAAACGCCAGCGTCGTAAACTCAACAAGCAAGTTCGAGTGAAAGATCAAAAAGCGGCGGAGAAAACCAACGCCGTGGCTAAAGACAAGCCTGCTGCACCAAAACAGCAACCCGTCGAGCCAATCGAAGCTGAGCAAATTCAAGCTGCGAGCGAGAGCCAGGTTGAAGCGGTAGAAGTCAAAAAAGAGGAAACCAAGCAAAGACGCAGCCGACGCTCGCCTCGTCATTTACGAGCAAACGGTCAACGTCGACGCCGAGGTCGTGATCGCCGCCCTAACCCATTCCGCTTACGCAAAGGTGGAGTCGCGTCTCCAGAAATGGCAATGGGTAAAGTTATGCCTCGTTACGACCTAGCCAAACCTAAGAAAGCAGAAGCAACCGCTCAAGATAAGCAGCCGTTGCAAACTCAATTAGGTGGTGTTGCATGTCCAGAGATGGCAATGGGTAAGGTAATTGTGCCTCGTCCAGTGACACAAATTGCTGAGGCACCAGCTGTGGTTGCTACTCCTGAGCAAAACCTAGACACCTTGCCAACACCTAAAGTGTCAGCCGAAGCTATTGTTCGCCACGATGTTGCACCTGAAGCACCAGTCAAGAGTGATGTAGCAGCGGTAGAAGAAGCGCAAGACGTAAACACTGAAAAAACTGAACAAACAGTGGAAACCAAGCAGGAAGCGAAAATTGAGATAGAAACGTCTCAAATAGTCGTTCCTCAAGTGTTGCAGTCTCACGCCTCTTCGCCAATGGCGAAAGCACCTGGGCCTAAAGAATTGAAGGAAATTCAAGTAAATGCTGCCCCATTTAGGTCAAAAAGGTATGTTGCGAAAGGTGCGGGAAGCCAAGCAGCCAACAACCAAGCTGGCTCTGAAATGGCTAAGCCTCGCGGTTACTAACAGACTCCTTTAACAACAATTTAGTCAAAAAGGTCACGTTCTTCGTGGCCTTTTTATATATTCATTCATACTATGAATAGACGTATTAATCACTCATTATTGAACTTAGTTACACTGAGCTCTCACTGATACAACAGAAATAAGACACACAACATGTTTGATTTTTCACAACTCTCTAAGCAGTCGATTAAGAACGATGTTCTCTCAGGATTGACTGTCGCTTTCGCTTTAGTCCCTGAAGCGGTCGCTTTTGCTTTTGTCGCAGGCGTTGACCCAATGGTGGGTTTGTATGCGGCATTCATCGTCGGACTCGTGACATCGGTATTTGGTGGACGGCCTGGCATGATTTCCGGCGCAACAGGTTCAATGGCTGTTGTCATGGTGTCATTGGTTGCTGGTCATGGTATCCAATACTTATTCGCTACCATACTCCTAGCAGGCATTTTACAAATTAGTGCAGGCATTTTTAAACTGGGTAAGTTTATTCGCATGGTTCCCTATCCAGTAATGATAGGCTTTGTGAATGGCTTGGCGATTGTCATCTTCTTAGCCCAATTAGGCCAGTTCAAATTGCCGGATGTTTCTGGCGCTCTCAATTGGCTACCCCATGATCAAATGATGATCATGCTCGGGCTTGTTGCCTTAACGATGGCCATCATATTTTTCTTACCCAAGCTGACCACAGCCGTACCCTCATCACTTGCAGCGATTATTATCGTAACGCTAGTGGTTCATGGTTTTGGCCTAGATACTCGCACCGTGGTTGACTTCCTACGTACTATGACGGGGAACCCTCACGCCACATTAGCTGGTCATTTACCAACCTTCTCCATTCCAACCGTGCCTCTGAATATCGATACGTTGAAGGTGATCGTCCCTTACGCCATCATTCTTGCTGCGATCGGTCTTATCGAGTCCTTGTTAACACTGACCGTGGTTGATGAAATTACCAATACTCGTGGTAAATCAAACAAAGAGTGTATCGGACAAGGCCTAGCTAACGTCACTTGTTCATTCTTTGGTGCGATGGGCGGTTGTGCGATGATTGGTCAATCCATGATCAACGTAAATTCCGGTGGCCGTGGCCGTCTTTCTGGCATCGTTGCTGCTGTTACACTGTTAAGCTTTATCCTATTTACATCTGCGCTGATTGAAATGATTCCAATTGCCGCTTTAGTCGGTGTAATGTTCATGGTGGTCATAGGTACATTTGAATGGGCAACATTTAAATTTGCCCGACGAGTACCGAAGAAAGATTTCTTTGTTATCGTACTCGTGACTGTTGTAACCGTCATGACGGACTTAGCCATGGCCGTTGCGGTAGGTGTGATTACTTCAGCGCTCATGTTCGCTTGGGATCATGCAAAACACATTTATGCGTCAAGCAAAATCAACGAAGAAGGTTCAAAAGAGTACCACATTAATGGCCCTATCTTTTTCGGCTCGTCAGCCAACTTCTTAGACATATTTGATGCTGACAACGATCCAGATGACGTCATTGTTGACTTTGCCAACTCACGTGTGACCGACCATTCAGCCATCGATGCGATTGAAACCATTGCCGAGCGCTACAGTTCAAAAGGTAAAACGCTGCATCTGCGTCATTTAAGTCAAGATTGCCGAGCGTTATTACATAAAGCGGGCAGCTTGGTAGAAATTAACGTCAAAGAAGATCCAAGCTATAAAGTCGCCACCGATGTACTAGCCGGTTAATCACATTAAACTCGATAATGGTAAAAAGCGCCTCGTAAGAAAAGGCGCTTTTTTATTTGCATGAAAAGTGGCACAAAAAAGGCCCTTACTAAAATAAGAGCCTATCGAGTCAAGATTGACTAACCATTTTCAGCTTATGCTTCCGCTTTCTCTTTTTTTGCTTTCACTGGCGCTTTAGCTTTCAGCGTTTTAGCAGGTTTTTGGTCATCTTTTTTAACGATGACTGACGTGCCTTCAAACGTTTCACCTTCCACATACGCTTTACCGTAATAAGAGTCACTGAGTACGACTTTTAGCTCAGAGATCAATGGATAACGTGGGTTGGCACCCGTACATTGGTCGTCAAATGCATCGACAGATAGCGTATCAAGCTGAGCAAAGAAATCCACTTCATTGACGCCCGCTTCTTTAATAGAAAGTGGGATATCAAGCTCTTTCTTCATCTCTTCTAACCAAGCTAAAAGACGCTCAATCTTCTGCGCGGTATGGTCGTTTGGCTGGCTCAACCCTAAATGGTCAGCAACTTCGGCATAACGACGGCGAGCCTGAGGACGATCATACTGAGAAAATGCCGTTTGTTTGGTTGGGTTGTCATTTGCGTTATAACGAACCACATTAGAAATCAGCAATGCATTGGCTAAACCATGTGGTAAGTGGAACGCGTTACCGATTTTATGTGCCATAGAGTGACACACGCCCAAGAAGGCATTGGCAAACGCAATACCTGCGATAGTGGCCGCATTGTGAACTTTTTCACGAGCGATTGGGTCATTCGCACCATTTTTGTAGCTTGATGGTAAATATTCTTTTAGCATCTTCAGAGCTTGTAACGCCTGCCCATCAGAGTATTCATTGGCCAGAACTGAAACGTAAGCTTCAAGAGCATGCGTAATCGCATCATAACCACCAAACGCGGTAAGAGATTTCGGCATGTTCATGACTAAGTTCGCATCGACGATGGCCATATTGGGTGTTAGCTCGTAATCGGCTAACGGATATTTGGCACCTGTTTTGTCATCAGTTACTACCGCAAATGGTGTCACCTCAGAGCCCGTACCAGATGTGGTAGTCACACAAACAAGCTCAGCCTTTTCACCCATTTTAGGGAACTTGTAGATACGTTTACGAATATCCATAAAGCGCATCGCCAGCTCTTCGAAGTGGGTTTCTGGGTGCTCGTACATTACCCACATGATTTTCGCCGCATCCATTGGTGAACCACCGCCAAGCGCGATGATAACGTCAGGTTGGAAGCTCTTCATCGCAGCCGCACCTTTTTCCACAATGCTCAGCGTAGGATCCGCTTCTACATCGAAAAAGGTTTGTACCTCAATACCCTGCTCTTTAAGTAACCTTTCTATCTCGTCTGTATACCCATTATTAAATAGGAAACGGTCGGTCACCAAAAAGGCTCTTTGCTTTCCTTCTAGTTCACCTAAAGCAACAGGAAGGCTGCCGCGACGAAAATAGATGGATTTAGGGAGTTTATGCCACAACATATTCTCAGCTCGCTTAGCCACGGTTTTCTTGTTGATTAAGTGTTTAGGGCCTACGTTCTCTGAGATAGAGTTCCCACCCCAAGAGCCACAACCCAGTGTTAGAGAAGGCGCGACGTTGAAGTTATATAGGTCTCCAATACCACCGTGAGTTGTTGGTATGTTAATCAAAATACGAGCGGTTTTTAGCTTATCTCCAAAGTACCGAATACGGTCAGCGTTCACATCCTGATTGGTGTATAAACCTGATGTATGACCGATGCCGCCAATTTCTACCATTTTTTCTGCTTGAGCAACGGCATTTTCAAAAGAAGACGCGCGGAACATACCAAGAGTAGGTGATAGCTTTTCATGAGCGAACTCATCTTCGTAGCACACTTCGCCAATACCTTCACCAACCAAAATCTTGGTATCTGCGGGTACATCAACCCCCGCCATTTGAGCAATTTTAGTGGCAGGCTGGCCAACAATTTTTGCATTGAGAACACCGTCGATAAGTAACACTTTACGCACTTTATCTGCATCCGCGTTGCTCAATACGTGAGCCTTATGTGATGCAAAGCGCTGTTTCACCTCATCGTAGACTTCGTCCATAACGATAACAGCCTGCTCAGAGGCACAAACCACTCCGTTGTCGAAGGTTTTAGACATGAGTACAGACGCAACCGCACGCTTGATATCTGCAGTTTCATCGATGACAACAGGTACGTTACCTGCGCCAACACCGATAGCTGGCTTTCCAGAAGAATAAGCCGCTTTCACCATACCTGGGCCACCTGTCGCTAAGATAAGCGCGATACCGTCGTGCTTCATCAACGCGTTGGACAGCTCAACAGACGGCTCGTCTATCCAACCGATTATATCTTTTGGCGCGCCTGCTGCAACCGCCGCTTCGAGAACCAATTTAGCTGCATCATTGGTTGAATGTTTTGCTCGTGGGTGTGGAGAGAAGATAATACCATTACGAGTTTTAAGAGAAATCAAAGACTTAAACACAGCAGTTGAAGTTGGGTTAGTTGTGGGGACAATTCCACAGATAATGCCGACAGGTTCGGCAATAGTAATGGTCCCCATGCTGTCATTCTCTTCTAGGACACCACAGGTTTTGTCATCTTTATATTGATTGTAGATATACTCTGATGCGAAGTGATTTTTGATGACTTTATCTTCAACAATCCCCATCCCCGTTTCTGCAACGGCTTGTTGTGCTAAAGGAATACGCGCTTGGTTAGCTGCGAGAGAAGCGGCACGAAAAATGGCATCTACTTTTTCTTGAGAGAAAGTGGCAAATTCTTCTTGTGCTGCTTTGACGCGAGTCACGAGAGCGTCTAATTCAGCTAAATTGGTTACCGGCATAATGTATCTCCTAACTGTATAAAACATTAAAAACTTTTTATTAATCTATACCCAAATCAACAAGAGGTAGGCGTCTTAGTAAATAGCTTTCACGTTTTCATTTTATTATTTCACGACCTAAAATATATTGACTCAGATCAGTTGAAACATGCTTTTCAATCGTACTTATTAAACTGCTCTACCTAATAAAATCGGTCACTTATCACGAGTTCCTCTTTTGGCTGGCGCGATAAAGGCTGGTCAAACTACTTTTATGTAGAGCGTATTTAACGTGCTGCAAAAACATTAAGGTTTAGGGCAAAAACATTCCTTGATCTTGCTCAATATTTGCCTAGAACTTGGTATTTATTGCTTTTTGTACAACTTTGGTAGAAAACAAAATTTCTTTACCATCTTGCAATCAAGCCTACACTTACCATTAGATATGATATGAAATCAATATAATAATAAATTACTAACTTGTTGAATAATAATAGGTATAGGTTGGCTAACGTGTGGAATGCTACAAAAACAAAATTGCGTAAATTAAATATATTTACTTCACAGAAAAATACTGCAGACACATTGTTTAAAAGCAGTGTGCTAGATAGTGTAAGTGATGGAATAATAATTTTTGATTCAACGGATGACTCAAACGTAATCTTGTACTCCAATCAATCCATACAAAAGTTCTTTGCCAAGAATGAAATAGATTTAACCGGAGTCAACCTTCTCGATTTCTATAGAGACTCCTGTACTAAGCAAGATTGTGATTTATTAGCACAAGCCCTAAGAGATAAACAGCCAACAACGTTAACACTCGCTTTAATCAGTTCAAGTCAAAAAAAGCATTGGGTGAAACTTCGCCTAGACCTTTTACAACATCAAAATACCGAGCTCCCTTATTTTGTCCTTACTCAATCCGATATATCGGATCTGAAAGACACCCAGTTGCAGCTCAAGGTCGCCAATAACAAACTTCAGAACGCGTTATCCATTCAGGCAAATCAAATTTCTGAGCATGAGTCACAGATGCAAGCCATGTTTCAAAACGCATTAGACAGCATGATCTTGATAGATAGTCAGCAAAACATTGTCGATGCCAACGAACCCACTTTGGCTTTATTTGGCTATGATTTGGATACCTTAGCCAGTATTGAATTGGATAAGCTGTTACTCAACCTAGATACAACATCCTTGCAAATTGATGACTCCTCGTCGCTATCGCATAAAGAGTTTGAGATTACTGGCCTTGCTGGCGTTAAAGCCAATAACAACACCATCCCGCTAGTTGGCTATGTACGCCGAGTCAGGCTAAATAGCCAAGACTTTGTCATATTAATATTGCGCGACTTAACCACTTATCGTATGACTGAGCAAGAGCTACAGAAAAGCCAGTCGGAGCTGGAAGAGACTGTGCGCCACTTAAACCTCGCAACAAACTCTGGGGGTATCGGCATCTGGAGTTGGAACTTTTCGACAGACGAAGTGGAGTGGGATGAAAGAATGTACGAGTTGTATGAGCTTTCCCCGACCCTTAGCTCTGCTAACTACGAAATGTGGCAACAGTGTGTATTACCAGAAGATATCGACGCCGCTGAATATGCGTTATCAAACGCCCGAGAAACATTAACCCAATTTAATGCGGAATTTAGAATTCAACTTCCAATGGGCGAAATACGTTGGATAAGGGCCGCGGCGGACATTATTTTTGATAAAGATTCCAATACCCCCATTGGAATGGGTGGCGTCAATATCGACATTACCAAAGAAAAAAATGCGCAAGACTTTTTACGCCACGAAAGTGAAATCGCTCAAGCAGCTAGCGAGGCTAAATCCATGTTTCTGGCCAATATGAGCCACGAGATACGCACGCCAATGAATGGTGTCGTCGGCATGTTAAGCTTACTGAGTGAAAGCGACATGTCGGTTGAACAGCACAACATGGTCAAAACCATTAAAGATTCTGCATTGACCTTACTGCATATCATCAACGACATTTTAGACTTTTCTAAAATTGAAGCGGGTCAAATGTCTTTGGAAAGCGTGCCAGTGGAGCTTCCCGTTATCCTTGAACGAACCCTAGACGTTTTGGGACTTCAGGCGGAAAACAAAGGCATTGAATTGTACGCTTACTACGACGCAAGTTTGCCCAAACTCATTATGAGCGACAGTGTACGTCTGAGCCAAATATTACTGAACATCGTGGGCAATGCCATTAAATTTACCGATGGGCACGATGGCACAAACGGTTTAGTCACTGTACACGCTAAATATATTGCTAGGGAGCATCGTCCCCAAATCGAAATCACCATAAGTGATGATGGTATTGGTATGACTGACGAGCAAATGCTGAAGCTATTTAACGCATTTACTCAAGCCGACACAAGTACCACTCGCCTGTTTGGCGGGACAGGACTTGGTTTGTCGATCACCAAAACCTTATTGGAGTTAATGGGCGGTGATATCGGTGTACGTAGCGAATACGGTGTTGGTAGCCATTTCACTATTCATATTCCATATATCGAGGTAGAAAACCAACCAGCGGACTCAGATCAAGAAGATATGTATGGTAATAAACTGCTCTTCATCACTACCGATCAAAACCTGATAGATTCATGTAAAAAGTCGATTAAAGGCTATGAATGTGAAGCAACGTTCGTCTCTTCTTTTGCCAGAGCACGCTCGGTATTAGAGTACGCAGAAAACAATTATCAACCATACAATATCCTTTTACTTGGCCCAGATATTACCTTACAGGCCATCAATGGTGATTTAACAACACTAGTGGATTCTCTTGCTAGCGAATATAAACTCGTCCGCATGACGCGTAACGCCGTTCTTGAAGATTTCGATGCGAAAGATGAAATACTTACGGTCAACTGCCGCCCATTTAAACCTAGCAGCCTTATCAACTCTATCGCCATCGCAAACGGTAAACGTAGCCCAGAAATCTCCGAAGACTTACTCGAGCAAGATATTGAAATCGATGATGCTTGCGAAGGAGGGTTAATTCTTGTCGTCGACGATCAGCCCACCAACAGAGACGTACTTAAGCGTCAACTAAATTTCCTTGGCTTTGAATGTGAAATGGCTATCCATGGACAAGATGCCCTTAAGCAATGGAAATCGAAGACCTTTGACTTAATCTTAACCGATTGTCATATGCCAGTGATGGACGGTTATGAATTGGCGATAAATGTAAGAAGCCTTGAGCACGAAAATAAGTCTCTAGGTCATACACCCATCGTGGCCATCACAGCCAATGCACTCGCGGATGCTTGTGAGCAATGCCTATCCTCGGGGATGGATGACTACCTAGCGAAACCTGTCGAGCTAAAAACATTAGGGAACTGCGTCAAAAAATGGCTGAAAATTTCTCCAAGGCCAGAGAAATGTGCTTCAGATACAGCACAGGAGCAGTCCAAAGGTGTTGTTTCCCAGTCACTGGCATCGGGCTCCCCTATCTGTATGAAAACTCTTGAAGACATATTGGGTACATCTGATGACGATATCGTATTCCCACTACTAAAAGGGTATTGGGAGTCAGTTTCAACCGATGTTGAACAAATACATCGTGCATTAGAAGAGGAAGACGAACAATTACTGCAGCAATTAGCGCATGCAGCGAAAGGCGCAGCACGGTCAGCGGGCGCTCAAACCATCGCATCGACATTTGAAGTATTACAAAATACCGCTTTAGAAAAAGATTGGCTGCACCTAGAAAAAACCGTTGAGCTCGGAAAAGAAGAACTGAGCAAGTTGAAGGATTATTTGCAACAAAATTCCATCATAGATTAAAGGATTGCAAAATTATGAGTAATTTCGACCCAACAAAATTTACCATTTTAGTGGTAGAAGACCATGTGTTTTCAAGAAAAGCATTCATCAATATGCTAATGAGAAGTGGGTACGAAAATGTGCTTTCAGCTGAAAATGGATCGGACGCAATAAACAAATTAAACTCGCACCCAATCGATTTGGTCATTACCGATATAAACATGCCCGAAGTAAATGGATTAGAGCTCATCAAAGCCATTCGATTGGGTAATACAGGCAGTGCCATCACTACTCATGTGATTGCGGTGACATCACTCTCGGATGCTGCCACAGTATCTGCGTGTATGACATTGGAAGTCGATTCATTTTTAGTGAAGCCAATTACCGTTAAAAATGCTCAAGAAAAAATTCAGCTCGCAGTGTCTCAACCAAGGATTCTGTACCAGCAGCATCTTTATGAAAACGTCAACACTAAAGTCTGGTTGTCGGAACAAGCCTCATGCCCTTCTAATAGCAAACCAGCCGAGCAGAAAACGAAAGAAGTCTATAGCGAATACCTTTCGATCGCTTGCCTCTCAGATCTCAAAGAAGGGATGATATTGGTGAACGATTTATGCATGCTAAACGGAGGCTGTTTGCTCAAGTCCGGAACCCAATTGAATGAAAAATTAATCAACCGGTTGTATGAACTGAGCAACACAATAGAGATGGGTAGCATGCGAGTCAGAATTGAAAAGGAAGTGGTCGACTAACATTGTCTACTGACTCACACCCGAGCTTGTATTCTACTGATTGCGTTTTTTCTTCTTTTTTCCTGTACCTGCAGGCTTTGCACGTGGTTTCATGGGTAAAAAGTAAGCTTCACTCTGATCGTCTTCCACTTCAAAACCCTCGACCTGCTCACGTTCAAGCTGGAACTTATTTTTCTTTTCTATCACTTTAAAATGGTGATAGTCATCATAATCAATAAGAGATATCCCTAAACCAACTTCACCAGCGCGGCCGCTGCGCCCGATTCGATGCATATAATCGGCGGGGCTACGTGGAAGATCAAAGTTTATCACCACAGGTAGTTTTTCTATATCAAGACCACGTGCTGCAATATCAGTGGCAATAAGTACTTGAATCTCACCAGACTTAAAGCCTTCAAGCACGCGAGTACGAGCACCTTGCCCTTTGTCACCATGAAAAACCTCAGCCGTGATACCGCGTTTTGACAGTTTTTGCGCTAGGTGGTTACAGGCATTCTTAGCATTAACAAAAATCAAAGTCTGTCGCCACTGGTGTTGTTTAATTAGATGCGCAAGTAACGCGGTCTTCTCGCCTTTGTTGACACTAAACACACGCTGCACCAACGTACTGGCTTCCGCGCTTTGTAATTGAACTTCAACTGGATCGTTTAGCAAACCCTGAGCCAAAGTTGTCACTTTATCAGGGAAAGTAGCAGAAAATAGCAGCGTCTGTTTTTTCTCAGGTAGTAACGCAAGAATCTTATTGAGTTCATCGGTAAATCCAAGGCTCAACATACGGTCAGCTTCATCAAGAACAAGTGTTTTAACTTGCTCCAACTTGATAGCGTTACTGGATACCAGATCGAGTAATCGACCTGGTGTCGCAACAATAATGTCGCTACCACCACGAAGTGCCAGCATTTGAGGGTTCACCGATACACCACCAAATACAGCAACCGTTTTGATCTTATCTCTAAGGTGGTATGAGTAGGATTTAACATTGTATGCCACCTGTGATGCCAACTCTCGGGTCGGGACTAAAATCAGGTGAGAAACAAAATTGCCACGACGATTATTAGCAGTATCTTGCTGAAGAATCTTTTGCAAAATTGGCAGCGAAAAAGCGGCGGTTTTGCCAGAGCCTGTATTGGCGCCACCAACAATATCCCTCCCATCTAATGCATGAAGAATGGTATGAGATTGAATGGGCGTCGGTTGGCGATACTCTAATTCCTCTAGTCGCTCGACTAAAGTTGGAATCAGGCCAAGATCGGCAAATGTCACTTGCTGTGTTTTATCTGTCATTACAATGAGTGGCTCAATACTAGCTAAAGGCCGTGTATATTATGCTATTTAGCACGAGGATGTTAGCAGTAATGAGCCAAACAAATTATTGACTGGAGGAAAAGTATGGGGCAACCCCAGCTGAATCGGTCATCCAATATGCTTAGGGTTCAGAAACTAGGGCGCTTTTATTTTCTCGTATATATCTAAGATGGTTATTGTAAAACTGATTTTCCACGCAACCATGCTGCAAAGCTTTCTTATATATTGATGCTACGAATATATCCGCTAGGCTAAACTCTTTACCCACTACACCTGTTATATACTGGTAATCACCTTAAATACTTACACTACAAAAACATTATCGTGGCTAACATTTATACTAAGTCCCGCTCGAAAGCTAAAATGTTCTCAAATGCCATTTTAAAGTACAGCTCATAGCTATTTTTCTCGACATACCCTAAGTGAGGAGTCGCTGTCACGTTGGGTAATGAAAGCAAAGGTTCGTTGCACGAAGACGCAGGTTCATTATCAAAAACATCTATAGCAGCTCGCTTTGTGGGAACCGAGAGAAGCTCTTTGTAGAGTGCTGACGTTTCGACAAGCTCTGAACGACTAATATTGAGAAATAGGGAATCTGGCTTCATTAGCCTTAAATCGTCAGCATTTACACAAGCTCTAGTTCTATCATTTAGTCGCAAGTGAAGAGATACAATATCTGAATCAGAGAAAAGCTCTTGTTTTGAGCCTACAGCTTGAAACCCATGCTCAGTGGCTAACTTTCGAGATTGCACACTCCCCCAAACCAAAACTGAGATTTCAAACGCTTTTGCATATTGAGCAACTCTTTGCCCGATTTTTCCGTAACCCCAAATGCCTAATTTTAAACCCCTTAACGTACGACCTAACCCAAGTACACCAGAGTTTTGCCATTGGTCATGTTGAAGGTTAGAAACATACGTTGGGATATGACGACTTGCAGCCATTAACAAAGCCCAGCACAACTCAGATGGAGCAACCGGGGAGCCTCGACCTTCTAATACTTTAACACCGTATTTCTCACACAAGTGGACATCAATATGATTGCTAACTTTACCAGTTTGACTGATAACTTTAAGGCGTGGTAACTGAGAAAGTAGTGATTCGGTAATGGCCGTACGCTCTCGGATTAGCACTAAAGCTTCAGTATCTTTAAGCTTAGCTGACAACTCTGACTCAGGTAGTGTCTCATTGAAAACCGTTACGTCATGCGCTGACAGTAACTCAAAACAATTCAATGTCTTAACTACATCTTGGTAGTCATCCAATATTGTTATTTTCACTAGTCTCTCCCTGTTGTAGCACTTGATACACGAGTATTCACCTTATTCCAATTCCATATAATGAGTCCTTTCATCCTTAATTTCAATTTATAATCAATATGTTAGTAAATGCAGTTAACGACTCATTTCGACAAATCACTAGCCTCGCCAAACTCATATAACTTTGGTTAGGGCTAACTACCATAAATAAATAGGGTACGAATGAATTTTTGCTCTAACTGGAAAAAGGGGCACAGATAACTGGATATAATCTGTCAGACCTAATCAAAGCTTGACTTAAAAAGCGACAGATCACGATCCGACTATCCACATTGTGCCTGTATAAAACTCGAACTCCTGTGGAAACTGACATACAATACGACTCCAAAATAATATTGACTAATAGTCTGTGAGTCTAAAGTATGTCCTCTCTAGAAATTGCTGTTTTTCTTCAGTTCTTTTTGGGCTTAGTGGCGGCGGTCAACCCCGTTGGTGTCATGCCTGTCTTTGTCTCTTTAACTGGTCATATGACACCAGAAGAAAAGAACAAAACCGCAGTCACTGCCAACCTTGCTGTCGCCATCATTCTGATTGTTTCGCTGCTTGCAGGGCAAATGCTGCTGGATATGTTTAGTATTTCACTAGACTCGTTTCGCGTCGCTGGGGGCTTGTTGTTGCTTAGCATCGCCTTTTCGATGATGAGTGGTAAATTAGGCGAAGACAAACAAAACAAGCAAGAAAAGTCTGAATATATCAGCAAAGAGCAAATTGGTGTCGTGCCACTTGCTATGCCGTTGATGGCAGGCCCTGGTGCGATTAGCTCTACTATCGTCTATGGTGCGAAATATCCAACTACGATGGATACTATGGGTATTATCGCAACGATAAGCTTATTCTGTTTATGCACATGGGGGTTGTTTCGATCTGCACCACTGATTGTAAAATTCTGTGGCCAAACTGGAATCAACGTCATTACTCGTATTATGGGGCTAATACTAGGTGCATTAGGCATTCAGTTTATTGCGGAAGGGTTGAAACACCTACTTCCTGGATTGGCTTAGATTTGAATCGCACCGTGAAGCCGTTTGGGTATAGAACAGAGCTAAGTTGATGCAAACTTAGCTCTTGGCCGTTTTAGACTATTTCTCAGCAAGAATAATACGCAATGTACGTCTTAGAGGCTCTGCAGCTCCCCATAGCAACTGGTCACCAACGGTAAAGGCATTCAAGAAATCATCACCCATCGACATTTTTCTCAATCGGCCTACTGGCACCGACATGGTTCCTGTAACTGCTGCAGGAGATAACTCTTGCGCCGTTATATCGCGCTCGTTAGGAATGACTTTTACCCAATCATTGTGTGTAGAGATGATTTCTTCCACTTCATCCATCGGTACATTTTGCTTCAATTTAATGGTTAAAGCTTGCGCGTGACAGCGCATCGCACCGATTCTCACACAGGTACCATCGATTGGCACTGGCGAACTCTGCGAACCCAATATCTTGTTGGCCTCAACCTGAGCTTTCCATTCTTCTTTGCTTTGTCCGTTGTCGCGTTTAACGTCAATCCAAGGGATCAATGAGCCCGCTAAAGGCACACCGAATTTATCGGTTGGGAAGCGAGAGGAACGAATCGTGTTCGCCACCATTTTGTCAATTTCTAAAATTGATGAAGAAGGATCCGCTAATTTGGAACTAACACTATCGTTAACCACGCCCATTTGCGCGATAAGCTCACGCATATTTTGCGCACCAGCCCCAGATGCTGCTTGATAGGTCATGGCGCTCATCCATTCCACCAAACCTTTCTCATACAATCCGCCCAGTGCCATTAACATTAAGCTAACCGTACAATTACCGCCAACATACGTCTTCACGCCCTGATGCAAGCCCTGCTGAATCTGTGCTAAGTTCACAGGATCTAAGGTGATAATCGAGTCTGAATCTAATCTCAGTGTAGACGCTGCATCAATCCAATAACCTTTCCAACCCGATTGACGCAATTTGGGATAAACTTCCTTGGTATAGTCACCTCCTTGGCATGTGATGACGGCATCTAACGTCTTCAAACTTTCCAAATCATGTGCATCATTAAGAATTCCCGCATCTTTACCAAAGTTTGGAGCTGAGATACCAACTTGTGAAGTACTGTAAAACACTGGCTCTATCAGATCGAAGTCCTTCTCTTCTACCATACGTTTCATCAAAACCGAGCCAACCATTCCACGCCAGCCAATCAGACCCACTCTCATTTTTTACACTCCATCATTCAGTCAAACATACGGCACAGCTGAGAGACTCCCAAACTGTCCAAATTGATTTCACATACTTCAACTTTTAGCACAAAACTTCAAGAACAAATTGAAGACTGATGGCATTTGGAGGCGTAGCTTTGAGGGCAAGTCTAATGTTGAGTAAAAACACAAACGGGCAAAAATCAACCACATGATGCACCCACTATAAACTCATCAGCATTAATTATAATTAGGGCAATTAACATGTTGGATAGAAATCCGAATACTCAGTAAATTGTTAATATAAAACAATAATCATCACACTTTTACTGAAATTCATTCACATAGCATTACATTTTTATCGATATCTCATCCTGATTAATGTAGAGTGCGTGGCGCATTTTTAGGAGGAAAATCTTTTCTTCGCTCATTTAATCGGGTTCTAAACCCTGTACAAGAGGTTCGTATAATGAAGCAAGTTCAGCCAAAGCGACCGAGCTTGGCGCAAGTCTTTCTTGCACTCGGGTTATTCCTACTTATGGCCTTTTCTTTTACCGCTAAATTAGACTTACCAATTCAGCTCGCGTTGTATATTGGTTGGTTTATTATCATGGCTTTGGGCATCTGGCTCGGACACTCCTATAAATCCCTAGAAGAGTCAGCATTACATGGTATCGCCAATGGATTGGGAGCGGTGCTTATTCTGTTGGCGGTAGGTGCTCTCGTCGGAACATGGATCATTGGCGGTATTGTACCTACCATTATTTTTTATGGTTTGGAATCAATACACCCTTCAATTTTTCTTCTCGCCACTATGATCATTTGTTCACTCACATCGCTAGCAACGGGAACCTCTTGGGGGTCGGCAGGCACGGCAGGGATTGCAATGATGGGTATTGGTCAAGGTTTAGGTGTTCCCGCCCCGATTACTGCGGGTGCCGTATTATCTGGCTGTTATTTTGGCGACAAAATGTCGCCACTTTCTGACTCAGTCATTTTGGCCTCATCCATGTCTGGCGTGGAAGTGGTTGAACATATTAGAGGCATGTTGCCCATCGCTTCCATCAGCTATGTCATTACAGGCATCATGTTTACCGCTTTTGGCCTTCATTACTCTGGTCAAATGAACACCGAGCATGTCCAAGCGGTGATGGACGCGATGCAGCAGCAATTTCATATTACACCTTGGTCATTTATTCCTGTTATCGCGGTACTTGGTTTACTTGCCCTGCGGATGCCCGCCTTCCCCGTGATAAGTTTCGGTGCAGTACTGGGTGTCCTTTGGGCTGTATTGTTTCAACATACGGAATTCCTCACTGCGTTTCGCGCCGCTTGGCAGCCTCTACCTATTGATACGGGTGTGAAATTTATCGATGCCATCTTAAATCGTGGCGGGATGTACTCCATGCTAGGCTCGGTTGCTGTCATCGTGTTTGGTTTAGGTTTCGGTGGGTTACTTGAAAAAGTGGGCGTACTCGACACTATCGCGGGCCTTTTTGAGCATAAAGTTCAATCTTCTGGTTCGCTAGCGACTAGCACCATTGGCACCGCATTTCTGGCCAATGTATTTGGCTCAGCCATGTATGTCTCTTTGATACTGACGCCAAAGATCTGCGCTAAAAACTACGACAGGCTTGGCTATCAACGAAAAAATTTATCAAGAAATGCCGAATTTGGTGGCACACTGACCTCTGGAATGGTGCCTTGGAGTGATAATGGCATCTATATGGCGAGCATCTTGGGGGTAGCAACGTTAGCCTACGCACCTTATATGTGGTTAAGCTTTGTGTGCATTATCATCACAATAATCACATCTTACTTCGGTTTCTTTGTTGATAAAGTGAAACCCAAAACAGAAACAACAGACGCAGCAGCCGAAGACTTCAGTTCAGGTGAACAACAAACCGCCTAATATTCGGCTGAGTCAACCTATTCGCAATCCTTCAAAGCGGCGTGAGTTTCTCGCCGCTTTTTTACTTCTCTGCTCAAGGTGATTTTAAGATTTCTCTTTTAAGTACGCTTCAGCTTCTCTAATCGATCTCTGCAAATGAAAATCCAGCGTCTCTAACATCTGAGGGGTAACGGTACCGTTCTCCTTTAGCGTTTTTTCTACTTCATTGGCAGCTTCTCTCAAACCATTCGCTCCAAGGT
Source organism: Vibrio sinus (assembly GCF_023634645.1). GTDB lineage: Bacteria > Pseudomonadota > Gammaproteobacteria > Enterobacterales > Vibrionaceae > Vibrio > Vibrio sinus. Next base: position 27,746 of record NZ_JAMKMR010000029.1, read on the forward strand.
TTGCGGCAACACCTTTTAAACTATGAGCCGCTCTCAACGCATTTTCATGATCGTCATTTAAAGAAGACGTTAATGTCTGAACGTCACCCCGATGATCTTGAACAAATACATTAAGCAATAGAACGACGGACTCCACGTCACCACTCAAGGAGTCGGTTAGCTTGTCAAAATCAATCACGGGAAGGTTTTGTGAATCGCTCACAGAAGTTGATACATCTTCGCTAGCTTTTGAGGAATATTGCTTATCAACGGTAGGCTCAGTTTGCGAAACCACTTCGTCCGCATGGCTCGCTATGCTAGTGCCAATAACGGCGGCCTCTCCTGCTGGTTCAACCTGAGAAACCGGAATATCTTGCGGCCCTATTTCTGGCATGGTTTCGACACTAATGTTTTGCCTTTCTCTGGATAGAGTCAATACAAAAATACTAAATCCGCTCACCGAAATAATGATAATCAGATACACATCCAACAGGGAATCATACTGATTTTCTAAGTGAGTAATTTGCTCATGGATGGAATGTTCTAATAACTTTTCCACCAAATAATTGCCTTGCGCGTAACCACCCAGTACGGTTGAAATTTGGCCTAGGACTTGTTGCAGCTCTCGACTCTGATCGCTGGGTAAACTTTGTGATAACAGAAATACTTTATCCAACGCTCGATAAACGGCGGGGCTACCACTGGAATCACTGTACATCGCCTCAAGCACATAGGCACTTAGCTGGAAGTAAATGGATTCTAGCTTTTCTTGACCAACGTATTTTTCTCTGGTCTTTCTTAAATTATTAACTAGGGTAACGACATCGGTTTCGGCTTTAACAAAGCTGCGTACATGTTCAATATATCGATCAATCGTGTACAGTGCTTGGTTAATATCAGGATTGAAAAAGCCTTGAGCAAGTTCAGTCTCTAATTTAACGCGTTGGATATAAACCTTTTGGATAATTCCGCCCACTTTATCCAAATGTTTAATGCGAAATGGCGTGTCGTACGACAAAATCCCTTGCAGCTCTTCTACATCCTTTGACATCTTATTTAGGGTCTGCATCGAGGCAACATTAGCCCGATAATTCATTGACACCGCAACGACAACTAACGCCCAAATAATCGCAACTATCCAAGTCCAACGAACTCTTTTATATCCCTTTCCCATCGATGCTTTTGCCTCACTGGTACTATTCAATCCATTGCAATACAGCTTTTGGTGAGATTCAGCGAGATAACGCTTGAAAACTCAATCCTTTACTGAGTTTATATTACTTATTACCTTTACCGATAAGAAAAAAGAGTGCTGAGCGCACCCTTTTAGAAAATTTTTGCTTTGGCACTCAATAAAAGCGCACCGATAGTGATCTCTAGCTCACACGTTGCGTGTCAACTGATCCCTTAAATTGGGTGGTGTACCCTTTATAGTTAAGGTGTCGGTTTCTGGGTCATAAAATACACGCTCTCCAAGCAATAAACTATCAAACGTGACATTTAGTCCACCACCAGCGCCTACGTATTTGGTCAATTTTCTCACTGTTGTTCTATCAGCAGGAAAGCTCTCTTCTAACTGATAGCCTTGGTTATCAGCGTAATCCATAAAACTGGTACCATCAGGGCTTGCCGGTAACTCTTGAGAAAGCTCTTTTACAACGACTTCATCTCCAGATTTGATTTGCTCGTTACAATATTCGAAAACTTGCTTCTTAAAGTTGTTTTGTTCGTCCTTTTCTAGCTTGGAGTCGGTACAAAAATCTTGTACCGCCTGCATCAGCACTTGGTTCTGCTGCTTGGTATCCAATCCGACCTCTGCTTGTAAAAAGTCGAGAAAGAAATCCGCCACTTTTCGACCCACACGCCCTTTGATGTAAGACAAATATCGGTTGGAATCTTTATCGGTTTCATAGCTAGATAGATCAATTCGAGCCGCGATATCCATCTTAGAGATATCGAGATACTCAGTCGCGCTGATATCAAGCTGCTCTGTCACTTTTAAGCTGGTGTTCGATTGTAGAAGACCGATGAAAAGATAGTCGGTTGCCAAAGACTGATAGTTTGCCATCACTAGCGTACCTTCATCGGCAAATGGGTACTTCACCAGTTCTTCCTTCAATCTTGTGGCGCAAAACTGTGAAAATTGGTAAAAATTTATGTCACCGCGGCGTAAATCTTGAAGCTGGATTTGGAAGTCACTTTCGTCTTTAAATGAGCCAAAGCCTTTTCCTGCCTTGGAATTAAAGACACGATGTAACTCAGCTACCAAGTTTTCGCTAGAATTATTGAGTTCTAGAGCATCAGGTCTATAGTTAACTATCAGATCTTCCTGATCATTTTTTTTTAACTGGTGTAGAATAACGTTAGAAAGGGTAAGGCTCATTGTAAATTTATCGTCGTACTTGGTTTAAGTTGTATGGCATAGTAGGTTATCATAGGCCGCTTTGACTATCATCTTTAGAGATATTATGCCGATAACATCGAAATACAGTGACCAGAAAATAGAAGAAATACTAGCTGAAATTGCAACCGTGCTTGAAAAACACGACGCATCTCCGGATCTTACGTTGATGATCGCTGGTAACATTGTAACGAATGTGCTGAATCAAAATGTCTCAGCGTCTCAACGCAAAGAGCTCGCTGAAAAATTTTCTCAAGCCTTACTATCTTCTCTAGACCTAACTACACATTAATTGGAACCGGGTATTAGAACAACACATGGTTGATAACGGAAACACATACGGAGAACGAGTTTCACGTTTGGTTGGTTGGGGGCACTGGTTTGCCTTCTTCAACATCATCGCGGCGATGTTAATAGGCACACGCTATATTATTCATTCACCGTGGCCCGAAACCTTATTAGGTCAGTTTTATCTGGCAGTGTCTTGGATCGGGCATTTTAGTTTTTTAGTCTTCGCCCTTTACTTGTTGATTCTATTCCCTCTTACCTTTTTAATCCCGTCGCGAAAACTCTTTCGACTCGTTTCAGTGTGTTTTTCCACTGTCGGACTGACCCTACTCCTAGTCGACACCCAAGCTTACCAAATCATCAATTTGCACTTGAATCGAATTGTTTGGGAAGTGCTATTTAGCGACGGAAATAGTGCGATAAGCACCGACCTTAAACACCTATTTATTGTTATGCCACTGATTTTCCTACTGGAACTCGGCCTATCAGAATGGGTGTGGCGCAAACAGAGAAAGCTCGCGCACAAGCGTGTTGGTCGCCCTATCGCAATACTGTTATTTATTTGCTTTATTACTAGCCATCTGATCTACGTCTGGTCAGATGCGAATTTTTATAATCCAGTCACCAGCCAAAAGTCGAACTTCCCGCTGTCTTACCCCATGACGGCAAAATCCTTTATGGAAAAGCACGGCCTACTTGATAGAGCTGATTATTTAAAACGCAAATCTGAAAATGAGGGCAAGCTTCACCTCGTTGATTACCCTCTTGAGCCATTAAAATTTGAACGTCGAGCCAACCATTTGAATGTGCTGGTCATTAGTGTGGACAACCTGCGCGCAGACGCGTTAACGCCTACAAAAATGCCCAACGCTTATAAATACGCTCAAGAAAATTTAGACTTCACAAACCACTATAGCTCCAGCAACGACATGTACGGCATGTTTGGTCTGTTTTATGGCTTGCCAAGCAGCTACGCAAGCAGTATCAAGGCGCAAGGCACCTCGCCTGTTATGATTAAAGCAATGAAAGATCAAGGCTATAAGTTTGGCTTGTTTAGCGGGGATAATTTCAGTGATGACTTATTCGCTGATACCATTTTCCATGGTTTAAAGCTGAATAAAATCGACTTTAATGACCATTCATCGAATGACAGCCAGACAATCAACAAATGGTCTGAATGGGTAAAAACCGCGAAAGCGCCTTGGTTTAGCTTTATTGAATTGACGACGGTGGGTAACTTTTCTGATCTCGCTGGCGATAAAAAACTGTCCTATTCAAACCTTCTCGAAAGCTACGATGCTTCCGTGCACACTGCGGATCAAGAAGTCGAACAACTTATTGAAGAGATCCAATCTTTAGGGCTAAGCAAAGACACTGTGGTGGTGATTACGTCTAACCACGGAATGGAGCTTAATGATACCAAGACCAACAGCTGGGGTTCGAATTCAAACTACAGCCGCTTCCAGCTACAAGTGCCGATGATCATCCACTGGCCAGGCATGCTACCTGCCAAATTTACTCACCGCTCAAGCCACTTGGATTTTTCTGTGACTATCATGCAGGAAATTCTCGGTACCTCGACAAGCCCATATTATTACAGTAGTGGCCGCAGTTTATTCAATGAAAGCAAACGAAAATGGATTCTGGCGGGAGATTCGAAAGAGCTCGCGTTGATTACCGCAAACCGAACCGCCGTAATCGATAAGTTTGGTAACTACAAGTTGTACAACAAGGACTACAAACGCCTTGATGACAATCCACCTTTGCCTGTCTTGATGCAAGGTCTAACAGAGTTACAACGATTCTATACCAAAAATAATTAACGTCTATTGATGCCAATCTGAACAGGGAAGCAACATTGCTTCCCTGTTTTCAATTTATTTCCCTTCAATTGATTATTAGTTAAGCAAACAATACGTTAGTGCCTTTACAACCAAGATCAACCCCTATAGAATGCGGGCCAACAACGGAGAGATGGCTGAGTGGTTGAAAGCACCGGTCTTGAAAACCGGCATACGTTAATAGCGTATCTAGGGTTCAAATCCCTATCTCTCCGCCACTATTCTATCGAAAGGCAAGACATTTCAGTCTTGCCTTTTGTGTTTTCAGCTTTCTACATTCGCTTCTTATTGCATTACTTTCTATTGTGATCCTCGCTCTCCACCAAGGGGTTGGTTCATCAATAAACTCTTTTTACCTATTAGATTGGTGATAATGTCTATTCTCATTGGCCTGTAAAAACAGTACCTTGCTGGGTTGAATGATTTGAAAACCAGTGCCAGCTATGTTCGGCATAGAGAGATAGCTGTTTCCGCGGGTATTGATGCGGTTGATTTCGCTTTAAGAAACGAAACCACGGTTGCTGAGTTTGTGAGTAACTCTGCCGGGGACATTGTTAATGGGTATGATGTCCTTAGCTGGAGCAGCAGTATTCACTTCGGTAGCGGTAGCGATACCTACAACAATTGGAATTCTTGCTACATCAGTAGTCTTTGTTTTAGCTTCTTTGGGAATTGGACAGTTACTCAATGCTATTGATGATCTAAACGGCTATTCACAATCGTTTTCTGATGGAGTTAAGGAATTTTTTGAGTGAATTATATTAGAATTGTTTCATCTTTTCTGTTTGCCCTTCTTGGAGGGTGGATTAGTAAAGATAATATCGAAATTGCTTTCTTAACTCAGCATTCAATCATCGAACGTAGCGGAATGGTCAATATATTAGCTGGTTATAGCTGTTTATTAATTGGTTTTTATTTAACCTTATTTTGGGTAAAAAAGCAGTTTCAGATTTCCATTAATATCGGAGATATAAAAAAGGTAGTGGGAGGCCTACTTGTGGCTTCACTTATTTTAGCTATTATTACCTTTTCAGCTATCAACCGTCAGATAGAAGGATATACAGAGTGTAAAGATAAGCGTAAGCTATCAAGCCGCTATTCAAGTCAAACTTACGCTATTTCACCAGAACTCTGCAAGTCGTTAATAACAAGATAGATAAAAGCTATGGGTATTCATAATAGATTGTCAAATCAACAAGAAAAAGAATTATAATGATTTATATTAGAGCCTTGTTTAGTTTATCGTTTATGCTATTTTGCCTCTACCTATCAATAGATTACTTCCAACTTCTTCATCAAAAGCATGATTATATTGTAGTGGATAGTATCATTAACATATGGGCAGTAGTCTCAGGTACTTTTGTTGGTGGTTTGTTTTTCGTATATTACATGATGATGGTGTTTTCCTCCAAAATCCCTTCCGTATACCTAAACAGGTTAGGTCTAATATTAATATTTATTGCTTCACCACTTATCACATTATATATCAATGTAAAAATAACAAGCCTTTATAGTAGCTACACCGAGTGCAATGACCTGCGTGAACTATCAAGCCGCTATTCAAGCCGAACTTATGCTATTTCACCTGAACTATGTGAACCACTAAAAACATGATAAGGCTTAGCTATAATGCAAATTTCTATAAGTCGCACGATTTAAGCTACTGTAAATGGGTTCTCAGATGACTTCACGGAAACTATTAAGGAGTACTTTCAATGAACTATGCAAGGATAGTCATCTTTTCTCTTCTTGCAGTGTTGGGAGGTTGGATAAGTTACTCAAATATATCCACTGCTACCTTAAGCTCTCAAATTGTAATTGAACGTGATGGGATAGTGAATATTTTTTCCGGGTATGGCTGCTTTTTTATTGGTGTATATATAGTTCTTTATTCGGCTAAAGAACAATTTCGACTTACCGTTAACATTGGAAAGATAAACAAGATGGTTTTAAGTTTGTTTTTTATTTCACTTATTTTAAGCGTTATTAATTTCTCAGCTATAAACTATCAGATCAAGGGATACACTGAGTGTAAAGACCAACGTAAACTATCGAGCCGATACTCTAGTCGAACTTATGCAATGTCACCAAAAATTTGTGACTCGTTGAAAGCCAGATAAAGAAAAGGCATTGTACGAATGATTATAATTAGGATAGCTTCTTCACTAACTTTGTTGTTATTAGGATTTTGGATTACCGAAATAAATCTTTCACCTCTATTAGAGTATCGAGATCATGTTAGTCTACCCGGTTTAGTTAACATTTGGGCCGGAATAGCTTGTTTATTTTGGGGAGGTTATGGAGTCTTATATTATTTACTTCACAATAAGTTAAAACCAAAGAAAGATCAGATATTTTTTAACTTTAACAAGATGACAATAATGATAGGGTTGATGTTATCCCCTATTCTATCTCTATTTGTCCATCAAGAAATCTCTTTGATGGTTGAAAGTTATATTGAGTGTAAAGATTTACGAGAACTATCGAGCCGCTATTCAAGCAGAACTTATGCTATTTCACCTGAAGTCTGTGAGTCATTGAAAAGAAGTTAGGTGAGGCTCCACTCATCCCGAAGGAAAACACACCAGTGTTCATTGACAAGTATGGAGAACTAGCCCTTCGCTAAATCCTCCATACTTTTCAATCGCTAATTGCTTACTTTAATTGCGCAATGGATCGTATATGACCGTGTTTAAAGCAATAAAAATATAGGGTTACTTTCACCCTAACCCCTTCTAATATTGGAGTCAGATGTTTCTAGCTACAAACTCTTTTCCATAGGCACACAAGCAAGTTCCAAACCTTTCGGCGAGCGATAAATCGAGATGTCTTCACCGATAAAGCCTTGAGAACGATAAAACTTAGCTGCATTTAAAGTGGACTGCAGTTTCAGTTGCTTAAGCCCCTTTTCCCGCGCTTTGGACTCTAAAAACTGAATCATGATCGCGGCTGCACCTTTGCCCATAAACTTGGGCGCAATAAAGATAGCGTCAACCATGCCTGACTTTTCATCAAGCATTCCAGAGCCAACCATTTCACCTTCAAATTCGGTGATGTAGAATTTAGCCTCAACATCACTTTGAAATTGCTCGTTCACGCTTCCTGAAGTCCAGTGTTCTATTTGCTCAGTGGAATAATGGTTAATGCATTTTGCTTTGATCGCCTGAATTCGTAGATCAAAGAGCTCTTCTGAATCTTTTCTTTGTGCTTTTCTTATTTGGTACATGATTCACCTCATAGCAAAAATATCCGATATTTGTATGGATCGTTTAGGTCGTTTTTGTTCTGTTTATTACTCTATTGGATACTCGGTAAAATATTGTAGTGGCAATTAGGGCAACGACGCCCAGTCCGATAATGTACACTGGTGGTGCCATATTCGAGCCAGATTCCTTAATTAAAAGTAAAGACGCCATTGGAGCGAAGCCACCAAAAATTGCATTAGCAAAGTTATAACAAATTGATATTCCTGTATATCTAATATTCGTTGCAAACAACCTAAACAAAAATTTGGGAATAACAACCGCAGAGATTGCACTAAGAACAGCGCTCAACACGACAGAAGCAATAAAGATATTCCCTTTAATCATATACAAGCTATAAATTGGAAAAGGCAATAGTATTGCGAGTAGGCAGACCAAACGGACAAACCGTGAAATCGATAGTCTATCAGCTAGGTAACCGAAGGGAACACAGAACAAGCTGGAAAGCAGCAAACCCAACGTAATATACCAGTGCAAATAAGGCTTAGTTTCACCCACTATTTTGACCAGATAATCAGGTAAGAAGAACCAAAGAGAGTAAAACGTCGCTGAGTTTATTGCCACAACAAAAATCCCCACTAAGACATCGACTTTTTTGTTACGTAATACAATCCAAAGAGGTACCCGTTCTATGCGCTTGACCATTGAAAAGTCGGGTGATTCTATTAACCTTGTTCGTATAAAAAAGCCAAATAGGCCTAACACGCCACTTATGAAAAACGGAATTCGCCAGCCAAACTGAAGCATTTCTGGATGAGTAAATTTTAGCAATAGCACTGACAGAGTTAATGAACCCAATACCGCACCTAGCCACATTGAACAAAACATGTAGCCCGCATTTTTCCCTGATTTCTCAACGCTAAATTCCGTAATATAAGTGATTGCTCCAGGAAACTCCCCACCCAATGCGAGCCCCTGTAACAACCGGAAAAAGGTGATAAGTAAGGTCGAGTAAATTCCTATTGAAGTGTAGGAAGGGATAAGACCAATAAAGAAGGTAGAAAAAGCCATCAACAGGATAGAGTAAGAAAACAGTTTTACTCTTCCATACTTGTCACCTAAATGACCAAAAATGATCCCGCCGACTGGTCGTGCTAAGTAGCCGATAGCAAATATTGCAAATGTCGAAATAAGCGACGTCATGCTATCTTCGTTTGGGAAGAATACATCTGATATATATCTAGACATAACCGCATAGACAATGAAGTCATAAACATCGAGCATGCCACCCATACTCACCATCAATATATTTTTAAAGCTTCTATCATTTTTCATTACAGTAAACCCGAAATATAAGTATGTGGATATATACCATTACGATAATCATCAGACTATCCATTAAAAAACTAGAGATACAAATATATAGATAAATACTGAAATACGTAAATAATTTGTAAATTCACATGAAGAAATATTTAATTTATTTTTAATTGAACAAAAATATTCCATGTTAACTCTAGAGTGAATCAGTAAAAATGATAGGAATCTATTATATTGAGAGGTAAGGATTGATTTTTCAGATTAGTTAACTTTAATCGATAGGTGAGTATTATTGATTAAGCAAGGGCTCACAGGATGAAACCTAATAGCACTAATAGGTATTTCATCCTTTGAGTTTATATATCTACAGACAGATCCGCGAGCTCTTGTCGACACTGGAACAGGTTTTTAAAATGAATAGCGTGAATGCCTGCGTCTTGTGCGCCCTTAACATTCGCCAAGACATCATCCATGAAAACGGTTTCTTTTCCATCAAGTTGGTAAGTTTCCAACAATTTTCGATAAATTTCAGCGCTAGGCTTTAAGCAGCCAACTTCCGCAGAAACAATAGCGCCATCAAATTTCTGCCAAAACTCGTAGCGATCCTGTAAAAAATCTACGATTTCGACAACATTATCCGTTAATGCAAAGATCTTGTATCCAGACTCTTTTAGTTTACAGAGTAATTCATACATTCCATAAATCGGAATCAAACTTTCCTTGATATAGTAAAACAACACTTCTAGGGTTTCTTTTTTCAGGCCCAATCGCTCTTCATATCTTGATATGGCTTGGGTTTCTGTCATTTCTCCTTTATTGAGACTACTCCAAATATCGCTGAGGAAAATGCGTTTTGCCATATCGGTTGCTTCTACATCTTCACCAAACGTCAGCCTTACTATTTCATAAGGTGACCATCTAACTAATACATTTCCTACATCAAAGACAACGTTCTTTATCTCATACTTTGCCATATATAAGCCTCCTAGCTTTATCCAAGTCTACCTATTATAAGTAAATGCTCTCTCTTGATATAGCTATGATAACTATTAATCTTTTAATTAATAATTCATTCTGTTATTAATCTTATTGTCATTTAATGGTATGAGTGACGGAATAATATTACGAAAAAACACTACGTAAACACCAAAATTTGACATGTTCATGAAAAATCTATCCAAGTTTACGAATTATTCAGCATATTGACAGGATACGTTGCAAAGTGTTACGTTTCTGTCACCTAAAAAGGCAGAGAAGCCAAATTAGTTTCATATTGCAAGGAATGCTCACCCAATAATCAATATAATTGGAGACGCCATTTGCAACTTCATATTTAATTCCACTTGCTCTTTTCAACTGAGCTATCACACATCTTAAACGTCGAAGAACGTATATAACCATTATCTTTGCGTTAAGCGATACACATAATCAAACAAAAATATATTCGCAGTACTCAGCACTATGTTGAGTAACGTTATGACGCATGACATCTAATAACTAGGATAGCGTTCGCTTTTTATAACGACGATTCTAAATTATTTAACGTGCAGCCTGACTTGCTGCCGTTTAGACAGACATACACACTATAAAGGACAATACACTTTATGAGTATGAACTACACACAGGCGAAGCCCAAAAGAAGAATGGGGTTGCTCGCGCTAACAATGACAGGTGTCGGATCTGTTATTGGCTCAGGATGGCTATTTGGTGCCTATCACGCTGCCAAAATCGCAGGCCCTGCTTCTATTGTTTCTTGGATCATAGGCTGGGTTGCCGTATTGATCGTTGCGCTAACTTATATGGAAGTGTCGACCGTATTTCCTAAATCAGGTGGTCCTGTTCGTTACTTAGAGTTCACTCATGGCTCCGTCGTCGGATACATGGCAGCCTGGGCAACCTGGCTTTCTATCGTCACTGTTATTCCGATTGAAGCTGAAGCCTCAGTTCAGTATATGGCAACTTGGAAGTGGCAATGGATTCAACCTCTTACAAGCACCATCTTCAATATGCAAACCCACTCGCTTTCAACATTTGGTCTTGCGATTGCAGCTGTATTGATGATCATCTACTTCTTGCTTAACTTTTGGAGTGTAAACCTCTTTAGCAAATCTCAAACGAGTATCACTATCTTCAAAATGTTAGTGCCCGTTATTTGCGTAACCTCTATCGTAGTGGCTGGCTTCCACCCTGGTAACTTTACCGCGGTGAATCATTCTTTTGCCCCTTATGGTTGGGCAGGAGCACTGACAGCCGTTGCGACAGCAGGTATCGTCTTCGCGTATAACGGTTTTCAAAGCCCAATGCACTTTGCGGGCGAAGCGAAAAATCCCAAACGAGATTTACCGCTTGCGATTATCTTAACCCTTGCCTTTGCTTTAGTGTTGTACATCGGTCTACAAGTTAGCTTTATCGGTGGAATTGAACCGTCTGTTTTGGCAAAAAGTGGTTGGAGCTTGGATTTTGATTCTCCGTTCGCTCAATTAGCGATTGCGTTAAACCTAAACCTTGTTGTGTTATTGCTTTACGTTGATGCGTTTGTATCGCCAACAGGAACGGGTATTACTTACATGGGCACCACCACTCGTATGCTATTTGCTATGAGTGAACATGGTCATATGCCAAAATGCATGTCAAAGCTGCATTCTAAATACCATATCCCACGCGCAGCCTTATGGACAAACTTGGTTATTGGTTTTGTGTTCCTTTATCTCTTTAGAGGATGGGGACAACTGGCAGGAATCATCTCTGCGGCGACAGTGGTCACCTATATTGTCGGCCCAATGGCTGCCATGTCACTACGTAAAATCGCACCAGAAATTAACAGCCCCATCCGCCTCAAGTATCTCAATATTCTTGCACCACTGGGTTTTGCCATTTCTTCTGAGGTACTTTATTGGTCACGATGGCCGCTTACAGGTAAAGTTATCATTATTCTATTGCTTGGCTTTGTCATCTACGCCTATTTCCAAAACAAACGTGGCTGGGATGGCATCGGCAAGCATGTGAAAGCAAGCCTTTGGATGATGTGTTACTTCGTCGCCATGATGATTCTTTCTTACATCGGAAGCAGCCAATTTGGCGGTATCAATATTCTTCCGTTCGGCTATGGCATGGCAGCAGTGGCCGTAGCAAGTCTCATCTTCTTCTATTGGGGTATCAACTCTGCATGGCGAACACAGCTTCTTGAAAAGGAGCTTAATGAGCCAAATGATTTGATTTCAGACAATGGCCAAGACAACGGCTTGAAATCTAAAACACAGCTATCCTAAGTACATATTAAGTTA
>NZ_JAMKMR010000003.1 GCF_023634645.1 Vibrio sinus
TTTGTCAGCGACGCATTGATGAGTTGTGCAGAACACTAACGCAAGTGCAATGCTTTACCGTATTGTTGAAACGGTAAAAGTGATTGGCTTTATCCTCTATTATAACACTTCAATCACAGGCTCCTGTAGGGCAAGGGGTCATTGCAAATCGTAAAGAAGAGTAAACTGGGAAGACTCGCCCCCGAAGCTTCAGTTTGGTGAAAGAACCACACCCACTTATTGATACCTGAAGTTATCCGAAACTCACATTCAAAAATGGTTGACCTTACCCTTAGGGGGACCTTTAAGCTACCCATCTCTAGAAACGTGAATTAGAGGTACAAGCAATGTCAAACAAACTTGCAGTTTCAAATACATGGGATATCGTTGCAGAAGGATATACTAGTCTATTCTCGCCGATGTTTGAACGCTGGGCGCGAGACAGTTTTGACAGAGTCAAGCTAAGAAAAGACGATCATGTTATCGATATAGCTTGTGGCCCAGGAACAGTTTCTCTCCTATTGTCAGAATTGGTTGATCGCGTGGACAGCTATGATTTCTCAGAGAATATGCTTTCTATACTAAGAAAATCTATCAAAGACAGGTCTATTTCTAACATTCGCACCGAGCTATGTGATTGCCAGGCACTACACGCGGAAGACAAGACATATGATGTCGCCTTTTCACAGTTTGGGTTAATGTTCTTTCCGGACAGAATTCGAGGCTTTGCGGAGATGTACCGCGTTCTAAAACCGCATGGTAGAGCCGCTGTATACACTTGGGCTCCACATCATACATCGAGTTACAACAGACTCATCGTTGAATCGTTACAAGCAGGGTTCCCTGAATTGTTTGCTCAAAACCAAAGACAGGTGAATACGTCTGTTACTCCATTTGATAACAGCCAGACAATGGTCAGTGAGATGAGTGCAGCCGGATTCGAAAGGGTAACTGTTGAGCCCATCAAGCATTTTTTTCCGAGTACAACGGCTGAGCAATTTTGGCAAGGCATACTCAAGGGCAGCGCTTTTTGCGCAGACTTAAAGGCCAGTACAGACCCGAGGTTTTGGCACAAGAAAGAGAAAATGTGTTTGGAGTATCTGAATACGCATTTACCGGGGCAGGAGCTACATGCTACAGCGCTTTTGGCTATTGGTGAAAAGTAGGTATGCAGCTGAAAAATCAGTGTGAGTCGAAATTATGGATCTCACACTAATACGGCTCACCCACCCGTGTACGGAATGATAGTGCTTGTTCCATCGGCGCTATCATTCACGTCAAACCCTAGTCTTTGAATTTTTAGGCGAGTCTTGTCTGCTTGTGCATAATTTTGCTGACTTTTTAGCTGCTGGCGAAGCTCGACAAGTTGGTAAACTTCATCAGGAATAGACAATTGAGCCTGCTTATCCAACTCTAGCCCCAAGATAGAATCGAAGAACATGAGCGTAGATTTGATGTTAGCAGGCTGCAGGTTACTATTTATCACTTTCCATATTAATGCTAAAGCCTTTGGAGTATTAAGATCATGATTCATATAAGATATAAACTCTGTCTTATAGCGATCATTAACGCTGCCACCTTCAGGTAACTCAGAAACTTTGTTACGTAACCGATGAAGTGCTGTTTGCGCTGCCTTTAAGCCTTCCCAAGTAAAATTTAGATGACTTCGGTAGTGGCAGGTTAAGGTTAGGTATCGGTAAGCTAGCGCTTCAAAGCCTTGCTGTATTAGGCTGTCTAGCCTAAGTGAATGCCCGGATTTAGAAACCTTTTCATTATTCAGTTGTAAAAAGTATCCGTGTAGCCAGTATTTTGCTTGTATTCGGCCATTCTTTGCTTGGCACTGAGCTATCTCATTTGTGTGATGTACGGGTATATGATCTTCTCCGCCAACATGGATATCAAATACCTCTCCTAAGTACTTTTCAGCCATCGCTGAACACTCAATATGCCACCCTGGAAAACCCATTCCCCAAGGGCTCTTCCATTCCATTTGCCGTTCTCTATTTCCGCTGAGTTTCCATAATGCAAAATCTGTGTGGCTCTTTTTCTCTGCCATGGCAACGCGAATACCAGCTTCAAGGCCTTGTTGATTCAGTCGAGCCAAGGCACCGTAGTGTGTAAGCTTGGTCGTGTCGAAATAGATTCCGTCACCAGTCTGATAGGTAAAGCCTTTTTCTTCAAGAGCCTGTATGAACTGAATTTGTTCATCAATGTGTTCGGTCGCCCTACATAAGGTGGATGGTTTGCTTATATTTAGGCGTTGTAGATCTACCAAGAACGCTTTTTCAAAAAAAGTAGCGATCTCCCATGCTGACTTTTGTTGTTTGCGCGCGCCTTTCTCCATTTTATCCTCGCCGCTATCGGCATCGGAGACTAAGTGGCCAACGTCCGTAATGTTCATCACATGATTGACTTTATAACCGTTGAGAGTAAGTGTTCGCTTCAATGTGTCGACGAAAATATAGGTTCTCAAATTCCCAATATGCGCATAGTCATAAACGGTTGGCCCACAAGCATACAGCCCAACTTCTTTTTTATTGATAGCAAAAAATGGCGTGATTTTTCTTTCCATAGTGTCAAATAGCTTTAGATTTGATTCAGTCATTTCTTCCCCTTCAAATACAAAAAGGCCGCGGATGTAAACATCTGCGGCCTTGGTGGTGTTGCGAAAAATTTGTTAACTAATAGCTACACGAAAGCCGCCGTAAATCAAAAGATTACAGCAGCAACAAGGAGTTTGATTAATGGTAGCAATATATGTCATATCTAACATCCTAATCGACGGGCAAAGCAAATTCAATAAGTAACTATTGCTGGTTACCAAAGTTCAGTATTAGAAAAGGGAATCGCCAATTTGTTTGATCTGCAGCGCCGAGAATTTAGCTTAGAAAGAACGTTTGAGCGAGATTGTAGGATAGCCTGAATTATGACACTCTAAGCATAACGAACAGTAACTCGCTGAGCTCTAGATTTGGCGTTATGCGAACAGGATAAATCATCGATGATTCGAAATTTCTTAGAAACACAAAAACAAACTCAGACCTCGGCTCACGGAGGAAGAGGGGATGTTGAACTATATGAAATATGGAGTGGAGACGATTTTTTGAGTAAATGCGATTTTATTGACAGGCAAGTCATTCCCCCGGGTTCAACAGTTGGCTATCACAAGCATGGCAACAATGAAGAAATGTATATCCTTCTAGAAGGAACTGGAACGATGACAATCGATAATCAAACGGTAAAGGTAAAGAAGGGAGACATGATTAAAAACCCACCTTTTGGAGAGCATGGTTTGATCAATGATTCAAGCTCTAATATCGAGATGTTAATCATCCAGATGAGTCTGGACTGATCGCTCTACCGAAAATTGATTGCTTCGCTTTCTTGTAAATAAATTTGGCTTTGGGCCGGCTCCGTTTTCGCAATCACCTTACCTTGCCGAATTGAATAGAGTACCGGCACTTGGCGTCTCACTGCATCAAAACCTGAGTCCGCAGCTAAGATGATTAGGTTGGCGGGTTTGCCAACATCTACACCATAATGTGATTCTACGTTTAATGCTTTGGCTGAATTAGTGGAAATAAGGTCCAAAGATTGATCAATCTGCTCGTATCCCATGAGTTGGCTGGCATGTAAGCCCATATGCAGAACCTGAAGCATATTAGCGGTGCCTAAAGGGTACCAGGGGTCAAATACATCGTCGTGTCCAAAGCACAGGTTTATGCCAGCATCTATCAGCTCTTTTACTCGAGTAAGGCCCCTTCGTTTTGGGTAGTCGTCGAAGCGCCCTTGTAAATGGATATTCACCAGCGGGTTCGACACAAAACTGATGCCAGATAGTTTGAGCAGTCTGAACAAACGGGATGTGTATGCGGAGTTATAAGAGCCCATCGCTGTAGTATGGCTGGCGGTGACTTTTGATCCTATCTTGTGTTCAAGCGCGAGTGTGGCAAGGGTTTCTATGAAGCGAGATTGCTCATCGTCAATCTCATCACAATGAACGTCAACCAGACGGTTGTATTTCATCGCGACATCGAAAGCATAATGGAGGGACTCCACACCATATTCTCGGGTGAATTCGAAGTGGGGTATCGCGCCGACGACGTCTGCGCCAAGTTTTATTGATTCGTCTAATAGAGCTTTACCATTAGGAAATGAAAGGATGCCCTCTTGAGGGAAGGCGACGATTTGCAAGTCAACCCATTGTTTCATTTCGTGCTTTAGCTCAAGCATTGCTTGCAAAGCTACTAAGTTTGGGTCAGATACATCTACGTGGCTGCGTACATATTGAATGCCCTGCGCGATTTGCCATTTCAACGTTTTTTTCGCTCGTGATTTGACGTCTTCATGGTTAAGTTGCGCTTTTCTCTCTGCCCAACGCTCTATGCCTTCAAAAAGAGTGCCTGATTGGTTCCAGCGAGGCTGACCTGCAGTTTGTGTGGTATCTAAGTGAATATGTGGTTCGCAAAATGGCGGAACGGTTAAGTTGAAGCCTGCGTCTATGGTTTCATGTTTCCAGTCAATTGGGTCTTCGTTAGCTACGATGGATTGTATCTGAGCGTTTTCAATCAGTATTTGATAGTAGCCTTCTTTATTTCGTAGTTTTGCATTTTTAATACGCAGCATACTGAATCGTTCCCTTGCAAAGACACTGAAATTAAACGTTACCTTCAAAATAAAGTTGGGCGCAAGGGTTGTCTCAGGATGTTGAGTTACCGAGCAAAAAAAAAGCCAATTGCATGGGTGCAATTGGCTGAATTATAAGGTGAACAAATTGGTTCACTAACAACGTCAGTTGGCTAGGTGACCCTCGGCTTAAAAAGGGTCAATGTAAGTAATGCATCATGTGTGCCAAGTTTAATATGGCGTTTTTAGGGCGATTTATAGGGGTATTCCACTAAATTATTAGCGTTTGATTGCATAATGCAATTGCAATGTGCAAAGCGTTTGAAAAAAGCTAATTGCAATGCTGTTAGTAACAGTGGTGATGTTTTGTCTATTTTCTTCAAATAGGAACAGTCAGTTGACGCCGAATTCTGCATCATGAAGTGACTTGGGAATAAGATACTGTAATAATGTTGCACTAATTTGAAGTTTCGCTTTTTGTCCATTTTGCCTATCTCGTAGACACTCTCCTCAAGAGGTGGCTAGGGATATATTCGTTTTAACTGTCAGGGGAATGCAATGACACTCACTATTTGGTTGTCTTTATTTGTCGTATGTCTGTTGGGTGCCATGTCACCAGGTCCGAGTCTCGCCATGGTTGTTAAGCATAGCTTGGCGGGCAGTCGTAAAAATGGTTTCGCGGTAGCTTGGGCTCATGCTTTTGGGATCGGGGTATACGCATTTATTACTATGATTGGTTTGGCGGTCGTATTGCACAATGCTCCTTTGGTGTTTGAAGGGATCAGTTTAGCAGGGGCGTTGTATCTTGCTTATTTAGGGATAAATGCGTTGCGATCAAAAGGCGGCGTAGCGGCGAAATTAGAGTCGGGTGAGCGAGTGAGTGTCTCACAGTCAGCAAAAGAGGGCATATTGATCTCCATTTTGAACCCCAAGATCGCTATCTTTTTTATCGCACTATTTAGCCAATTTGTGTCAGTAGGACATGGGGTGGCGGACAAATCCATTGTAGTGTTGACGCCATTTGTCGTAGACGGTCTGTGGTATACCTTAATTACGCTGTTACTTTCTAGCCCACTTTTTATTGATAAGATGCGAGCTAAAGCTCAGCTGATCGATCGTTTATCAGGTGTGATCTTAATCTTGTTGGCGATTCGTGTTGTCTTTACCCTTTAAGCTGATATTCGCCGTTGGGTTGGTGTAATATCAGAGGGAACAATTGTTGGAGGCGTTATGCAAGCAGAAGTAAAATGGGTTGATGGGTTTAGGTTTATTGGTCAGTCTGAATCGGGACATTCCGTCGTTATGGATGGTAGCGGTGGTAAAACGGCGCCTAGCCCTATGGAAATGGTATTAATTGCCGCAGGAGGCTGTAGTTCTGTCGATGTGGTCGATGGGTTAAAAGAAGCAGGGCAGCAAGTCGTTGACTGTGTCGCTAAGCTAACGACCGAGAGAAGAGAGACAGCACCGCGTATTTTTACCAAAGTGAATATTCATTTTAAGGTCACAGGCAATCAACTCGACGAGAGCGTTGTTGAACAAGTGACGGCGAATTCTCTGCAAAAGTATTGCTCTGTCTGCTTAATGTTAGGAGAAGGCGTCGAAATGACGCACAGTTGGGAAGTCTGTTAAATTTAGGCAAATTATTTCATAAAGCCAGGCTAGCTGCCTGGTTTTTTTCTATCCTGAAAAGTATGTATTTGGATAGACTCGCTATGAAAGCTATAAAAGGAAAGATAGTTGAGCTTAGCCAGGAAAAGGGATTTGGATATATCGTTCCAACCACTGGTAGGCTTAGGGTGAGGTTCAAATTTGACGACTATATTGAATCGAAAAAGAGTATTGCCGTAGGTGAAGAAGTCTTGTTTCGAATTGTCAAAGATGAGTCTGGTCAGGGGAAGGCAATCGATATTCAGAGAGTTCGTCATTGTCGATTGTCACTTGTGGCGGCTATCTGGTTTGCTTTGGCTATGGTTGGTTGCGTACTCTACTTTCAATATCCTATTGAGGTCTTAGTCTACTACTCGGTAATTAACGTGTTGGTTTGGTTAGTTTGCTGGTTAGATAAGCGCGCAAGCGTAGCGGGCCGTCCAGTAACTGGAGAAAGTGCACTACTATTTTTATCACTTATTGGTGGTTGGGTTGCTGGAGCCATCGCTCCTTATTTCTTTAAATCTGCTCCACGAAGCGCGTTGTACAAAATGTTTTTTGTGCTGGTTATTGCCATGCAGTTTTCTTTTTTCACCTGGTCATTGTCTCCAAAAGGGGAGAGTTGGGTCAATCAGAAGATTACCCACATTTATCAAACTCAGGGCGCAGTATTTAGCAAAAGGTGACTTGGGTGTTGTTAGCTCATTGCTACCATTCAATATGAATAGGTGTGCCGACTTTAACTAAACGAAGAAACTCATCCATTTCTTGGTTAGTGATAGCGATACAGCCATCGGTCCAGTCAAAGCTTTGTACGTACTCTGGAGGCCGCTTATCTCCATTTTTTAAGCCATGGATTTTAATATTACCACCGGGAGACACTCCCAAGCGGTATGCCTTGGCGACATCGTAAATGTTCGGGTAGTTGATGTGGATAGAGCGATAAAAGGCAGACTCTTCTATGATGAAATCAAGCTGATAAAGCCCTTCTGGCGTGCGTTGATCACCCTCATAGAGTTTGTGTCCACGAGGCTGCTTACCCAAAGCAATACGATACTCTCTTACTACCTCATCGTTGTCGATTAAATACATTCTTCGTTTGGACTTATCCACCTTTACGATGTCGACTGCTGCGATGCAAGAAACGGTAAATCCAGAAAAAATCAGAGCCATTATCCAACGTGTAACCATACTTCGATAGCCGTTTTTATTATTAGGTAATCGTAAGTATGGTTGTTGAATTGCGAATAGCAAAGCTAGACGATGTAGATTTATAAAGTCTCGCTAGACGTATGGTCTTTAATGGGTGCTAGTGCCTCTGAGGTCGCCTTTTTGTTGGCAGAAGGTGAGATAAGCAAATGCTCGATTTTTTTGATCGCTTCAATTGAATTGTTCGCCCGACGATAGCTCAAATAGATGGGTTTGCACCATTCATCAATTTCGCTCACTTTGTATAAATCTCCAGAAGCAAGATATGGTTCAATCATACTTTGCGGTAAGTAGGCTGTGCCGCCTTTCTCGACGATGAAATCCAACGCGATTCTGCCTGTTGACGTTCTGAGATAGGGAGCTGAGATAGTGGGGTGACGCTCGGCATGTTCTGAGCTAAACCGCGTTCCCCAATCGACATAAACGTAGTTGTTTTCGAGGGCTTGTTCCACAGAACAGGGCTTAGATGAAACAAGGGTAAGTACTAAACTGGAGACTTTTGTACAGCACAGCTCATCATAGTTAACCGGGTCTAAGGCGAGTGCCATGTCTAGCGTTTTATCCAGCAACTTTTTGTAAATTTGTTCACGAGATAATGCGTTGGCGGTAAATGCATAGCCTTTAAATTTATCCGTAATCAAGCTCAGGCAGCTTTGCAAGTAGGCATCCCAGATATCCGGCGCTCCTCCAATGGTTAGCTGGAGTGCCTGACCGCTCTCTAAAGACAGATCAAACTTAGCCTGTTCTAAGGTATTCACCATAATATCGGCGTAGCTGATTAACCGCTCGCCGGAAGGCGTAAGTCGGATTGCATTTCTGTCTCGAAGAAATAACCGCGCACCAAAGTATGACTCGAGCTGCTTAATACGGGCACTGACTGCCGCTTGTGTAATGTACAAATTTTCTGCGGCTCGGCCGAAATGTCTCTCTTTAGCCACTTCGAGAAAAGTTTTGAAGACCTTTACATCCATAGTTTTTAATTATTGTTTTGCCACGAGCGGAGCATAGCATATTTTATTTGTTCAGCGAGAAGAATAGCAGGCTTTCATGTTAAGACTTAAGTCTATACCCCGTAGGGCTTACCGTTAAAACTCTGCAACACAGTCTGCTTGTTTTCATATTGGACTGATCTTTACCATTTATTACAAATTCCACTGTTGCGAATTGATACATTGAATGATTAACTGACTTCTCTTAAGTAATAGAGGTAACAAATTTAAATGGATGACCCCGACCCCGACCCCGGCCCCTGTCGCCGACCAATCACTACTCCGGCTTCTTCACCCGAGGAGGCTATCTTATGTTAGAGCTATTCATGCAGCCCGAGACTTGGGTTATTTTTACCACTCTTTTCGCACTGGAGATCGTACTCGGTGTTGATAACGTGGTGTTCATTTCTGTGCTTTGTGAACGTTTACCTATCCAGCAAAGAAAGCTGGCCCGTAACTTAGGGATTTCTCTCGCGGTTGCCGCTCGTGTTGTACTGGTATTTTCTATCTCATGGGTCATGTCTTTGACACAGCCTTTAGTGGAAGTGGCGTCGATAAGCTTAACAGGGCGTGATTTGATTATGCTTGCTGGTGGCGCATTCTTGCTGCTTAAAAGCCTTAAAGAGCTTTGGTCATGGTTAACGCATCATGAAACAGTGAATTCTACTCATGTGCGTACTGGCCTTGCGGTGATATTGCTCCAGATAGTGGCAGTGGATGCCGTCTTCTCAATGGATTCAGTCATTACCGCGGTTGGATTGACAAGTGACGTGCCCATCATGGTGGCAGCAATCTTGGCTTCGGCCGTTGTTATGGTGCTAACGGCAGAGAAGATCAATAATTTGGTTAGTCGTTACCCGGGATTTAAAACACTGGCTCTGTTGTTTTTAGTATTACTTGGTGGTCTGTTGATGGCGGAAGGTTTTGCTATCCATATAAACAAAGGGTATGTCTATTTTGCGATGGCATTTGGATTGGTTCTAGAGCTGTGTCATATACAGCTGAAGAAAAAGCAATCTATAGTGTCACCACGTAAAGCACAGCCTTAGCTGAACGATTAAAGAAGCTAGGTATCGAGAGATACCTAGCATGAAATTGGTTGGCGTATATGAACTAGAGCTGGGCTAACTCAGTTTCTTGAGCTTGGATACGGCGCTGTTTCTTCTCAAGTCGATGAATCATGTCTAACAATTCCTTTACGTTGACTTCATCGCCATATTTGTCCGGTTTAAATGCCTGCCTTTGCATGGACTCTAACTCTTGTTTGATTTGTTTCTCCAGCGTCTCATCACGATTATTGAGGCTGTCTAGCCATCGATTAGCAAGAAACTGTGCCTGAATCGCATTACCCGATTTGATAGCAGCAGTTAAATCATCGGTAGGAGAGGTGCTATTCGACTCTCTGTTTGTGCTCTTACGTTGCTGAACTTTCACTTTTACTAGGTATGCCAAGGTAAGTAGCCACAAAAGGCCAAATGTGAGAGTAACATACGGCCAATAGCCAGAATCTTTCACCGTAACGGTTTTTTCGGTCGTGGTTGGTAAAGGACTAGTTGGCGGTGCGACGGCATCTTGGTTGCTACCTGGAGTGACATTCAGCGAAAGGCCTGCAAGCTTAGAGGTTTGCTGTTTTTTCGAATGGCTGTTCCACCAGCGAATATTGATATTTTCTAATTGTATTTTGCCTGGTTGTTGAGGAATTAACACTTGTTTCAGAGTCATGCGAGTGACATGGTTGGGCAAAGTTTCAAATTGTGGTTTGTCGGCATACACCCGAATGGATGAAGGGTAATGGGTGACGATGTTGGGTAGCTGCTCGGCCGTAAGACCATCGACATCCATAGTAATAATTCGCGTGATTGAATCCCCAACTTGCGTATTGTATGCCTGCGCGTCGTTTATCTCGTGACCACTTTCATTTACCCATTTCTGTGTCAAAGTCAATTTCGGAGTAGGCAGCCAATACCCTGAATAGTTAGCGGGCTTTGGCTCTACGGTAAAATCGAACGATTTGGCTTTAGTATTGGCATTCAAAATGGTGGTACTGCCGGTTTTGTTGCTCACATACAGGATATTTCCCCTAAATGACGGACCGTGCAAAACAAAATGACCCGGTTTGTTCGCGGTGACTCGATAGTCTTGGTCTACCACGGTGACACTGACACCTTTGAGAATGCTTTGATATTGCTTTTGCTCTCCAATTGGGGTGAGATTTAAGCCTTTCGCCACTGGCGGAATGATTTGCGGATTTTGTAACGATCTCGGATCCGTTTTAATGATTAGGCGAGTTTTTAGGTAAGCACTTTCTTCTGGATATAAGGTGTGTTTATCCAAAGTAGCTTGCATCTCAACTAAATCTTCGGCTTTGGGAGCACTAGAGTTCATGGTGACGTGGATATTAATCGGCTGTGAGGACTCACCATTAAGCGTGAACTTCGGTATTGTTAACGTTCCCAATCGCTTTGGCGCAAGTGAGATCGTCCATGTTGTTCGCATTGATGTCTTGCCGTTGACGCTATCTTGATAAGTACCAAAGCTAGGTTGGGATAAATAAAAATCTTTGGCCAGTACGTTAAAGTCGATGGCGTTCGATGAGGCTTTCTGATCCGTCGCGATCTGCAACTGAAACATCTCGTTTTTCGCCACTTTATTTGTGTTGACGCTTGCCCAAAGGTTAGCGGCCATCACATTCATACTAGCCAGTGACAGGCATACCATCACCAATGCTGAGAACCGAGAAAGCAAAGAGTTAATAGTTTTCATAGTTACCACTTTTTACCTGTGTATTTGGGCGGTTGTTTATTTTCGGCTTGAAGCAAGATTTCTGCTCTGAGAAGAGTGGCAGGATCGCGAATCGTCTCCACTTGGTCGAGTTTTCGCAATGCTGGGTCGACATGTTGTTGATTGGATTGTGCCGAAGAAGCCTGATCGTTTATCGACGCGTTATCTTGTTGCCGGGGAGTTTGAGCATTCTGCTTAGCTTTCTCACTTGACGCTTGCTCTTGCTTTTGTTGTGAGTGTTTCTCAGTTTGATCGTCGCCTTTTAGGGGGTGTTTTGCAGACTGAGATTGTTCTTTTTGTTTGTCTTCAGGCGAGCCGGAGTCACTTTGCTCGTTTTGGCGAGACTGTTTTTCCCCTGACTTGGTTTGTTGCTGATTTTTACTCGAGTTAGCTTGAGAGCGGTTGTCAGAGGCGCTTTGCTTTGGATCGCTTTTTTGCTTTTGGTCATTGGATGAATTCTTTTGGCTGTGTTGGCCGGAATTTGATTGATTGCTTTGACCTGACTGATTTTTGTCGTCAGACTTTTGTTGCTGTTGCTGTTGCTGTTGCTGTTGCTGTTGCTGTTGCTGTTGCTGTTGCTGTTGCTGTTGCTGTTGCTGTTGCTGTTGCGCTTTTTTTACCACTTCTAGGTTGTACTTTGCATCCGCATTGTTGGGTTGCTGCTTAAGTACTTGGTTATACAATTCAATGGCTTTATCAAACTCCTTATTTTGCGCATAGGCGTTGGCCAAGTTGTATTTACCTTTGGTGGTTTGGGTATGTTTAAGCGCCTCAATGGCTTTTTGGTAATGGCCTGCATCGTATTGGGAAATACCCTGCCACTCTTTGTTCTCAAAGGTTGATGCTGCGCCTTGGTAGTCTTTATCTTGATAAAGCTTCATCGCTTGTTGATCTTGATTTAACCAAGGGCTTGCTTCTGCTGGTTGAGGTGCCATCCAAGGCAACAGAAAAAGCGGAAAGGCAAATAGCACGCCTCTTCGAAACATAAATAAAGTCGGCAGTAAAATGAGTAGCACCAACCAATAACCGTTGTTTAGCGGCTCTTTAACGTCATTGCTCTTATTTTTGTGTGCTTTAGCGTCAACAGATAGGGACTGCTTAGCGATGATATCAACATCACTGCTGTTAAGTTGCATCGGGGTGAAATACCCATGCACGTCTGCTGCAAGCTCGCGCATTTCTTTAAAGTTTGTTTTGGCCACAACGGGTTGGCCAGCGCTGTTTTGTAAGAGGGTGCCATTTTTAGTGGGTATTGGGGCTCCACTTTTGGTACCGACACCGAGAATAGACAAAGACCAATGTGTGCCTTTGAGAATAGGGGCGATTTCATTAATGTCCCTTTGGTCGATATCGTCGGTGATGAGTACGATATTTCCGGAAGACAGGCCCGCATGTTTCATCAGGCTAATGGCTAGCTTTATACCGGATACAGGATTAGAGCCTTGGTATGGCATGAGATCGGGCGATAAATTAGGTAGTAGATTTAATATGGTATTGGTATCGGTGGTCATCGGGCTGATGGTGTAGGCGTCGGCGGCGTACGCGACTAGCCCCGTCGAGCCTTCTTTCCAAAGCTTGAGCAAATCATGGGCTTTGTATCTGGCCTGCGTGAGACGATTAGGCTTGATGTCCGTAGCGTACATGGATTCCGACATATCCATCACCAAAACTCTAGCGTCCGCTAGGTTATAGGTGGGGTGCTCGGTTTTTTCAAAGCTGGGTCCAGCTAACGCCAGCATAGACAGCACCCAACTCAGTAGTACAAGCCTTATCAACCAAACCGATTGCTTGCCATGTTCAATCCCCAATGCTTTGGCAATATGCGGAGCAATAAGGGTTTGATGTTGAGTGCGTAAACGTAACCATAGATATAGACCGGCGACAGGTAATAACCCAAGTAACCATTCAGGATAGAGGAAAGTAAAATTAGACATGATTTCTCCTCAATATCATTAATATGGCAGACAATAACAATGCAACGGCAAGCGGCAATCCAAACCACTCCGTTTGAGGACGCCAGGTTTGACTAGCATTGGTGACGGGTTCTAATTTATTGATGGTATTGTAAATATTTTTGAGTTGTTGATTATCGTGAGCCCGGAAGTATTTACCGCCAGTAATATTGGCGATTTCCTTCAATGTTTTTTCATCCAAATCAGCAGATGTATTAATTTGCTGTTGGCCAAAAAATCCATTGACCGTCATCTCACCAGCGCCAACACCCACGGTATAGATTTTTACGTGATATTTGTGCGCTATCTTGGCCGCTTCAATTGGTCCTAGCACGCCAGAGTTATTGCTCCCGTCGGTAAGTAACACAATCACGCGTTGCGGCGCATCATTATCAATAAAGGTTTTGGTCGCCAGGCCAATGCCCTCACCAATGGCGGTTTGTGTACCAATGAGCTTTAAAACTACCTGTCTTAGCTGCTCAGCAACAATATTTCTATCGAACGTGAGGGGAGTCTGTAAATAGGCATGGTTGGCGAAAAAAATGAGGCCAAGCCGATCGCCTTTTCGTTCCTCGATAAATTTAGACAGCACATTTTTTACCGCCGCTAAGCGGCTGATATAGTGGTTGCCATCCTTCATGTCTTTCTGACTCATCGAATAAGAAAGATCGACGACAAGCATCAAATCCCGATGCTTAGGGTTTACCGTGATTGGTGCACCAAAGTAAACGGGGCGTGCAGCGGCCAAGATGAGACAAACCCAAATCAAACCAGCCAAGATTTTAGAGAGCAGATTTCTCGGCTGTGTTTGAGTAGTTTGGCTGGGTAAGTAGGGTAAATGGATTGCCGTATTTTTTTTAACCGCGGGTACAAGCCAGTAAACGATTAGGGGGAGTGGAAGCAAAAAGAGCATCCACCACCAGACTAATTCGAAGTTAGTCAACTTTTGCTCTCCTTCTTTTTGGCGGAAGCGCATTGTTAACCCACTGATAGCAATCTTCGACCAGTGCATCTGCATTTTGAACGGTTTTTTTCTGGTATAGCGCTTGTTGCCAAAGCTCAGAATTGTTTTCAAACAATGGCTCTTTGATTTGGGAGTCTAAAAACGCATACCAGTCTTTGCCAGTGAGGTTCGCTATCTCATCTCTTGGATAGTAGCAAAGTGCTGCTTGACGCAGCAGCTCAATGGCTTCTGAAGGCTCGACTGGGATAGGTGTGCCAGTAAGAAGTCGCAGCGCTGTTTTTTTAGGGGCAAGGCGCTTTTTCTTCCAGCGAAAAAATAGCCAACAAAACAAGATGATGACAAGTAGGGCACCGATTATTGTCCACCAACCCCAAGCCAGCGGAAACCAAGATGGTAAATCCGGAAGCTGCATGGGTTTTAGTGGCAATTGTGATGTATTGGTTGCTTGTGTCATAGAGTACTATCCTGATATTTGTTGTAGTAGTGGTGAATCACTGGACAGTGAAGAGTATTGGATTGCTAGCGAGTGGCAAAGTGATTTTAACGAGGATTGCCGCTCAGCAAATGCACTTTCTATACGCTGGCGAGTTTTTCTAGAAGAAAAGTCAAGCCATTGAGTGGATTTGCGGTCTGAAACCAGCTCTACACCCCGGTAGTGTGTATTGCCTTGCTCAAGAGGATCAGTAATTTGAATCAGTTTTATCTTGTTATGCCTGTTAAGTTGATTGATGACGCTGGTGTTCTTGGTATCCAAACGAGTGAAGTCACTCATTAGCACGATCTCACTGCCTTTAGGGCTTAGGCGATTTAACGTGCTCAGGCCATCTGCCATCGATATTGAATCGTTTACCCGCTTGATGTTAGATAAGCTGATTTGATGGGCTTCAATCATTTTTTGGATAATTTGTAATGGGCCTTTATTCCTGCTGCTGGGTTTGATTTCGACTAAAGAATGCCCATTGTCGATGACTGCACCGATACGGTCTTTTTGTGCCACTGATAGCCAGCTAATTAAGCTGGCCATATGAGCCATAACGACCGACTTAAGCATCAATGTAGAACCAAACTGCATAGAAGCGCTAAAGTCTAAATACAATAAAACGGGCTTTTCTTTTTCTTCGCAAAAGACTTTGGTATGAGTTTTTCCAGTCCGGGCAGTCACACGCCAATCTATACTGCGAATATCATCGCCAGGTTGATATTGTCTCACTTCTGCAAAATCCATCCCTCGACCAAGTCTTGAGCTATGGTGTTGCCCTTGAATGTGTGACCATAAGCTCTTCGCGGGGGGAAGCCAATGAACCGTATGTTGTTTAAAAAAAATCAACTCATCTAATGATAAGGTGACACCATCACTTGAGGGCGGTTGAATTCGCGCCATACCGTTCCCCTATGCGCTACCAACGAGTGAGAGAATGTGGTTAATCACGCGATTTGGATGAATACCTTCGGCTTGAGCTTGATAACTCAGAAGTAAACGGTGTCTGAGTACAGGGAAAGCCATGGTTTGTACGTCTTCAGGGGACACAAAATCTCTTCCAGATAGCCAGGCATGTGCACGAGCGCAACGATCTAAAGCGATGGTTGCCCGTGGACTCACGCCCATTTCTAGCCACTGGTCGAGTTTGTCGTCGTATTGCTTTGGTTGACGAGTAGACATGACTAAGCGAATGATATAGCGCTCAATGGTATCAGCCATGTGAATATCCAAAACCTGCTGGCGCGCTGCAAAGATATCTTGCTGAGTCAACACTGGTGGCGTTGATTTTTCTTCCCCTTTGGCTTCTCCGCGATTGAGTCGCAAGATCTGCAATTCGCTTTCTTCGTCAGGGTAATTGACATCGAGGTGTAGCAAGAATCGGTCAAGCTGAGCTTCTGGTAGAGGGTAGGTGCCTTCTTGCTCGATTGGGTTTTGTGTTGCCATGACAAGAAATAGCTTGGGTAACGGATAGGTTTGTCTGCCTGCGGTAATTTGTTTTTCCGCCATGGCCTCAAGCATGGCAGCTTGCACTTTAGCCGGAGCGCGGTTGATTTCATCCGCAAGGATCAAGGAATTAAAAATGGGACCTGCTTGAAAAGTAAAGTCACCGGTTTCTGGACGGAAGATATCCGTACCTGTTAAGTCAGCCGGAAGTAGGTCTGGGGTAAACTGGATTCGATGAAAATCGCCTTCTATACACTCGGATAAGCATTTTACCGCTCTTGTTTTAGCGAGGCCTGGAGGCCCTTCAACGAGTATATGGCCATCTGCAAGTAGTGCGACGAGAAGCTGCTTAACAAGGTCACTTTGTCCGATGACTTGGCTATCTAAGTATTTTTGAAGTTGCTGAACCGCTTGTGACTGCATAAATAACCTATCTATTAACAATTTTGTACTTAGAGCTTATAAAACAGAGTAAGTTCCATTTGATGTAACCGTTCAACGTAATTTATATTCATTTTCTGAATGGTTTATGTTGATATTTATTAGCCAGTTACAAAAATTATAGCCCTTTTTTATCGAATACTAATTCCATGCACGAGAATTGCAAATTAACTCGCCTTTATGCCCGTAAAAAACTGTGAACTGAGTATGTTTTGTTACCTGGTTCTCGTAGATTGTTGGTATGTCGTTCTTGTTTGTTGTTACTTATGCTGGCCATTGAAAGGCTCAAACAGGGAGAAGGGAATTACCGCTTTTCTGGCAAGGCGGCTATTGATTGGTATAGACTGTATCCTCTCCCTAAATAGGGACAGTGTTATCTCAAAGGTACAAACCATGACTGAATTCGAAAAAGAGTTGCAAGCGATAAGTGAGCAGGCAGAGAGCGAGCCTGAAGTAAAGCTTCCGACGATGGATGAGCAAAAACAAGTCGTAGCTAAATTGAAGGAGCTCGAAGCCAAAGGGGAGTTAACTCCAGAGGTATTGGAAACGTATTTTGGCAAGTTTTATGCGGATACGGACAAACCTGTTCACTAGGCTAATAGCCCTCGCACACTAAGTGGTGGAGTTCTGTTGGCCATTAAGGCCAGCAGACGTCTATGCACTGCCAGCTTACTAAAAAATCTTTCTTGTCGTACCTCTTATTTTTTTAATTCATTTCGTTTTAAATTTCTCAGTATTTTCATCAAAAATTCATCAATCTGAACAAGTCATCGACAATACTCTGATACTAGGGTGATGTGCTCTTATTGGTTAACTCATTCAGATATATAAAAAACATGGACCGATTGTCATTTTCCTGTATATTAATACAGTATTTTATTGACTGAGATCTAACATACCCCTACTTGAACACAGCCCTTATGAGCCTATTCACTTAGTTGAATATTTTCTGCAAAAAGGTAAGTTAGTGAGTTCAAGGATGTTTTTCGATACACGTTGGCGGAGGTTTATTAGTCCAGCAAGGTAGGGAAGTTAGAACTTGGCCGGGACTTTGCATCTCAATAATAGTCACATACTCGACGATCTTCGATACCCTTTTGGAAAAGGTTATCAAGGCCATGAAACGAGTCTGTGTCTATGTAAGATGGAGGAGTACTTATGAATTTAGACAACTCAAATTTTGAACTAATTGATAACCGCAATGTACTTATTCGCTTAGATTTCGACTATAAAAACTATGATCTTGTGTTAACTCGTGATGATCTTTTCCAGCTTGATTTACTGGATACGCTGACAGAAAAAGCGTTTGTGTCGAAAAAAGGAATATCCTTTAAACTACTCGATAATGCCATGTCTTTTAGTTACTCGGTGCCTAACGGCGAGCGGTTGGATACATATCCGAGCTTTGCAAAATTTAGGAGCTTAGTTTCGGGTGCATTAAGCCGTATGGGGTTGTAAGCTTCTCATTGTGCGCTCTGGTGGAGCGCGCTCCCTACTTGTGAGATTAAGATTCAACTCACATTAGCTGACTGGTTGCTCGGACACATTTCCTCTTGCGGTTAATCTTTCTTCAAATGGGTAGCAATCGCCTGTATCGGCGACAAAAACGGCATTCCTGCCATGATCTTTCGCCATATATAGGGCTTTATCTGCTCGCTCAAGTAGTTTATCCCATCCTTCGTTTAGGCTAAATTGAGCGACGCCAAAGCTGGCTGTACACTTATCAACATGACTTGGTAATAGGCTAGATTTTTCAATTAAGCGCCTGAGTTTCGATGCAACGATTGCTGCTTGATCGATTGACGTGGCGGGTAGAATCACCAAAAACTCTTCCCCGCCATATCGAAAAGAAATGTCTTCCTTACGTGTTGCTTGTAGGATTAATTTTGCCGCTTTTCTTAACACAGAATCACCGACTTGGTGTCCATAGGTGTCGTTGATTTTTTTAAAGGCGTCGATATCAATGAGCACAATGGATAAATGATCGCTGTGCCGTTGAGCTCGTGCCATTTCTTTGGGGGCTAGCTCTTCCAATGCTCTTCGGTTGTATAGCCCTGTCAGTCCATCTCGAATAGAGGAGTCGTACATGGTGGCGACCAATCGGCCTGTTATCATCCAACTAATTGAAAACCCGAATAGAATGATCATGAGAATTATGGAGATAAGTGAGATCTGGTGGATAACTTGAGCGCTAGCTTCGGGGCTTTCTCCTGGTGTAATAATGCGCCAGAATATTTCAAACATCATGAAACACCCTTCAATGGATAGCCCTACGGTCAGGATAAATTTTGCAGGCTTTAGGTCTTCTGCGTTGCCTAAGGTGTTGGCAAAGACGGCAAGCCCAGTACATAGCACAATGTATAAACTGAGCACGACGATACGTGCGCCTTCCGATGGTGATAAGTAAGAAAAATACGCTAATAAGATGACGACAATAGGCAGAATAGCATAGGAAACTTTGGCGCAATCGAAAGGAGTTTGACGAAAACGATGTATGCCATGGACTAACAAGGCGAAGGCCAGACCGACTAAGGAGCTCGCTAGCATTTCAATGAGTGGGGAGCCACTGTTTTCCGTGCCTAGTACTAGAAAACCCAAGCCAATAAAAAATAGCGAAAGGGCAAGTAAATTCAAACCATTAATAGGCTCTTGAATCCGTTGCAACAGCAATAATCCAATAAAGTAGCTAAAAGACAATAAAACCGTTACGACAGATAGCGTTTTCGTATCTAGATAGGCTTCCATACCTAATGTCGTCTTTGTGCTCCATGCATACTTTTCAGTTTAGGCTATAAATCGTATCTTTACATGGTGACTTTACCGCATGCCCGTAATGCCAAGAATCGGAGGCTAACCTCTGATTCTTGGCTACGTGAGATTACTTCACTGTCCAGTGAATCTCCTCTCCACCACGGATAGGGACCACAACTTGTTGGCCAAATGGCATCGTACTAGGAGCTGTCCAGCTTTGTTTTTCCAGTGAAACTGTGTCGCTATTGCGAGGGAGGCCGTAAAAATCCGGCCCGTTATGGCTTGCAAAGGCTTCTAGGTTTTCGAGTTTTCCCTCTTGCTCAAATACTTCAGCATACAACTCAAGAGCGGCATGAGCAGTATACGAGCCCGCACAGCCACACGCGTTTTCTTTTTTGCATTGTGAGTGAGGCGCAGAATCGGTGCCGAGGAAAAACTTCTTACTGCCACTTGTCGCCGCTTCCACCAAAGCTTGCTGGTGGGTGTTACGTTTTAGTATGGGTAAACAGTAGAAATGAGGCTTAATACCGCCTACCAACATGTGGTTGCGGTTATACAATAAGTGGTGGGCAGTAATTGTTGCAGCGACATTGTCACTGGCATTTTTGACAAATTCTACGGCATCGGCAGTGGTGATGTGCTCAAGAACGATTTTTAGATTGGGGAAGTCATTCACGATAGGGCGAAGTACGGTGTCTAGGAAGACTTTTTCGCGGTCAAAAATGTCAATATCATCGGTGGTGACTTCGCCGTGAATAAGTAACAGCATACCCACTTCTTGCATTGCTTTTAGCGCCGGGTAGACATTTTTTGCGTCGGTAACACCAGAATCAGAATTGGTGGTCGCTCCTGCGGGATACAGTTTTGCTGCCGCGATTTTCCCCGTTGCTTTTGCTTTTCTTATTTCGTCAGGGGTAGTGTTGTCGGTAAGGTACAAAGACATGATAGGTTCAAATGGCTTCTGAGGATTCTGCGCCATAATACGGTCTCGGTAAGCGAGAGCTAGCTCGGTATTGGTAACCGGCGGAACGGTGTTCGGCATAATAAGCGCTCGTCCATTGTAACGACTGATATCGCGAACGGTATCTTTTAATACATCACCATCGCGAAGGTGAACGTGCCAGTCGTCTGGTCGAGTTAATGTCATTGTCGTCATTTGAATGCTCCCACCGAAGTTAGTCTGTTTGATTGGAGCCTAAGCTGGGCATGTTTTATCCGAGCTTAGGCGTCAGGATGATAGAGTATATGGGGGAAATTTTCATCCAGTTTTTTGAGATGGGTAGAATCCTTTTGTAGAGCATATTTTGATTTGCTGTCTTTGGGAATATTAGTAACTTACTATATGATTGACACGTATATGATAGTTAACCATTGGTACTTGCATGTCCTCAGCTTCTCTTTCTCAAATTAACATCTATCCGGTCAAGTCAACGGCTGGTATTTCTCTCACGACTTCCTGGGTTGAAAAACAGGGCCTTAGCTTTGATAGGCGGTTTATGTTGGCGCTATCAGATGGAAGCATGGTCACCGCCAGAAAATTTCCCCAAATGGTGTTAGTTCATTCGTGTTTACTGCCGGATGGCATTATGTTCTCTGCAGAGGGCAAAGCGCCGCTAAAGCTTGCGTATTCACAGTTCAAACATCAGCAAACACCAGCTAAAGTCTGGAAGGATGAATTTATTGCCTATACCACAACCGATGAAGCAAACGACTGGTTCAGTAAGATTGTGGGCCAACGTGTTGAGCTGCTCTTCACTGGAGAGCAATCCAATCGAGTGAGAGCAAAGTTCGGGCATAACGTAAGTTTCGCAGATGGCTATCCATTGCTTGTTATCAGTCAAGCATCCTTGGATGAACTCAATCGCCGCAGCAGCGAAACGCACAGCATGGATCAATTTCGCACTAATTTAGTGATCGATAATACTGAGCCATTTGAAGAAGACGGTTGGAAAAAAATTCGCATTGGCGAGGTAGTGTTTGAATCTCTAAAACCGTGTGAACGTTGTATTCTAACTACGGTCGATACCGTTAAAGGTGAGTTTCGTCAAAACAAAGAACCGCTCAAAACCTTATCTCAATTTCGAGCTTTGCCTCAGGGAAGTGTGTTCTTTGGCCAAAATTTAGTTGCGCTGAATGAAGGTATGATTCGTGCTGGCGATAAAGTGGAAGTGTTGGAGTATAAAGATAAAGAGGTGTATCAAGACAATGCGCCACAACAGCAGCTATTGACGTGTGTGGAAGTGGAAGAAATCGCCAGAAACTTCGTTACTTTTTGGTTAGAGCCTCAGCACTCTCACGCGACGCCTTACCGCCCAGGACAGCACTTACCAATTGAAATCAATATGAACGGTAAAGTGATATCACGCCGCTATACGCTGTCATCAAGCCCTAGTCGCCCAGGGCGATTAGCCATTTCGGTGAAAAGAGTCGATGGTGGAGAAGTGTCGAATTGGCTGATAGATAATTTTAAGGTGGGGGACACACTAGATGCGGAAAAACCAGATGGAACATTCCATTTGGGTGAGCACCATGATCAACCGTTATTGCTCTTATCAGCAGGAAGTGGCGTGACTCCTATGTTATCGATGCTGAGGTATTTATCCGATCACGACCAGTTACATGATGTCATTTTTTACCACCAGTGCAGCAGCGTTGAGGATATTCCTTACAAGACTGAATTGGATGAGCTCGAACGCAGGTACGCTGGACTTAAGGTAATGATTGCGCTTACCCAATCCGCCCCATCTTGGTATGGGTTGAAAGGCAGGCTATCACTGACTCATATCAAGCAGATTGCCGATCTTGAGAAAAGGCAGGTTTTTGTCTGTGGCCCTGATGGCTTTATGAAGAAGGCCAAAAACCTAATGCTTAAAAAAGGGCTACCAGAAGATTCGTACCATCAAGAAGTGTTTGGCATTACTCAGGCGACTACGGCTCCAGTTAAAAAATTGCAGTTAAGCCTGAATGGCTTTTTGTTTGAAGGAGATAATCAAACTACCTTGTTAGAGCAGGCTGAAAAGGCAGGTTTATCCATAGCGAACAGCTGCCGCGCAGGGCTGTGCGGAGCATGCAAAGTCACCATAGAATCGGGCAAAGTCAATCAACCAGATGTTCCTGCGTTGCAAGAAGATGAACGGAATATGGGAATGGCATTGGCGTGTTGCTGTGTGCCAGAAACGGATATTGAAGCGATTGACTAATCAAACTTACATTTTTACTCACTAGTAAGGGAAAAAGCCCTCAAACTTAAGTTTGAGGGCCTTCCCTACCAAAAATTTATGATTTTTTCTTGAAGCGATTTTGGTATTTTACCAACTGACGGTTAGTAAACTTATGTTATTGCTCTTTGCAATAACAATAGCTTGGATGCGCTTAGTGTACTACTTCTGCCTATTATGGATTATACATTAGAGTATGTAGCTCGAAAGCGGTAAATTCGCGAACTTATTGAAAAAGTTTTGAATAAGCCTCACATTTTTAAGGAAATAAAATGCAATAATTTTACATGATGATTCATTGCGGTCTGAATTATTGACGCTGCTATACAACTTGTATATTAACGTCATTTTCTTTTGCGTATGCGGCAATATTCTTTGGTGGTAATTCATCGGTCATAATTAAATCGACGTCAGCAATTGTGCCGAGTTTGACCATCGCATTGCGGCCAAATTTGCTGTGGTCGACACCCAAATAGACACAACGGCTATTTTCTATGATGGCCCTTTTAACGCGCACTTCGTGGTAATCAAAATCCAGCAGTGAACCGTCGTAATCAATACCGCTAATCCCTAAAATCCCGAAGTCCAACCGAAATTGAGAAATAAAATCCAGTGTTGCCTCGCCGGTAACCCCACCATCTTTGCTTCTCACTTCTCCGCCAGCAAGAATTACTTTGAATTCTGGTTTAGCCATCAGTATCGTCGCCACGTTAATGTTGTTGGTCACGATTCGGAGCGTTTGATGTTTGACCATCAGAGCACGAGCTACAGCCTCGGGTGTCGTACCGATGTCAATAAACAGCGTCGCACCGTCAGGAATATGCTCAGCAAGGGCTGCCGCAATGCGTTCTTTTTCTCTTTGTTGTGATACTTGCCTTGTGTGGTAGGCGGAATTTTCGGAACTTGTGCTAATTGTAGCGCCACCATGATTGCGTCTTAGTTTATTTGCGTCGGCTAGCTCATTGAGATCACGCCGGATTGTCTGTGGACTGACATTAAAGCGATCAACGAGATCGTCTGTGCTTACAAAACCGTGAGTTTGAACCAATTCGATGATTTCTTGGTGGCGTTTTATCGCTTTCAAATTCCTACCCTTTTGTGACTAATTCGTTAATTTTGTTCAATCCTATACCCAAGTTACTCGGGTATAAGCATTCTACGCCTAGATTATGCTAATTCAATGACGAAACGGATCTAAATCGGAGATATTAGATCCGTATTAGCCTAGCGTTTGAGTCTCGCTATATAGGTAGAGTGAAGTAGTATTACGCTGTTGTATTGATGGCCTCTCCCATCGCATCGATGAGTCGGTTTATTTCGTCTTCTTGTGTCGTAAATGGTAAACCTAGCTGAAGAGTATCCCCGCCGTGACGAACGTAAAATCCCTTATCCCATAGATTCCTAGCAATTTCCGCGGGCCGGATGGTAGCGTCGTCACCACGAGGCGAAAGGCTAATTCCTGCAGCGAAACCATAATTTCGAATATCGTATATATGTTGTGTGCCCTTGAGATCATGAACGGCTCTTTCAAAGACTGGCGCCATGTCGGCAACCCGGCAAATGAGTTGCTCTTTTTCTAATAGGTCGAGAGTAGCCAAGGCTGCTGCGCACGAAACAGGGTGACCTGAGTAAGTATAACCATGAGGAAGTTCGATATTGTGCTGCGCTCCGCCAGCGTGCATAAACACATCGTAAATGTTGTCTTTAGTTAAAACGGCACCTAAAGGAATGACACCATTGGTAATTTGTTTAGCCACGCAGATCATATCGGGTGTAACGCCAAAAGCTTGAGAGCCAAAATAGTGCCCTGTACGGCCAAACGCCGTAATGACTTCATCAAAAATCAATAGGATATTGTGTTGGGCGCAGATTTGCTTTAATCGTTGCAAATAGCCTTCCGGAGGAATAATCACACCTGCTGAGCCTGAAAAGGGCTCTACAATGACAGCGGCGATGTTGCTAGCATCGTGTAGCGCGATAAGTTCTAGTAGTTCATCAGCTAACTCAGCTCCCGTTGGGGACATGCCTTTGGTAAAGGCTGCACTGGCATTCATCGTGTGGGATAGATGATCGGTTTCAAGGGTCGGTCCCCATAGCTTTCGGTTTGCGCCAATCCCGCCAAAACTCACCCCGCCCCAGCTAGCTCCGTGGTAGCCTTTGCTACGACCAATAATGCGCGTTTTACTTGGTTGGCCTTGAAGACGCCAATAGGCTCTAGCGATTTTGGTGGCGGTGTCTGTGGCTTCCGATCCCGAATTAACAAAAAAAGCTTTGTTGATATCCCCAGGCGCCAACTCAGCAAGATTTTCTGCCAGCTCGAACGCTTTCGGATGACCATGTTGAAAGGCAGGAGCATAGTCGAGTTGTTGGAGCTGCTTTGTGACAGCTTGCGTGATTTCTGAGCGATTATGCCCTGCGCCACATGTCCATAAACCCGATAGACCGTCAAAGACTTTGCGATTTTTGTCATCAATATAGTATGAGCCCTGAGCTCCAACTATCATGCGCGGATCAGATTTAAACTGCCGATTCGAAGTATATGGCATCCAGTACGCGTCAGCCCAACGATTCTCATTGTTCATAAGCCATGTTTCTCCTTAGTGCTAGTGATGTGTTGAACCCAGTCCTTTTGCATGCTGCACCTGAAGAAACCTGAGGATAACACTTTGTATTTGCGTACTTTAAGCAAGCTATAAGGTTTGATAAAGTGCAACTAATCGAACTAAAGGTGGGAAGTTAGGAAACAATGAAAGCGTTGTTGGGCCAGCTATCGGATATGGACATACGCCTACTACGAGTGTTCGTTGCTGTCGTCGAAAGTGGCGGACTGAGCGCGGCTGAAATGGAGCTAAATATTGGCCGCTCTACCATCAGTCGTCACCTTAAAGATCTGGAACTAAGACTTGGTTTAGTGCTTTGCCATCGAGGCAGAGCGGGATTCTACTTAACCAGCGAAGGCGAGCAAATCTATTCACTAGCGCAGCAATTGTTAGTGTCCATAGAAGGCTTTCGGCATGAGGTCAACGACTTACACAAAAGCCTGAAAGGCCATCTGGTGATCGCCATATTTGATACCACCATGACCAATCCTCAATGCAAAATTCATGAGGCGATTAGGTATTATTCTCAGCGTGCTCCTGAGGTTGAAATTGATATTCACATTGTGCCTGTCAATGAAATAGAAAAAGGGGTGCTAGACGGTAAATATCATGTTGGCATCATTCCTCCTCTGCGACGCTCTGCCAGCCTTGAGTATATCCCGCTGTTTGGCGAGCAAATGTCCATGTATTGCGGGGAAGGTCACCCGTTTTATATCCGTACTGATACGATAACTGATCAAGAAATAATACAGCAGCCATACGCGGGTTTGAGTTTTAGCAGCCCCAACATGGAGGTGAGCCGCACCTTGAACTTGAAAAAGAGGGCAACGGCGACCAATCAAGAAGGTATCGCGATAATGATTCGATCAGGAAGGTACATTGGATTTTTGCCTGAACACTATGCCGATATGCTGACAATAAATAGTCCAATTAAAAGAATTGATAATACAAAGTATTCTTACCTGTGCGAGTTTACTTCCATTCACCGAAAATCGCCCAAGCCCACTCGTGCGGTGAAAGAATTTTTAAATGCACTTGAGAAGACCAAAGTTTTGCAATAAATTTCACTCATCGCAGCAATTTGAGACCAATGATGCAAACCAAGAAAACTTATACTTTTGAAATTGAAATAACGGGCCGATGTTTAGACACTAATGAAGCCTTGGCTGCTTTTTCTAAAGAGTGTACTGATGCGGGGCTTGACGGGTATGAGCCGTTAATGAAGGATGGCAAAACGTATCTTCGTTGTGTTTATCAAGATGACAATGCCGACGATGCGTTGGCAAAAGTCACTCGCGACATTGAGTCATTGAATGGCGTTCATGTAAAGCGAGATGGCGACTTAAGAATAGACGCTGACGATTGGCAAAACTTGATGGAAAAACTGCAAGGTACGAGTCAAAGTTTCAAAGATAAGTGATGAATTATCGCGCTTAACGCACAGTTAAGCGCTTAAATGATATCTTCATATGTTAGGTGTTGGCCGTTAAATTAAGTGTGTTGGAAAAAGCCGATGAAGAAAAAACACAGCAGTCAATCAAGAAGGTTGCACCCCTCTTTCTCCGTCAATGCGGCCCCATCCGATGTGTTTTTTAACTTTGATGCATTTTTGCCTAATACTGAGACTCGTATCCATAGCCACCCTTGGGCGCAAGTACAGCTTATACGTGGTGGCTCGCTGGAGATTGAAGCTGAGGGAACACGTTTTCTAGCGCCACCTCATTTAGCCATTTGGATTCCGGCGAACGCAACCCATTGCAGTTTCAATCGAAAACCAATTGAATATTGCTCAATTAACATCAAAGATAGCTTAGTCAGACAGTTTCCCCAATCGACCAGCTTATTGAAGGTCACTTCGATTATATTGGCGATTATCGAAGATTTCCGCCAGCGTGATGTCGAGATAGCACAACAGGAGAAAGACAAAAGGCTGGTTCAGGTATTGCTTGATCAGTTGGAGTCGCAACAGGTGGAGCAACATTTTCTTCCGACTACCGACAACAAGTATCTTGCGCCAATACTCTCCGCCATTGAAGAAGATCCCGCCAACCCCACCTCGCTAGGGGATTGGGCTGAGAAAGTGCATACTACCGAACGCACATTAGCTCGATATTGTTTGTCAGAGCTTGGGATGAGCTTTACTGAATGGCGGTTACGTGTTCGCTACCTGCATTCACTGGAATTGTTGCGCACTGGACACTCGGTAAAAGAGGTGGCTTTGACATTAGGCTATCATCAAGCCAGCCCCTTCATTTCCATGTTTAAAAAGTATTCTGGACAAACCCCCGATCAGTATAAGAGCCGTCTTCTATAGTCTTGCTTTGACGTAATTTAGTGCACCGATAATGGCAGCGACTTGCGCATCGTTACATTCATCGTCTGTCACTTTGGGACTGTCAGGATAGACTTCAGTTGTGGTGGTGTAAGCACAGTTTGTCATGCCACCGCAGAGTCCCAACTCTTTCATAGGGTAGTTAATGACGCCGAATTGAACCATCGGGGAGCCGATGAGTTCACCGTTTTCGTCAGCAGGGGCAATATGGGTAACTCGTTTAACCGAATCAATCACGGCCTTTTGAAATTCTGGCACTGGGTTTTGGCTGTCTCCGACCGTATAGAAACCATCGGGTATCGTGCCTTCAATATAGGCTTCACCATCACGAGCTGCTAGGGCTGGGCGGAACTCTGTTTCATCTGTATCAGTGGTCTCGTGCAAGTCAATATGAACAAGTGGGTTGAGCTGATTGACACGAGCCATAAGGTAGGACGCTTCTTCCGAAGGACTGTTGCTGTAGAAAGAGCGGTTAGGATCGACCGCATTTGGATTCCAACGATTTATCGTCTCATACCCCCAAGGGCTGACACACGGTGCAATGACGATATTAAACTCATCCATA
Source organism: Vibrio sinus (assembly GCF_023634645.1). Lineage (GTDB taxonomy): Bacteria > Pseudomonadota > Gammaproteobacteria > Enterobacterales > Vibrionaceae > Vibrio > Vibrio sinus. The sequence continues at coordinate 27,979 of NZ_JAMKMR010000003.1, forward strand.
TAAAGTTCGGCAGAATCTTTTGCAAACTTCAGTGCCCCTTGAACGCCACTGGTTTCGTAGCCATGTACACCGCCAGTGATTAATACTGTTGGCTTACTCTCATCCCAGTTCTTGGAGCTGAGGCAATATAAAGGGTATCTGTCTTTGTCATAAGAGAGCGCTCCATAGCTATCGACGTCAAACTGTTTATCAAGCTGATGTATTTTCTCAACGACTTCTTCTTGATAGCTACGCTTAATCGTGACGCCCTCACGCCATTGTCGTTTCTCATTTTGGCTCCACGGTTTGCCAGCTGTGCCAATAGGGTAGTGTTGTGTTGTTTGCATAGATATCACTCTTATGGGTTAGTTGTTAGGCTATTTTGAGGCACCTTAGGGATATAGGCTTTTAAAAAGTTCAGAATTGCCTGAAATAATATTGTTTTTCTAAATAGCAATGATACATTCCTTTGTGGACGATTTATATTGAGAATAGAAAATGGCTGGCTTAAGCCTGTTAACATTATTGGATGACATTACCACGGTTTTAGACGATGTCGCGCTGATGTCTAAAATGGCAGCAAAGAAAACTTCTGCAGTCTTAGGAGACGATCTGGCGCTTAATGCCCAGCAAGTATCTGGCGTTTCAGCTGAAAGAGAAATCCCGGTTGTACTTGCCGTTGCAAAGGGATCATTTAGAAATAAATTTATCCTTGTTCCTGCGGCACTGTTGATTGGCGCTTTTGTGCCTTGGCTAATTCAACCGCTGCTTCTCATTGGTGGCTTGTATCTCAGTTTTGAGGGTGTTGAGAAGGTACTCGAATCACTTCATTCGAAGTCTGCTGCCCACTCTGGCTCGCAAGCCCGGGTGGAAAGGTTTAATGGCTCGATAGAAGAATACGAGAAGAGAAAAGTGGAAGGGGCAATACGAACGGACTTTATTTTGTCGGCTGAGATTATTGTGATTGCGCTTGGAACGGTGCAAGAGCAGATATTTCCTGTCCAAATAGCTGTCGTAAGTATTATCGCGGTGATCATGACCATTGGTGTATATGGTTTAGTTGCAGGTATCGTTAAACTGGATGATCTCGGCTTTTATTTAAAAAAACGCTTTCCTCGTGAAGGCTTTATGCGCAGTTTGGGGCTTGGTCTTATTGTCTTTGCACCTAAACTCATGAGAGTACTCACCGTGGTGGGTACGTTAGCGATGTTTTTGGTCGGTGGTGGCATAGTGGTTCACAGCTTCCCTCATTTAAAAGAGTTGATAGACCCTGTCGTTATCGAACCAACACAAAAAACACTAATGCACCAAGTTGCGCCTTATATCCTAGGTGGATTGGTCGGTGCCGTTGCTGGGTTGGTTGTCGTGGCGATAAAATCAGCCGCGGAAAAACTAAAAATGCGTTTTTGGCCACGCTAGGTCAAGATACCCAATTTACTTGGGTATCAGTCCTAATGGACTTGAATAGCCACTTCTTTAATAATCGCCATCATTTGTTCACTGCTTTGCGCACCTGATATTACATGATGGCGATTTAAAACTATGGTGGGGACGGCCGTAATTTGTGCATCTAGCCATTGCTTTTCGGTCGATGACACCGTTTTTCCCCAAGATTTTTCATCTAACACTTGATGCGCGAGCTCGGTGTCTAGGCCAAGAGATGCTACGGTATCAAGCAGTACCTTATCATCACTGATATCCAGTCCTTTAGTGAAGTAGGCATCAAAGATGGCCAGCTCCAATTCGGTTTGCTTGGCCTGGCTTAATGACCACATCAGTAGCTGGTGGGCTTTTCGGGTGTTAAAAATCCGCATGTCTTCGAAAAAGTTAAATTCGAAGCCGACTTCTTGACCAAATTGAGTAATCGATTGCTGAGCTTTTATGCTTTCTTCTATTGTTGTGCCGTACTTATTGGCGACATGCTCGCGTAAGTTTTGACCCTCTAGCGGCATAGTTGGGTTGAGCTCAAAAGGATGCCAAAGCAGTTCATAATCGACGGCCATCAGTTGTAGCGCTTTTTCCAAGCGTTTATAAGCGATGATACACCAAGGACACACCACATCTGATACCATGTCAACTCGCAGTTTCAGCATAATCGGCTACTTATTGTTGTCAGCATTTCCACTAAGTATACCCAAGTTCACTTTGTAAGGTAGCGGCGAAATGCACGATTATGCAGCATCACACAAGCCGTTACGCTTTCTCTCACTTAAGCTACTCCCTTTGTCTAATCCTCGAAAAGTTGTAAAAAGGGGGAAGGGGAGCCGTTCTCGTTTATATTACGGTATAGGAAAATTTGAGACAGGCTTGTAAGTGGGCGCATTGACCATCTAAAAAATCGAGTTCAACCCGCCCACAACACGCTGTAGATAGTGGACCAAGTTTAAGGACATACATATGCAATTTAACAACTTGAGTCGTACGAAAAATACGAATGTGATACTGCATGCGTTTGACTGGCCATATCGATTAGTGGCAGAGCATGCAGAAAAAATTGCCCAATCAGGGTATAAATCGGTGCTAATTTCTCCACCAGTTAAATCAATGAAAACCTCTATTGGCACCCCGTGGTGGCAGCGCTATCAACCAACTGACTACCGAGTGATAGAAAATCAGTTAGGCGACACCTTGGATTTAAAGCACATGATTGATGCCTTGCTCCGCGAGGGTGTGTACACGTATGCCGATGTAGTGCTGAACCATATGGCTAATGAGTCGGATATGCGATCTGACCTGACTTACCCAAGCTGCGATGAGCAGCGCGCTTACCAAGATGAAAAAGATTATTACCAATCAATAAAACTGTTTGGTGATCTCAATGAGCCACTCTTTACGGAAACAGATTTTGTTAAAGCATTTGGCATTAAAAATTGGAAAGATAAATGGCAAGTTCAACATGGCCGAATCACTGGGGGTCAACAGGATCCAGGTTTGCCTACTTTGCGAGAATGTGACCATGTGACAGAGCAACAAAGGCTGTATTTGAAAGCGTTAAAGCAATTAGGGGTGAAAGGGTTTCGGATTGACGCGGCTAAACACATCTCATTAAAGCAACTGCTCGATGTTTGGCAGCAAGACATCACTCAAGACACACATATCTTTGGTGAGATCATTACTGACGGGGGGGCTACCAAAGAAGAGTATCAACTCTTTTTACAGCCATATTTGGAAAAAACCAGACTGGGCGCTTACGACTTCCCTTTATTTCAGACGATTTACCAAGCGCTTCAACCAGAAGGGTCGTTGAAATCTCTCGTCAATCCATATTGTTTTGGCCAAGCACTTTCTAAGAACCGAGCGGTGACTTTTGCAATCACACATGACATTCCAAATAATGATGTGTTTCGGGATTTGGTGATGCCCGAAGAGCTTGAATGGCTAGCTTACAGTTATATTTTGGGGCGCGATGGGGGTGTGCCGCTTATTTATACTGACTTAAACCCAAGCGGTATCTTAAATGGGCAACAAAAGCCTAGGTGGCAGGATATGTGGATGGACCCGCGTATGACAGCACGAGTTCATTTTCACAATGCTGTGCATGGCCAACCGATGGCAATGCAGCGAGTGACCGATACACTCATGGTGTTTAGCCGAGGCAATATGGGTTATGTCGCCATCAATAAATCGTGTTCAGACCATGAAATATTGCTGCATAGTCATAGCCCCTTGCTGGAGCTACTGACTGGCGAAACCTATTCTCCCACAGAGGGCCAAATTTACGCTTCTATTCCACCTATGAGCAGTGCTCTGTATCTAGTTTGTTCCGAGAATTAGTGTGTTGAGTGTCGTGAAGTCATCTTTGTTGCCGTCGAACAAATCGTTGATGACGCTTTGTTGGTTTGCTCCAGAAAGCAGGCGCTTTCGGGCTTCACGCACTTTTAATACGAGCTGGAACGGCTTAGGGATCGGGCCCTGTTGGCTTGGGCTCCAGTTGGTAATATGCTCCGATAGTGCGCTTAACGTGAGTTTGGGATCATAGGCGAGTATCTCGTGTTTGAGCACTTGAAGTAGGTGCTCAAGCTGAGCCTGTTCAATTTTTTTATCCGCTAAACGCTTAAAAATTGCACGGCTGAGCTCGGATTCGGTAACGTAGCCCGCGTTTTGAGGAAAGAGTGCTTTCAGACGGCAAGAGAAATCAATACGCTGTGTGACAGATTGAGGAAAAAAGGACAATGAGGACAAGCAATCGAATGGAATCCATATGCTTTGCCCCGGCTCAACCGCGTATTCTTTTTTTCCTAATCGCAACAGCACCAAGCCACTTTCAACTCGTATCAAAGAGTGTTTGAGCACTTTTTTTCGAGGTGTGGTCGTTAAAAATTCGAATGACTGTAGCTGGTGTTGGATAGCGTAATGCATAAGCACTCTCGTTGAAATCACAGGGCGCTAAGGATAGCTTGTGGTGTGGCAAATTCCAACAGGCTGGTAGAAAAACTATTAACTTATGGTCTGACCAGTGACAATGCAACTGCAATAATGCTGCGAACTGGCGCTTCTATGCGTAGAATAGGCCAGCTTTTTATTGTATGTAGTGAAAAATGACTTCTAAGACAGACCCATATATAGAAATACGTCCTTATAATGACGATGAAATCCCAGCGGCGATTGGCCGCCTTATTAACGATGAAGAGTTTATCGACGCGATATTGCAGCATCGATTCTCCAACCATGCGAAATGGTTTAAGGCGTTAATGGCTCCATTTGTCAAAATCTATTTAAAGCTGAAGTGGGCAAAGTTAAACTCAGTGGAATCTATCCAGTTAGAAGTCAAAAAATACCTTGAAGCGACGCTGGATTCGACGACAGATGGCCTAACCTATAGTGGCCTCGAAAAACTCGATAAAGAGACCGCGTATCTTTTCGTCTCCAATCACCGTGATATTGCGATGGACCCAGCCCTGGTAAACTATGGTTTACATATGTCGGGAATGAAAACGGTTAGAATCGCCATCGGTGATAACTTGCTTAAGAAACCGTGTGCCACCGAGCTGATGAAACTGAACAAAAGTTTTATTGTAAAACGTTCATCAAAAGGCCCACGTGAAATGATGAAAGCCTTAGGAACGCTATCCTCTTATATCAAGCACTCTTTAGATACAGGAAACTCCATTTGGATTGCGCAAAGAGAAGGTCGTGCTAAAGATGGCAACGACTTTACCGATCCGGCTATCCTCAAGATGTTCCATGTTGAAGGAAGGCGCGCAAAACTTTCGTTTCCTGAGTACATCAAATCGTTAAAAATCGTGCCTGTTGCTATCTCGTATGAGAACGATCCTTGTGATATGGCGAAAGCACTGGAGCTTTACGAGAAAGCGCATAGTGGCAGTTACGAAAAAAGTGAATTTGAAGATATCGAAAGCATTGTGCAAGGTATCGTTGGTTACAAAGGCCGAGTGCATGTTGCGTTTGGTGATGTTATCGATCAGGATTTCGAGACGCCTGAAGCGTTGGCTGAAGAGCTGGATCGCCAAATTCACGATAAATATAAACTCTTCCCAATCAACTATTTGGCGGCTAAGCAAGAGCAAGACGTTAAAGAGGGCGTCAAAGCCAAATTAGACGCCAAGCTTAAAGAATTGCCAGAAGGCGCGAAGCAATACCTTCTCGATAGCTACGCAAATCCGGTTAAAAACCAAGCTTAAACTTTTTAAATCTGCCCGCTTTTGGGTACGATTACATGTTACGAAGGAGCCAAGTAGCTCCTTCTTTTTTATCTCAGTCTTGCTTTAAGCCATAAGTGGTAAATTTGGCGAGCACGATATCCATTTCTTCTTTAGACAATGTAGGCACTGGGGTTTGAACAGTAGAAACCGTCAAATACATCTTGGCCAGCACTTCCACTTCGTTTGCCAACCACAATGCTTTTTCTAAATTGGCCTCCATTGCGATCATGCCATGATGTTGCATTAAAATCGCTTTGCTTTGCTTCATACCTTCCGCGACATCGCGAGCCAGCTCTGGTGTCCCGAAGGTCGAGTAGGGGATACACGGGATATGATCGCTGCCCGATACCGCAACCATGTAGTGAAGTGGAGGAATCGAGCGATTGAGAATCGCGACTGCCGTTGCGTTAACCGCGTGAGTATGAACCACCGCATTCAGCTCAGGCCTTGATTGATAACAGGCCAAGTGGAAATGCCATTCGCTCGACGGCAACTTGCCAGCTTCCGCATTGCCAAACTCGTCGATGAACACGATGTCATTTGGCGAAAGCTTAGAATAAGCGGCACCACTGGGTGTAATTAGCATGCCATTTTCATATCTAGCGCTCACGTTACCTGAGCTACCATGGTTTATCCCTAGAGCGTTCATTTCTAAGCAGGCATCGATGATTTCCTGCGAAAGTTGTTCTCGGTACATATATCTCCTAGCTTGTGACGCCTTTGGCGTTCATTATGATTAGGTAAAGTGGTGGTCATTCCCTTTTAGAGAATAAGCCTGTCAGCGAATAAATTTATCCGCAAACAAGGTTGCCATCGCATCTTGATTCGCAGCGCATACTCCCCGCTCGGTAATAAGCCCTGTGATGTATTTTGCCGGGGTTACATCAAAGGCGTAATTGCCGCATGGTGTCCCTTCAGGTGCCGTGTTGACCGATATTCGATGACCTTGAGTGTCTAAGCCGTACACATGGGATTGCTCGTCGCCGGATCTTTGCTCTATGGGGATCTCTTTAATGCCATCAGACGTGCTCCAATCTATGGTTGGAGAAGGTAGGGCGACATAAAATGGCACCTTGTTGTCATAGGCTGCCAGTGCTTTTAAGTAAGTACCAATCTTATTGCACACATCGCCTTTGGATGTGGTTCGATCGGATCCCACAATACAGAGATCAACTTCGCCATGCTGCATTAAGTGACCACCAGCATTATCGGCGATTAAGGTGTGTGGGACGCCATGAGCGCCCAGTTCAAATGCCGTCAGTAGACCTTGATTTCTTGGCCGTGTTTCATCGACCCAAACATGAACATTAATACCTGCTTCATGGGCTTTGTAGATGGGAGATAAGGCGGTGCCCCAATCGACGGTTGCGAGCCATCCCGCATTACAATGAGTCAGAATATTGATTGTGCTGCCTGCAGGTTTATTCGCGGCGATATCTTTAATGATATCTAAACCATGCTCGCCAATACGTTCGCACAGTTGGACGTCTTCATCGGCGATGTCTTCTGCTAATTGGTAAGCAACTTCCGTCCTCTGATTTGGCGCGGTGTCTGCCAATAGGTTGCGTACTCTATCCAATGCCCATTTGAGGTTGATGGCTGTGGGCCGAGTTTTTATCAAGGTTTGATAACAAGTGTTGAGGGCGTCATCACTGGCATCTTCTTTCATTCCCAAAGCCATTCCGTAAGCCGCCACCGCTCCGATTAATGGTGCGCCGCGAACCCACATATCTTTAATCGCGGTAGCCGCCATAGACATCGACGTTAGCTGAATGATATTGAATTCAAATGGCAGTTTAGTTTGGTCGAGTATTTCTACACTAAAACCATCTTTCGCCAGCCAAACAGAGCGGTAATGTTTATTGTTAATTATCATCGTAATCCCTAGATACTTTGCGCGAACAGGTGAACTGCATTGAGATCTTGATAGTTTTTCGCATTCACGATTAACTCTCTTGCTAACTTAAGTGCGCGCCGCTCACAGGTAGCTCGCAAATCGGCATTTGGAATGTCGTTGAAATCAGCGACGCCAGCGAAGCCGATGATGCGGCGGTTTATTTCCAAACCAGCATTAACCAAGGTGTCTTCAAATAAGGTTTCTATAAACACAGATTGAGCGTGGTGAAGGGCACGTTGACCTAAGTGGTTTTGATAAATTTCAGTTGGGAAAGCATCACCTTGGGATTTGTTATTCCAAAGTTGAAGAAAGCCCGTTGTAAATACTTTCCAAGTTGTCGAAATTTGCTCAGCCAACCACTGTTGTTCTTGCTCGCATTGTTGAAGGTCTTCTTGCCAGCCAGGACGAGCGAAATAAGCCAAAAATAAGTTGCCTATGTAGTTTCCAATATCAAACGCCATTGGGCCCATAAAGCCAAACTCCGGGTCGATCACTTTGGTATCCGTTTCTGTCACCATGATGGAGCCGGAGTGGAGATCGCCATGCAGTAAGGCCTGAGCTTCGGTCATAAATTTGAATTTATAACGCATCGCCACTTGAATCATCTCTTCATCTTGCCAAATTTGCTTGATATCGTTATCAAGTTGCGGCGATGTCCAATTATTTCTCTCCGCATCGTAATATGGCTCTGTAAAAATCAGGTCTTCAGTAATCTTACACAGTTCATGATTGGGAGCGAACCTAGATACTAGTGCCTTTTTTTCCTGGGCATTCATACCGATATCGGAAGTATGAAACAGCGTTCTCGCGAGAAAAGTGCCTATAGATTCTGCTAAGTTTGGAAATTGCTTCCCGCCAATTAACTCTTTGCGCAAAATAACATGGGGAGTTAAGTATTTCATGACGCATATGGCTTGTTCTTCATCATAGAAATACACCTCTGGCACCAAATCATAGCTGGCAAAACGCGCTGAGGTTTCAAGAGAGTGATATTCAAAATAAGCCCTATCAAGGGAGAGCTGCCAACTTTCCCCAGCCGCTCGTACATAAGGCAATGCTTGTTTTACAACAATGGATTTTTCCAGACCTTGTACGATAAAGACAAGGTTGAGATTTCCATCACCGACTTCTTTGACCGTCCAATCTTCTGGATTTCCACCAAGCTGTATATGAGCAGGAAGATTTTGCTCTAAATATAGAGGTAGGGTTTCGCAGGTTTGAGGCTGATAATTGTGGTTCTTTGAAGGACAAGGTGGAGAAGCCTGATATGACATTTCAATGACCCTTATTCGTTCTATCAATGTGATTCACTCAATACATGTATGTCAGGAGTGTATCGCTAATTGGTTGACTTTAAAGGCAGTCTATCAAATTGTGTCTGACGTTCAACTTGTGGGAGCGACTCTTAGAGTGAAAGCGGATTTACCACTTTAACGAGCCACCGCCCCCCCAAGCGTTAAGTTTGTGGGCCATTTCGATATGGGATTGCCACCTAGATAGATGTTGCCACGTACCGTCATGGTATCTGGAAAAGTGCGGATAGCAGATCCACCAATATATAAATTTCCTTCTACAACGATCCCATTTGGTAGCTCTTTCAACGGCGTTCGTATCACACTTAGATCCCCTTTGACCTGCATGCGAGCGGGTAAGCGCTCTAGTGGCGTGTCGGTAAAGTTGAGAAATCCACCAACTTGTACTCCGCTTTGCCATCGTTTAATTTTGCTTCCCAGTAAATTCGCATAACCCTTGATTTTGACGCCTGCGGGTATAGAACTTAACTCACTATTAGAGGCATTGAGGTTACCTTTGATGTCAATATTGGCGGGAAGTGACTTAATGGGAGTTTCAGATATGTTTAAGTTTCCCTTGACGACTAAGCCATCAGGCAGGGAATCAAATGGCTTGTCTCTAAGATCAAGGTTTCCATAGTTGTCGAGGTAGTTGAGCATCTGGTATTTGTCTATCCCTTGGGCAAAGGATAAAGGAGATAGGAGTGACAAGGAGAAAAAAAGAACAGTGGACAGTCTTAAACGCTTCGCCATAATCCATTACGCAGTAAAAGCCGGGTAAGGTAAGTATACCCAAGTCTGACTTTTATACCCAAAGAATAAGATTCAATGCACTATACCCAGAAGCCTAACATGAAAGATTTGATTGGTTTGCTAGCATGGATGTGTTTCTTTTTTATGACGCATTTATTAAAAAATTAGCTGGTTTGTTTGCTGTTTGACCCACAAAAGTCAAGACTTGAAACGATATCTTCATTTTTTATTACAACGCAAATTTTATTTAGTGTGCTACTAACTTCATACTACACATTGTCGCGTTTGAACATCATCAATATTGATAACCATAATTTCTATAAGGCTACTAATAGACAAAAGGAGAGTGATACTACGGGAAATGGTAAACTGTTAATTTGTTTTAAAATCAATTAGATGTGAATTTTTATTCTGCAGTTTGTTCTGTATGAGGAGCGATGGCTTGAGAGGTTAGATAAGGAATCCCGGAATAAAACTGGCAAAAAATACTCGTCATAAATCCTAAATAGAATTGTCATAATTAATCAGTTGGTTGCTATTTGTTTATTATCCGTACGGTTTCAATAAGTTTTAAAAATGAAAGCACAGATTTACCCCCTGATTCTTGCTCATTGCTAGGTGTACATTGTACGAAAACGTAGTGACTACTCTTGATGTTAAGTCATTTATATGATTCATCCAAGAGACGTCGGTACATAATCAACATCATCTGCATAAAGATGAAAGAAAGTAAAGAAGAGCCAGAACCATGCCAAAACGTAGTAAAGAAGATACCGAAATTACAATTCGGAAGATCACGGATGCGGTTGTGGACCAACTAATCAGATTGGGCTACGACAATATGTCCTACACGACACTGAGTCAGCAAACGGGTGTTTCACGGACAGGTATTAGTCACCACTTTCCCAAGAAAACTGATTTCACGGCAGCTTTAGATGGGCGGATATTCAAAATGTTCGTAGAGCATTTGGATTTTGAAAATACATTACAGGATTTTGCGAAAAGTTGGATGTCGGCTTTGAACAATAATGAGTTTGTAGCACTGCTTAAATTGCTATTCCATCATATTGTTTCAACCGGTCCAGTACACGAATTTGCGGAGAAAGGTGTCGATAGATTATACAAATCAGTACAAACACAATTTGGTGAGTTGAGCGATCAAGAGCTGGATTTGTTGCTTGGCAAGTCGTTAGTGAAGATGAGTCAGCGCTCGTAACGCCTATTACTCTTCGAGATGAAAGCCCATTTAGAGCCGTTCTAGATGGGCTTTTTGTTGTCTTAACTTAGATCTGGAGTGAGAAAACGATAGCCTATCTTTCAATCCCTTCAGAATTAATTTTACCGAATTAATGCATTCAAAAAGCGCATTCTAGCCTTTCTGTTACACTCTATTTAATGGAATGAAAAAATAATAATAGGTGGATGCATGACATACCCGGTTCTCATCTGTGACGATTCTGCACTTGCCAGAAAACAGATGGCTCGTTCTCTCCCCGACGCCTTAGGGGCAGACATCACCTTTGCTGTTCATGGATTGGACGCATTAGAACAGCTAGACAATAACGACTTTAAGCTGATGTTTCTCGACTTAACCATGCCTGAACTGGATGGGTTTGGCACTTTGGAAGAAATGCAAGCGCGTGGAGACCAAACACCTGTGGTGGTCGTGTCAGGGGACATACAACCGAAAGCCAAAGAGCGAGTGTTAGGTTTAGGTGCAAAAGCGTTTATCCAAAAACCTATCGATAAAGCGATACTGAAAGATGTACTGAAACAGTTGGTAGAGCCGCAGTCTGTTCCACAGGCAACGGTCACCCAAACGGTTCAGTTACCTGTGTTACGCAGACGCGATATCTATAAGGAAGTAGCAAACGTCGCCATTGGTCGCGCTGCTGATGCCCTGGCTCGCCACTTTGATGTGTTTGTCCACCTTCCACTCCCGCATGTGAACATCTTCGAAGTCAGTGAACTGCACATGGCGCTGCGTGACTTAGCCGAGAATGATCAAGTATCTGGTGTTTGCCAAGGGTTCAGTGGCGAAGGCATTGCAGGAGAGGCCTTAGTGTTACTCAGTGATTCGAGCGTGGCAGATCTGAAAAGGCTGATGAAAGTGCCTGCTGAAAGTGAAGAACTAGAGGAATTGGAGCTGCTTATGGATGTCTCGAACATTCTTGTTGGCTCGTTTTTAAATGGTCTTGGCGCTCAAGCTGAAGTACGTTTTTTCCAAAGCTCACCAGTGTTGCTTGGACAGCATATTTCGATTGACTCGGTTATCAACTCAACGACAGGATCATTTAAGAAAACCATGACCTTTGAGGTGAGTTATAGCATCGATAAAACGTCCATTCGTTGCGATTTGCTGTTCATGTTTGTTGATGAATCCCTGCCGTTGCTTGACCATAAACTAGAATACTTGATGGAGGAATTCTGATGTTAGATCTTCCTGCAGAATTCGAACAGTTCCACTGGATGGTGGACATGGTACAAAATGTCGATATGGGCCTTGTGGTACTTAATCGTGAATACGAAGTCCAGGTGTGGAACGGGTTTATGACCCATCATAGTGGCGTTCAATCTCACGATGCGATAGATAAAACCTTATTTGAACTGTTTCCTGAGATCCCACAAGACTGGTTTAAGCTGAAAACCAAACCTGTCTATGACTTAGGTTGTCGAAGCTTTATTACTTGGCAACAAAAACCTTATTTATTCAAGTGTCGTAACGTTCGCCCGGTGACTCAACAAGCCGCATTCATGTATCAGAACATCACGTTAAACCCGATGAGAACACCAACGGGGCAGATCAAATCACTGTTTCTATCGATACAAGATGCAACCGCTGAAGCACTGGTATCCCTGGCGGAAAAAGGCGCTTAAATTAAGCTCGCTAGCTCGGCGGTTTTCGAGATATAGTAACTCTAACAATCAATCGGTTATGAGTTAAAAATGAGCGCAGGACACTCTCTTCCGTTATACAGTGCCGAGCAGGTTAAGCAAGGCGAAGTACAGGCGGCGAAACTTGCCAACATTCCCATGTATGATCTGATGGAAAAAGCAGGCGCAGCGGTGTTTGAAACACTTCTCGAGCACTATGGCCAGCCATCCTCTATCGCTGTGTTTTGTGGGGGAGGTAATAATGGTGGAGACGGTTATGTTGTCGCCAGATTAGCCAAGGAGCGAGGCATTCAAGTCTCACTTTATCATTGTGGAGCTATCGATAAGCTTAAAGGTGATGCACTGACGGCTAAAAGAGCGTGGCAAAGCGCAGGCGGCCGTATTGTCGATATTGAACGTATCCTATCTCAACCGGTTTCTCTCACATTAAGCGAACACAATGTTGTGGTTGATGCATTGCTGGGGACGGGCCTTTCTGGTCCCGTTCGGCCACAAGCACGTCAAGTGATTGCGCTCTTGAATCAATTTAATGGCCCAGTGGTTTCAGTTGATATCCCTTCCGGCCTATGTGCCAATACAGGTCAAGTCTTGGGCGATTGCGTTAAAGCTGACCATACGGTCACATTTATTGGCCATAAACAAGGTTTGGTGACAGGTCATGCCCGTGCCTATACTGGCGATCTGCATTTCGCTGGTCTAAGCGTTGAAGAACGCTTAGAGCAAATTTGTGCGACCTCACGCTTTCTCATGGGGCAGGAGGTGTATCAATATTTACCCGAGCGCTCGCCTTTGGCTCATAAGGGAAATAACGGCAAGCTAATATGTATTGGTGGCAACGAAGGCATGGCAGGGGCTATTGTGTTAGCATCTACTGCAGCCGCTCGCTCTGGAGCGGGCCTAGTCGCAACACTGGCTCATTCAGACAGTGTGTTGCCTTTGCAAGTGCATTGCCCTGAGGTAATGGCAAGACAGTGGTGTGGAGATAAAGCCTTTTTATCTCAGCGACTGCGTTGGTCAGATGTGGTGTTAATTGGACCGGGCCTTGGTACCGATGATTGGTCTGAGGAAGCGTATCATGATGTGCTTGGTGTTGATAAAGTGAAGGTATTTGATGCCGATGCCTTAAACCTTCTAGCCCAACGGCCGAATAAAGATCCGCAGCGGATATTGACTCCTCACTCTGGCGAGGCAGCACGTTTGCTGGGTGTATCTATTGAGGAGGTTGAATCTGATCGATACCAATCTGTAATAGAACTTCACCAACGTTATGGCGGCGTGATTGTGTTAAAGGGGCCTGGGACGTTAGTTTTCGATGGTCAAACAACGACTGTTTGTCCAAAAGGCAATTCAGGTATGGCATCTGGCGGTATGGGTGATGTGCTTTCTGGTGTTATTGCCGGGTTGTTAGCTCAAGGCATGTGCCTTTTTGATGCAGCAAAACTTGGCGTGTATTGTCATAGCGAGGCGGCTGATGTTATTGCTTCACAGACGGGCCAACGCGGAATGCTGGCGAGCGATGTAATCCCACAGGTAAGAGCGTTGTTAAACAGACACTAAGTTCTGAAACAATGAGCTACAATTAAGGAAGCAGGCGTGAAGTATTTAGTCTTCGAATTTTCGATATGAATTCTTCGGCAGGATAGCATACTAAAATGACAAAAATGAGTCTTGCATGAAAAAAATCACAACCTATAATGTTGTAAACCGGAGCGTCTGCCAACGCTCCGGTTTTTTTGTGTCCGAAGTTCGAGAATGACGTCTGCCAACGTGATTTATCGAGAATGCTAAGGGCACTGACTGTAGACAATCAAGGAAATGCACAATGCGTATCGAACAAGAACTTAAGCTTGGTTTTAAAGATGTCCTGTTTCGTCCGAAACGTTCAACACTGAAAAGCCGGTCTCAAGTAAATTTAACCCGCGAGTTTACCTTCAAGCACAGTGGGCGTCAATGGTCAGGTGTGCCTGTTATTGCCGCGAACATGGACTCAGTGGGTAGTTTTGCCATGGCTAAAGCGTTGGCAGAACATGGTGTTATGACCGCTGTACACAAACATTATACAGTCGCAGAGTGGGCAGAGTTTGTTAAAGAGGCCGATGCAAAAACGCTGAATAATGTGATGGTGTCAACGGGAACATCCGATGCCGATTTCCAAAAAACACTCGATGTTATGGCGTTAAGTGATGAGTTGCTGTTTATTTGTATCGACATTGCTAACGGTTACTCTGAACACCTAGTCGAATACGTGCAAAAAGTAAGAGAAGCCTTCCCTGACAAAGTGATTTCTGCGGGGAATGTGGTTACGGGTGATATGGTTGAAGAGCTGATCCTAGCTGGCGCAGACATCGTAAAAGTGGGCATTGGCCCTGGTTCGGTATGCACCACTCGAGTAAAAACCGGAGTAGGCTATCCACAACTTTCCGCCATTATAGAATGTGCCGATGCGGCCCACGGCCTAGGCGGCCGAATTATTGGTGATGGCGGCTGCTCTTGCGCTGGTGATGTCGCTAAAGCCTTCGGCGGCGGTGCCGACTTTGTCATGCTTGGTGGCATGCTTGCCGCTCATGAAGAGTCAGGCGGCGAGCTTATCGAGAAAGACGGAAAAACCTTCATGAAATTCTATGGAATGTCTTCACAAAGCGCGATGGACAAGCATTCTGGAGGCGTTGCAGGCTACCGCGCAGCTGAAGGAAAAACCGTACTATTGCCATACCGTGGACCAGTAGATGAGACCATTCAAGACATCCTTGGCGGCGTACGCTCAACCTGCACATACGTAGGCGCGTCGGAGCTTCGCGAGCTAACAAAGAGAGCGACATTTATCCGCGTTCAGGAACAAGAGAACAACGTTTTTGGTAAAGAGTAAAACGTCAACTCTTCGGAAAAACCGAATTAATTTGAGCCGTTTTTAACGGCTCTTTTTTTGCCCAGAAATCAAAAGTGGCGACAAAGTGGCGACACTTGCGGAAAAATTTTTTGCAAAGACGAAAATTTAGAAGCCTGAAATGGGGTTTAGAGTGATTGCTTCGGAGAGGTGATCAGGGGCGAAATGTGCGTACCGCATGGTCATGGAAATATCGGCATGGCCAAGAATGTCTCTTAATACGAGAATATTTCCGCCGTTCATCATAAAGTGACTGGCAAAAGTGTGGCGCAAAACATGCGAAGCTTGTCCTGAAGGCAGCTCAATACCTAATTTGTTTTTTAATATGTAGCAGAACGGCGTATAACACTCTTCAAACAGTTTCCCTGAGGTAGGCTTGTATATTTCCTGATAAAGCGCCTCAGAGATGGGCACGGAGCGATTCTTCTTAGTTTTTGTATTGGTATAGGTCACTTTAAATGGGCTTAGCTGAGTGCCTCTGAGCTGAGCGGCTTCATTCCATCTTGCACCAGTGGCCAAGCATAATTTAACGATCTTTAGCATATCTTCGCGTTCATGTTCCCCAACAATGTTCAAGAGTAGTGCTATTTTTTCAGAAGTGAGGAAAGACATGGCTCTTTCTGACTCTTTAAAAGGTTTAATGTCTATCAATGGGTTGGGCAACGACCATTCACCCATTTCTTTTAGCTTGTTAAAAATGGCCTTAAAGCGAGCAAGTTCAGAATTGAGAGTTGAAATACTAGGTTGGCCTCGGTTCCAGCGTTTTTCGTCGACGAAAATGATTTTTCCAGCCATACGTAATTTCCTAAAATCCGTATAGTGCTTAGCAGTAAAAGTCGAAGAGATAGGGTTGCCCATAGCTTCCACCATATGCTTAAACTTTTGGTATATCACATTCCCGTTTGCAAGCGTTCTTCCATAGTGAGAAAACCAAATTTCGATAATGTCTGAAAGCCTCCGGTGATCAGGCTTATCCCCCATCCATGGTTTTTCGTCTACCTGCTTCATTATGTAGAGCTCAAACGCGCTAACTTCACCTTTGGTGGAAAAGCGTTTACGGACACGTTTGTTTCTTCGGCCGTTTGGATAACACTCACAGAGCCAAGGCCTTTTACTGCCATCTTTTAAGTTGCGAATTGACATATCGAAAATTACTTACTGTTTATTCATACAGTAATATGCTTCATCGGACAGTCAATGTTTGATATCCGTTTCGAGAAACACGAGTGTGCTAACAAATTGTATGATTTGGAGTTAGAAGTTCAGGAAGTTTCGACTTTCCTTAGCTCGTCCTAATGAAAATATGCTGTTGGATTTAAACAGAGTATACGGCCCTCTAATGACAAAATTATAACCTATACTTTTTTGGAACAGCGAGAGCTACATAAAGTAAGGAAGCAACCAGATGGAAATTCAAATGTTTTTTAGGAAAGTAATTAAAGCACTTCTTATGTGTTGTATCTTTTTAAGTCCTACATCTTTTGCACAGAGTCATTTAAATATCATGACTGAAGATTGGCCTCCATTGAACTATCGTGAAGGAAAAGTTGCAGTAGGCCCGGCAGTAGAGTTGGTTGAGCAAGCGCAAAAAATTCTCAAACAAAACTCAAAAATAGCAATCTTGCCTTGGAAGAGAGCTTATCAAGAGGTGTTGAATACAAAAAACACGATGCTATTTTCGATGTCTCGGACAAAGGAAAGAGAAAACTTATTCAAATGGGTAGGACCAATTGCCGCCAAAAAATACGCGTTTTTTGCCAAAGCAGGCTCAAACATCAAATTATCAAACATAGAGAGTGCTAAAGCGTACAGGATAGGAGTTCAAAATGGTGGGGTCACTGAGGAATATATCAAGAGCCAAAATTTTACTAAAGTCGATCCAATTCTCAAGACGAAACAAAACTTAGATAAGCTGCTGAATGGAAGAATTAATCTTTGGTATGAAGGTAGTTCGACAGTTTACGACACACTAAAAAAAGAAGGCCTCCCTGAAAATACGGTTGAAGAAGTACTAGTTGCGAAAACACAGCACCTGTATATGGCTTTTAATAAGGAAACACTGCAAAAAGAAATTGATCAATGGCAGCAGGCATTATTGACGCTTTATAAAAATGGAGAGATGGAGAAAATTTATAAAAAGTACAACGCACTGCACCTTATGCCCAACCTAGATTAATCCGATATTATAAGGCTCTGTTGCTTTTCACAACGGAGCCAACTCTTCAATATTTCAGTTAAGCCAACTGTCGCTGTATAGTATTTTCACTTATTACCCGGAGTGAATTTCGGACAAAAAAATTGCCAAGTGGATGTGTGGACTCGGCAATACACGGCAATCACAAATCAGTTTATACATTTAAAAGTCAAAACCACAATATGGTTTTTACATAAAGAATTCAGTAAGTTTTTTAGTGCAGCTTTGTGGCTTCGAGTGGCTTCATGAATAGTTGTAAATGATACGTTTCATGTTTCTATTTGTCTTGAGTGATAATTTACATTGATATAAGAGAAAACTGTTGCCAGTAACTCCAATTTTATTAAGGCATTCAGATGTGCGTCCTTTTGTTAGCATAAATTAAACTAAACTGATGAGTAGGTAGCAGAACGGATGACTACTTATGAATCTCATAGTAAAAGTTATTTTTTTAACGTTGTTGACCATACCAAACATTATATTTTCTCAAGAGCTCCGCTTGGCTGTAGTTCCAAAAGAAGAAAATAATCCATTTTTCGCGGCGAGCCGAGATGGGTGCGTAGCTGCTGCTAAAGAAATCGGCAATGTTCAATGCGTATTTCGTGGGCCCATCAGTGTTGATGTAAGACAACAAGACAAAATTATCTCAGATTTGATTAATGAGGGTGTAGACGGTATCGCCATTGCTGTCAGTCAGTCTGATTTTCTGGCTTCTAACAGCGTGCAAAAAGCGTTACGACAGGGTATCCCTGTAATTACTTATGATGCAGATTTTTCTCAAGAGTCGCTGAATAAGTATCCCAATTTGAGAGCCGCTTACATAGGAACCAACGATTTTGAACTAGGTAGAGCGTTGGGCGAGCTCTTAAAAGTCTATCGGCCTAATGGTGGAAACATTGTCATTCAAACGGGTAGGCCAGATTCTCCCAATTTGAACTTAAGAGTCATGGGTGTCCGCTCTGCTCTCTCTGGCATAAACT
Organism: Vibrio sinus; assembly: GCF_023634645.1. GTDB lineage: Bacteria > Pseudomonadota > Gammaproteobacteria > Enterobacterales > Vibrionaceae > Vibrio > Vibrio sinus. The sequence continues at coordinate 46,516 of NZ_JAMKMR010000003.1, forward strand.
ACGACACTCCCCCTGGAGAACGCTTATCGGGAGAACGTGGTTGGAGAGAGTTCAGTGAAAAACCATTGTACAATTTTGGGCAGAATGACCGAGCTGAGCGAGATTTAAAAAATGTCTTATCAACATATAAAAGGAAAGGGATTGATGCATTTGTTGCTGTTGGAGGGTGGACGCAATTTGTTGACTCTTATACAGAAGTTGTAGGCCCTCATAAACAAGCACTATTAAACCAAGATATCATACTTATCATCGCGGATACTGATGATAGACAACTCGATTATCTAAGAGATAATCTAGCACATGGCAATGTTGGCCAGAAACCCTATGAAATGGGTAGGCAAGCAATATTGACATTGCACAACTTGATAATTGGCGAGTCTGTTGATGAAGTTGTGCATGTACCTATGACCATCTGTACACCCAAAAATTATGCAGCCTGCACAAAATAGAAGCACATGCCCTTGTACATCCAGCCAGCAGCTAGACTTAAACCAAGAAGGTAGGTGCTGGTTGAGGTGGATATGTGTGGCAGGCTAAACGTCATTGATGACCCACTGCCGAAGATCGTGAGTGACATGCTTGGGAGCGATTTCTCGGCAGAGACGAATACTGATTTGCGGCCAACACAAAATGTGTCCACAGTGATGTGCTTGAATAATGCGTTGCAGCAAGTGGACTTGCAATGGGGTATAAAACCTGACTGGGCAAAGCGAATTATCGTTAATGCGCAAGCAGAAACTGTAGCCACCAAACCGACTTTTCGTCAGGCATTTCACATAAGTAGGGTAGTTGTCCCTTGTTCTGGCTGGTATGAATAGCGAACAGAATAAGGCAAAAAGCAGAAATATTTATTCATGAATCCTGACCAATCGCCTTTATATATGGTTGCTATAGCTTTAGAAGAGAAGACCACAAAACATACTTACTTGCCATAATTAGCAGCCTTTAAGATCCCATCTTTACCCTTGACAACTTCAACATGATTTTTAATCGTTGTTATTATTTTTGGGGTTTTCGATACTGAAAGCTTCCATAAGCTCATCTTGGAGATTTTTTGATGTCAGTTTGGGAACCAGGCTATAGTTGTGAAAATGGTATTTTTTACTCCACTGGTCTATGTTTCCAACGATTAGAAAGTGCGTAACTTTACCGCTACATTTGCTGGATACCTCTAGTAATGCTTGTAGGGCACCGGCGATATGCATGTGTAACGGGGCACCTGTACAAAACTGGTAACCGTTAGATCAAGTCTGAACTTCTACACGTGGTGCTTCTCCCGAAGGTCGCTCAACGCCTAATTTGTTTTTTAGTATCCAGCAAAACACTGTATAACACTTTTTAAACGTTGGCTCGACTTGGAATCACAACCTATTTGTTGGATTAGTGCAAACCATTTTTTTTCCTAACTTTTTAGCTCGATACATTGCGTCATCTGCTAGCTTGAAAAGTGTCTCTACATCGCGTCCATTATCAGGGTATATTGCAATTCCAATACTGGCAGATACTTGAATATGAATATTTTTTATTGTGACTTCATTAGTAAAGCTGTCCAGTATTTTTTCTGCCACAGATGTGACTTGTTCAGGTGCGGTGATATCGTCCACCAGTAGTGTAAATTCATCACCACCCAGTCGAGCTACAGTATCAGCTTTTCGTACACTTTTAGTTAACCGTAATGCGACTTCCTTCAGCACAGAATCGCCAACATTGTGTCCGTAAGTATCATTAATAAGTTTAAAATCATCTAAGTCAATAAATAACAACCCAATTTTGTTATGGTTTCTCCCTGCGTGAGCTAAGGACTGCTCAATCCTATCGTAAAATAAATTGCGATTGACCAAGTTAGTTAAACTGTCGTAGTTGGCTTGATGCCATATATTGAGTTCATTTTGTTTTTGGACGGTGATATCTTGCACTATCCCTACAACCTTGGATGGAGTAGTGTCTACATACAAGGCTTCGGCTCGGTGGACCACGTACTTGGTTGTTCCATTTTTTAGTCGCAACTTATTAGTCCATTGGATATGCCGACCTGGAAGAGGGATGGTTTTCCAGTTGTTTTCAGCGATATACCTTTCTTGAGGATCGACAAGTGCAATAATCTCACGATGTTTGAGTGTTGTACCGTGCTCTTCCAATTCGAAAATAGTAAACACTTCACTTGATCCAACAATATGATCAGATCTTAAATCCCATTCCCAGCTTCCTAACTGGGCTATTTGTTGTGCATGTTTTAGTAAGTTTTGGCTCTTTCTCAGTTTGCGTTCTGTTATTGCAACCGACTCATATTTAGCCTCTAATTCGTCGTGCATCTGAGACATTTTCTTTGCGTGTTGCTCATCTCGTGCCTTGGCTTTTTGTAAATCGGCAACCATGTTATTGAAGCTGCTCATCACAATATTCACTTCTTCAATATTGGTTTCTTTTAGTGGTTCAGGGTAATAGCCATCACTGATGCTTTTGGATGCATTTGATAATTGACGTAAAGGCATGATTACTCTTCGATTGAAGTACACCCAGGTAAGACTTGCTAATAAGACTCCAACTATCGAGACCACAGTCACTTCAACTAACAGAAATATTAAAGGTTTATAAGCTTCGTGGACTGGCTGCTCTACCCAAACCACAAGATCTAGACGATTTAGTTTCCTAGAGGATGAGTAAATAAGCGAGTGGTGACCAGATAATCCAACATCTTGTGTACGTCTATTGGTATCGATAAATGAGCTTCTCAGTACGACACTGGGGTTTTGGTGTGCGATGACCTTTCCATCAATGTTCGTCACATAGGCTTCGATACTTTTTTCTACACCGATTAAAGCTAAGGTTTCCCATAGAGATTTAAGCCTGAGCTCTGCATACAGTATATTGGTAATATCTGCTCTCCTTGGGTGCCTATAAGGGTAAACAGTCAACGCAATCGGCTCTTTTAATAAGGGATCAAATGACACCTTGCTTATCGTTTGGCTTGATTGGAGTGCGTTAATAAACATGGAGCTGGAGGATAACTTCTCAAATAGGTCAGGAGGAGTCAGTGATGTCCTAGAGACTTGAGTAACGCTAGCTTCGAGTAAATTTACTATTCCAGCCGTTTGGTATAGCGAGTCTCTAAACATTAGGCTTTGTAGTATATCCCTTTGCCCGTTAACGTCAGCTTGAGTAAGTCCAGTATTGACTATAAGCTGAAAGTCTCTTTCTGATTGGCTAAATACACTCAATACTCGATCTTCAATTGAGTTTGCTATTTTTTCGAAATGTTCAAGCCGTTGCTCTTGGAACGAGTGATAGGTTGCATGGCCAGAAATCAGTACGATGATAAGGATTGGACCAACTGTTAAGCCACAAAATAGTAAGAGCAAGTGACGTTTTAAGCTCTTTTTAGGCTTTGGTTTATCTTGTTTATAACGAAACACTGTTTGGTGTACCTTGTATTAACGCATGATTTGAATCGGTACTTAAGGTGAACGAATAACAAGCTTTGCTTGATGTAATACACTGTCTGGGACCTCTAGTCCTATGGCATTTGCCGTCACCAAATTGATACCAAGATAAGACTCGGCGGTTTCAACGGGGAGCTGAGCAACGTTTACTCCTTTTAAGACTTGATTTGCCATTCTTGCTGCCTGTTGCCCCGCTTTATAGTGAATAATTCCATATGCCATCAGAGCGCCTTTTTCGACCTGCAAATTTGTTGGCCCCGACAGTGGCAACTTTTCGTCAATAGACGTTCGTACAATGTCTGTAATTCGTTTATTCACCAGGCTATCAGGTAGGATAAAAATCATATCTGTTGACGGGGGAATATTATTTAAAGTTTTACTGATCGAGTTGTTATTTGGGCACTCAGCCAAAATGAGTTCTACCTTGAGAGCATTGGCACTTGCTTGAAGCTGAGCCAACGCGCTCATTGGTGCGGAATCATTAGGATTAAATAAGACAAGTACTCGCTTAGCATTTGGAACAAGTTGCTTCATTATGTCTAATCGCAGCGCTTGATTATTGCTGATTCGGACACCACTCATATTACCCGCTGGATTGGTAAGATCCGTCATAATACCCGCTCGAATGGGGTCGGCAACTACGCCAAAAATAACGGGGATACTTGTATGTCTAGTCGCGCGATATGCAGCTACACCAGTAGGTGTGCCTGCGGTAAAAATGAGATCCACTTTTTGTTTTACAAATCGATCCAGCTGCTTTTGCAATGCAAGTCCTGTCAACGGTTTTTGCTCGGAAATAAAGATGAGATCATCGCCCTCAACATAACCCATATCCAATAGGCCATCTTTGAAACCCTGGATGTTTCGTAGCCCATTAGGATTATTCGTAACCAGTCCGACAGTGTAGCTCTTTTTTTTGTCGCCACAGCCAACCAACAAGACTATGAGAAAAATAGCAAAAATTTTGAGTCGCATAATTTTCGACATAACCCAACCAGATCCGTAATTCACACTGTTACAGTTTATATTAGTCGCTATTGATAGGATGGACATTAAATATGAGCTATTCCATGTTCTATTTGTTGGGCGTCAATGCATGTGGGTTTGTCTTTCCGCATAAATCGTTGAGTAGTGAAATTGGCCGTGTCTTTAAAAATTTTGTAGAGTGACTAACCATTTTATGGTGGCCAACACTGAGTTTTTAGCACCTCGTTGGGTCACTTAAATAACAGTGATTTTTTGTAGGAAACTGATTGCTTTCAACGTCTCTAGCATAGTCAGTAAAAGCATCACTAATCGATCTGCTCAGATCAGCATATTGTTTGACAAACCTAGGTTTAAAAGCTTTGTTTAAGCCAAGTAAATCTTCAGTAACTAATACTTGACCATCACATTGCATAGAAGCGCCGATCCCTATTGATGGTATTTGTAAAGATTTTGTGATTTCAACAGCTGCGTGCTCATATACACCTTCGATAAGTACAGCAAATGCTCCTGCCTTCTCAAGTGCTTTTGCCTCTTTAACCAGTTTATCTACCTCGTCGTCTGCTTTTCCCTGTGTTTTGAACCCACCAAGAACATTTATTTGCTGGGGTCTAAGGCCTATGTGAGGTAAAACAGGTATCCCTCTTGCTATTAAAAATGAGATGGTATCCAGCGTTTCCGCTCCTACTTCGATTTTGACGGCGTCAGCCCCTGTTTCAGAGATGATTCGACGTGCATTGCGAAAAGCAACCTCTTTTGATTCCTCATGGGTACCAAAAGGCATATCTACTACAACTAACGCTTTGTTTGCTCCTCTCACCACTGCATTTCCATGCGCAATTATCATGTCGATCGTCACCATTAATGTAGAATCATGGCCATACGCAACCATGCCAACAGAATCACCAACAATAATCATATCTACAATAGGATCCATTAGTTCTGCCATATATGATGTGAATGCAGTAAGTGCCACAATCTTTTTATGGTTTTTTAATTTTTTAATAGTGTTGATAGTATATTTTTTATTTTTATAATGGATGCTCATAATTTCCTTCTAAATAAACGCTAGGCAACAGGACCTATGCATTAATCTAGCAGTAATTCGATTTCTTATCGTAACGAAAATCGGACAGCTAATTGATAGAATAAGACAACCACCCTCTAAAACATGGCTCTCGATTCTTATTTAACAAGGAAGAAGCATACCAATGCAATAAAATAAATAGCAATTTTCTACCTGTTTATTAGGGTCTAATTGGAATTCGTATAGTTAAAAAATAATGAAGTGCTGTGTTTACACCACAAGTTTCAATAGTGTTACTAACGAAGTTGTCATTATAATCATATATTTATATTATATATCACCTTTTTATTGTTTACTTTGGTTGATGGTTTTTGATTTTAAATTCATATTTTTTATCGATTTGTAACAATAATGGAAGGTAGGAATACATCTTAGTAATAAATAAAACTAATGATTTCATTTTCCTGGTTATTGTTATATACAGTTTTTCATACTGCAAACATGATGTGCAAGGAAGTTAGATATTTAACCAATTATATACTTTAGTATCATGGCATATTTTTGGGCTTGACAGTTTGATTGAAAATGAATTTCAATACTCTCTAATGGTGCGGTTAATATAAAAACCATAACAACACCATTGATAATAATTTTAAAACCGGATTTATAAATAAAAATGGAGTTAAATAAGAATGAAAAAACTACTCATGACAACGTTAAGTGTTGCTGTCGCGCTATCATCTAGCTCAGTATTTGCGGCTAATGGAACAATTAAGGAAAGCGCAAAATCTAAAGTGATTGTTGAATCAAAAATGATCGTTGGTGATTTAAAAATGGAAGACAGCATTACGATAACATCAGCCATGGTTGCAGAAGGGAAAGATCAAACTTTTCAGATAGCACAATTTTGTACCTACACAAACGATAAAGACGGCAAAGCGAATGTGAATGTCACCACCAATGAAGGTAAATTTGAAGTTGTTGGTACCAATGGAGAAGGAGACTTACCATACTCTTTAGCGATTGCAGGGCAAGGCGTCAAATATGGGGATAATGTCCTGACCGTCGATCCAAATGATTCTCCAGCGGGCTGCAAAACGGTTGAAACTGTATCGATGACATTCACAGGTGACAATATTAGGAACGCCAAAGCGGGCACTTATAACGCATCTTTTAACTTATCTACGAGCTAACGACTCCATTTTCTAACACTTGGCGCCAAGTACACTGGCGCCGCATTGATTTCTTTTTTCTAAGGAGAGTTTTATGATGAAAAAGTTACCTATGTTTTGCGTGGTATGGCTCTATTTTATCGTCTCAAGCTCAGCATTCTCGGCTCCTGTTTTGGATGTGATGGACCCTAGCATTTCAGTGAATGCGAGCAAACCAAGAAATTATATCACCGTACAAAATATAGGGGACAGCGCGGGTATGTTTACTGTATCAGTAAAAAATATCACTGATCCCACTCATCCTATTTTATATACCAACTCTCAATTGAAAACCCTGCCAGTTTTTATTAAGCCGATACTGATTAGAAAGTTTAGAGCTGGGCAGAAAAAGCGTATCACTCTCATACGAAACCCGAAAGCGTCTTTAGCTAAGCCCATGGTTTTAGAGCTAGCTATCAAGGAGTATATTGCACCTACAAAAGGCCAAGATGTATCCCCAAGTGATACGGGTATTCAAGTCAAAGGTTCGATTGTCAGTCGAGCAAAGGTAACGGTGAGTTAAATGTTAAGTCACGAATAATAAGAGGTAGTGTGGTGGCCACCCGCTCTTAGTATTTGTAAAAACTTACTTAAAAGCATAATGAATAACCTAACGAGGCGGTGTGTATATTTATCCGTGAGCCAACGTGTGTAAAGTAAGCGCGGTCTTTAAAGGAAAGGAGCGCCTGCTCATCTTTGTACTTATCTGTTTGTTTTTTTTTATTCCAGGCTTGCTTGCTCAAGTGATTTACTTCCGCCTGGTTTCGAGCACTATACCGAAGAAGATGAGACAACGTTAGTCACCTTGGTATTTGGAAAAGAAAAGCTTGGGGAAGTGCTTGCGACCTTTAATGATGACGAAATCAGCTTTGAAGAGCCAAACCTCGTATTAGACAAACTGAAAAGCTTTATTAAAGCCTCCTCAGAAAAGCGTTTACTCATTGCGCTTAAGAAAATGCATGAGACTCATATCGATCGTGTGTGTAAAAAAGGACCGACCTGTGGATATATTACCCCGAAAGTCTTAGGGGTAATATTTGATAGAGGCAATTACAAAGTGAATGTCTTCATTAATCCTAAATACTTAATAGATCAACAGTCCATTCCGGCCAAATACTTAAAAGATTCAACTTCTGGTTTTTCTTCTTTAAATCTGTTCAACATGGTTGAGTCAAAGGAAAACAAAAACACGCAAGCTCTACTTTTGCATAATGATAGTTACCTAAGCCATGGTAATTGGCACTTGAACTATAAGGGCTCTTACACTCAATCGTCCAATGAAAGCCAAGCCCCGCCCTATATTTTTAATGATATTGATTTGAATTGGCGGCATCACCAGTACTACGTTTCTGTAGGTCTTCAAGATACACCAGGTACACTCATTATCCCTTCTTTTAAAATGTTAGGTGGTAGTTTTACGTCCAATAATCACCTATTGATCAATAGAACAGAACAGATAGCGACGCCTATCGAAGTGAATATTTTGGTGCCAAGCTATGTCAATGTTTATCGAAACCAAGAGCTGATTGACATTCAGTACTTTCCTCCTGGCAATTACTTTCTCAATACGACAAGCTTTCCTAACGGCGCTTACAACTTGAAACTGGTTACAAGCACATTAGGTGGGAAAGAGCTAACCCAGTATGTCTATTTTGTGAAAACCCCCGCGCTTCCCTTACTCACCGTGCCAAACTATTATTTTTCGTATGGGCAGATTGTACAAAGCTCAGGGGAGAGTGTTATCCCCGAATCCGACCATACTCACTTTTTCATGGTACAAGCCAAACAGAGGCTAGCCAAATCATTGGGAACTAGAGAGAGTGTAATAGACATCAATAATGATGAGGTATTTGGAGAGCTGGCGCTGATGACCCAATTTCCACTGGTTAGCGTTAATATATCTGGAGCTGTCAGTAATTTTGGTGATTATGCTGCGTCGTTTTCAGTGCTGGGTCATTATAATGGCGTGAACTTAAATACCTTCTTTCGAGAAGTATGGGTAACTGAAGACAGTGGCCGCTATATCAGCCAGTATATAGAAGACACACAAGACAGTAATTCTGAGATCGGGAGTTCGGTGTCATATCAATGGCATAACTTCTTATTTTCTGATTCCCTTACTGTCTCTCACGTCGATGGTGAAAACTATAAGAGTATGAGTGCGAGTATTGAGAAAGGCTTTCAGCTTAACGCGCACAACCATTTGTCTTTCCTAATGAGCTTTACACACTCTCCCTCTGAGAAAACACTTTCTATGCAACTTCAATGGACATTTGATAATCTTGATGGTTGGAGCAGCAGCATTCAAAGTGATAATCAATATGCCCTTGGTCAGTTTGATGGTACGAATTCCAACCACCTTAAACTTGACTTAGATCGAGCGTCAACAATGGGGGCTGTCCATTATGATGCAGGTCTTGAAGCACTAATGACAGAGACAGGCCGATATTATTCCCAGTCTTTGCGGGCTAAAAGCACACGACTCGCTGGGCAAGAGCAGGTAAGTGCCTCAAAAATTGACCATAACCAAGAGAGCATTAGTCATAGTGTCAAGCTTTCTACCACGCTTGCGTACTCACCGCAGGCATTATGGGATTTCAGCAGCTCAAACAAGTTAAGTGGGGTGTTGGTCAAAGTCCACTCATCGGAGAAAAGCCAATATAGTATTTACGTGGATGGTAAACAGGTGAGTACCATCAATAATGGACAATCGTTATTTGTTCCTCTTACTGCCTATAGGGAGCATAATATACAAATCCAATCGAACGAGTTGACATTGAACGTTCCGAACAACGATATCAATGTTGTGCTATATCCAGGAAACGTGGAATCTGTTTATCGAGAAACCAAGAAGAGCTTGTTACTTATGGGTAATTTTGTGGATGGAAAGAATCACCCTCTTCCTTATTATCAAGTAGTGGGGGGAACAGAAACCACAGAAACCGATGAAGCTGGCTTTGCTCAAGTCGATATTCTGTTAGGCTCTCCTCTAAAACTGATAGATGCATCGGGGCATGAATGTGAAGTCAATACCACACATATTGAGGCAGAAGGAGGAGTGGCGTTCGAAGACCGTATTTTGTGTTTAGCAATAAAAGCCTAACCACTTCCTCACATTGCTCGTCGACTTCGCAATTCAGTGTCTATGATATTTTTGGTAGCTACAACGGCAACTCAAAGCCGACTTTATGTTTTGACAAAGCAACCAGAGTTTTAAAGCGTTTAACATTCGGTTTTTGGAGAAATAATTCTCGCGTCAATTCGTTGTATTGTTCCATACTTTTTACTGCAAAAATCAACACAAAGTCCCATTCTCCAGTGACGTAATAACATTGTTGTACGTACGGGCAATTTTCAAAATCCCGGCGTGTCGAGTCTAGCTCATGGATTTGTTCAGACTCGACTTCAATGTTCACAATAATGGTCAAACCAAAGCCTAAGGCTTCTTGATTGAGTAACGCGGTATATCGCTTGATCACGCCATTAGCCTTAAGTTTCTTTAAGCGTCTATTCACAGCAGCAGTAGACAAATTTACCTCTTCGCCTAATTCGCTTTGGGCGATCCGAGAGTCCTTTTGTATGGCGCTAAGTATTTTTAAGTCAAAACCATCAACGTCAATCATAGAATTTTCCAATTAAATGGCAAAACAACGCAATAAATTTGCGTCTGAAGTGTTCATTTAGATAATTTATACGATCACGCCTACCTATACTAGTCACAGTGGCTGAGTTATTAAGTCCTGCCCAGCAACAATTCGTTTTAAGAGAAGTGACTATGATATTTAAAAATCCCAATGCAACGCATACTCCTTATGATATTGAGCTGGCGAAAGTGCTAAACAAAGAAGCGGCTCAGAAAAGCAAACAGTGGCTATCCAGTTGGCCTTTACTAAATTCGAGTGCCACACCACTCTGGTCATTGGCCGGAACTGCCGATGATTTAGGCATTGAAACGCTTTGGATAAAAGATGAGTCTAAACGCTCTAAACTTGGAAGCTTCAAAGCGTTAGGCGCTCCTAATGCTCTGATAAATTTAGTTCTTAAACATTTCCCAACACTTGAGGCGGAAAAAATCCTACTGGGCGAATATCGAGAACTACTTGCAGACTTTGCTGTGGTCAGTGCTACTGACGGTAATCACGGACGCGCATTAGCAGCAGCGGCGCAATCGAGTGGTTGCCCTTGCACCATTGTGATTCATGCACAGGTAAGCCAAGAAAGGGAAGAGGCCATTGCTGAGTATGGTGCAACCATGGTTCGTATCACTGGGAACTACGATGAGTCGGTAGAAGAAGCCGACCGCATTGCGAAAAATAATGGCTGGATAGTTGTCTCGGATACGTCGTATGACGGATACACGGAAATACCAAGAGATGTTATGCAGGGTTATGGTGTTATGGCAGCGGAAACTGCTGAGCAACTAGGGGCGCTAGAGCAGAAACCAACTCATATTGTTCTTCAAGGGGGCGTTGGCGGCTTAGCAGCTGGTGTGTTCAGTTATTTCTGGGAGCAATACGGAACTGAACGCCCAACATTTATTGTGGTTGAACCAAGCCAAGCAGACTGTTTATACCAAAGTGCTATTCAGGGAAAACCCTCATCAGCAACAGGATCTGTAGATTCCGTGATGGCGGGACTTGCCTGTGGTAAAACCTCAAAAATTGCCTGGGATTTTCTACAGCCAAGCGTGGATTATTTCACTCTTATTGAAGATCAGGAAGCGATCGACAGCATGGTACACCTTGCTCATGGCAAATATGACGACACGCCAATTGTTGGTGGTGAATCCGGGGTGGCAGGGTTAGCACTACTGACCAAGCTGGCAAAGCAGAATCAGCTCGAAGCGCTGGGCCTCGACGCGGACTCGAAAGTTCTAATCGTTAATACAGAAGGTGCCACTGCACCAGGTCTATTCGAAGAACTTACAGATATTACGGTAGAAGAAATTATTGCGAAACAATAAGGAATGGATATGTCATCGAGTGAATCGTTTAAAAATCTGTTGATGGGCTGGCGTCACCATTTACATCAGCACCCTGAGACCGGTTTTGAAGAATATAAGACTGCTGAATTTGTTACTCAAACTCTATTAGATATGGGGCTAGAAGTAACCACGGGAATAGGAGGGACGGGATTAATTGCAAGTATTAGTCGGGGAGCAAGTAACAAAGCTATTGCTATTCGAGCTGATATGGACGCCCTAAATATTTGTGAGGCATCGAATGAGCGTTACTATGCTTCTCAGCATCAGGGTAAGATGCATGCGTGCGGTCACGACGGGCATATGGCTATGGTACTCGGCGCCGCAAAACTACTTACAGATAATCCTGATTTTGATGGCACGGTGCGTTTCTTATTTCAGCCAGCAGAAGAGCATGGTCGAGGAGCGAAAGCAATGATGGCTGATAGAGTGTTCGAGCGCTTTCCAGTGGATGCCATCTTTGGCGGTCACAATATGCCTGGCATCCCCTTAGGGACTATCGCGACTAGACCTGGCGGTATTATGGCGAGCTAGGATAACTTTGAAATAACCATTCAAGGTAGTGGTACTCATGCTGCACGTCCACACATGGGTAATGATCCGATGGTTATCGCGGCAAATATAGTGTTAGCTTTGCAAACAATTGTGTCTCGGAATGTGGACCCAAGCCAGCCGGCAGTTGTGTCCTGTACTGAAATCTTAACAGATGGATTACGTAACGCCATTCCGGGAAATGTGGTCATTAAGGGCGACACTCGTAGCTATTCTAAAGAGATTCAAGCGCTACTTGAAGAGCGTATACGTACGATTGTTAAAGGGGTTTGTGAAGCGCACAATGCGAGTGGAACGGTTTCCTATACTCATGAGTTTGCTCCGACAGTAAACACGCAGGAATACGTCAGCTTAGCGGTAGAGGCGGCAGTACAAGTCGTGGGGAAAGAAAATGTTGAAGACGATATCCAACCCATGATGATTTCAGAAGACTTTGGTGCTTTTCTACAAAAAGTACCAGGTAACTTTGTCTTCTTTGGTAATGGTATTCAAAAAGGCCAGGGCGGTACGCCTCTACATAGCGCTCACTATGATTTCAATGACGAGCTACTCGTTGTCGGAGCAAACTACTTCGCGACTATTGCTAAGGGTGCATTATCTACATAAGGGCTAGAGCGCTACATATGCACATATAAGCACAAAAGTATTGTAGTCGAAAAACACTTTTGTTAGCATAATCAGCCACATTCGAAACTAAGCATGAAATAGATGACCAGGATGTTAGGTGTTATCAAAGGAAAGGCAACGGAAGGATATTGTTCTACCCATGTCGCCTCGTTGCTACGCGGTATCATGCTGCAAAAGCGGATCACTTATGCCCAATTGTCTGAGATGACAGGGTTATCAGATGCTGCCATTCAAAAAATAGTCAAAGGAAAGACCACCAATCCAGGAATTGAAACGCTACTCAAGCTTGTTCACGCGCTGGGATTGAGTTTATCGGATGTAGTAAGTGTATCTACGATGGAGTCTGCTGAGAAAGTGCGCGTTGTTGAGCTCGACCAACTTCTCACCATGAGCAGCCGCCAAGAAGTGGAGGTTTTGGTTAAATCCTCTCCGATTTCAACAGATTTAACGGATGTTGATGTCGTGGCTCCGTTGCAGCATGAACTCTACTTTTCGGCCAGAGTTGATCAACGGCTGTCCGATTTCATAAGAAAAAAACAGGGCTATAGCGCGAGCCTAATGATTTTCTCCTTTACCCAGCAAGAAATAAAGGCTGGTCAGTTTGTATTGCTCCAGCAAAAAGGAAGTTGCGTATTTGCCTATATACTAAAAGTGATGGGTGATAGCTTCATTTTTGAGGAGCCTTTAAATAATGACTATGGATGCTCGGCTGCCGCTGACATCCTAGCTCATTGTGTTTCACTTAAACGTTAAGCGAGTTTGTTAAATGGAGTCTTCTCTCACACCGGATCAGCGTGCCCGTAAGCTGGAAAAAGAGTACAGCATCTACAACCTTCTGGTGGTATTTCTCATTATCCTGCAGTTGGTCTGCGATATCATTATACCAATCACATTGAAAACCCCAGTGTTGATCGCCCCAATTTCTGCGGTGTTCTTTATGTTTTCGTTTTTGGTATCCGACATATTAACGGATAATTTCGGTTTTGAGCGGGCAGTGAAAGCGACATTTTTCTCATGTGTGGCACAAGTGATATTTTGCGTGATACTAGGGCTGGCCATTTATGTGCTGCCAACCGATTTTCACGGAGAACAACACAGGCAAGCTTATCTCTACATATTTAGCTTTGTAAATATCATCGTCGTCAGCTCAATCATTAGTAGTCTTGCGTCTAAAGCACTGAATGACTACCTGATGTCAAAAATGCGTGATTTCTATTTCAACATCCATTTCATTTGGCGCTCCATCATTTCTACAGTAATCGGTGAAACGCTAATGCTTAATATTGCCTACAATATTACCTTCTTCGGCCGATATAGCTTTCTTCATATTCAAGGCATGATCCTATCTTCAATGGCAATTAAATTTGTCGGTGCGGTTATCTTGGCGGTACCTGGATACATGATTTCCAAGTGGTTAAGCCGCCATATCGAGTTACTGAAACCAGAGACCAAGCCTCGCCGATATAACTACTGGGCAGCTCTTGGTCGAGCTGTAACATTAAGGTAGGAACAGGAATGTTTAGGGTGTTGAAGAAGTGGTTAACAGACACAAAGAAAGAGGCCGGTGTTGACGCCGAACTCTACGGTGACCCACTTTTGCAAGATGGTGAACTTTACTTCGAAGTTAAGCTTGCTGGGTTAACGCAGCTACAGCGATACTCTGCAAAAGAGATTCTTACTTCAAGAGCGCGTCACTTCTCAAGGAATGATATTCGACATGCTGCCACCATTTGGGCGAATAAAAATAAACGCTGCACGATCCGAGGGACTAGCAGTGTTGGAGCGATTAAGTGCTTCAATATTTTAGACAACCTAACCGACGAAGTGCATGTTATACCTGAATTTGACCGCGAGGCGATCGATGATCTTGGCGGTATCAACAATTTTTCATCTGAAGATGCATATGCAATTGGTATGGCTCAAGCAAAATTCGAGTTTGAGCAAACTTCTGCGCAGCTTGATGAGATAATTGCGAACATGACACGAAGCAAAACCACACTAAGGATAATCAAATGACGTTTGCGATATGGGCTATCCCATCTGAACCAAGCCTGAGCAGGCTACAATCGATAATCAATCGCCTAGCAAGTGAGATGAATACGCCGTCCTTTTTACCTCATGTCACCATGTTCATCGGTGAAACCGAGCAAGCAGAACTCATAACACGCTTCACAACCGTTGTCGATCAGCTGCCATTATTATTATCTCCCTGTACTCGGGTTGATGGGGACGACTTTATATTCAAATTTCTCTATATGCAGCTGCAAAAAAATGACGCTTTGATATCTGGCAACTCTCGCTTTGCAACATTAGATGCCAATTCGGACTATGCGTTTAATCCGCATCTGAGTTTGGCCTATAACGACAATATTATGTGTGCAAAGCAAGAAAGTATTAATGCTCTAAATCTAGAATTAGAAGGACTGGAGATTGAAATCGATCGTTACCAGTTGATCCGAAGTGGTGACATCAGACCTTGTTTGCAGTCAATAGCCACATGGGATGTGATTGCCGATCAAAAAATAGACGTGATGTAACAGAGGAAGACGTGCGCCGTGGGGTATAGATATGATGAGCTGATGCCCCACGCGTTTTTAGTTTTCATGCTATGCACTTTCTATAGCACAACGTAGGAGAGTGTATAGCGCGACACTTTTGTCAAAGAGTGTCGCTTTTTATAGCCAACTTACAATTATTGCCCTCTTGCTTTTATTGGGCTTTGTCTGCCCACGGTTTCGTGGGCTTTTTTTCGCGCAGCTTACTCCTGATATTCAAATTCAGGTACAGAAATTTCAACCCGGCGGTTTTTTGCACGACCTTCAGGTGTTGCATTGCTTGCTACCGGATCACTTTCTCCTTTACCAATTACCGTTAATCGGCTGGCGTTAATACCGCGTTCGGTAAGTGCTGTTGCCACGGCTTGAGCCCGCTTCTCTGACAATATTTGATTGTAACGCTCTGCGCCTGATGAATCCGTATAGCCAATAATATCGGCTTTAGCTTGGGGGTATTTATTTAGAAGTGACACTAGCTCGTTAAGTTGACCAAGGCTCTCAGGTTTTAGTTGGCTACTATTAGATTCAAACGTGTTATTGCTCAACAAAGTAGTTTTAAAGGTTTTCATTTGCACAGGTTTAGCGGGCACTTCTTGAGCAGGCTTTTCTTTGACCTTTTCTTGGACTACCGCGGCTGGCTGTTGTCCCTCATTACCTCCAAATCGATAAGAAAACCCAACATAGGCAGTATTCGCCGACGCGCGAACAATATCATTATTGATGTCGGTTAACTTTTGATATTCAACTCGTACTGAACCTCTGTCTATGACATTAAACTCGACACCTAGAGCGCCCAAAAACGACTCATCATTTTTGTTGCCATAGTGTACGTAAGCTCCCCCAAGCTTGCCGTATAAGCTGACAGCATCATTAAGGGCGTAGTTCACTTTAGGTGCTAAGGTAAAAGCATAAACGCTATCATCTGGCAGGCCTGCACCAGTAAACTTTCCTAGGTAGTCGTAACCTGCTTCCAAGGCTAGATACTTATTAAGTTCGTATCCACCAAAAATACCCAGAGACGCTGAATTGTCGTCATCACATGTATAGCCAGTTGTGCATTCATCATTTAGCCAACTGTATCCAAGCTTGGCACCTACATATGGTAAGGCATTGGCCGTACCGCTCAAGATGACAAATGATGTAGACACTACCATTGCTAGCTTTTTCATTATCAATTCCTTTTACCAATTGTTTTTGTTTTTTGAAATCCACATTGTAATCAATTAGTTGTGCACGATACGTCGTATAGGTCTCAATTATCGTTCATGATGCTGCTGCAGTAAATCCAATTTACTTCAATTAGCTCCAGTACCTCATATCTTCTAATACGGCGATATCTTTCTCATATCAGGTCTTATCTCCAAAAAGAAAAATTTATCAAGCTGAGGGGCGTTATTACGTTGGCGTATAAACAAAGCCAGTTGGCATAATACAGGAATAACGAACAAAAAAATCCTTTTAATATAACCGCATACCAAGGTGATGGTCACTTTGGTATTCATTAAAGACCGTTTATATATTAGGAGAGAGAAAATATGGAAGCACTTTTCCACTATGCACTTCGCCCCGTTGTTGATATTGAGCCTTTGTTAGCGTTTTATAGAGATAAGCTTAAGATGGATTGCAAACTGGTCACTGTGAATGGTGATGAAAAACAGCTATATGTGGATTTTTTTGGTCATAACTTAGCGTTTGCTGAGAACAAAAAGCATGAAGTTAAGACAGCAAAATACAGTGCCGATGAACTACAACGAATGCGAAAGGAAAATTTCGTTCCTGATACGCACTTTGGTGTCTTTTTTCAAGATAACGGCTATTCACAGTTCAAAGAAATCATTCGAACTGTGGAAAGTTCGGGTATTAAATATTTGGTTCACCCAACGGTTTGTGAGCAAGGTACATCGAGTGAACAAGCATTTTTCTTCATTCAAGATCCGGAGCTGAACATCATTGAAATCAGAGCACTCACTAAACAATTTGACTTAAACAATGTGGAGAATAATTTACAAAATGATAAGACAAAACGTAATGTGCTTTTCTCTCCAAGTTAGCGGTTCCAACTAACTTCATCATTCAAAATATTGGCTGGGGGTGCTCCCAAAGCGTTTCTTAAATGCGGTGATGTAGCTGCTTGTATTATCGTAGCCGCATTCGAGAGCAACACTTGTTACTGGGTTGCCTTTAGCTAATAAGGGCAGTGAGCTAATGAGTTTAGCTTGCTGCCTCCATGCCCCAAAACTCATGCCGGTTTGCGACTTGAATAATCGACTTAACGTTCGTGTACTCAAGCCATATTCATGGGCTAACTCGGGCTGAAGGCGCTCATCATCTGGAAACGTGAGTAAAAGATCCGCGATTTTTCTCACTCGTTTATCTTCAGGAAGAGGCAAGAATAGATCGCAAGAAGGGGAATCATGTATCTCATCCAAAAGCACTTGAAATCGACGCTGCTGCGCGGTGTCGGCGATCGTAAAATCTGACAAGAGTAGCCGATTGAGTAAAGCGTGGATGAGCTCATTTGTTCGTACCAACTTGGATGAAGTTGGCAGCCCCGAAAAATGTTCAGTTTGTATGTAGAGGATGTTGACGTCCACACTGGAAATGATGCGAGCACTATGTTCAACCGATGGAGATATCCAGCCCAAGCAACCATTGGTCACTGTCCACTGTTCACTTTTTGTTTCTACTTCAACGCAGCCACGGCATACCCAATAGACTTGGGCATAATCATGTTGATGCCAATCCGCGTTTGTGGCGGAACCGTGATGTGACTTTATCCATCTTATGGGGTTCGTCATGGCGTAATATCTAAATAAGTTGTCTTGATTTGTATATTAAGCCACTCGTAAGCAAAAGTATACTAACCCCTCAATTGCATAAACGAAGTATGAGGTATTAGTATGAAAGACAAAATGAAAGTAGAGCAGCTATCATCCGTTAATCAAAAGATCGTTGCTGATGGTGAATCTCTCCCGATTGTCATGTTTAAAGATGGGACCAAACTACCCACAGGCACGGTTGCAACCATGATCCACAATATTGATCGATACAATTCAGGAGAGCGAGCAGACGTTGAACAAGAACTAGAGCTGGCTATCCCCGTCTTATATAAACTTGGATTATTCGACTTATTTAAACCGGATGAGTGGCTATCGCAGGATAATCTGGGGCGTAATTACATTGGAAAGTTAGCAAAAACTTACGCTAATGAGGCTTAATTGAGCCACGTCTTTATGTGGGCATTGCAGAAGTTCTTCAACGTAAGTGTTGAGATATGTTAAGCCAATGCCCATTGTTTCAGCTATTTGATGAAGGCGGAAATACCTTAATAGCTTCGCCTATGAAAACGTATATTGTAAACCCAGTAAAAAGCTGCTTACCACGGGCACCGTGCTGGTACCGTTGCTGTAATGAGTATCGCCAAAGTAGTGGGTATAAGTCGCTTGTAGACTCGTCTGTGAATTAAATCGATATAGAGCACCAATACCGACGAGTGGCTTGATAGCCTCATTTTTTTGGCTTGGTTTTGTGTTCGACTGAAGGTTCGCTTTCAGCAATGCCATGCCGCCTTTCCCCATGATAGACCATCGATTATTTAAGTGGTAAGAGCCTATCTCTGCTAGATCAATGGAAGTGGTGCTTGTTTTCGAAGTATTACTGGAGCTAGAACTCCCAAAATAATTGTATGAAAGTTCGCCTAAAATATCCCAAGACTGGTTGTATTGCTGCGTGTACCCCAAACTAAGGCTACTGGCCAGGCTGTTCGAGCTTTCACCCGCTTTGAAGTCTGGAGAGGTCGGCATCTTAGTTGAAGCGACACCGAAGCTTGTTGCAACATAAACATGGCCTTTGTTACTAAATGGGGCAATTGTGCCTGCTGCACCGGGAAATGTGCTGGCGTGAGCCATCTCTATACAAGAAGTATTGAAAGCAGCTGCTAGGGCAAGCAATGGGAAATATTTTGATCTTTTCATTGGACTAACTGGGTAAAGGAAATGCTAGAAAAATTGCTTTTGGCTAAAAGTGTAAATAGCCAAAAGCAACCATGTTTATACGTTAAAATTTATAGTGGACACCAACCAGAACGTTATCGATAATTGGAATCATATAAGGAGCGGATTCGTCAAACTTTTTGTCTCCAAAATAGTGAGAATAAGTCGCCTGTAGGCTCAGGTTGTCGTTAATGCTATATCTGGCACCTACACCCATAAAAGGCTTGACATTGGATATAGCAGGAGTATCTGCATCATATTTGCTTGTCATCAGTGCGGCCCCACCTTTACCAAAAATAGACCAACGGTTGTCTATATGGTAGGAGGCTAATGTAGCAATATCGATACTAGAAGTTGTGATTGTTATACCATTTCCAAAATCGCTGTCTCCAAGGAAGTTATAGCCCACTTCTCCCCCGATGTCCCATGAGTCGTTAACTGCTTGGCTATAGCCGACGGCAAATCCAAGAGAGGTAGCGTCACTATTTTTAGGTACACCATCACCAAAATTTCGAGGAACTGATGTTGTCGCTCGACCCACACCGGCATCGAAATAAAATCGACCGACTTGAGGGCTTTGGAGTTGAGGAACATTACAATTCGTTTCTGGAGTAGAACAGTTTGAAACTCCACCAGCATAGGCGGATGTTGCAGATAAAATAGATACAAAAGCAAGGCTTTTAAAGATAAGTGTTTTTTTCATATTAGTTCTCTATATAAAATATTTTTTCTATAAAAGGAAGAATATAAGTGTTAATTGTTTTTATATTGGTTATCTCTAGTCATCGATACCTAAAATAAATTTAACTTTTAGTTCTATCAACTTAATTTAATATTAAGTTCTGCTTATTATTAGTTTGAGTAGAAGTGACTAATTTCTTTAGAGAGGGACAGGGAAGGGTTATGAAAAAAGCTAACCAATATATTTTGGTTAGCTTTTAAATTTTAAAATCTAAAATATTTGTTATGAAGTTGCATTATTTGTTAATACTTTGCTTCCAATGAAACGCCACTGTAGGAACTATATCCATCAAGCATGACATAATAGCGGCCGGCGTTGGTGCTTTCGATAGTACACACTTCGTTGTTGCCATTTAAATAAGGCCGACAATCCCAAGAAGTCTTGCTAGGTTTGGTGCCAAAACGTACATATAAATCGGCGTCACCGAAGCCACCATGAATACGAACCGTTAAGCTTTTATTGGCAGGTACATCGATATAGTAGTGCTGTTGCTCATTTTTGTTGGCGCTTAAATCAGGTTTGGGAACGCCGTTGCTAAGCTCGTCATCGGGAGCTGGGTTGCCACAGTCAGGCTCACAACTACTATCGGCTAAACTAAATAGGAGCTTATTGGCGGTGCCTCTTGTATCCGTGACCTTATCGATGCTTGCCCGAGTATCAATAAGAGAGGCAAGTTGGCTGGGGGTTAATGTACTGTCTTCTTGCAAATATAATGCAGCGACACCTGCGACATGGGGAGTGGCCATCGATGTACCACTGATTGTACGATACCCGCCATCATACCAGGCGGATTTTATGCTTGACCCCGGTGCAAAGATATCAACACAGCTGCCCCAATTGGAAAAGCTTGAGCGGCCATCATTACTCATTGTAGATCCTACCGTGACACCAGTAGGTTCACGTGCAGGAGAATAATTACAGGCACTAGCATTAGAATTCCCCGCCGCTAACATAAAGCTCACGCCAGATTTTACGGCATTGGCCACCGCAATATCTAAGGCATTGGAAGCGCCTCCGCCCAAGCTCATATTTGCAACTGCTGGCTTGTTGGCGTTTGAGGCCACCCAGTCGACACCACTGATCACGCCAGAAGTGGTACCTGAGCCATTACAGCCTAATACCCGGACACCCACAATATCGACTTTTTTGGCAACGCCGTACAGCTGTCCACCAATCGTGCCTGCGACATGGGTGCCATGTCCATTACAGTCAGTAGAGTCATAATCATTGTCGACGAAATCATAGCCATTATGAGCACGCCCTCCAAACTCTGTGTGAGTTGTAGTAACACCAGTATCAATAACATAGGCCGTTACTCCAGTGCCGTCATAGCTATAGTGGTAATTGTTATTAAGTGGTAGCGATCTTTGATCGATTCGGTCTAAACCCCAGACAGGGTTAGATTGATCTGATTCAATTGCAGAGATGGGGTCGAGCGAAATGATTTGGTCTTGTTCAATAAACTCGACCATATCGTCCGAGCGAAGCATTTTGAGTTGTTCTTTTGTTAATGTAGCGACAAATCCGCTTAAAGAATGATGAAACATCTTGCCGACTTCAAAGGCATATTGGTTCGACAAGTTTGCCGCCGCTTTCTGAGTAAACAGTTGTAATGATTGCTGATCATTTTTCAGCATGGCTGGCGTTTTAAGAACGATAATATACGTGTTTTTTATCCCTATATTGGTTGGTGCGATGAACAGTGGGGCTAGCGTCGGAGCGTTCGACGCTATGCGCTCTTTCTCGTTTTGCTGTGCTAACGTCAAGGTTGAAACTAATGAAAGCGTTGAAGCGATATAGCAGGTGAGTATTGGCCTAAACATATCGATTTCCTTTTAATAGTTAAATCTTGCAAAAGTAGCTTACGACAAACAACAAGCATGGCTTTGTGAGTCACATGGGCTTCACAGTGCAAAATGTACAACAATATGAAACCCGTTTCTTAGTGATGGTTAAGTAAATAGAGTGTTTTGGGACGAGATTGCAATTCGCTGGAACAAGTAGAGCGATATCGCATTACAGATGGAACGAAAATCAAGGTTTGTATTGTACTTTAGATAAAAACTCGGTGTTACAATATTGAATATGCCCACTGATGATTACTTTTTACTTATGAATGTTACTTTAGTGTGACAATATTATTATTGATTCATATAAAATATTGCCACAAAATATCAGAGCCTTATCAATAATTATCAAATCAAGGATTATGAGATATAAAATTGATTAAATATCGAACATTGTGATGTGAGGAAGAAATTCAAGCCTCAACGTTATTTATTGATATTTGGTGAGTTTTGCATATGGACTGGAAATTAAAATGCATCAATTTAAATAAAAATAGATACCTATCATTATTTAATTAATTTTATTGATGCAAGCCAAAATACCTTGTAAAAAATTAATATGTCACTGCTTTATTATGAGATTTATTTCGTATTTTACGCTTAGTGGTGGCATGGTTTATATAGGATGAAGTCCATTAGTAATTAACTATTGCATACAAATATAGGTATTAGCATGGATAGAAAGAAAATAAAAAAAATGATGATTGTTAATAATGATGTCAGTTTAATTGATGAACTAACTGAGGTTCTCAACGCTAGACATAACGTTAACGTTGCTAGATATACGTCAGGTGAATCGGCATTAAAAGCTCTGGAAAGATACCACTTCGATTACGCGTTAATTAGCTTGACACTACCAGATACAGACGGACATCAGTTATGTAAAGAAATGCGCAAGGTGTCTTGCATTCCACTTATCATGACAACAGATATCGATGACATGTCGGAGAAGCTGTTAGCTTTTCATGTGGGCTGTGACGACTATATGGTGAAACCGATCAATGTCAATGAACTTGTTGCTAGATATAAAGTGATAGAAAATAGAATGTACCACTTTGAAACTAAGGTAAAGCATCGTAATGACATCTTCGTTTTTTCTGATTGGGAGTTAAATACAGCAACATATATGTTGAAATCTCAACTAAGTCAGACAGAAGAATCCATCTCTTCTGCCGATTTTAAGTTACTTAAAGCATTTATTGACCATTCTGGCCGAGTGTTAAGTAGAGATTTTCTTATTGAGTGTACTAAAAACCGTTCCAGAGATGTATTTGATCGTTCAATCGATGTCAGAGTAAGCTTGCTGAGAAAACGCTTAGAAATCAACCCTTCTTCACCTAAAATCATCAAAACCGTTCATAATCAAGGGTATATGTTTTTGCCCAAAGTAGAGAAAATGTAATTGAATAATAATCGTCTTGTAGTTTTGGACTTAACCCCGTCTTTTCAAATTTCAAAAGCATAAATCACGTTATTTTATCCCTTTTTGGTTGGGCTTTGTCGGTTATCGTCATTCACCCACTGAATGCTTTTGTTGTGACTGTACTAAAATATAGAAAACTCTTAATGAACAGGGCGCTTTCGCGTGCTGTTCATCTTATCTATCTCTCTAAAATTTGCATATAGTCGTAGCTTGGGTCCCTCAGACACTGGAAGTTTACATTCTGAGTTAGTCAATAAACAACTCAGTAACAATTATAAAAATTCACTTTACGCTGACTTTCTAATATCGCTGACAAATCACCAAAATAGAGTTAGTGAATAATGAAACTAAAGCACATTGTTTTCTCTATAGGGTTGGGTTCTTGCACTTGTATGGCGAACCCAGTAACCCCGCCTACTAGTGAAACGACACCCTTAACAAACAACCAGCAACCAGATAACGCTGGGTTAAGTAGCTACGATCTAATAAAGCAACAATACCAAACCTCTCAGCTTGATTATCAAAAAGCGCAACAAGAAAGTTTAACGGCTTATCAAAATGCGGAAAAAGCGCGAACCAAATATAAACAGATACAGCAGAAATATAGGCAGGCGGAAAGCGCAGAAAATGCTCGAGCCTATCAACAAGCTCAGCAGCAGTTTTTGCTCGCGCAAAAGAAATTTGCTAGTGCTAAGCAAAAGTATGAACAAGAACAAAATGTCGTAGGAGCTCAACCTAGATCGGCAACCGCAACCAACGAAGTGAGCGCTTCCTTGCAACCTTCACAGTCCTACAATTCGCCCCAACTCAGTACCGTGGCACGGAAAGTGGTAAATTTGCCTCCGTCATCACAAGCTCAAGTGAATACCTATGCTTCAGCAAGCCCAAACCCTCAGCAGCAGGTACCCCAACCATACATTGCTACAGGCATTCGATATTACCCCATTACTAACGTCCCTCGTGTTGTTGAGACGAGCCAAGTATTGGGTGATATGCCCACAACAAACAGCCGCAACGAAGGTTGTTTACTCTACCCAATGGCGGGTTCAAATGGGCAAATTGTTTACTCTATGAGGTGTAATGGGGGGCAACATCACAACCTAAAGCCAGAAAAACCAATACGCAAGCGTCATTTCAGTCAACGAATTAGCGATGATCAAATCGTTGTTCAAGCAGGTGATACGGCGGTAGGTTTGGCGTATAAATACAACATATCCTTTTCTAAGTTAATTAAACTCAATGATCTAACGCCACCGTATGATATTTATACGGGAGAGAAGCTCTATATTCGAGGGCATAAGAAAAAAAGTACGCCATTAAAAAAGCCGTCGGTATATCAAAGGAAAGACAAACAGATAGTACCTTTACAGAAGCTTACAAAACCCATTAACACTTTCTCAAAAGATCACATAGCGAGAAAAGGCAGTAGTCTTCTATACAACATCAATCAAATAGCAAAGCTTTACGGTTGGACGGTTATCCCATCAGGAAACAAAGACATTATTCTGTTTGAAGATGAAAAAATAACAGGCAATGACTTTAGCTCAGATCTAAAGCAGCTCATTAAAAATTACCCTGTATCAGTCGACCTCTATAACGGGAATAAAGTTGTAAAGGTGTCCATTCAATAAAATTACTCCAATAACTGAGAATAGATGAAAGTATGTTTAATAGAAAATGGTCTTTTTTTTGTATTTCATTGGTCGTGATGTTGTCGGGATGCTCTGAAGTACAGCAAAAGCAAAAAATCGACAATCAAGTCAATAAAGCGGTAGACAAAATCAATATGAATTTTGATAAAACGCTAAAGACAGGCGACAAGTACAATACCCATAACGGATTTTATATCGAAAAGGTAATCAGAACACCTTGGTGGCTTCAATCTCATGTTGATATTAATGGGGTGTTTTCCATTGGAGATATTCTCAATCAAATATTAGCGGGGACTGAAGTCGCCGCCCAATTCCATGGTGGGGCAAACAAAAATAAAACAATAAAATTCAGTTTTTCTGGCTCTACGAGCGAAGCCTTATCCTATTTAAGCAAAAAATCGGGTTATCAAATCCTACCTAAAAATAACAGCGTGGTCATTTCTGATGTTACGACTGAAAGCTTTAGCATTAGCTCCATTCCTGGTGATTCTGACTTTGCCATCGGTAAATCTGATGATCAGTCGATAGGCAAGATATCTAGCAGCCTTGATGATAGTGGTGGGGATGGCTCTTCAGATCAATACAGTAAAGAAGCTGGGACAGTAAGCCCATGGAAAGATCTCTCAGTAGCGATAAAAACATTGTTGTCCAGCCAAGGCACATTAGCAATTTCTGAGTCGTCGTCACAAATCACGGTGACTGACCATTATGTAAACGTCAAGAAAGTGGCCGAATATTTAAAAAGCTATAACAAAGTGTTAAGCCAGCAGGTGAGTTACAAAGTTCAACTGATTACCGTCAGCATGGACGGTAGCCATCAGCGAGGGATCAACTGGAATGAGATTTTCAAAGGTACAACCTTTAAGCAGGATGGTATTCTATCTGGCATTAACCTCAGTAATCTAAATGATCAAGCGGCGTCAAGCAATACGGCTGCCTTTACTATTAGCGGAGGGAAAGCCAACAGCTTAGTACTCACTTTCCTATCTAAGCAAGGCAAAGTGTTGGAAAAAAATGAGCCTATCATGACGACACTGAACAATCGCATGGCAGAGCTTAACGAAACCACGTCGATTGCTTACGTTCAACAGATTACCAGCAATATGATGTCAGGTGGAAGTAGCACGTCGGACAGTAGTTCCATGACACCCGGTTCAATTACCGTGGGGATGCAAGCATTTATTATTCCTCATATCCAGAATAACCGTGTCTACACTAAAATTTCACTTTCTATCGCGTCGTTAGATGCCATGCCGATGGCGACAGATAATAAGTCGGGCAATAAGATGCAGCTTCCGGTCGTGAGCACCAAGAAATTTAATCAAGATGCGATTTTGTCTAACGGCGAGACTCTGGTGTTAGGTGGGTTCAAATTCAATCGAGACGCGTACAACGCAATGAAAAACTTTGGTTCAGATGCACTTGGTGCGTTTGCAAAAGCCCACGATAACCAACAATTAGTGCTGCTGATTACGCCTTATATTACACAACACCAAGGCTAGGAGAGGATAATGGAATTTAAAAACAGTCTTTTCCGAACAAAAATGAGAACAAAGGAAAAATCGAACAAGAAAGGAAATAAAAAGGACAACAAATTTATACTCGCGAGCCACAGACTTGATTTATCCAATGAAGATATCAACACAAAGTCCATCAACCAAATGGCACGAGGCAATAGAAACCATGGAAGGTTCTATTGCGTCAACGAAAAAGAGAAACAATTAGTTTTTACCAAAGAGAAAGGTTTTCTATTAGCAGAGTCTATCGCTGAGTATAAACAGCATCCACACAAGTTTATGTACATTGAAAAAAATGAAGACACGTACACTTTAGTCTCTATCTATAATGGGAATGTGTTCTTTGATGGCGAGTTAGATCAAGAAAGCCAAATTATAGGCCAGATTGAGATATTGGAAAATTTGGATGAGATCCCAATGACCATCTCGATATTTGGCATTGAAGATGTTTCCTTTATTGATGTGGATAGTCACACCATTTCAATTGATGTGCTTGATAGTTCAATTTGCTCTTCACTTAAAGGTAATAAGCTATATCTCTCGCAAGATCCTGCGGAACGGAATAAACGAAAACGAGTGATACTGCTGCTATTTATAACGGTTGTTCTCTCAATCGTGGTTTGCGTGATCTTCTATTTACACATGAAAAAAGTAGAAAGAGAGCAAGAGCTAATGCGGCAAAATATGAAGAAAGTGGACATCTATCAAGCCTACAAAAGTGCCATGGATGACTACAGTGCAACTTATATCATCACTAACTTAAGTAAGGAGTTCACTCAGTTAAACTCACAAATACACAGTGCTTGGTCGATAGGAAGAATTCAATACCAAGGTCATAAGTTCATATTTAGTGTAATGCCCAAAAAAAGTGACAGTGTTCAAATATCCATGCTTCTACACTGTGTTAAAAGCTTAGGTGGGGTTCTTTCTTGGAATCAAAGCGACTTTGGTAAGTCTGGTGCGGTGATTACCTTCTCTCCCAATCATAAGGAAAAGAAACATAAGCTGTACTACATCACACCAATTAAACCTCAAGTTATTCATTACTTTCAAAGTATGCAAATGCTATTAAAAGGGAAGATAACGGATAGTAATTATATAACTAGAAAGTTATCAAGTTATAAAAATGTTGAGATTGATACTAGCTTCAATGATCTATCTCTGAATGTGCTGAATTACATGATAACAAACCTGGACCATTATCCAGCAAAAATATCTTCGTTAGATATAACGCCAAATAACGACAATGGATCTAACTATATTAACTTTAACGTGAAATTAGTGATTAACTTTTACGGTGAGTAGTGGATTATGAAACATAACAAATTTTTCTTGGGATTGAGTATGCTTTTCGCTTCTTCTTCATTCGCAAATAACGTCGACCACGTAAAGTCATGGCCGATAAATAATAGTGTTCAGAATACATTTGATAGTCACATGCTAACTGAACGTGCAAATAAAATCGATCAGCTTCAATATAATATTAACGTGATGACACTTGAGAATAAACTATTGAAGCTTAAGTCAGAAAAACAAAATATGTTAGATAAAAACAACGATGCTAATAATAACAACTTACAACAGATGATAGACAATGCTGTGCTAGAAAAAATGCATACCCCTCAAGCCAATCATTATGTCCCTAAAAAAATCGCTAAACCTACACATATAAAGCTACTTGGCACCATTATAAATAATCAACATAGAGCAGCGAAAATCGACCTGAATGGAAAAAGCTTGCTAGTCCAACAGGGCGGGCATTTTGATGGTTACACCGTGCGGGTGGTACGAAGAAATAGCATCAGACTATCCGGAAAAAGAGCAATGACATTATCGATTAACTAACCTTAGGTGATTACGACTATGGCTTCAGAAGAACAGTATATTGACTCCTATGAAGATATTGAATTCAGCACAGAAGTGTTTTTGCCTCTCACTTCTTGGTGCATCGACAACACCAAATCTGGAGTGGTGATATTTTCTTGTGGTAACGTCATTATTTCTGAAAATAATAGACAGCAAAAAGACATGGTCATACGTGTGATGGCCAGACACTTTCTGCCCGTAAAGAGGATTTTTTTTACCAAGAACCAAGATATTTTGGATAGCTTCTTTGATGTTATGTCAGAATTTCAAGACGACAAGGTAGAAGACAAAAACACTGATAAGTCAGAGATGACAGAAGCGCAAGAGGATTTGCGCTCCATTATAAAAAGTGCCTTTGATCTTAATGTCAGTGATATTCATATTGAAGTACGCAAGAAAATAGCGAAAATCAAATTTCGTAAAGATGGCAGTATGTTTACCTTTCGTGAATGGTCAGCATCTCGGGCCACACGGATTACCTTTGTCGCGTTCAATAAAGAAAGTGACGATGTGAAAAAACACTTTAGCAGCTCGATTCCACATGATGCTTCGATGGAAATTGTCATTCAAGGGCAGCCCATCCGAGTTAGGCTAGCTAGTATTCCTGCTTATCCATATCCTGGGTTTGATATTGTGATGCGTATCTTAACGGTGCAAAACAGTATCACGGAATTGTCGGGTTTAGGCTACACGGACAACCAACTGAATCTTCTTAAAAGGAACATGAAGCGCAAAAGTGGTGCAATCATAATTGCTGGTGCCACCGGATCAGGAAAAACCACCACACTTGCCGCTTTGATCAGCAAAATACCCAAAGATAAAAAAATATACACCATTGAAGACCCAGTTGAAAAACGTTTGGCCAACGCCACACAGATCCCTACCAATAGCGATAACAGCTTGTGTACCTTCGCAGCATTAACACGGCAAACCATGAGGATGGACCCTGACTGCATTGTGATCGGTGAGGTGAGGGATGAAGACACCGCCAGCATGATGTCGAGAGCATCAATCACCGGGCACTTGGTGTTAACCACATTACATGCCAACTCGGCGATCAATATTGTATTACGTCTGAAAGATTTGGGGCTTGATACCAGTACGTTGACCGATCCCAGCTTCTTGTCAGTGCTAGGCTATCAAACCTTAGTTAAGAAGCTATGCAGTGTGTGCAAAGTTCCAGATGATGACAGTGAGGTCATAGAGAAATTTGGCAAAAACGTATACAAAAAATCAACTGGTACGCGATGTAAGCAATGTAACGGCAGCGGAATAGATGGTCGGCTGGTGATTGCAGAGCTGATTCAATTAGGCGAACAAGAATTTCAGCATATTAACAACAATACATGGTTTGAATGGCACAAACAGCTCAAACAAAGTGGCCTTACGGTGCAAGCTCAAGCGAAGAGCTATATTTCTAGTGGTGTGATCAGCCTGCACGACGCTGAGTCTTCAGTTGGCCTGCTTGATTCCTAATATTTAAATAGTTTTCATTAATCCACATTCTAAATTTTATCCGTACCCATACTTTTTCCAACCTTTAATGGGAGCATTCCTATGCAAAAAAAATTAATGGTCAACACCAGTGGTGCGCCATTACCTGAGTTTATTCGTGTCGTAGAATACGCTTTAAATAGTAACGCCTCTGATATTCATATTCATATTGGTGAGTCGGTCAGTACGATCTACTTCCGTATTTATGGCAAGATAATAAAAGCAGCGGTGGTTCATGCTGAGTACATTAATAAAATGATTGCTTCGTCGTTCAATAAACTCTCAATATCCGGCACCACCGACGGAGTATTTAACTCCACCGTAATGCAACAGGCGATTTTAAACCTTGAGCAATGCAGCTTAAGGGTGCAAACGGTCAATAATTACCCCAATGGCTATTCGGTGTTCTATCGAATTGTTCATCATGAAATGCAATATTTCTCATCTGGGGTGTCAGGGCTAGGGTATAGCCAAGAGATAGACTATGCGTTAAAAAAAGCGCTTATCAGTAACGGCGGACTTATCGCCTTTTCTGGTACCATGAACGCCGGTAAATCCACCGCGCTTCAAGCTTGTATTCATGAGATATTAGAACACTCAGAGTCGAACAATATTCTCACCATTGAATCTCCACCTGAAAGGGTGATTGAAGGCGTGACGCAAATCCCGATTCATGAGTCTGCCAAAGATACCGAAGAACAAATTGATGCCCATTATAATAGTGTGTTCAAAAGCCTACTTAGGGTCGATGCTCAAGTCATCATCCCAACAGAGGTGCGTAACAGAACCTCACTGATGTTACTGGAAAAGGCAGTAACTACAGGAAGTAAGGCCATCACCACTATTCACTCAATGGGTGTAGTTAATACCATTTCGAGAATCATTAATATGGGCGTTCACCCTAAAAACTTGGGCTCTCCAGGCTTTTTGAGCTTACTGGTTCACCAAAAACTGGCACCTAAGGTCTGTTCACACTGCGCACTGCCAATAGATGCGGAAGACAAAAGTGATATGGTGTTAGCATTGCTTGATGAAGCATTGTCGATAAGCCGCCAGTATAGTAATACAGATAAGGTCAGGTTTATTAATCCAGAAGGCTGTGAACATTGTTTGTATATGGGAATTGGTGGCCGAGCTCTGAATGCGGAATATTTAGAGCCAGATGAAGATATATTACGATCAATATTTTTACACGGTGCAGATGAGCTTTTACAACTGTGGCAAGATAAAGGCTATAAAACCATTCGAGAAAATGCGATTGACAATATGCTGTCTGGGTTGATTTCACCAGAAGTGGTGTTGGCAAACTTTCCTTAGAATAAATCAATTAAAGAAAAACCTCGCATTATATAGGCGAGGTTTTTCTGTGTATTAGGCTAAAGGGCTTCTTTATTTTTAAAAGTGAGCAAGTCGGTACAAAGTCATTTGACTACTGTCAGATAATGCACCACCGCCAGTTTTATCGCTTACAGTTTCCGTTGCAACAAAATGTTGCCCTCGATTACCAGTATCGAATTTGTGTGGGAATGTATTCGCGTCTAATTCTATGTTTCTTGGTTGGGGTTTAGTCCCTTTTATTAGAACCGAATTATCGTATTTCTTGACTAGAGTTCCATTCCGCCATACGCTGACCTCAACATTTATATTAAAAAAGCTCTGATAGAAATAACCTGGATCCCAGTACGTTAGAGTAACTTTGTTTTGAGGATATCGAAGTATGGGCATGTCATTCTTATCGTGGGGCAGATATAGCCTATAGAAAGGGTTGTTAGTATTTGGATCCAAATGTTCCGTATCTTTTCCTGAACCATATACGTATTCGGCACTAGTCATTTGGATTCCGTTTTCATCGTACGCTCGATATCCAAGTTGTTTTTTGCTGTATATTTTTAAAGAGACTTTAAGATGCCCTTCTACGAAGCATATAAGGGGTTTTGGTGGGCCTACACACCTTCTATGTTTCTTTAAGGGACCTGCTGGGTAGCTGTCAAGAAGCTTAAATGCGCCATTTATCCCCATTGTATTTCCTGGGGTTATCCAGTTTGAACCAAGAGTATTATTTTGAATGCTTGGTTTACTTCCATCAGTGCTATTAGCCATAATACCATATACGTCTCTATTGCCAAATTCAACACCCTCTTTTAGCGGTATTTTCGGATTATGATATTTAGTATCGTCTTTAATATTTTGAATATAGCGGCAATACTTAAGGGGAGCAAGACCATTGATGCCCTCGCTATATGATTTTATCATAAATATTCCTCCTTTAGGTATGGTCATGTTTTGAAGCCCATCCTGGAGTTGAAACGTTTTACCATGTTGAGCACCGCATAGGGTATTCCTCCAGTAAATCCTGGTTGTAAATGGTGCAGTTTTCCTCGCTCCATAATAAAGGTTTCCAGAAAAAGCAAAACTTGGCTGAATAAAATAAAATAAAATAGTAAGAAATAAGTATTTCTTTCGATTCATATATAATTTCCTAATATAAAGTGTTTATTTAAACCTATAGAATTTTTTTTCTAGATTTCCATCAGAGGAATAAGTGCACTTGATCTGAGCACACTCTATCTCAATAGGAGAGCCTTGATTGGATTTAATACCGATCAGCACTTCATCTTTGTCAGAGCAACTTGCTTTGCCATCTACGAACTTAGGATTGCTTTCCTTCCCGTATTGATTGCAAACTATGTTTAGATCATGAGTTGTATCTAAGGAGCCCCCAGTAGAGTCTGTGTGGCTAGCAGTGGGAGCTGCGAATGAGGCGGTGACGCTACATAGACATAGAGCTATA
Organism: Vibrio sinus; assembly: GCF_023634645.1. Classification (GTDB taxonomy): domain Bacteria; phylum Pseudomonadota; class Gammaproteobacteria; order Enterobacterales; family Vibrionaceae; genus Vibrio; species Vibrio sinus. The sequence continues at coordinate 79,217 of NZ_JAMKMR010000003.1, forward strand.
AATATAATAACACTCATAATGTTGCGTGTCCTATAAAAGTGAGTAGATTGGAAAGTGTGATAACAGAAAAACTTACAAATAATAAAAATGGACCAAAAGGAACTTTAATGTTGAGTGCTCTTTTCTTACTATTCATTGTGTATAGATGTGAGTATATTACTAATACTATAGATGAAATAAATAGAACAACTATGATGCCTCTTAATCCACAAAATAGCCCTAGCACACCGATAAGTTTTATATCACCAAAGCCAATGCCATTTTTTTTCATATAGATCTCATAAATAAAGTTGACAACGTATAAATAGCTTGGCGCTATAACCATACCTAATACGGCCTCTTTGGCTGAGACAAACACTCCAAAATAAGATGAGGCTATACCGACAATAAACAAAAAAAGGACTAGGAGATTGGGAAGTAAAAAGAAATAGGCATCGATTACAGATAGTGCAATTGCGAGAAAGCTAAATAGAGCTAATATCACAAACTTAATAGTTAAACCATAATAAAGAAACAGAGCAGTAGTTAATAGGGTATAGCCAATTTCAATGCTAGGATAAAGGCGATGGATCGTTTGCCCACAAAATAGGCACTCTCCTTTTGAGATAAAGTAACCTAAAATAGGTAGCTTGTTTTTCCATGGAATCGTTTCAAGGCAGTTCGTACAGTGCGAAGGTGGTGAATACAGCGTATATTTAGTTGTGGTTTTTAATCTACTCATCATTATTGGTAGGCGTGTGATCACCACACAAAGTAGGCCACTGGCAATCGCACTGCTATAGATAACCGATATCAGTATTAGGATAAATGGAATAGAATGATGCATAGTTAACATGAGGCTCCAGTAACGAGTTCTTTTCCGCAGTTTTTTTTCCATACTTGAAACTGGGAAGGAAATTTGATGTTATTGTTCATCTCATAATAACTTTTAGGGTTAATGGCTATACCAGTGGGCAGAGGTACCGGGTCTTGAGTGTCAGCGTTGTTTTCAATGCTAATGCTCGAGTTATTACGATAGTCTCCAAAACCGTTAGCGGTTCTTGCTTTCCCCTCATGATATATGCCAATCGGAAGTGTTGCCTTACTTTTGGAGAGACTCAAATTTGGTTGAGTACTACTGTCAACGTCGCCACATTGAAACTCTCCATCTGAACACCCCGCCCAAGCGAAATGACAAGTGGTCAGTAATACAATGGGTACTAAGAGATACTTGTATACATACATGTAATAATACCTTAATTAAGGAATAGTCTATTGAGCTTTGCAATCACGAATAGCAATCACTGAAGCATGTGCTAATGCAAGATCTGGTTTTTTTGTTGGGTCAGCTGTATCAGTCATAATGCCTTTACTCGTAACGGCTTGAATATGTGCAATCCAGCCACTACCATCTGAGGTAGCCTTCGCGTAAGCGGATACTCCACTAACAGCGTAACCATCGGTATCATAGACGGCAGGCATCACATAAACAGTAGGTATGTTTCTCGGATAGGTACACTTAGGCTTAGGGATTTCGGCAATGCCTTGGCCGCGGGTTGTCATCGAATAAATACCAATATCAAAGGTGAAACGTTTATCTCCTGATGCAGTAGTGATCCGAGTTGCGATAGCTTGGTAATCTCTAGGACAAGTGAGAAGGTTTTGGGCTTTTTCGCCATATGGAACGAGAGTTTGTAGCTTGTGTGCAACATAATCGGGCACGCAAGTTGCTACCTCAAAATCCGGTTGACTTTGGTGCATACCGGGAACAGATTCTGCTTTATATAGTTTACCCCAAGGGTTAATACCGTCACTTTTTGAAACACCTGGTTGGCCAACGATATATCCATCCTCAATAAGTTTTTTTATGGCTCCAGTGGGGCCGCTATCGTCGGGCCACTTTTCGTCATGATCATGATAATAAGAGACCGCCGCGGCCAATAACCCATTCATTTCCTGCGCGGTACGCTGCGCCAGGTTTTTCTCCTGTATCTGATTAGAAATCATAACGTAGGTGGTTATCAGCAATATGACAATCGCACTGGTCAATGCCATTTCTACCATGGCCCAGCCTGCTTGCGACGAGTGGCGATGATTTAGGCGTGTTTCTACTAACATGTGATGCCTCCGGCTGGTGGGGAGTAAGGCGTAATAAAAACGGTATTATTGGTCGATAAATCCACATTGTTGACGGCATAGGTAGGGTAGAGTACGCGTCGTTGTATCGTGAATTTATCAGAACTGGAATACTGAGCATGGATGCCATGGCGTAAGCGTTGATTTTTTCGGCTGTTAGGATTACCTTTCAGCTGACCACTAAGGGTGACTTGTACAGATTTTGTTGTCGTTCCCTGCCCAGAGTGACTGAAATCATTGTTAAATCTAATGCGGATATTTTGTATATCAATGTCTTTTTGAGCGCTTTGCATTTGGTCAGAATCTGTTTTCACATTGAAAAAATGTTTATTCTGTAATCGAGAAAAATTAACATTGCCATTACTTGTTGTTTTACAATAATAAGCATAACGAGCCGCCGCGTTAAATAGGTCATTCAGTGTGGATTGGTCATAATTAAGAGCAATCTCATTTTTTGCATGGTGGTATTGCTCGGTAATAAATATAATGGCGGCGCTTGTTATCACTACTGAAATGGCTAGTGATAAGGAAAAGGAAATTAGGGAAGAGCCTTTTTGATGGGATCTAATTGATAAATATGTGTTGAGATTTCTTATCATGATATATTACACATAGAACAAATATACGACGGGCATATTGCCCTGCGAGGAAATTTCACCAGAGCAATATGATGTGGTACTGAATATTTACAGGTCTATTTTTATAGAGAAAGAAGTTTTGCCTTTACAGTCTGCGTAGTTTTTCGTTGCCGGTGGAGTATCATTACCGCTCGCTTGCACATTAGAAGTGCCTACTGCTCCAAGTTTGCCCGCAAAACCATTCAACGAACCGCAAAGAGCACTGTCATCGGGCATGCTGCCTCCTATAGTTATTGTTGCAGGAGTAGTAGCAGTACCTTTCTTTGTGGTTATTCCATATGGGCCTCCAAACGGGTCGGTCATATTTGTAGGTAACCCTAAGGCATCTAAACCAACTGCACCATCCACAATAATTGAGGGATCGTTTACATTGGCTGCTTTGGCTGCTGAAAGAATACTGGAGATGTCACTTTGTACCGCTGCGAGGTTCGTATTTTTGCTGCTGACATTATAAGCGGTAAATACAGCTGAAAGAATAATTACGCCTAACACCACGGCCATACCAACTTCCGCAATGGTTAAACCTCGTTCATGTTTACGTTGCTTAACGCTAAAAATACGTCTTTGCCACGATAATGACTTATCAAGTTGAATAATAGAATTCGACATTTTATTTCCTTAATGTGTTTTATGTCTTAAAAAATATATTATTGGGAACTAGAACTTAATAGTTGTCGATATTGTTAACTCCTTAAAAATGCTTTTATAAATCGTCTATGACATTAGTGTGGTTTGTACAAAACCAATAGTGGCGTACATGGATTCGATTGACCAAGCAATATTCATTGCGCCATAAAACAACAAAATTAAGCCCACAAGTTTGCCTGATTTTGCTACAGTTTCTACCACTTCTTTGGTTAATAAAATGGAATAACTGGCACAGTTATCTTCAATTTTATTTACCTTACCCATGGCTTTCATTACCGACATCACTGAGTTATCGAGCAGACCCGTATCGAACGCATAGGCCACATTACTGACACCATCTTCAATATTGCTCATCATTTTATTGCAATGCATGGACACGTATCGCGATGGCGATGCATCGAGGATATTTTGTAGTGCGGCATCCAGTAAGATATTGGATTTAAAATAAAACCCAAGTTGCCCAAGTAAATAGGCACCAGCCGACTTTCTATAAATAGCAAATATAGGCAGCTTATCGAGGCTGGGCCTTAACGCTCCTGTATAATTATGTACCACCAGAGTAATGGCTATGCCGATTAATAGAATGAATAGAGCTAGAAGAATAAACCCAAATCCTGTCATAAATTTTGCGTAGGACAGATAGTTGGCAATATTCGGTGGAAGTGGGGTGGATTTTAATAATGTTAATATGCTTGGAAAGAGCTTTATTTTCATCATTTCAATCACCACTAACGACATCATAATGGCCACGATTGGGTAAATCAGTTTGTTGGCAAAAATGGGCAGTAGACTGGCTTCTTTTGCCGTAGATTCAGCGGCAATTTTTAACGCCGAATAGAGTGAATCAGACGCTTCGCCACTTTTTACTGTGGCTGAAACCTTTTTGCCAAACCAAGGGAGCAATGCATCGGACAAATAAGCACCATCAGAAATCCTCTCGAAGATATCATCAATAACAAAACGCACACCGCCTTTGGGGTACATCTCAGGCAACAGTTCGCTAAATATCGCGTGCATAGAAATGCCGTATTCTAAAAACTCGCTAATGGAGTCGAGTAATTGCCTTTTTTGTTGAGCTCCTAACTCCATTTTCGCTAGGAAGGTTTGTAGACGGCTCATTGGTACCACTTAAAACACTGATTAAGATTGATGGGGAAATCATAGGTTAAGGGTGCTTGACGGGAATGTAGTTTTGTTATGAATTTGTTTCGATTTGTCTATATACGTATCTATTAAAAAGTAGAACAAGATGTTTTTTGAATTGAATTCAAGAGGTGAAAGAATGCCGATTAAATAATGCAGGAAATAGGGAATTGATATTGGGGAAAAAACCCCACAATCCGTTGTGGGATCTCAAATGAGATTGATGAATAAAGTTCGATTGCTGGACTATAAAATAGTGGATGTCGTCTTTCAAAAATGAGTAAAGATACCAATGAAGGTGTGGATGTAGGGCACCTTACTCTTATGAAAGATAACGGAGTACTAGTATGTTGACCTCCTCATTTAGCTCTGAACACGTAGTTAGCCTAACTAATGAATGTTATCGATATATTGATAATTATTAATTTATCACTAAGATATGTTTAATTCTGTTAAATGGGTTAATGTAAACCAATCCTTCTTGCCCAATGCACCAGTTGTGCTGCATTGTGAGCTTCTAGCTTTTTCATTAAGTTAAGTCGATGTGTTTGCACGGTTTTTAGGCTAATTGTTAGAAGGTCAGCTATTTGCTTATTTTTGAAACCTTCGCTAATCAGCTTTAATATTTGAATTTCTCGTGGAGTTAGACCTGAAGGACGCAGGGCTTGCCGAAGTGATGTGGTGGTTACTGCATTTAGTTTAACTGATGGGTCAATAAATCGTTTGTTTTTTAACACTGAATGTAATGCTTCGAGGATAACGCTAGGGCTGCTGGTTTTGAGTATATAGCCTTTGGCACCAGCGCTCATCGCTTCAATAATTTTGTATTCTTCAAATATAGCCGTGTGGCAAAGGAAAATCGTGTTGGGCCAGCGGCTCAAAATAGTTTTTATAACATCGATGCCCCGCATTCCGGGAAGCTGTAAATCGATCAAAATGACGTCTGGCTGATAGGTTCGGTAGCTGGAGCACGCGTCTAAACCACTTTTTACTAGGCCGATGACTTCAATCTGCTGAAATGTAGAAAGTAGGCTTTTTATTCCGTGATAGTTTAGTGGTTGTTCATCCATGACTAGAAGCCTGACTTTTTTGGTTTTATTTACCAATGACATGAGTAGCCTCTTTGTCAAGTTGCTTTGGGGTTAGAGAGTGGAGCGCATAAGTATTATCTTTCTCTCCATACTTTAGAAAGATGAATATTATTCAAACGAGTTAATGTAAATAATGAAACTTTACTTATTGTTTAAATCTTCTTTTATTATGTAATGGTTTATTTAATGATGTTTCTTGTTTCCATGATGGATTATAGATGTCAACGAGTATTCTTTATTTAAGGTATACATATTATAAAGTGACACTTGCTTGCTAACTAATGTAAGTTTACCTAGCGTCTTGACTATTAATTGTTCGTTTTAGTCTTAGGCGAATACATTAGCCCTAGTTTCAAAAATCACAATATTAGTAGGGAGTCATGCAGTATGAAAACTGAAAACAGCGTACCTATAGATTTAGAAACCTTGCAAACGTTAATTCATGAAGTGTTGATTGAGCATAAGACGCTGGCACAATTTAAGCAGATGTCTTCTTTTGAGTTGGATGATACTTATCGGCAAGCGCTCATTTACTACCAAAATCACGACATGCCTGAAGCTTTGAGCCATTTTACCTATCTAGTGATGCATGACCCATGGCAGTTTGAATTTATGTTTGGACTTGCATCCACGCTGCATGCGCTAAACCAGTTTGAGAGCGCACTGGTTTTTTATGGCTACGCGACGTTGATGAACGCCTGTGACGCGGGGGTGACGTTTAGAATTGGCCAATGTTATTTATCACTTGGTAAAACAGAGCCGTCAATAAGCGCCTTGCAAACCAGCATAGAGCAGAGCTATCTGCCTCCAATACAGCTTGACGTTCGAGTACTCGCACAGTCTTTATTAGACGAAATAGTTCAATACTAGTGACGATGGAGGAATGCTTATGTCTTCGCAACTATCTATAAACGCAAGCAAAAGATTAGATTATTTGGATATTGCTCAGCCTAAAGGTACGGAAAAGGAAAGTTCAGCGGACTTTGCCATCTCTCAGGTGCCTCTAGTTAGCCCAAAAGAGGCGACTCAACTTTGGGATGATCCGCTCAAGAAGGCTCAAGATAAACAGACTGAACGAATTAATGAGCTACAAGATAAAGCGAAACAAGCGGGTATCATTCTGGCCAAACGTACGTTTTTTAAAGAAATTTTTAATGTTGGGATTGCGACACTAGGCTTTGGGCTTTCGATTGCAGCCAGTGTTCTTACAGGAGGAGCAGGGCTTCCACTCGCAGCCGCAAGTGGTGTTGCTTTTGTGTTAGCCGTGTCTGATGCAGGTTGCGCCTACATGGATTGGCAGGATAGAAAACACGGAGGAGAAGGGCTTAAAATGGGCAGTGATAGCATCTCAAACGTGGTTTACCAAACATTATCGAAGATGGGGCTAAGGGATAGCCGAGCCCAATGGTGGGCAAAAGCCACATCAGTGATATCACGAGTCGGTCTCACTATCGGCACGCTCTACTCCGGCACTGTACATCCTGCTTCGTTAACTGGTGCGGTTGGGAGTGCACTCGCTACCGCTAAAATGGTCAAACTCGACTTAAGTTCAGCAGGTGACAAAGCGTTTGGTTTCGTGTTGGGCAACACTCAGGAGGCGAAAGAACGAACAGAAAAAAAAGCTGACCAAAGCAAACATAATCTCGACAAGCTAATAGCGAACAAATTGCAAGCAGATAAGATGCGCTTGATAGAAGAAAAACAAAAAACTCAGCAAAGCATGGAGCAATTTACCCGAAATTTTGAAGAATTGATTCGCTCTGGACAAGTGGGAGAAGAGCTTAAACAGCTTGGAGATTGTACACCTTTGTGAAGTTTTCTCTGACTACAGAGAGAATAGTTATGTTCGGGCGTATAACAAACAGATTTAGCCTTATTTTAGATTAAGTATTAGTTAATTTGTATGTAACTTGATATTAATACTTCATTTGGATAGTTTGTGAAAACTACGACTGAAAGTTAAATGTTTTAGTCTGAGGCTATTTATAGAATATTAAAAATAAATTATTCACCAGAAACTTTAGGTAGTGTCCAGAGTTATATAATTTTTTTAAAGAGGTCATTATGTTTCTTGATAACAATCGATTTGTTAAAGGGGTGACTATTAGTATGTTATTCCCTTTAGGAGTAACGTTCTCAGCAGGGAGCTTTGCTCAGACTGTACCATACCCGACTTCATCGACTTTTGTTTTCCCATTTGAAGGTTACAGTGATTGGACACAAAAAGTAGATGATTTTAAAGATCCTAACGCATATGCGTTATTGGATGCAGCTCAAGTTAAATATGCAATACGGGTGTTCGATAATGAGAACGCTAAGGTGAAAGACGGTTGGTCAATCGATTTGGACGAAAGTAAATGGACAGGAAATGGAGTGCCTATATATAACAAAGACACAGGTAATATAGAGTACGAAGCCTCTTCAGATTTTAACTTAAGACATATCTCATATTTATTCGATGTTATGAATAAAGCTAAAAGTGTATTTAATTCTACGTTTGACGTTACTAGTGATAATGATAACGTGCAGTTCAAAACACCAGACAATGTAACAAATAGTGAACTTTCTGATGCCTTTTATTTACTAGGTGTTATGGGTTATATGAATAACTCTGCGTCTATCAATTTTGAACAAGTAAGTAGAACGATTTTAGGGATTACTGGAAGTACTACTTGGGAAATTGAGAGTAAGTTATTCGGAAAAATTAGTGATGTTGTAGCTGCTGCAATGCGCTTGCAGTGGGGGAATGGAGAGGCTGCCGCCTTTAATGCGTTCATGGGTAACGCCGTGTTCTGCGGAAAGTTATTCTTATATGGCCTTTCAGTATACGATAGTGTGGATAAGTTAAAAGGAAACCTCTCTCCTGAAGAGCGAGCTAAAATAGAAGCCACGTTAGCGTCTAAGTCGTTAAATGTATTAATGGGAATCGCTAAGGGCTCCCTTGGTTCTGGAGCTAAATTGTTAAACAAGCTTGGTGTTATTTCTATGGAGACTGAAGAGCTGGATGCAGCAGTAAGTGAATTTAGCTCCATTTTTGGAGGGATAGCGGGAGCAATAGGTGCGATTGCTAGTGCCGTTATTCCTTTGGCTGAAAATCTTGTTCATAATCATCAAGTCGTTAAAGATTCTGGGTTATATTTTCAAAAAGATCTAGACAACTTTAATTACCGCAATGTTTCTTCCTCAAATGGCATTACAGTGGATTACTCTGCCGCTGATAAAGTTGTTTCAAGCATAGACTTGAATAACTATGACTCCTATACCTTAGGTGATTATTATATATGGGGACAGTCGAGGCCTTCGCATATAAGCCCTAGTCAGCCAGACCCGAATCAAGAAATACAAGTGTATAATGCTTATGTGGCAGAGAAGTATTTAGTACCAGCTGATTTTACTGATCAAACTACTCTTTGGAGGAACGGCTATTTAACTATAAATCCTAACGCCAAGTCAGTTGACGCCATGATACTGCCGTTTCATGATAAGACACATTTAATTTTACACATGATTGAAGATGCCACAGCGCCAAGTTCGTCTTGGGATCGAGGTTATGAGGCGATTCATCGTTACACATATAATGTTTCTTCCGATAGTGGAATAAAACATTGGGATTATCATCAGGAACCCTTTGGATCTGGTTTTAGACCAGGCTTCAATATTGTGGATGGTTCAATACCTTATCAGTTCTACCCAACAAATGTTGATATAAAGCCTGCGTCAATGTCTATAGAGAAATCCCCGGTTCTTGTTGTACCGAGTGCAGGTAGTAACCCCGGACAAGGTGTGGAGAGCTTTATACAAACTCAGCTTAACAACATTACATATAAATTACACACAAGTGATCAAACTGGAACACTAAAATACCATACTCAAAGAACTATACTACTAGGAAAGGATGGTGGAAATTTTGAATTGAATAAAGATCAAGCGTCGGATGATGTGCAATGGACATTTATTCTTCCCAGTGAATATACAAGTGTAAGTTATACCGATTCACACTTTACTGTAAAGTATAACACAGGGGTATCGAGTAGTATTAGCCTTAATGGTGTATCAGAGAATAACGTACGGTTTTTATATGAAGCGTCTCCATCGAAAGGTGATGAAGAAAATTACTATGTCGCTAGTGTGGTAGGTGATTCGGAAAATAAACATTTCTCTATAAGTGCAGCCTATTATAACGAAACAATAGACAGCATTAGATCCGATGCGGATTCAATTATGGGCAAGTTTAGTTATAACGGTAACTCTCAAGACAATGCTTTGACATTTACAAGGAATGGAAGTGATGAACATTCATTTAGTGGATATCTAAGTACAAACACTGCTCTTACTATTACATCTGAAACAAATCGATTGAAGCCAAATAAATCAGGCGCGTGCTCTTTACTTGTAACAACACTCCCTGGAAGTAATGATCATTCAAGCTTAAAATATGTTTCATATGATCCTAAGAATGATGTTGGAACTGCAGGTTGTTCCATGGTTATTGCAGATAAAGACTTGTCTCAAGTTGGGACAGACGTTGAGAATACAACAGGCCCTGACTTTAATGTTGTAGTTGACGCCACTCATAAAGAGATTAATGATCTTGAGTATGATTTTACCTTGAAGAATGTTTCATATCTTGCAGTGCTGTCTAATACGGATAATCTTACTGTCAAGTATCCGGCTGGCTTTATAACCAATCCTAGCTCGGAAAAGGAATTTCTTGATGATTCAATTGAAGCGAGTGATCTAAACAGACAAGACGGGTATTTACACATGTTTGTTTTTCCAACAGACACTTATGGTAGAGATTTCAGATACCATCAAGCACACTTTATTCCTGACGGGAGTATAGAATAACGAATACCCCACGGTTAGTTCGGGGCTGACCTATCTAAGGTACGGCCCCCATTACGCCTAACACTCAACGATTTGTCGGTGAAAAATTACCTTAAACGCGCTTCTTATCGACTTGTTGCCCTCATCTAAAGGCCAAAAATTGACAACTTGAATCAGAATAAATTTTTGGCGTAGAGTTCATCTAGTATAGCTACTCACCCAAAGTGGATGATAGCTGACCAGAGATGATAATCAACTGCTGCTTTAACCATAAAAATCCAGGATCTTGTTCCATGGCTTGGTGCCATGTGAGATAGATGGGCAATTGTTCGGTTTTAAATGGAATTGGCGAAAAGCACAAGTGTTTTGATTCTAGATAGGGTTTAGCATGAAGCATTGTGGTGACACAAAGCCAGTTACTATCACGGCAAAGTGTTAGCGATGTTGCCATGGAGCTTGAATCATACACGCAGTGGCGCTCTGGTAGCACCTCTTCGGTTAGTGATTGCAGTACAGAGCGAGTGTAACGCTTGGGTTGCCATAAAATATGTTGTTCAGAGAAAAATTGCTCCACACTGATGCTTTTGCTGTCTTGCAGGCGCGGATGATCTGGGCGATATGTTACAACGAGAGGAAGTCGGCATAGCTCTATTGAACGCAGGCTTGGATCCGGCTCAGGAGCGATAGATAGCATAGCCTCATATTGCCTAAGGCGCAGGTTAACCAACTGCGCCTCTTGTTGGCATGAGTCAAAGCAGACTTTGACTCCGGGTGCGATGACGTTGACATGCTTTACCAATGGCGCAAATAGCAATAGATCGATGTCAGCATGACTGGCCAATCGAAAGGTACGGTTGCTGTTTTGTGGTTCAAACTCTTCGTCTCGGTTGAGTAGGCTAAGCACTTGGGCTAAAGAAGGCTCCATTGAACGGTATAACTCTTCTGCCACTTGAGTTGGCACCATGATGGCTCCTTGGCGCACGAACATATGATCGTTGAAATGCTCTCTTAGTCGATTCAAAGATTGGCTGACTGCCGATGGGGTCATACCTAGTATTTCTGCGGTTTGACTTACTTTTCGGGTATGCATCATTAGGGAAAAGGTACGCAATAAGTTCAAATCAAACATAGTGATCCTATTTTAAGGAATTTCAGTCGTGGCTGAGCCATTTATGATTCAAGATAGCAAACAACCTAACACAACGCACTTTGGTTGATATTACCCACAATGGTTTCCGTTAGATTAGCCGAGACTTTTTTATCTAACCCTACTTTGTTGAGTAGGACTATACGAGCATTAAATAAACCTTGCTCTAATGGTATCGATTCAAAGATTGAATTGAGATAATTGCTTTCTGGTTGGATAAATACCCCTTTGCCATTTCGAGCATTCATTAGCACTCGATCAAAATCCGCGTCGCTTACCATCTGAAGCTGTGATTTCCATTTAATGACTTTATGATATTCGTCTTTAAAGATCCCACCTTTAATGGTAGGTACATACAAGTTGACGTTTCTCTTGTTTAACAGACTGATATCTTTTGCATAGATTTTCATTTTTAGCGCACTGGTGTAAGCGATTTCTGTTTGTTTGGGAAGCGCATATTTTTTGGGTGTATGAATTAAGGCGCAGTCTATTTCGCCGTTGATCAATTTGACTATCTGGCACTCTGAATTGTCGTGGCACACCTCATAGAAGAGGTTTTCTGGAAGGTAGTGGTAGTCTTCAAAATGAATGAACGAAATATTGTAAGGAATGCCTATTTGTATGGCTGTTTCCTCACTGATATATGTTGAGAAAAACTGCTCAATCAAGTAATTACATTCACGATATAAACTATACAGCTCATCCCCGAGTGCGGTGAGTTCGATTATTCCATCGACCACATGATATAGCTTGGTCCCAATCCTACTTTCTAAAGCCGATAAATGATTACTAATGTTAGATTGCACCGTGTTCATTTTTTTAGCGGCCAAGACAATCTTGCGCTCTTCAGCGACGGCGGCGAACGCCAAAAGTTGTTTCGACAATAGTGTTTTTGCAAATGTATTTTTATTGATCATATGTTGTGCTGCTTAATACTGGTTACTAAATTCGGTTGGTTACGACGATACTATGCCTGGTTTTTATTGTGAGGGGAGTAGTACGAGTAGCCGGATGGGTGGTTGAGTGTAGAGTCGACGTTAGAACGGCTCGGATGTTTGATCAACTGAATTGCCCATTAAGTATCACTTAATGGGGTCTACAATAGTTGAATGTCGTGTCGAGTTTGAAAAAGAGCCACGACGTCCGTGGCTATCCAAATACGCTGGATAAAATAACATTGCTATACCTGTTAACGTTCGACCTATTTTATTGATGAGTGACACGCAAAGTTGCGCATTGTACATTCAAAGAACGGTCATGAGTGTGTAACTACATGCTTGCCTCCAGCTTGTTTTTTTATCAGCGTAATGTATTTAATTATTGTTAATAAAACGTGTATTTTTGTGTTTTGAATAATAAGTTTCGTATTGGATTATTAAATATGATAAATGGCGATATTTAAATAAACGACTTCTTGATTGTTACCCTATTTACTATGGCATAATGAGAACAACTAACGTTAGATCTATAGTCTTAGAGTAATTAGATGAAAGCAAGATTAAGTAAACGAAATACAGCATTAATATCAGCATGTTGTTTGCTTGTTTTTTCCGTTGTTTTAATTGGAGTTTCTCTCACTAATATGTCAGCCGGTGCGAAAACTCACTATGAAACCTTGTTGCTTCATTTACATGTTGTATCCAACAAACCCACGGTCAACAGCAAAGTGACGGTGAAAAATACAGAACATTCAAACTTTGCGTTGAAGGGAACTAAGATCACCAGTGTTGCAGCTCATCTTGAAAGTAAAGTTAAACCTACCTTGATTGATTCTTCTACAGAAAAGCTTAAATCGTATTCTTTGGATAGCTATACTGTTCAATTGGCTGCGTTGCCTACACTCGATAAAGTCACTCAATTTATTCAGCGCTATAGTTTGGCCAATAAAGTTTTGGTTTACAGAGGGTGGGCTGATCATCATCTGCGCTATATCGTTACTTATGGAAACTATTCGACGTTTCAACAAGCTAATAGTGCCAGAGCATTAATGGAACAACAGCTAAAACACGTAAAGCCATGGGTTAAGCCGGCTAGCTGGGTAATGAAAGAGCTACAAGGTAAGCCTAAATCAAGCGATGCAGCCACATCTAAAGTGGAGCCGTTGCCGAGTGTACCTAAGTCAAAAGATATGCCTGTAGCGCAGGTTCACTACCATTCAGGCAGTTATATTGAGAACTAAAGGCATATCAATACTGAGCAAGTTATATCATTCTTATCAAGCAAACTTTGAGAATGCGATAGGCTTTTTCACTCCATAATTGAGTAGATGGCTGTTGTCTTGCTGGTCATGTGGCTGGTAAAAATAGAACGCATCGCCTCCATCTGGAAGCTGTTTATGCATCATTTGTATCCCGATGCCATTCATGAGAATGCTAGACTCCATTAGCACTTTACGAGCGTCTTCCACATTGTCACATTTAAAAAAGGTGTAACGATCAACTAAAATTGGATACTGTTTTAGGCACTTTTGAGTAATTCCATCTCGTATTGTGCAGGAGAGATGTTTCCCAATTTGTAATGTCGCCGTTTTTGGTTATAAAACGGTTCAATATAGTCAATGATATCGGAAATAGCTTGCTGCCGACTTTCGTATCGGCGGTAGTGCACTCGTTCCGATTTCAAGCTTCTAAAAAATCGTTCGGTTACCGCATTATCTAAGCAGTTTCCTGCTCGACTCATGCTTGCTTCAATACCAAATGCTTTCAGTGAACGTTGGTAAGATTCACTGGTGTATTGACTACCTTGGTCGGAATGAAAAGTAACTCCACTAAGAGTTTTCCGTTTTTGTACCGCCAAGCGTAGCGCTCGAGTCGTTAATTCACTATTGGGCTTATCAGAGAACGCCCAACTAATAACACGGCGTGAGCATAAATCCATAATAACAGCGAGATATAACCAACCTTGTTGCGTTCGGATATAGGTAATGTCACCGGTCCAATATTGATTAAGTTGGTCTGGATTAAACTGACGGTTAAGTTTATTCGGTGCGATAACCGACGCCATACCTCCTGATGGGTAGCGATGCTGTTTTGGACGCTTGGCGACTAAGTTAAGCTGCTTCATCCAACGGCGAACCTTATCAATACCAATAGTAAATCCCATGTCCAGTAATTCAGAGAGCATTCTACGCTTACCATAAGTGGCATGCATATCATGATGAATTTGCTTCATAGCCGCTCTTAGCCGTACACTTTCCACATCGATAATTTTGGGCTTTAAGCGATAGTAAAACGAGCTAGCAGCGAGCTTTAAGCAACGGCAAATCTGCTGTACTGGGTAGCCTCTCTTCTTTAGATTTACCGCAACTATTTGTTTTTGTTCATTTCCATAGCGAAGAAGGCCGAAGCTTTTTTTAACAGTTCATTGTCACTTTGCAGCTGTTTGACTTGTTTTTCCAGCGCTTGAATACGTTGCTGCTCTGCAGTAAGTGCACTGGCTTTTGGTGTGACACCCGATTGCTCTTGCTTATATTGAGTTACCCACCGTTGAATAGAGGACAAGCCGACCCCCATAGCAGCAGCGGCATCCTTGTGTTTATAACCATGAGTGAGTACTAATTCAGCACACTCTCGTTTAAACTCAGTAGTAATATTTTTTGGCATAGCTAACCTCATTTAGTTGTATGAAATCATACCTCTAAACAGGTCTCCAATTTAAGTCTACCCTTACACTGAAGTTGGTTGTGGGATATTTGTTGATGTAGAAGAGATTCTAGATGAAGATATACTTTCCATAATTGAAGTCCTTAGATTTTCTAAAATATTGAATGGAACAATTGAAGTGCTAATAAATCAATTCAATTTTCATAAAACTTTGTATTTTTAATATTTAACGGAAGTGTAATTCTGTATTTAGAATGTAATGAAGAGGGTGGCCTGTGGATGATAGACCACCTAAACAAATAAAATGAGGGTTAATGTCTTAAATATGACTAAATATACGATACGTTATGAACGTCTAAGGTGTAACAATACCAAACCAACGGTCATTATGCATGGTATCGAACACTCCCATAAATTTATCAAACTTCTGGATATTTGATACTTTAACATTGCCTTGCTGTATCTCCTGCTTGAGAGTTGTCTTCTTAGCCATCATATTCTTATACGCTTGTTCACTTAGTGTGACAGTAATATCTGGGTGTGAATAGTGCTTGTTCACATACGATTTAAGTACAGAATTAGACAAATGTAGGGCATAGTCTTTATCTCCTGATACTTTGATGTTCACCCGTGTATCCATGCCCATTGCTTTAGTTGGTTTGACCGTTACTGCCAAATACGATAGGAAGTCTTTCATAGGAAGGTTTGCGGTCATTTCTGTTGTGTCAGGAGTCGGGCCTGGCTTGATGCCTTCACGTAGCTCTTTTGCGCCAGTAAGATATTCATTTCGCCATAGAGCAGACTCAGCCTGATAACCTAATTGCTCCATTGCATCAGCCTCAAGGTAGCGACTCTGCATGTTATGTGGATCGGAAAAGGTGACATTGTTAAGTAGGGTAACTACCCAACGATATTGGCCTTTGTTATAGGCTTTTTTAGCAATCTCTATGGCTTTTTTCTCACCGCCTACCGCTTTCACATAATGTGCGCCTAAGGCAGTTGGAGTCAGCGGATTTAAATTAGCAGGGTTTCCATCCCACCAAGCCCCAAAGTAGTAGTCATAGGTGGCTCTTGCGTTATGAGAAATAGTGCCGTAGTAACCCCTGTTATACCATTGATTGGCAATAGAGGCTGGAACATGCAATTTCGCCGGGATTTCATTTAGCGTGTAGCCTTCATCAGCAAGATGTAGAGTTTGGTCATTGACATATTTGTACATATCTCGAGTGTTTGCCAATCTCTTATCAATGTTTTTCTGTCCCCACGTTGGCCATTGATGAGAAGAGAACATGACTTGTGCTTTGTCACCAAACATTTGTAGCGCTTGATCCAAATAGTGCGCCCAAAGATTAGCATCACGAGTTTGAGCGCCGCGCAATGTCGAAATATTATGGTAGGTATGAGTTGCCACTTCTGCGGCCAATAGTGCGTGTTGTTTAGGGAAATACGCCATAAATTCGACTGGTGCTTCCGATTTATTAGCCATTTCCGCTACAAATTTAACACCATCTACGGTATAGGTTTTTCCCGTGGTATCGACTTCAATGGTTGGTTTTACAATGCCTGGTTTACCAGTAGAGGTCGTTTTACCTATTCCTGCGTCGACTAGCCCCTTGGCGTTGATAGGCAACAGGTTACCATATGCGTAAGATGCCCGGCGACTCATGGCATTGCCAGCTTCGACATTTTCTGAAATAGCGTGTTCAAAGAAACCTTTTGGAGCAACAATAGGGACCTTGCCGCTGGCTACTTGTTTTGGTGTGATCACTCCCCAAATACCGCCAAAATGATCCACGTGGGAGTGAGTGAATATTACTGCCGATACTGGTAAGTCCGCCACTTTCTCTCGAAGCAGCTTTAGACCTGCTGCGGAGCACTCTGGCGAGATTAGTGGGTCAACCACTATCCAACCATGTTTCCCTCTAATGAAGGACATCACACTTAAGTCGAATCCACGGATTTGATAGATGCCTTTGGTAACCTTGAACAAGCCTGCTTTATTGTTTAATTGAGCATTACGCAATAGAGATGGGTTGATAGTATTGATATCGTTGTGGTGATTTAGGAAGTTGAATGAATCGAATCGCCAAACGACATGACCATGACTGTCCGTGATGGTTTTGTACGGCCAACTAGCAATAAAGCCTCGGCTAGCATCGGTAAAATCCTGTCGATTTTTGAAGTCGAGCTGTTTTAACACTTGCTCTTGTTTGTGGATTGTGAATGGTGTCGCTGGCTTTGGCGCAGAAGTAAACGTGGACGCTGAGCAAGATAAAGAAGCCATACTAATTAGGCTTAGTGGCAAAATATAATAGCATTTTTTATTCATGGAAATTACCTAGTAATGTAAGTTGGATAGGTTATATAGAGATGACTGAAGTATTATTGCCTCCAAAGTTGTTGTTTGATTTAAGTTCTCACATGCTATTCAATAAGAATGGCGCTATGCATTATTATTTATTGATATGTCTTTAGGGGAATTATCTTGATGCGTAAGTGGGTTTTCAACTGAATGGTATATTTAGCGTGAGTTAATGACTTAGTAGATAATCGAATGTGATATAGATAGTTTTTCTGTTTCTAATTGATCAAATGCCCAATGAGTGGAATAAACATCAAAAAAACCAAGAGTCGTCATTGCAGAATATTATGTCATTAAAATATATGTTAGATAATTTTGAAGCTTATCACGGAGAATAAGATACGAATTTATAGTAAATGATACAATTATCCATATGAATAATTTATCTATCTAGAACCCTTTAAATAACTGATGATTAATTATAATTTTAGCTCTTTAATATCAATGGTATACATTGCTTTCTTTGTGTAAGTTAGAACTTCCTCTCACTCTGTTTGAAAATAAGTGCATGTGGTTGAAATAATGATAGTAATGAGAAGGCATATCACTATCAATTTTAGTGTTATGACAAATTATAGAATCCAATAACAACAATGGTGTTCTATATGCCTGCATTACTCATACGGAGGTTGTATGTCATGAAATTACTATCATTAATAATGGTCGGCTTATCTCTTTCAACCAGTGCTTTTGCCTCACAAACTATTTATCCCAATAATCCAGATATTATGCGGCTTGGCCGTGTTGGGGTATCAGATAGTGGTTATAAAGTGATGAATTGGTCGGGAAGTACGATAGCTCTCAATATCAAAGGAAGCGGATTTGATATCAAGCTGTCACCGACAACGGGAACGTCAAAATATACCGACATGTGGTATGAAGTGTATGTTAACGATACACTCTCTAAGGTGGTGCAGTTAAACACAGGGAGTTATGCGAGCGCGTTTAAAGTAAGCAGCCAGACTGGTTATGTCACGATAAATTTAGGTGCAGATAAAAATATAGACACGTCGGCAATTAACCAAGTGAAGATCGTGCAGCTAAACGATGCAGCGATTGCGCCACCGCCAGTGAGGCTAGAGTATATCTTGCTAAAAGACGGTACGACGTTACAGCCAGCCAGTAAGTTTAACTATAAGCTCGTCTATTATGGCGATTCGATCACCTCTGGACTACAGGATTCAAACAATGATGGTGGTGATCCCGCTAACGATCATTACGCGAATATATCCATATCTTACGCGTTTCAAACTACTCAAAAATTAATTGCCAGTTTGAAGAACTATGCCGTGTCAATTGATCCGCAATATATTTCTCTCTCTGGTATTGCCTTATCTAATAGCCCTTATTGGGGAGGGGCGACAATGTTTAACTATTACAATCAGCTGGCTTATGGCGCTTCTAACACACTTGACTCAGAAAATGCCAATACGGTAGTGATAAACTTGGGGACTAATGATATTGCAGGTGGAGCGACGAAAGCAGGGTACCTAAACAGTTTGAGAACGTTTGTCCACTTAGTCCGAACATTGAACCCGGATGCTAAGATTGTCTTGGCGTTATGGGGAATGGCCGACCCGATAGTTCAGCACAAAGATATCTACATGGCTCAGCAAGATCTCGTCAGGGAAATCACTGGTGATAGCAGCTACACTTGCTCGGTGCCCGCGACTTATGACGGCAATGGGAATGTCGTTAATTCTGGAGTCAATCCGCTCGATTACCGTCAAAATATTACCTGTTTTTATGAAGGAGAAGATTACTGGCCTTATACTGGAAATGCGCCGGGTCACCCTACCAAAACGTTTGCTGGTGAGCATGCCGCTAGGCTTTCATATTACCTCACCAAGTTATATTTAAACTCGACGAATTAGTGACCAACCATTGGCTAGGTTACGTGTATAGCCTAGCCTTCACTTGGTTCTTCGTTTATTTGATTTGAAAGGACAACGTGAGCGAAGCAAGTGAGTGGGATTGTTCATCGATCAGATTGGCTTTGGATTCCACTTCTTTTGCTTGATGTAGGTTACTGTCGGAAACATTACGTATATTGACAATATTTCTACTGATTTCCTGAGAAACCATACTTTGCTGTTCGGCTGCTGTTGAGATTTGGGTTGTCAAATCTGAGATATCAGTAATGGCATCGTACACTTTAGTAACCAACTCTTGCGTTTCCTCCGTTTCCTTAACACAGACCTCAGCCGCCTCTTTACCCGAGACCATGGTTTTTGACCAATCAGTTAGTGTTGACTGAATGTCGGAGATTGATGTGTAGATTTGCTTTGTTGCTGTACTAGTGCGACTGGATAGCGCTCGTACTTCATCCGCGACCACAGAGAAGCCCCGACCATGTTCCCCAGCTCTCGCGGCTTCAATTGCAGCATTGAGCGCTAGCAAATTGGTCTGCTCAGAAATACCTTGAATTTCTTGCATAATATTGCCAATTTTTTCTGCTTCTTTGGATAGTTCGATGGCCGAAGAAGCGGACTCTTCGACTTCTTTTGCTAGGGCACTCACCTCTCTCATTGTGTGGCTCATAGCGGTTTTCGCTGAGGTACAGTAACCGTGTGCATAGTCCACCTTTTGACTAGAGGTTATAGTATTTTGTGCCACTTCGTTGATTGTTTGTGTCATTTCCTCTGCTGCTGTGGATATCTGAAGGAGTTCCCCCGCTTGCTGTTCTGCACTTTCTTTTAAACAGTTTACCGACGTTTTCAACGAAGACGAGCCACGCTCAAGAACTTGGCTAGAGTCGAGAATACGTCCGATAATGGTGCGATTCTTGCCTTGCAATAGTTTGAAATGAAAGTCGCAGATACTGTTCGGATAATCAGATGAGAATATGTGTCTAGAGACACTATCGTAGTCTTGTTGCAGCATGCCGGTGTAGTTTCCCATGCCAAATATTTCACTCCAAAACCATAATAGTGGCAGCAGTAGGAGTCCAATAGAGAATAAATATGATAGTGAGGATAAGTAGACAAATGGCAGGCTGCATAGGATGAATAATGGGCACTTGTACTTTACAAATGTTGCAATTGCCATCGGTTGAATAGGTTTACCTTGATTAATACGTTTATACAGTTTGCTAGCGCGAGTTTTATGATTACCATTGAGCTTACGTCTTACTGATTGGTAGCCCGTTATTTGTCCATTTGTATAGATAGGGGTTACAAAGGCATCAACCCAATAATATCGTCCATCTTTACAGCGGTTTTTGACCGCACCTCTCCAAGGTTGCTCTTTCTTTAAATGATCCCATAGGTCAGCAAACGCGGCTTTTGGCATATCAGGGTGGCGAACTATATTGTGATTCTTGCCTACCAATTCAGATCTAGTAAAACCTGATACTCTTATAAATGTATCGTTGGCATAGGTGATTACTCCTCTCAGATCCGTGGTTGAAACCAGCTCTTCGGAGTCTTCAAAAGTGACTTCTTGATCAACGATGTTTTTGTTGTTCCGTCCCATTGTAATCACCTGCCACTATCAATGTTGCTTTGGTTTATATCTCACATATTAGATGAACAAATTACTCGCCCAAACACTTAAGTAAACTAAATGATATTAACTTGATTTAAATCAATCATCAGTATTGGGACGAAATTCGAGTAGATCCGCTGGCTGACATTCAAGTACTTCACACAGTTTGTCTAGTGTTGATAAGCGTATGGCTTTGGCCTTACCATTTTTCAGTACCGATAAGTTGGCTTCTGTTATTCCAATGGCTTGTGCTAACGCCTTTGAACGCATCTTTCGCTTGGCAAGCATGACATCCAGGTTTATTTCAATAGTCATCTCAGCTCCTTATATGGTATGACGATTTTCATCGGCAATCATGTAGCCTTCTTTCATTACCCATGAAATGATCATAACCATTAGGCCAAACAATAAAGTGAGCAGATCTGCACCACCAAAACTGATGCTGAGCAACCGCTGCCCCGGGGGATTGTTAAAAGACAAAATCAATATGATAACTGTTTTGTAAACAACCGAGCCAATAACCCAATAAAATACGCTGTAGCCTAATTTCTGGTAAAACTTCGCATTTTCTAGCGAGAAGATATCACCTTGTTCGTAATGACGAAAAAGTTTCACAAGTGTCCATAGTGCGTAAATCAAAATACTACTTAGCGCCAAGCTCGCAATGATAGCAAGTAAGCGTGTGGAGAGTGAAAGTGGCACTTGGGTAAAATTGTTGATATCAAAACTTAGTTGGATGATTCCAAAGTTTGTTAGGTAATCTGCAGGCGTGTTAACGGTCAACCAAAAATAGCAAACCATAATAGGTAGCAACAACATAAAGCATTGCAAGATAAGACGTACGCGACGGCTTTGTTTTTGGATGTTGGGCATAAATAGTTCCTCTGATTAAGTGATGGGCAGAGATTAATCGCATTTATTGCCTTTTGCAATAAAAAATTATCGAAATACGATAATTAATTTCTGTTTATCGTAAGAGAACAACCTGTGGCAGTACAGAGCAGTTACGCTAATGGCAACATAACTTGCTTGGAAGGATCACTTTTGTGAAGGAGGTGGAAGGCTGTATTTATTGAAGATTTTGTCTACTTCTCCATCAGCTCTCATTACTTCAATTTGTTCCTTAAATTGAGGCCAGTACTTAGCCATTGGTGATTTGATCGGGATGCTGATGTAGCGTCCGTTGTAGAATACGTCTACATAATTGGCTTGGCGCAGATCTGTTTCGGCGCGAAATTTTTCCTCGTGGTGATTTGAGGAGGTGATGGCAACGTCTATCCGGTTGCTTTTTAGCATTTTTATAATTTGATCTGTGTTGTTGAAATAGAGCTTATTAATATGTTGTGCGTTAGCGAAATTTTCAGAATAAAAACTTCCCCTAATTGCGCCGACTTTTAGCCCATCGAGATCACTAAGTTCATTAATTTCAGTGTCAAGTTGGGGTGACATCATGTAGTACACGTTGCGTGTTTGATAGCCATAGACAACCGCGTTTAGAAAGGCTTCACGTTCGTGGTTCATCGAGTGTCTTGGGATGATATCAACGCCACCATATTCGGCCACTTTTATGGTTCTGGCCCATGGTACTGTTATCCAGGACACGTCAAGACCAATGCGACTGGATGCAATATCAATAATTTCAGCCACAGGGCCTCCACAGCCTTTATGAGTGGGTATGATCTCTGGCGCTCTGTCTCTGCAATGGGCGACGAAAGTTTCAGCATTACTTAAATTTGAAAATAATACCGTCAATATCAATACCCATGTCTTTCTATATCTTCCCAATCTAAATGCTCATTCAGTCCACACCGTCTTTCTATTATAGAAGACTCACCGCTACCAAGAGATTTAATGCAACTGTCATGGTGTCAGCCTGAATATGGATAGGTGACTCAATTATGACCTTCATTGCTTATCGAACATCAGATTTTTCCATTAATAGAAATATCAGCATCGCTCAACTATTCTTTGAATTACGAATAAAACAATGGTTTTGGTTTTTTATACCAAAACCATTCATTGGCAAGTATATGGAAAGGGAATGTGTAATGAGACTTTTGCTTCTTAGTTTAGTATTTATTGTTAATATCGCTAACGCAGAAACCTTCGTCGCGCACTGTCGAGACAGAGCGCCAGAATTGGTACCCACCGCTGATGGCGGATGTGAAGGACCAATCGCAGAGATCATTGAAGTAGCGGTAGGCAAGCTCGGCCACAATGTCGATTGGAAAACAGCCCCTTGGGCCAGAACCATAAAAGTGGCAGAAACAGGTGGCGTTGATATTGTGCCTCGTCATTCAATGAATGAAGAGCGTAAAGCATTTTTGCATCCTACCCTTTACGGTTATCAAACTCGAAACGTTTACTATGTTATTTCTCCCAAATCTACCGTTGAAATCAAAAGCATGGACGACTTATCAGGGTTAAAAATTGGGGCTTTGCGCGGCAGCTATTATTCAAAGAATTTTAATGAAAATAATGCGTTGACCAAAAAGCTATATAAAGATACCGATCAAATTGTACAAGTATTAGGGGCGGGTAGGGTCGATGTAGCTATTACGTCTTCATCACATGGTATTGATCAGCTAATGGCGATTCCGGGTGTACGGAAAGCGGAATATATCGATACTTTTTATAATGGGCGATTTATTAGTATTCCTAAACAGTCTTCAATGGCCAAATATCACCCTGAATTCATTAAAGTTGTTAACGACATGAGAACGAATGGAGAGATAGACTCGATATTCGAAAAATACAACTTGAAACCTCTGGTGCAAAGCCAAAATTAACTTATAAATTAACCTCATGGCTCCTTAGGGATGTTATAAGGAGCCAATAAATACTATACCAATAATTATGAATATGGTTGAAAGAAATCATATTCGTATCACCCAATAAGAATAAATATTAATACTCAAGCTTAGGAACATCTTTAACTAAAGGTCATTTAATTTTCATATCTAGTAGAATTTAACCAAATTCAGTAAATAGAATGACAGGCTTGTTAGAATTATGAAAAAAACATCGAAATTAAGGGAAACTTAAGAAAATTTCGTTATATTCCGCTGCAACAGAAAAACAATAGAACATAGTATCAATGCGTATTTTAGTAGTGGAAGACGACATGATGTTGGGGGAAGCGATCCAAAGTTTCCTTGAGAAACAAGGTTATACTGTTGACTTAGTGAAGTCGGGTGAAAAAGCATTGAACATCATTGAGGTGATCGATTTTAGCTTAATTTTGCTTGATTTATGCTTACCTAACCTAAGTGGTGAGTCGGTGTTGAAAACCATTCGGTTGAATGGCAACCGTGTCCCTGTTCTTATCGTGAGCGCTAAGAGCAGCACAGCTGAATGCGTTAATGGGTTAGAGCTTGGAGCGGATGATTATATATATAAGCCATTTGATTTATCTATTTTGCTGGCAAGGGTTAGGGCGCTAATAAGACGCAGCACAGGAGCCGTAGGCGATGATGTGTCTGTTGGCAATGTGACCTTATCACTTGTTAGGCGAGAAACCTTGGTTAATGGTGTGCCGATTGATTTGACTCCGAATGAATTTAGTATTTTGCATTACTTAATTTTGAATGCCGGCAAAGTGTTGAGTAAGGAAAGAATTCTTAGCAACATGCATGGTTGGGATAAAGCTGCGGGCACCAATCTCATCGAAGTTCATATCCATAATTTACGCAAGAAACTGCCAGACAACATGATAAAAAATATACGTGGGGCTGGGTATACTATCCAATAACTCATGACTTCTTCAATTAAACATAAACTGGTTCTATCTTGGGCGGTATTGTTACTGCCTGCGGTGATTTCTATAGGATTGATTCTATACACTACCGTGCATGCTATTGTGAGAGATGTGGATAACGCACGCTTAAGGTCTCTCTATGCCGCGCTAGAGCAAGTGATACGCATTAACCCAAACTCTGGTGGTGATCTCAATGGACGATATAGTGAACGTTCTCTAAAAGCGTCCAAGCAAGCGACATACTTGCAATTGGAGTCAGTCAGTTCGAGCAAAAAATTTAGTTACGTTATTATCGATTACAATACCCATCAAGTTTGGCAGTCTCAGCATGCACCTCCTATTAGCAAGGTTGAAAAGCTATCGACTGGGTTTGCCAATTTTAAAACTGATGACAATAAATGGCATGGCATCACCATGTTTTTTCGATTCAAAGGAGAGAAGAAACCTGCGCGGTTTTGGTTTGGTGAAGATAAACATGTACGAAAAGCGCTGCGCAATAAAATGCTTGTTTCAGTGGTCATACCCTGTTTTATCGCGCTTATTCTTGTGCTTTTATTTGTGTGCTTTGTGACTAAGTTTATAACCAATCAGCTTCATCGCTTAGAGCAAGATATCAAAGAGACCAGCGGTGAGAATTTGTCTTCACTTAGGGCTCAAGATCATCCAGCAGAACTGTCGAGTTTGATCGCAAATATCAACGGAGTTTTTGGTCAGGTGCAAAGCCTTTGGCAGAAAGATAAAGCAGTGTCGCAAGATATTGTGCATGAGCTAAAAACACCGATATCGATTTTGAAAATCTATGTTCAACAAGCGCTGTCTTCTAATGGTGCCAGTTTAAATGAGTTGATTAAAATTGAACGTGTAGTATCGCGCTCTGAGAGAATGATTGAGCAAATATCAATACTACATAAGTTGTCGAAAAGCGCAGAGATTAAATCCGAGCAGCTGTATCAGCAATGTGATTTAAAAACTACCGTGGTTAATGTGATTGAAGAATTGTTACCTGTGGCATTGCAGAATGAGCAAGACGTTTCTTTAGACGCAGAAGGTGAGCATTATATAGTGATGGGAGATGAAATTCTTATTTTCTGCTTGTTTAAGAACTTAATTGACAATTGCATTCGTTATTCTGGATTGAACTCAAAGATTAAGATTCAATTAATAAAAGAGCAGCAAGGGATAAAAGCGGTGATCTCTGATAATGGGAAAGGTATGTCAGACGAAGATTTAGTGTGTGTCTTTGATCGATTTTACCGCAGCAAAGCCAGTCAGATGATGCATTCGGGGGCGGGGCTAGGTATGAATATTGCCAAAACTATCACAGAAGCGCATTTAGGTGAAATATCTGTCCAGCATCAACAAGTGGGCACAGGAGTTAAATTTACGGTATTTTTACCTTATTCTCAATCGTAATTGTCACTTCATTAAATTTTTAATGATCTCAAGTATATTAGTTTAATATTAAATGAACTAACCAGAACAGTTTTAATAACAATTTATTCTCAATATTCGGATTGCTTATTTATATAAGCTTTTCACGTATTTTTATAATAATTTTAAAGGTGAGTTAATAACGCGTATGGATAAGGTATGCGTAAAAAGCACGTGTAATTATAAATAACAATATTCTTGCAAATAAAGGAAACGCTCAATGCGAATAAAGTTAATATCCCTATCGATTGCTTCGTTAGTCGGGCTTACTTCATATGGGGCCTATGCAAATACAACGGAATCTTTACACTTTGTGAAGACACCTAGCTGTGATAGTAGCCAATATTATTGCACCTACCAAGCTAAGGTATCAGACATATCACCACTATCAGGTTATAAGGTCTCACTTGATGACTCTACAACCCAGACCTTGTCTGACCAAGGGCTATATTCTAATGGTGTGTGGACGAATTCGGATATGGTCGCTATCAGTGTACTGCCAAAGGCGGGTACGACGGCGAAAAGTTGGCCAGATTTGGATCTAAAAGTACAGTTTTCCCAAGGTGATGATCCTGACCCAGGCCCAGGTCCCACACCGCCACCCAAACCTTCTAGTGACAGCACGTACTTCACTTTGGATTTGCCTCAACTACCTAAGGATTCGGATTCCAAAGTCATTATCGTTCCAAAGGATGAAAATGGTGCAACCATAAAAGATGGCGCGGGCAATCCAATTGTCTTCAGCGCCACCCAGTCGAATCAGCAAGCCAGCTACTACATGTGTGCAGACTGGAATGCGAAAACGATAAGATTGCAGAACTCTTCTGAAGGGTGTGGCGCACTCACTTGGTTTAGCGCTATTAGCGCTAAACCAACCAATGTAAGTGTTCGTTTACTCTCGACGCAATCTGATGCCCAGCAAACAACGGTTGCCTTGTACGGAGAAGATCAGGGCGAGTTTGGTATAACGCTAGAAGTCGAGCCAATGGGCTCACAAGCCAACATTCAGCTTACGGCGAAGGATGATTCTTCAGACGGAGCGTTGAAAGACATCGCGTTCTACAATTTGCAGTATACGGATAAAGCATCCAATGCGTCGTTGGACTTTCCAGTCAGCTTTACGTTAAATCCTGAGCATATGTTAAATATCTCTGTGCCAAATAGTAACGAGGGCCAGTACAAGTTAACACAGGGTGTCGCCGTGACAGGATTTAGGGATGCTACAATTAATGACGATGTTATTAATGACTCTCACCTTGAACCTCGTACCATTACTTTTAAAAAGCACGTTGTGCCGCCTCAGGTAAATATCCAACATGGTTGGCCTGAGAACCGTATTGCGATGGGATCGGTGACAGACTTCAGCAATAACAAAACACTGGCTGAACGGACAAA
This sequence comes from Vibrio sinus, assembly GCF_023634645.1. Classification (GTDB taxonomy): domain Bacteria; phylum Pseudomonadota; class Gammaproteobacteria; order Enterobacterales; family Vibrionaceae; genus Vibrio; species Vibrio sinus. Next base: position 106,859 of record NZ_JAMKMR010000003.1, read on the forward strand.
TGTCGATGCCATATTTAAATACGCGGACAACGATGGCGCTGGTGATCGTGGCATCGATCCTAAAACGGTATGGGTTCCGAGCAAAGTCGCGAATACCGCGACGGCTAAAACCGTGGCGTTAGCTCAGCAGTTGTCGCCAATCTATAATCACCCAGTTGTTCCTGTGTTAGTGGAATACACGGCTCAGTCTTCCGGTGGCTCTGATACGGGTAAAGATGACCTACTCAATGATCAAGACTTAAAGTTCCACTATGAGAACTTGTTGCTGATGGCTCGATACCTGCAAAACCACCCAGATCCTAAATTCAAACAAACATACGGCACGCTTGTGTTAAACCCTGACTTTCTAGGAGAAGTGTTTAAAGACCGAGGCTATGTAGGTATTCAGCCGCATGTTGCGGAGCAGCTAAAAGCCGCCATTGATGAGCTTCACAAGGCAAAAATGATTACTGATGCGGAATATCAGCAATACAGCAAGATCCCACAAGGCCTAGCGAGCTCTTCAGCCGATACCTTAACGGGTTTTGTACAATCCACCAACTGGCTGGTGAATACTGTCGCGCCTAGCGTTCCGTTTGGTTGGAGCCTGAATATTTGGGCTGGTGATACATCAGGACACGGCTGGGTGCATGATGCTTATAATGACCCGTCTTCGGTGATGCGCCACGTTGATAACTCAAGCAGTAGTCAATGCAATTTGTCTCAAAAAGGTGTGAACTACAACTGTGGTGAAGTGCCGTTCCTGCGCTCTGTTGGTGCTTACGGCAATGCTAACGCGAAGTTTAATCCGACCTTTATCGCCTTTGATAAATACGAACGTGATACTTTGCTCAGCAATGGTCCACTTAACCCATACTTATACAATGCCAATGATTGGTCTGTCTATGTCCAATATGTTGGTGCGGTAAGTCATAAGCTGAAAGATGTACCGGTCATGATGTTCCAAATTCCGGGCGGGCACATGATTGGCAAACATAACCAAGACGCAGCATATCCTGTACCACTAGATGGCGCGACTGCTGTGGATTATATCTTAGGTAATCCAGCACTGGCGAATCATACGACGAAAGATGGCATTGACTTGGGCGTACCATACCAGAAGGGCTTAAGTAGTAAACTGCCAGCAGCCTATCACTTCCCTGATGCTAACGCGACTTATATCGATTACCTATCGGCTATGCCGAAAGTGGCTTCTGCAGACAATTATTCAGCCACTAAAAAAGGCTACTATGACTGGGGACAGAATCATATCAACGATCTTCGTCGTGCCAATGTGTTCTCTATCTTATGGGGTGGTGGTAGCACCATGAGCATGGCGGGCCCAGGTTCCAATGATGATGGTGGCTATCTAAACGATTTGGTTGGTAAGTATAAGACACAATAAGATTTAGCCTCAAAAGGTCAACACGCCCTATTACATTTTAGCTAAGCCGAGTTAGTGGATACTCGGCTTTTTTAGTTATATCGAGGCGTGTAGATAAAGTTGGTTCAACTCCGTGCGGTGCAATAATTACTTGAGTTAATTACAAAGAAATGAGAGAGGAATGGGATAAATGTAAGCTGGAAAGATGTGCACATTTACAGCCCCAAAGCGATTTTATACATTGGCGCTCGGTTGGGCTTAAAAGTGTTATCACTCAGATAATGCTCCCAATTTCATCTTGCTTTCAACATACGTAAAACGGTGTATCTAAATCGTTTTTCGATTCTTTTCGTTAAAGAAATCTACTTGTCAGGTGTCATCATAGTGAATGATTTGATTATTGTTGCTGGAGTTGGTTTTTTGTCCGGCATTACCACAGTTGTTTTTGGTTTTGGTGGCGGGTTTATTGCGGTGCCTTTCGTTTACCATTTTATATTGTATACCGCTAATCTATCTCCAACGGAATCAATGATTATTGCCGTAGCGACATCCACTGCGGTGATGATCGTGAACACGGGGTATGCTTCCTATAAAAGTCATCACGGTCAATTGATAAAGAAAGAAATTATTTTCCCGCTGGTGATCTTTATTGGCTTAGGGGCGATATTTGGCGCTTATACATCAACGCTTCTTCATGGCGATAAACTAAGGTATGTATTTTTCGCTTATATTTTGTTCACTATCATTGATTGTGTATTTAGGCCTGGTTTTATCACAGAAGCAACAGATGCCAAGAAACTGAAAGTGAAGGAGTCTGCGACACTGGGCCCAATCATTGACTACATCGCAGCCATGTTAGGCGTGGGTGGAAGTGTTATGACGGTACCTTTATTAAGGCGCAAAGGATACGACATGAATGTGTGTGTCAGTTCTGCCAACCCGCTAGCCATGCCTGTGGCCATTGTCGGCACTATCATGTATGCCATTTTGGGCCACAGTCAGTCTTTTGGTGCTGACTATGTAGGTTATGTAAACATCCACATATTTTTAGCTTTAACGGTGTTCGGGTTTCTAGGAATTGTTGCATCCAAGAAATATTTGCCAAAAATAAAAGATTCAGTGCACGCCAAAGCCTATATTTGTCTGCTGTCCATCGTTTTGATTTCTATGATGGTATGAGGATAGATTCATGAAATTATTACCCTTATTTTGACGAGCTAATTGATATCCCGCAGCACGCTTAGCGGATCTCGATGAATAAAAAAGAAGGCGAACGGGTCGCCTTCATAATCGGTTGAAACCTTACTCTTAGAAGAACCCAAGTGGGTTGGTGTCGTAGCTAATCAGTAGGTTTTTGGTATTTTGGTAGTGATCTAGCATCATTTTGTGAGTTTCTCGACCGATGCCAGACTTTTTGTAGCCGCCGAATGCGGCGTGGGCTGGGTAGGTGTGGTAGCAATTGACCCAAACGCGTCCTGCTTCGATGTTTCGTCCCATACGATAAGCTAAGTTGCTGTCTCGGGTCCACACTCCCGCACCCAAGCCATATTCCGTATCGTTAGCAATGGCCAAGGCCTCTGCTTCATCTTTAAATGTGGTAATTGCAATGACAGGGCCGAAGATCTCTTCTTGGAAGACTCGCATTCTGTTATGGCCTTTTAACATCGTAGGTTGGATATAATATCCGTCATTCAAATCTCCAGACATTGATTCGACGTCGCCGCCCAGCAGTAGTTCAGCGCCTTCATTTTTGCCGATTTGGATGTAGCTGAGAATTTTGTCGTACTGCTCGTTGGACACTTGTGCGCCGACTTGCGTGTCTGTGTCCAGTGGGTTGCCTTGCTTGATCGTGTTAGCGCGAGCAATCACTTTTTCAATGAATTTGTCGTAGACGGACTCTTGAATCAATACTCTTGAAGGGCAGGTACAGACTTCGCCTTGGTTGAAAAATGCCAATAGAATGCCTTCAATGCATTTATCAAGGTATGAATCTTCGTGATCAAAGATGTCTTCAAAATAAATGTTAGGCGATTTGCCGCCAAGCTCGACTGTTGAAGGGATCATATTTTCAGCCGCGCATTTTAGGATATGTTGGCCTACTTCAGTTGAACCAGTAAATGCTAGCTTGGCGATGCGTGTGCTTGTTGCGAGCGCCTGGCCTGCTTCACTGCCGTAACCATTGACAATGTTGATGACACCAGGAGGAATAAGGTCTTCAATGATCTCCATTAAGACTAAAATCGAGGTAGGCGTTTGTTCTGCTGGTTTCAACACCACGCAGCAGCCTGCCGCTAATGCAGGAGCCAGTTTCCATGCCGCCATTAAGATTGGGAAATTCCATGGAATGATTTGGCCGACGACCCCAACAGGTTCAGGAAAATGATAGCTCGCTGTATTTTTGTCTAATTCGGCCGATGTTCCTTCTTGTGCTCGAATACAACCTGCAAAGTAACGGAAATGATCAATCGCTAAAGGGATGTCCGCTGCCATGGTTTCACGTATTGGTTTTCCATTTTCCCACGTTTCTGTCAGTGCTAGACGCTCTACGTTCTCTTCAAGGCGATCCGCGATCCTTAACAATAGCGTTGAGCGATCAATGACACTGGTGGTCGCCCATTTATCACGTGCTGTGTGCGCGGCATCCAGTGCTAAGTCAATATCACGTTGTGTTGAACGTGGCACTTGGCAGAAGGATTTGCCGTTCACCGGTGAGATGTTGTCGAAATATTCTCCATTGACAGGTGCAAGCCACTGACCACCAATAAAGTTGTTGTATCGTTCCTTAAAGGAAAATGCCGAGTCACTGGTGTTAGGTTGAGCGTAAATCATGGTATGTCCTTAAATTCGTGCGTTAAAATTAGTATGAAACTGGCTAAGGTATATAGGCAAAAAGCAACCACGAGAATACCGCCCCACATTATAGGCATCAAGGTTTATATTGGGCATAACATCTCAGAAATTGAAGAAAAAACTTATGTAAGTTCAGTGGGTTAGTAATAGGTTTATTGACAAGATTTATGTGATAGCCAAGTATTTATATTCGCTTGGTTTTGCTCAAGCCAAGCGCTTGCCGCATCGGCTAAAGAAAGGTTTTGATCGTCTACTAACATAGACGCTAAAGCGATTTGATGATTGTCTAGCGAGAATGAGCGTATAATATCAGCGGCACATTGGGATTTATCCGTTAAACGGTTTGAGATTGCCGTCTTTAGCCACCCTCCCACAGGGTTACCACAATCCCATTTAAACTTTGGGTTTACTCCCCATGATGGGTTGTCTTCGCATTTTTTGTCGTAAGCAGGGAATTCAACAAATTTACCTTTATATTTTGCTTCGACCCAATTTGGCGACCAATTGAAAATAAGAAGCGGACGATTTTCGGCTATGTATTGGCGAATTTTTTGGTTGATCTCGTCTCCACCTTTGAGCTGAACAACGTCAAACTCAAGCCCTAATGCTCTTATACGCGCACCATCAGGCTTCTCCCATGGGCCGGTATAATAAATGCCGCGTTGTTTTCCCTCGGCAAATACTTTGGGGCAACGCTTGAGTGCTGTCCAATCAGGCAGGCCTTCACACATCTGCTCAACATATTCGGGGTACCACCACTCTTCTCTGGTTTTAGCAAGGTGGGTCGCACCTTCCTGGACATGACCAGAGTGAATCAACTGAAGAAAACTCGTTGCCATGGTGCCTTCCCATACCTCGATTTGCACGTCTCCCTGACCGTGAGCAAGCTTGTACCATTGAGACGTGGCATCGGTATGCACATATTCAATCTCAATGTTTTTCTGCATAAGAAGCTCGCCTAAAACGCGGGTTAGCACTTGCTGGCTGCTCCAATCTAAGGAAAGTAGCTTCACAGGCTCATTACTAAGTGCGATTGGGCTGTTGGCTAAAAGCATACTGGTAATAATACATGCGGATAACTTCATACAGATCTAGTTACGGTGAAATTCAGTCTTACACTAAAGCTAGAAGATCAAACCGAAATAGCAACGTTTGGCGCTGGCGACTAACCTTAGGTGAATTGCCTAAAACGAGTAGGATACATCTAGTGTCATCAGAGATTCGCTGGCACTGTAAAACTCGATATTAGAGTTGGTTCTTTTGTAACCGACAAGCGTGTTGACCTTCACATGTTTTACGTCTAGTGGATGTTTCCATGAGAAGAATAACCATGTGTTGTAGAGGTTGTCTTTCTGGGTTTGGTTAAACACGGGGTTAACGGCATCGTACTTACGATGGCCAAGTACACCTATAAGACCAAAATCATAGTCTTTGTCTGAGTATCCAGCGATCATTCGGCCTCGGTATTCGTTAGAACTCATCGCATCGCCTTTCGCGATAGTGAGTGTGTCTGAAACCTCGGTCATAATATAGGTGTTTTTCCAAAATAGAGGCAGGGCAAATTCAACAGCACCATGGTGATAGTCGGCATTTCGGTTTAGTGAATCACGCTGAGACTGGAGCAGGTTTTGACTGTTTCCGCTGTTTTCCGTATCGAGTTTACGGGTACCAAATCGATATTTTAGTGACAAGGGTAATCCGTCGATGTTATCAAGCTGTACCTTGATTGCTTGCTCTTTTTCATCGGTTTTCTGTCTTGCTTGATTGGTTACAAATGGATCGGCCCAGGTTTGCTTTTGTGTTAGGCCTAGGTTCGGGACATAGGCAAGGGTTAAGACGGTGCTGTTGGAAAATTCACCTCGCCACCCTAGTTGAAAATCGTAGTTTTCTATTTCCATGTCACTAGGCATAAAGCCGATAAATGTCTGATTGGTTAAGTTAGAGCCAGTATACGTCACCGCGCCGTAAAAGTAGGGCTCAACATCATTGGTTCGTTTTCCTTTGGAGGTTAAGCTTGGCGTGATCGCATTGTCTGAATCGGTATTAAATTGAGACTGTTGATTTTGATTCATTGCACCAATACCGACGATGCCTTTGAATCCTGACTGTTCAGCCAACACTGCATGTGCGAAAGGGCTCAATGTGATCAACGATGCTGCCACAATTTGAAGATAAGATTTTTGCATATCAAATACCTGCTTTTACCTATTGGCTGAAAGGCCAGAGAAATAAATATCAAACAGTTGCCTGGCTTGTTCAGTCAAAACCTGCGCCTCTGGTGGTTGGACGACATACTTTTCTAATAGACCAACCAGATAACTATGGCAACCTAACGCGGCCAACTTTGGTTCAATTCCATGTTTTAGTTCTCCAAGCTGTTGAGCTCCCTCAAATAGGTGGGTGAGTAAATCAAGATCGTCTCGGCAGTCTTGTTCGTATCGTTCCCAGATAGGCTCAACTTCTTGATTACGCTCTAGCTTTTCGTACATCACTAAAAAGATTTGCCTTAAGTATGTGTCTTGAACAATCTTAATTAGCAGTTGTTGGCAAAGGTGATTTAGAAGCTCTAGAGGGGTTTTCTCGCTAGACTGGATCTGCTCATCTACAAAGCTTGCTAGCGGTGACATGATGTCATCATAGATGGCTTGTAACAGATCGATTTTATTTTTGAAATGCCAATATACTGCCCCCCGAGTCACTTGAGCTGCTTCACCAATTTCGGCTAATGAACTTCTAGATACCCCCTTGTCTGAGAAAACGTTTAACCCAGCTAACATGATGTTCTTTCGCGTTTTCTCAGCTTCTTGTTTGGTTTTCTTTGCCATGCATTGCCTACTCATTTATCGGGAAATTTGGGGAAGGGGTTATTCCTTCGACCTAGTTCGAAATTAATCATACATACATGTATGTATATTTACAAATAAAAAAGATCAATTTATGATCAAATTATGAGGATTTGGTTTGAACTGACATGTGCCCTAGTCGCTTTTTGTCTCGGCTATTCGGTGGGTATCCTATACTTATTGAGCAAGGAGAGGCGGTTTAATTCGCCATTAGCATGATTGCTTTCGAGAGATAAATGAACATGTTTGATAACCGGAAAAACAAGGGTAGCAACCAATGACAAGGATGATTAGGTTTATCATTTTTTCATTCATTGCATTGAGTGGTAGCGCTATGGCAAGTAATAGTTGTGTGCTGACCATGGGGTGGGACCACTGGCCTCCCTTTATGTATCAAGATGATAGTAAAAACATGACAGGAACGCATATTGAGCTTATCAGGGAAGTGGTGACAACTATGGGTTGTGAAATTCAATTTAAAGAGCTTCCTTGGAAACGATCATTGTTAGAACTAAGGAAGGGCAATATTGATTTAGTGGGTGGCGCTTCATGGACGCAAGAGCGAAGCGTTTGGGCGCATTACACCGATCCTTATGTAAATAATCAAATCTCCTTATTTGTATTGCGTAGTGAGCTTGACAAACTTGGTGATATCAATTCCTTGCAAGATATCAGAAACTCTCGTTTTCAACTTGGTATGTTGAGAGGGGCATATCACGGACCTGAGCTAGAGAAAATGTTAGAGGATCCTGAGTTTATGAGCCATGTTCAAATTGCAAATACGGAAACCCTGAATGTTAAAAAACTAGTTCTAAAACGCATCGATGGTTTTTTTATGGCTCGTGAAGCAGGGGAAGCGCTATTACGCTCGCTGAATATGCAAGATGAAATTATGGTTCATCCGTATACGCTGATGGTGGATAAGCACTATGTCATGATGAGTAAGAACTCTGTGCCTCTTGAGCTGGTGGAAAAATTTAATGCTAGCCTTAATCAACTAAAAGAAAGTGGACGTTATTCCGAGATTTTTAGTCAATAGGTAATGGTCTCTGCTTTGAGTATATAAAACATCATACGCAATGTTATTTTTCATTGTTTTTACAATACTTAATACCCATTAAGGTAATTGGAGGCTTGGGTATAAGTATATTCGGGCTCATTTTACTCCACTCCTGAGCCTTTCAAATCTCGCCTTAACTTATAAGAAGGATACGCCATGCTTGAAGTTCCATCTGATATCCAAAAAATGATTGATCAAATTCCTGACTTGAAAGCTAAGTTCGAAAAAGCTTCGGATGAAGAAAAGGCATTAATGATCAGTAAAATGACCGATGTCCCAAAGCAAGTTTGGGTTAACCCACACAATCATGTCTTGGAGAACCTTAAACACGGTCAATATGAAAGTCAGCTAATGCAAACGGACATAGGATTTAGTCTTTATCTGCCACCAGATTACGAACACAATGGAAATAAGCGCTATCCCGTGGTCTATTTTCTTCATGGCCAAGGTTGCAACGAGTCCTCCCACCTTGATGTGGCAGAACACTATGATAGTTACCTGAAAAATGGATTGGTGGATCCTGCCATACTGGTTTTTGTAAACGGCGGTATTGGGACCATGTTTACTGATTTTTACGATAACAGCCTTCCAGTTGAATCCAGTTTTTTGAACGAGCTTATTCCATATATTGATGAGCATTATCGCACCATCTCGGACAGAGGTGGCAGAAAGCTGTTTGGTTTCTCGATGGGAGGGTTTGGAGCGATGAAGATTGCCTTTAAGTACCCTGACCGTTTTTCTTCGGTGCTCACCTATGGCGCAGCACTACATAGTTTAGATAGTTTTAAAAAGAGCTGGTTTAGAAATTATCAGTTTGTATTTGGTGAGAAGGAAGACTACTTCAATTTAAACTGTCCTTCAGTAGTGGCGAGTGAATATAGTAAAAACCCGATCCGCCAATATCCTTTACAAATAAAATTAGTTGTTGGTGATAATGATTTAACGTATGAATATCACCGGGATTTAGTGGCTATTCTTATCGATAATAAAGCTCCATTTGAGTATGTCAGTGTCGAAGGGCCTAGTCACCATCTTGATGATTACTTCTCGGTGCGACATCATGCTGATTTACAGGGCTTGGTGTCTTAAGATTGTAGCAGACGCCTGTTAACAATGGGCGTTTTAATCGTATGACATTATTGAACGCATTTAACCCACCTGACTAGATGATTTATCATACAGTGATAGATACCGCATTTTATTTTGTAGGTTACAGAAATCCAGAAAATAACACGTTTCTCTAGTTTTATTGCGCCAATAGTCTGTGAATAATAGGATCTGGTTTCGATTGACGCTAAGTTTATATACCTAGATTTGTATGTATTAATTATATTAAATCGGTAAGAGTTTACATAAATAGCTAGCATCAAAAATCATCTAACCCTACTGCTATTGTCTTTATTCTTTAATAGCAAAATTATTAAAATAAAATGGATTTATTTAAAGTATGAATACGAAGTTAACAACGATTGCGGCTGTCATCTCATTAAGTTTATCAAATATTGCCTTTGCAGATTCAACGGATAATTTAGCACAATTTGTGAACCCCATGATTGGGACCGACTCGCATGGTGATTTTTCTCACGGTAATAAAATCCCTTATGTTGCGTCGCCTATGCCAATGACCTTATGGGCTCCTCAGATGAATGACGGGAGTTGGTACTATGCTTATTCTCATTGCTCGGACAAAGAGCGCTCTTGCAGTGATAGCAGTGTTATTGATCCTATTACTGGGTTCAGGCAGTCTCACTTGCCCAGTCCTTGGATTGGAGACTATGGGCATTTTAGTTTGATGCCCGTGCCCGTAACTACTGAAATTGGGATCGGAAGTGCACCTACAGATTCAGCGATTAAGAGTGCAGCCGTTGGTAAATTTAAACATGAAAATGAAACGGCGCATCCGTATGAATATTCGGTGACCTTTGAGAATGGTATTAAAACTCAACTCACTTCTACCCGCCGTACCGGCTACTTGCGTTTTATTTCAAATGAATCGACGTCGAGGGTAGTGTTAGATCTTCAAGGAGGTGGTAATTATATCCAGTGGGATTCAAAAGAGGATCAATTCTCTGGTTATACAAGCAACGGGACAGGTGGTTTACCTTCTAGTTTTAAAGCCTTTTATAACATGCAATTTTTTACTGATGATGGGCTAAAACGCATTCAGCCATCCAGTATCGAAGTGTGGGACGGATACAGCAAAGTCACACCAAGTGAAGTAGGCGATATCAGTAGCGCCAGTGCATCTCATTTATATATTGTGTTTAATTTTGCAGCGAAAGATGTGTCAGCAGTGGTTGGTAACTCCTATACCAGCTCAGAGCAAGCCAGATTCAATGCTGAAAATGAACTCGGCACTCAAGCGCTAGTCAATAAACAAGCATGGCGACCGCTGACATTTGAAAAGGCGGTAAGCCGAAATAAAGCGTTATGGAATAAATACCTATCAAGAATCAAAATACAATCTGATAACGTCTCGCAATCGACTTTTAATGAAGAACGTGCGGTGTTTTACACCGGATTATATCGAACCCTAATCAATCCTCATGCGTGGTTTGAGTGTTCTCAGTACAGCTCAGATGGCCAATGTAATACACAAGGGCAGCTGCAAGCGGATGGGAGTACCAAGTATAGCTATATTTTCCATCGCAGCCCCTATGTTGCGTATTCCGATGACTTGGACGGTAAACCCAAAGTTTACAACGGCTATATGTTTACCGATGAAGGTACATGGGATGTATACAGAACCAAGTATCCATTTTATAGTTTGGTCTATCCAGACGTTGAGTCGAAGTTAATCCAAGGTATGCTCAATGTCTATAAAGAAGGCGGATGGCTATCTCAATGGTCCAGCCCCGGGTATCGAGATTCGATGACGGGCACGCATAGTGACTGTGTGATTGCTGATGCGTACTTGCGCGGTGTACGTAATTACGACGTCGATACGGCCTTTGAAGCGATTTTAAAAAATGCGACCGTGAAGCCGGATTCAGCAACGTGCAATAACGGCCGAGAATGTGGCCGGACAGATTTTGATGAACTCGCACAGTATGGGTATATTCCAGGTAACTCCAGTGGCTCCGAAGCGACTGGGAACAGTCTAGATTATGCGTACGACAATAATTGTATTGCCAATATGGCTGAAGCACTGTCGCAGACAGCGAGCACAGAAAAAGCGAAGTTAAACTATCTATCCACCGCTCAGACGATGAGAGAACAATCGCGAACCATCACCAACAATTTGTTTGATCCAGATACTGAGATGGGCGTGACAAAACCGGATGGTGAAAAGGGGACGTTGAAAGGTTTCTTCCATACCAAAGAGGCATCTGGTGATTGGTATACGTTAAGGTCTTATCAAAACGATTTATCTGGCTTGTATGTCTGGCGTAATGGCTATAACGAAGGAAGTGCGTGGCAGTTTATGTTCTACATGCAATATGATGTACCTGCACTGGCGCAGATGTTTGCAAACGCTAACGATATGTCCAGCACTCCTAAATTGGCGCTTGAGCAGCAACTCGACAAAATGTTTACCAGCACGTCTCAATACGATGCCAGTGCCTATGGGTATATTCACGAAGCGGAAGAAATGACCTATATCGGGTTGGGGCAATTTGGTTTTAATGATCAACCTTCATGGGGGTATGTGTATGAGTATAATTACACTGACGCGCCATGGAAAACACAGTGTATTGTGCGAGACATGATGGACCCGAATCGGGCACTGACATACAAGAATTACCAATGTTTCGGTGATGTGCCTGCTGGCACCGACCCTGACAAAAATGTTTCGGCATTGTTTGCTAATCGTCAAGATGGGTTGAGCGGCGATGAAGATAACGGCTCCATGTCCGCTTGGTACATCAATAGTGCCATGGGTTTTCATCCATTGCCGGGCTCAGATCGACTAGAGTTTGGTAGTCCGTTGTTTAGTAAAATGGAAATCACCATACCAGCCTATGGTAGTCAAAAAGCGAAGAGCTTGACCATCTCCGCCCCAAATAACAGTGACAATAATATTTATGTCACAAGTATTTCTTTAAACGGTAAAACGCTCACGGATTTGGCCAGTAATCACTACGGTATCAATCAGAGCGAACTGTTTAACGGGACAGATAATGCAACCCTAGTTTTTACTATGGCTAGCGAGCCTAAAGTTAACTAATTCAACCTATTAATGACTAAAGGAGCCACTGTTCTCTAACTGGCTCCTTTCTTCATTTATAGGGCTTGTCGAAGCTGAAGTGAACAAACTTGCACAAGCCACTAATACCTAGTGTTAAGCCAGCATTTACCCTACCCATTAGTTTTTTTTATCCATATGATAGAAATTTATCAGCAATTTAACAGTGGTTATGTATTGAACTAAACCTCAACAATGTCTAATATCGTCGCGTTTCAAGCGTAATGGCATATTTTAGTATGCATTAGTTTAAGTATATGAAAAGGTCGATAATTCCTTAAAATGTGGAGATAAAATGTGACAAAAAGCCTCTCTCTAGCGAAGCTAACATTTCTTATCGCTATTCTCACCTCTGTTGGACAGATGACGCAGACAATGTATGTGCCTTCAATTGCGTCTATGGCCAAAGAACTGCTAGTAGAACCATCAGCATTGCAAGCTGTGATGGCGTTCTTTCTTATTCCTTATGGCTTTTCTCAATTAATTTATGGACCAGTGTCGGATCGTATTGGCAGAAAGCCGATCATTGTCGCTGGGCTAGTTATCTACATCTTAGGAACGCTGCTGTCTCTATTTTCACGTGAGTACAGCTGGTTCCTGATTGGTAGTTTTATCCAAGGCTTGGGTATTGGCTGCGGTGGTGTCATGTGCCGTACGTTACCAAGGGATTGCTTTTCAGGGCCGGATCTACACCGTGTGAACAGCCTAATCAGCATGTGTGTGATCTTTTCACCCTTAATTGCACCTTTATTAGGTGGCTATTTATCTGATACTTTTGGTTGGCGCTCAAGTTACTTGTTTTTAACAATTTTCAGTATTGGTGTGGTGCTTGCCATGATGACCAATATGATAGAAACGCTGCCAGTGGAGCGCAGAAAACCAGAATCTGTGTACACCAGTTATAAAACCGTGTTATCGGAAAAACGCTTCCAAGGTTACCTAATTTGCTTGGTGGCAACGTTTTCAGGTGTTGCGGTATTTGAAGCAGCATCTGGTGTGCTGTTCGGTGGTGTATTGCACTATTCTGCAACGGCTGTGAGTTTGCTTTTTGTTGTGCCAATTCCTGGATATCTAATTGGTGCCAGCATATGCAGCAAAATCGCTCAGCGCTTTGGTAATAATGCGGCACTATATGTGGGTCTTGGCGCGATTATCGCTGGGGCGCTAGTTATCTTGATCCCTGGCATTATGGGTGAGACCAATGCTCCAACGTTGGTATCTGGCGCGGTGCTTTATTTCTTTGGCGGTGGCATTTTGTACCCAGCAGCAACGACAGGGGCAATCTCGCCTTTCCCAAGACATGCGGGAACAGCAGGCGCCATGCTAGGTGGTATGCAAAACCTCGGTGCAGGACTTGTGGCATTAATCGCCTCGTTATTGCCAGCAGATAACCAAATGCCAGTGGGCGCGATAATGTTAGCTATGGCGCTACTCGCTGCGTTCGGCATTTGGCGCTCTACGGGCGATGCGGACTCTCCAAGCGATGAGCCAGCGTTGGCATAGCGACGTTAACTGAAATCAGCTTGTAAATTTTCGGCGGGCCTACTTATGGCCCGCTTTTCTTTATCTACAATCACATCACTGGATAAATTCTGTGTACGCTTATTGCTGCCGACCTATGTGATTCTCTAAATTGCAGATAGTGCTAGCGATGGGTGTGAGCGAACCACAAACAAGTATTTAGTGGCAACTTATCCATAATTAAGGATAATGCACCCAATTTCTCAAATGTTCTCTCTAACGTAAAGGCTCAAATAAGTGACCATACCATTTTCAACTTTAAACTTAAAAAAAGAACTGCTCGCAACCTTAGATAGCTTAGGCTACTCGACGATGACGGCGATTCAGCAGCATAGTTTGCCTTTAATATTAGAGGGAAAAGATGTCATAGGGCAGGGTAAAACTGGCTCGGGAAAGACGGCAGCGTTTAGTCTTGGCGTTTTATCGAATTTGAATGTTAAACGTTTTAGAGTTCAGTCGCTGGTTTTATGCCCTACACGTGAGCTCGCAGACCAAGTTGCTAAAGAGGTAAGAACGTTAGCCAGAGGGATACATAATATTAAAGTACTGACTTTGTGTGGTGGCATGCCAATGGGGCCGCAAATCGGTTCCTTGGAGCATGGGGCTCATATTATTGTGGGTACGCCAGGCCGTATTCTCGACCATTTATCTAAAGGTCGAATCAACTTGTCAGAGCTCAATACACTCGTGTTGGACGAAGCGGACCGGATGCTCGAAATGGGCTTTCAAGAAGCACTAGACCGCATCCTAGAGCAAGCTCCCACTAATAGACAGACATTACTATTTAGTGCAACTTTCCCAAAACAGATAGAAGCCATTGCGCAGCGGGTGATGGTTCAGCCTAAACTGGTCAAGGTTGAATCAACGCCTACGGTTAAAAATATTGCCCAGTCGTTTTATAAAGTCGGCTCGGCTGAGGAGCGAGACAATGCTTTGGAAACGATACTGTTGTCCAAGCAGCCTGAATCGTCGGTGGTATTTTGCAACACTAAGAATGAAGTGAAAAATGTGTGCGATGAATTATATCATCGTGGATTTAGTGCAATTGAACTTCATGGTGACATGGAACAGAGAGAACGAGATCAAGCGTTGGTGATGTTTGCCAATAAGAGCGCTTCAATTCTGGTGGCGACGGATGTAGCGGCTAGGGGGCTGGACGTAGACAACCTTGATGCGGTATTCAATTTTGAATTGTCACGAGATCCAGAAGTTCACGTCCATCGTATCGGCCGCACTGGGCGCGCCGGGAACAAAGGCGCGGCGTATAGTTTTTATTCAGATAAAGATGGCTACAAGGTGGCGCTGATTGAAGAGTATATGGATATCGAGATCAATGGTTCAGATTTACCTCAACTCTCTGGTGATCAAAAACCGATGCAAGCTCCAATGACAACTATCCAGATAAATGGCGGTAAAAAACATAAAGTAAGGGCAGGTGATATCTTGGGTTCATTAACCAAAGAGGGTGGCATTGACGGCAAACTTATCGGCAAAATTAACCTGTACGCCATGAGCTCTTACGTTGCTGTTGCCAAGAAAGCTTCGAATAAAGCATTGAAGCAGCTGCAAAATGGAAAGCTAAAAGGAAAGCAGTTTAGAGCTCGAATCATTAAGCCGTAGCTGGGTACAACCGTTCGTGACAGCTCGACAAGTGGCGCTCAATAGGACCTGACGATTGAATAAATAGGGTCAAGCAATCGCACATAAATTGAAACATCTTACCTTTCGTGATACAAGTGATAATAGTTATCATTTACGTTTTTCTTGGAAGATGAGATGCACGATACTAGCTTGAGTTTGCCTGATATCAACAATACGGTTTCCATTCCGAAGAAAAAGTCGAGTTTCTTAGCAAATTTCATGGCTTTTTCTGGGCCCGGTACCCTTGTCGCTGTGGGATACATGGACCCAGGTAACTGGATCACCTCCATACAAGGTGGGGCGCTATATGGTTACCTATTGCTGTCAGTGATCTTGATTTCGAGTTTAATTGCTATGCTGTTACAAGCGATGTGCGTGAAACTTGGCATTGTAACCGGCATGGACCTGGCGCAAGCGACAAAGAGCCGCGTTAGCAAGCCTGTCGCTAGAGTATTATGGTTCACCACTGAGCTTGCCATTATGGCAACCGAAATTGCAGAAATAATCGGTAGTGCCGTCGCACTAAACTTACTGTTCGATATTCCTTTGTTATTAGGCGTTTTAATTACGATTGCCGATGTATTTTTGCTGCTTTTATTGACCAAGTTTGGCTTTCGGAAAATTGAATCTTTTGTCTTTGTCTTAATCATGACGATATTTGCGATATTTGCTTATGAAGTTGCGCTAGCACAGCCAGACTTAGCACAGGCAATGAGTGGATTTATCCCACAAAAAAGCATCTTTACCGCTAATGTGACCGGGTACGATTCTGCTTTGTTGATAGCACTGGGCATTGTTGGTGCAACGGTCATGCCTCACAACCTCTATTTACATTCCTCGATTGTTCAAACCAGAAAATACAATAGAAACAGTAACAAAGATCTTCAGAGAGCGGTCAAATATGCCACTATCGATTCTAATTTACAATTGGGCTTTTCTTTCATTATCAACTGCTTGCTATTGCTTTTAGGGGCATCACTATTTTTTGGTAAAGACCCAGATCAATTTGGTCGATTTGTGCAGTTATATGATGCATTGCAACAGCCGGATATTGTCGGTCCAATTGCAAGTGGCACACTGGCAACATTGTTTGCCGTTGCCCTGCTTGCCTCTGGTCAAAATGCAACGATTACGGGGACTTTGAGTGGTCAAATCGTGATGGAAGGTTTTTTAAATATAAAACTGCCTATGTGGCTGCGCCGTTTAATCACGCGATCCATTGCAGTGCTGCCAGTCGTTGCATCTATCATCATTTGGGGCGATCGTGGTGATGTTGTGGAAAGTTTGCTTATCTACTCTCAAGTCTTTCTTAGTTTGGCTTTGCCTATTTCTATGATCCCTCTGATTGCCATTACATCAAAAAAAGAAATTATGGGCGAGTTCGTCAATGCTAAATCTACCACGGCGCTAGGCTGGCTATTAGTCTCAATATTAACCTTGTTAAACTTACAGCTTATCTATGAGACACTTAGTGGTGTTTTGTAGAACGAGGGGGCATGCTCAAAGTGGCTGGGTATGTGCCCTTTTTTTCGTTGCAATCCACGAATCAATCCTTTACTATGCGCCCGCTTAACTAACTCAACACACTGCGAAGGAGGTAAAAACATGAAAAATACAATGCTACCCTTTGCAGGTCTTGCCCGCTAAAAACTGGAGCGACTTAACTGTTCTAATTTGCCTTCGGTCAATCGGCCTGCCAATACGTTTATCGTTTAAATCCTATTTTAAGGAATTGGTATTATGGGCAGATCCGTCCAAAACATTACTAATAACGTTAGTCTCATCGCGTCTGATAATACGTGGATTGAAGGACTAGCTATACAACAACTTATTAAAACGTCTCAATTGTCCGGCATGATGCAGGTAGCTGGTATGCCAGATTTGCATCCAGGTCGAGGCTACCCGATAGGCGCAGCCTTCTTTGCCAAAGATAAAGTCTACCCAGCATTAGTGGGTAACGATATCGGCTGTGGTATGTCGTTGTGGCAAACCTCAATGAGCTTGTCCAAGCTGAACCTGGATAAGGTTGAAAGGCAACTAAAAGATATAGAATTGCCACTAGATGACAGTTGGCAAGAACTTATCAACACGCGAAAGGCGGACAAGCAGATTGCTTCTACTTGTTTTGATCATGCTCTCGGTACGATTGGTGGAGGAAACCATTTTGCAGAGTTTCAATCTATCGATGAAATTTATGATGAGTCTGCACTAACAGAGATGCATTTGGACAAGAAAAAGCTGCAACTTTTGGTTCATTCTGGGTCACGAGGGTTAGGGCAATCTGTCTTAACCGATCATGTGACTAAGTTTAACCATGATGGACTTGAGTCTGGAAGCGTGGCGCTTGATGAATACCTGTTAAAGCACGACGAAGCCGTGCGTTGTGCTGAGTTAAATCGAGAGCTGATAGCGCGGCGTTTTTTAAAGGCGACTCGAGCAGACGGGACCTGTCAGATTGATATCAACCATAACTTGGTTACCGAGACATGGATTGATGGACGCAAAGGTTGGTTACATCGAAAAGGGGCGACACCAAGTGATAAAGGTTACGTTGTCATCCCCGGCTCTAGGGGTGACCACAGCTATTTGGTTAAGCCGAGACTCAATTGCTCAGATGCACTTTACTCACTCGCGCACGGGGCAGGTAGAAAGTGGAAACGGGGTGAATGCCAAGGACGATTAAGCCATAAATACAAACGTGATGATCTTTATCGTACAGAGCTAGGAAGCCGAGTTATTTGTGGGAATAAAGAATTACTCTATGACGAGGCACCCCAAGCGTACAAAAAGTGTCTGACTATCATTGATGATTTGCAAGAGGCTGGTCTTGTAGATGTCGTTGCTAGGCTACGTCCGGTGCTTACTTTTAAAACAAATGGAGGCTGCTCAGTATGATTTTACTACAGTTGTCTTCTGGTCAAGGGCCATTGGAGTGCTGTCAAGCCGTAGGCCTAGCGCTTAGAGTGTTTGAAAAGGAATGCAGATCTAAAGGTGTAGAATTCGAGGTTGTTGATTCGATACTAGCCGAGCATAAAGGTTGCTTTAAGTCATTAACCGTTCACATAAAAAATGAAAACACACTTGGCCGAACGCTTGTGCAGTCTTGGCATGGGCCCATGCTTTGGGTGTGTCAAAGTCGTTTTCGTTCAAAACACAAAAGAAAAAACTGGTTCTTTAGTGGGTCTGTTTATGACATTCCGGAATCAAATATTAATGGTGAAGTAACGTTTCAAGCTTGCAAAGCCTCTGGTGCAGGCGGGCAGCACGTTAATACCACTGATTCTGCAGTTCGTGCGACTCATCAAGGAACTGGCTTGAGTGTCAAAGTAGCGAGCCAACGTAGCCAACATGCGAATAAACGATTGGCGTACGCTTTATTGATGCAAAAGCTGGAAGATAACCAATCCCAACAAGCCTCTCAGCAAGATAAATTGTGTTGGCAACAACATAAAAATCTACAAAGAGGCAACCCAATTAAAACGTTTAAAGGCGAGAAGTTTATTCTTTGCGAATAATCTTTCGTCGCTGGCAATTTCCAGTGGCCGCTACCAACAGAAGCTCACCGTATGTGGGTGGTTGGCCAGTGTGGAAAATATTTATACCAAGATAATATATATACCCAAGTTACCTCAAGATGCAGAATTCAGAGCGATGTGAGTGGCCCAATTTAAGAAAAAGGTCTGCAGGAATGGTCATCCATTTCAAAGGCCTTTGACGCGAAAGTGGGCCACTCACACCGCTCCCAGAGGGCGAGTAGATAAGGCTTCACTGCGTTGTTAGGGATGTTCAACGTAGAATGACTATGTCTCACACCCCTGCCTAGCATTGAAGCCTTATCTATCTCGCTGAAACTCGCATCTTGAGGTAACTTGGGTATAGACAATAGGTCTAAGTTATTAAATAAGGTTAAGCCAAGCCACGTAAGTCAGTGTGGCTTAGCTTAATTTTGGTTATTTTAGGCAGTTAACATAAATTACATAGGAGGATTCTTTATGTATTTTACCCACTGAAAGTTGACGGAAATGCAGTTGTTCCATAACTGTACACTATTTCTCCATTTGAAGTGAATGCTGATAGACCAGTAACAATGTGATTTCGGTCTAACACGAGTTTATCATTGCTATTCAATACTGGTGAAAAGCCGATAAAGTTGAGAAATATATTCGAGTTACTCCCCGGTATCATTTTGGATGCAGAGTTAATGTCACCCAGCTTCCCACAGAAATTAAAGTCACTACAATATTCTGAAGGACCATCCATCACAATGTCGTAATAAGGGTTATTAGAATCATCAAAATTAGCTTTGAATTTTATTTCTAGTTTTTCAAAGCCTTGGGCTCGGCCAACACTACTTGGAATACTAAAGGTGACGTGCTGTCCACTATCTATATTTAGCGGGACAGAAGCTGAACTATTCTTGGCTGAATAATCTAAACGCTTTAAAGGAGGAAGATTATTTAGTGTTATAACAATATTGTCCATATTGATTTGTGTTTGATTAGATAACGTTATAGTTCCTGCATAAGCATTAGAAAGTGCTAATAAACCAACTGTAGATACAAATATTATTTTTTTAATCATAGTTAAGATACTTTGCTGTTAAATTAATTGACTGGGATAGTGGTCAGACCATATGTTATGTGGAAATAACATTATGAATTCTAGGGCATATAATTCAATGCGGATGAATTAAAAGTTAAATATTGTTTAATTTGACCAATATGATGGATTTCAGTTAGTTACCTTATCACAAGCATCGATACAATTATGCTATCTCTCATAGACGGGACCTTCAGGATTCGGTTTTTCCTAAATACCACCTATAGTTCTGCTGCTGTTAGATTTTCTCTAACACGAATTTCGAGCATTTCTCTCCACCACCGACTTGTCTCCAGTGACCTATCTAACGTTACCTCCTGACCGAACTTTGGAGTGAGTAAACTTACATTGTTCTCATTGGCTAGAGCGAGGATGCGCTCTAGTGGCTCAAACCAAGTGTGAAAAGACAGATCAAATGTGCCATTGTGGATGGGTAACATATGGTGTCCACCAAGATCCAAATGAGCTTGCAAGCTTTGCTCTGGCATCATATGCACACTGCTCCACATGTCGTTATAAGCGCCAGTTTCAATTAACGTAATATCAAACGGTCCATATTCATCGCCAATTTGTTTGAAACCGTCGAAATAGCCACTATCACCGCTAAAAAACACACTTTTATTGCTACTCTGTATAACCCAGCTAGCCCATAGCGTTTTGTTGCCGTCGCGAAGGCCTCTTCCCGAGAAGTGTTGTGCAGGTGTTGCGACAAAGTTGATACCGTCAATAGTGACACTCTGCCACCAGTCGAGTTCAATGATATTGCCTGAGCTGACTCCCCACCTAACTAAATGTTGCCCTACACCCAGTGGGGTGACGAATTTTTTTACTTTATCCTTCAATATATTGATTGCAGATTTATCTAAGTGATCGTAGTGATCATGACTGATAACGACGACATCAATATCTGGAAGTGCTTCGGTGCTGATTGGACTTTGATGAAATCGCTTAGGGCCCATCCATTGGAAGGGTGAAGCGCGATAGCTGAATACCGGGTCGGTTAGAATTAACTTTCCATCCAACTGCATAAGTACAGTCGAATGGCCTAAACGAAATATACTGTTGTGCTGTTTGTCTAGCTGAGCTGGTTGTATGGGCAAAACAGGTATTTGCGACTCGGGCTCTCGACCTTGGCGCTCAGCAGTAAAATAGGCTCGACTTATCTGCCACAAGCTTGCTGATGGATCTTCATTGTTAGGGTTTGGCGCGTTTACGAATTTGTTGTGAATTCTATTTGAAGCAACCTTGTAAGATCTCATAACTGTCCACCTTCTAAATCGTTTAGTTTTATTTCACAAAAGTAAACTATACTGTGCAGTTTACTTTTGTGGAATTGAAAAGTAAACCCATCGGTGTAGAATTAGTGAAAACGAATTTAAATTGCTAACAAAAAATGAGTGAAAAAAAGAAAACTCGCAGTGAAATAAAGCGAGAAGCGATCATTAACGCCGCTACAACTGCTTTTAAGGATTTTGGAGTGCAAGGGACTAGCATGGAAAAGCTAGCTCAAATAGCAGGTGTCTCTAAGCGGACGGTCTACAACCACTTTGCGTCCAAAGAAGAGTTAGTGATGCACTTGTTGGCGGAGCTTTGGCAAAGAGCGATCGTCGATAGGGAGGTGGAGTTTCAAGGCACCATTAGTTTACAAGCCCAGTTGTCCGAGATTTTGCTTGCAGAGCTTGAGTTCATTGGGTCGAGAGAGTATTTGGATCTTGCTCGGGTCGCGTTTGGCTATTTATTTTATAATTCAAACGAGTTGCAAAAGGAGTTTGAAAAAGTCTCTAAACAAGAAACGGTGATTCATCGTTGGATTAAAGCCGCTAGGACTGAAAATCAACTCAAAGAGCTCAACGTAGAGTTTGCTAACCGTCAACTGCATAGTTTAGTGAAAGGTGCTGGTTTCTGGCCTCAGTTAATGGGGATGTGCGAAGAGCTGTCGAAGGAAGAGATGCAAGAGATCGCACAAGAGTCGGCAGAAATGTTTCTTGCTCGATATGCCGCCTAAACTTAGTTAACCAAAACTATTGAGATTGTTTGCGACAACTGGCGACAACAACTAGCTTTAGTATAAGGTTTTGCGCACTTTGGGCTGTTATGTTGTCTTGGTTAAAATGGTTGTTATTCGTGTTTCTCACATCTGTTACGGTCCAATCGTACGGCCAAACCATTGTCGCAACGATTGGAGAGTACCCGCCTTATACCTCTAAAACAGATCCAAATGCACGACTCGCAGAAGAAATCGTCATCGCTGCGTATGAAAGCTCAGGTTATCAGGTCAAGCTCCGGCGTGTACCTTGGAAAAGAGCGATGGAAGAGGCTAAGGCGGGTAAGGTCGATATTAGCTTCGGTTGGTTTAAGACAGAAGAAAGAGAAAAACATTTTTATTACTCCGACCCTTTATATCCGATTGAAGAGGTCTTTTTTTACCATAAAGACAGTAACTTCACTTGGTCGGACATGAGTGATCTCGAGAATTATAATATCGGTGCTACTTTAGGCTATTCACATGAAGGCGTGTTGCGTGGCGCAGGTTTGACGGTAGATGTTGCTAAGACAGATGCACTCGCCATCCAAAAGGTTTTTCGAAGGCGAGTGGATGCTACACCAATTGATGCTCATGTTGGTTATTATATTCTCGCTGAGTTTCCTCAAGAAGTGCGAGATGTAATTACCCACAATGACAAACCTCTACTGAGGAACCATCAATATGTTATAGCGGGTAAAGTAAAAGGGGAGTACTCTGCTAACCTGATTGAGCAGTTCAATACTGGCTTGCAAACCATACGTGACAACGGCACTTTTGATAAAATTTTATCGAACTACACACAGTTTTAATGGTTTCCGCTTCGTTCTTCCAATACCTGTTTAAAGGCAAACATTCCATTGATCGCTGCTGGAAATTCCGCATATCCCGCCATTTGCAAAATGACTTCCTTTATTTCCGTTTCGCTGCAACCAACGTTTAATGCAGCATTAAGGTGTACGGCAAGTTGAGGCTGGCAATTACCCAATGCGGTAAGCGCGGCCACCGCTGCGATTTCTCTTGATTTGAGATCCAGCTCTGGTCGTGAATAGATGTCACCAAAACCAAACTCTATAATGTTCTTGGCAAGATCTGGACAAATTTCTTGAAGACTTGCGATCACTTTTTCTCCTGCTTCGCCATCAATTTTGTTTAGTTGCATTAGGCCAATATCAAATCGAGATGCGTTCATTGTTTTTCTCCATCGGGTTTCGTTGAAAAAGAGTATGATGGGTTTACGATTGGCTTTCTATACTTCATAATCTACATGGACTATTTAGCTTAAGAGATATAATGATGCGTGATGGAGAGTATGCCGAATTCCGAGCCTTTCTTGCGGTTGCGGACAATGGCAGTTTCACTTTGGCTTCTAAGGTGCTTAGGGTAACACCCTCTGCGCTGAGCCAGATCATTAAAAGGCTTGAACAAAGGGTTGGCGTTCAGCTTTTCAATCGAACCACACGCAGTGTGAAGCTTACGGAAAGTGGATCGACACTGTTTAAAAGAATTTATCCCGCGTTTAATGAGTTAAACTCAGCGATTCAAGATATCAAATCACATACCAATGAGTTGTCAGGAACGGTGAAAATTCATAGCACCTCAACGGTTGCCGAATGTATCCTAGCACCGACGATAGCGGGCTTTTTCAAGGCATATCCTAATATCAAGCTCGATGTTGTGGTCGAAGATGCTGTGGTTGACCTAACTCAGCAGGGTTTCGATGTCGGATTGCGGCTCGGTGAGTATCTACAAAATGACATGATTGCTTACCCACTTAGCGGGAAACTAAGAATGGCTGCTGCGGCTTCACCAGATTACTTGGCCGAGTATGGTATACCAGTGCAACCCGAGGATTTGCTTAAACATAACTGTATCAACTGGCGTTATATGGCTGAAAAGTACGTATATCGATGGGAGTTCTTTCAGCAAAGTCGCTGGAAAAGCATCAATGTTGATGGCTCACTGACTTCTACAAGTCGAGAGTTAGCGCTCTCTACGGCCATTCAAGGGGCAGGGATTGTATTTTGGACAGAAGATAAGCTTGCCTCATACTTTGCAGATGGAAGTCTCGTCCGAATCCTAGAAGAATACTGCCCAGAATTTGATGGATGGCATATGTACTACTATCGTCGGCCTCATATGCCGAAACATGTGCGCACCTTTATAGATTATATGAAAGATTCATATCCACCTATGAATTAATAATTATTCTATCACCCTGTTTTATATGATACTTTCTTTGCTCTTTTTGTTACTTACCTAAGGGCTATGATGTTAAAGAAGTATCTGCTGTTGTTCGGTATTGGTTTGATCTGGGGATCTCAGTTTATTTTTCAAAAGGCTGCTTTAACCTCTTTTTCCCCAGAAATTGTCGGCGCGGGCAGGGCTATCGTCGGGTTTATAACCTTATCCATTATCTGTTTGATCATGAATCTTAAACCAAGGTCTAAAACGTCTTGGTGGCTATATATGTTGATTGGATTTTTAGAAGCAACGGTGCCGTTTGTGTTGGTTCCATGGGGGCAACAGTATCTATCTTCGGCGATAACTTCAATTCTGATCGGTACTATCCCGTTTTTTGTGGTTTTGTTTACACCATTCTTAAATGCAAATGATAAAGTCACAAAATCTAATGTGATCAGTCTTATTGTCGGGTTTATTGGCATTGTCGTGCTATTTGCCCCTGACCTACTAAAAGGTGGAAGCGCGTTTGATTATCGAGGGCCACTGGCAATATTGGCGGCTGCGGCCTCATTTGGTTTAGCGTTGCTGCTGCTTTCAAGATGTAGTGGTGAACAGCCCATCATAGTCGCGAGAAATGTATTAGGATCGGCAAGTTTTCAGCTACTTCTTGTCTCTTTGCTTACGCAAAGTGTCGTGCCAGGTGTGATAACTACTAAGTCCATTGTTTCCATATTATATTTAGGGATCATGTGTGCAGGCGTGGTATACCTACTATATATGATGCTGATTGTTGCGGCAGGCCCAGTCTTTACTTCGCTGACGAATTACCTGGTACCAACGTTTGGAGTATTTATCGGTGTGCTGTTCGCGCATGACTCGATAAGCATTTACACCTGGAGTGCGTTAGTCATCATTTTGCTGGCTGTTGCGATCAACCAAAGGCCAAGTAGAGACAACAAACTTGTTGCGGATTCTGGGGCGCATTAAGCCCCAGAATATTCTATAGAGTATTAGAATCGAGCGTTAACAATAGGCAGCACAGGAATATTCTTGCTGACAACTGTGCCTGATGTCTCCACATTAATCAGGCCAATTTGGACACCTTCGTCGATACGACTTGTCGCATTAAACAAACCAAGCTGCAAACCAGTAAGTTCTTCAGCATAGTTTGCCAAGCCCAGTTGCACGCCTTTTTGTTTTCCACCAGTATAGTTGACCAGACCTAAGCTAGCACTAGAGGCATTATTATCATTCCAGTTAACTAAACCAAATTGAGCGCCAGTGAACTGTTCACCTGTATAGTTAAGTAGACCAAAACTTCCGCCAGTAGCGGTATTGTCGTTCCAGTTTGCCAAACCAAATTGAGCGCCTTGCATATCAACACGGTTGCGGTTCACATCAAGAAAGCCAAGTTGGAAGCCTTTAAATTCCTTAACATCAGAGACACCAAGTACAGTGTAGTTAAATCCTGTCACTTTATCGGTACGCCCATAAAACAGTGCCACTCGCGCCCCACTCACATTACCTTCACCCCAGTTTGTACCAGGCAAAGACAATTGAAGTCGAGTCTTATCGATTGAACTTTCTGTTACTTTTGTTTGCTCTGGTGAGTTAGTTGCCGCCATTGCTGTTCCCGACAGAGAGACGAGAGCCAGAATCAACACTATTTTAGAATTCATTTTTCTTACCTATACAGTACAATTTCTTTCTAGGCTGGAGTCAAATACACAGATTTACTCCAGCCGCTAATTTTTTGCTAGTAAACATAAAATCATTTTTGTATTTACTTATGTCCCGATCAATTTGGTGATTACTCTAGCGTTTATTTTGAGCATTAATCTCCGTAGCGAACTCAAAGTGCAAATGAATCATAAGTGTTCAATGTGCCGACCGGGCTCTATCCGTTTGAGGGGGCGAATATTACCTAAGAATAAGAAAAATGTTTGTCCTTAATTTGTAATGAAATGTCACGCTTGCTATCTAGTATTGAAACCATATCTATATCGCTGAAGCTTGCATCTCGAAATAGTTTAGATATTAAAGGACAAACTTTTAGGCACTTTGGTCTATTCTTTGTGAGTTTCGAGTGAAATAAAAGGGCCCACCATTGCGATAATGAGGGCCTCTGGCCTGATTTGAGTTGTTAAAGCTTTAAACCTGTGGTTCAGGTATTGAATTGACGGACAGTTTTATTCCTTGTTCAATGGCTGATGCCAATGCTTTGCGAGCGGCCTCATAACTAATCTTGGATTCTCTGGGCTCAACTTTCATAAGCATAAAGGTAGTTTTGTTATCTTTGTTGTCTTGGACACCTTTGTCGATGACGACAAGGTTGGGGTAGACATTTTTTAGGGCGCATGAGCCAATAGCGGCAGTTCCAGCCGAGTACTCGTTGTTTGCAACACGCCTTGCCGCTTCCGCTGTGCCATTGGGGACTTCTATTTCTTTCGGTACTGGAACTAGTGAGTTCTTCCATCGATTTATCTGCTTGAGCGCTGCCGGGTGAGAAGCGATCTGACTAATTGCTATGCCTTTCTTATTGTCTTTCTGATTCATCAACACACACATTTCAATCGGAGTTGTAATGTATGCTTTGACTTCCACGAGCTTGTAGAGTTGGAAAGCGTTGACTGTTGCTGGTACGAGTCTTCCATCGAGAGTACTGTTTTGAACGGCACTAAATGCAAGGGCGTTGTTGTTGACGGCTTGATGAAAAGTGTCTTCGGGTGTACCAGAAAAAATGATTTCTGATTTTAATTCTGGGCGAGATTCAAACAGTTTAGTAATGGCTGCATCATTAAAGCTGCCTTTAGAAGCTTGAGAAAAAATACGCTCACTTGATACAGCCATATTTGAAACTAACAGTGAAATCCCTAGTATGAAAGTGGTTTTAAAATTAACCATTGTTTATCCTTCTTGTCCTCCCGAAGGAGGACGGCATTAACAGCTGATATGCATATTACTTTTAACTACCATTGGGATGCTTGTACAAGATACTTGCTCCCAAGAAATCACTTCACCATTTGCACGTACGTAGACACGAAGGTGTTTGCTTGGTGTTAAAACTCTATCTGAGTTGAATGTCAGAAGTCTTTTGTCGTTTTTCTCAGAGTAGCCTTCTAATTTATACGTTAATCCCCAGTGAACCTCACTATTTTTAATAGGCTGATCGTCTGATATCGTGACATAGTATTGTTGACTGTTTATTCGCTTAATTTTTTTAATGACCTTATTTGAGTCAACATTAAAAACAACAGCGAGTAGCATAATAATAAATAACACATATATTGATTTTTTCATTTGTCCTCCTCACGTTGGGCACTAATGCACATGATGTTGAGCTGAAGAAATATGAGTTGAGTTAATTGGATATATTCTGAATGAGTCGGTACGAGTTTTGATAAACTGGAGGTGAGAGGGCCCAATGTAAAGACACGCCAGGCTCTCGCAACTTACGGATAATTAGAACTTGATATTCATTCCAGCAAATACAGCATCAGATTCAAAGTCATTTGCTAAGAAGAACTTTCGATATTCAACTCCCAGTCCTACAGTGTTAAATATGACAACTTCGGTTCCTACGCCATAGTAAGGGTGCAAGCCTCTATGTGTGTCCGTTATCTCTGTACCGCCTCTTGGTGTGTAGGTTTGTTTTACACTAGAGTAGTTGGCTCCGCCAACCGCATAAAGGTTTAGGAACGAAAGTGGCGAAACGCTCGCTTTGAGGCCAGTATATCCTGTTGAATAATCTACAACTTGCTTGTTACCCAGAAGGTTGAGTAACGCGGATACAGAACTGGAACCAGCCTCGAGGTTCGCATAACCTACCTCGACAGCTAAGTTGGGATGGAATTGATACGCGTAATCTATCTTACTTATAAAGTCAGCAGTACTAGACCAATTGTTAGGACCGTCAGTATTAGCCACTCCTAGACCCACCCCAATCTGGTGGGTTGCCGCATAGGAAGCGGAAGAGGCCATCATTATTAATAATATAAATGCTTTTTTCATATCGTTTACCTATATGTTTGTCGCGGCAAATTCTAATGCATTGCTAACATTTAAGTCCGTCACTGAATTGTATGGATTTGTCATTGTCATGTATCCATTGACCTGACATCCGTCGTATTGAAGTAACCTACGGCCATTGTATTAGTAATACATTCCTACAAAAGTAGAAGGTCACTTAAGTGAAAATGTCAAATTAGGCCCTTTACTTATGCTCCGTAGTAGGTTGCTTCGCATAAGGTTTAGAGTTTTCACCTTGGCGTGGAGTAAAAATTTGCCATATCTCACGAATGATAGAATTAATAACTATATTTTTTTCAAAAAATAAATGATACATACTACTAAAGGCTCATATTGTAAAACATCTTCTTTAAAGGTTAATTGAATATAAATAGATTCACCAAGAAAATATTTTAATTTAATTTTTATAATTATTGTGAATTAAATCAACAACATTTAGACCGCAAAGGAAGACAAAATGAAACGTAACGTTGCCACTTTAGCCTTAGTCATTATTTCTAATTTTCTTGTGATCCCAACAGTACTCGCTAGTGAAAAAATAGTTCACCTTAGCTCTGCGGAAGTCAGTGTGAAAGACTTGAAAACCTCGGGATCAGGGTGCCCATATGGTACGGTTTCCGGGACCATTGCGCCTGATGGGAAGTCGTTTGTTCTGGGGTTCGATGAATATACGGCGGAGGTAGGGCCTTCTATTCCGAGGCGTGAGAACCGCAAAACATGCCAAATTACTGCAGTTTTAGAAATTCCCAATGGGCTCGCGTTTACCATTGCAGATGTTAATTACAGGGGGTACGCCAGTTTAGACTCGAAAGTTAAAGCTCTACAAAGCTCTTCTTATTTCTTCGCTGGGAACAGACAGGAGTCTAGACTAAATACCGAATTTCATGGACCAATCGAGCAGAACTATACCATTAGTGATCGCTTGGGTTTGGAAAGCTTGGTTTGGTCTTCATGCAACGCGATGGAACCGGTGGTCATCAAAACAGAATTGAGAGTTGATAACCAGAGAAATCGTCGTAAAAGTGGCCTGATTACGTTAGATACCATTGATGGGAAAGTGACTCATAGCTATGGGTTGATGTTTAAAAAGTGTTAGTGAATGACGAGGTAACTAGGGTGAACCCTAGTTACTGTCGTTGCTTAAGTCTGAATCAACAAGGTGTAATCAAAGATAAACACAAGGAAAAATGGCTGGGAGGACACTATGAAATTACGCCGTTTCCCCAAAGTTACGTTATCAAGTAGTCAGATGGTTAGACAATTCTGGTTGATACTTTCGTTATTTACGAGTATTTCAGTTTCAGCTCATGGTTGGACAGAATATCCGATTGCAAGACAAACCTTATGTTACGATCAAGGCGGAATTTGGAACGGAACGCCTCCAGATCCTGCATGTGCGCAAGCACTATTAACGTCAGGTGCTTATCCATTCGTACAGCGCAATGAATTCGCGATAAATATTGCCGATTTCGACAACCACGAGGCGGTAATGCGTGCCATTCCTGATGGTACGCTTTGCTACGCAAACGATGCTCAGAAAAGTGGCATTGCAAGTACTATTGTACCGTGGCAGAAGACCAATATCCCTGTGGGTCGGTCTCAGTTAATCTTTAATGCGACTGCGCCACATAATCCCTCGTTTTGGAGAATATATCTGACGAAACCATCGGCGAATCTAACTCAGCCATTAGCTTGGGATGATTTGGAACTCATTAATGAATACGGCGATATTCCTGTGACAGAAAATAGGAAATATCTTATGGACATTACCATTCCAAAAGATCGTAAAGGTGCCGCCGTTCTCTACGTACGATGGCAACGGAACGATCCCGCAGGAGAAGGTTTTTACAACTGCAGTGACATCAATATTATTAATCGAGCAGGTATAGAGCTAATGCCATACCTATCACAAGGCTCAGCCTTTATTCCTGAGGAGATAACACTCCACTCGGTGGATGTTGGCGATATTGTTGAGTACACCGTTTTTCGTCAGCAAGGGCAACCACACAGCTATTTTGAGTTACTGATAACGGAAAAGAATATCAAGGACTGGGATAGATTAATTGCCGCTGATATTACTGGCTATTATCAGAAAAATCATGATGGTGATGTTGCCATTGGTTATTGGAATGAACCAATGCAACATTACATGTATTTTCAAGGTGATCCGACGCGTAATTCTTTCCAATCACGGGACTCCAGTTGGTATGGACGACTGACGATAAGAAATGCAACAAAACTCAAAGATAACTTTAACGTTAGGATAAGCCCTAAGTTGCTCACTAAACTCGAAGGTGCGCAAGTTGCGCAAGTTGCGCATGGCGAGCATCTGTACTTGTTTACTAATGCTGATGGCGTAGAGCCGAGTTTAGTCAGTTGGTCTCAAATTTCAGGGCCGACTGTGAAGACAACATTAGGCTCAAATCATCTTCTCATCATAGAAACAGCGTCTATAACTGCGCCGTTACCTGTCGAGCTGAGCTTTGTTTTATCTGCGACTTATCAGGGCGTTAGTAAAAAGGCAATCTACAGCTTTAGAGTGGTTGGGAATCCACTGAGGGCTATAAGGCCGTAGAGGTAATAACTCCAATTAGAGATGCTGTTTAAGGAGAGTCAAGGATCAGACTTAATTCCTGACTTTAGAAATCAATATATTCGAAATAAGAGTAGAAGAAATGAATCGAATGACTTTATATGCTGTGTATTTGTCGCTAGTTATTTCAGGTACGGCGTTGGCGTTGCCCACGGTCCCACGTGTAGACATATACGGCTCCAACAACCTCCAGTTTTCAAAAATTCAACTATTGATGGAATCGACGTCTGGTTACCATCAAATGGTCAAATATTTTAATAGCGCAGACGTGATGATTAAGTTTAATCAGTGGAGTGGCTCTACTGGGGATCACTACAAAGTGTATTTTGATGGCCTAGTGGTTGCGACAGGCACTATCTCTGGAAGACAAACTACTGCCAGCTTTCAGTATTCTAAAGGAGGACTTTATCAAATGGTGGTTGAAGCATGTGATGCTTCTGGGTGCAGTTCGAGTGAACCCGTTGAACTGGTGGTTGCAGACACTGATGGCTCACACCTGAAGCCGCTCGCCATGAATATTGACCCTAATAACAAGCGTTACAATTCCGACCCCAACACCGTTGTTGGGACCTATTTTGTAGAGTGGGGGATTTATGGTCGGGATTATACGGTGGACAATTTGCCAGTAGATAACTTAACTCACATTCTTTATGGGTTTATTCCAATTTGTGGTCCGAATGAATCTCTTAAATCAGTAGGAGGTAATAGTTATAACGCTTTGATGACGGCTTGCCGTGGTGTTCCTGATTATGAAGTGGTGATTCATGACCCCTGGGCAGCCTTTCAAAAGCCTTTCCCACAGGCTGGACATCGTTATAGTTCTCCAATTAAGGGCAACTATGCCATGTTGATGGCGTTAAAGAAACGTAACCCAGAGCTAAAAATCATCCCCTCTATCGGTGGCTGGACGTTATCGGATCCATTTTTCGATTTTACAACTAAATCTAACCGTGACACATTTGTTGACTCTGTTAAGAGATTCCTTTCAACATGGAAGTTCTATGATGGTGTTGATATTGATTGGGAGTTTCCTGGAGGAGGTGGTGCAGCACCCAATTTAGGAGACCCAGTTAATGATGGTCCAGCCTATGTTGCTTTGATGCGAGAGTTAAGGGTAATGCTTGATGAATTAGAGGCATCGACAGGCCGAACCTATGAGTTGACCTCAGCTATTGGCGTCGGCTATGACAAAATCGAAGATGTGAATTATAAAGATGCTGCGCAATATATGGACTATATATTTGCGATGACCTATGACTTTTACGGTGCTTGGAACAATGTTGTAGGTCATCAAACCGCCATTTATTGTGGCAAATTTATGCGCCTTGGCCAGTGTGATGGTACAGGGATTGATGAAAATGGCGAACCCTATCAAGGCCCAGCTTACACTTCAGATAATGGAATCCAGCTTCTTTTAGAGCAAGGTGCTCCCCCAAGCAAACTCGTATTGGGTGTGGCAATGTATGGGAGGGGGTGGGAAGGTGTAATACCCGATAGTCTCTCTAATCCTAGCGATCCAATGACAGGTGTCGGTGATGGAAAATTGAAGGGATCACCTATGCAAGGAGTATGGGAAAGCGGTGTCATTGATTACAAAGGAGTTAAAGCATACATGCTAGGGCCTAATCATCAAGGCATTAATGGTTTCGAGTACGGTTACGATGCACAGGCGCAAGCTCCATGGGTTTGGAATCGAGAGTCAGGAGCGCTAGTCACATTTGACGATGCTCGCTCGGTGAAGGCGAAAGGTGATTATGTTCGTCGGCTGGGGTTGGCGGGCTTGTTCTCTTGGGAAATTGATGCAGACAACGGGGATATTCTTAATGCAATGCATGAAGGACTTGGTAATAGCCCCGAAGTAGTGAACTAGGAAGGTGCGGATGCCGCACCTTAATTAATCTAGCCCATATCGAACTGGACAAAGCGATTCAGCGCCAATCTTTAGAGCGCTTGAATCGCTAAATAACCGAGGGATTGAAGATATGCGATATGATCTTGATTCCCTTGATTTAGCTTTCCGGTTTGTTGAGATGCACATCGAGCTGAGGGAAAGGAATCTCAATACCGGATTCATCAAGAGCAATCTTAACATCTTTGTGCAATGCAAAGTAAATTTCCCAGTAGTCTTCAGTTTTCACCCATGGGCGGACTACAAAATTGACCGAAGAGTCTGCCAATGCGACGACTTCAATAGTTGGCACTGGGTCCTTTAAAACCTTCTCATAGCTCGTCACCACTTTTGTTAACACCTCTTGAGTATAAATGAGGTCAGCGCTATAACTCACCCCAACAACCATATCAATGCGTCGGGTAGGTAGTTTGGAATAGTTCACAATGTTACCGCTAAACACTGAAGAGTTCGGTACAACGACCACTTTATTATCCGGAGTTTTAAGGACAGTGGAAAAAATCTGAACAGAGTCGACGCTCCCTGCTGTACCAGACACTTCGACGTAATCACCCGCTTTAAAAGGGCGAAACATGATTAGTAGAACTCCAGAGGCGAAATTCGATAGTGAGCCTTGAAGAGCCAGACCTATTGCTAGTCCAGCCGCACCAACAATGGCAACAAAAGAGGCGGTTTGTACGCCTACCCTGCCTAGAGCTGCAATAATAACAAATGCCAAGATAGCGTAGCTTACTAGCCCTGAAACAAAAACAACGATAGTTGGATCTAGGTTCCGGGAAGTCATGACTTTGCCTATGACTCTCGAAACAACCTTAGCAGCGATGAAACCTATGATAAGGGTGAGCACAGCGGCTGATATATTAACGACGTATTCTATTAATATTCCCTGATTATTGTTTAGCCAGTCATGTGAATCGGAAATGATGTCCTTCATTGAGTTTCCCTTCTATCTGTTTTTAAAGTTGCTCTGATTAATTAGAAGGTAGTCACAAAGCAAAACTTTGTCATCACTGCCAAGAAAAGAAGCTATTGTCCGAGATTCTTTGTGAATAATAGTGGAAATAGCTTCGACTTGATGACATTCAGCTAGCTCTCTGGATTATCCACTCGATACCAAAAACATCGCTTGATATTGGTACGATTATCAAACATCCAAGAATACTGACAACTGCTATCGTAACTATAGCGCCCAACATCCACGCGATAGGGGCCAAACCATACATTTTGTAATGACTGGAAACGGCCATCTAGTAATAGAGAAAAATGTAGGTGAGGTCCGGTGGATGAGCCTCCCTGGCATAACGCCTCATTTCTTTGAGTGGCGTAAGTACCTAAGCGGTCATTTTTTTCAACCCATGCTCTATTTTGTACCTCAATACCATCCATGTGGTAATAGTTAGTCGCCCAACCATCTGGGTGGGTGACTCTTAACTGGCAGCGAGAAAAGACTGAAACGTAGCCTTCGTGTGCTGCGGTGACACTGTAGGTTTCACCTCCCCAACGTGGCCAGTCGTAGGATACGTCAACGGAAGAGAGTGGAAAGCCAGAGCCTGTATGGGAATGGGGGCCATTTGGTACCCAACGATAGCCAATTCTCCAAGGCCACTGCATGTTGGGAGGCGAGCTTTGTGAATCACGTTCAACCATTTTGGGTTCACCGAACCATCTATGATAAACATCAAGCCACGTGGGCCACAGATCTGGTTGATTTAACTCAACCATAATCGCGTAGGTAGCCGCATTGTCACTAGAAAATGATTGTTCTTTAATGTGGTAATAATATTGTGATAAGTGGCTTGCGACTAGCTTTAGC
Source organism: Vibrio sinus (assembly GCF_023634645.1). Lineage (GTDB taxonomy): Bacteria > Pseudomonadota > Gammaproteobacteria > Enterobacterales > Vibrionaceae > Vibrio > Vibrio sinus. The sequence continues at coordinate 141,473 of NZ_JAMKMR010000003.1, forward strand.
TCTTCTGTGTAGTACTGTATCGATGCTTCGGTTGCAGGATCTTCAGGGGACCAGTCGTGGTTTATTGCTAGTGTTGTGAGTAGTACTCTTGGATCAATGCCCATAGCACCACTCCAATGTTGTAGGCTTTCTTCTAGCGCCAACCAGGTTGGGTAGTCTGAGAAATAATCCGCCATGATAAACGGATTTCGAATTGGTTGATAAACAAAGTTATCCTCGGGTATCGATGTGGTGATGTTTTGCTGACTCAGAGTATCAATGTCAATCCTACTAGTGTCGCTAACAGACACAAGCGAATGAGATAATCCTTGAATACTCCATAGCAAAGCAAAAGGTGTTATCAGTATTTTCATTATTTTCTCCAACCAACTAGTTTTAGTAAGCATTAAGTCGTTACTTTCGGGCTCGAGCCTATAACCGAGTAACCTCGCTCTGATTTACGAGGCTTGGCGTCACTTAAATAAAAGTTCTGATAGCATGACTATTTGGTTTTTTCCGAACCACTTTAATAGTCTAAGCAGGATAAAAACTTTTACTAAAATCAAGTAGAATGATGTACTGTAAACGTTTAATGACGGTATGGAGAATAAATGTGTACTCAATTGTATCATTATTCTAGTGATATGGTGAATGTTAGTCTATTTCTCCTAATAAAAACGCTTAACCTAGGCTTTATTGAGTTTTTCATTTTCAACAAAGCCTAATTCACTCAGTGAAAGACAGAGTTAGAGAATACTTGAATAATGATAATTCCTAGTGCAATAAAGCTAAGGCCGATTAAAGCTTGAGTATCTAAGTGCTGTTGGTAGACAAAAAAAGATATCGCAGATACTAAAAATATACCGCTACCAGCCCAAATCGCATAAGCGATACCGATATTCATGGTTTTTACTACTTGTGATAGACCGTAGAATGAAACCGAATATCCAATCAGCACCACTACACTAGGACCTAGTCGGGTAAATCCTTCGGAAGCTTTCATCATTGTTGTCGCGACAGTTTCAGCCAAAATAGAGATTATTAATATGAAATGGACACTTTGCATATTTATTTCTTTTAATTAGGAATACCTTATTCTATCGGGGTTAGATTAAAAATTTTGTCTTATCTTTGTAATAGACTGTCACATTAAACAATGTGGTTAATTCTGTTCAGATATGATCTTTAACATGTATTAAATTATATTAATTAGAGGCTTGTTCGTATGAGCCTTAGCCAATAACACTATGACAATACTTGGACAAATTAATGCAATTTAAATACTGATATAAATAACAATAAAAATAAGAATACTCGCCTTTTCTAATCAATAGGCGATGTTACATTGAAAAAATATTGTATATGGCTCTATGCTTCATTGAGCTTAATAGTGAGTTCCGCATTTGTACATGCAGGCTCTGATACTTTAAAACAATTTGGTGATGTTGCTCAGTTTGGTGTACCTCTGGCTGCGGGGTCTATCGCTATATTAAAGGGTGACGAGGAAGGCTTGTTTCAGTTAGTGGAGGGGGCAATGTATACGTCCTTAGCTACCCACGCGATGAAGGCATCTGTGAGCGCGCAGCGGCCTGATGGCTCTTCATATGATTCTTTCCCCTCTGGTCATACGTCTGCTGCGACACAAGGCGCAGCATTTTTGCAATTTCGCTATGGATGGGAATATGGTTTACCTGCTTACGCCATCGCTTCCGTTGTTGGGTATTCAAGGGTGGACGCAGATAGGCACTATTGGAGAGACGTCGGAGCTGGAGCCATTTTGGCTACAGGGATACAGTATGCAGTTACTAATATGGGTTACTCTATGACCAATGTTGTAATAATGCCATACTTCAAAGGGAAAGAAACCGGGGTGCATGCAAGGATAGAGTTCTAATTCTCTTTTGGGCTACCTGGTAAAGTGCGAAATAGTCGAGAGTAAGTACCGCCTGGTCTCAGGCGGCGCTTGTATATAGAATAACAACTATTTCGATTATTTAGGCTATTTATAGAATGTATTAACCTCATAATAAATCAGGTATAAACTTATACCCTTTATTCCGGACAGTGACAATATGCTTGGGCGTGGCTGATAGATCACCTAACTTTTTTCTCAATACCATTATCTTGCAATCAACCGAACGATCTAGACCGTCATATTCGCGTCCACGCAGACAGCTTAATAGTTGGCTCCTTGAGAGCACTTCATAAGGGTTTGATGCCAATTTCCAAAGTAGCTCAAATTCACTTATGGTTAATGGTATGGGCTGTTTGTGAAATTGACACACTTTACGGGTCCCATTTAAGTGGAGTTGGCCATAATTAAGAATGTTCGAGTGGCCAAGTTGGGGTACTTGCTTTAGCCTTCTAAGTAACGTCCGTATTCTAGCCAACAGCACTCGTGGTTGAATAGATTTGACGATAAAATCATCGGCTCCTAATTCCAAAGCGACTACGTGGTCATAGTCATCATTTTTCGCTGATAATATCAATATATTACCTAAATAGTTGCACCGAATCTGCCGACATACTGCTAATCCATAGTAGCGTGGCGGCATCAAATCGAGCAGTAAGGTGCCAGGTTGCTTTTCTATTATATCTTCAATGGCAATTTCGCTAATTTGATAAGAGGTGACATCAAATTTTTGGAAGGTGAAATAGTCTGACAATAATTGACGAAACTTTGGATCGCCTTCGATGATAAAAATCGAGTTATTATCTAACATAAGGCTTAAACTTTTTAGTGTTGAATTAAATATCGGTTAGTATTTCGCGGCTTGAGCCGCGTATGTGGGTTTTAGTTTTTGGGGTATCTATAGATTGGTAAACAAGTTAAAGAGCGGAAAGACAATAATAAAACACTGAATATAAGCCAGTGCCATGTGAGTGAATTTTTGAAATTCATGCAGGCTCGAAGAGTAGGGCAAACTAGCGCAGATCTGCGAGAGGTTTGACACTCTCGCAGTATGGATTTAGTGCTAGGAATCTGCGCTACAAGCGAGTTCGCACATATTTAAGGTTGAGGCTTTGTTAGTCGGCCAACTTTCACAAGATTTGGACTTGATTGAAGATCATGCGGTGTGACCATTTCAGGTGATACCAGACGGTTTGCACCAAGTGTTATTGAGTCTTCGTTCAACATGTCTAAATCAGGATATATTTCTCTGTACAGAGATTCAAGGTAATCAATTGCCCTATTAATTTCCTCATCTTTGTTGTCACCTGATCTCAGGGTAATGGTGGCACTGTCAGTTACGAAACTGTCCTGAGCGCTAAGCAGATCTAGGCTGCTTTCTCGACACCACTTCTCAAGCATCATGATTGTTTCATTAACTTCGTGCTTTCGAGTGATGTTTTCGGCCATATGCTCAAGTTCAAGCGCTGGTGAACCAATCACGCCTTTAATCGTTAAGCCATATTTCATTTCAGGTGGGGCTTCATAAAATGCTCGATAGACTAATTCCGAACACACTACAGCTTTCGTTTTCTTGGCCAGAAGTTTATTCAGAAGTATGTACATTCCAGAAATAATGGTGCGTGTGAATTTTTTACCGATATGAGTAATTGGCATTTTGCGTAGTACGATTAGTACGCCAACCAAATACAGCTGATTGGTTGCGTAATCTTTACCTAAATAACTACGTGCACGATCAATGACGGGTGATACTGGCCAGTCAGGTTGAGAAAATGGAATTCCCGAGTCTGATTTAAATCTATAAACATCTACATATTCTTGTGAGTCTACTTGATCCTGAAGGGACACAGCGTGCACCCCTGTATCTGGACCACCAGCTTGGATAATACATTCACCGTCAAAGAATGCCGCGTGACTGTAATCTCCGCCATCTATCTGTTTGATAAGCCAGGATATCCAGCTACGGTCACCGCCATAAGATAACAATACGTCACCAGCTTGAACCTCATTAATCTTAATCTCTTTAGTATTTTCTACGATCTGACTTTTGTTGTGCATATGAATCATCTCCAAATTTAGACTACGGGAGGTCCCATTGAGTAGCTTCATTCACGAAGCTGATGATATTTATATCACTTTGATTTCTAACGAACTGTAAGAGCTTGTCATTGCTTGTAGGAGGGTTGTATGGCTTTACTCAAGTAACCGATACAATCTGTATGCTCTATGGCCAAATTGCTGCAAGAAGTAACTTGGGGGAAATAACAAGCAAAATATAAGTTTTAGCTTAATAACTAGCCTGTCACATATATATCATTTGATTAACACTACTTGATGCGTCAATATCCCTTTCCTATTAGTTATTTTGCAATAACGGTATGACATATCGTTAATTTCATTAAAGGGACATAGAAATGAAACTGAGAACATTTGGCCTAGTTACTGCCATTGGGTTGACGTTTTCCGCTGGCGCGTATGCAGAAAACTGTTTGGATGGCTGCCCGACTGGGGACAATAACGGCCAAACGATCACACGGCCAATTTACACATTGAAAAACAACGCGAAGACAAAGTTCGCCGATTGGGTGGCGTATCATGTGACACAAAGTACGATCAGTGGGCCATCGAGGCATCGAGATTGGAAAACCGACCCGGATTTGAACTCAGCCAACACGTTGTCACCTAGTGACTATAAAGATGCTCATGCGGTCATTCATACCGACCGTGGCCATCAGGCACCGATAGCATCTTTTAGTAACTCGCCTGATTGGGAAATGACCAATTACCTCTCTAACATTACGCCACAAGCGTCAGACTTAAATGAAGGCCCATGGGCGAGACTCGAGGGAGCGGTCAGAGACTACGTTAAGCAAGGGCATGATGTGTACGTGGTAACTGGGCCTTTGTATGAAAGTTACTTCGCAACCTTACCTGATTCGAGCAAAACAGCGACTATTCCTTCTGGATACTTTAAAGTGATTGCGGAAAAACAAGCAGATGGTGTACACGCTTCAGCCTTTATCATGTATCAAGATGCCGGCAGAAGTGACAACTATTGTGCTTCTGAAGTCACTGTCAGCCAAGTAGAAACAAAATCAGGGTTAGACTTTATGCCGCAACTTTCTTCTAGCGCTAGCTACGAAATGAAACACAGCCTAGGTGGGCTTACGAAACAACTCGGCTGTTAAGTACTTTGAAAGTTATCTCTTCGATTCCTATCTAGCAAAAATGCGCAGCTTAACGTCCTATTAAGCTGCGCAATTTGAGTGTTATTTTTGAGCATCTATGTCAGAAAATCGTAATGACAATGTTTGAATAATAATCTTAAGTCACTTGAATGTAATGGTTTTCTAAATATTAAACGAGCAATCGTTTGAGTGATTAGTTTAAAATATTTCAATATGATAGTTTATAAATAAAGCGCGCCAAAACTTTTGTGTTTGGCGCGCTTTGTTTATATATCCAAATGACCGCAAGATGCGGTTTTCAGAGCGAATATCTAGAAGCTATTTGGGTATGGCTATTACCTAGAATTCTTATGCCTTTTCACAATTAGGTACTAGCTACTTTTTCAACTGTCTATATTCAAGAGAGAGATTTCATGAGCAAAATAATTGGCTCGATTGTATTCTTATTTTATTTCTTCATTTCTTTTCAATCGCAAGCTGCTCAAACTGTTGGACTAAATATCACTTATGTTAACCAATATTTAAATAGTCAAAAACAACATGGACAAGTTTTAATAAAAAATACCTCAGAAAACCCTTTAATTATTAATAAAATATTGCCAGATACTGCTGGCAATGTTAAACGCTTGAGTTCTAGCACATGCTTGAACAACCTATCTATTGGCGTAGGAGGGCACTGTACTATCGATTATCAATACACTTCTTCTAGGCCCATTACGACGACATGGGTTATCCAATACACCACTCAAAAAACGACGAGTACCAGCTACGCATTTACGGGGTTTACTTACAGTTCCAACGGGTTATACGGAGTGGATATGCCCGTGTATGTTGTCGGGAACCAAACATCGAACAATGATGAAGACAAAAGTGGCGTTTATACCGCGGATCGTATAGCGCAAGGTTTTGGTTCGGTAAAGGTGGTTATGCTACCTCCCACGGCCAGTCAATGGCCGATTAGTATAGATACCAATCGGTGGCTTTATGATTTTCTTACTCAACTGCGCCTAGACAACGTGAAAGTCACGCTGTTATTGGATAACTACTTTTCATCCGCATTCCAAAGTTGTGCGCAAAAGGCTATCCACTTTGATGATGCTTCTGATTATGAGTCCTGTATAAGCCCCAATTCTGATAGCAACTCAGTGAATGCGGTGAAAGAAGAAATTGACAGTTACAAAAGCTTATTGGGTGACAGTCTGACAGAAATTATCCTGAATAATGAAAGTGGTAATAACTATTTTATTAATGCAGGAGAGCAGGGAAGCGATGACAAACCTGTATATTGTGCAGACGGAGGAGGCTGCTACGCAAGAATCAAATCAGAACTATTTTTACTTGAAGCGGTAAAAGCATTTAAATCAGTATTAAAGCAACCAGGTTATTCCTCTATCGGGTTTGGTTTGGATATTGCGCCAACATTTAACTACGCGGGCTATATGGGGAAGTATACGCCTTGTTCTTATGTTGTGATGTCATCCAAGCCGATAAATCGAGCGACAAATTTTATTGGCTCCAGTCCATCGTTTAGTGTGGTTGATACTCGTACAGTAAATACATTGCCTGGAACGTTGAGCGATTGTGTCTACGGTGCAGACTGGAAAACGGTTGGTTTTCATATGGATGAACAGGCGTATGCTTTTCAACAAATTAGTGACGCTATCTCTGAGCTTGGCTCTTCTGGTTGGAACAAAAAGCCAACGCTGTTCATTAGTGATTATCCTTACTGGGCAAACACGCCAGTTGGACAATATGACAAAGAGGCGAGTACTATTTTTGACGCTGTCTCGAAGGCTGCGAGTCAAACAGTAACATCAGGCTCTATGGATTTTTCGGTCAGTGAAATTGGTTCGCCAAGTAACGAAGTGAACCCAGCAAGCAACGTGGGAGAGGATACTTCAACGACGAAAGGAATACAGGCGATTGATCAAAACCTGCAGCAAATGGCTGGATTTTTTGCCTCGCCTACATACCATCAACCGAGCAGTGTGTTCTATTGGCAAGCGTTTGATGATTGGGACAATAATCATGCTGGTAATAGTATGCCTGCAGCGAATAGCGTGAATGCTCATTGGGGCATATTTGATTCGCCTTCATCCAACGCACCGTATCAGGTGAAACAAGTCAACAATCAATTCATCCTATTTCCGAACTTGATGGACTGGAGTGGGCCAAGCGTGACTCTAAAAAGAGATGACAGTGGCAATCAAACGCTCACGTGGCGTCCTGTAAAGAACACAGCGATATATAACGTTAACCACAAATGGTTGGCAGGTGAGAAAGTCAACACGATTTCAGATCTTGAGCAGGTCACTATTGTCGATAGCAGTACTGGTCATCAACTGTATTCAACTTCGGTGAATTGCCAAGTCGGTAGCCTTAAATCGTGCCAAATTGTTTTGCCTACGCAAGTAAGTCAGTTGCTAGAAAAACATGAAAAGCTGGATATTTTGTTAACTTCTACAAAGTCTGCGCAGCATTCGGCGTCAGGAGATACGATTAACGCTTTATCTCAATGTGTCAGCCAGTCGGGTCATTGGAACTGCCACACATTAAGCACACGTTAATCGATTAGTGTTCAAACAACCCGAGCCTAAACCGCTCGGGTTGTGAATAGACAAACTTAACTTGATGCTGTTTCTAGTATAAAGCTCACTATTGGTGACAACCCTAAATAAATGCGCCGCGCCGCAGGGAAGGGCAACACATCATTCCCTTCATACGTGAATTTGCAGAAGGTATCAAAGCGGTAAACATCATTACCGATTTCTGCCACGATATCATTAACAGTTGCCTGATCCTTGAATAAAAAATAGAGCCCTGCAATGACGTCTGACGCAGTGAGTAAAGTATAGAGAATATCCAACGCTTGTGTCAGACTCTCTTTGTCAATACCACTTGCCATAGAAATAATGGATTGGAAAAGTGTTATGATATTTTCGAGCATCATGGTTATATATCCATAATTATCTTTACTCGCATCTCCACTCGATTCAATCCCCCAAGCGAAGTACTCAAGAGTACTCATTACTATGTATGACAGGCCGTTAAACACTTCGAATTTTTCTTGCAGGCTTGTTCCTGGCTCAGATGCGGTCAGTTGTATTTCCTGAGCGGGGTTGCCTAGGGACCAGGCAATATTCGCCTCTAAGTTCATCAGCATTTCCATTGCAGACCAGGTTTCGTGCAGTGAAAGAGGCTCTTCTCCGAGCAGTGAATTGGATTGGTGTAGGCGACTTGAAGTCAGCTCGTTCATTGACTTGAGAGACTTACCGTCGACAGCGTAAGTTCTAAGCCAAACACCTAGGCCGGTTGTCCAACTGAAGAGTTCTGAGAAGCTGATGTTCAGGGACAAGTCGAGCCCGAGTATTTTAATAAAATCAGTGAGCAATGGGATTTGTAGAGTGACGAAATTACTCTCGCTGAACAATGCATCAAATAGCTCGAGTAGATTATTGGGGTTTGTTAGTTCATTAAACAGTTGGGTAAAGGCTTCAAACTCTTTAAATACATCATTACCAACCTTCCCTATGCTGGTGATCAAAGTGTTACTCATTGTTGCCGGAGACATAGCGGCTCCCAGACCTTCGACAAGGGTGGTAAGTAAGTCGGTAATGGTCTTTTCTGTTGTCACCTCGATGTTGGCCAGAGTCGTATTTAGCTTAGCCTGTAGCTCTGTTGGTATTGATGGTGCATGAAATACAAGAGGGCTTATGACCGAATTGCCTTTAGATATTGCACTGAGATACTTTCCAACCGCTTCTGCCATTAAATGTGAGAAGGGCATCAGTATTTTGTTGATAACGAAGTCCGTACCACTTGTCATTTGTGATGATAGATGATCAGATCGCGTCTGATTGATCGGTGGGTTCTGAGTAAAGTGATTTATGGCCTCATTCCAGCCCTGCTGCATTGTCCACAGTTGCCCTTCAAATTGTGGTAGTGGGTTGTTGCCCGGGGCAGGGAACAGATCGGCTCCATTTCGAGATGCGCCCAATCGCTGAGATGAACTACCACTTGTGAGATGCTCACTGGTAAAACTTTTATAACTACTGACAAAGTCCTTCATATCACTTAGGTGGAAGAGAAGTTCGATAAACTTTATGACTTTCTTTATAAAGTCCCAGGCTTGGACAAAGAGATTCAGTAATCCTTTCCCCAGGCTTTCTAGCTCTTCTAACTTGGTAATCGCCCAGTTTCCAATATCGTGAATGGCAATACCGATTTTGTGCAAAATATCAGCCGGTAGGTTTTTCAAGTTTTCAAAAAAGTTCTCCCCTGCGGTGACCGCATTTCGTACTTTTTCTATATCGGCTGCGAATTTTTCTGAGGCGTTTTCAAGCGCATGCAAAGCGTGGCTGATGAACCGACCAATATCTGAAAAGAACCCACCTAGAAGCTCCCCTTGATAGCCTGATGAGCCATCGACAATTACGCATAAAAATGGGTTCAATAGCGGCATGCTGCCTTCTAATTGATTGCCTGTAGGGATATTTTGTGACGTTGTTTTTTTCTGGATCTGTTGGCTTGTTTGAACCATCAATTTACTGAGATTAGCGTTCGCTTGCGAGTGATCGACTCCACTTTGGTACTCTGGCTTTAGTGCTGCCATAGACTGCTGATTAGTGAGATGTTCTAACCTGTTTACAGATGGATTGCCGATATAAAAGTTACTCCATGGGGTAGTCATCGTGCCGGGGTTGGTTACTGGTACGATCGCATGGCCAATATTGGGCTCTTCTTCGTACTTAGGTTGGTTGTTTTGTTCATAGTCACTCATGTTAACCGTGCGGTACATAAGGCTATAAGCTAGCGAAGATGCACTCACTCTAAAGCTCAATGGAATGTGAGAAGCTAAAGGTTTGATGACCGCACTATTGACTCGACTGATGTGGTGGGCTGTACCATTGTGGTCGATAAGGGCGATGGGTGTGGTTGAGCGAATTTCGTAGTAGATACTGTCATTTGGTGAGGATTGATTTAGCAGTGGGATCGGGTAGCCATAGTGGTTGATAGAGCTCATTTCAACATGATAGAACTGACCTGATATTGGATTACGTTGTTGGTTTATGGTGACAGAGCGCTCGGCAAGTATTTCGGTATACCAACTGTTGTCAATGTGCTTGAAATAGTGCTTCTCAGCAATGACGTCGTTGCCATTTTTCTTAACGGCAATGTATTCGTTGTGCTCGTTAAATCGATTGTTGCAGGCAAACGCTAAATACTCATCGCCGAGGAAAAGCGCGTTGTTTGCTGTCGGTGAACTGTCGGACACATCTGTTCTAAAATCTGGGATGTTTTGAGCCGTATACACGACACTTTCAGGATAAGTCGATAGGCCAAACACATTGCTTAATCGGTTGGTGAGAAGAGGGTCTGTGCCACCGCCTTCAAAAGCTTGAGTGACTAAGCCCGCCCCGTTTTCGGTGTCGAATAGGAATCGCCATCCTCCATATTGAGAACGGCCTCCTCTCAAGTTCAAAATATTCGAGTCTGCTAAAAAGCCAGGCATGTTTAGCTGAGTTATGGAACACAGTTCTCTTAGTGGTTTGTTAGCTCTGGAAGTGTATGAGCGAACGGTATACATAACTAAGCGAGTAGAGTTATTCCATGCACTGTCTGAAGAAACTATGTTAACTGAAGCGATATAGCAGCTTGCTTTGATTGGATAAGCAGCATTGCCATTGACCACTATCTCAGTGTCACCTATATAATGGGAGTCTCGAATGTGGCGAATATAAGTATGATCACTATTATCTTTTGGCCAGTTCTTGCGGTATGGCATTAGAGGCTTGAGTGAGTCAGCAACTTCTTTTGGAAAACCGTTCGTACTTGAAACCGCTATAGCGTTAAGAGCGATATTTCCACGTGCTGGTTCGACGTGGTTAGCAGCATTAAAATAGGATGAGCCGAAAAGGTGATTGGCTGTTCCAGCGCCAACTACCGAGTTCCATTGAGTGTGATTAAATTGAATATAGAACTGAGGAACTGGATGGGATGAAGAAACGGTATCACATTGTGTATAGTCAACGTCGAGAATGGAATAATGTGTCTGCTTGTCGTTTTCAGGAAATACCGCTGATTCAAAGATAAATAAATTCCCTTTTTCGCAGAAACTCAGAATGTTCATGTAATTCCATTTGAGGAAAACGAGATGTGTTGCGCCCGTTTTATCGACAAAGTAGCAGTGATAATCTAAGTATTGAGCTTCCGAATTATTTAATGGTAGATTCGAAACTTGCCAGCCGCCTTGCTGATGGCTATCTACAATAGCGCTTCTTTCTGGGTAGAGCGCATTTTGTATTTTGACCTTTCGCGTTAACAATACGGAATTGGCGTTGTTCTTAGCTAACACTAAGACTGCCCAGTAACCGGACACCGAATTATCTGCTAGGCTGACTGTATTGGTTCCCGGGCAGGTGATACCAATCACTTTTACTGGCTCATCACCGTTTAAATATTCTTGGATAGGGACAGCATTTTTGTGAGCACCTTCCGCTGGTGTATCTATATCATCGACGTTGATGGGTAAATGTTCAAAGTGCTCAAACTGCCAGCCATTGTTTGGGTCATCGACAACATGGACCAATTCCGTTTGACCAATGTGATCACCTTTGAATTCAAGCGTTGCCTCTACTGTGTTGGATAAGTCTCCAGATTGATTTGGTAGGGCTAACAGTTTGCTCCTTCCCCAGCAGAAACCTTCTATACAATCGGATAATGGTTGAGCCTTTGCAGGTTGACTATAGCTTGGGTAACTCATTAACTCGCTGGACATTTTTACCTTGTAAACACCAGGCTCTGACTGCATCTCCTGGTCAGTGATTCCAAACTCGGAAGGAGAGGTTTGAAATTCTGGTATAGTACTTCCCCATGCAGTTGGAACACATCCAGATGCAATAAGCCCAGCAACCGCAGACATTTTCACACTTCCAGAAAGGAAGGAGCGTCGAGAGATTAGGTGTTCAAAACAATTGAGCTCTTTTTCTTGCAGCTCAGAAGATTTGATGAGCTGCGCAAGCTGGCGTTTTAAGGATTGTCGAAGTTCAACAAGTTTCATCGTTTAAAAATTGATCAGAAAAAAGGGGCGGTGAATGTACTATTCATCGATGATTAATTAAACGAATGATTAATTAGTTTTCGGTATTGATATGAATCACGTATATATGAAACATAAGGTTTTTATTTGCATATATATGAGATGTTATACGTGTGGAAGTCATGTATTGAAAGCCAGTTATCGAAGCACACTGGCTTTCAATATTCTTATAGAGAATATATTATTGAATTACGGCAGGAGCTCGGCGACGGGTCATCCTGTGCTGCAATGCATTAAATATAACGTTGTCGTCTAAATCCGAATATCTTGCGATTAAATCTTGGCTAAAGATATCTTGGATCATGTGTAAATAGTACGGGTAACTATGCATTGATTGTGGCTCTCTGCCATAAAAGCATCCAGTCGCGATCATAGGATATAAAACTTCATACATCGAATGATGCCCAGCAACAACCAAGCAACAACCAATTAGTAAGACAATGAGTCCTTTACCATGCTCGAAAGATGCTCTCTGACTTGGATTAGAGACGCAATGTTCTAGTAGAGTATCGAATCCATTCGATTGAATTTCCATGGTCCCTGAAACTCCAGCAATAAAACATGCACCAAAATCATGGATGATGTTTGGAGTTTGGCTATCATTATTTGGAGAGTAAAACTGCCTAGCATGCAATATGTTTTTAGTAAATACATTTTGCAGATACGATGGTGTGTATTGGGGCTCTGAAATACCTGCGTGCTTATCTTTACCCATAACTACCCTTGAAACAAAATGTTCATTTCTCCCTCGATCTTGAAAAAGAGATCTACGTCTGGCTTCAGGCTCAGTACTGTCAATTGATTTTACCAGTTGTTTGAAGCCATCTTTCATGGGCTTGGTTAAAATGATTTTTTCGATAAACTCGAATACATTCACCCGAGTATGCTTAAACTTTGATATTAGTGATAAGTATTTATCTGGACCAATATTAATGTGATGACATACGTGGCGGAAATGTACAGTCAAGTAATCAAAGAGTAATGGATCTTTACTATTTAAGTAATTATTTACGAAATGGAAAGCAAGCGTTGAATCTAGGATAGACATGTAGACATTATTTTTTCTTGTATCCAATGAGCTAAAGTGGATTCCCCTAGGAATTTTGTAATATGCGTTGATGCCCATCGCAGACATATTGCTTCTTATGTTTGTAGTCGGCTGTATTTTCGGTGTTGCTTGTTGAAGTTCGGAAAGCATAGACCGCTTTAAACGGCAGTGCTTTACATAATCACAGGCGTCAATTGCCGCTAGATGTAGATCGTCATCGCTAAATCTGAGATGTAATTCGACACCATACTCTTTAAAGGTGTCTCGCATTTCGTAAAGTGCATCAATGACTTCGAAATGACTATGGAATCCATATTTTCCATAGATAGCAATCACTGCTAGAAGAAATTCATTCACTTCCAGTTGGCAGTTATTACGTTTTGTAGCCATAAACCTTTCCAGTAGGGCCACTACAAAAAACATATGACCAGAGATAGATGCATTGAATGGACGTAGAAGATCCCTTTGAGAGCCGCAAGGGTAAGCATCTTCTCTATAACTATGGGTATAGGTATCGGAATGTTGGTTAATCATTCCTTTATGGCTGACTTCATCGTAAAAACCTGGAGCTGTAGACTTCATCAGGCCGCCATTTCCACTGTGTATTTGTTGAGAGCTCTCCCATTTGGGTTTTTTGCTCAGATCTCGTTTTGACATAATTCCACTTCTAAACTTGCGGTCCTTTTTAGCCAAAAGTGGGGAAGATTTTTTATATTTTCTGACCTTCCGTAGCCTTAAGATCCTTTCATTTGCTTCTGAATCTGACCAGATTAAAATTGCTGCCTCTGCATCAGATACGTTATTGATATCCATATCGGTGTATACAGAAAGTACGGCTCGTATAAGATCTAGCTGCATAGAGCGGCCTAAATAGTATAGAGAAAGCTTCGTTTCAAAGTATCGTCGAGTGTTATTGCTATTCCCTGCATCAACCTCTAAAGCTCTATCGAACAGGTTATGGTCAATCAGGTCATGACCAGACATATAGTCCCATGCATTCGGGTACTCTAGAAAGTAGTAGTTATTTAATATATTGCTCCTAATTTCACCAGGTAAAGATCCTGAAATTAAGCCGTAACTTAATAATATTATTTCAGATACATCATACTGATTGCTGGATACAATTTTACCAAACTGCGTTTGGTTAATTTGTATAATATTTCTATTCATCTCAGTTAAGTTTTTCATTGGTTCATAGTAACTTAACTCACTGATGTAATTCTTTAACTCTGGTTTTATCTCTTTTAGTATTTCGTATTTTATATATGGAGGAAGAATAGAATCATGAATAGATTTAAAGATATTTTTTAAGAATCTTACAAGGTCATAGATCTTTCTCAATTGTGGTGTCACTAACAAGAATGAGATTAAAGCATTACAGGTGGAGTTAAGGTAATGACGCGATTCTCTATCATGCTCACACACGCGCTTTAAAGTGAGCGCATCATACTTAGATGTTATTTCAGCTGGAAGAAAGGTATGTAGAGAGTTTCCTATACTTTCTGGCATTGCAACGATCAATTCTGTCACAAACTTTTCGCGTTGTCTTAATGTTAACTCAGAGAGTGTCCTAAAAATAATGCTGCTCCTATTTTTCAGGGAGGATTTTATTTCCTCTTTTAGTGTCCTGAGAGCAGTATTTAAATTTCTAATTTCCTGTGGGCCGTAGTTCCCGTTTGTGAGTAGTTCAGTCTTAATCTGATTACACTTTTTATGGTATCTTGTATGGTTACCTGGCATGACTTTCTTTCTTAGTTGAGTTTGTTATTTTTAATTTATCTATATGATACTTAAAGAAAATATTTTTCATTTATAATGGTTATGGCTCGAATATTATCCAAAAATATCGTAGATAAAACTTACAAGTGATATTTCATATCAGTTAATGAAGATTATTAATCATTTGGTTGATAATGTGAAGAGCAAAACGATGTACTGAGAGTGTAGAAGCTCAAGAGTTATTTTTATTCAGAAATGAAATTTATAGTTCTCTTTTCTTCTTCTAATCGAAGATTAGTTAAAATAATAACCAGTAGAGCATGATGGAATATGAATGAACTTTAATGTTATAAAGTTCGATATGTTAGACCTAATATAATAACATTTGCTGTGCTAATTTTAATCGAAATCAATTCTTTCCATCTAGCCGTAACACTGCCTGACCAAAAACTAACCACTACAGCATGCATCTATCACTTTCACACTTTCTAGTTTGACCAACCTCACGCTAAACATACAATATGAGCTGGAATGCGTATCTATTATGATGCCTATAAAGATCGATGTCACATCGATAGGCAATGGTTTCTTTTGAGATAAAACGTTTTACTGCAAAGGGAGAAATAGAATGTTTAGTACAATGGGTATGTTGCCAGTCTCGGCTGGGAACAGTTTTATAGATGGTATGTTTTACGACATCAGTAACCTCAATTTTGCTGAGTATTCGCTTTTAACAACGCATATTAACATCGAGGGCAGTATTTTAGTTGTTAAACCAGAAGCTCCAGGAATGCAGGTGTATAAATACAATAGTCTAGAAGAGTTTCGCGCGATTAAAGGCCCCAAGATAGAGCATTTTGTTATTGCTGGGGCTAGCAGTTCTGATGTTGGTGCTGCCTCTCTGGGGCGTACTCTGGCTAACCACTTAGGTGAAGCTGTTGGAGTGATTATTTCTTGTTTCGGCGTATCAGATTTACCAATGGAAGCCCTACAGAGTTGGTTCTTTTTTGGGGGAATTCAACGCTACATCAATGAAGAATCCCTGCCATCAAGTGTTAACGCTTTTTGGAAACAAGCGAAAGATGAACATGTAAGCAGTGCTGGTACCCAATTGCTTATCGATTTGCTTCGAGAAGAAGGGCGTACGATCAGAACGTTACTTGGGCATTCTAAAGGTTGTTTGAGCCTAGTTCATGCGTTATCCAATGTGAAGCATAGTTGGGATGTGAGTAATATAAACCTGATTACCGTTGGAGCCATTGTACCTTTCCCAACTGGCATGAAAAACGTGAAGCAATACATAGGAGAGTTAGATTGGTTTGGTGGGCTGGGCTCAGACTATGATTTGCCCCATACTAAAATTCCTAATGCCTGGCACCACCTTAACGCTCAACTTCCTTTGTCTATGAATCTTAGCCAAGTGTTGAAACAAGCTCTGCCTGTGCCTAGCTCGACGTCTATGTTGTAGTGCAAAACGCTCTCTACTCAGGGAACTGGGTAGAGAGTCACGAAAAAATGACGCGACTAGGAGTATAAATAATTCTACATTGTTAAATAGTAACCAATTAAGCATCAGGTGGAACTTAATTTGGCACTACATAACCATTCATCAAATCTCAATCTATCAAGCCTTCGCACCAATGTGCATCAGTTTGTCTACATATAAGTACAAACATTGCACTAATCTTTTACTTTTCTGGCACCAAAATGGTGCTCTTTGTTTTGAATTATAATTCTTTAATGTTGAAGTTTAATTCATCCTTTGGTCGTGCTGACTTTGTTTTTATGTCACGAAAACTGTTTACATGACTGGTTTTAATGGATAGTGTAAAAATCAAATTGAAATCAGCAAGGTGATTATTTTGACTATTTATGCGAATAACATAAGCAAGTCCTACTGCGATTTTAAGGTGTTACACGAAGTGAGTTTTACGTGTGAGTCTGGAGGCATTTTGGTTATTTTAGGGCCAAGTGGAGCTGGAAAAAGCTCAATACTAAGAATGCTTAACTTGCTTGACTCTGCTGAGTCTGGAGAGCTGTCCATTGGTGGACAGTATTTTGATTTCACTCAACCAATTACGGAAAGAAGAGCTCTTGGGCTGAGGCGCAAAGTGGGAATGGTGTTCCAACAGTATCACCTGTGGCCACATATGACGGTGATAGAAAATTTGCTCGAAGCACCCAGGTGTGTCACGAAAGAATCCGTAAAACAATCCACTCCTAGAGCTTTGGCCTTGTTAGAAGATTTTCAATTAGCAGATAAGGCAAATTGTTGGCCACTTGAACTTTCAGGCGGTCAGCAGCAACGCGTAGCTATCGCTCGCGCATTAATGATGCGGCCAGACGTTCTGTTGTTTGATGAGCCGACCGCGGCTTTAGACCCTAAATCAACCAGCAAGGTTGCCAATTTGGTTCTCGGATTGGCTAAAACTGGTATAACGCAAGTCGTAGTAACTCATGACGTCGACTTTGCTAAAAAAGTGGCTACGCATGTCTTATACATGGAGCAAGGCAAAGTGGTAGAGCACGGTTGTAAAAACTCGTTCTCAGCACCTCAATCCCAAGAATTCCGACACTACTTGTCGCACTAGTTCCCTTCAACTGACTTCAAGATACAGGAGTTATCATGAATAAAACGCTTTTAGGCTGTTTAGCCCTGACCTTATCGATGCCAACTTTCGCTAAAACGGTAATAAACTTTGAAACTGATGCCACTTATCCGCCATTTGAGTCGGTCAGTGATTCAGGCAGGATAGTTGGGTTTGATATTGATTTGGCGTCTGCGTTATGCCATCAAATTGGTGCGCAATGCTATTTTCACAATGTCCCGTTTGTAAGCATTGTTCCTTCACTAGAGTATGGTAAGTACGACGCGGCGATCTCAGCTATGAATATTACCAAAGCCCGACAACAGAAGGTCTTGTTTACCGATTCATATCTCCCCGATGAAGTAGGGGTTGTCACGAAATCCAATAAGTTAACCCAGCTTAAAAATCTGAAGGGGATACCAGTTGCGGTACAGAATGGCACCACGTTACAAAAATACATGCAAAACAAAATGCCAGACATTCACATGCGTAGCTATCCAAATTATCAAAATGCCATGAGTGATATGGATGTAGGTCGAGTTAAAGCCATTTTCGCTGATATGGCGGTGATCACTACGTGGATAAAAGCGAACAAGGCACTTCATTTGGTAGGAAAACCGTTTACTGATTCGCATTACTTTGGTGCTGGTTTTGGGATTGCGGTCAATAAGAATGACATCAAGTTACAAGAACAACTTAATAAGGCGTTAGCACAAATAAAGTCTAACGGTAAATACGAAAAAATCTATCATCACTACTTTGGGTAACGAACGATGATTTCCCCATATGAATCGGCATTGCTTGTCGCAACAACCATGACGATAAAAATAGCGCTATTCAGTTTGTTAATGGGTATGGTGATAGCTCTCATTTTAACGCTGATGGAAACATCCCACTTTACACCTCTGCGTTGGTTTGTTGCCGGGTTTACCTCAGTTTTTAGAGGGCTCCCTGAGTTGCTTGTGATCTTTTTTATTTATTTTGGAACCACGCCACTCCTATACGCGGTAACAGGAAAGTTTGTGCAAATTAGCCCGTTTATTTTAGGTGCGCTGGCGTTGTCATTAATTTTTGCCTCTTACGCGACTCATACTCTTCGTGGCGCGTTGCTTGCGATATCAGAAGGGCAAAGAGAGGCTGCACGGGCATTAGGAATGACACCATTTTCATCACTAACACGCATTATTTTCCCACAGATGGTCAAACATGCTATTCCTGGACTTTCTAATCAATGGCTAGTGTTGTTGAAAGACACGGCCTTAGTATCGCTAATCGGTGTGACAGAACTGATGAGGCAAGCGTTTGTGACGGCTTCTTCTACAAGCCACTATTTTTACTGGTATTTGAGTGCAGCAGCTATCTACTTAGTTATCACACTATTGAGTAAATGGCTCACACAAATGCTTTCTCACAAGTTTTCAATTAAAGATAACCATACAAAAGAAGGAGTAGTGTGATGAACGAGCAATACTTTTTTCAAATGCTACATGGGTTATTAGTTAGTATTGAGCTAACGGCTTTATCTGTGAGCGTGGGTTTGTTAATCGCGTTACTTATGACGGTGACGTTAATCATGCAGATTCCAGTCTTATCGCACTTTAGCAAAGCAATCGTGTTGATGATGACTGGCACACCTTTGTTAGTGCAAATTTACCTAATGTATTATGGCCCAGGTCAATTTCAAGTAGTCAGAGAATCTTCGCTTTGGGTGTTGCTGCAGCAACCTTGGTTTTGCGCCATCGCCGCGTTTTCTATTAACACCGCGGCGTACACAACTCATTTGTTAAAGAGCACCTACGATTTAATACCTAAAGAGATGCACCAAGTGTGCAGAGCGCTGGGAATGGCGACATCATCTCGTCTAAAAATATTGATGTCTTATGCATTTCGTCGTGCTATACCCGCCTACTCCAATGAAGTGATCTTGGTTTTTAAAGGCACTTCGTTAGCCAGTACTATTACCTTAATGGATTTGATGGGCTACGCTGAACAAATCAATACGATGACGTATGATACGCTGGCCGTGTTTGGTATTGCTGGTGCGTTATATTTTGCTATTAACACATTACTTAGTTTGATGTTTCGCCAGTTAGAAAAACATGCGTTAGGCTTTGAACTAAATAGCAGTCACGAAAGAACAACATTAACAAAGTAGTCGAAGAAGATCATCCCTAATTAGTTTGCATGATTTCCTCTGCAGCCCGATACCCTGACAAGATAGCGCCATGTACGGTTGCTCTATCATCGTTTGGGGCAAAGGCGTCCCCCGCAAAATACAATTTATCTTGAACAGGAGAGGTCAATGCCATGAGTTGTCGCCTGTTGATATACGGGCTTGCCCAGGTTCCGAGTGTATAGGTGGCATTGCCCCAATCTTCAAATATATATTGGCCTGAAAAATATCGACTGGCCTGATGTTCAAGTAGGTTGTCCAATTTAGTGATAACGGCACGGACAATATCCTGTTTACTCCCGTATTGATAGTAATGTTCCGCAGACGTTCCTGTTGCGAGTAAACCTAGTACAGCCATTTGGCTGCCTTTTTGATAGGCCATATCATAAAACGTTTCTTCACCGTGTTTGGTTTCAACGACGATCATATCCGGGTAGAATTTTTTCTTAAATTTCAATACTAATTTGAACCCTTTCAGAAATTCGCTGTTGTGTATCGCTTTATTTTTCTTCTTCGGCAATCTGGGGATAAAGGTGATTTTGTCTTCTTTTAGTACACCAATCGGTACAGCTATTAGGACCTTATCTGCGGAATATTGAGTGCCATTGCGCGTGGTTACAATGATAGGCTTTGTCGAGTAATTAATGGACACTACTTCAGATTGAAATTTAATATAAGGCTTTACCTTGCTGGCAAAATTGGTGTCCAAGTATTGATACCAAGTAGAGTCTTTAAATTTGGATTCAGGTTCATCTTGATAGGCTTCTTCTAGGGTGTATTTATCTACTTTTCGGTACTCGTTACCATCTAGATAGTACACATTCATCGGAGAGTATCGTATCAGTGGTTTGCTGTAGTGTTGCTTATTAGGTGATAGATAATCTAGGATAGATTGGTCCTCATGAATCCACTCAGCACCTAAATCGATTGGGAAATCAGCAAACTGGGTGTTCTCTTTTACTCGTCCTCCATATCGGTCTGTAGCCTCTAAGATCAGCACATCAATATCATGAGCCCGCAATGTTGTGGCTGCTGCCAGCCCTGCCGCCCCAGCGCCAACAATGATAACACTGTGCTTAGATGGCTTAGGAGTGATTGAAGCATAGGACAAAGCCGAGAAGGTGAACAGAATCAGTGTGAGTAGACGTTGAATTTTATTTTGGCTCACCATACGGCACCCTAGTTGTTAAACCTTGAACGAAGGGTAACAATCA
The DNA here is from genome assembly GCF_023634645.1 of Vibrio sinus. Classification (GTDB taxonomy): domain Bacteria; phylum Pseudomonadota; class Gammaproteobacteria; order Enterobacterales; family Vibrionaceae; genus Vibrio; species Vibrio sinus. Next base: position 162,393 of record NZ_JAMKMR010000003.1, read on the forward strand.
AGCTTCAGGCTGTGGGCCTGAAGCTTGTTCCTGGTTACACACTTATTGGGAGAAAAACTGCGCTTTAGCTTGTGGATACATTCTATCTGCGAAGTATTTGTGGGTTGCGGTTGTAGGGTGGGTCACACCCCAAAATACATACTTATCTGAGCCGCTGCTATCACATTCTTTAGTGAGTGAATGACTAGTCAAATAATCTTGGGCTGAACTGCGATTGATATCCAGACAGGCATCTCTTGAATTGACAAAACCATAAGCAGTCGGGTTGTGAATAATCTTGTCAAAATCTGTATAAGCATCATAAAGGTATACATTCACTCCTTTATTTTTATATACGAGAGCTTGTTCTTCGATAAACTTATTGAAAGCCAATATCTTCGCCCTGACTTTTGCTATCTCGTCTTCGGTTGAGTATTTAAATTGAGGCGCATAAGTGGCGTCGGGCAAGGTCATCAGCAAAATATTGTGTGCGCCAGAGTCGACTAGCGTGGACAAGGCGCTGGTAAAGTCGGCTTCTACGTCGGCAACTGAACGGTTATAGTTCATAAAATCATTCAAGCCGAACTCCATCGTAAATAAGGTATTAGCTGGGTTGTAGTTTTCTGCTACCTTCATATAGCTCAAGTAAGATTTTACTTGTTCATTGACACCAGTCAGCACACCATATTGATTCTCACCAGCAGCGCCACCCACAGCCCAGTTGTACACTGGGATATTAAAATCGTTGGCTAAATATTCTGTCCAGACAAAGCCATTACTAAAGTGACCTAAATACCAAGTGTTTGGGTTAGGGAATAGCCATTGTGAAGCGTTAAATATATTACCTGTGTCAGAAAGGCTATCACCAAATGTCACCATTTTATTAATGTGATTTACAGGTCCAGAGTCGTTTGTCCAGATGGTTTGATTGAACGAGAAGCGATTGTCGGCAGCATAAAACAAAACGTCAGCAGTTGGGTAATCTACGCCAAGTGTATCCATACATTTTTGTTTGATTTCACTTTGTGAAGTCTTGGTATAGAACATGTTTTTCCACCGAACCGAGGACTTCCAGTATCCGTCTATCTTGTAGTAGCTACCGTCAGAATTTTCGGCCCATTCCCAAGTCGATGCAGAATCGTCATGCGACTGAGCGGGTCGATACCAACACCTAACGTAGGTGTAAGTGTCATTGGATTTGCCTAACAGGGTGTTTGATGTGGTGACAGGTTCAATTGGCGGTGGAGCAGCATAGACGGAAAATCCAATTGAAAGGGAGAACAGCGTACCTAGCAGTGATTTCATCATGGTGACCTAGCCTTATATATCCAAACGACCTAAATGAAAGAATTTAGATGGTGAGTTTATAATTAAGTATGGATTGGTATTTATACATAACTTAAGCGATATAAATATGTCAAATTATTTAACATTTAGTCAAAGAAATTAACACAAAGTGGGGCTGGACTGATGCTGGGATCAAATATCTATGAATTTTTTAAGTAACTGTATTTATTCTTAATAAAAATTATTCTTATTCCATTTCAGGTCAAAGAAATGACACTATCAGCCGTTATTTAAAATGATTTACCGAGACTAATGTCACATATTTTCTTTTTTGGTAAAAAAATGAAAATAATCATGTTCTTAATCAATAGTCACTCTTTTTGCAACTTATATCATTTCCATCGCGATAATATCGCTTAATTGCATATAAAAATTCATAGTTGTGAATAAAAGAGAGAACAGTGATGAAAGTCAAAGATAGAACCGGAGATATTATCTCTCCGACCGGAGAAAAGTTTCTCGTCAATATTGATGGCAGGGAGGTTGAAGCTTTATCTGGGGAAAGTGTAATAAGTACTCTTACTGCAAATGGATTTCGCAAACTAATGAAAAATGACCTTGGTACTGCTTCAGGTTCGTATTGTGCTATGGGAGTGTGTCATTGTTGCATGGTTGAAATAGATGGCAGGCAAAAAATGCGTGCTTGTCAAACGATTATTCAGCCAGGAATGACAATTAAGACATCACAAAACCGAGTGGTTGATGATAAGGGGCGCCAAAGTGAGCAATAAAATTGTTATTGTTGGTGCTGGACCCGCTGGGATATCAGCAGCCACAACCTTATCGAAAAATGGTTTCAAGTCAGTCGTCATTGATGAAAATACCATTGCTGGAGGTGTGATTTATCGAGGCCCACTACGTCCAGTTGATGAAATGCCTCATCTTGATGAATCGTTACAAAAATCCATTGTAGGACAAAAACAAAAGCTTGTAGAACATAGTCATAACATCGAGCTGAAAATGAGTACGCGAGTACAAGGTCCTGTCGGGGACAACTCGTTACTGTTGTCTCAATCAGGCTCTCTATCCGTTCAAGAGTACGACTACCTGTTGTTAGCGACTGGCTGTCAGGAAAGAAGTATCCCTTTTCCTGGGTGGCAAATACCGGGCGTCATGTTAACTGGTGCGATTCAGTTACATCTTAAAAGTGGTTTTGTTCGGCCTGGAAAAACGGCAGTGATTGTGGGTACAGGCCCGTTGTTGGTGTTGGTCGCTTGTCAATTGCATCACGCCGGTGTCAATGTTGCTGGGGTTTACGAAGCGACTCAATTCAAAGAGTTTAGTAAAGAGTTTGTCGCACTTCTCAATCGACCACAGGTCATATTGAATGGTATGTCGATGATGGCGTACTTGCGCTTACATAAGATCCCTATCAAATATGGTTGGGGAATTGTAAAGGCTGAAGGAGACGAGTCTCTAGAACGAGTAGCGGTTGCGCCTTACAACGATAATTGGCAGGCGGACACAGGCAAAATAAAGTGGGTTGAAGCGGATACGCTAGGTGTTGGCTACGGGTTTGCCGCTCGCTCACAAATGGCTCAGTTACTCGGTCTGGAAGTGAAATTGGATGATGTTGGGGGTGTGATACCAATAGCGAATAAATATCAACAAAGTAGCGTGGACAACATTTACTGTGCTGGCGACTCGGTAAAGTTTGCCGGAGCAGATGTAGCCATGCTTGAAGGAGAAATTGCCGCGCACAGCATGTTGATGAAAATTGACCCCAATTTAAAGGACTCTTCTGAGTTACATATCGAGCAACTCTTGAAGAAACGGGCAAGATTCTATCGATTCAGAGGCGCTTTTGACCGAGCAAATAAGCGTAAAGAAGGATTGCTCTCTCTTCCAGAAGAGGACACCGTGATATGCCGCTGTGAGCAGGTTAAACGTCGGGATATCGATCAAGCCTTGGCCCAAGGTTGCAAAGATGTCATCACATTAAAGATGCGTACAAGAATGAGTATGGGAGATTGCCAAGGCAAAACGTGTGCTCATTACTGTTACGATCGATTGGCGAAAGAGGGCTACAAAGATGAGGCTGGGGTCCTGCGTCCTCGGTTTCCCCTAGATCCCATTCCATTTTCTGCTTTGGAGGATGAGCTATGAAATCCTACGATATTGTCATTTGTGGCGGTGGTGTCATTGGTAGCTCAATCGCGTATTTTCTTAGCCGAGATCGAGATTTAAACATCGCTCTTGTTGATTATAAGAAAAAGGGCAATGCATCGAGAGCCTCTGCGGGAGGCTTGTGGCCAATGGGAGAGTCTACAGGCTTAGGATGCGGTGTTATTTTGTTTAAAACCTTGTCCAAGCAAATGAGTGAAGGTGTGCTAACAAGCGCGCCTGCTGAAATGAAGCCTCATATCATGCCACCTGCGTTTTTCGAAATGGCAATGCAGTCTAACAGCATGTACCCATGGTTAAGCCAAGAATTGCTTGATAAGCATAATGTAGATATGAAGTTTGAAAAAACGGGTTTGAAATTCATCATTTATGATGAATATGATCGACTCTATGCACAACATATCGCTAATGCCGTACCGGATAGACAACATCACATTCGATGGATAGACAAACAGGAGTTGCTTGAGCAAGAGCCTCACTTGTCGAGTCGGGCACTAGGTGCCATGGAATTCGACACGGATCATCAAATTAATCCTTATCGACTAAATGAAGCGTATGTCGAGGGGGCAAGGCAAAACGGTGTCGATCTTTTTCTCAATACGGAGGTGACTGGTATTGAGAGAAGCGGTAATCGTGTGGTGGCGGTTAACACTTCTATGGGGACTCTGCGATGTAACATGGTCATTAACGCGGCAGGCTCGTGGGCTGAAAAGATATGCCAATGGGCGACAGGAATGCCATTACCCGTATTTCCTGTCAAAGGGCAGGTTATTGTTTCGGAACGCTTACCCAAATTGCTCAATGGATGTATTACGACCAGTGATTGCTATATTGCGCAAAAAGACAACGGTGAGATTTTAATAGGCTCAACGACGGAAGAAAAAGGTTACGATACAACCAATGATGTTAGGCTATTGAGGCAGCTGGCACTTGGGGCTCAAAAATCACTGCCAATTTTAAAAACAATGAACATTAAACGTTGTTGGACAGGACTGCGTCCTGGCTCACCAGATGAGCTTCCAATTCTTGGACCGATGCCGGGTATTGAAGGTTATCTTAACGCTTGTGGTCATTTTAGAACTGGGATGCTCACGTCGGCGATCACGGGACAACTTTTAAATGAAGTCGCGCGGGGTAAACCCACCTCATTGGATATCTCACCTTTTCTTTATCAACGATTCCTATCGGATTGTGGTGAAATGGTAGCAAGCTATCATCTGGAGGCTAGTTTATGAAAAACAGGGAAGTGAAATACATATGGATTGCGATTGCGTGTGCGTGTTTACTCATTGTTTCGCACTTGCTTTTGTTTAAACACTTTATTGAACAAAGCTGGGCTGAATACTCACTCGCAGTGATCCCTTTTGTACTTGCAGCCATCGCTTTTTTCGCATTAAGAGGGGCCATAAAAGCGAATAGCGGCGCTTAGCTTGTTGTGAGCTAAAGAGCCACTACCCAAAGGTAAAGCGACCAAGCAAGGTCGCTTTTTTAGTTAGGGCGTGCCCTAATATTTACTTTTTATTTCTTCCAGTTTGCCATTACCTTTTATGATGTCGATGCCTTTTTGCAGTTTGGCAACGTACTCGTTCGGTGTATCTGAGCTAAAGGCAAAATAGGAGAAAGATTGGCTCAACACGTAGACGACATGATATTTGCTAAAGTCGATGCCTTCATCTTTCATTAAGGCTTTGGCAACGTTCTTTTCATAGGCGATCATATCGACTCTGCCATGGTCAAGTTGCTTCATTAGCATTTCAGGTCTAGAGGAGGGTTTCATGGCTTTTTGATTGACGCCAAGAGAAACCATCAATTGTTCTCCAATATCTTCACGTATTACACCCGTGACATATTTGTCAAAGTCGGCTGGATCCTTGATGTTGATGTTTTTGCTTTTCTTAGCCAGTACGACAATTTCTGTCGCGTTGATCGGGCCTGCCCATTTAAACTTTGATTCTCTATCTGAGTTGCGGGTGGTGCCAAATAACACCACCATCGGGCCATCTAACGCGTTTTTGTACCCGCGAGCCCAAGGCTGAAGTTCAATTTTTGTTACAGGGTCATTGACCGCTTGGCTAGCGGCGTGCAAAACATCAACGGTTAATCCAACAATTTTTCCATCGTCACGATAATTGTAAGGAGGATAGTTTTCGGTGATAAATTTTAATTTGCTGAATTCAGCAGCACTTGCCGTGAAGGACGCCAAACACGCCAGTAAAAGGAAAATATATCTCATCATTAGCTCCATGTTGACTACTTTTACCGTATAAAATAGTTACTATGAATAACGGTAGTTATAGTTTTGAGATTATTCCAGTTGATTAGCGGATCAAGCTGAGATCAGTGATGCGTATAAATAAACCCCCCATACATATATTTGGTCGCTTCTGCGCCTAATATCGCCACTCTTTGACCAGAAGAAAGCTGCCCACTGTTAATCAATTCAGCAAAGCTACACCAAATAGCAGCAGAACCAAGGTTTCCCCACGTACGAGCGTGGTTAATAATTTTACTCGGATTAGTGTTTAACGCCTGGCTAAGTAGAGTATCAATGTGTCCTGTGGCTTGGTGAGGCAGGATATAGTCAAAGTCATCTAATTTGTGTCCTTTTTCTGCAAGAGCTTGCACGCTGTGCGTAAACAGCGCAGCACCGTATTGACGAACTTGAGTGGCTCTATGATGAAAACGCGCTGGTGAGTTTTGGGTGTATAGAGATAGTGATCCAGCATCAAGTTCTAATCCTGGCTTTTTGCCAACACCGATTTGCCCTGTAAAACAATCAGAGATAACGCCCAGGCCACGGCCGTGAATATCTGAGCTCAGTAAAACTCCACCTGCGCCATCTCCCATCTGCATGTAGTTTACAAGTTGGGATTGATCAATAAACTCAGGCTGGTAGTTAAAGTAAACCGATCCGGTCTCGCTCCCTACTATTGCTATGGGTTTACCAAGCAGTGATATTCTTGGTAGCGCGATTTGTAAAGCGCTCGCAAATCCTGTGCAGGCTTGACGTAACTCCATAAACGCGCCTTGGTAGTTTAATCTATCCGCTACCCAAGCAACGTTTGCTGGCAGTTGTGTATCTGGTGTTGTGGTATGACCGATTAAATAATCCAATTGTTCAGCACTAACACTTGATTGCTTAAATAGCTTTTCTATGACTTGGGCGCACAATGTTGAATTGGATGGGTTTGGGGGGCTGGTCACTTGGTTGATGTCTCGGCTAAAGTGACGGCTTTCAACGCCTAAATAACCTGCAATTTTACTGGCTAGTTTCGCAGGCTTAGTGCCTGATAATGTTGTTAACGCTTCAATTAATTGTGTGTTGTTTAACTTTTGCTCCGGAAATTGGTGACTGGCAGCTAATACATTTACTTTACAAGGTAAAAAGCTGGCTTTCATAACACCTCCGAGGTGACGAATACTGGGTGAGCAAGGTTAACTTGCTCCGATAGTTTGGCAGAGCTTCCTCTTTTGAATATCATCTTTAAATCAACGCCGATATCACTAAACGCTTGCTCTTCCGTAACAAGTAAATCGTACAACCTTTGGGTAATATCTTGCCGAAACTGTGGCCAATGTGAGGTGCAAAAGCCCAGTTCTAACGCGTGCCGCTTTGACATGGACACATGTTTGGCTTCATCTTTTTTTATTGCTCTACATAGCAATGAAAATGGATGAGTTTTCCCTAGGCTCCCATTTTCTATAGCTAGCATCAGTTTGCAGACTAGTGAGTCAAGGCAGGCGATTTGAGCAAAGTGTTCACTAAAACTTTCGGTGACAGCCAACTGAGCGAAAAAGTGTTGGCTTCGTCTTTTTAGTGTGGTGATATCGTCAGGTTCATCAAGCTGAGTACGCACAAACTCAAGTGCTTGCTCGTGATACTGTTCATCCGCCACAATTTGTTCAAAATCGATGACGGCTTGCGGGTTTTGTTGCAGTCGACGTGATTCGTTGTAAAACACCCATTGCGACGACTGCTCGCCACAAACAAGTAAAGGAAGTAAGCGAGCAAGCGCCATATGGTGTTGACTACTAAACGAAATGGAGGTTCGTTGAAAGCGTGTTAGCCAATCTTTAACAGGGCTTACACTTTGCCCAACCGTGGGCACTGCTGCAAAACAAGGTTTCATCGTAACGCGGCTTCCTATAAACACACAGAACATAAGACCACGGCTTCCCGTGAATTCTTTCATTCAACATTTAAAAGTGTGATAGAAAAGCAAGAAAATAAAGTCGCTATAAATAAGAAGATGTAGTGCGAGATCTAACATAACTTATTAATAAGTCGAATGTTATTCTTGGCTATTAAACGTAAGTATGAGAAAATCCCTCTCGCTATTTTTTATCAAATAACGAATCCCATGAACCATCTATTTACCTACATTTCAGCAACAAAAAGTGACACGACATCGACTTTCGTGACTGAACACAGAGTCACCGACACTTCTTACTCAGATGAAGATCTAGAGGTTTGCGGCAAAGAATCGATATTTTCTTTTGCAAACGGTGTTCAATTAAAAAAAACAGAGGAGTTCGACGATATTCAAGATAGCGAACTCGTTTGCCCAGAATGTTGGATTTCCTATGAAGTGATCGCGCAGCCAGTAAACCTACAAGTTACGCCAAGAAAGAAGATATTGAATAGGGCGTGTTGACCTTTTGAGGCTAAATTTTGTTCGAATTCTAAGCCTTTTAATCGCGGCGCAGGCTAAGTAGCTTAGTCATTCTAAGTAATTAGCCTGTAACAAAGAGTAAAAGGCTTAGAATCGAACCCTTCGGGCAACGCCTTGGCGTCACTTTCTGCGTTGTTAGCGTTTATTTGTGTAGATGGCTACACGGCATAAACACTGCCTAGCATAAAATAACGCCAAGGCGCTGCAAAATTAGTCGCAAAAGGTCAACACGCCCTAACACCTGCCAAGAAGCATTTTGGCTCAAGGTGTGTGAGAAGCAAAGCTGCTGAGTGCCTACTCGCAGTTCTCTCATTCTGCCTCTTGGGGTAACTTGGGCATATACTCAATAATATTTATGGGCTGTTTAGCAATATAAGCCTTACCCACGTAGATTAACGGGTGGTTTTTGCTATCATTGGCCAAATTTATAAAAACGTGAGAACAAAATGCATCTAGACGATATCGAAGGCATTATTGCTGATATAGCGGCAGGTAAAATGGTCATACTTGTCGACGACGAAGATCGTGAAAACGAAGGGGATATTATTGTCGCTGCTGACAAAATTACGCCCGATCTCGTTAATTTTATGGCTACTCATGGCCGCGGTTTGATTTGTTTAACCATCACAGAAGAACGCGCTCAGCAACTCAACCTGTCTCCGATGGTAAGAAACAACACGGAAGCGTTTGGCACTAACTTTACGGTTTCTATCGAAGCGGCGGCTGGCATCACTACAGGTATTTCTGCAAGCGATCGTGCCACCACAATCAAAGCGGCGATCGGTGAAAACGCAACGCCAGCGGATATTGTGTCACCGGGCCATATTTTTCCTGTGGTTGCAAAAGAAGGTGGTGTACTAGTACGGGCAGGGCATACCGAAGCCGGCTGTGACTTAGCTCGACTTGCAGGACTAGAGCCTTCATGTGCAATCGTTGAAGTGCTAAACGAAGATGGCACCATGGCGCGTCGTCCGCAGCTAGAAGAATTTGCAAAGAAACACGATATCAAGCTTGGTACTATCGCGGACTTAATTAAATATCGCTTGGCGAACGAAGGTATCGTCGAAAAGGTTGACTCTAGAGAGTTTGAAACAGAATACGGCCTGTTTGAGCTGCATGTCTATAAAGATATTGTTGACAAACAACTGCATTATGCCTTGTGTAAAGGTGATGTAAGTGAGAGCGATGAAGCCCTCGTCCGTGTACATAACATCAGACTGCCAGAAGATATTTTATTCGCTCAATCAAAGGGTTGTACGATACAAAAAGCGCTCGAGCATATTGCGAACTCTGATATGGCCGGGGTACTTCTGTGCATTGGAAAACCTGACAGCTTAGCGCTACCCAGCCAAGATGCAGTAAAAATTAAAAATGCTCGTACGCAGGAGATTGGCATTGGTTCGCAAATTCTAAGAGAACTCGGTGTGGAGAAAATGAAGCTGATTTCTTCTACTGCTGCGCCTTATCATTCCCTTTCCGGTTTTGGCTTGGAAATCACAGAATACCAAGTTATCAACTAGGTTTTACAAACCTTGGATAGCCGTATCAAGCGGCTATCTGTCTTTTTGGCCTTTACTCTACATACGTTTGTGGCTAACTTAACGGTTTCTGTTGTGACTAGGAAACCTTCCCATGGCCCAAAACTTAGAAGATAAATGCACCATCACTATCCCTGGCAATAAAAAGCCTGCACCTGCCGAGTACTTTGCACAAATGGCGAGTTGGTGCGAAGCGCATAATATCCAGCATGATGTATATGGAGATGGAGAGCTCATTCAATCCTTCGAGCAAAAAGTCGCTGATCTGCTCGGCTTCGAGGCTGGGTTATTTGTGATAACTGGAACGATGACGCAAGCCACTGTACTTGAGCTGATTTGTAAACAGAAGAACAACCCATTAGTTGGTATGCATGAGTCAAGTCATATCACTCGATTTGAGCGTCAAGGCTATCAGTTGCAAGATCGTTTTAATGTTGTGCCTTTAGGTAATCGTTACCGCCCTTGGACATGTGATGACCTAAAAGCTTGGCCGGATGAGTTGGCTGCGGTGCTTTATGAATTGCCTATGCGTGAGTTGGGTGGTCAGCTACCTACTTGGGAAGAGCTCACATCGATCAAGCAACACTGTAAACAAGAAGAGATTTATCTGCATATGGATGGCGCTCGAGTATGGGAAACGGAGGCCTATTACCAAAAAGACTTGAGTGAGATTGCTGATGGTTTCGATAGTGCTTACGTATCGCTTTACAAAGGGATTAATGGGCTAGGCGGTTCGTTGCTTCTTGGAAGTAAGGCGTTAATTGAGTTGGCGTCCATGTGGATGAAACGTCAGGGCGGGAATGTATATCACCGCTCGCCATATGTGGTGTCAGCTGCGATGCAGTTCGATCAACGTTTGCAACAAATGCCTAAACTGTTTGAACGCACTCAACAAGTGTATGAAGTTATTAAAGATTACCCTCAGTTGACATTGAACCCAACTCAGCCCCAGAGCAATATGCTGCATTTAATTTTCCCAGTTTCATGTGAAAGACTAGAAGAGCTGAGAGTCAGATTAGCTGAAGAAAAGGGCGTGTATATCGGCCGGCCACAAATGATGGAGCATCCATCGATGTCTAAGATCGAGTGGTACGTTGGAGATAACCTATTGAGTTTATCAGATAGTCAACTCCGGGAAGTGTTAAATTGGTTAATTGAAAAAATGAACAACGCTTAATATAGCATTAATCTGCTCCGTGGCATAAGCTATGGGGCAGTCTTCTAATATTTCCCTCCTTTCTAAGCCTTCGTTTTATTTTATCTTTTTCATACTGTTACGTGGCACACGATCATGTGCCCAAATAGAAGAATATAGTTTCGGCTATATGCTTTGACTATAACTTTATAGCTTTATTAAGAATAACGAATACACCATTCTGTAATTGGAAGTTGTGTTAAATAGGTTATGTGGCTACGTCACCCACAGATAAGGCTTTAAGTTTATTTATGAAAAATGATATATATTTAAAAAAATTGATAGACTTCGTCAACAAAGACTATTTCTTCTACAGAAAATCTAAGACTATTGTCAATGATATTGAAGTTATCAATAAACTTATAAGTGAAGCGAATTCAAAAGTAGGCTATACGCAGTTAAAAGATGTAACGATAAGCAAAGAGATGTTGCTGGTGTTTAGCAAAGTGTATGCTATAAAAGGAACCAACGGCAAACTATATACTAGAAAAGTATTCAACGAAATTAAACTTGTTAATGATGAGAATCAAAGCTCAATTCAGTTTAGTAAATCAATAGAAAAAGCAATAAAGCTATGCTTTAATTATATATCTGAGAATGAAAATAAAATAAGTAAAACTCAAATAGAAGTTAAGAGTTATAATAATATTAAGGATAATCTTAATAAACTCATTGGTAATAAATCTGATATTGGGTTCTCAAGGCAACTACAGAAGTTTTATCATTCTACAATAGAAAAAACGATGGAGTTGTACGTAAATTATGTGCTTTTCCCACTGCTCACGGAGCCTGGTAACTATGCTTGTATGTTGCAGGCCTGTCTAAATAAAAGTGACTATCAATTTGTATTGGTGAAGAACTTTTTGAAAGGGTGCGCATTTGATATCGAAAGGAATCGGTTAATGAACCTCTCTTTGTCATTCTATAATAAAATGAATACTTTTTTTTGTGATTACCAAGCCAACAATCGAATATCTAGCCGCATTGATGAAATGGTATTGTTATCCGCCAAGCAATATTATGAAGTGTCTAAGAGTAAAAGAAAAACGATTAAATATTTCCCTATGTCAGAATTTAATAACAATAAAACCTCAAGATTAAAAGGAATATTTTTAAAGAAATGGTTTGTTAATCAAAAACCAAAGGACAAAATATGCAACTTAAATTATATGTTTAAGGAGTTAATGCAAAAAGAGGTTAACTTTATTGAATCATTGTTTGGCGTTTCAGAATTCACAAGGGCAAACTTCGCACTTTATAACAACATCAATAGAGTTGATGGCCTAAGAGTCACTAGGAAAACAGATAATATAAATAAATATAGTGCGAAATATCATGTAGAAGCAACATTCGCATTATTGGATAGGAAGCAAATTGATATGGTGTATCATGCAAATGTTAAATTTCTATGCGATCAATACTTGTTGCTAAAAAAATATGACTTAATGATCAATGCTCTTAAACAAAGAGCTTATCGAATTTCAAACAAAGGAAGGTTGGATGATATCATTACGGATAGTAAAAAATCGATTAAGTTTACGGACTCTGGTGTTAAATATTGGCATAAAAGTTCTATAGCTAAGAAACGAATCACATTAATAAAAGAGTATATTGATTCGAGTGTCAATACAGTAAGAAGCCATTTGGCTCAGAAGCATGTCATCCAATACCAAGGAGGTAAGATCGATGAGTTGCTAAAGAGTCACATGAATTTACTTCAGAAAAAAAATAACGCCGTCAATAATCAAGATAGAAAGGGATGGTTAGGTATTCCATTAGGTAAGATTGCATCAGATAAGAAGGGTGATCGCCTTTCTCAGCTTATTGGAAGTCACGAGAACAGCAATGAAAATAACACATATGGGCAATTGAGTCGTAACTATGTAAGAGATTTCAATCAGTTTGATAAAGAAAAAGGTCAGAATCAAGGCCTAGAAAAGTATTCCAATTATGACGCACTAATTTTTCGAGATATAAATGATACAAAGGAGTACAAAAAACTTCCTGAGATCTCGATAAAAAAAACCAATATTGACACTGATTCCAATGCTTGTTTTATGGAAGTTGATTTTATCTATATTCTATTGGCGAAAAAAGTCGATGAGTACTGTAATCAGAAGTTGGGCCAGTCGCGAAATGTTCATGTGTGTTACCCACCGTTAGAAATTGAATACGATACCAAAGATGACTGGAACGTACTGGTTGAGTCATCGAAGGAAAGAGTTTTAGAGCAAATATTTAAGCTTTCACCCGGTCAGCTGCTATTGGTGCCAGTGTGTGAAAAAGACGTCCACTTCTCATTGCTAGCGTTCCGGCAAATGGACCAAGATAGATTGGTTGCCTTTTACTTTGATTCGTATAATACGAAACCCTATCCATGCCTAGCATCATTTTTACATTTTGATATTCGAGAAAGGTATCAACACTTTGAAAATAGAAGCAGGGAGTTTTCATATCAAATATTTACAGGGAACTATCAGGTCAATAATGATTGTGCGTTTCATGTGATTAATGCTGCGTACTACATCATTGACTCCATGCATTTCAAAAACAAGTTTATCAGGAAGCACTTTAATCAATTCTTATCAACTAATGAGTACATAATACGAGACCACTCTGATGATAAATTTGAGTGTAATAACAAGACAAGTTTTGACATGAGATGTCATTATATCAAGATTGCCAGAACGATTGATACGTCTTCGCTACTAGAAATTCCCAACTACGATCTTGCGGATAATCAAATGACTTTTACAGAGAGTAAAGACGAAACCTTGACTGATCTGGTTGAAGAAAGTAAGGAGAAAAAAGCACGCTCTTCTGATATGGCGAAGTTTTGGAGTAAATACGAAGATAGTATTTTTAAATTCTCAAAACGAGCGATTAAACATTACCAGCATGTCAAGAACCCTGCTCAGGTCGCTATACACAATTTGTTCGTTTGTTCATCCGTATTTTGGCGCTTCTGGATAATTTATGAATCGGCGATAAAGAAAATTGTTGGGTACAGTGTTGATATGCATAACCAAGAGGGCAGTTTTGCTAATCAAGCGTTAATGATAGAGAAGAAACAGTACCTAGAGTCGTCGTTGGGCAACCGATTCTATGGAGTAAAGAGCAAAAATAATTCGACGTTACCCTTTATGTCGAAAAGTAAATGGTCGTTTTCATGTGACAGTATGACCTACAGAGTTGCGCAACATCGATATAATGGCTTAGCAAACTACACCACGAATAAAGCGGACAAAGTGTCCTATCTATTTATAAAACAAAGGCTGGCGATATACAGGAGTCATTCAAGTAACAAAAAAATGTCTCGCCTGAAGATTGTTCCTCCTTCAGTTAAAAGCCAAAAAAATTCCTTACATACTGCTTTGAAACTTATCTTAGACAAAGATAATCATGTTCTTTGGCCACAAGATATCCATCAAAGGTTCATTGACTGTATGAACTCCATTTTCAAAATGGACGAGTTCATCGCCAAGTCAATGTCGGATTACACGGTAAAAAGTCTTCCTACTAAGAATGATGTCTCCGTTCAACTGGAGAGCATGGTGCAAGAGCTCCTCAATGAGGTAGCATCATTTCGAAACTCTCTCACCTCAAAATTCAAAGGGTTTATGATGGAGTCTATTGACAGCCTATCCAAGTCGGTTGATGAGCAAATTAGCAACATTAAGGACTCGGTGATGAGTGAGTTTGTAAAAATCGGTGGAACCTTGCTTGTAGGGCCCGTGTTAGGCATCGTAGCGAACAAAGCTTACTCTACTGCTACTAATATCAAGAAGGAGATAGACAACGACATTGAAGAGTTGAAAGAAAAGGTCGATAACAAACTCGGTGAACTTAAGGGAGAAACTTGCCAGTTTTGGTTAGCGATAGAGTTACTGAGTTTTGAAGTACATTTAAAAGCGCTGCTTTATACCCTTAAAACGACAGAGAAGGTTGGACGCACACAAATTTGGGATACGCACTCAACAAAGTGTAATAGCTGTAAAGAAAAGTTCGGCATGTTACAACGGAAGAGGGTGCACCATTGCCGCGTGTGTGGCTCGAAAGTTTGTGGTGATTGTAGCGGTAAAGCTAGGTCTATGGATAAGTTTGAGCTGGTAATGGAAAAAGGGCACACCGCCAATAAATCGAATGAATCTTTTAGAATGTGTTTAAATTGTGCCAGATTAAGAGTGGTGACGTTTAATTGGGTCTCAAAACCTAAGAACAAAAGCGTTCGGATGTAGTTTGGATATTAGAAAATAAAACCGCGGGCTTCGGAAGTCCGCGGTTTTTCTGTATACCTAGTCAGAACAATCTGTAAACCTAGTTAGAACAAGCGGTTTAGGCCATTTAACGCGGCAACA
This sequence comes from Vibrio sinus, assembly GCF_023634645.1. GTDB lineage: Bacteria > Pseudomonadota > Gammaproteobacteria > Enterobacterales > Vibrionaceae > Vibrio > Vibrio sinus. The sequence continues at coordinate 177,607 of NZ_JAMKMR010000003.1, forward strand.
CGATATGCTTCTGCCATCGTTGGGTAGTTAAATGTTGTATTGGTAAAGTATTCAATAGTATTGCCTTCACCTTTTTGCTCCATGATTGCTTGGCCGATATGGATGATTTCGGCAGCTCGTTCACCAAAGCAGTGAATACCTAAGATCTCTTTGGTTTCTCGGTGGAACAGAATCTTCAAGCTTCCCACATCATTACCGGCAATTTGCGCTCTGGCAAGGTGTTTGAAAGAGGCATTACCCACTTCGTATGGGACTTTTGCTGCGGTCAGCTCTTGCTCAGTTTTACCAACAGAACTGATTTCTGGAATGGTATAAATACCCGTTGGAATATCTTCAATTAGGTGGCCTAGTGCACGACCTTTTAAGATAGCTTGAGCGGCGAAGCGGCCTTGGTTGTAGGCAGCACTCGCAAGGCTTGGATACCCTATGATGTCGCCAACGGCATACACGTGATGCGCGTCTGTTTGATAATCTTCATTGACATTAATTAAGCCCCTTGAGTTGGCATTCACACCTAATACCTCAAGATTAAGCTTATCTGCATTGCCTGTGCGGCCATTCGCGTAAAGCAGACAGTCGGCTTTTAGTTTTTTGCCTGACGTGAGGTGTAATATCACTCCGTCGTCTGTGCCTTCTATCTTCTCGTAAGTTTCGTCATTACGAATAACAATGCCGTTGTTCCAGAAGTGATAGGAAAGCGCATCGGAAATCTCGTTGTCTAAGAACGCAAGCAGGCGATCACGGGTGTTGACAAGATCCGTTTTTAAGCCCAATCCGCGGAAAATTGATGCGTATTCACAGCCAATAACCCCTGCACCATAAATAACGATATGCCTAGGATCATTTTTCAGTTCGAGAATAGAGTCACTGTCGTAGATATTTTTATGTTCAAAGTCGACATCAGCAGGCTGATAAGGTCTTGAACCCGTCGCAATGACAAATTTATCTGCGGTATAGTATTCGATATTCGAGTCGGATTTGGTGACTGCAACGGTGTTGGCGTCAATGAATTTTGCGGTGCCAGAAATTAGTGTGCAGTCATTACGGTCATAGAAGCCTTGGCGAAGCCGAGTTTGCTTTTCACTGACCGATTTTGCTTGACTTAAAATGTCATAAAACGTTGAACGTAATGTGGAGTTACTTTTGCGAAACAGTGGATTACTGTTTATTTCAATGATTCGGCTTACTGCTTGACGCAATGCTTTGGAGGGTATGGTTCCCCAATGCGTGCATCCGCCACCGATACTGTGTTCTTTTTCAATAACTGCGACATTCATCCCTGCTTTTGTTAATCCCATTGCAGCCCCTTCGCCACCAGGGCCACTGCCAATAACGATGACATCGAAGTTTGTTGGTTGGGTCATTCCCACTCCTTACAGATTACACAATAGCCAGTAATGAGAAATGTTAACAAAACAACGTACACCCGTCACATAAACTCATAAAAGTTCCATTGTAACCTAAGTTTACAGGTGAAAATGAGTCATCCGATATTGACGAAAGTCATATTATTACTGCGTGATTTCAAAATTTGGCAGCATTTTTCTCGAAAAATTAACAAATCTGAAATTTCCAATCAATTTAAATCATCATGTGATAATTAAATAGGTTCAAATAGTTAAGAAACAGACCCTTCAAACGCCAGAGAAACAGCAAGGCTTTGCACTAGACACATTGAGGCGGCTTGGGATCGAAAAGCATCCACTTTGGCTTCTTTAATAACAAAACATGCATCGCTAAAGGTCGCCAGCGGACTGATTTCACTATCAGTAATCACAACTTGTTTTGCCCCAGCTTTTGAAGCAATTTCGCTTAGCGATAAAGTTTCCTCGGCATAGGGACTGAAACTGATGGAGACGACGACATCACTCGGCCCTATCATGCTAAGTTGCTCGTGAAACATGCCACCTAAGCCGTCAATTAAGAACGCTCGCTTTTCCAAGTGTCTTAACGCGTAGGTAAAATAAGAAGCAATACTAAATGAGCGCCTCAACCCAATTACGTAGATGTTGTCTGCGCAACGCAAGACTTGGGCAGCCTTTTCCAGCTCGCTTGATTCCGTCGTCGTTGACAAATGTTCTAGCGCTTTGGCATTAGCTCGAGCAAATTGGTCAAGGATATCCTTGGCGGTTTCTGGTGGGCGCTGCTCACCTTCTAGCTGTTTAAATAAACGAGCTCTATCGGTATAGCTGGCGGTATCTTCGACTAACTTTTGACGAAATAATTGTTTCATCTCGTTGAAACCGCTGAAGCCAAAAGCATTCGCAAATCGGATTAAAGTGGAAGGAGGTACGTTAGCCTGCTGGGCAATGGAGGCGACAGTATCAAATGCCACACTGCTTGAGTTTTCAAGAATATATTGAGCAACTTGCTGAAGTCGATTACTGAGATGACCATAACTCAGTTGTATTTGTTCTTTTAGTTCGTTAAGGCTAGTTGCTGCTCTCATGCTGTATGGCTCCAGTTCGTTTTCTGTGTGCTAAAGATAGCGGACTTTGAACGATAATGAAATATATGTTTCATTCGTGATGGAGTGACCGTATAGGCTTTAACTATATGTAATATAAGGAGGTATATTCAACTTTACCAGGCAAAGGCAATTAGGCGTGATGAGTTTTGGATCACATAATAGTATATTTATTTCAAAAATAATTTTAAATGAAATAAATGTTTCGTATAAAGGTGGGAAGACACTGTTAAACACATTCAAGGAGTAATGGATGAAAGCCATCGAAAAAACGCTCGATCTTATTTGCATGGGGCGAGTCGCTGTCGATTTATACGGCCAGCAGATTGGTGCTCGTCTGGAGGACATGGGGAGTTTTGCGAAGTACCTAGGCGGTTCATCAGGGAATGTGGCGTATGGAACCGCGAGACAAGGGCTGAGATCTTCTATGTTAGCTCGTGTTGGCGATGAGCACATGGGAAGATTTGTACGAGAAGAGCTACAAAGAGTAGGCGTTGATACCGCTCACCTCATTACGGATAAAGAAAGATTAACGGCATTGGTCATCTTGGGTATCAAAGATGAGGACACCTTCCCATTGATTTTTTATCGTGACAACTGTGCAGACATGGCGATCAGTTCCGATGATGTGAGTGAAGAATACATCGCATCTGCACGGTGTTTAGCGATAACGGGGACACACCTATCCAATCCACAAACAAGAGAGGCGGTGCTGACAGCGCTGAAATATGCTCGAAAGCATGGGGTAAAAACGGTGTTGGATATCGACTATCGCCCAGTGCTTTGGGGCTTGACCTCGCTGGGGGACGGAGAAACCCGCTATATATCGTCTGAGCGAGTGACAGAACAGCTTAAAGAGGTGTTAAGTTGGTTTGATTTGATAGTGGGGACTGAAGAAGAATTTCATATTGCAGGAGGCGATGACGATACTCTGAAAGCCTTACAAGGTGTCCGACAAGTGACTGAGGCTGTTTTGGTATGTAAACGTGGGCCTTTGGGTTGTAGCGTATTTACCGAGCAAATTCCTAATAGCCTTGATAGCGGAATTCATGTTGAAGGGGTTAAAGTCGACGTGCTGAATGTACTGGGCGCAGGGGATGCGTTTATGTCTGGCCTTCTAAGGGGGTATTTGAACGATGAAAGTTGGCAGCAGTGCTGCAAATACGCCAATGCATGTGGTGCATTAGTTGTTTCTCGGCACGGTTGTGCGCCAGCTATGCCAAGTAAAGAAGAGTTGGACGATTACCTTTCTCGAGCAGGTGCGGTAACACGCCCAGATTTGGATGACCGACTTAATCATTTGCATAGGGTGACGACCCGAAACAAACACTGGCAAGAGTTATGTGTACTGGCCTTTGATCACCGAATTCAATTTGAGGAAATGGCGAGATCTTGTGGTGCAGATATAAATCGAATTCCGCAACTGAAGCGTCTGATTCTCGATTCAGCACAGCAAGTCGTAGCAGAGATGAAGCTAGAAGGTAAAGCCGGAATCTTGTGTGATAGTCGCTTTGGTCAAGGTGTGCTGAATGAATTAACTGGTAAGGGTTGGTGGATAGGTCGGCCAATAGAACTGCCTGCTTCGAGACCATTGCAACTTGAGCATGGTAATATCGGATCTCAGTTAACCAGTTGGCCTCTAGAGCATGTCGTGAAGTGCTTGGTGTTTGCACACCCTAATGATGAGCATGACATGAGACTTGCCCAAGAAAAACAGTTGAGCGAAGTATACCAAGCCTGTTGTCAGTCTGGTCATGAGCTACTGCTTGAAGTTATTTTGCCACAGCAATCCGATCTCAATGAAGAACACTATGTCACCATAGTCTCCCAGTTTTATGATATGGGTATCAAACCCGATTGGTGGAAGCTTCCGCCTTTATCTGCCCAAGCGTGGAGCAAAATGGAATCGGTAATTACGGAGCGTGACTCACATTGCCGTGGTGTCTTGTTATTGGGCTTAGATGCCCCTGATCATGAGCTCCAACAAGGCTTCGCTCAAGCTGCTCAAAGCCCTATTGTAAAAGGTTTCGCAATCGGCCGAACGATCTTTGCTCAGCCTTCTTTAGATTGGCTTCGGGGTGAAATAGGTGATGCAGCGCTTGTCAGCCAAGTGAAGCATAACTACAAAAATCTTATACAAATTTGGCGCAGCAGACATCACGCGCAGTAGTTTCTCTGATCGGGGTCATCCCCTAAGCACAACGAAATTTAGGAATTCAAATGGAAACAGTCAACAATTTTATCAATGGCCAGCAGAGTGAAAGCCATAGCGCACGATTGGCCGCGGTATATAATCCTGCAACAGGAGAGCAGATTCGTCAGGTAGTAATGAGCTCTGCAGCTGAAACTGCAGAAGCGATCTCCATTGCAGACAAGGCCTTCCCAGCATGGTCGAAAACATCCCCTTTAAAACGAGCACGAGTGTTATTTAAATTTAAGGAGCTACTTGAACAGAACATCGAAAAATTAGCTCGCATCATTTCTCAAGAACACGGCAAAGTGTATTCTGATGCGGTAGGTGAAGTCACAAGAGGTCTCGAAGTTGTCGAGTTTGCTTGCGGTATTCCGCATCTGCAAAAAGGAGAACACTCGGCTAATGTCGGTACGGGAGTCGATAGCCATTCTTTAATGCAGCCTCTTGGCGTATGTGTGGGGATAACACCTTTCAACTTTCCAGCGATGGTGCCGATGTGGATGTTCCCGATAGCCTTAGCCACTGGTAACACGTTTGTTCTAAAGCCGTCAGAAAAAGATCCTAGTGCCAGTATTTTTATTGCTGAACTGTTGCAACAAGCAGGTTTGCCAAATGGGGTGTTCAATGTGGTGAATGGCGACAAAGAAGCGGTGGACTCCTTATTGACTGCCGAAAGGGTACAAGCGGTAAGTTTTGTTGGCTCAACACCAATTGCTGAATATATCTATACAACAGCTTCCAATCACGGCAAGCGATGTCAGGCGCTTGGTGGAGCGAAAAACCACTGCGTTCTGATGCCAGATGCCGATATGGATATGGCGGCTAGCGCAATTCTTGGTGCAGCCTATGGCGCGGCAGGAGAGCGCTGCATGGCGTTGTCAGTGGCTGTTGTTGTTGGTGATGAAACCGGAGATAGACTTGTAAATCAGCTTAATGAGCAAATTTCTCATATGCGAGTTGGCCCGGGCATAACTGAAGGTAACGAGAATGATATGGGACCTGTTATCTCAGCGGCGCATCGTGAAAAGATCATTCAATATATAGACTCAGCTGAAGAGCAGGGAGCGAAGATAGCCGTAGATGGTAGAGGTTTTCAAGTAGAAAGCTTCGAGAGCGGGTATTTTCTTGGTCCAACGTTAATCGATCACGTGTCGCCCGATATGACGGTGTATCAAGAAGAGATTTTTGGCCCAGTATTGAGTGTGGTCCGGGTGAAAAACTATCAACAAGCTGTTGAGCTAGTGAATGAGCACGAGTACGGAAACGGCAGTGCAATATTTACCCGAGATGGAGATACAGCACGCCAATTTGGCGAAGAAGTGCTGGCAGGTATGGTCGGTATTAATGTCCCCATTCCCGTGCCTATGGCTTTTCATAGTTTTGGGGGGTGGAAGCGTTCTATATTTGGCCCACTCAATATGCATGGTAGCGATGGCGTGCGCTTTTACACCCGTATGAAAACCATTACTAGCCGTTGGCCTACAGGTATTCGCGAAGAAGCGCAGGAAAGCCGCTTTACTATGCCGACCATGTAACTGTCGCTGAGTGACAGGGCGTGGCTTCAACCTTTCCTTGTGAGCGGGTACACATGAATCGCGTTCCTTTCATAAAGTTACCCGCCAACTCGACTGGCCAGATCTACACTTTAACGGTGATGTAAAACAAGGACAGTTACGATGAAAACTTCAGTGTTACTTAAAGTGTCTTCGGTGTTATGGATGATTTGGGGGGCGTTCCATTTTCTTCTCGGTGTAGGGATGATTTATCTCTTGGCGTTGGGTAACGAAGCTTTGTCGTTTGAATTCGTTGCCGCTGACCCGCTCATGGCTGACATGATCAGGGAGTACGTGCCAATTGTGACCGCATCACTGAAGCAACACTCTTGGAACCTGGGGTGGTTCGGAGTTGTCACCATGGTGGGGAGCGTTTATATATGGAAAAAAAGCGCGACGGCAATCTTTGTTTCTGCACTTGTTGGCGGACTTGCGGATTTTGGTTACTTCGTCTTTGTCGATATGGAAGGGTTAGCGCCCCCCGCAGGTACGTTAATGACAGTATTTAGTGCTTGTGCCATTATTTTAAGCTTTTATGCGTATTACAGCAGCAATAGATTAGCCGACGCTTAACACAAACGGCACCTTCAGAGGCTGTTAGGTTATCCTCGAATCCTGTTGAATCCCCCTGAATGTGCACTTTGGGTATAGTTTGCAATCTCTATTTTTGATATAAAGTGTGTTCTCTAAGTGTCAGATATTTAGTTAGTTTTATTAGGTTACTTTGAAACTTCATTGCCTCAACCTTGATAAGCTCACATCGAATTCTGGCGTTGTGCTTGTCTACATCACATTTTATCTGCTTTATAAAGCCATGATTAGGATGAAAAATATCCCCGATATCTCGCTCTACTTTCTTTACTTTTATACGAAGGTTTTGAATATCTTCTCTCATGCGAATTAGGTCTTCTTTGTATTCTAATTTACGTGCTAGAAGCTCATTTAATGCTCGGTTGATATCATCGAGAAATTGAATTTTAAATGTTTGGAATTTTAATTGTTTAGATACAGAGTAAATATTTTTGCAATGTTCTTCTGTCATATCAATTCCTTATATAATTAGGCACTCACTACTACTTAATCTATACTTTGCTTTTTTTAACAAACGTACCACTTCTTAAGTATCCAATTTCATATATTTGCTTACTAATAGTACTTAATGACTTTACAGCTGCTTTATCGACAATTAGTAATTTTTTCCCATTGGCTATAAAAGAGCTAATGAGTCTTTTTATGGTGTTTATATCTTGTTTGGCAACTGGAGTTTGACTTTGAATTTTTTTGAGCCACTCAAAAGTTAGGCCGTGATCAAGGCCCTTCAGTACATCTGGATTATTGATTATGTAAGTATCTTTAGTTGGATCTGACAACCTTAAAATTTCATATATGATATGTGCTTGAGATTTGGCGTTATCCATCGCAGTTGTGTTGAGTTGAAGCTCAGCAACAGCATCTGATTCAGGCATTCTCAGGAAAAACTTGATATCTCGGTAACCTGCTTTTGTTGCTCCAGAGTTGAACTTTTTGAGCTCTGAAGTTCCTGTATTATATCTATCTTTTAATGCTTTTTGATGATGCCTTATTGCTTGGAAAGCAGCATAATTGGCAATTTCTTGCTTAGCGAGGATCATCTCCTCTGAGGTGTTGAACAAAATTGTGGCTCGAGCACAATCCTTTAATTCCCCGACATTCGAGCTTCTTTCTCGTATAGTGACTTTTTGTAGGGCGCCACTGAAGCTTTTTGTGCCCTGGAATGCTCCTGGTGGGCTACATACTCTACCATTGAACTTTTGAGCAATGTCTTCGGCGAGAGTGAGGAGTTCAATCTGAGCCTCCATGAACTTTTTATAAAGAATAAACAGCTGCCTTGCTTTGAGCTTGACGTTACTCAACTGACTTCGACCTTGCAGGCTGAGCCCCTTCCAGTTGATTTTGTTATTTTGCATTAAACCGTTATTATCAATTTCATTCTGGATACTTTCATCTAGGTATTTTGTTAGTTTCAGGTCATTACTCAATACAGCTAGCATCCCTGTTAAAGCTTCTTTATTTTTTTTTGAGCCATTTGGTGCATGATAATTATAATAATTTGTTGCATTAGCCAATTTTTTTCGACTAATTAAGTTAAACCCTTGTGAAAGGTTCCCACCTAGGACTTCTATTTGTCGTAAGACTTTTGATTTGTTTTTCTTTACTTCGCTCTTCAGCTTTTCGTCATTCTTTGATGTTACAGATTGAACCGTTTCGCATACCACACTAGTATGCTTTTTCCTTTGTTGGTAGCCAGTTAAACTCTTATCTCCGGTATTTTTACTTGCTTTTTCAAAGGTAGGGATGTCTAGCGCGTCATGGATGATTTCAACTCCTTTCTCGTAACTTAAAGAAGCAGTATAATTTGGATTTGTCATATTATTTTGCCGCCTGTTTAGTTGTATTAAATAGTAATTATTAAATTAACAATATGATTGATATTGCTATTTAATTATTGATTTCTATATTTCAATAAAGTCAATTTGTTTTTTTTTAACTTATCAGTAATAGGTTTTCATAAACAGGAATAAGACATATTCCATTTTTTATTTTATAAATAAATAAAATACTCAATACGGAAAGTGCTGAAAGACAAACTGTCTTTTAATGTGCTATTGTTGTCGTGTATATAGTATTATTGATTATATAAATATGAATAAGCAGAATAAACCTCTTAGGACAAATAGTGTTAGGCTTGGTCAGTTACGAAGCTTTTTGTATAGTTACGAAACTTGTAGTTTTTCCAAAGCTGCAAAACTGATGGGTGTTTCACAATCCGCGATTACTAAAAACATCAAAAGTCTAGAAGACCATTTCAATGTAAAGTTGTTCCACAGAGATACGCGTAATTTTGAGTTAACTAAAGCGGCAAACAAACTATACCCTATAGTTCATGCACTTTGTTTTCAAAGTGATGCGCTTGACGAGTGCCTTAACGTCATTGATTGTGGAGATTATGGTGAGGTGCGTATTGGGTTTGATAGAGTGTTTGCCCCATATGGAAGCCAGCTTCTTACCAATTTGTTTTCTCAACAATTCCCGGAAATGAAAATATCGATTGTTGATGACCATATTTCCTTTCTACATCAGAAACTTCTCAAAGGTAAAATGGACTTTTATATCTACTATCATGGTGCTTGCAATTATGTCGATGAGGCAGAGCATTTGGTTGTGCAGCCTTTACTGGATCTTCAACCTCTCGCGGTTGTATCTCCAGAAGCAGAGTTTTTAAAGAATGAGGAGGCACTGGAGTGCTATAAATGGGTTTGTCCTAAAGTAGAAGGATATTTTTCAGATCATAACTTCTGGGAAAAATATCAGGAGATAAAAGACAAGGGCAACATCATGTATGAAATAGACAGTAACCATACTCGGATAGATCTCGCAGTCGAGGGTGTTGCTGCTACCATTTTGCCCTCCTTCACCGTGAAACAGCAGTTGGCGTCTGGAAAGTTAATACCGCTGCCTATCGAGTTAGACCCTATTCGGTTATCCGTCTTTTATTTAAAAACCAATCCCATTGAGAAAAAGTACAAGCTGATACTGGACAATTTTGTTAAACGATTCAATGATTTTTACACTTGATGTAATTTGGGTATGGTATCTTAATGCCTCAATTAAGTATCGCTGATGGAGTTAAGAGATGATACGCCACATATTGTTAATAAAATTTAAAGAGTCGGCTCAGCTTTTAGAAGTAGATAGACTCAAGTCATTGTTTTTGAGTATGCCTGACAAGGTATCAGGTGTAGAGTCCGTTGAGTGGGGAGAAAACGATAGCCCTGAAGATAAAAATCAAGGGTTTACACATTCCGTCTTAATGACCTTCAAAGATGATGATGGGCGAACCAATTATTTGTATCACCCCGAACATGAAGCGCTAAAAGAGGTATTTAGACCACTGCTAGACGATTTGGTGGTTCTAGATTATCGGGTGTAGGATATCGATGCCATTGAATCAGCAAACCGAATTTCAACTTATTGAGGCTATGCTAGTGCAAGCTAAGCAAGATGGTTCTCTGGATAGGATGCTAAGTCAATATAGAAAATAGTACAAAACTGTTGAATTCGTTCTATTTAATTTAGGTCTTTCTTGCGACGGAAGAGAACTTAACTATCCTGATAGTTATGTGAAACAAAACTCATAGCTTTATGAACAATAAAATCGTCATTGTCGCTGCGATTATTTTTATATCGGGTTGTCTACTTAGTTTACTCAGTTTTACGCTGTTAAAGTCGTCTGAGAAACAAGTGATATTTAAAGAGTTTGAACGGCAAATCAACACCTACAATGCCCATATGCATGAGGAGTTAGAAACCAGTTTTGAAGCCTTGTACGCACTCGGTGTACTTTTTCATAAGCCGCCACTTCCCAGTGAATCAGAGTTTCGAGAAGTAGCATCTTCAATTACCAATCGTCATCCTAGTATTCAAGCGCTTGAGTGGATTCCTGTGGTGGAAAAATCTGAGCGAGAGGAGTATGAATCGACAAAACGTAACTCATTCCCAAATTTTACCTTCACCTCGTTGAACTCAAAAGGAGAGCTAGAGGTTTCTCCAATTAGAGATATCTATTATCCAGTCTATTATGTTGAGCCATATATTGGTAATGAGCCAGCACTTGGCTATGATTTAGGTTCTAATCGAACTCGATTGGAAACGATTGAAAAATCCCGCGATACTGGCCGGCCGCAAGCAACTGCGAGCGTTACCTTAGTACAGGAAAAAGATCATCAAGCTGGCTTTTTATCCTTTATTCCCGTTTATAACCAAAAACATCAGACTATTGCTGATCGAAAAAGTGCAATTGAAGGGTTCGTCCTTGGTGTTTTTCGAGTTGGAGCGATTGCTTCTGAAGCTATACAGTATAACCCCGAGATTAATATCGAAATTTATGATATCACTCAGGCTGAACAACCAGTCAAGTTATATGACTCTCAAGCGAGTTTAAAGGAACATTTTTCTGCTTCAAGCTACTCTTATGTGAGTGGGGACATTGAGGTGTTAGGACGCCTTTGGGAGATTGTTGCGACCCCATCAGTAGAGTATATCCAGTCACGCAGCAAAGCTTATCCATATTGGCTGTTGCTAAGTGGCATCTCATTGTCGACCGTTATGACAATAATGATATTGTTTCTAGGTAGAGCGAACCAAATCATTAGTAACCAAGTAGAGAAAAAGACAAGAGAGCTATCTTCACTGAATCAATTGCTCAGAAATCAGTCAAATTTAGATGTGCTAACGGGGTTGGCGAACCGACGTTCATTCGATAATTCTTTTGAAGTGATGTGGAACAAGTCCATTGAAACGGGTCAGCCGATATCGCTTATCCTTATCGATATCGATGATTTCAAAAAATATAATGACTTATATGGTCACTTATGTGGGGATGAGTGTTTGAAGTCGGTCGCAGAAGGTCTCAGCTATGTTCCTCTAAAGGAGTCGGATGTGGTTGCGAGATTCGGTGGTGAGGAATTTGTCGTGTTGCTTGATAACTGTTCCAATCCAGTAGCAATTGCCAATCGATGCCATTCTGCGGTAGAGAAGCTGCAGAGTAGAAACATGGGCGAGAGTACCATGCCTATTGATAAAGTCACCGTGAGTATTGGTGTGGCGACAGTGGTGGCTAAGTCTGGGGTAAGCCCCATGTCTCTTTTTGAAAAAGCCGATCAGGCTTTGTATACCGCGAAAGGCGCGGGGAAAAATCAAACCTGCTTCGAAAGTGGCCAAAAAACGGCTAGTTTTAAAGTGGTAAAATCGGAACATCAATTAGAAAATTTGTGAGTGCAAACCTTGTCGGTTAACACTCACAACGTGCCCTTTTAAAGTCCAAACCTCTATGGAAACAGATTATGCTGACGCTTTGTTTGAGCGGCGTGAGCGTGAAGCACGGCCAAGCTTCTCTGCCATCACGTCTTGCATTTTCTCCAACGCCACTCCTTTTGTCTCGGGTACAAATTTAACGACGAAGTACATACAGATCATCGAAAGTGCCGCGAACAGCCAGAAACTAAAGCCACCATTAAAGTGTTCTTTTAAAAACGGGTTGTCGTTTAATATTGGGAAGGTTTGCGTCACGATAAACCCTGCGCACCATTGGGCCCCAACAGCGATGGCCATTGCCCTTGAGCGAATGCTATTAGGGAATATTTCAGAGATCATAGTCCAGCATGCGCAGCCCCATGACGTTGCATAAGACACCACGTACAGACATAAAGCAAACAGAGCGGAATATCCAGCGGACTGATTATAAAGCACAAAGCCCACATAGGTCATACTCAGAGCGCACCCAAGCGTTCCCCATTTCATTAACGGTAAACGCCCGACCTTATCAATGAGGTACATGCCCAATGCGTTGCCAAGGATAAACACAACCCCAATGAAAGTGGTCTGAAATAGTGCGTTTTGCGTACCGCCAACAATAGGCTTTAAAATCTCCGGTGTGTAGTACATGATAACGTTGATGCCGGTAAATTGCTGAGCCGCCGCAACAAAGGTTCCCACTGCAACGATGGATAACATGAGCGGTGACTTCATACTAACTTGGCTTTTCTTCGCTACTCTACTTGCCATCAGTGAGTCTTCTATTTCGGCAATGACATTTTCGGCATGTTGTCGATTGGAAATCTTCGTTAACACCGCTCTGGCTTGATCAAGTTTGCCTTTTAACACCAGCCAACGTGGTGATTCTGGGATGGTGAACAAGAGTACACCAAAAATCACTGCCGGTATGATTTCTGAACCTAGCATCCAGCGCCAGCCTAAGTCCTGTAGCCAGAGCTCCGTCATTCCTTTTGCTATCATATAGTTGACAAAAAATACCACGGTTTGTCCAACGACAACGGATTGTTGAAACATGCTAACAGCGCGTCCTCTAAATTCCCTTGGGGCGACTTCAGACATGTACATCGGTGACACCACAGCGGCAAGGCCCACACCAAGACCACCAACGATGCGCAAGAGGGTGTAAAACGTAAAACTGGTAGCAAGCGCAGATCCGACAGCGGAAATAGAAAAAAGAATGGCCGCAGCGAACAGAGTATTTCGGCGACCATATTTTAGTGAACACCAACCAGCACTGAGTGCGCCAATGATACTTCCGAGTACCACACTAGAGACCGCCCAACCTGTTTCCGCTGGTGATAGCGCAAAGTAAGAGGTGATTGGGCCGATCGCGCCTGATATTACGGCAGTATCGTAGCCAAATAATATGCCCCCTAGTGCGGCGACACAGCAAATTTTCACAATGTATGCAATGTTTCGTGGGGATTGTACCGTCGAGTTGTCCGATGACATGTGTAGTACTCCTTTATGGGGCCTGCTCTCGTTATTCTACGGTGGGTGAGAGCTAGGGTAGGGTTGGTTGTTGTGTTTTGGATAATGCATTTGCTTTCATTAACGGAGTGGATGTTAATGATAAATATTTTTCATAATTTTTCGATTCATCCTAGTTACTAGATTCGAACGCGACTAGTGTTAAATCTCACTTTTTTGTTTATTTGTTATCCTAGTCAAATAATGACAAATATTTTTCATTGTGCGATATTGTTACAAGTAATTGAAATATATGCATTTAAAAATAGTTTAAAAACTAAAAATTTTGACTAAACCCTTTATTTCAATAAGGACTCAGGCATTTTTTCATTTCTTTTTCAATACGCCGTAATGATGAAAAATATTTTTCATTTGTTGGAGTATTTCACTATAGTGATGCCATCGATATGGGCTTGGCGGTGCGAAAACGATCCACCGCCTCGGCTGGGATAAGACCCTTTTTAACGGCGGAGTATCAAAATGAGTAAAGTGCGATTTGGAATTAGCCCTCTAACATGGACCAATGATGATATGCCCGAGCTGGGTGGAGAAATCCCACTAGAAACGTGTTTAAGTGAGATGGCTGAAGCAGGTTTTACTGGCACTGAATTAGGTACTAAGTATCCAAGAGATCCAGACGTTCTTATTCCGCTGCTAGATAAGCATAACTTGGTGTTAGCATCAGGTTGGTATAGTGGAAATTTGATGACGCTTTCAGCACAAGAAGAAATACAAGCGATGCAACCTCACATTCGATTGCTGAAAGCAGCGAAATGTCAGGCGATGGTATATGGGGAAGTCAGTAATACCGTGCATGGAGACATTAATATTCCGACTTCTCAGCGCGTCATCTTGTCCATGGATGAATGGAAATCCTACGCTGCTAAGCTTTCTGAAGTCGCGAGTTATCTGTATCACGAGCATGATATCAAGCTGTCTTTCCACCACCATGTTGGCACCATTTGTGAGACGGAAGAGGACATCAACTTGCTTATGGAATTGACTGCACCTGAAGTGTTTCTAACGTTAGACACTGGCCACGTGACCTATGGCGGTGGTGACCCAGTCACCATGATTAAACGTTGGGGACATCGAATTGGTCATATGCATTTCAAAGACTTACGCCTAAATGTTATGGAAACGGCTCGTGCCGAAGACAAATCTTTCCTCAATGCCGTACTAGACGGAGTTTTCACTGTGCCTGGTACTGGTGATGTGAACTACGATGAAGTGTTTGCTGCGTTAAAAGAACGCGATTATGAAGGATGGTTGTTGGTTGAAGCAGAACAAGATCCAGCAAAAGCGAACCCGTTAGAATACGCAAAGATTGCTTATCAAAACATCACGCAATACGCGAACAAATATCAACTCTAATCGTCAGGGAAGAGAATCATGAAAACCATACGTCTTACCGTAGCTGAAGCGTTAGCCAAATATCTAGCGGCACAAATGATTAAAATTGATGGCCAAGTGGAGCAGTTATTTGGATGTGCTTTTGCAATATTTGGTCACGGTAATGTTACCTGTTTTGGCCAACAACTTAAGAATATTGAAGATAAAATTCCTACTTGGCGAGGCCAAAACGAGCAATCTATGGCGACGGCTGCTATTGCTTATGCCAAAGCCAATCAACGTCATCGAATTGGCATTGCTACCAGCTCTATAGGACCTGGAGCAACCAATATGGTCACAGCAGCAGGTATCGCGCACACCAATCGTTTACCCGTCTTGCTGATCTCGGGTGATTCGTATGTCAGCCGATTGCCAGATCCCGTGTTACAGCAACCTGAGAACTTTTACGACCCTTCCATCACCTGTAATGATGCCTTTAAACCTCTGACTCGTTATTGGGATAGAATTGTATCCCCGTCTCAGCTTATTCACACGCTGCCGCAAGCGATTGATACCATGCTCGACCCAGAAACGTGTGGTCCGGCATTTATTGGCTTACCGCAAGACATTCAAGGTGTTGCTTACGACTACCCAGAAAGCTTTTTTGTTGAAAAGATCCATCGAGTTCGCCGTCCTGAGCCAGAGCTTGCTGATTTACAAGAAGCAAAGGCGTTATTGATCAAGGCTAAAACGCCGCTCATTATTTCTGGTGGTGGGGTGCACTATTCCTTGGCAACAGATGAGTTGGCTCAGTTTGCGAAAAAACACAATATTCCAGTGGTTGAAACCATCGCGGGTCGCGCCACCATGTTGCAAGACAACCCCCTCAATGCTGGGCCCATCGGTGTAACAGGTTCGGACTCAGCCAACTACATGGCAGCCGAAGCCGATGTGGTCTTGGCGATTGGAACACGTTTGCAAGATTTCACCACAGGCTCTTGGAGCGTTTTCCGCAATGATGACATGAAGCTCATTTCGATGAATGTGGCTCGCTTTGACGCGGTGAAGCATCAAGCCTTAGCGGTGAAGTGCGACGCTCGTCAAGGTATATCGAAGCTTTCCTCATTGCTGGATGATTGGACAAGCAGCCCGGAGTGGGCCGAAAAGGCCAAGATCAGAGCGGATGAGTGGAAGCAAGTCGTACACAAGCGTACTCATCCAAAAGAGGGAGATCTGTTGCCTGGTTTGTCGTCTTATGCTCAAGTCATTGGCAAGGTAAACGCCAAGATGCAGCCCGGTGATACTGTGGTTACTGCGGCAGGGGGATTGCCTGCGGAATTGGCCATGAACTGGCAAAGTTATCAAATTGGTAAGTTCGATATTGAGTTTGGTTTTTCTTGTATGGGCTATGAGATTGCAGGCGGATGGGGCGCAAAAGTGGCTAACCCTAATAACGATGTCGTGGTTTTAGTCGGTGACGGTTCATACTTAATGCAAAACTCTGATATCTACTCTTCCGTTTTAACTGGCCATAAGATGATCGTGGTCGTGTGTGATAACGGTGGTTTTGCGGTTATCAACAAACTTCAGAACAACACTGGCAATACTTCATTTAACAACCTTCTAGAAGATTGCCGCCGTCCTGATGGTGAACTGGCTCGTGTGGATTTTGCCAAACACGCCGAGGCTCAAGGAGCGTTAAGCGAAAAACTCATTTCCATTGATCAGTTTGAAGAGGCCTTCCAACGAGCGAAAGAAGCGGACAGAACCTACGTTATTGTTGTCGATATTGATCCGGTATCTCCAGCAACTTGGTCTACCTGTGATTGTTGGTGGGAGGTAGGGCTACCGGAAGTCACCCGTGATGATAAAACGGCGCAAGCTGTTGCAGCATGGGAAGAGGGGCGCGTCAACCAACGTCGTGGTGTTTAGAACCAGTATTAAGTCTGATTGTACAGCTTAATTTGGCGTTAAATTTATTCGAGGTGAAGTATGTTTAATGAAGAAAGACGTTTTGAACAGCCGATTCGTTGGGCGATGGTAGGCGGTGGCCGAGGTAGCCAGATCGGTTATTCGCATCGCAGTGCGGCACAAAGAGATAATTTATTTCAATTGGTTGCAGGTGCATTTGATCTAGACTCGGAGCGCTGTAAAGACTTCGGCACCAATATCGGAGTCGATGCCGATCGCTGTTATTCTGATTACAAAGAGATGTTTCGCAAAGAATCTCAAAGAGAAGATGGGATTCAAGCGGTCTCAGTGGCAACGCCGAACTCTACCCACTTTGAAATTTGTAAAGCGGCATTAGAATCCAATTTGCATGTCATTTGTGAAAAACCGATCACCTTTACTACCGAGCAGGCCATTGAGTTAAAAACGTTGTCTGAGCAGCGCAATCACGTGTTGGGCGTGATGTACGGTTACACAGGCTTTCCTATGATTCAGCAAGCTCGAGAGATGGTCGAGCGAGGTGATTTGGGCGAAATTAGAGTGGTGAACATGACGTTTGCCCATGGTTTTCACAACGTCGAGCACGAAAAAAATGAACCTGGCTTGAAGTGGCGAGTGAGCCCTGAGGTGTCTGGGCCAACTTATGTATTAGGTGATTTGGGGACACACGCCTACTACTTGTGCGAGCTCATTACCGGACTTGAGGTCAAACGCCTCTCTTGTATGCGGCAAAGCTTTATCCCCTCTCGCGCACCGCTAGAAGACAATGCTCATGTCATGATGGAGTTTGAATCTGGCGCTGTTGGTACTTTATGGGCATCTGCTGTCAACGCTGGTGCTATGCATCAGCAAAAGATCCGTATAGTGGGAGAAAAAGCCTCCATCGAGTGGTGGGATGAACACCCAAATCAACTGAAGTATGAAGTTCAGGGAGAGGCACCACGTTTACTTGATAGAGCAATGGACTATTTATACAACGACTCAGAAGGAGTGTCGTCAAATCGAATCGGTGGCGGGCACGCTGAAGGGTATTTTGAGTCCTGGGCGAATTTGTACCATCGCTTTGCGTTGGCTTTCCAAGCCGCAGATCAAGATGATCAAGAAACGCTGTCGAAATTGTGGTACCCAGACGTCAACGCAGGTATTGAAGGCGTACGGCTATGTGAAAAATGTGCAGAGTCGGCAGACCAAGATGCGGCTTGGGTAAATTTCAAATAGGGGTCAACATAATGACACAGATATTGTTTGAGCCAGAGCGCCGACTGGATGCCATTGTTTTAGGGCGAGCTGGTGTGGATCTTTATGCCCAAGAACACAACACCGATATGGGAGATGTATCTGGCTTTAATAAGTTTGTTGGTGGCTCTGCCGCCAACATCGCTGTGGCGATCAGTAAGCTAGGTGGCCAAGTCGGATTTATCGGTTGTGTTTCTGATGATAGCTTTGGTGATTACGTAAAGCATTATATGACACAACAAGGCATTAATCTCGATGGGATGAAAACGGATGCATCTGGCTCTAGGACTTCAGTCGCATTTACGGAGATGAAAGCGTCGGATTGTGATGTTCTTATCTATAGAAATAATGCCTCCGATCTGCTCATTCAGACTGAAGACATTGACCCGCAATACATCAAGCTGGCGAAGAGCCTTATTGTCACAGGTACGGCTTTAGCCAAAAGCCCAAGCCGTGAAGCGACTTTGCTGGCGATGCAATATGCGCGTCAATGTGGCACGAAAGTCGTATTAGATGTGGATTATCGCCCTTATTCTTGGCGCACGGACGTAGATGCAGCGCTTTATTATGGTATCGCGGCTGGGCTGGCGGACATCGTGATTGGTAATCGTGAAGAATTCGACATGATGGAAACTGTCGTCGCCTCAGGTAACACGGATGATGAGTTAACCGCGAAACGCTTTCTCACCGGACCGACTCAAGTGGTGGTGATAAAAGCGGGCGAGTTAGGCTCTAAGGTATATCGCTCTGATGGAACACATTTATCTCAAGGCATTTTCCCTGTCGAAGCGGCTAAACCTTTCGGCTCAGGAGATTCGTTTGCGGGAGCGTTTATCTGGACACTAGTGAATGGAGGCACATTGGAAAGCGCGACGAAGAACGGATCTGCGGCGGCTGCCATCAATGTGAGTGGCCAAAGTTGCACTGAAGCCATGCCGACAAAAGAGCAGCTTTTTGATTTTATCGAGTCAAGAAGGGGTTGTGAGAAAAGCTGAATTTTCAATTTGCCGAGCTTGTAAAGTGAACGTTGTTATCTTTGCTCTCCATCGTGGCTCGGCTTTCTTTTTTGTTGATACCGAAAGTGAGATAAGGCAATGGGAAAACATATTGCGCCATTTGATAACCAAAACAAAGCCATCATTGATGTAGACGATGATACGACACCGCTGTGCTATTTCAACCAAGTCAAACTAACCCAAGGTGAAACCTTTACCTACTCGCTGGAAGGTTATGAAACCGCCATCGTTTTGGCGAGTGGTACATGCAGTATTAGTGTTTTGGATGAGCATGATGTTGAAACAACGTTTGACAACATTGGTCAGAGAACGTCGGTTTGGGAGGGTGAGCCTGAATCAGTGTATGTCCCTGTATATATGAAAGCGAAAATAGAATGTGTCAGTGACAGTGCCGATATCATGATCGCAGGGGGCAAGTTTGATCAAACACTTGAGCCATTTTGTGTAAGGCAAAGCGATGTCGATATCGTCCAATATGGATCGGATGAAACCAAAACACATCGTAAAATTAAGCATGTTCTAGGACAAAAAAATGCCGATCAACGAGGTCGTTTATTGGTGAGTGAATTGTTTACGGTCGGGGCAGGAGGGTGGTCAGGTTTTCCTCCACACAAACACGATGAAGATCGTATTAAGGAAGACGGCAGTCAAGAAACACTTTACGAAGAGGTTTACCAATTTCGCTTTAACCCTGGCTTTGGCTTTGGTGCACAATTCCTCTATGAACACGAGGACGATTGCGGACCAGTTTACCACGTTAAAACAGGCTCAGTGATTGCGATAGACAAAGGCTATCATCCGAGTGTCGCAGCACCTGGGTATGAGATGTACTACTTCACCATTATTGTCGGCAAAACGTCTAAGTCGCTGATTCAGCACTTTGATCCTCATCATGAGCATCAAGTACACACCATTCCAGGCATAAAAGACATGATTTCTAAGTTTAAGTAAGGACTCTTAATATGTTAGTTAACCTTAATGAGTTGCTTCCTGAAGCGGCTAGCAGTGACTATGCGATTCCCTGTTTTAACGTATTTGGTTACGAAGACGCAAGCGCAGTGGTGAGAGCTGCTGAGCAGCTAAACCGCTCGGTCATATTAGCGTGTAATAAGGATGTGGTTGATTTCTACGGCGTGGAAACAGCGGCTTCAATCTTTCTCAACCTAGCGAAAAACAGCCAAGTTCCCGTTTGTTTGCATTTGGACCATACCTACGAGGAAGACATTGTCTACCAAGCATTAAAATCGGGGTTCAGCTCGGTGATGTTTGATGGTTCTCAGTTATCCATTGAGGAAAATATACGTCGAACTCGCCAAGTAGCAAAAGTGGCACATGCATTAGGTGCTTCAGTTGAGGGAGAAGTGGGTTCGGTGCCCTATACAGAAGGGCGGGATCATATTAAGTCCATTTATAGCTCTCCTGAGGATGTATTAAAGTTTTCACAAGAAAGTGAAGCTGATTGTGTTGCCATATCTATTGGCAATATTCACCGATTGCAAACACCGACTTGTGAAATTGATTTTGGTTTACTTGATCAGATAGCCAGCCAGAACACGGTGCCACTGGTGATTCACGGCACAACGGGCATCGCTGAAACGGATATTAAGAAACTGAAATCCAGCCGTATTGCTAAATTTAATATAGGTACCTGTTTAAGGCAGGCATTTGGTAACGGGCTTAGAGAGGCGTTAAATTCTGAGCCAGACAAATTTGACCGTTTGTACTTTATGCAAAAAGTACTACCCAGAGTGGAGTCTGAAGTAATCCGTAACTTCGAGATGTTGTCTTAAGGTTTTAGTAGAATAGGGCTCAGCTGGGGTAAGTCCCCGAGATTGATTTTTGAAAGTTTATTTAAGGACACCAAAGGCATGACGGTAGAGAGTAGCGATGTAGGTATGGTTCCCAGTGATCTGGATACTCTACGTGAGCAAGTAGTCCAAAGTTATGATGGTCTTAGTCTTCGCTTGCAGCAAGTCGCCGATTTTGTCATGGCACAACCTATGCTCGTAGCGGTTGAGACCATGGCCACCATTGCCGAGCAAGCAAATGTACCACTATCAACATTAAGCCGCTTTTCTAACGCAATGGGCTTTTCTGGTTTCAGTCAAATGCAGGCGCTATTTCGCGATCAGTATTTGAATCGTCCTCGCGACTACAAAGAGCGCGTGCGTCAAGCAAGAGAGAATGACCTGCTAGACTCGGAATCACCCGCAGCGATTTTTCATGACTTTGGCCAGGCCAATATGGATGCGATGGAGCGAATGCACGTTGATGTTTCAGAGCAGAAACTAGAAAAAGCGGTTTCGTTATTGGATAACGCTAATACCATTTATATCCAAGGGATGAGACGTGCTTATCCTGTGGCTTTCTATCTTTGGTATGCGTTGATGAAGTCAGACAACAATGTCGTGTTGGTAGACGATCATGGTGGTATGTTAAAGCCGCTTACTAAGCGCATGAACAGCAACGATGTGCTGCTTTGCGTGACGTTTAATCCATATGCGCCAGAGACCAGCACTTTGGTTGACCAAGCTTATTCCAAACAAGTGCCGATTGTCGCGATAACCGACAATCAATTAACAGAAAATGGCAGCAAATACAGCGTTTGCTTTGAAGTGAACGAAGGAGAGGTGATGGGCTTCCGCTCTTTGAGCTGCTCTATGTATCTGGCACAAACTTTGGCTGTTAGTCTGATGTGCAGAGACATCACTTAATCGACCATACTGCCTCAATACTCATGACATTGATAGGTTGAGGCGTTCTTTCCTCTCACAAGAAAAAGGAAGTAACGATGCCTTTTGCACTGCACGGCATGTGTTCGCTACACAGCAATATCGCCACGGATGTTCACTTAGCAAGTCTTGCTGGCTATCAAGGTTTAGAAATTCATACCGAAAAATTGTGGCGGTACATTGACGCGGGCTTTACCGCTGAAGAGCTGAAACTCAAGTTAGAACAACACAACATCGTCCCTAGCGCCATTGATATTATCGGCGGTGTAGAAGCACCAGATAAAGCGTCTCAGGCGAAATTGTGGCAGCAAACGCAAGTACTGTGTGAGTTTGCCAAGGTCATTGGTGCACCGACTATCCAGCTCAATGCATTTGAAGGCCTGAACGGGCTCGATTTGCAACGCAATATTGAGTTAACTGCGAAAAACATACGTTCTATTGCCGATATTGGCCGAGATTTCGATATACGCTTCCAATATGAAGGTGCTGCATGGACGCCGATTGCGAGTTTAGATTCGTATTTCCGGTTGTATGACTCGGTTTGCAGGGATAATTTTGGATTTGTCTTGGATACCTGGCATCTCTGGGCGAGTCGCGGCGCAACACCAGAAGAGTTAAGCAAAGTCAGCGAAGATCTTATTTATAATGTTCATATCTCAGACGGGAAGCGCCCCGAAATCAATGCAAATTGGCCTGATGAAAGGGAACTTAGGGGCTATCTTCCTGGCGAGGGTGATATACCGCTAACAGAGTATGTCAGTGCGATTCAGTCAACAGGGTACGATGGTTTTTACTCCGGTGAGTTTCTGAACGACCAGCTTTGGGAAGGGGATTATTTTGAGCTAGCGGGTGTAATGCTGCAGCAGATGAGATCGTTGGTAAATCACTAGGGTGTTCAGAACTGTTACCTAATGCACGTTCTTGCAAACTAGCAAAAATAACGAATGAAATAAAAATTCCCAGATAGTAAGTTACTGGAATAAATATTTCATTTTGTGAGGTCTCCTTGTGTCCCATTTGCTTTCTAAATACCCACATAACAGCACAGAACTAGTCAAGCATGAAGTCACGCCAAAGTCCGCGGGCTGGAACTATGTTGGTTTTAAGCTCATTGAACTGACCATTGGTGAGTCTATTGAAATATCAAAGTCCAGTAATGAGCGTTGTTTGGTACTGGTTTCAGGAAAGGCGACGATATCTGCAGGGAGCAAGGTGTTTGAAAATATCGGTGATCGTATGTCACCGTTTGAAAAGACTAAACCCTTTGCGGTATATGTTGCACCTAACGAGCCAATAAAGGTGGTGGCAAATACCGAATTGGAGCTCGCTGTGTGTGAAGCGCCTGGGAAAAATAATCATGCCACGCGTCTAATTTCCCCAGATGATATTGACGCCGAGCACCGGGGAACAGGGCAAAATAAACGTTATGTGCACAATATATTACCCGACTATAAGGAGGCGGATAGCTTACTTGTTGTTGAAGTGTATACGGATGAGGGTTGTAGCAGCTCCTACCCTAGTCACAAGCACGACCAAGATGCAGAGCCAAACGAAACCTATCTTGAAGAAACTTATTACCATCGATTAAACCCAGATCAAGGCTTTTGCATGCAAAGAGTCTACACCGATGACAGAGAGCTCGACGAATGTATGGCGGTGTATGACAAAGATGTCGTGATGGTGCCAAAAGGTTATCACCCGGTGGCGACTCTCGCAGGCTATGACAATTATTATCTCAATGTCATGGCTGGTCCAACGCGGAAGTGGTTGTTCACCTGGGAAAAAGATCATGCTTGGGTTAATTCTGAGGCCTATAAAAATTAAAAAGATAAGGATTATAGAATGTTTAATATAGCGTTAATTGGTGCAGGCCGTATTGGCCAAGTTCATGCAAAAAATATAGCTAATCATGAATCAACTCGATTGCTGTCTGTCGTTGAGCCGTATGATGTCAACGCAGATCTAATTTGCCAACAATATGGTGCAAATAGGCAAAGCTTAGAGCAAGTAATGCAAGACCAAAATATTGATGCAGTCTGTATTTGTTCAGCCACCAATACCCATGCAGAAATCATTGAGTTGGCGGCAAAAGCTGGTAAAGCCATTTTCTGTGAAAAGCCTGTCGATCTAGACTTAAGCCGCGTACGAGACTGCTTATCTATAGTAAAAAAATACGATGCGCCGCTTCTAATGGGGTTTAATCGTCGATTTGATCCGCAATTTTCCTCCCTTAAACGACAGTTTGATCAAGGTAAAATAGGTCGAGCATCCACACTATCCATTATTTCTCGAGATCCTGAGCCGCCAAGTGCTGAGTACGTCAAAGTTTCAGGTGGCATGTTCAGAGATATGTCTATCCATGATTTTGACATGGCAAGATTTATTTTGGGGGAAGATCCTGTGTCTGTGTATGCCACTGGTGGGTGCATGGTTGACCCAGAGATTGGCAAAGCGGGAGATATTGATACTGCTGTTGTGGTGATGCATTTTCCGTCTGGGGCGATAGCAACCATTCAAAATAGTCGACGATCAGGCTACGGCTATGATCAACGTATTGAACTGCACGGTGATACAGGCTCACTTCAGGTGACAAACAGGAATGAGAATCATGTTGTTCATCTCGCGGGTGAAGGAGTGGTATCGGCTAAACCCATGCACTTTTTCTTGGAAAGATATAAGGATGCCTATGTCGCTGAGTGGCAGCATTTCGTCGATATTTTACATGGTCAGGACTCAAATTGTTCTGGTGTTGATGGAGAAATGGCACTAAGGATTGCGGATGCGGCGCTCGAGTCTTTAAACACTGGGCTATGCGTGAAATTGTAGGACGGCTTAATTGATGAGGCCTTGGGGCCTCTTCATAGTCTAGGAACAATAATCATCCGTGGAGAATATTACGTTATTCTAATTTGGAATCATCGACTAGAATTTACTCAATGGGTCACTCCTAGAGTATTGTTGCATGAAACCTTTTTATATCTTCTTCCTATTTCTGTGTTTTCCTCTGCTTGCCGAACCTCTTAAGATTTATACCATCAATGAGCCACCACTTAATATCGTGAAAGGAAAAACTAAGGAGGGCATTGCTGTTGATGTGGTTAACGAAATTATTAAGCGGAACAATTTGCATGCGCAAATAGAGTACCGACCTTGGCCTCGTGCCTATCAAGATCTACTGAATGACAAAAATGTAGTGCTTTTCTCTATTAGTAAGACAAAGAGCCGAGAAAACCTATTTAAATGGGTAGGACCTATCGCACAAAAGAACATGGTTTTGTATGCAAGAAAAAACGCTGAAATTGATATTCAGTCGCTTCAAGAAGCGAAACAAGTTCCTTCTATTCTAGCGATGACATCTGATTCAAAGTCTCAATATTTAGTCAATAATGGGTTTAAAAATATAGTGAACTTGCCTACGTGGAAGCAAGCAGTATTAATGCTTGCGAAAAAAAGAGGTACTCTGCTTACTCAATCAGATATTGACTTCCCAGTACTTTTAAAAGAAGTCAATTTGAATCCCTCAGATTTTGAGCCTGTTTTCACTTTATTTAGTTCACAAACTTATATCGGGTTTTCTGACGAGACACCTGATGAGATTGTTAATCAGTGGCAAAGGACGCTGCAAGAAATTAAAGATGACGGAACGTTCAATCAAATCGTCGAAAAGTGGGCTAAGTATTACAATGCGCCACAGTGGAAAGTAAAACAGGGAATGCTTGTATCGCTGCAACCTGAAAAGTGATGAATGTCATTGGGCCTAGTTCTACTTAACGCTGAACTAATTACTAATAATATTTCTATTGTCTTAGCATATTTTATACCTTTTTGGTGAAGCTTGTAATTGATTGATCTATATTGAATCTCCACGTGTTCAAGGATGTCACAAGGAAGAAAAATGAAATGGAGAGTCGTATTCGCTACGCTTGGGTTGCTATTAGTCGTCACCGCTACGGCTTATATTGTTACCAATCCTGGATCTCAATCAGTTGGTAACCCTTCTAAAGCTGCTATCGAAGGTAACATGGTTACTCTTTCTGATGGTAATACTTACTATCGTTTTAAAGGACCAGAGAATGGCGAACTTGTCGTACTCGTTCATGGAGGGACTATTCCTCATTGGGCTTGGGATAAGCAGGTCGAAGCCCTTGTTGGAGATGGGTTTCGTGTACTGAGTTACGACAAATATGGGCGTGGCTACTCCGACCGCCCTGATATTGAGTACAGCCAAGATCTGTATTATCGCCAGTTACGCGAACTGGTTGATAAATTAGCCATATCCAAACCTTTTCATTTGGCTGGCGTGTCTCTTGGGGCCGGTACAGCGGTGAATTTTGCTGCTCGTCACCCAAACAGAGTCAACAAGTTCATTGTAATTTCCCCTGTCGTTTATCAATATCCTGTGCCGACTGTGTTTAAGATTCCCCTTGTGGGAGAGATCGTAGCTCGCTTCGCGGGAATCAATACGTTGGTTGATAGATTTACAGATTTATATGGAAAAAGCCCTCAGTTTGAACATTACCTAGGCTTATATAAAGAACAGTTATTTTCTCCAGGTTTTCAACAGTCTATGTTATCCATGCTCAGAAGCGATGCGCTTGGCGATTATCGTTCAGCTTATGACAGTGTGGCGAGAAGTCATAGAGAATCGTTGCTGATATGGGGGCAAGCAGATACGGAAATAAGCAAAGGCATGATCGACGAAATTCGTAGCAGAATGCCTGACGCCAAATTTGTGGCAATAGACAATGCGGGGCACGGCGCTTTATTTCAACAAGCTGACAAAATTAATAGTTATCTACTGGAGTTTCTTAGATAGAAAATTTGTTTAAATTCTGAACGTTAGATCCGTTTAAAACGACTAATATCTCATTTCATTTACTCGTGGTTTGACCTGCATTTTCCTAAGTATGTAGGATGTTGCATGCACAATTTTAGTGTAGGGCTTTAGCCCGAACGTCAGTTTAAAACAGGAGTAGAATGATGTGGAAAAATGGAACCACGAAAAGCACTCAAATCGGCTTTATTAATTATAATAATCAAAAAAATCATGGCACGCGCGCTGGTGCTGGTTTAGAACATGACTCAATTACCTATAAGCTAAAATGCTTACATCAGGATTGCGGCCATGTTTATGGAGCATGTGGTAGTGACATCTTCCATTGCAAATGTCCTCGATGCCAAGGTGGAGAGCCCGGCATAATGTTCTGAGCGTAATTTCCCTCTGAATTCGTCTACACTAGGTATAGGTGAGTTCAGAGGGGCGAAACAAGGATGAAGCGCCATAACAACTTCTATTTTACTCTGCTGTTTCTATGTTCGACCCAGGCTTATGCAAACAGTCATTGTGAAAGTAAAATAACCCTACTTTATCACGAGCGTATTCCTTACGTAGTGAATCAAAATGGAGCTGTAATAGGATTGACGGCAACGCCTGCATCCAAGGCTTTTCGGCAATCTGAAGTAGATATTGAGTGGCAGAAAACACCAGTCAAGCGCCAACTCATGATGATAAAAAACAATCATGATTGTCTTTGCACCATTGGATGGTTTAAAAATCCCGAAAGAGAACAGTACTCCAGGTATAGCCAGCCTATCTATCAAGATAAGCCTCAAGTTGCCATTACTTCAGCCAACAATCAATTGCTAGTCTCTGGGCGTCCATTACGTGAAGTGCTGCAACAACAAGAGCTTTCTATATTGATGAAAGATGGCTATTCGTATGGCAAATTTATAGATGAGCAAGTAGAAAAATATCAACCGACTACTTACAAAGTGTTGTACGAAAACTTAAAAATGTTGTCATTGATCTATCATCAAAGATACGACTATTTTTTTATCGCACCGGAAGAAGTCGATTCGTTAGTTGAGGAATCTAAGTTTAATCGCTCTGACTTTAACGTCATTGAGTTCAATGATATGCCTGAAGGTGAGAAACGTTATATTCTGTGCAGCAAACAGGTTCCTGAAAGCGTCATTCATCGTTTGAATAACCATATTGACGAATAACCAAATTAGGTTGAGGCTTACGGAGAAAGGCAGCGGAAAATGTTTTAAACATTCCGCTGCCTTTTTAACACCAAGTTATTCATATTTGAATCGGCTTATCTCTACATTGAGTGTGTCAGCTTGCTCAGATAAGGTTCTTAGCATTTGATCAGCTTCATCGACTTGAGTGCGAACGGAAGATGTAGAGTCCGCGATGGATGTGATACTCGTATTGATTTCTTCCGTCACGGATTTTTGTTCATCTGTCGCAGAAGCAACTTGGGTATTCATATCACTTATCTCGTTTAACATTGACATTATTTCACTCAACATGTCCGTATTTTGAGTGCACGTTTCTACGCCTTTTTGCACGGTAGTGTTTGCATTTTCAATTCCGCTCGAGACGTTGTTTGTCTCGGATTGCAGTGATTCAATCTTTTCTCGAATCTCTTCAGTGGAAGATTGCGTTCTGCCCGCTAACGAGCGCACTTCATCAGCGACGACAGCAAAACCACGGCCTTGTTCCCCAGCTCGAGCAGCTTCGATCGCGGCATTCAGTGCCAGCAGATTCGTCTGTTCTGCGATGCCTTGAATGACGTCGAGCACCTCAGCAATAGAGCTGGTTTCTTTATGCAACCGTTTTATCGCTTCGACTGAGGTCTGCATTTCTTGATCGAGTTGGCTAATTTCATTGCCTAATACTTGCCCAATTCGTACGCCTTCTGTGCCCGATTTATTAGCATGAGATACATGTTCAGAGGCTTTGTTTGCAAACTGAGAAACTTCAGAAATGGAAGCACTCATTTGATTGATGGCGGTTGCGACGGACGTGGTTCTCGTATTTTGATCAAAAATGGCTGTGCGAGTTTCTTCCATGCTATTTAACATATTTTGCGCGTCATCGCGTAAGGTATTGGAAGTTGACGCAAACTGTTGGAATACACCTTGCAACTTAGAGAACAGTGCATTCAGTGCGACAGACAACTCTGTCATTTCATCTTTGCCACTTTCTTCCAACCTTTGTGTCAGGTTATTGCTTTCACTGATTTCCTTAACACGCTGTGATGCGGAAGTGATTGGTCTAGAAATACTATTCCCGACAAGATAAGAACACCCAATACAAACGATAATGACGACCAGCACAACAGCCACAATGGTATAAAATACGGTTTCTATAAGAGCGTCTGCATCCGCCATCGCTTCTTCAACATCTATTTCGGTTAATATTGCCCAAGGCAATCCCGCTGCATCTAGAGGTGCATAGGCAGAAAATACGTCAACTTGCCGATAATCTGGGGTGATTAAGAACCCTTCTTCACCTTTCAATGCGTTTCGGGACGCAATGGTATCGACAGGCTGGCGGCCAATCGCCGAGTTCTTTTCTTCAATTTGCTGAATCATATTTGCGCTTAATCCCGCGGATTGTAATGCAGCAAAGTAATCTTTGGGAGCCTCTAATAAAAATCGAGACTGGCTTCGTAAAAGGCCATCCGGGCCTACTAAATAAGACTCTCCACTATCTCCTAAACCAATATTTTTCCAGTTTTCGTTAAACGTCATGATGGAATTAATTTCATCGACAGGCATCTGGAAAATTAAAACACCGACTTTCTTGTCTTGGTGGAAAATGGGAGTCGCAATGAAAGAAGCAGCGGCTTCATAAGAGGGATAGTAGGGGGCGAAATCTTCTAAATGATATTCTCCCTTGCTTTTATCTACCGCAGATACAAAGGCTTTAGATATTCCACTTCCTTGATAAGGCCCGCTGCGAAGATTGGTTGCAAAGTCTAACTCTTTAAACACCGAATAAACGATATTTCCCTCTAAGTCGACCAAAAAGATATCGTAATACCCAAAGGCTTCTAGGTAATGCTTGATGGAAGGGTGGTATAGCTGGTGAACTTTGTCATAGTCAGTGCCTAGGGAGTCTGACATCATTAAATGTTTCTCACCCAAATTATTAGGGTTGATAGCGATATAGCGGGTCTGTATTGACTGGGCTCTATCTGAAAGTTGCTGATATTTTTGTAATGCGTTATGGGATTGTCCTTTATTTGCCTCTTGGTATGTAGATCCAAATTGGTTGCGGTAATAATCCGTTAGCTTGACTTTGTCACTGTCTGACACTAGATATTTCGGGTATGTTTCAAAGGTGTTTTGAAACTCGACCATTGCTTTCTGGGTGGCAACATCATCAGCTAGCGTGTCTAATTGCATTCGAATTTGGTTGAAGTATCGCTCGATTTCACCCGATTTAATTTCTCGCACGGCGATGAGTTGATTCTTCGTTCGCTCATACATGGCGGCTTCTGAAAATTGGGAAACTTTCCACCCAATGAATGCCCCAGCAAGGACTAGTCCCACAACACACAGTAATGTGGTGGAGACAATTATTTTTGACGCGATTTTCATACTCTGTCCCTGAATTGATAAACAAATACCTTGTTTAAGCCACGTTCAGAGCCAATCGACGTTATGGATATCGCTTTTTGTTCGAATAATAATAGCCCATATATTTGTATGGGCTATGAATCCACTTACTTATAAGATAGTAGATAGCTGAGAGATTGCCTATCTGGTCATTTGCTTGGTTGTTAATTCACTTAGGGGGGGAACTAGTAAGAATGAATTTTGGGTAAATGTTAGGAAATCTAAAAAAGTATAATTATTGTTTTATATAACGAAATTCCTCAATGAGTCACATTTTTTGTTCGTTCTTAATGGTTTATTTGACCGATAAATCATGCGGTTAAGGACGGTCAATATGCAATGTAGTCAGTTTCTAAAAGTAATGCTTCTCGGATCTCTAGTTTTTGTATTCTCTCCCAGTTATGCCTTTAACAATGTCGCTTACGTTGAAACCAACGATAATGCGCTGTCAAACGTTGCTTGTTTTGTTCAGACTCAAAAATCTCAGGATGGTAAGACAAGCTATACAACCCCATTTTTTAATGAAGCTGTAATTTTTGCGGCCAATATACATGGTTCAGATCCAAATAACCCAAGCGTTTATCTGAATAAACAAGACGATGCTTTACTCAATGACACCACTCAGGTAGCGACGTTGCAAAGTAAGGGGATTAAGGTCTTGGCCGCTCTACTTGGCGATCATGAAAACTCTGGGTGGAGTTGTATGACTGATGCTAATGACGCTAAGGTATTTGCGGATAAGATAGCCGATTTTGTTCAAAAATATCATTTAGATGGTATCGCTATCGATGACGAATACAGTACGTGTACGAAAAACGACACGTCTATGATTATGATTGTTCAAGCGTTAAAACAAAACCCTAAATTTACCGGGAAAGTCATACAAAAAGTACTGCTTTGGGATAAAGGGCTATTTGCCACAACCTACGGACAATATAACGTGAAGTTGGCCGATTTTCTTGATTCTGCAACGCCGGGATACTATCCAGGTGATAATAGTGCCATCGAGCCCTATACCAATTATGGGATGTCACAAAATGACCTGTATGCTTCTGTGAGTACCACCTACACTGATTCTGTCTCGGCCGCTTCCGTCGCCAAAAATGCAATACAGCAAGGGTATGGTGGGCTAATGGTCTTTAACCTCACAGCAAACTCGACTGATTATGTAAAATCTCTGGCGAAAGCTGAGTATGGGAGTGATAACATTTCAGTAACACCCAACTGTTTGAAATGATTTTTGCGCTAGACTTGAGCCAATCTCTACGTGCAATTTGAGATTGGCTCATTGGATCTAACCGATATAGCGCTTCGCTAGCACTTTGTGATCAAGGGCTATACTAGATTGGGGCAGTTTAGCAAGTAGTCGGTGTATGAAATCAAGAAATATCCATGGCGAGTGGAGTATATCATTTGAAAATAGAATCCTTCATTGTGTTGGCAGTGGAGCGTTTAATGCCGAGGCTAGCGCTGCATTTTTCCAAGAGGTGAAAAACACGGTGTTGAACTCGGAAAATGGAGATTCATCACCTTGGGTATTTTTGTCCGATTTAAGACACTGGCAAGGTTCATCGCTTGACTCTTGGGAAGAGGTAGACAAGAGCATTGAGTGGATGACTAAGCATAACTGTGTTTTTTTCGCGCTTGTATTGGAAAATAAGCTTCAGGAGTACGCTGAAGAAAAGCACGTGACTGATCGCAGTAAGCATCAATCTTTTTTTGATTTTGAACAAGCATATCAAGTTTGCATGGATAAGCTGATGGAAGCTGGGCGTTAGGATATCGCTTACGAACCATGGCTTTCCGGCAGTGCTGGCGGTGAGGAACGGTTCATTCGACTTGCACCGTATCCCAGAAGAAGAATCAATATACCCAATGGAAGTGCCAGTTGCAGTACATGCTCAAAGCCGTAAATATGGATGAGATAACCCGCTACCATATTGGACATGACAAGTGGGGCGATATTGCTAAACATGAGTAGACCTGTCGTTTTGCCTTGCATGGTGGGTGAGGTTCTACGCTGCAGTTGAGAGATAAAAACCACCCCGAACGCGGCAGTGACCACTGCGGTTAAAGCAAAACTGGTGAGAATAAACCAAGTCGTATTAATCAGTAGTAAACTTGCGGACAGTATTTTACCAAATGTACCAAGGGCCACGAGCTCGTATTCTCCTAAGTGAGAAAGCCGAGACCATTTTCCAGCGATCATTGAGCCTAGAATACCGCCCAAGGCACTCGCCGTGACTAACGAACCTTGGAAACTTGGTCCTCGGTGGGCGAAGCCTGACAACAACGGAATACCTAGATCATAGAGCCAGATGATGGGAAAAACACTCAGTGCATTGAAGGTTAAAATCGGCCACAGCTTTGTTTGCTCGGTGACGAGTTTTTCGACGGAGCGTTCTAGATTAACACGCTGTTCAGAGAGCTTATCTTGTTCCGCAAGTGAGCGTTTCTGACCAATAGCTCGGTGTGACGGTACCAGTAAGAATGCGGCGATAAAGCTGGTTGCGTCGATGGAGTAGGCTAAAGAGAAGACCGATGTATTGAGCTGAGTATTCCCAGAGTGTGGCTGGCTAAGTACATAGCCTAAGCAGATCGGAGCGACCACTCCTACAATTTGTATCGCAATATTCAGCCTACTGTGTGCTTGAGTGAGTCCTTTTGTGGTCACAAACTGCGGGATAGAAGCTTGCAGAGAAGACAAGACCAGTACGCTTAGGATCCCTGACACTATGGCTAACACGATAAACAGTGCCATGGTAGGCTGCAAACCTCTGTATAAGGCGATGGCCACGCTGGCATAAAATACAAACCCGAGGACAAAGCTGCCTCGTAGTAATCGCACAGGGGCAACCTTATTTGCCCATTGTCCCGAGAGCAGTGAAACCATTGCCGAGACGAGTTGCTTCATGGTCAGAATGGCTCCTAGACTTAGCGCCGCCGCAGAAGAAATACCGACTAACCAAGGTAGGATAAGAGCGCTAGCCATACTACCAAATACAGATATGACGCAAGCAGCCACCAAGCGATTAAAAGGTGAGCGTAAATCCCCAATCATATCAAAGCCACGTTCTTACTATTTTCACCTTCAATCACATCTTCAAGCTGCCTGTTAAGCAACCACTGATCTTGCTCATCGCAGCATGAGAGCAATTGCTGGATAGATTGGAGTAACTGTTGAGCAAGTTTTGGGTCTACTTTGTTATCAATGCACTGTAACCGGATTATTAGAAACTCAACCGTCAGACGTGAGCGAATTGGGCTCTGTGGCGGGAATAATTTTGAAATTATGTCTAGCGCTTTCTCACATTGAGATGCGGCCAATTGTAGTTGACTATCTGCCAAATATAATTGTGCTAAACACCTCATTGACAATAAAGCGTTAAATCCTCCGTTCTGATTGTGCAAAAGCCCGTAGCTTTCTTTTGCTTCGTTGAGTCTTTCGGCTTTAATGTAGTGTCGACATGCCTCCGCATAACATAACGAAGCGGTATTCGGTTGGCCCATCAAGATGAACTCGTGAGCCGTTTTCTTAAGTTGCTGTGCCGCAGGTCCTGCTTGATGCGCCATTCCTAGGCAAAGGCCTAACTTAAAGTTAAGGTAAGCTCGGCGTACAAGGTCGTAATCTTGGCTAAGCCGTTGTGTTGCCTTCTCCAATAGAGTGATGCAGTGATTCAAATTCTTTTGTTGAAAAAAATTGATCCCCGCTGACCAAATTAGGGCTGCTGTGAGGCATTGCGGCATCACCTGATGAGGTGCGTTAGTAATGGAATCCAATGTTCGTCGGTGTAATTGACTAAATTGTGGGGAAAGAGACGTTGCCAATGCCAAATCAAGTTTTAGCCAATCTTTAGTATCGCCTAACGCATGGCTAATATCGTGTTGCAACGTCTCAATATGTGACTCAAGAACATTGGCATCATTTGCCTTACGAGCGAGGACTAACTGAAAGCGCCGATAGAGGATTTGTTTGTCTGGCGATGAAGACAAGCGTTGAGCGTGCTTAAGCACAATTTTGCTGCTAGTGGGTTTTCCTTGTACTAACAATATGCGTGCTAACAGCCAATAATAATCGTCAGTAACTGAATGGCTATTTTTGTTGTGCAATTTCTGTTTTTGAAGGTATTTCAGTACCGTTAAATAGCACCCGGCAGACAGCCATTGTTTTAGCGTATCGATATGCACGTGTGTATGCCGGGCTTTTTCATCTAATATGGTCACTACAATTAATAGTGGTCTCTTAAGATGCTGCGCGAGAAAGGAAGCTAGTGAAAGGAAATCAGAGTTATGTGTGGTTTTTACCTTGAGTATGGTTGGTCGGGTTATTTTCTTTTCAAAAGCATCTAATATCGCGCTGTAAATTCCCCAGTGATCAGCAGCAAGTGGATGGTGGCCATCTTCGGTTTCATTAAACAATCTTTGGTGTAGATGAGAAGGTAGAATGTCGGAGTCTAATACTGCCCACGGGTGCTCTCCTTGTCCTGTGGTGATGACATCGAAGTGGCTCGCGTTTAATTTAAGCTCTAAATCCTTATCGTTCGTTTGGCAGACACAAGTGTGATGATGTGTTTGGACAAATTCTATACCTTGTTGAATGGAAAACACCTTGTGATTCTTATTATTCATTGTATTCCCCTTTGTTTATTCGTATTTGTATAATTCGCTTCTAGAAATGTGTGAAGTAACTCAGCCATAAGTACCTCATCAGCGACGGTGAGCCCAAGGCGATTGTTATTGGTATGGGTAAGTTGCCAGACCTTTTCCAAGTATCCTGGTTTAAGGGACACATAGTCAGCACCTAGTGTCGGTGAGTTCGATTGGATTGCTTGTTGAGCGGGCTGGTAGCAAAGCCATTCAAATAATTTGGAATGCCATTGATACTCAATATCTGCACCGCTATTAATCAAACTCATAACGGAAGAAATTGGGTTTTTAATGTCTAGGAGTGAGAGAAAGTTTGAGATGAGCTCTTTTGGTGGTGATGGGCGATTCTCACCAGTTACCGTCCCCCAATACTTGGCATACTTGGTTAGAAAGCTTTGCCTCATTGCATGCGGCCAATACCAGCGCTGCATAATGTCGAGTAGACGAGCGGCGGCGACAAAAATGCGCAGGCCGCTGTGTCCTCTTGTGCTTTCTAAGCAAGGGATAATCCAGTTGCAACTCGCGTCAAAGTTGCGCTCAGCTAGTGCCAGTGCTGCCCCACAGCCGTACTTATGGTATTCGGGGTGGTATTGGGCTAACTCAATGACGTAAGGCAAAGGGTAGCAAGCGAGCGCTTTTTCTATTTCACTATGCATAGAAACTAAAGATTGATGTTCCTCATAGTACATTCGCCAACGTAAGTGATAGCCGTCAAAGTAAGAGTTACCTTCGTTAATGTGTGTGTCCCTATAACGAAGGAAAAACGCATGATGTACCTGTTTCGTGGATTTCAACTCTTGGAGCATGGGCGCTAGGTAGTCGATGATCAGGTTATCCGTGTTCAACGCTTTATTGCCAGGTGAGTGATAAATCTTGCAGTAGTACCATGCCATAATTACACCGCCTCTGAATGACCGTCGAATTGAATCATGTACTCGGTTACATGATTCTGCTTCGTTTTGGTGTTTATTATTGAAAGCTTTTCCATACTGGGATCAAGAGCGGTGAGCACCACGGGCTTATCTGTGTTTTCAATGTCTTTCAATAACTGGCTAAGAGAGATAGGATCAGTAAAATCAAGCAGCCAGGGCGATGTCATGCTACCAAATACTTTAACCATTCCCTGTGTTGGAATATTTCTTTGCGCGCGCCACTGAGTGACTTCGAGTAGGTAGTCCGGCCAGGTCTTGTTGCCGCGCACTGGTATTTCGTTTGTCGGAATAGCAAATCGGCTTCGTTCCAACAATAATTGTCCAATCTGTACAGCAGGTCGCCAGAAGGGCAGTGTGTGTGTTGTTAGCCAGGATTCACGATCAAGATATTCGTAAATATTTGCTCGTTCAGTGACCGCATCATCGGCGTAGCTTTCACCCAATACAGCGACGAGTTTGGCTAGATCAGGCAGTTGAGAATCTCGTAAGAAACCCAAGTGTACGGGCTCAAGCGCTTCAAGTATATCGTTGCCAGTCTTGTCTTTATGCGCTCCATCAACGTGATAAAGGGTGAGTAAACCATCTTGATTCAATTTTAGACGCAGTTCGTCCCAGTGAATCACTGAGTTGGTATCGGAGTGGGTGGACGGCCAGGCTAATGTTTTTGTTGATGTCCAAGCTAGGTGCTCAAAGTTTAATCCCAGCTCTGGTGATACAAGCAACTCATTTTTTGGTCGCATTGATGTAACTTGATTTAACGCCATGGGCTGAGCGGCCAAAAATCGAGTTAAATATTTATCTCCACCTGACAGAATACGGTTGAGTGCCAATATTGGGGGAGAAGCTTTCTTGTCTGAGGGCGTATTTGTGTGACTTGAATGCGTTTGGTCGTCGTGACGAAGGAACTGGACATACAGGGCCAATTTGGCAGGTTCGGACAGAGTGTTCGGCATATCTTCGTAGAAAGATGATAAAGGGATGTAACATGTCGAATTTTCATCGTCTGGAGCTTTATCTCGAGCGCTGGATACTACGCCGTCAGCCCATTGAGTGTTTCGCCATCCAGGGGCCATTTGGGCGAATTGTATTTGCCTCATCAAGCCATCGTTTTTGATAACTTCGCTGAAAAAATCGAGTACGTTGTGGCATACCCCTGTGTGTCCGAAGCTTTTGGTAAATACATGTGTCATCATAAGTCTGCTATAGCGATTGCGACTGGAATGACCGATCATTAGTGCAGGCTCTAGAATTTTTTTAGCTTTAGTACTGTCGAATGGCAGTGTTTGGTAAAGGCCTGATTTCATATGAGAGTCGAGCTTAACATGTACTGGAGGCTTTTGGCTCGAGCCGTGAGAGTTTACTTTGTTATTCTTTAGCGTGCTTTGTAAATATTGGATAGTAGGTTCAAATTCTGGAACAGTTAATCCTTTGTTGGTGATGTGTTGGTTGAGTTCGACGATTCCCTGAATATCCGTTGAAAACTCAGGCCATATAGGTTCAATGACGCCCGCTTTTAACAACTCATCGATCCAACTATTTATCGTGTGAGTTTGCTGATCACTGTCAATAGTCAATGCTTGGCTGAGGCTTTGATATGTATGGCTTCTCTCTTGCACGCATGTTTTTATTCGCTGAATCATTGGATGATCGCCTAACGTCATCAGGCCTACACCAGGATGAATGGAGAGCGAGCCAACAAGGTGGTATTGCCAAAGACTTTGTTCTCTATCGTGAGTGAGCTGCAAGGTTGGGTTAATTTTCAGTTTCACATGGTTATTTTGATTGGAGAGAAAGGCTTGCCACAACCATTCCAAAACTTGAAAACGTTCGATAAATACCCGATCGCAATCAGCTGGTGTGGTCTGAGTGTCACTGAATGTGACTAGGTTCGCTGCGGCAAAGCGCCCAAACGGGTCAGGTCTGCAAGCGGAGCGACATAAATATCGGGCGACAGTAAGAATTCCGCGTCTCGATTTTTTTCGTTTCCAATCTTCAGCGAGTTGCTTGGGAAAGTCGTGCCAGTGCTGTGTTTGGCTACTAAGGCGAGGAGAAACTAGGGCGAGAGCATCGGCAAAACCAGTACTTCCCAAGGACTGAGATAACGCATTGAGTTTATCATCCAAAATTCGATCATAAACTGAATGCCACTCTTCCCTATATTGATTGATAGTCAGTTCCACGTTGTGTAGCAGATCTAAACGAGTATCAAAGTCTTGGCTGAGTTTTCCGAAGAGATCGTCATATCGGCTCCCTATCTGCTGCTGGCGAAACAGGCGACGTTGTAGGTCGATAAGTTTTCTTCTCAGTTGTGTCTCTTCACACCCTTGAACCAGTGAAAAGCTAAGCACTCTCAGTTGCTCTTGATGTGATGTTAGGCTCTGTTGTAATTTAAGCCATTCCGTTAGCCATACATCTTGCTCGTTATTGTCAAGATAGGCAATTGCTGAGGTAGGTTGCAGACAAGTACGTATCTGACCCCAAGGTCGGAATGTCCAGTTCATCATACTTGTTCACCATCTCGTTCGTTATGCTTAGGTGAAACGTAGTTCCCCACAACAAATGACAGTGCCAGTGCTAGGTCATGACCATCAATTCCAAAATCTTGCTCTAATGCGCTTGCTGCAAAGCCACCAGAGGCAGTGCTGGTAAATCCTCTACTTTGAGTGGTTAAATACAGCCGATCGAGTAGCCAGCCGGTACTGATCATTGCGTGACGAAAACCACGGTCGCCATAAGCCGTTAGCCATTGGGACAAGGGTTGAGCAATAAAAATGACATAACATGCATTGCTGTGGTTCATTTGGGAGAGAACGTCGTATTTATACTCTGATAAGTCTCGAATAAATAATGGCCTAAGTGCATGTTTTTCTTGGAGGTACAGATATCCCCCCTGAGCCAGTCCTTCCACTGAAAAAGAGAGAACAAACAACTGAGGTTTCAAATTAGGGCTTGGGATCAAATCGGTCGAAAAATTAGTTAGGGCACATTGTAAGGTTGTTGCCAGTGAACTCAACGGCGACGCAGGGAGCGGTGACAATGCACTTGCTGAGCGGCGATTGAGTATTAGCTGCATGGCGGACAATGACGATGGAGTAAATTGACTGTCCGAGGTGTTTGTATTGAGAGCAATATCTTCACTAATGCCATTCGGTAATTGTGCTGGACGCAATGTATCGAGTTCAATGGGTACTGAATGCGCTTTAGTTGCTTCGATCATCTGCTTTGATAGTGGTACGTTGTAGTGAAATTCTGTTTTTTTCATGTTAGTTGCCTCATCTAATTCGGAAAGACCAGCAGGCCAAGTGCTCAATGGATAAATGCCGTTCCCAATCCGTTAGTTACTTTGGGCGAATTCAATGATCAAGATAGGTAATTGCTCTTCTTCATTCACGTGAAGCAAGGTTGTGACAGCATCGTCATCAAATTGGGTGTGAATATGAGCCTTAAGCCCCATAGCAGGTGCCAATTGAACAATTCGGTGAGCAATTAACCCAGCATCTAAATGGCACAGTTGGTAGCTTCGTTCTCCGTACTTTTGACGTACTCGACTCAGGCTGCCACACACGACCAATAGCGAATCAGAGGCTGAATCCTCCCCAAGATTTCGACTTTTAGGTTCAATACCCAGCTGACCTGCAATATCCGTACGGTTGGAGGGAGAAATAAGACCCAGCTTCTTTAAACTATGATTCTGTTTTTGGTAAACGTTGACCTCTGTTTGATGCCTATTTGTTGTCAGCAGGTAACCCTCTGAAGAGCCTAAGTTACCCCCGGAGGCGGTTAAGCGAAATGCATTTGATTTGTTCGTATTTGGGTTGTGTCGATGTACTTCACCTAAACTTAGGTAGAGTAAGTCACTGATGGAAGCGGCCATCTGAACATTAGAAACTGGCTCACCAAGCAGTAATTCGGCATTCGTCTCCTGCCAAACTGGGTTTGGCTTTGGTAACGTGGTATAGCCACTGTTTAAAGAGGAGTTATCTGTATTGATTGAAAGGTACGAAGTAGCGGTAATCTGCTTAACTTCGGGGCTAATATGCCACTTCATTGCACCTGGATTATGGGTTTGCCATTGTTGAAGGCTGACCGTTCTTAAATAGATCAATGGCAGGTTATGCCATGTTTCCTTATCTTTCTGGGCGGTACTAGTACCAGAGTCCGCCTTTTGCCTCACTACTTGTAGGTTGGCAGGCAATGTGGAGCGAGTCGGGTTGCAATCGTGACAGTGAGAAAGTCTCAGAAAACGTATTGACTCTGTATCAGGTAGACATGAACGTTGTTGGTTGATTACCTGACAACTGAATAAGTTGGTATGCCAAGCCATCAATTGCTGTACGAGTAACCCCGCCCAGGCAGGCATAAGCACAGACCGAGTCTTCTCATCTGGCGGGATGGGACTGGATCTTTGTAAATTTAAGCAATTTAGACAACCAGATTGCGATGGTATAACAAGTGGCCCTACGGTCAATAAGGTAGGATTGGCAAAGCAAACTGGTTGTTTATGTTTAACTAAAAAACGATTTTCATCCGATTGCTGATTTGAT
The DNA here is from genome assembly GCF_023634645.1 of Vibrio sinus. Lineage (GTDB taxonomy): Bacteria > Pseudomonadota > Gammaproteobacteria > Enterobacterales > Vibrionaceae > Vibrio > Vibrio sinus. The sequence continues at coordinate 217,969 of NZ_JAMKMR010000003.1, forward strand.
GAAGAGCTGATGCAGACAACGATGTTGGCGTGATCCATTTTTAAGTCTTCTGGTAATGTTTCACCTAACCAAGAAGTATTAATGTTGTGTGCAGTGAGAAGTTCAATAACCAGATGACATTGAGTCTTGTGGCCGACTAGCGCTACAGATAGTTGTTGTAGGTGATTCGCGGCTTCGGTACGGTGCGTAAAACGCTGGATGATGGGCAGGAGAGCACTGATCTGAGCCAAGTGGGAGAGCGGCTCATCGCTGCTAAGGGGAACACTTTTACTTTGATCTTCGATAAGTCCCTGTTGGTTGAGGAATAACAGAAGGTCTATTAGACTTGATTCTTCTAACTCGGGTAATTTTTGCAGGATTTGATCGGCCGTATGTTCCCCATCCAGCAGTGGAAACAGATGAGTTTTAATCCAATTCATGGACTCCCCGTGCAAGGTTCTTACTTCCCTCCCTCTAAACAAAAACTCTTGTTCACCGTTACGTATATTAACCAGATTTGGAACCAATATCGGGCGCTGTGGAAAATTGAATTCAGGCCAAGTTTTATGATAGTCACTGAGCCCAGATGAACTGTAGGTATCGACGATTTTACTCATGACCGGCTCCTGTTGCAGGTGAAGGGGTTAGGCTCTCACGTAACTCATTCAAGTAATCTTCACTGGTAATATGATATTGGCCGCACTGAGGACACGTGCCCAAAGGATATAAAGGATGAGAAGAGACATTTGCTGTCAACATATTTCCCGTTATATATCGATAACTTGTATTTTTCGTGGTGGTAGAAGAGATAGTTTCTGAATTGGACGACAAAGATTTCATCACCACTTGGACGGCGTAAGCACTAACTTGCGCAGCTTGGCATTGAAATAGTCCTCCTGGCACGGTTTCTTTTAGCGTGTTTGACGTGTGTTGCTTAGTGATCTGCGTGGAAAATGCTTGTTCGGCATTCGCGTTATGCGAAAGTGAGAGCCTACGTTGATGCCAACATTGATAACAAGGTTGACCTGCGGATGAAAAAATAGGGCTGATAGCAAATTCGGGAGCTCTCATCGAGATGCATAACAATTGGACGTTATGTTGTTGACACGCCTTGCTCATGGCAAGCGCATGTGTATGCGCCTCTATATCATAAGCACAAACAACGGTGTGTAACTGAGACCAAGGCAAGGTGCTGTGATTATAGCATTCGGCTTCGAGCTGGCTTACATTGAGCTGCTTGTGTAACTGGGAGGCTAGCATTCCGCCACCCAAGATCGCGATGTGCTTGTTTGTTTTATCACGCAAAGGGAATGGGGTCATGATTCACCTCATGTGTCTTGTTTAGGGAAAACCCCATGTTTTGAGGTTCAGTAAATAGTCTTGGGGTACCAAGAAATCTAAGTGCGTGGCAGAAGGTGAGTGGCATCAGTTGTGGAGCGATGACTTTTACCACCACCATACCAGTATCTTTAACTTCAGGCAGTGTTACGTCTGCTGCGTAAAGCTCGAGTTCTAGCTTTGCAAAGCGCTGTAAAATGTTATTAAGAAACTTGTACGGATGTTCCGGCTCAAAGCCAGCATCTTGACGCCAAGGCGCATAAGGCGGTTGTACATTCATGGCAAAATCAAACGCACTTGTATGACGCTGCCCTGCGTATAACGCGCCAAAATCTAACGGGCTAGCAAGTTTACCAGCGACGATCTCATCTTTACTGCAAGATGGCGGGTTATTGAGAAGCCCTATTCTTACACTGGAGGCCTCTTCGATTACTCTTAAAGCGGCATCTCTAGATGTGGTTCGGCACGCTGCCATGCATACATAGTGAGGGTAAGTATCTGATTGTTGGATTAGGGCGACAACGGGTAGGCCTAATGTCGTCGTTATGTCGAACAAGGTGGTCGTAATACCTTGTGCGCTCAATTGTTCAAGTAAGCGATGTATTTCTGGGTCATCAATCGCGTTAGGATCGAGTTTAGGGTGAGGCAGTTTATGCAGCCACCAAAGGGCAAAGCTATCTCTTTCAACAATCTCACATAGCGCTGCGAGTGTTGCTTGAGTATATGAGGTGCCAGCGGCAAATCCAGTTGAGACGGGATAAGTATAATGTTCAGATAACGGTTGATTAAGCCCCATGCAGACCACATCAATAGGCAGCCAAGCGGAAGACTGTTTTATCAAGTTAACGCCATCAACCCATTCATCTGTGCGGGTGTCAGAAAAAGGCTTCAGCTTGATATTATCAGGTGCGTAAGATAGCTCAGTGCTAGAGGGCTGAGGTAAGGAACGAGGGTCTAGAGCGTGACCTTGAAGTTCATTATATGACGCGCGCTTACGGCCCAGTAAAGGTGGAATCATCGCGCAATAACGTTCAATCGCTTCGCCTATAGCGCGGATTTTAGCGACATCAGAATCAAGTGCGGTGCCGTAACCTGTCGCGCTGCCATAGCCAAGGGTTTGAGGAAGGTGCTGGCAAAGATGGTAAAGGCTACCAACACTGGCACTATAGCCAAATAAGCTGTCTTCGCTAACTCCAGTATTGGGCAGTAATGACAGCTCGCCAAGTAACCCTCCGTCTTTGTCGAACAGAGGGTGTAAGGAATGAATCAGTGCGTTTAGATTTGACAAGTTCAAGCCCTCTAGTGTTGTGTTGAGATCAGCGATGTGACGGTTTGTTTTGAGACGCGACAAATTGCATATCTGGTAGTGTACTGAGCGGATCAATTTCGTGAGACTTTGAGATGATCGCTTCGATGAACTCCGCTTCTCCAAGCTCTTTCATACCTTTGTCGTGAATCGTCATCATCGCGTCCGCTAACGCCGGATTTTGATTATTTAACTGTTCAATCTCATCGAGTGCTGCTGTGCTAGCAGACGAGTAAGTAGAATTGGTACAGGCTGTACTTGTTGTGCTGGCTGAGCTGTTCTGAGTGTGCTCTCTAACCTTCTCAACAAAAAGTTCGATTTTTTTGAATCTATCTTGCATACAAACCTCCGCATATAGGTAAGAAAACCTGGGCAGCTAGACCGCCCAGTTGATGTAGACAAAAATGGATGTAAAGCCTGAGATTACCTATTTGACCTGAGTGGCGGAATCCATGGGTTGGTCTGCTGGGATAGCGATGTCTACCATGTTTTGCTTGGCTTCGACAATGTTGTCGACCATACCATTTTGGCCGAGTTGTTGTACGCCGACTTCATGGAGAGTGGCCATCGCCATTGCTAGCTCTTTATCATTTTTGCTGAGGGCGTCGATCTCTCCCATACATGCAGTACTAGCTGAGGAAACGCAGCCAACGGTACATGCCGTACTTGCTGTACTGCTACTGGCGTTTTGGGTGACATTACGTACTTCGTCAACGATAAGTTCGATTTTCTTAAATTCATTAGACATATTCTTTCTCCTACAAGGGTCAGAACGTCCATGTCATTTAAGTCATCCATGTATACGACAGCAATGTAAGTCTAGACTTTCAGAGCTGGTGTATATGTTAGACAATCTCGCAAAGCTTAATAATTATTGGCGTGTTAGTCGTAAACGATTACCAATAATTATTATGTTCATTGGTTCTTTATATAGTCATCAAAATCAATGTGACAAAAAATTACAACTGTCAAAAACCTTGTGTATAGCGTTAAAATCACACATAGAAGGTGAAGAAAAATTATTGTTGGAAAGCATTAGCATTCTTCTGCGCTATCTTGTTTACTGGTATTTATCGACTAGTAATAACACAACTTTCTGCTCTATATTTAATACTTATATGAAATAGGTCTCACGTCAAGTGTTTCTGGTGATTAAATATTATTAACTATTGATAATTTAAAATATGATAAAAGTGTCAATATATAGCACTGAATCATATTGATTTTTAAATTATAAATCAAAGATTGTTTTTATGTAATGTTAAGATTTCAAATATGATTCAATTTTATTAATAATATGAACAACTGGAAATGTTGCTTTTACTTTGATCTTTTAATTGAATGGAAAATATGTTTTTCCATTCTAGGTTAAATAACTTAAGAGAAAGGGGAATATTGAACGGTTTCTTGAGTGTTAAGATTTAAAATCCTAGTAGTGAATAATTAATGGGTAACGTCATGAATAGGGGGGCTCATAGTGGATAGAAGATGAGAGGGCAATTGGTTAAATTACCGTATGATAATAAGATAGTAAGCTAATCTGAAACTAAGTATTTCTATGACTTACAATATCGATATAAAGCGCTTGATATATTTAGCGGTATATTTAGTATTTCCTTGAAAGTACTGATTTTTTCAGTACGACATATTCAATTCAACTTATACAAGCCTCCGTATATAGGATGGAAAACCTGGGCTGCTACACAGCCCAGGGGAAGTAAATAAAATGGATTCGACGACCAAGATAATTTATTTGACCTGAGTGGCGGAATCCATGGGTTGGTCTGCTGGGATAGTGATGCCCACCATGCTTTGCTTGACTTCGACAATTTTGTCGACCATACCTTTTTGGCCGAGCTGTTGTACGCCAACCTCATGAAGAGTGGCCATCGCCATTGCTAGCTCATTGTCATTATTGCTTAAAGCTTCAATCTCCCCCATACATTGAGTACTAACAGTAGAAATGCAGCCGGCGGTACATGCTGAACTTGCTGTACTGCTGCTGGCGTTTTGAGTTGCACTACGTACTTCGTCAACGATAAGTTCGATTTTCTTAAATTCATTAGACATATTCTTTCTCCTACAAGGGGCAGAACGTCCATGTCATTTAAGCCGTCCATGTATACGACAGCGATGTAAGCCTAGGCTTTCAGGGCTGGTGTATATGTTATGAAATTTTACAAAGTTAGATAATTAGTGGTGTGTCAATAGAAACTATCACCAATAATTATTGTATTCATTGGTTTTTATATAATCATCAAAATAAATCAAACAATATGACTGCTAAAAGCTGTGTGTATAGCATTTTAAATCGTACATATAAGGCAAAGATAAATTGTTTCTATAGAGCATTTTCGACGCTATATTTTTCTGATGGTTTTTGGTCGGAAATAATACAACCTTTTACTCTGTACTTAATATTTGTATGAAATAGGTCTCACGTCAAGTGTTTATGGTGTTTAAACATTGTCAATTGTCTGTAAATTAAAATGTGATAAAAATATTAATATATAATGCTGAATTAGATGAGTTTATAAATTATAAATCAATGGTTGTTTTTATGTAATGTTAAGATTCCATATATGAGATATATTTATTAATAATATTAACATCTGGAATGCTGTTTTTATTTTGATCTTTTAATTGAATGGAAAATATGTTTTTCCATCCTAGATTAAATAGCTTAAAAGAAAGGTGTATTAAACTGTTTCTTGAATGTTATGACTTAAAATTAATGGTAATGAATAGATATTGGGTGATATTACCAACTTAGATGCGAATAGTGGATATATGAAGAGTGAACTATTAATTAAATTACCGTACGATAATACGATATTAAGCTAATTTAAAAATTAGCATTTCAATGACTTGTAATATCGATTTAAAGCGCTTAATGTGATTAGTGTCATATGTAATACTTCCTTGAAAGTGCTGATGTTTTCAGTACGCCATATTTAATTCAACATGATTCAAAATTTAGGGTTCAAAATGAGTACATCGTTTCCAAGTACCGATCTACTTAACGGAATAGTGATCTTCTCAATAGTGGCCAAATGTGGGAGCTTTTCACAGGCTGCCAAAATCTCAGGACATTCGATCTCTTATGTGAGTAAAGAAGTCAGCAAACTAGAAGAGAGACTTCGAGTCAAACTGATTCATAGGACGACACGTACGCTACGATTGACATCTGAAGGGGATGCTTATTTTCAATATTGTCAAAAGGTAATAGAAGAGATTGAATATGCAGAGTCTCAAGTTAGTGGGTATAAAGAAGAACCAGTGGGAACTTTGCGAGTTAGCTGCCCTTATAGCTTAGGGTTGGCAAAAATCCATCAAGTATTTCAAGAGTTTCTACAATTATACCCCTCTATGCATTTGGAATTAGACCTCAACGAGAAAAAGACCGACCTAATTTCTTCAGATATGGATGTTGCTATCCGCGCGTCAAACCAAATGCATGATGATGATGAGGTTGCAAGTAAATTACTTATTCAGTCTCACAGTATTACCATTGCTTCTCCTGACTATCTAAACAAGTATGGTACACCGACTTCACCCGTCGATCTGGTGAACCATAACGTCATAAGTTATTCCAACATGACATCCCCAAATATTTGGCGATTTGGGGATGAAAGCGACAATGACATACAAATTCAGGTTAAAAACGTTATTACTACTAATAGTCCTGAGATGGAGTTGAAATTTTGTAAGTCGGGGTATGGTATAACGCGCATCCCCTGTTATTTGTTGCGTGATGAATTGCAAGAAGGTCAACTGGTAGAGCTATTCTCTGATTACCCTAAGCATCCTGTCAATATTTACTTAGTCTACCCAAACAAGAAAACTCATCCATGTAAACTCAGAGTATTCATTGATTTCTTGATGGAAAAGTTAGCAGCTGCACCAACTTGTTCGATGGGCAGCGTATCAAGGAGTGAATAATGGGGCGCACACTAGGAGGTTATGTAACCTGAACATAGGAAAGTTGGGCCAAATACTTGCCCAACTGATTTCGGAAGCATACTGATTGGCCATTTCTATGGCCGATCTTTTAAGCTTCAAAATCCTTCTTTCTGTCTTCCAACTGGTTCGATGATGAGTTTTTACTTTCATCGGATTTATTGCACATGCCCATCATAAACACGAGCATGACCAAACAAATGATAAGTGGCACTAAGAAAGCGCTAGCAAGTGCGCCAGTAAGCAAGCTTCCATCATTAAATAAGTATCCTACTATTCCCATCAATGCGACTATAACAAATAGATTGCGGTATTTTTTTAGATTCATGTTTCTCTCCATTTTCATCTTTCCGTTTCCACGAATTGCGACTTACGGTTGTGTTAATTGATCGTCTACGTGGATAACGTTAAGCTTTACCCCAAGGGGAAAGTCAACAGTGAAAAAATTCAATTTATTTTGGTAGGGACCTTGACCTTAACCGAAGGGTAAGCTTTAGGATGTACTCAATCCAAACAAATTGAAGGTGAACAGTATGGGTGTTCCAATGAATTACAATAACGCTGAGCTTACTCAGACTTTTGATATAGAGAACATGAGTTGTGCAAGTTGCGTCAATAAGATTGAGAAAGCACTAAACGCACTATCTGGTGTCCATCAGGCGACGGCTAACATTGCTGATAAAACCGTTACTGTACAAGGAACGGCCTCAGAGCAAGAGATCTTGAAAACACTGTCCGATATTGGCTATCCAGGCCAAAGCTATAGTGCAACATCCAGTGACCAAGTTTTTGACATAGAAAACATGAGCTGTGCGAGCTGCGTAGCGAAGATCGAATCTGCATTAAAAGCGGTGCCGGGCGTTACTAGTGCATTTGCTAGCATAGCTGATAAAACCGCAACGGTAAGTGGAAGTGCAACAGAAACACAGCTATTAACAGCGCTGTCTGATGCAGGCTATCCGGGCAAAAGTGTCGCTACGGCCTCTAACGAGTTCACCTTTGAAATTGACAACATGAGCTGTGCAAGCTGCGTAGGTAAGATAGAGAAAGCGCTAAACACATTAGATAGTGTGGTGAGCGTACAAGCCAGTCTTGCTGATAAATCGGTCACCGTGAAAGGCAATGCACTTGAATCGGATATGCTCAAAGCATTAGAAAGCGTTGGCTATCCAGGTAGAAAAATTCTTGCTGATGAGCAAAGAGAGAAGAAAAAAGCAGAAGCCGAGCACAAACAATACAAGCACATGATGTGGGGAGCAGGGCTGTCACTTGCGCTGGGTATCCCACTTATGATTTGGGACTTGGTAGGATCAACGGCGATCAATACCCCGACCGAGCAATGGATTTGGGGAGTCATCGGTATCCTCGTTCTAGGAATCCTTATTGGCCCAGGTGGGCACTTCTACAAAGGGGCGTGGGCAAACTTGAAACACGGCAGCTCAAGCATGGATACCCTCGTCGCCATGGGTATTAGTACTGCTTGGGTATACAGCATGGTAGTGGTGCTTTTCCCAGATGTGTTCCCAGAAGCGGGGCGCTATGTCTACTTTGAAGCCGCCACTTTCATTGTCGGTTTAATTAACTTAGGCCATGGCCTTGGACTTAGAGCTCGCGGTAAAACCAGTGAAGCGGTGAAAAAGCTAATCGGTTTGCAACCTAAAACCGCGCGGGTCATCCGCGATGGTGAAGAAATTGATTTGCCGATAGAAGAAGTGAAAGTAGGCGATAAGATCCGTTTACGTCCTGGTGATAAAGTGTCTGTTGACGGTAGAGTGTTCGAAGGTTCTTCAACGGTAGACGAATCTATGTTGACTGGTGAGCCTATCCCAGTATTAAAAGAAGCGGGCGATGTGCTGTCTGCAGGTACCATAAACAAAAACGGCAGCTTAATCTTTGTGGCCGAAAAGGTAGGAGCGGATACCGCATTAGCAAATATCATTCGCTTGGTGAAAAGTGCGCAAAACACTAAACTGCCGATAGCTCAGTTAGCGGATAAGATTTCTGCTGTATTTGTTCCGTTTGTGATTGGCGTGGCACTGATTTCTGCTTTAATCTGGTATTTCGTTGGCCCAACGCCTGCGCTTACCCATGCGTTGATCGTGTTTACTACGGTTGTGATTATCGCTTGCCCATGTGCTTTAGGCCTTGCGACCCCACTTTCTATCATCACTGGTGTCGGTAAAGCCGCAGAGCTGGGCCTATTGGTTCGAAATGGTGAGTCGTTACAAAAAGCGAGCAAACTCGACGTTATCATTGTTGATAAAACAGGAACCGTTACTGAAGGCAAGCCAAGTGTTACCGATGTGGTTACTTTAAATGGTTACCAAGAAGAAGAGCTTTTGCGCTTAGCGGCAAGTATAGAGCAATCTTCTGAGCACCCGCTAGCGGAAGCGGTGGTTGAATCAGCTAAATCTAAAAACTTACTATTGGAAATGAGCACTGATTTTGAAGCTATCTCGGGTTACGGTATTCAAGGTAAGTTGGCAGACAAATATCTCGCTATGGGTAACCATAAACTAATGGCGAAAAATAACATTGATGTTCAATCTGTGGCTAATCAAATTGATGAGTTTGCAGAGCAAGGCAAAACTCCTATGTACCTTGCCATTGATGGGGTTCTTGCAGGATTGATTGTTGTAGCGGATGCGATTAGAGAAGATTCAGCAGCAGCGATACGTCGTCTACACGAAATGGGACTGAAAGTTATTATGGCAACGGGTGATAACCCTAAAACAGCTGCGGCGGTTGCCAAACAAGTGAACTTAGATGATTTCCGTGCTGAGTGCCTACCTGAAACCAAAGCACAGTTGATTGATGAATTGCAACAACAAGGTTTGCAAGTCGGTATGACAGGCGACGGTATCAATGATGCACCAGCCCTGGCCAAAGCGGATGTAGGCTTCGCGGTCGGCTCAGGTACGGATGTGGCTATCGAGTCAGCGGATATTGCCTTAATGAGAGCATCCTTACACGGTTTGGCCGATGCGGTAGAGTTGTCAAGAGCGACGCTCAAGAACATCAAGCAAAACTTGTTCTTCGCCTTCATCTACAATGGCTTAGGTATTCCATTGGCGGCCGGTGTTCTTTACCCTATCTGGGGGATATTGTTGAGCCCTATCGTTGCGGGTGGTGCGATGGCGTTCTCATCCTTCACAGTGGTCACCAATGCAAACCGTTTACGTCGATTCAAAACCAGTTTACGTAAATAAAAGATACGTAAATAATCAACTCACAATCCGCCAGTATGGCGGATTGTTTCATTTCTAATCGCTAACCCAATAAAAGCAAATCTTATCTACAATTATACAAGGTCATAAATCGAGCGTTTGTAAATCGATGTTAGGGAAAACACTACTTCATATTTGTTTGGTTGTTCTGGTTGTTCTGGTTGTTGGTAGTAACACGGCTATCGCAAGCTACCGTATGCACTTTTTCTTACCGGATTTCCCTCCTTATACCATGCCGGATGAGCAAGGTAATGCGGTGGGAATTGGTGTCGATAAAATGAAACTGATCCTCGACTCTATCGATGTCGATTACACCTTCAAGGTTGGATCAAACCACGGAAGAGCATTATCTGAGTTGAGAAGTGGACGCTCAGATGGTTTCTTTATGGCTTCTCAAAACGAGCAGAGAGACCAATTTGCCAAGTTTGCCAATTCAGTAATGGTTAATCGGTGGGTATGGGTTGTGCGAAGGCAGAGTCGTGAATATTTTGATCCTGAAAACAAAGAAAAGTATGTCGTCGCGAGCTTAGTCAATACCAACACCAATTTTTGGCTCAACAAGTCCGGTTATAAAACGGCAGCACCAGCGTCCGATATCAAATCGCTTATCAGTAAGCTTAGTAGCAAAGAAGTCGATGCGGTGTTCGTTGCACAAGAGGTATTTAACGAAGAGTTTAAATACGACACGAGATTTCAAATCATGGTCCAAGTGGAGAAGGAGTTTAGTGTCTATATCTCCAATGCTTTTTTGAAGAAGCATCCGGAGTTTATGGAGAAGTTAAATCGGGCTATTGAAAAACACCGTTAGTCTTGAGTAAGCAGCGATTGATAGCAGCTTAAATTTATCACTGATGTTTAGATAAAATCTTATCGTAGGTCCCATCCGCTTTCATTTTAGCGAGTCCCTCGTTAAATGCGGAGATTTTGTCTTTATCAACGCCTTTATGAAACATGATATACACCTTATGGGATTGAATTTTAGGTTCACTGATGTAGTCAATTTGGTCACGTAACTCTGGGTACTTTTCTCGAATTAAGTAGATGCCAGATATCAGATCCGCAGGTATCAGATCGAGTCTATCTGCGCCAAGCATCTGCATCACTCGACTATCACTGACAACGTCTTTTTTATTTAAATAGTTAGCATCATCAAACTCCGGACTGACCGAAGAGCCACGTACGACGCCGATTCTTAATCCCTTCAGATCTTGCAATTTACTCCACTTAATGTGTTTGTCCTTTCTTTTAAAGAAGACATAGTCGCTGGTCATAAAATGTTCTGAAAAGAGATAGTGTTTAGCTCTTTCTTCGGTATAAAAAGCGACTCCTGTTCCATCTATATTTCCCGATTTTACCTCTTCCAATACCCTTGCCCATGGGGATTGAGAAAAGTGAACCTGATAGCCACTGCGGCTGTAGGCTTCTTTAATTAATTCAGCAATAGGACCAAAGTTTTTGAGCTCTCTACCGTAATATGGCAACCAACCGCTACCTGAGATAGTGACAATATTTTCAGCGAAGGACGGTGACGAGGAAAGGCTTATCAAGATTAGTAACAATGATGTGAGATGTTTCATAGGTACATCCCTTGGTAGCAAATAATTTTAAACTATAGGTCACATATTTTACTTTTACTAAAATACAAATAGATCAATATTAGTGAGAGAAAAGAGATCTTTGCTTCGCTCCCGACATGCTGTAGCTGCGTGGGAGCGATACCATTGCGTGGATTAGGGTTTAAGTTACTCAGGTTTTGCCCTGAATGAATCTAGAGCCAGCATCAATGCAAAGAGCCCTACGGAGAATAGCAAGGTTTTACTCATGACGGTTCCGGCGATGGCTGGATGGCTTGCTTGAACTGTGGTGATAGCGAGTATTCCCAAAAGAATGACCGATATAAAGCCTTTGGCTGCAATAGGCATCTCAGAGAAAAGCTGTTCGCCCAATAGACGTTTACGTAAGCTTTTTGTTTGCATAAATTCAACGGTAGCATGAACACTGCAAATGACTAATACCAAGGTCGGGAGCATCAATTCCCACACCCAATTGACAGGGCTTGTTGGTGTCGGCGGCCATGTAGCTGGGATACCAAACTCAATGACCATCAATAGAGCCAGTAACCCTGTCGTAAGCCAATACATCGGCGCTCTGAAAATACCCATAAATAAACATAACGCCGCTAAACTTTCGAACACGAATTGGGTCGGCGCTAGTGTTGATGATATGGATGCTGAGAGCGCTAAAAAGGATTTGACGATTTCAGGCGCATTAGAGGTCTTTTGGTAGGTGTCTACTAAGTTTTTGTAGCCTTCACTAGTAAACCAATGCAGTGAAATGTCGGCATTAACTTGATAGATGAGCATCAGGCCTATCGTGCAAGCCATTAAAAACAGATAGTTGCGATTGATGCGAGCGAGGAGTGAATACTCTGGCTCCTCTCTTTTGTGATCAAAGGCTAGAGAGAAATATACCAGCACCGCGCTTAGCAAGGAGAACAAAATAGTAACGATGACGAGATGTTCGCCGCCATTCTTAGACAAAATATTAAAATAGCTAAATACGAACAACAATACGACGGCGACAATACTATTAAGCGTAGTGTTTCTGCAAGGCAGCGTTTTTAAACCCAACCATGTTGGTCTCTTTGCAGAGCTGAGGCGCATGTCCCATCGAGCAATGGTTAAGATCAGAGAGAAGAGGGCTGGAAATAACAGCTCAAAAATCCATGCCCCTGGACTGCCTAGGTTGGATAGCCAAAAACCAGTGTATAACAAGGCGGACAAAAGTGGATAAATCGGACTAGATGAAAAAAACAACCCAATGACGCTACCGATCATGAGAACTACTAAAGCTATCACGGTTAGCGCTGAATAATGGGATAGTACGATTAGCAGGTGATTCCAGTAAGTAGGCGCTTTATTACTACTAACGAGCTGTTGAAAATAATGTTCCAGGCCGAGAGGGGTAAAATGGCCGGAAAATAACTGCAACAAAAACGCTTGAAGTGTTGCGGCGCCTAATAACATCCCTATTATGTTTATCCAATTAATCCGATTGAAATAAGTGGTCATTGTTAATTCCAAGTATCCTACAAATGAACGTGACAGTTAACGGAGCAAACTCGATGAGAGCTCTGTACCTTGTTGGTGTTTGAGCGTAAGTGCCTAACATGTTATTGATGAAATTGTTACATCTATAAATGATAAAACTGTCATAAGGATAGTTGATCTATGAAATCAATGGATTCATTTTTATTTATCTAAATCTTTATTAATAAAAACAGATAGATAAAACTTATTATCTTGATTGAATTAAAGCAGGGTTCAAAAAAATGGGGATGAAAGGAGTGTGCTAAGAAGCGTTTTTAGAAGAAACGTTATTTTTGAGTCAAATTGTTAAAGTGTGTTTTGTCACTACCTTGATGATTTGAACAAACTCACTTCACTGAAACGAGCTTGTTCAGCCAGCAGGGGCCATAAGGTGAGCTGGTTACACTTTGGACAGTTGGCGTTCTTCAAGCTTTATGTAGAGCTGATTAAGCGCTGAGCGAGTAACTGGGGTGGCGATAGCTGCCTGATCAGCCAGGGTAATAAAGTTATCGAACACAGTTTCTGTTTCTAGTGGCCGACCTGCATCGAAATCTTCCTTCATGCTGAAATACACACCCTTAAATCCCGGCTCTGCAAGTTTATTTAGTAGCAGATCGATTCGGGAAGGAGCGATGTCTACCTGATAAGCCTGGGCCACTTGTATCACCTCTTTTCCGATTTGTTCAATAAGGTGTCGTGGCTCTTTGGAGGTGGACAAGGTCTGCATACAAGCGTCGTACAATATGGACGCGAGATTACACGATAAATTGACCAACAGTTTTGGAAAGCGAGCTTGGTAGATGTCTTCTGTATGGGTAACCGAAGTAAATATTTGGTTGAAGAGGGCGCCAAGTTCAGCAGTAACCGCTCCTTGCTGAAATAACGCATAGTTAAACTGACAGAGAGGGTTGTGCAACGTGACCTTGTTGTCAGTATGCTTCTTGGTGACTTTGATATTTGTCGTTGCACCTATAATGGTATTGCTTTGATGAAGATATTTGGCCAAATGCTGCTCGTTGCCGATGCCATTTTGTATCACGATGAAGGTTTTGTTTTTTAGACTCGATAAGCGTGGAAAAACGGTTGAGTTTTGAGTGGTTTTTGTGGTGATGAATATTATATCGCCATCGATTTGAGCGTAATCTGATGCGATTTGCTTAATAGGATAGGTAAGAGACTGATTATCTGAGCTAAGTTGGATGGATTGTTGCTTAAGTAGAGCGGATGTTGGGCTTGTTACGCATTGTATGTCATGTTCGCCCGCTTCGGACAACTTAGCGAAGACATATCCACCTATTGCACCCACACCAATGATAGTAATTTTCATCCTGCACCCACTATTATGGAAAAGAGTGAATATACACCTAAGTCATAGCGAAAAGCGAGCAATAGTGTAGAGAACAAGGCAGATATTGCTTCGATTAAGACGTAACCAGTTACCACCATGACGCACATCATGAAAACTTCGTAATTAGTCGAAAATTGGTTACAGATTTACCGAACATAATGCAATATTAAAGTTCATTTTTGATAATTTAGCTGAATTTTTTCGTTACTTTTCTACATTCGCATTTCAAAAAGTGGTGGTTTTCTTGCTTATTTAATCAAGATTTAGCAGCCAATTTACTCTAAATTTGCCTTAAATGAACACAAGCTTTACCACTAAAGTCGAATAAAAAATTGATCGCCCTTATTTAATAAACTCTTGATTTGTTATTAAGAGTTGTTAGAGTGACGCCCACTATCTGGTACATTGGTCTGACAATCTAATAAGACATTTAACGGTTAGATCGAAAATTGAGCAGTCGATAACAATTTTTATTCAAAGTGATTGATGAAAATGATTGGATCGCTCTCAAGCTTTCATGATATTTATGGTTGTGGAAGTCTAGCATGTCAGGGTAGTATAAAAATTGTACGATTATGGAAAGGAAGAAAGTGAACAGGCTAGTCATCGAAGACTGGCAGTTTGCTTTTGTGCAATTTGACTATACATGTGTGGCAGTTGTTCATAGTAACTAATTGAGCGAAATGCCAATTTTAAAGTAATGTTAGTAATTTAAAGGAACGCTAGGCATATCTTTCGTTAAGATATGCTGATAAATCAGCACATAAATCGGGCTGATCGCGCACTCAATGGACGAGGTTTTACGAGGAGTTCAAAATGAGTGGCTTTAGTCCAGCCTTAATGATCGGCATTTTTACGGTGCTTGTCATAGCGGTAATCGCTGCAATTCTGTTTGCAAGCAAACTAGTCGGCGGGTTTGGTCGTCGATATGAAGATGAACAACCTTTCGAATGTGGCCTTCTCCCTTCTGGCACGACAAAACACAACTTTTCTATTAGCTACTATCTCATCGCTGTCGCTTTCCTCATTTTTGAACTAGAAGCAGCCATCTTACTAGCGTGGGGCGTGGACTACTGGAAACTAGGTATTCCAGGCGTTATCGCCGCGGTGCTTTTCATTGTCATCCTCCTTTTGGGACTTGTATATATGCTGCGTAAAGGCGCTTTTAAGATCGGAGTATACGAATCATGAGCGATATCATTCCTATTGTTGACGCCGGAAAAGAGCAATCTGAAAAAGGCAATAATTTTATCTCCAATGTTGTAGGCAAAGTTGATGATCTCATCTCTTACAGCCGCAAACATTCACTTTGGCCGTATAACTTTGGTACGTCCTGCTGTTTCGTTGAAATGATGACAGCAGCGACACCACGTTACGATATGGCACGTTTTGGATCTGAGGTTCTACGCGGTTCACCTCGCCAAAGTGATGTGTTAATCACTGCGGGTACTTGCTTTGTCAAAATGGCCCCTCTAATGAAGCATATCTACGATCAGATGCTTGAGCCTAAATGGGTTATCTCCATGGGTTCATGTTCTAACTCTGGTGGTATGTATGACATTTACAGTGTGGTTCAAGGTGTAGACACAATTCTTCCGGTAGACGTTTATGTACCAGGTTGCCCTCCACGTCCAGATGCGTTGTTAGAAGGTTTGGTCATGCTACAAGATTACGTAAAAGCGAATCCTGTTTCTGTTCTTAAGAAAAATCGTAAACCTCTTGGCCTAAGGGTTGAATAAATGAACGCAGAATTGACGCAAGTATTAACTGAGCGTTTCGGTGCCAAAGCGTTACCAGGTTCAGTCATTGGTACAGTAAGCTACCAAGTTGATTGTGAGCAGTTGATTGACATGCTCACTTACTTGAAAAAAGAATCAACACCTAAATTTGAAATGCTGTTTGACCTATCCGCAATCGATGAAGCTGAGCGCGGTGGTGGTTTAACAGTTTTTTACCATTTATTAAGCATATCAACCAGTCAGTTTATCTCTGTTCGTACTCACATCGCGAACGACACGATTAAAGTACCGACCGCTACGGTTGTATGGCCTAACGCCGACTGGTACGAGCGTGAAGTGTACGACATGTTCGGCATCAAGTTTAAAGATCACCCAGACTTACGTCGTATCCTGACGTTTGATTTCTGGAAAGGTCACCCTCTTCGTAAAACTTACCCATGCCGTGCCACTTTGATGGATGAACCTTTTGATTTAGAAGGTCCTGATTTCCAACGAGTGATGGAATCTTACGAAATCAAAGGTAAGCAAGAAGACGGCTCTATGGTTCTTAACATCGGTCCAAACCACCCTGGTACGGACGGTGTTATTCGCCTGAAAGTAAAAATGAAGGGCGAGCGTATTGAAGAACTCGATCAAGAAATCGGTTTCCACCACCGTGGTGCTGAAAAGATCGCAGAGCGTCATACTTTCCATAACTACATTCCTTATACCGACCGTATCGATTATCTAGGTGGTGTTGCAGGTGAACTGCCTTACCTACTAGGTCTAGAAGCGATGACAGGTATTGAAGTGCCTGAGCGCGCTAAAACAATGCGTATCATGCTTTGTGAGTTTTTCCGACTTTCGAGCCACTTGGTATGGTTCGGTAGTATTACTCACAACTTGGGTGGTATGGCACCGGCTTTCTACGCGTTTACAGAGCGTGAAAAGATATTCGATGTGATCGAACTTATCTGCGGCGGTCGTATGCACCCTGCGTTTTTCCGTATCGGTGGTGTGTCACAAGACCTACCAGATGGTTGGAGAAAAGCGGTTGATGAAGCATGTGATGCGGTAGAAAAGCTCGTCCCAGACCTAGAAAAATTAATGACCAAGTCAATGATTTTCAAAGCTCGTACTCAAGGTGTCGCCGTGTACAGCCAAGAAATGGCGCTTGACTGGGGTCTAACAGGTCCAAACCTACGTGCTACGGGCATTAATTTTGATGCACGTAAGCAGATGCCATACATGGGCTATGAAGACTACGACTTTGACGTACCAGTGGGTACTGACGGTGATGCGTACACTCGTACCGTACTACGTGTTCAAGAGTTGACAGAAAGTCTGAAGATCATTCGCCAAGCGGCAGATCGTATGCCTGAAGGTCCATACCTAGCGGATAACGCACCAAAATTTGGTTTCCCTCGTAAGCAAAACGCACTGAAAGACATCGAAACCTTGATTCACAGTTTCGTGGATACTGGTCGAGGCTTTGACTTCCCAGTAGCAGAGACGTTCTTTGCCACAGAAACCTCGAAGGGCCTGACTGGTTATCACACCGTAAGTAATGGTACAGGGTGCCCATATCGTGTACGTATTCGTACACCATCTTTCACCCACTTCCAGTCTGTTAAAGCAGTTTCTAAAGGCGATTTGCTCGGGAACATCATCTGCTTGATAGGCTCAATAGATTATGTTTTGGCGGACATTGACCGTTAAATATCAAAAACAGCACCGTTTAAAAGATGCTGAAGTTTATTGCTTCGAAGCCTCTTAAGACGTTAGAAGCAATAAATTAGATACTGGTCGATGTTAAGTCGGGCCGATGTGAGGAAAAAATGTTAACTGAACAAGAAATCGCACATTTGGAAGAGCACATAGCTCATTATCCAGAAAAGCGGGCAGGGGCTATCTACTGCCTGTACTTCGTACAGGATAAATATGGATATATCACCAAAGAGGGCTTGGAAGCAGTCAGCGAGCTGACAGAGCTTTCAACGACTCAATTAGATGAAATTATTACTTTCTACACTTTGTTACGTCGTCGTCCTGTCGGCAGAAACATCATGCGTGTTTGCGACAGCATTTCATGTCATACGCGTGGTTCTAAAAAAGTGCTAGAAGCGGCAAAAAAAGCGACCGGCAAAGAGTTGGGTGAAATTGCCAATGATGGCAGTGTCACTGTACTTCCTAGCATCTGCTTAGGTCTTTGTGATCGTGCGCCTGCGGCATTAATCAATGATGATCGTGTTGAAGGTGAGCTCACTGAAGAGAAAGTACGTGACATCATCGCTCAAATGGCTGAAGAAGAAATGAAGCTGGCTGAGAAACCGGATTACCGTAGCATGATTGCCATGTTGTCTCCTCAAGATGAACCTAGTAAACCTAATGAGGAGAAAGCATAATGGAACTCGTACTTAGTCGTAACTTCCACAATGAAAAACCTCTAGATCTTGCTGGCTATCAAGCAGCAGGTGGTTATGAAAGCCTAGAGACGATCATCGGTAAAGATCGTGAGCCTCTACTAGAAGAAATCAAAGCTTCTGGCCTACGTGGCTGCGGTGGTGGTGGCTTCCCAACAGGCGTAAAGTGGGGCTTTTTAGCTAAAGATGCCTCTCACCCTGTTTACCTTGTTGTTAACCTAGATGAATCTGAACCAGGATCATTCAAAGATCGCCAAGTTCTATACCGTGACCCACACACAATTCTTGAAGGTGTTATTGCCAGTAGTTATCTTTTGGGCGCGGATAAAGCGTTTGTATTCATTCGTGGCGAATACCGTGAAGGGGCAAAACTGTTAGAAAAAGCAGTTGAAGAAGCGAAAGCAGCGGGCCTTGTAGGTAAAAACGTAAAAGGTTCTGGTTGGGATCTCGACGTTGACGTTCACTTGAGTGCTGGTCGTTATATCTGTGGTGAAGAAACCGCGCTATTGAACGCCCTTGAAGGTTACCGTGGTAACCCTCGTGCGAAACCGCCATTCCCAATTGTAAAAGGTCTATGGGGACAGCCAACGATCATCAACAACGTTGAAACTGTTTGTCACATCCCATGGATTGCACACAAAGGTGCCGAGTGGTTTAAATCTCAAGGTAAAGGTGATGCTGCAGGTAGCCACATTTACCAAGTCTCTGGCCCAGTTAAAAAACCAGGTTTCTTTGAGTTACCTATGGGTACAACCGCTCGTGAGCTTATTTTTGAACACGCTGGCGGCCTATTAGATGATCGTGAATTGGTCGGCTTCTTACCTGGTGGTGCGTCTACGCAATTTATGCTTCCTGAGCATTTAGATGTGCCATTGGATTGGGACGGCCCTGCAAGTGTAGGTTCTCGTTTAGGTACTGGTGGAATCATCGTAATGGACGACTCCATTTGTCCAATCGATTTCATGATCAACCTAACAGAGTTCTTCGCTCGTGAATCTTGTGGTTACTGTACGCCTTGTCGTGATGGTCTTCCTTATGTGGTTCATGTTCTACAGAAGTTTGAAAAAGGCGTAGCAACAGCTGCTGATCTCGACCTTCTTCATGAGCTTGTAGACACCATCTATCCAAACACATTCTGTGCACTAGCACCGGGTGCGTTGATGCCAATTATGACGGGTATAAAGCACTTCAGACATGTCTTTGAAGCACACATCGAAGCGAAAGCTTGCACTCATGAGCAGGCTGAGAGCTTAGAAGCGGAGGTGGCTTAATCATGGGTACTATTTATATTGATGATAAGGCAGTGGAATTCGAACCAGGCGAAAACGTCCTAGACGCTGCACGTCGTGCTGGTATCGAAGCGCCTTATTTCTGCTATCACCCTGCGCTTGGAGCAGCAGGTTCTTGTCGTATCTGTGCGATGGAAACTGTGCCGCAAAAAGAAGGCGAGCGCCCACGCACTGTGATGACTTGTACCATTCCTGCTCAAGATGGACAGCGTTACAAGTTCAAAAGTGATAAAGCGAAGCAAATTCAAAAAGGTGTGGTTGAGTTCTACATGACTAACCACCCGAACGATTGCCCAGTTTGTGATGAAGGTGGTGATTGTCACTTACAAGACACCACAATCAGTGTGGGTCACGCGTACCGCCGTTACGACGGTATGAAACGTACCATGCCAGACCAATACATAGGTCCGTTGGTTTATCAAACCATGAACCGTTGTGTCACTTGCTACCGTTGTGTTCGTTACTACCAAAATTACGCGCTAGGCGATGACTTTGGTGCAATGGGTTCAAGTAACCACGTGTTATTCCGTCGTACTGAAGACGGTGCATTTGACAGCCCATTTTCAGGCAACCTAGTGACAGTATGCCCAACAGGTGTATTTACCGATAAAGTTTATCGCCGTAAGTACAGCCGTACTTGGATGCTAGATAAAGCTGACTCTATCTGCTCAGGCTGTAGCGTTGGTTGTAACATTGAAGCGGGTGGCCGTGAAGGTACACTACGTCGTATTAATATAGGCGAAGAAGGCAAATCTGCGGTAAACCCTTATTTCATTTGTGACCGTGGTCGTTATGGCGCACATGGTACAGAAGCGAAAGATCGCCCTCTACAAGTATTGCTTGATGGCAAACCTCTTGCCGATGCGAACCCAGCTCAGCGTCTAGCTAAAGAGCTTGGTGAAGCGAAAGGTCGCGTGGCAATCTTAGGTTCTATCGAAGAAGATCTGTTAACTAACACAGCACTTCGTCAATTAGCCTCTCAGCTTAATGCACCATTTTCTCCGTTTACTTCAGAAACTGAAGAAGCCTTTAGCAAAGCGGCTGCAGCAGCTAACACTAATGCGCCAAGCGTAAAAGACATTGAGCAAGCGGATGCGGTTCTGGTTGTGGGCGAGCTAACTGAGCATGCACCAATGCTTGACTTGGCCGTTCGCCAAGTGATGAAAGAAAAACGTCCTGTGCACATTCTTCACGCTTCTGGCTCTCACTTAGTGACAGCGTCACGTAAGTTCCAGAAAGGGCTAAGCTACTCTGCTGCGCCTTCTCAATGGCTAGATCTATTAGCACAAGTTGAAAAAGCATGTGCTGGCGAAACTGTTGATAGCGAGTGGGCAACCAACGTTGCTAATTCTGTTAAAGACGCTAACAAAGTTGTTGTTCTTGGTGTCGCTGAGCTACTGAACGTGGCTGGTATCAAAGCACTACAAAAACTGACTGAGGTATTAGGCGAGAAAGCTCAACTAGCCGTAGCGCAAGCAGCAGCGGGTGCGACAGGTGCAGCTCTTCTAGCGGAAGCTGACTCTTGTGACAAGCTGAAGCAGCAACTGGCGAAAGGCAAAATTGATACGCTTCTTGTCGTGGGCTCTGACCCATTTGGTGAGAAGGTTCAAGGTTGGTCTGAACTACGTAGTAAAGTTAAGCGTCTCATCGTTGCTGATAAGATCAACACATCAACAGTGAAAGCCGCTGATGTTGTGATTCCTCTTGCTGCATGGCCAGAGCGCAACGGTATGACCATCAACTACGAAGGTCGTCTACAAAGCTTTGCTCAATCGTTCAAGCGTAAAGAAGCGATGTTTAGTGCTGAAGTATTGATCGAGCAAATGGCAGACGTTGATCAAGAAGCGATTAACAATTTCCTTGCTGGTTTAACTCAAACTCACCCAACAGCAGGCTCTCATGGTGTTCGTTTAGACGCTGAGAAGTTGGCGGTTAAGCTTTCTGCAAAAGAGCAGCAATCTTCGTTTAACTTTGCCAAAGCGGAGCAGCCACAAGTGGCCCTATCTCGTTGGTATGGTGAAGGCTACATTGCCGATCGTGCTGAAGAGTTGGCGTCATTAAAGCCTAATGCAGCCGTTTACGTGAGTGCAGAGTTTGCTCACTCTATGTCGCTGGCAAATGGCGATCGCCTGACGCTTAAAGCGCCAAGCAAACACCTTACTCGCACTATTGTGGTCGACAAGCATGTTGCGCAAAGCAGCGTCGTACTGTCTCGCGCTGATGTGAATGCGCTAGGTTTGGATATTGCGTCAGCCATTCAAGTTGAGAAAGCCGCTGACCTGTTTATCGATGCGACAAACGTTGAATCAAGTGATAAAGCTAAAGCAGCAGTAGGAGAAGCTTAATGGATCCTTTGCAGTATTGGATATATGTCCTAATTGGCATGGTTGTGACCATTATAGGTTTGATCCTTGTTGCTGGTTACACTGTGTTATTTGAACGTCGTGCTCTTGCACTACTACAAGACCGTTACGGCCCGAACCGTGCTGGTCCATTTGGTATCTTCCAAGCATTGTGCGATGCCGCGAAACTACTGACAAAAGAACACTTTTTGCCGGGTTTCGTAGACAAGAAACTTTATATCTTAGCGCCAATCTTGGTGGTAGTGGCTATCTTAGTAAGTTTTGCTCTACTCCCTGTTGGTCAAAATATTTCTTGGGCTGGTGATCTTAATATTGGATTGCTTTTCTTGATGGGCCTTAGCTCTATCCACGCTTACGGAGTATTCCTAGGTGGTTGGGCATCAAGCTCTAAGTACACCATGCTAGGTGCGATTCGTACAATCGCTCAGCTTATCAGCTATGAGTTAGCGATGGGCGTAGCAGTACTTGGCGTTGTGATGCTTGCGGGTAGCTTCAGTCTCAGCAAGATCGTTGATGCTCAAACTATTCCTTATATCGTGTTGCAACCAATCGGTTTCATCGTCTTCCTTATCGCTGGTATCGCGGAAACTCACCGTCTACCTTTCGATATGCCAGAAGCAGAAAACGAACTGAACGCTGGTTTTAACACTGAGTACGGCGGTATGCCTTTCGCCATGTTCTTCTTAGGTGAATACCTAGGCGTGATTCTTGTCGGTGCAATGACTACCACGTTGTACCTTGGCGGTTGGCATGGTCCATGGGCTGAAACTCACCCTCTAATGGGCGTATTTTGGTTCGTATTGAAGACGTTCTTACTCGTGTTCTTCTTCGTCTGGATGCGTGCAAGTTTGCCACGAACTCGTTATGACCAATTGATGGCATTTGGCTGGAAGTTCCTATTACCACTTGGCTTGGTGAACATTCTAGCAACGGCAATCATCGGTGCATTCTGGATGTAACACGGCGGAATTGATCGAGAGAAAATCATGAAAATATTAAAAATACTCAGTGAAGTCACAGGAGCTTTCGGAACCACGATCAAGCATGCTTGGGCACCGAGAGACACCGTCTGTTATCCAGACGTTAAGCCTGATCTGCCAGAGCGCTGGCGTGGTCGTATCGTATTAACAAAAGATCCTAGTGGCGACGAGCGTTGTGTGGCGTGCTACCTATGTTCTTCTGTTTGTCCTGCGAGTGCGATTACCATCCAAGGTGCAGAGCGTGAAGATGAGCGTCGTTACGCAAAGACTTTCCAATTGGATTTCAGTCGCTGCATTTTCTGCGGCATGTGTGAAGAAGCCTGTCCAACACTATCGATCCAATGTACGACCGATTTTGAAATGGGCAAATACAGCCACGAAAAATTGGTTTATCAAAAAGAAGACTTGTTGATCGATGGCCCTGGCAAGCACCCTGATTTTAATTACTACGAACATGCAGGCGTGGCAATTAAAGGGAAAGCTATAGGTGATGGTGCGGATGAAAAACCGCCTATCGATGTCTACACTTTGCTGCCGTAATCGGGCGAGGTAAATAATGTTAACCTGGAATATTATATTCTATGCCAGTAGCGTGATAATGCTGCTGTCAGCCGTGAGCTTGCTGTTCGTCAAAGAGCCAATGCATGGGGCAGTGTATTTAACTACCTCGCTATTGGCACTAGCAGTGATCTTTTATCTGCTTGGTGCGCCGTTTGTCGCTGCGTTACAAATCATTTTGTACGTCGGGGCAATCATGGTGCTGTTTGTCTTCTTCATCATGCTCAGCCCAGCAAGTGAAAGCTTCCCTATGACAGCCAACAAAGGTGTCATCATCCCAGTGATTCTACTGGTTGTGATGCTGGTAGAAGGCTTGCTAGTGATGACTCACTCTATCACTATCGATGCTGCACAAGCACATACTGTGCAAATGATTAGCGCGAAGAGCGTTGGTTACGATTTGTTTGAGCACTACAAGCTAGCGATTGAAGCGATTTCAACTTTACTTTTAGGTGCTTTGGTAGCCGTGATTTACCTAGCTGCTCACGTTAAACCTCAAGAAGAAGAGTCAACGGAGGAACAAGCATGAGTGTATTTACTGTTCTCGTTTTGTCACTGTTGATGTTTGTGATTGGACTTTTAATCGTGTTGGTACGTCGTCAGATGTTGTTCGTACTAATGGGTATTGAAGTCATGTTAAACGGTGTTGCGCTTGCACTTGTGGGTGCTGGGCAATATTGGAACGACCCAACAGGGCAAGTGGTTGCTCTATTTTTGATGATTGCAGCGGGTTGTGAGTTATCTGTGGTACTTATGCTAGCAATGCTATCTTACCGTCATCTGAATACCACTCGCGTTGACAAGCTTAACCAGCTTAGCGACCGTCTTGTGAAAGGGGGAGACCTATAATGAATAACTGGTTATGGTTAATCCCAACTTTGCCTCTGCTCAGTGCGGCGATTATTGTCCTGCTTGGCGGAAGAATCCCTCTACGTGCAAGCGGAATTATCGCGGCAACGTCGGTATTCATCTCTGCAATTTTAGTCGGTGTGCTATGGGTCGATAGTGATTTCAACCCTGCATACCACCAACAACTATGGACTTGGATGTCGGTCGGTGACTGGAAAGTCAATATAGGCTTCACGGTCGACAGACTGACGCTTGTAATGATCACAGTGACAACTTGGGTTGGTTTCCTGATCCACTTGTTCTCTGTGCCATTCATGCGTAAAGACTTCGGTGAGCGTCGTTACTTTTGCTACTTAAACCTCTTTGTAGCGGGTATGTTGTTCTTCGTGATGGCTGACAACTTGATCTTGTTGTACACAGGTTGGGAAATCATGGGCCTATGTTCTTATGGCTTGATCTCTCACTACTACAACAAAGAGAAGAACGTCTACTCTGGTCGTAAAGCATTCGTCGTAACACGTATCGGTGATACTCTGCTTGCCATTGGTATTTTGCTGACTTTCGTTGTCTTCAAAACCGTTAACCTACACGAGATTTTCCACTTAGCGGCGACTCAGCCTGTTAACCTGTGGGTTATTGGCGCGATCTGCTTACTTTTCCTTGCTGGTGGTATGGCTAAGTCTGCGCAGTTCCCGTTCCACGTTTGGCTACCAGAATCGATGGCAGGTCCGTCTACGGTTTCTGCATTGATTCACGCGGCAACCATGGTAACAGCGGGTGTTTATCTGATCGCTCGTACACACGTTCTTTACAACCTAGTTCCTGATGTGACTTGGTGGGTTTCGCTAGTGGGTGCATTTACTGCATTCTACGCAGCGACTTGTGCGGTAGCGCAAAATGACGTTAAACGTATTCTGGCTTACTCAACCATTTCGCAAATTGGTTACATGTTTGCAGCTCTAGGTGTGGGTGCATACGATCTTGCTATCTTCCACGTGATTGTTCACGCGTGCTTTAAAGCACTATTGTTCATCAGCTCTGGTGTCATCATTGATATGTATAACCACGATCATGATATCCGTAAGATGGGTGGTCTTGGCAAACGTCTACCATGGCTTAAGTGGACTTACTTAGCAGGTTGTGCAAGCTTAGCAGCGCTACCTATCATTACTGCAAGTTTCTACTCGAAAGACGCGATCATCGCGGCGACAGATACTGGATACCTAGGTTGGTTGCTAGCAGGTTTAGGCCTTGTTGGTGCACTATTTACAAGTATCTACAGCTTCCGTATGTACTTCATGGTCTTCAACGGTAAGAACCGTACACCATTTACTAAGCCAGCTTATATCAGCGAAAAAGGTCTGCCTTGGCAGATGAAAGTAGCAACTGGCATCCTAGCGGTTGGCTCTATTGCTATCGGTTGGATTCAGTTCCCAGCAGATTGGAGCTTTGGTCCACACCTATTCGTACCGTGGTTAAGCCAAGTGCTAGGTAATGTACCTGAGCTTGATCCTTCTACTGGTCTTGTGCTTGAGATTCTTGGCTCTGTGATTGCGATTGCAGGTGTGTGGATTGCTCACGTGATGGTCAAGAAAGAGATTGCTGCTGGTAAAGGTATCGGCGACAACAAGTTCCTCAATGCGGCTTGGTACATCGATGATCTTTCTAAGCTAATTTTTGTACGCGGTTTTAAAGCCTTTACTGGACTACTAGAAACAGTAATCGAGCGTTGGATTCTTAATAAAGGCCTAGTTGGTGGTGTCTCTGCTACATTGTCTAGCACGGGCGAGATTGTCAGCGAAGGTCAAGGTAATCAAGTTTCTCGATACGTCCTATGGATGATTCTTGGTGCCGTTATTTTGCTGTTTTACATGGTCTGATCAATATAGGTTAACTTATGCTTAGTTTATTGATTTTCTTCCCGCTGATTGCTGCAGTGCTGATCTGGCTAGGTTGTCGCAAACAACCTGAGCTAGCTCGTTCGCTGACGCTCTCTGCGGTCGTCATCGAAAGTTTGATGGTGGCGTGGATATTTACCTCTGGCCATGTACATGGCTTCTCCATGACCGAGCGTCTTAACTGGATCCCTGCCTTTGGGGTCCAATACCTGCTCAGCATGGACGGCATTAGTTTAAGCCTGATCGGCCTAAGTTGTGCGTTGTTCCTAGTTTCAATCATGACGGCTTGGAAACAGGTCGACCGTTGGAACGCATTTGGTCCACTGATGCTAGCTACGCTAGGTGGTATTATCGGCGCATTCCTAGCACTAGACCTATTGCTGTTCTACGTGTTCTGGGAACTGATGTTGATCCCAATCTACTTTATGCTTAGCTTCTGGGGCTCTAAAGGCACTAAGAAAGCAGCACTTAAGTTTATGATTGTGACCATCACAGGTTCACTATTGATGCTGGTTTCATTGATTGCGTTGTACATTGCTAATGCACATACAACGGGTCATATGACGTTCGATTACTTCTACCTAGCAAGTCACCCTATGGTTGGCAAGCTGGCAATGCCTGTTGTTCTTGGCTTCTTGATTGCCTTCATGATTAAAGTGCCTGGTTTCCCATTCCATTTCTGGGCACCAGATACGTACCGTGAAGGTAACCCAGCTGTTACTATGCTACTTTCAGGTGTGATGGCGAACGTCGGTGCTTACGGTATCCTACGTTTCTGCCTAGCGATCTTCCCTCATGCGATGCATCAGCTTGCTGACATCGGTATGGCACTTGGTGCAATTGGTACACTTTACGGTGCATTCCTAGCATTCAGACAAAGCGACCTTCGCAGTGTGATTGCGTACTCGAGTGTGAGCCACATGAACATTGTTGTTCTTGCTATCTTTGCTTGGCAACTACAAGCGCTTAACGGTGCAGTACTTGTTCTAGTTGCGCACGGCCTATCTGTTGCTGGTTTGTTCGCGGTTGTTGGTATGCTTCAATCTCGTGGCTACGAAGGTGACATGGCTGAAATGGGCGGTCTATACAAGGTGATTCCTGGTATCGGAGTCTTCCTAGTATTCCTAATTGCAGCAAGTGTTGGTATCCCTGGATTGGCTAACTTCTCAGGTGAGATCCTATTACTAGCAGGTAGCTTTAGTACTTCGCCTCTATGGGCAAGTGTTGCAGCATTCTCAATCTTGTTGGGTGTGGTTTACTTCTTGAAAGCCTATGGCCGTTCAATGCTTGGACCTATCTCTGAGCAGAACTTAGCTCGTGGTATCGTTGATTTATCAGCTCGCGAAAAAATGATTGCTGCTGTTATCGCAATTGGTTTGTTCTGGGTTGGTCTTGATCCTAACTATCTACTACAGCTTATGGCGCACTCTACGTCTGACCTTGTTGCAGCTAAGCCTGTATCAGTGATTCATGCAATTACGAAAGGGGTAATTTATGTCACTCCATGATTTAACCTATGTATTGCCTTATGCTTTCGTTGGTATAGGTGCGTTAATCGTTCTATTGCTCGGTGTACTGCCGGGCAAAAAGAACAATCAAGTGCCATACGTTGGTTCGATCGTTGTTCTTCTCGCCACCATGTTCCAAGTTGGAACCTTGTTTGGTAGCGAAGCAACCATTGAAAACTTTGTCACCATCAATCATTTTGTGCTAGTAGCGTTCGAGCTGTTCGCTGCAGGTGGTCTAGCAACAATTCTTCTTGCACAAAATTACCCAGCGCTGAACAAACACGTAGATGAAGAATTCTACGGTTTAGTATTGATTGCGGTATTAGGTACTTTCTTACTGGTTTCTGCAGCGAACTTGCTCGCGGCATTCATCGGTATGGAAACTGTAGCTATCCCAATGTTTGCGCTAGTTGCTTGGAACCCTCGTCGTAAAGGCGCAATTGAAGGTGCCGTTAAGTATGCGATTACCGCAACGGTTGCAGCGGCGTTCTTTATGTTCGGTATTGCGCTTATCTACTTCGGTACTGGCACACTTGTTATCGACCAGATCCCAGAGGCGATGGGCGGCGCTCATGCAATCCCACTTCTAGCGATTATGGGTATGATATTCTTGATTGTTGGTATTGCATTTGAATTAGCGTTGGCACCCTTCCATAGCTGGTTGGCAGACGTATTCCAGGCGTCACCTTCTCCAGTAATGGCGTTTATCGGTAGTATTGCGAAAATTGCTATGCTGACGTTCCTGATTCACTTCGCTATTCAGATTGCACCAATTTGGTATCACTTAGAAAGCGTACTTTGGGCACTAGTTTTCCTAAGCATCGTATTGGGTAACTTGCTAGCACTAAGACAAAGCAACGCTAAGCGCATTCTTGCTTATTCTTCAGTGGCTCAGTTTGGTTACGTGATGATGGCATTGGCAAGTGTGGTTCCAAATGACATTTCGTCAATGGCACACTCAGTACGTGCTGCGGCATACTATGGTTTCAGCTACGCCATCATGAATATGGTTGCGTTTGCGGTTATCACAATGCTTGGCAAGTACAACCCATCAGGTGATCTTGCCGGTTACCGTGGTCTTGGCCGCCGTTTCCCTCTTGCAGGTGTGGCGATGGCAATTGCGGTATTGTCTCTAGCTGGTATTCCACCAACAGCAGGCTTCTTTGCAAAGTTCTTCTTGTTCTCAAGCGTTTACGCGAATGGCCACTTAGGTTTTGTACTACTAGCTGTAGCGGGTTCAGCCGTTTCAGTATTCTACTATCTAAGAATTTTGCTTGCTCTATTTGCTAAGCAAGAGTCAGAAGAAACGTCTGTCGATGTGACTGTCAACAATGATGGTAGCCTAACTGCTCAGCCTGTCGCATTTGGCCCGGCAGCGGTTATCGCTGTTTGTGCAATCGGTACACTGGCGTTTGGTATCTTTGCTCAATACGCACTGAACTTTATGTTCTAAATTTATATAGATATCAATAAGTTCGAGTTTGAAAGCCTCACCAAAAACGGTGGGGCTTTTTTATTCCCAAATTTAGCGGCTTGGAGAGAAGAATACTGCAAAAAGTGACACATATAACATTTTGTGCCATAGTTTTTTATTAATAATAACTTCCGGGCGAAGGCCCGAATCGCTTTAATTTGAGTCTATATTCCGCGTCAAAGTGAGCTATTTCTTTTAGTTGTTTTAGGAAAATAGTATGAGAACCAAAGACCAATTAGCTATTGAGCTCGCCCTCGAGCACCTTTTAGAATTGACCTCTGCAAAAGGCGTCGCAATGACAGGTTCATTGTCTATCGCAGGTAAGCTAGTCCGTTTTGATAATCATGTAGAAAGCGACACAGCAACATTTAACCACATTCGACAGCTTGTCGCACACAGCGGCAATGTATCAAGTTTTGTGTCGGTGTTAGCGGAAAGTGACGTCCAACAGAGTACAAGTAAAGAAGTTGAGCGTATTACGGAGTCCGCGATTTCCGTGCCAATGGCGTTTAAAATCAAGCATTAAGTTACTAGATGCATCTAGGTGCTGTCGTAGTGAAAAAGTTTGTCAGTTGCATTAGACTCTAACGATATACCTGAACGTTTGCTCTCATTTTGCCCCCCCAAATCTTATCTATGAGTCCAAATATGTTTATTTATAGTACACAAAGGCTATCATCACGACGCTGCCCAGAGGTTAACAAGTGAATTCGGGTG
Source organism: Vibrio sinus (assembly GCF_023634645.1). Taxonomy (GTDB): domain Bacteria; phylum Pseudomonadota; class Gammaproteobacteria; order Enterobacterales; family Vibrionaceae; genus Vibrio; species Vibrio sinus. The sequence continues at coordinate 247,993 of NZ_JAMKMR010000003.1, forward strand.
TTGAATTGTATAAGCCGTTTCAGCCTACGCTAACGAGCTCGGGTTTAAAAAGCTTTGGGTTGTCGATACAACAGGTACAGCCATCAAGAGCACTTCGAGGTGTGGTACATTCGTACTTGCAGGTAAACACAACCAAGCCAACACCTTACCCAGTCATTCCAGATGGCACCCAGGCATTTTTTATATCACCAATCGGAGTTAAGGTTGGGATCATGAATAAACGCGCATTTGACCTACAGTTACTAGAAGGCGGGGTGTATTTCGGGGTTCAGTTTAAGCCTGGAGCGCTACGTTGTTTTTTTGATGTAGATCTGTCCGAGTTCTCGGAGCAAATAGTAAACAGCAAGCAATTTGTTTTCTCACACTTTGAAGACCTTTGTGCCGCCATTTATCGAACTAACCACTTTTATGAACGGGCATCTATTTGCGAAAATTGGTTGTTGAAAAAGTATACATCAAAGCTCTCGGTGAAATTTAATCATGCACTTTCTTTGATATATAAGTCGTGCGGAACAAATAAAATTAGCGCATTGGCTAATGATGTTGGTTGTACCAGCCGACATTTGAGTCGCCTATTTCAATTGTATACCGGGCTGAGCCCAAAATCCTTTATGCAAACGATTAGGCTACAACATGCTTGCAAACAATTACACCTTTTACGAACCAGCTCCTCAAGTATGGCATTAGAACTGGGCTATTATGACCAATCTCATCTGTTAAAAGATTTCAAAAAACATTTTTCATGCAGCCCAAATCGCTTTTTTAACCGTTTTGGGTCCGATTTTTACAATAGTATCCAAACGTAATCTGCAAAACTGTCCTCCTACAAGTAATGGAGGTAACGATGCAGTTTTCGAATCAAGAAATTTTGTCTATGTCCAACGGTGACTTTTTTGGCTTGGGTAACGCCCAGCTACCTAACTCTTCAATGCTAATGGTGGATAAGGTGAGCCATATTTCCAATAGTGGAGGGCTTTTTGGAAAAGGTTCAATCGATGCGGAGTTAAAAATAGACCCTCAACATTGGTTTTTTGATTGTCATTTTAAGGGAGATCCGGTGATGCCCGGTTGTTTGGGGATTGACGCTTTGTGGCAGTTATTAGGTGTCTTCTTAGGGTGGTCTGGATTGCCAGGAAAAGGCCGCGCCTTAGGAGTAGGCAAGGTGAAATTTTCCGGGCAAATATACCCTGACGCAGGCCAAATTCAATATCGGCTAGATATTAAACGTGTTTTTACAAAGCCAATGCCGTTAGGAATCGCCGATGGGCAGGTGATCCATAAAGGCAATGTTATTTATCAAGCAATAGACCTTAAAGTTGGGCTTATTAAGGGATAACCAACTCTAAAAAGTTAAGAGAAATCAAAAGGACATACACCATAAACACACTGAGGGAATGCTTAACACTCTCTGCTTTAAGGAAAAAGCGATCAATCACTAATGTTCGCCAACCGATAGGTGAGGGTGTTTTATGCGAATCTTTTCCAAGGGCCGCGGACAATGGCATACAGGGCGTAGGCATTGAGTAGGGTGAAAAAGAAACTAACGACGCTAAATCCGGTGTAATAGTTTGCCAGAACGCCAAGAAGCATACTGACATAAACGCCGTAAACCCCCCATTTTCGCCAGTACCACATACCAAGGCATCCGATAATATTGATTGCGGAGAGTAGGCTATAGATAACTAGCATGCTGGTAGGAATGACAAAAGGTGTGCTATCGAGCTGTTGTAGTTGGTGGATCACCTGATTGGGGTTTACGCCCATATTCAAGAATAACCCATAGAAACTCGCCATGGTCGATTCCATCATTTGTGAAGCAAGCAACACTTGGTTTTGGACCCAATGAAGGAGCGGGGTAGACTCGACAGCAAGCCCAATAACAACAACCGATGACAGAATAGATAGCCATACATAGCTAGCAATCCAAAAACCATGACTGGGAGCGGCAACGCTTTCCTTCGCTAGATTCGGTTGTTGAGTTGACTGCATAGAGACAAAGCCTTTAATTTTAAACGTAAAATGAGTTATCTTAAGCGTTTCAGACTAAGGTTGTACAGCTTAGACTGATGCTAAATAGTACACGTATCAATCACGTAGTTGCAATCGTAGAATACATAGATAACAAAGGTATGACAATGAAGCGAACACTCATTACTTGTGCCAACAGTGGAATTGGCTCGGAAATAGCGAAGAAGCTTGCGCATACAGATCAACTGCTATTGGCTGCGAGAAACCAAACTAAACTTTGCCAATTGAACGCTGATTTAGGGCAACGTGCCGAGCAGTATGCACTGGACTTTTTTGATTCAAGCAGCATTCAACTTTGCAGCGAGCGTATTAATGGTGCTGGCCAATTAGATAATCTTGTCCTTATTTTGCCCCGTATTGAGGCAACAAGTGAAGTATTCCCCGAACATGATGAATGGTGCTCTTTGTTACAAAACTATTTTGTTAAGCCATTGGGTTTACTTAAATGTTTCGTAGAGAACGGCACCTTCGCTCAAAAGGCGAAAATTGTGATTGTTTCTGGGCTCAGTTCAAAATCAGCGTTAAGTCACTATTCTGCTAATAACAGCCTTAGAAGTACATGGTTAGGGCAGGCAAAAACCATGTCATTAGCTTTAGGACCAAAAGGTATTTCAGTTAACACTTTGTCTTTAGGAGGAGTGATGACGGATGCGTATATCAGCAAACTGGAAGCAAAAGCCAGTAATCAAGGGTTGCCATTTGAGGCGTTGATGGAAAATGAAGTAGCAAACATTCCATTAAAGAAGTACGCCACTGTGGGTGAAGTCGCTGATGCTGCTATCGCGCTGTTAGGTCCTATTGCTGACCATATGACGGGGCAAAATATTCTAGTTGATGGTGGTTTTTTCCGAGGGTATTGAACAGACGAGTTGTGCTATTGTTGTAGAGCAGTCCTTTGCTTTTAGGGTGTTAAACTTGGCTATTTTGTTCAGATTTCGCTCCTTTCCAGTGGGACTGCCGAAGACTTCTCAGGCTGCGCCTGATGAATCTGATTGAGAATATAACGACTGTTCCTACACAGAATACTCCTGCCCCTAACCCTGCAACGGATAAGATAAACACTACCCATTCAGAAAACTGCATATCAAACATATGATCTACCTACTTCAAAGTAAAGCGTGAGATCCTTACGCATGTCTTAAGCATCCTATGCAAAACTTAAGCCTCATGAGTTCACTTGAGCTTTCCCGCGTATTATCACATCCATTTCTTAACCGAAAATGAACAGCAGCCGTGCAGCAACGCGAAGATATTTTGCAAAATTGAGGTGATTTGGTTTTGGGTCAAATTGTCACGCTTCCTGCTGTACTTCTTCATTTTCTGAAGGAGTATTGTTTATCAACAAACCAGATTGCAAAAGCAACCACAGCCCAGCCGCCCAGAATGTCGACAAAATAATGCCAGCCTAACAAAAAAGTAGATGCCGTCAGTAGGGTATTGATGACCAGTAGTGGATAGAAAACCCGTTTGGTTTTTCTAAATGTATAGGTCAACAGTGTTGCCCATATAATGTGGAAAGATGGGAAGCTTATCAGTCCCGCACCCACCACAGTTGGGGTTATGCCCTGGTGAATTTGTTTAAACTCAAGGGCTAAGTTTATTTGACCGTCAACGAGATACTTGTGGTCTAGAATACTGGCTGGAGATGCTGTCGGGAAAAAATAGTAAATCACAAGGCCTATGAAGTTCACCAACGCAAAGTAGGCGATGAAACGCTCGCAATGTTCTTGTTTAAAGAAGATAAATAAGGATACGGGCAAGATAATTAACTGAATCGTTAGTGAAGCGTAGGCAAGGCCGAAGAATATTACGAGGTACTTGTGCTGGAAAAACGCGTTAATAATTTGGTTCTGGTCAAGGCCAATGAGTTGGTCGAAGTGGAACAAATAATTGTCTATTGGTGGAAGGGGTGTCAACCTAAGTATGGCGGCTAACGACATGACAACAAATACGCATAAAAACACGCAAGTCAAAAGAATCGGCTTGCGAGAAGTGGGAAATAGAGTTTTATAGTAACCAACAAACACAGCGATAGCTGCGAAAAAGGCCAGCGCGGCTATTGAATGTAGATAACTCTTGGGCTCAGTAAAATAATGTGTGGAAACACTATTATATAAATAACTGAATCCCATCAGGAGTAAGCTCAATAGGACACAAAACAGCGTAATTTTTTGCGCGGGATTTGCATCTATATACGTCTCGGCCAAATAAGTGAATAATGATTTGTGCACATTGTTGTCAGCACAGCCAATATTGTTGTTGGCTGTGCTAATGTCTTGTTTTAAAGCCGTCATAATAGTCGTGATTACCTGAGAGAATATGGCCACATTCCATATTCTCTTATTTCATGCGTATCAAATTAGTTGAGTTTTACGTCTGTACGGCGGTTTTTCTCTCGACCCTTTGCCGTTTTATTGCTGGCAATCGGGTGAGTTTTACCATCGCTACTTGCGGTAAGTAAGCTTGGGTCTATACCGTGATCTGCCAGATATTTCACTACACTGTCGGAGCGTTTTTGGCCTAACTTAGCGTTGTAAGCGATGCTGCCGATAGAGTCTGTATTCCCGACCACGTTGAGTGGGTGTTTGTTCGTTTTAATGGACTTAATTAACTGATCTAATACGTATTTAGAGCGGCTATTAAGCGTTGAATTGTTGAAAGAGAAGTATACTCTCGCCAGTACTTTGCCTTTCTGAGAAACACTAACACTTTGGTGCTCAGAGATAATACTTTTTAGTAAATACTCTTCACACTGCTTGTTGATAGTTTGCTGGCTGAATGAATCTTCACTTAGCACACTTTGAATTAAATATTTATCTGGTGATACTTTATTCAGCATCTGAACTTGATTATATGGCCCTTGATTGAGCTTAAGCTCAGTGCCATCACCTACGATAATTTGTTCTTTAAACTCACCGTGCTTAGAGCCACAGTATAGGCTAAAAGCTTTATTTAAATCAGGTGCGTCTTTTGCTTGAGTTGTAAATGGCAGAGTTGCCGCCATCAGCAATATTAAATAAATGTTTTTCATAATTACCACTTAAATATAGTTATGTATCTACTAGAAAAATAGAGACATATTCATTTGTGTTGAACGGACTATAACTTTCTTAGGTGTCCAGTTTCTTCGTTTATAATGCCTAATATTTCGTTGACCATTGTTTGGCCATCATCCGCTTCGTAAATATTATTGGCACCAACACACTGACCAAGTGCTTTGGTCGTGTCTGCTGTTGTACTAAATCCGATGTAAGCCATGGTCGTCTCGTATCCGTTACTATCAAAAGTGTTACGGATGGTTTGGCACATGTTGCCCTGGTTCGTATCCATTAGTTCCTCGCCCCAGGTTTTATACACGTTGCCGCTTCTACCAGGAGGGTTACCATTGTCGTCACCATCAGAAATGATGATCATAATTTTTCGTTTGTTTCTATTGATGTCGTTTAGAAGTTGAGCGCCTCGTATAACACCTTGGAACGACGCGGTAGAGCCTCCAGCTCTGAAGCTGTCTACGATTGCAGGAACATCTCGGGGTTGTGTCGATGGGATATCGTAGTAATAGCCGTAATAGCCATCAAGCTCATACTTATCCTCAGTAAAGATATCGTTTATCGTGCCATTAACATCTAATTCTGTTCTTGCATTGTTTCGATACACGAGATTATCAACCGCTTTAGTGCCATAACTAGTTTTGGTTCTTGTGTAATTGTCAAAGGCGGTAAATCCTAACGTGTTTCTTGGATCTGTATTGGTCAGCTCTTTTGCGACTTCAGCGATTACCTGTTTCAAAATTTGTAACTTTGATTCGCCATAGCTTCCATTAGGTGGATAATTCATTGAGCCAGAAAAGTCTGCCACAATAACCACATCCGCTGGTGACTGGTCTTTCTGCGAAATAGCACCGCTTGACGTTGTAAAGTACTGATCCATCTTCGGCTTATCAGTCGTGCCTTTAAACCAAGACTGTTGCGTTGTGGATATGTTGATTTGATATTGAAATCCATCGACCAAACCACCTAAGCAATTTGAGTTAACATTCTCACAGTCTAAGCGTATGATTTTCAGAGAAGGAAATGAGTCGATATACGGCACGTAAGCCTTTGCATAATCTTTAACCAGATCACGGTTTACTTTACTACCAGACTCTGGTCCTTCCGAGTCTATGTTGGCGTCATTGAGGGCGGCAACGGCAATGGAAGCCACTTCAGATGCGTTATCCAACCTTGCTCTGGTCTGCAATGCACGAGCACCATCTGTTGCTAATGCAAGAAAACCTATCATGCCCAATAAAAGTAGGGTAAATAAGATACCCGCAACGCCTTGCTGTTTATGTTTACTACGATGCATATTTTATCTACCTATCGAAAAAGAAGATGAATCGATAGCGCTGTAGTCACCACCGTAGTTATAACCATAAAAGTTGACGCCTTTGTAGCACAGAGTGACTCGGTACAAAGGGGCTTTTCTCGACCAACTCGTCACAACAGAAAGATCTTGATATCCACTGATTGTTTTGTTGGGACGGCAAGAATACTGACCACGTGTAAAGTGAGTAACATGTGGCGCATTGTTATTGTTTTCATCGAACGTCATTCCTTCGATATATACGCCGAGATTCTTATCTTGGTACGTGTCAAACGTTCGTTTTAGTGAGTGTTTAGCGATGGTGTAAATAGCATCCGCGTCACTTGAACTAACAGTTTCATTGCTGTCATATAATTGCGCTCTTTCTCTTAGCAGGCTCACTAAGGAAAACGACAGTCGATCGAGCTGACCTTTGAGGGATATCTGCACAACGAGTTGTTCGCTGAATACCAATAGCATTGCAACAAAAAACATCATCAAGGAAAACTCAATGGCATACACACCTTGTTGTGCTTTTTTAGTATTGAGCTTTATCACGTTGGTATTCCTGTACAGCTATCATCTCGCGGCTAAATAAGCCCGAGGTAAAAGTAAAAAACTTAGTAATGGGTTGAAACTTGTAGTCCACATGGTAAATGGCAATAGGACTATCTGTTGGGTCACCGCATGTCACCGACCTTTGGTTCGTAGGTATGGAACATAGGTTAGTGACACTTTCAAGCGAACTCATACTGCTAAGGTACTGTATGGTTATTCGGAAGTTACTTGGCTCAATAACATTTGCCCAATAGGAGCTACTTTTATCAATGACTTCGTTGACCACTTTCATATAGTCAGTGTTACCGTCTGTTACTTTGGCTTCACGAACGGCTTGGGTCACAATCAGATCGCTTACCGAAGACACATACGACATATAGCTCACTTCGACCCATAGCATCATGATGAGCCACAGGCAAAGAAAGCCCAACGTGAACTCTATGGACACAGAACCGCGAGTTTTACGCTTGAATGGCCTCATTACTTAACCTTTTCCCTTTTTGTTCTTGGCCGCTTTAGTTGGAGCTTTGTTGGTCTGGCTAGTATTGGTTTGCTTAACCAAAGACACTTCTTTTGTTGACTGCAGTGTTAGGTAAAGTTGAGCGATTTCTCTGTCGCTGTATTTGGGCTCAAGCAGACTCTGCATCAGCTGCAGATTTTTTGATTTTGCAACCGCTAGAATCAGGTTCGCCGTCATTTGTTTATCAGCTTGATCGTTTCTGTACAGCGGCATGATGCGGTTGATGGCTTGTTGATATTTACCCTGCAAAATATCCAACACGACCAGGTTGTTGGTCACTTTGATTTCATTGTAGAAATGCGATCTTGCCAAGTTAAGCTCTTGTCTGGCTTTAGGATACATACCCTTGGTCGCATAGATAACACCCAACAGGTTTTCTGTCTCGCCATTGGTCTTATCAAGTTTGTTTGCAGCGATAGCAGAGCTTAATGCCGCATTCGCCTCGCCCAACTCAAGCTGAGCTTTGGCTTGAATGATGAGTGAAGATACAGAAGGCTTTTTCTTGTTAACTGGTGCGATAACAAAAACTGCAGAGCCAGGATCCCCGTAATTAAGGTAAGCTTGCGCCAACTTGATACGGGTTGAGTCTGAATCTTTCTTTTGCAACTCTTGTCTATAAAGATTGATTAATCCTTTATAGTTTTTCGTTACTGTATAAGCAGATTCCTTTGCTAAATCCGCGTTTTGTACCGGATTTGAAGCACATCCTGATGCTAATAGTATGGCTAGGCATACCAAAAGTTTTTTGTATGTCATCATAGTTAAATACTTATAGAATTTGGTCTAAGAAAAGAATCTCATTATCGGTGGGCCTACCACTAAAGGGACAATCGGAAACATATGAAACAAAATCATAGGAATCGAGATTTTAGAGGCCAATTTACCCATCTTTTCTTCAGTTTCGAGTAAGGTCACTTCACGAATATCGGCTGACAGTGTAGTTAGCACTTCGTATATCGAACTACCATAGTGCAAGCTTTGTTTTAACGTCATGGTAAAACTTCGCATTGAATTGGTGGGTATACGTTGATACAACTCATCCAAAGCGACATCTAAGCCTACGATACGAGAGCGAGTATTCATTTTGCTCAATGTATGCGACAAATGCTTGTCAAAACCTTGCATTTCCTCAGCCAGATATTTGAGTGAAGACTCTATCGTCATCCCTGTTTTGACACACATTGCCAACAAATCGATCATGTAAGGTAGTTGGGCTGAAACTCTTTTCTTCAGCTTATTACCTTTGTCAGAGATGATCATATCTGGTACGGAAATACACAGAACAAGCCAAATACCACAAGTAATATACAAGGCGGCATTTGACCAGCTGTCGGGGCCAAGCATTAAAATTAGGCCAGCGCCAAGTGCACCGGAGATGTATTTTGCTGGCATGTATAACGAGGCAAATTTGAAGTCATAGTATCCCGCTGACTTAAACATATCTTCGATATCTGCTTTGTTCGCTGACAGGACTTTGGGCATATACTGCTCAAACTTTTCAAACCCATCTCGCTCTCCATCGCTATCGCCTAGACCTTTACCCGCGAATTTATTGAGTGCTTTTTTTCTCCGGATGCTTTTTAAAAGCATAGCGCCAATAATCCAACCGCCGAAGACGAGTAGGGATAGTGCGAAGAATAAGGCGATCTGATTATTCATCATGCGTTAGTCCCTCATGATCCAGGAAGAAATGGCAAAACCAACCGCATTACTTGCAATGAGGTAATACAGCAGATAATGACCTTTTGGGTTGTGCATAACGAATTCATAGCTCTCGGGGCTAATGAATTGATAAGCAAACAAAAAGACGAAAGGAACGGCTGCAACAATTTTCACAGAGGCTCGCGCTTCGGCGGTAAGAGACATTTTCTTTTTCTCTGCTGCACGTTCGTTGAATATCATGCGGTTGAGCCTGGTAATAATGAGCTTAAGCTGTCCACCTCGTTGGATGTTGGCATTAAGTACAATGACAAAAAACAAGAAAGAGGAATAAGGAAAACGAGTACAAGCTTTACGAAATACGCTTTCTGGTTTCTCTCCAATAAGTAGTCGTTCACCCATTACTTTGAATTCGTTGCCGACATCGCCATCAAGGTGTTTACCAACATAGACAATGGCATGGACAATACTTTCACCAGTGCCGATTGCACTGGCGAGAATATTCAGTGCTTCTGGAAAGGCTTCGTTAAATTGTTTGTACGCGCGTTTTTTAAGCCATCGATAACCGGTAAATAGGCTGATTATCTCAATGGTAAGAAACACCACAATAAGCTCACCGAATCCACCACGAACAAAGTTGTGATTGACATAAGTGGCCAATAGAAAACAAAGTATGGTAATGACAGCGATTTTCAGCGCTGCCATTTTGCCAAGTTGCAAGTAGGCGCTTTGAGCCCCTTTGATTATGCGATCTTTCAGGCTTTTTTCGTACAGTGCTTGTAAGTCAACGGCCTGAGACTCTTCACCAATTGATGAGTTAGATCCGCTAAGGGCGTTAGTCTTCAGGTAATTGTGCTTAGGAGTATTACCTCGTAATAGAAGGATGGCCGCCAAGCCACCAACTAGTAGCAAAAACCAATACATCACACCGTCTCCGCAACACCAAATATGGAACTTAGCTGGGATTGAAGACCATAAAAGTGCGCCTTCTCTGACAGTATGGAGCGTCTTGGAAGCCCTGATGTAACGAATGTTCCGTTTACTTTGCCATTAACAGCTTGGCCACTGTGTTGAAATTTGAATAATTCCTCCAGCACGATGGCATTGCCTTCCAAACCAACTACTTCAGAGATGCTCATGATTTTTCTTGAGCCATCGTGTAAGCGACTTATTTGGACGATAATATCGACAGCACTGACCACCGAACGACGAATCGCTTCCAGTGGTAGGTTAGCGGTCGCCATCATGACCATGGACTCAACACGAGCAAGTGCATCACGAGGTGTGTTGGCGTGTAATGTTGACATCGAGCCATCGTGGCCAGTATTCATCGCTTGGAGCATTTCAAATGCTTCTGCGCCACGACACTCACCCACAATGATACGATCTGGCCTCATACGCAGTGCGTTGATCACCAGATCACGCTGTGTTACCGCGCCGTTTCCTTCAATCCCGTCAGTACGAGTCTCTAAACGAGCAACATGGGGTTGAAGTAATTTCAGTTCGGCCGCGTCTTCAATGGTAATGATTCGCTCTTTTTCGGAGATATATTGAGACAAGGCGTTCAGCAACGTCGTTTTACCCGAGCCAGTACCACCAGAGATCAGTACGTTTAGACGGCAACGTGAGGCAATTTTAAGCACCTGCGCGACTTGGCTGCTCATTGAGCCATATTCTGCCAATTTATCCAGCCCAATGGAGTGCTTTTTGAATTTACGAATTGAGATACAAGTGCCATCAATCGCGATAGGTGGAATTACGACATTGACACGGCTTCCATCTGCCATACGAGCATCACAGGTTGGCGAAGACTCATCAATGCGACGACCTACACGAGTAACGATGCGTTTCGCGATGTGCTGCAATTGGTTCTCATCAATAAAGGTCACGGGAGACTCTTCAACGAGGCCGTCACGCTCGACAAATACCCGATCGTGACCATTGATCATAATATCGTTAATGGATTCATCATCGAGCAGGGCTTGCAATGGACCCAAACCGTGTAACTCGTCGACCAAGCTTTTTACAAACTCGGCACGAATCACTGAAGCCACAGAATAATCTTCACGCTCGATTAGCAGGTCTATCGCTTTGGAAAGTTGGCTTTGTAGCTGATCTTTCGTCAGGGTATTAATAGACTCAGGATCGAGGGCCTCAAATATCTGCTCTCGCAGTTTTATGTATATGGTTTTGTTGTTATACATACTTATGACACCTTCCTAAGCCATTGTTTCAACTTAGCCGATGTAGGTTGTTTGAAAGGCTTACCGAGTACCAAAGACGTTAACTTGTCTAAGGTGGTGTTGATCATAAGTTTTTGGTCGTGCAACGCTTTGTCTTTAAGTATTGCATGGCTCAGACTTGCCTCATAAGCACACATAATGTCGGGCGTTTCGTCTAAGAACGACTTGATTTCTTGCTCAGATACCGTCGCTGCCTTTTCTGGGCGAGTACTATTCAAAATGGTGACTCGTCTAGCCGTTGAGTTGTGGTGTTGTAGGGCATCCACAATACGTTTCGCTTCTCTCAAGCTTGAAATACTTTTGTCCATGACAAGCAAAATGATATCGGCATTATTAGCGATATACTCTAGTTGCTCTCGACTGGTTGCGGTATTGGAGTAATCCTCTAATACAAAGTTATATTGAGAGGAGAGTGCGTCAATTACGATTCTTAAGATGTCTTTCGTTTCTGCATCTGTTAACACTTCAGACTCGATACTCAATAGTGAAAGTAATTGATTCACGTTGTGAGTCATACTCATCGCATAAGTATCATCTAGTGTGGCGGTAATTTCGGTTGAGTTGACCGCTCGCTTAGCAAAGTTGTCAATACCTAACAAAATATCTAAGTTACCACCGGTGAAGTTGTAATCGGCTATAACACAAGAGCTGTTGTGTTTTTCGGATAAGCTACGCGCTAACTGGGTGGTAAAAAATGATGCGCCCACACCACCTTTGGCACCTAAAATAGCGACTTTCTTCGCTTTTCTAGAAGGGCTTAGTGTGGTGTTATTAACAGTGTTTGTATTCACTGATTTAAATAGTTCTACAAACTCTTCTTGGCACGCTGGCCAAAACAAGTAATGAAAGCCCATCGACTTTAGGCTTCTAATCGTATTGATCGTGCCTTCTGTACCGACAACAATCACAGAAGCATTGTTAGGTAGCAAATGGGAGATACGCTCCATTTCAGCAGTGACATTGTCACTGCTGCTTAGCTCAATAATCAGTGTGCTAGACTTGTTTTCTCGCGCGTACTGCTGAATGTTCTTGTCTACATTAGCTAGGGCTTTCGGTAGTGCTAACCCTTCAAATCGACACGCTTCTTCGATAAAGCTTTTGCAGTCCTCAGACTGATGAAACAACACCATACCATGTTGGTTTTCACTTTCTGATTTATCAGCGTGATTTTTAATAACATCGACTAAATCAAACATAATATTTACTCTTTAGTACTTTCTGGTGACGTTTTTATCAGCATTTTTTGAGGGTTAACCATTGAAATCCAACGGCTATTTTCAACAAAACAACCTGACGCAGTATCCTCGACATCGCCAATACCGTAGTAGCCACACTGCTGAACCTGAGTGGTGTAGTTAGTGGTAGAGATCGACAGGTCGAATCGGTCATCGTCTTTGCTAATGCCAGGTAGTATCTTGATAGATTTAGGCTCAACACCTCTTTTAACCAAGTCTTTACGGACACTCATCGCCCAGCGCTTACCGACAGAAGAAAATGTCTCAATCGTCACACCATGCTCTAAAATGACATTGAAATGTGAGTCAATGAACTGCTGCAAAAATGGAGACGGTTTAGTCAGCGCGAGGGAATAGGTGACAGGGAAAACGTCAACATTACTTCCTGAGCGCTCATTTACGTGCTCTGCACATCCTGTTACCGCGATAACAGGAATCAGTGCCAGTAGTTTCCAATTGATCATTTCTTAAACCCTCCGGTTGCAAGCAGCTCTTTTGCCAACTTTTCACTGGCTTTCGGGTAGGCCGTTTTATTATCATTTAGGCCAAAGAAGCGGCTCAACGTGGTTGTTTTTTGCATTTCTGGCAGTTGGATTTGAGACGGTTTAACGGGTTTTACTAAGTTAACCGTGGCAACAATCACCAGCTCAGTTTTCTTTTTATGAGTAGCAGCATCACGGAATAGAGTGCCCAAGATTGGAATGTCTCCAAGTAGAGGAACCTTACTCAGGCTTTCGATTTCCTCAGTACTTAACAAACCACCAAGTACAAAGCTCTGACCATCACCGAGTTCAACCGTTGTTTTTTCACGACGTGTCTTAAGGGCCGGAAGACTGTAAGTCTGGTTCTCGTAAGTGGTATCTAATGAGCTGACTTCTGGCGCTAAAGTTAAACGGATGTTGTCATCGCTTTTGACTTTAGCCATTAGGTGCAGCTGAATACCATAGTCTTTGTATTCAACACTGGTTGAGTTGTTGACTGTGTATACCACAGGCAATTGGCCACCAACCAAGAAGTTGGCCGTTTCACCTGAAATAACAGATAGGTTTGGCTCAGCAAGGACTTTACCTACGGTGTCATCATGGCTAGCGTTGATCACGGCAAGTAAGTTTGATGCGTTAAAACCGTTAATCGGGCTTATAAATTGCCCAGGAGAGCTTGAATTGCTACCGTATTTAAATCCGATATCTTCCATAAACGACTGTGAGACTTCCGCAATCGATAACTTTACGTTTACCTGCTTGGTTGCAGCGACCTCAATGTTGTTGACAATGCCTTCGTAGCTTGTACGAGTCATGTAGTCCATTTGCTCTTTGGTATTAGATTTAGTGTTTTTGTATTCAAACACATGCTCTTTGGCTTTTCTGGCCAATAGATTTCCAACTACCTTCTCAATTTGGCTTTTCTCGGTCTCGGTTGCGACTGTACCACTTAATACCACTTGGTCACCGACGTTAAAAACATTGATGTTGGCATTAGGGAACTTGATGGCAATATACTGCTGTATCTTGGTTAAGCTCTTGTTGACGATAACCGTTCTATTTGCCAATGTCGTTCCGGATTTACCAAATACCATGATGGACGTGCGGCCAATGGACTTACCATAGACCACCACTTTTTTCTTATCGATGACCTGATAGTCAGCGATTTTCGGGCTAGCGATAAAAACAGATGATACGTCCTGATTCACATTAATTGTGGTCGCGTTTCCTTTCGCTAAATTGATAACACCACTAGCTGCTGCAAAAAATGAAACAGTGGTTAGAACTAGTGCTGCGAGTAATTGTTTTGCTAATTTAAACATGACAAAAACCTAGTTAATTTGCATTTTGTCTGCGCGGTATTCAGCAACATCTTGGAAATGCGGCAGAATATCACCAGAGTCAGCTTGTAGATCCGATTCGGTATATTGACCTACAGATCGATCTATCTTGATGTGAGAAACTTGCTGTGCGACGGTCAGGGTGACCGCTTGTTTTCTCGTAAGCTCTAGTACAACGACGGTTTGACTTTTTGACTTATCATCACCTTCTATTTTTACTTTAGAGGTGAGTTTTTTAACTTGTAATACTTTAATACCAATAAATAACGGCTTAACGGTAATCGATTTATTGGTTGAATTCTTAGGTGCGAATCCACCTGATGATTTGCTTATGCCAATGATGGCAAGTACATCTACCTTGCTGCCATTAGTAATGACCCCTCCAACGACACTGTTTGGATCAATGGCGATAGGGAATGCAACTCTGTTTTTACCAATAACAAAGTCGATGTATCCAGGTGCATCTGGTTGGACTAAGTCAGCTTCCGATAAGTAGCTGCCTTTGTTTAAGTTTTGACGAAATACCGCGCCTTGTTTCCAAGCAAGGTTCACGCTTTGAGTAAATCCAAGCTCATTGGCTTTTTTCTGAGAAACTTGTTCGACGCTTAACATACGACGACTAATAATCTCTCCAGAATGGACATTTTGCTTTAATCGCCAAACTTGAATATTGGGGTTTTTTTGTGGTGCAGGTTTTGGTTTGTGCACTAACGAACCAGCTACACCATAAAGGCCGACTAGTATGGCAACCACTGCAATAACTAATAATATTTTTGATTTCACGACGAAGCCTTAAACTAAATTATTGACGCAGCAATACCGAGTAAACAACCAATACAAATAGGTATTCCATAAGGAACGCCTGAGCTTTCCTTTAAGTTCTTTTTATTAGCTTTCAACCATATAAGTTGAATGCAACCCATAATTCCACCAAGGAAAGTGATAACAAAAAGTACCATCGGTGAATAAGTTGGGCTGATAGCTACAAAAAAAGAGCAAAGCAGTTTTATGTCACCTGCTGCAATAATATTAAATAGAAACAATACAAACCCGACGAGAAATATCATGGCGACATACATAATATTTCCACCATTTTTTATATGCAGTGAAATGACGACACTAATTAAAAAAACGATAAGTGATAGGGTGTTAGGTATTTTTCTATAACGTAGATCTAGATATCCTATATAACAAGAGATGGTGGCTAGAGATAGCCACCAAGCTATTATCCAAGCCGTCATTAGCCAGTGTAAACACTGATGTAGCCAGCAACGGTTTTTAGCGCTTCTTTAATGTTTGTAGCTAGGCCAGATTGTGTTAGACCAACGTAGATAACACCACCCATGATAGCTGCGATGATTGAGTATTCGATTGCAGTTACGCCGTTTTCGTCTTGAGTGAATTTAGCAATAGCTTGTTTGCAGTTATCGATAGACATTTGAGCTTTTACGACTAATTTAGTTAGCATGTTTTAACCTTAAAGTTTATATGTGTTTAATAAAATAATATTAGAATTCAAATATGAAATAAGATTTTATGTAAGCAGTTTTATAGCTAAGGCACAGGCCTTAACCTCACTCAAAGTTATTTTATTTATCTAGTACCGTTTTACTAAAAGGCTCTAGATTTTTGAACTCGACTATTTCTAGAGTTATGCAATACATAACTCTACTATCTGCCAGCAAATAAATGACCATATATCAGATAGATAATAGAGCTAAGAACTTTAAGAACTACAATTTCTTACACTGGTTTTATCATATTATTTAGGGGGTACTAAATATGTAGTATCCCTTTCCTAAAAACTAATCATTAATATTCTAAATAGTTATGCGGTTAACGATGGGTTAATAAAAAAACCAAAAGTTACCTGTTTGTTTAGAGCGATTGAATTCTATTTAAGGAGGGGGAGATGTTCAATGTTTAAGCTGGAATATATAAAAGTATGTTAAGAATAAATAGATTCCTTCCTAAATCATAAGTCTGGTGATTGGTTTGGTTGTGAAATATATCCAATGCTATTAAAAACAATCTATTAACAGCAGTTTTTCCAACTATCGGATGCAAATATTTCTGCCGGAAAGAGGTGAAAAGGTATTGATACTATACGTATCTTTTATTAATTATTGTCGAAAATTAAGTCTGGGTTTAAGACTACAATAGTAGTGTGTTTCTATCAATACTTAATTGGAAAACTTGTAGCAATATTATAAAAAATACTAATATTCATGGAGATAGTGAAGTCGGTGTTTTTTGGTTTTAAGGGATCAAGTGCATATTTAATTTTTTAAAAAAATTAATACTTGCCTTTTTCTACGTAATAACGCTTATCGAATTTTTAATTTATTGTTACCGAGTGAGATTAATACACTTAGCTTAAATAAGGTTTTATTTGAGAAAATCAAGATATTGTTAATAGGGTGTCAGTGAAAATTTTTCTAGGCTGCAAGAATTACTCTCCGGGGGACCTGTGTTAAGACGAAAGTCTTATATTTTGCCTATACCCAATTCACTTCAAGATGCGAGTTTCAGCGAGATAGATAAGGCTTCAATGCTAGGCAGGGAGGTGAGGCATAGTCATTCTACGTTGAACATCCCTAACAACGCAGTGATGCCTTATCTACTCGCCCTTCGGGAGCGATGTGAGTGGCCCACTTTCGCGTCAAAGGCCTTTGAAATGGAGGGCCATTCCTGCAGACCTTTTCCTTAAATTGGGCCACTCACCTCGCTCTGAATTCTGCATCTTGAAGTGATTTGGGTATAAACTATTACCTCTTTCAATGCCTTTACTGTTTTGATTAGTGTAACTTATTGTAAATATGGTAAAAAACACCATTTCAATGCGTTGGATCACAACATTTCTTCGCAATCCTTTTTAGACTACTTGCGATTTTAACTAGGCCGATATACTCAGAATGCACCTCAAGGTCGTTAAGGAATAGAAGCCATATCAAGTTGGTTAGTGGAGATGTTATGACTGTCGGAAAATATTTACGTTGGAAAGATGCTCAGGGCAATGAATTTCGTCCTGTTTCGCTTTCAGGTACAGATTTGCTTAATGACCGTAATCTTAATAAGAGTACAGCGTTCAGCTACGAAGAACGCGATATGTTTAATCTAAATGGCTTATTACCGCCAAGAGTTCAGACGTTTGAAGATCAGATTAAACGAGTCTACAGCGGGTTTAAAAATGCCTCTACAGATATCGAGAAGTATTTGTTTTTGAGATCGCTACAAGACAGAAACGAAACACTGTTTTACGCATTGTTGAATCGATATGTCGAAGAGATGACCCCGATTATCTACACCCCTACGGTGGGTAAGGCTTGTCAAGAATTTAGTCATCGCTACCAAAAAGCTCGGGGCCTGTACATTACAGAGGATAATGTCGATAGTATGGGAGAAATGGCCCGAGAGTTTGCTAGCCAAGATATTAAAATTATCGTTGTGACTGATAGTCAGGGCATACTTGGCTTAGGTGACCAAGGCGTAGGTGGTATGGGTATTCCGATAGGTAAGTTGTCACTTTACACATTGGGCGCTGGCATTCATCCAACACAATGTTTGCCAATTGCTTTAGACATCGGTACTGATAACCCAGATCTGTTGTCCGACCCAATGTATTTAGGTGTGACTAAAAAGCGTATCCGCGGAGACGAATACAGAACTTTCATCGCCAAGTTTGTCGAGCAGGTGACACATCATTTCCCGAAAGCGGTACTGCAATGGGAAGATTTCAGTAAATCGAATGCGTTCGATAACCTGACCGAATATGAAGATGTTGTACCTTCATTTAATGATGATATCCAAGGGACAGGCTCCGTCGTATTGGCGGGCATCATCAACGCGGCTAAAATTAAACATGAAAGTCTGTCTGACCAAGTTTATGCCGTTTATGGTGCAGGCGCTGGTGGGGTAGGGGTTGCAGACCAAATCTTTGCAGGGCTATTAAAAGAAGGCCTTTCGCATGAAGAAGCCCGCGCTCGGATTTATACGTTAGACTCTCGTGGTGTGGTTTTCGACAACCGTGATAATTTAGACGAATACAAGAAACGTTATTCTAAATCTTGGGAGCTCACGCGCGACTGGCAACTTGAACAAGAGGGCAAGGTGAGCTTGCAAGATCTGCTCAATAATGTTCCGGTCACCGTATTACTTGGTTGCAGTGGCGTTGGTGGGGCCTTTACCCAATCACATATCGAGAGAATGCAGTGCTACACCGATAGGCCGATCGTATTCCCGCTTTCAAACCCTACAGATAATTGTGAGGCACTGCCGGAGGACTTATATCGTTGGACAAATGGTAGAGCCATCGTCGCAACAGGCAGTCCATTTGATGATGTGGTCTTTGAAGGTAGCACTCATCGAATCGGCCAAGGGAATAATGTCTTTATATTCCCCGGTGTCGGATTGGCCGCTATCGCAGGCGAAGTAGAAAAAATCACCATGGATATGTTTACCACCGCTTCGTATGCCCTAGCAGAACATGTGTCGGAAGAGGATCTGGCGATGGGATGTGTATACCCTAGAATCAGTGAACTCAAGGAAGTGACTATTCATGTCGCCACGACCATTTTGCAAAGACTAAAAGAAACCGATCCTGTCAGTAAATTGCGCGACAAAGATATTCGCCATGAGCTAGCCTCCCATATGTGGGAGCCCGTGTACCTACCTTATCGTAGAGTATAATGTAAAGCGAACTGGCCGCTGTGTTACTGGCGGCCATTTTCATTCGTCCACACGCCCTAACTGGCTGGTATAATTTCCCAGTCTGTACACTGAAGGTGGTCACTGGTTGCATGACATAGTGCCGACCAGATAGTCACAAAATGCGCTTTCTGAATTTCACTTCCACTGTGCATGATACTATTTGAAATCGCTGTTAATGTTGGTGGTGCACTAATATAAGGGTGGCTATCTTTATATTTTTTGTAAATCCAACTGTCTTGACCAAAGGTATCTTTTAGTTGGGTTTTACGCTGAGAGTTTTTATCATTTTGCTCTCGAACTTTTTGCGCCGCATGCAGGGCTTCGGGTCTTTTTGCCGTAGTTGTATTAAATATTAAGTTTGGTAGGGGAACATTGGCTTGCGTGGTCATTTGGGTATACCCATCTTGCATTAAGCGTAAACGGTCGTTCCCAGATTGTAGGGAAGTGGATGTCAGTGTCGTTGGCCACACTTTGTCGAGTTGGATTTTAGACATTGTCGATGCACTATGGACCCCCATGTATTCATCGGGTAAACCGAGCATATGGCCAAACTCATGTGTCATGACGACATATTTGTGAGGGACCGTACGGTCCACGTCGTCAGGAGTGCGAATGACAATGAGTGCGCCCCCATCTTGGCCTGATACTGTATGGTTTCTTGCCCGTGTCTTTAAAAATTTTATCGCATCTTTAGCCCACTGTTGAGAGTCGTCAGACACGATAGCAAAATTATCTCCAACAATGCGCTGGTTGATATAATTAGCAATAGAAGTCGCTCGTCTAGATTCTAAATTTCTTGTTAATAAGCTGTCGTTTTTTCCCTTAAGGCCGATGACATAGGCTTTAATGCCAACAACGTCGGGGGTTCTTCTTGTTCTGACGATGGATAAGAATTGGTCTAAATAGACTTTCATGCTTGACGTTAAAGCGTGTCTATCAGAAGAAAACGTTAAGAAGTCTCCATCTCCCGCAGGTAGTAGGCCACGTAACCCCGCCCGGATAAGCCCTTCTTTATAGTTAAATATTCGATCCTGCTTTATAGTTAAATATTCGATCCTGCTTTTTGGTTATATCGACTTCGTTAGCGAAGTTATTCACGCCACATACGTGGGGTACGACACCGTGATTGATACCTCCACTCGATTTATATCGTGCGATTTTTTTTACTTCAACAACATAGCGGCAGTAGGCTGGATTGGTCACTTCTGCAATGACAAAATTAATGTTCATTACAAACTCTTCCCAATTTTGTTTAATGCAGCGGATTTGGTACAGATTCGCCCATTTATCTAAAATGACGCGACGAGCATTTCTTTTGAAGTCGTTCTTCTCACTCATGGTCCAAGTCAGCTGGTCCTGGCTATTATCGAGGAAACGATAAAATACCTTTACCACGACGGTAATCTTTTTTTTGTGTGGCTCGGCTTTAAGGTCAAACTTTCCGATGTTGGTGGCAGGCACAAAGTCTTTGACGACTAACTTACCTCTGATGCCTTCTCTGATAAAATTCTCTTTCATCTTGAACTCCTGTCATCATGCCTATAACCAATGTTTGACTGTAGCTCATTGATTTTGCAACTAGAGTTTTGCTAATTCCCGTTGTTTTGTGAATCAGTACGCTTGATATTTAGTCTTGTTGCACGTTAATTCAACTTATAGGTATCATGCCCCTGATTTTCTAATAGAGGGTATTGAAGACGAATCGTTTTTAATATCACATGTAGTCTAGATAACTTCGATAATATTAGTTCATAATGTTCAGTTCGTTCATAATAGTCAATCACACATTCTAATCTTTTTATGTTTACGTATATTCTGGTTATGCTTTTATTTATAGACTCTAAATCTGTTTCTTTCATAGTAAATATAACTCTATAATGATTCTATCAAAGCGCTATGCTAAAGGTTGTAATTTTTGTTTAAGTGACGCGAAATAACATGCACCCTATCAAGATTAACTCTCATTTCTTCTAGCTTAAACTTTATTTCTTTAGTTTTTATTGAATCAGGATCCAAGTTGTAAGTCTTTGATTCTATGTGATCTATATCATAGATAATATTGCTGATAATATCTTCAATAAATTGATGTTCCATCTGAAATCCACCAAATAGCTCAATTTTGCTAACACTAGCACATAAAAGTATGTTGTTTGATAATTTTAAATATAATAAAAATAAATCAGACTGTTAACAAGTTAAATTATTTATAATAACATTTCCGTTTAATTTTATGAGTGGCAATCGGTAGGGTAGTAGTAGAGTTAGTAAGTAAAAAAGTAATTTTCTAATGAAAGAGAATTTTTAAGTTGGAAATAATATGAAAGGAGAATGAGTTGAAATTTTAATTTTTAAAATGCTACTCAAGTAACCTCTACACTGCTGTCAGGAAATAAAGCTTTGCTTATCCGAACGTATTTGTTCTGTCGAGGTTACTTGGCTATATATCTTACCCACCTTTGTTTAACTAAGT
This sequence comes from Vibrio sinus, assembly GCF_023634645.1. Lineage (GTDB taxonomy): Bacteria > Pseudomonadota > Gammaproteobacteria > Enterobacterales > Vibrionaceae > Vibrio > Vibrio sinus. The sequence continues at coordinate 269,582 of NZ_JAMKMR010000003.1, forward strand.
GCTAATCTAATTTGCTATGACGAGTGTTTAGTTGCACTTTTCAAAGGTTTGTTAGGTTTTCTTTGCCACAAAGTCATGCCCGATAGATATGACTTTTTGGTTATCTTAGTCATAAGAATTATGGCACTTACGTGGATGCCTACTGCGATCATAGTCAAGTTAGCGAACACCTCATGAATGCTTTCGAAGATATCCTTGTCCCCGAACAAGTTTTGTTCTATTGACCAGCCTGTAAATGCGGTGAGCAATAAAAGCGTCCACATGGTCCAAATCATAATGGCCCCCGCGGGGTTATGCCCAACATGGTCGTCTTTCTTGGTTGAAAACACTTCTTTGATATGAGTTATTGCCGAGGGGATCGACGGTTTGAAACTACTCAACCTTGATGGTGAACGTGCAACCAACCCCCACATAAGCCGAATTACTACCGCGCCAGCGACTCCATACCCCACCCATTGATGAATTAGGCTGCCTTCTTCGGTCAAAAAGTAATTGCTTAAAAATAAGATAGCGACAGTCCAGTGTGTGAGTTTGACTAAAATATCCCATTTATGTACTTGTGCCATGGTTTCCTCTCCCGATTTTGGTCTACATAAAACACGATAACGTGGGAAACTTAAGGAAAGCTTAAGAGGGAGATATTACTGAATTTAACCGATTATAATTAGTAACAGTTTTGCCTCTCTTGCTGTATTGGAGAAGTTTATACTGGCCAGAGCGCAGGTAATGTAGGTAGGCCCCTTCAGTAAATATCGAGTTCCTGTGCAAATACAAAATGCAATGGAGCGCGATAATGGCAAAAGTTATTCTTCTAACAATTGGTTTGTTTCTTTCCATGATGGTTCAGGCACAGGAGAACAATTTATCTGCAAACATGAAACAAATGAAATTAGAATTTAATCTAGCTGTACAGGCAGTAAATCTCGATGAAATGCGTGTCCCTATATCAAACCTTCAACGCTTGGTCTCACAGAGCAAAGCGTTAAATCTCCCTATTGAAAAGCGTTCAGTTTATCAAGAAGGGTTTAAACGGCTCAGTGCAGAGTTAGATAGGATTCAAGTAAAAATAGACACGCTAGATTTGGCGGGAGCGAAAGACGCGTTACAGGAAATCGATTCGCTTCGCGTCGAGTATCACAACAAACGAAACCCAAGTATATGGGAAAGGTTATTTTGTTGATAACTTTATGGTAGGGTGCCTAATTGATTCTCAAGTTTTAGCACTTGCCATGTAAATGCTGGTGCATGTAATCGATAAACACGCGTAACCTTGCCGGCATATATTTAGTCTGGCGGTATTGCATAGCAATGCCGCCATGATAGTTACTTTTTATCGTCCAATCTGGCAACACTTGAATGACGGTTTGCTCTTGTAGTGCTTCTCTCACAACGAAATCATGAAAAATACCAATGCCTAAATGCTCTTTCACGCCTTGTAGCCTCAGTTGGGATTGGTTAACCGCAAATCGTCCTTTTACTGTTACAGTATAAAACTCATCACCTTTTAGAAAATCCCATACATTGTCATGAGAGACCTCACCGAGAAACAAACAATCGTGATCAATCAGTTCAGTCGGGTGTGTTGGGGTACCACATTGATCAAGGTAGGCTGGGCTAGCACACAACACTAAGTTTGTGTCGTTGATTTCCTTTAACACTAAGCTCTCATCTGGTTTGTCTGTGAGTTTAAACGCGATATCAATGTCTTGTTTGAGCAAATGTATATCACCATCTATGGCTTTGACCTTAAGTGAAATTGCTGGGTACTGAGACAAGAAGGGCGCAATAAGAGGTTGTAGCACAGAGTGCAAAAAAGCTTCTGGCGCCGCAACGGTAATTGAGCCAGATGGTTCAGTATGATCTTGCTTGGATACTTCAACTGCTTGCTGGGCAGCGTTTAACATGATGTTGGCTTGGTCGTAAACCCGTTGACCCGCTTGCGTAATGTTGAGCTTTCGAGTTGTCCGCTCTAACAACTTAACCGACAGCGCATTTTCTAATCGAGTAATTAGCTTACTCAAAGCGGATGGAGTCACATCCAACTTTTTAGCTGCGGCGGTAAAACTGCCTTCATTGACAACGAGTATGAAACTGGCCAAATCGGGTAGAAGTGACACGAGTTTTGTGTTTTGCATGTAAAGACCAATTGGGGCGTAAGTGTTTGCTAGATTATCTACTAAATTATGACGGGAATCACTATTTTGATATTAACTAGTAGGGTTTGATTGCTGAGAAATTGACGAGCTTATTGAGTTGAAAATCATAACTAATTGTTAAAAATGAAAATAAATAACTCTTCCCTCAAGTATCTAAATTTGTGCCTGAAATTCATTAAAGTTTTTCCACCTCTAGGGATAATGCGTTTCGCTAGATTCCATTACACTGATGCCAAACTATCCTACTTGTAGGCGTTAAGTGTTGGCTAGTCGCCTGCAATACCTGAACTCTAGATAAAAAAAGCAAGGAATTGAGTATGTCATCTTCACTTTATGAGCAACTTCGTAATCAAATTGAAGAAGTAAAGTCAGAAGGCTTGTACAAAGCAGAGCGTGTTATCACTTCACAGCAACAAGCCTCTATTTCTATTTCAACTGGTCAAGAAGTATTGAACTTCTGTGCTAACAACTATCTAGGTTTGGCTAACCACCCAGAATTGATTAAAGCGGGTCAAGAGGGAATGGATGGCCACGGTTTCGGTATGGCTTCTGTTCGCTTTATTTGCGGTACTCAAGATATCCACAAAGAGCTTGAGCAAAAGCTGTCCACGTTCTTAGGTAAAGAAGATACGATTCTTTATACCAGCTGTTTCGATGCAAATACTGGCCTATTTGAGACTATTTTAGGCAAAGAAGATGCGATCATTTCTGACGCACTAAATCACGCATCTATCATCGATGGCGTGCGTTTGTGTAAAGCCATGCGTTTCCGTTATTCAAATAACAATATGGAAGAGTTAGAGCAACAATTGATTGCCGCTAAAGAAGCGGGTGCACGTAACACTTTAATCGTTACTGATGGTGTGTTCTCTATGGATGGTGTTGTTGCTAACCTTCCTGCCATTTGTGACCTAGCGGATAAGTACGACGCGTTGGTCATGGTTGATGATTCTCACGCAGTGGGCTTTATGGGTGAAAACGGCGCGGGTACGCATGAATACCATGATGTCATCGATCGTATCGACATCATCACAGGTACATTGGGTAAAGCAATGGGCGGCGGTTCAGGCGGTTACACTTCTGGTAAAAAAGAGGTGATTGAATGGCTGCGTCAACGCTCTCGTCCATACCTATTTTCAAATGCAGTAGCTCCTGCCATTGTAAGCGCGTCTATTCGCGTTATTGATTTACTTCAAGAAAGTGGTGACCTGCGTAAACGCTTGTGGGAAAACTCAACGCATTTCCGTACTCGTATGGAAGAAGCTGGTTTCACCTTAGCTGGCGCTGATCACGCTATTATTCCTATTATGTTAGGAGATGCAAAAGTTGCCGCTGAGTTTGCTGAGCGTGCGCTTGAGAAAGGTATTTATGTCATCGGGTTCTCTTTCCCGGTTGTACCAAAAGGCCAAGCGCGTATTCGTACTCAAATGTCAGCAGCGCATAGCCGTGAACAACTGGATAAAGCCATTGATGCGTTTATCCAAGTTGGTCGTGATATGGGGATCATTGACTAATGAAAATCAAGGCGTTAGCAAAATTAAAGCCTGAAGAAGGTATTTGGATGACGGAAGTGGACAAGCCTGAGCTTGGCCACAACGATTTGCTCATCAAGATTAAGAAAACCGCCATTTGCGGCACCGACATGCACATTTACAACTGGGATGAATGGTCTCAGAACACCATTCCAGTTCCTATGGTTGTGGGCCATGAGTATGTTGGTGAAGTGGTTGGTATTGGCCAAGAAGTTCGTGGTTTCGACATTGGTGATCGCGTTTCTGGAGAAGGTCACATCACCTGTGGGCATTGCCGTAATTGTCGTGGCGGTCGTACACACTTATGCCGAAATACGATTGGTGTAGGTGTCAATCGTACTGGTGCTTTCTCTGAGTACTTAGTGATTCCAGCGTTTAATGCGTTTAAAATCCCGGAAGAGATTTCAGACGATTTAGCATCGATCTTCGACCCATTTGGCAACGCGGTACATACTGCGTTATCGTTTGATTTGGTTGGTGAAGATGTTTTGATTACTGGTGCTGGTCCAATCGGTATTATGGCTGCGGCTGTGGCAAAACATGTCGGGGCTCGTCATGTTGTGATCACTGATGTGAATGATTACCGCCTCAACCTAGCAAAAGAAATGGGCGTGACACGTGCGGTTAACGTGGCCAACGAAAGCATCGAAGATGTCATGTCTGAGCTGGGCATGACAGAAGGCTTTGATGTTGGATTAGAAATGTCCGGTAATCAGTCCGCGTTTGCCTCTATGCTAAAAACCATGAATCACGGTGGCCGAATTGCGCTATTAGGTATTCCTCCATCAGACATGGGTATTGACTGGAACCAAGTGATTTTTAAAGGTTTGGTTATCAAAGGCATTTATGGCCGCGAAATGTTTGAAACCTGGTACAAGATGGCATCTTTGATCCAATCCGGTCTTGATCTAACGCCAATGATTACTCACCACTATAAAATTGACGATTTCCAGAAAGGCTTCGATGCTATGAAAAGCGGACAATCTGGTAAAGTTATTTTGGATTGGGAATAGTAATCTCATAAGTGAATAAGGCGCGTCATCAGCGCCTTATTATTTTTGATAAAACTCAATTGCTCTGGCTCTTGCAAACTTATGCTCTACAATGGGTGGAGGATATGAGTTTCCTAAATCGTTTTCCTGCAAATATTGGTGTGGAAAGTGAATATACTTATCAGGTACTGACCTCAGTTCTGGTATGAACTTACGAATAAAGTCTCCTTGTGGGTCGAATTTTTCACTTTGTGTAATGGGATTAAAAATTCTAAAGTAAGGTTGAGCGTCGCAGCCAGTGCTCGCTGCCCACTGCCAGCCTCCATTGTTCGCGCTAAAATCTCCATCAATTAGGTGTTGCATAAAAAACGCCTCTCCCCACCTCCAATCAACCAACAAATGCTTCGTCAGAAAGCTGGCTACAACCATCCTTAAACGATTATGCATCCAGCCAGTTTTAAGTAGCTGACTCATGGCGGCATCGACCAAAGGGTATCCAGTTGTTCCCTCACACCATGCTTGAAAGTCTTGTTTGTCGTTTAACCAATTGAGCTGGTCATATTTGGGGTTAAAACCACGTCCCTTTATTAGAGTAGGGTGGTGGAAAAGGAGGTGTTTATAGAAATCACGCCAAATCAGCTCATTGAGCCAACTGAAATCTGGCCGGTTGGTATCGTAGAGGACTTCAGGACTACGCTGTATCAATAGATGAACAAGCCAGCGTGGGCTAAGTGCACCGATTGCCAGATAGGGTGAAAGCCCTGATGTACCTTTTATGGCTGGGAAGTCTCGATGAGTTTTGTAGTCAGCAAGTTTATTGGTAAAAAATTGAGGTATCACTTGGTCAATAACAGTATCTATCAGTGGCCAGTTTGTGGAGTCGGCTTTTTGATATTTGAACTGACAATAGTTAGAACTCTCTAAGTTTGAATGCCGAGCGTTTGAGTCTTGCTGTGGTGACGGCGAAACTTGAATACCGTTGGCCTGAACATAGGTAAGCCACGCTTTTTTAAAGGGAGTAAAGACTTTAAACATACTGCCTTGTTTGTTTAACACCGAACCGAGTGGCGCTACCGTATCGCATTGATGAGAGATAGTGCGAAAACCATTTTCTCCTACACATTTGTCTCTAAGGCATTCATTGAGTTCAAGTTCTTGATTCAGATAGATAACCTCAATGCCTTGTGAGTGGCAGTAATGGCATATTTGCCTCGTTTGGTCAGAGTAGTCTGTTGCTTCTAGACAAGCCAGCTTTATGCCTAGTGAGTGTAATTCGTGGTTTAAATGGTTCACGTGACGTTCGATAAAGTCTGCTTGCAGAGGTGACAGCTTGTGCTGCTCCCATTGTTTTGGAGTGGCGATGTAAATCGCTTCTCGTACGCCTTTTGAGTAGGCTTCGTGTAGCGCTGGGTTATCAATCGTGCGAAGGTCACGCCTAAACCAAATTATACCTTTCAATACCCGTACCTTAGTTTTAGCTCTTGTGGATGCGGACTCAAATAACTTTGCTCAGACAAGTATTGAATTGGATACTCACTCAAATAGTGCTTAATCAATGAAATGGGCACCAACAAAGGTGTGAGCCCCTCTCTAAACGAGCTGATCTCTTTAGCCAGTGCTTGCCGTTGTGTGCTGCTAAGGTGTTTTTTAAAGTAGCCCTGCAGGTGTTGAAGAGTATTAGCGTGAGATTTTCTCGAAGCTTGGTATGTAAGAGCGGCCATTAGGCCTGATATATATTGCTGAGCTTGATCTTGAATGGATAAATCCGCACGAGCTAGCAATTGACCAAGCGATTTATAGCTTTCATAGTGGTGGCTCATCACAAGATACTTTTGCTTGGTGTGAAACTCAATAAGTGCGTGTTTGTTTAATGTACGCTGCTTTAACGCCAACCATTTATCGTATGTGAAAACACGAGTGATAAAATTCTCTCGCAAAATGGGGTCGTTGAGTCTGCCATTCTCTTCGACAGGCAGAAGCGGGAGAGCTTGCATAATTTGACGAGTAAACACGCCTATCCCGTTAGATTCTGAGCCTTGGCCATTTTGATGATAGACTTTCACTCTTTCCATACCACAAGTTGGGCTTTTTGCACACACGATAAAGCCCGATAAGTCATCACATTTGTTAGAGTGGGCTTTCGCAAAATCGATGAGATCTTGCGTGACATCCCCAGTTCCATCAGGGCGGGATACCTTGATTTCTTCACCACACTGAATTTGTCGAATCGTTGGCCGCGGAATGGGTAATCCAATCCCGACTTCTGGACATACAGGCATAAACTCGGCGAATTGTGCTAGCTCTTCGCTACAAAATTTGAGATTTTTATGTCCGCTGTCAAAGCGAACCTTTTGACCGATTACACAGGCACTAATGCCTATTTTTAGCTTCCTTGCCATTTTATTTATCCGATGTAGAGAAATAAACGAAAGTAGCGCTTTACCTTAAGCATATTCTGCACGTCTTAGGGAGCAAAGTTAATTAAAGCAGACATATAACGTTGAACGCAATCTTCATAGAGGAAAGCTTTGCGGCAGGTGCAACTATTTCGGTAAATCTTATCAACGAGCTTTAATGAGGTTGCTAGCCAAAACTACCACTAGCTAGCAACGTTCATGGTCAGCTGCAAGTCCAGTTTGATTTTAGACAGTTTTCTTGTAATAGCCGTTCGTGTTTTTTCAACGTCTGCGACTGCTAGGCTATTACTGGTTGAGTGGATATCGACGTTAACGCGTAGCTCTCGGCCGATTTTTGTCACGCCAGCCAGCTTAATATCTTGTTTGGTTTGTGTATTGACATCAGCAACGCCCTGATCAACCGTTTGGTAGATTTCTTTATTGGGAGACATCATTAATAGCTCTCTAAAGGCTTCTTTCAACATATCGAAAGGTACTTTTACAAAATAGCCAGCCATGGCAAGCATCATCGCTGGGTCGGCGTAGACAGAGAGGTGAGCCCATGGAGATTTTGAGATTAACCATGCAGAAACAAACCCTACCATAACGACAAAGCTCAGGAGTGTATCCATCTTCCACTGTTTGGCTTCTGCCTCGATGAGCCCGGAAGAATAGCGTTTGCTTTTTTGTCTGATGGCCCACCATACGTAGCCGCAGGCTAGTGTACTCACAAAACCAAATAATGTGGCAAGTGAAGTATCGACTGGGCGTCCACCATTGAGCAACGCTAAAACAGCCGAATAAATGGAGTAGCTAACCACGATAAGGATAACTGCGCCTTTGATAGCAATGACGGCAGGCTCTAGCATGGCTTTGCCGAAAGGGAAATGTGTTTTGGCTGGTGACTCAATGTACCGAGCTGCAGCGAGTGACAATAAAGTTAACAGTAGACTGACTAAAGAATATACACCGTCAAACGTGATGACAATTGAGCTAGCAAGTAAACCTAAAACCAGTCCAGCAAGCGCAAAGCCTGCGGCAGCAAACGCTGAGAAAGTGAGTAACCGTTTTTCGTTTAAACTTGTTTTAGCACACATAAAGCCAACCATGTTATGAACACATTGTTATTGTTTGCTTAACTGGGCCAATATACAAATGCCATCTTTCCCGTATACCGAATATATTTAGCTGAACTTTAGGAAAGCAAATAAAAACAATAGGATATATGATTATTAAGGTGTCAAAAATATTGGCAGCGACTGTTTTTTAATCAATTGTGGGTTGAGTAGATGGTAGGAAATGTGACTAAAATCTGGCTAAAAATCAAATAAATATTCGTTTAGCTTGTCGGCAAGCCAAGTCATTCCGGGGTGCTCTAACATGCCAGATGCGGTGAACATGCAATAATCTTCTTGAGTTAAACCATAAGTATGTTTAATCACAGCCAGCCTTTGTTCTCTTAAATGATGGCGAATAAGAGGCTCGGGCAATACTCCCCAAGCTTCCTCTGATAGTATGGTATTCAACATGTAGTCGAAGCTCGAGAATCCGATGTATCGGGTGGAAAATGGTTGTAATTCTGGATTGTCTTTCTCATTGAGATAAACCATCACAGCTTGCATTTCATCTCTAAGTACTTCATCCGACACACGCCTTAGCTTGCAAAGAGGGTGACTGTTTTGACAAACTGACATCATGCGAATCTTGCCAAGCGGATTATAGGTGATCTTTGGATCGTCCACACGTTCATAATCTACACCAAACGCGAAATCAACTTGTTGCGTTGCGACTAAATTCGCTAGATCTCCAGTAGATGCTAATACAAGATTAAATGAAGTGGCAGGGAACTTGTTGTTTAGTCGATGTGCTAAATCTTGCCAAAGTTCATCGGGTAACGAGTCGTCACGAGCTATCCAAACCTCGGCGTTAAATTCTCCTGACACCTGTAAACAGGTTTGTTTGATTCTTGCCGACGTTGCCAACAGGGTTTCACAGTCTTTGTAAATCGCCTTACCCGCCTCAGACAATGTGAGCTTATTGCCACTGCGAGTGAACAATGAGGTTTCGAGCTCTTTCTCTAACGCCTTTATAGCCATACTCAGCTTGGTTCGGTTACAATCGAGCTGGCGCGCAGCTTCAGACACCGACCCAGTGTCGGCGATGGTACAGAAAGCTTCGACTTGATTCAGATTCATAGCATGCTCTTAAATAGTGAGTACCTGAATAATAAACAAAATTTTCCATATTGTCTTTTAAGGTGATATAACAATGGTAGTCGTTTGGCATAGAGGCCAACGGGAAAGTAAATTGGGAGAGAAGTATGGCGAGTGAATGGGATGAGTGTGCGGAAACTTGGGAGCAAGATGAAGCGACAACTATCTTTGCGGACCAAGCATTTCAACACCTTACCAACGTCGTCGAGTTAGACGATTTAGAAGTGCTCGATTTTGGTTGTGGCACAGGGTTGCTAAGCGAAAGGTTATCACCTCAAGTAAAAAGTATCGTTGCACTTGATAGCTCAGAGTCCATGATCGAGCAGCTGGATAAAAAAATGCTTTCTAATGTGGAACCTGTTGTCGATATGCTAACTCGTGGACTTGTTGCCCAGCACCCGGCGTTTCGTAAGCAATTTGATCTGGTAGTTGCATCTTCGGTTTGCGGCTTTCTACACAGTTTTTCTGAAGCCGCCGACATTATCTATGCCATCCTAGATAATGGTGCATCATTTGTGCATTTTGACTGGCTATTAGAGGAAGGCGAAGAAGGGATGGGCTTAACCAAGAGTAAAGCCAACCAAGTATTGACAAGCGTGGGTTTTGACAACGTTGAAGTCAGCGTGCCCTTTGAGATGCAAACAAAAATGGGTACAAAAAAAGTCTTAATGGGTGTGGCGAAAAAGTCTTAAAGTCCTTCGAATGAATGAGTTAAAAAGGGGAGTGTTTGTTGATGAACACTCCCTTTTTCCTTTTGGTCGGTACAAGCTAGCTTTCTGCGGTGATGATTTGCTCTATTTCTTGTAATACATCAGGGTTGTCTATTGCGCCGATATTGCTGACGCTTTTACCATTTACTACTTGTTTTACCGCTAGCTCGACGATCTTGCCTGACTTGGTTCTCGGAATATCGCTGATGGCATAAATTAACGAAGGGATATGCCTTGGAGAGCAGTTTTGCCTTAAGCGGGTCTTGATTTCGTCAATGAGCTCACTCGTTAATGTTTGTTCGGGTATCAGCTTGACGAACAAGACAATCCTTTCATCGCCTTGATGGGCTTGCCCAACCGCGACTGAGTCTAAAATGAGCTCTATTTTGTTGACCTGACGATAAATTTCACCCGTTCCAATTCTCACGCCACCTGGATTCAATGTGGTGTCACTTCTTCCATAAAACATGATGCCCTGGTTGGTGGTAACTTTAATATCGTCGCCGTGGTGCCACGTATTGGGGTACTTGCTCCAATAGGCGTTATGGTATTTTTCACCGTCATCTTGCCAGAATCCGAGCGGCTGATTAGGAAAGCTGTTTAAACAAACCAGCTCTCCACGCTGATCATAGAGGCGGTCGCCTTGCTCACCAAATGCGGCTACGTCTAACCCCAACCCTGGGGCCTGGCATTCACCTTTAAATACTGGCGAAATTGGATTGCCTAATACAAAGCAGCCGCATATATCTGTGCCGCCGGAAATTGACGCCAAATGTAGGTCGGCTTTAATGTTGGAATATACGTAGTCAAATTGCTCTGGATACAGCACCGAGCCAGTTGAACACAGCGTCCTTAATTTTGGTAGGTCGTAATGTTGGCTAGGACACAGGTTTTGTTTTTCAATGGCCTCGAGGTATTTCGCTGAAGTGCCGAATAAAGTGACTTCGGCCTCTTGAGCAAGCTCCCAAAGTACACTTGGCATGGGGTACATCGGGCTACCATCATAAATAACCAAAGTTGCACCACTCGCTAACGTGGATACATGCCAATTCCACATCATCCAACCACATGTTGTGTAGTAAAACACCTTATCTTGAGGTTGGATGTCACTGTGTAATTGATGCTCTTTTAGGTGGTTTAATACCGTTCCGCCAACACCGTGTACAATACATTTGGGTTTACCCGTGGTGCCAGAAGAATAAAGGACAAATAATGGGTCGTTAAACGATACGCGCTGATAGCGGATTCCTCTGGGGATATAGCTTGCTACGATGGCTTCCCAATCGGAGAATTCACTATTGCTGTGATCGTGACGATTACTATCAAGCAAGTACTCTATTTGGCAGGTATTTTGGATACTTGGGATCGCTGCAACAATATCCGCGTTTTTGCCGTGCATTTCATAGGGCTTGCCATTGAATGTGTATCCGTTACAGCAGAAAAGTATTTTTGGTTTTACTTGGCCAAAGCGCTCTACCACGCTCTCGACGCCAAAATCTGGCGAAGTCGATGTCCAAACTGCCCCTAAACTTGTGGTAGCAAGCATGGCGATGACCGCTTCGGGTACATAAGGTAAGTATCCCGCGACAACGTCACCTTTCTCAACCCCGTTTTGCTTCAACCATTGCTGCATGATCGAGACTTGATCACTGAGTTGTTGCCAGGTGAGTTTACGATTTTGACCACACTCATTCTTGAATTGGATGGCAATTTCATTGGGCTGTTGGAAGGCGTAGGAGAGGAGGTTTTCGGCGTAATTAAGCTGAGCTTGTGGGAACCAAATGGTGTCTCTATTTGGGTAAAACTCACCCCATTTGGCGATGCCCTCACCGTGGATGCAATCGCCCATAAATCCGATTACATCACAAAACTGCCACACTTCTAACCAAAAGCGTTTCTTATCTTTTACAGACCAATCCAGTAGTGACGAGTAGTCTGAAATGGATTCGCCCTGCATATTAATATGCTTGATAAATTGAGAGAGGTTAGCGCCCTCAATGCGTTCTTTGCTTGGTGTCCATATGGGTTCAGAGTGAGGCATGGTGGGAATCGTTCCTATTGATACGTCTGTTATAAGTGTTGGTAAATTTTAATCGAAAGTCAACCTAATTATCCATGAGCATCCTAATGATATATATAGGAAAATAGTAGCATGTAAACTATATGTTACATGGAGGTTAATGAGCAAATGAGCCAAGATATTGGCGTCGAAATTTCAAAAGGATAGGCTTAAAGTATCAAACGGGAAAAGGAGAGGTTTGATGACTCAATACCATTCCAAACCAGTGAATAAACAAGGCTTTGTTGATTGGAGTGACGACGAAAACAGTATTTGGCATGATCTGGTGGTTCGCCAGCAAAAGGTTATTAATAATCGAGCCTGTAAAGCGTATTTAGATGGCTTAGATTTACTTAATCTACCTATTGATGAAGCGCCTCAATTACCTGATATTAATCGCATTCTTGTTAAAGAAACCGGCTGGAAAGTGGAACCAGTACCTGCACTAATCAGTTTTGATAAATTTTTTGCTCTACTCGCCGATCGTAAATTTCCAGTTGCAACCTTCTTGCGCTCTCGTGAAGAGTTCGATTACTTGCAGGAGCCAGATTTCTTCCATGAGATATTTGGCCACTGCGCTATGTTAACGAATCCGGATTTTGCGTCATTTACTCACACTTATGGCAAACTTGGACGGAGTGCGGACTCCAAAAGGAGAGTGTATTTGGCGCGGCTCTACTGGTTCACAGTAGAATTTGGCCTCCTGAAGGAAAACGGTGAAACCAAAATTTACGGTGGTGGCATATTGTCTTCACCTGGGGAAACCGTGTATTCACTGGACAGTGAGAAACCATTGCGCGAGTCGTTTGACCTACAAACGGTGTTAAGAACACCGTACCGAATTGATATTATGCAGCCCATCTACTATTTATTAGATAATCTGAAAGAGCTTTACCGTCTAAGTCAGGTTGATCTGATTGAACAAGTGGATGTGGCTATGAAGGCACAATTGCTGCCCCCACTATTTAAAGCAAAGGAAGTAACAAATGCTGAATGAACTGCGATGTGAAGCATGTAGTAAAGATTCGATAGCGCTTTCAGAGACGGAAAGACAATCATTGATTTTAGAGTTGGATAATTGGGTGATTGTCGAGAGAGATGGAATACCTCAGCTGGAAAAGGTGTTTAAATTCAAAAACTACAAACAGGCTTGGCATTTTTCAAACCAAGTCTCAGAATTAGCTGAGCAAGAATTCCATCATCCATCTATATTATTGGAGTGGGGTAAGGTAACCGTTACTTGGTGGAGCCATTCAATCAAGGGGTTGCATAAAAACGATTTTATCTGCGCCGCTAAATGTGATGAGTTTGCCGGTCAATAGAAACGGCTTAGTCGTCACCAGAGACTCAGTGAATAGATTTAAACGGTTTAAACAGTCTGACACAGAATCCCCTTTCAACCCGGGTGTCAGGCTGTTTTTTCTTTTCGGGTGGTATCCAAATTATTTAGACTTCGCTCTAAATCCATCAGTTACTTTCCACAAAGACCTTTATTGATTGTCTAACAGTTCTTGGAGTAGCTTTGCTTCTTGTTGGTAGAGCGACTTTAAGTAGCTAACCTTGTTTATCAAAAGATTAAGCTGTTTCTCCAGCTTGTAATTACTTAACGCATAATGCGTGCTGGTAATGGCATTTCGAACCAGTTTGGCCTGATTACAATGTTCGGATATTTCTTCCCATTGCTGTTGCATGTTTTGAACCTCGGGCAGGTTGGCAACTAAACGCGCTTCTTCTTCGGCCAGCTGTGAGACAACCATGTTGGCATTATATATTTGTTGATTGACCTTAAGCTGCAGGCTTCCACTATGAGGGAGCCAAAACTGTTCCAGTTCTGCAGGGGAAAAGTCTTGAAAGAGGAATTGCTTTTGTCGGTGCAAGTACAGCATATGATTGAAAGACGAGGCATGTTTGTTGTACCAGTCGTCAAGTTGTTGTTGCTCTTCTAGTGCTAGATTCCATGATTTTTCTTGGCAATGCTCACCCTTTGCCCCTATGGGTAAAGCGAGTGCGATAATGGTCGCTATAGTAAGAGTGATATGTTGCCAAGTCATAAGGTGATGTATAGCACGTTTTAAAATGTGATAACTGTAAGTATAGGGAAAAATATCAGCCTTACCTCTCGAATTTTTGGAGATTCTTTGTATGAAAAAACTTGTGATGGTTTTGCTGCTTGTGCTGGGGCTTGCGTGCGCAGGGGGAGGCTATTATATATTCGTTTTAAAACCCGAGTTGGACGCGGCAAAACAGAAAAAGCCCAAAAAAGTGGAAGAACCGAAAGGCGAAGAGCCTAAGGTAGAAAAAAAAGCCCCACCTCCACCACCTATCACAGATTTCTTTGTAAGCCCCGCACAACTTGGGATACGAAATGCGCCAAGTTACGATGCATTCATCAATGATCACATGTATCGAGGTGATAAAGTTAAGATTTTAGAAAGGAAAGGGGATTGGGGCAGGATATCTCGCTACTATGTGTATGCCGAAGGTGGTAAAGAAGAAGCAGATTGGTTACCTATGGCAGGGCTGAGCCCCACAGCACTAGTGGTCAGCGAAAAAGAGCGAATGGCAACCTTAACTGCATTTATTGGTGAATCGGACAATTTCAAAGAGCATGACAAAGCGTTTCTTAAAGCTACAGACATGCTGCTTAAGCAAGATAAATGTCGTCCAAGCGACTTTCAGGAAACCGAGGGTTGGGTGAAATCAGTCAAGTATAAGGATAGGGAAGTGTATTTTGTGTATTGTGGCGGGTTGAATTTGTCCAATAAGATCTACTTAGATGTCCAAACGGGAGAAACGTTTCATTGAGGGGAAGTTGTTCAATAACCAGCTGTTTTCTGAGCAGTTGAGCGTCTCATTGTGAGTTTTAGAAAATTTTAGTTGCAGTTTGACAATGGTTTGCCCTAGTATTCACGCTAGATTTTATGCAGCTATTGTTTTGTAAATGCCGATTCGCTTTCTAAGATATATTGTTATCTCACTTCTTGCGACTATTTTGCCGTCGCAAGCGATGGCTAATTTGTTACAGAACGATGCGAACAGTTCTTCATCTCGTTTAACACTACAAACCACGTCTCAAGTCAACCTTAATGAAGCGTTCGGCGAGTGTGGGAAAAACGAGACGACTCAGTGCTCTCCTACCTCCTCTAGTGCCCAGAATAAGTCCTCAACGTTTGAAAACCTTGGCGTGAGTCGCTGGAGCTCTTCAAGAACTGAGTCTGACAATACGCAACCTATTCACCCCAATTCTAGTAAATTAACACCTCCGACTAACCAGCCCGTCCAAAACGCTACTCAGGTAGCAACGAAGACGACCAGTACTGAGTTTAACTCAAGTCATCGTATTTCTGGCTGGAAAGAAACCAACGCGCATTACGTTGCGCTGAACAGTCAAAACGCCTAATTTCCACCTTTCATCATGTGTTAGCGGATAAGCCTGCTGGCTTATACGGTATTTGCATATGCTGATTTCATTTATTTGGTCAGGATTTAGGTGCGCAGTTGGCTACCTATCTTGCTCAAACTTTCTTATCTAAATTAGAACTTACTATGAATACTCAGACTCGTCGTTTGAGCAAATAGGACGTATATGAAGAACAATAAGCGCATACTCAATCACTATTCCAAATGGAAATATGTGTTTTTAATTGTAGTAGTGGTCATTCTGGCGCTCAGTGCGATACCAACTTGGTACGGTGAGCAGCCATCTATTCAATTAACCATGGCTCATCCAAATAAAACGATTGATTCGGTTCCAAAGTTGGCGAGCTTTTTGAAAGACAAGAACATCGTTGTCGACAAAATCACCCAGAAAGGTGAGAAGACGACACTGATATTCAGCAATGAAAACGATCAAACACTTGCACGTCAAGCTTTAAACCCATTTGTGGGTAAGAAAGACACCATCACCTATTCTTTCGTTTCTGTTGCACCACAATGGCTTAGTGACCTAGGCTTTGCGCCAATTAAGCTTGGTCTTGATTTACGTGGCGGCGTGCAATTCTTGCTTAACGTTGATGTAGATAAAGCGTTCTCGGAACAGCGCAACACTATGGTTGACGACATCCGCGATATGCTCAGCAAAGCTAGCTTGTATGGTGTTAGGTTCAAGAATGATACAACAGTTGGATTTGATGCGGTTAGCAACAACTCAGCGGCACTAGATAAAGTTCAAAATTACGTGCAAAGCAACTACTCTGGCTGGTCAGTGAAGCATTATTCTGACAAGTTAGTGGTTCAGCCTACCAAGTCGAATCGTGAAGAATTCCAAAACGCGACAGTTCAGCAAAACTTGAAGATCATGCGTGATCGTATCGAGCAGCTAGGTATTACTGAAGCGCTAGTGCAACGCCAAGGTGCCAACAAAATACTGATTGATCTTCCAGGGGTACAAGACCCAACGAAAGCGAAGAAGATTATCGGTGCAACGGCAAGTTTGGCTTTTCATGAAGTGATCCCACCTACGCAACCAATGACAGCAGACGACATCGTTCTGAAAGACAATAAAGGCGAAAACGTTGTATTAAACCGTCGACCTGTTCTAACCGGCGAACACATCATCAATGCTCGTGCAAGCGTTGACAAGATGGGTATGGCGGAAGTTGATATCTCGCTTGATCACGCTGGTGGTAAGCTGATGAGTGCATTCTCTGGTACTCACATTGGTAAACCAATGGCAACCGTTTACCGCGAGTATCAAACGAATGCCAAAGGCCAAACTGAGCGTAAAGAACGTGTCATCAGTGTCGCGACCATTCAGTCGAAGCTTGGTAGCCAGTTCCGTATTACAGGGGCGGGTAGCTTGCAACAAGCCCAACAATTGGCACTGCTTCTTCGTGCTGGCTCACTAACAGCGCCAGTCACCATTGTTGCAGAGCAAACCATTGGTGCATCGCTGGGTGCAGAAAACATTCATAATGGTTTTGCTGCGCTTGCACTAGGTATGGCATTGACACTGACGTTTATGGCGCTGTGGTATCGCCGTCTGGGTTGGGTTGCTGACGTGGCGCTACTGGTCAACATGGTTTGTTTGATTGGTCTTATTGCGCTTCTGCCGGGTGCGGTGCTAACGCTTCCGGGTATTGCAGGCCTAGTACTAACCGTCGGTATGGCTGTCGATACCAACGTGCTTATTTTTGAGCGTATACGCGACAAAATACGAGAAGGGCGTTCGTTAGCTCAAGCCATCGATCAAGGCTTTAGCTCAGCATTTAGCACTATTTTTGATGCGAACGTGACCACTATGATCACTGCCGTTATTTTATATTCAATTGGTAATGGTCCAATTGCTGGCTTTGCAATGACCTTAGGCTTAGGTCTTCTAACCAGTATGTTTACCGGTGTATTCGCTTCTCGCGCAATTATCAACTTAGTTTGGGGTCGTGACGGACGTCGAGGTCTGAAGGTTTAAGTTATGTCTGAATTCTTTAAGAAAAATATTCGTAAAACCCGCTATATCACTGGCATTGTATCGGTTACTTTGATTGTCATCTCTCTAGCCGCATTTGCTATTCGAGGGTTAAACTGGGGGCTAGACTTTACTGGCGGTATGTTGACTGAAGTGTCCGTGGATGCCAGCCTAACTAACGTAGATTTGTTAAAAGCGATTAAACCCGTTTACGGCGAGTCGGCCAGTGTGACTCATGCAGGGCAAGAAGGTCGTTGGCTTATTCGTTATGCCATTCCTAAGAAAGGTGATAAAGAACCTTCTATGGCGCAAACCTTATCTAAGGTGTCCAAATCAGTAAAAGTCGTCAGTACTAGCATGGTGGGTTCACAGGTCGGTAAGAGCATGGTAAACCAAGGTGGACTTGCGTTAATTACCTCTTTGCTGTGTATCCTTGGCTATCTTTGTTTCCGTTTTGAATGGCGTTTGGCAACAGGTTCATTGCTTGCGTTATTACACGACGTTATCTTGGTACTAGGCTTTTTCGCTGCAACGCAAATGCAGTTTGATCTTACGACATTTGCTGCAGTGCTAGCGATATTGGGTTATTCACTCAACGACTCTATCATTGTTTCGGACCGTATTCGCGAGCTACTGGTGGCAAGACAGCGCGATCCTATTGAGAAAATCAACGATGATGCCGTTGTCGCGACATTCTCTCGTACCATGGTGACTTCTGGTACGACGTTGCTGACGGTAGCGGCACTATGGTTAATGGGCGGCCAAGCGCTACAAGGTTTCTCTACCGCGATGTTCATCGGCATCCTGTCTGGGACTTGGTCTTCGATTTCTATAGGTACTGTGTTACCTGAGTGGTTTAAGCTTGAGCCTAAGCACTACTTGCCAGTCGAAGTTGATGCGGCGCCGTAGCGCGAGTCAATTTATTCTTTACCCTTAGCTCAGGTACTTTAGCTAGGAAAATAGAGTGAATATGTAGCCTCTTCACAATCGTGTGAAGAGGCTTTTTTATGTACAAAAGTTGGCCTTGTAGATTGTAAAGCCTCACTTATTGCTGGGTATTTTCAGCTAAGAATGCTTGGAACTCATACCAAGACTTCCTATCAGCGTCTTCTCGATACCTATCGGAGTCGAAAACGGTGAAGGCGTGTGGAGCACCACTGTATGTGATCATTTGGTGAGGCACTTTTGCGCTTTCCAACTCGTTAGCTAGCGTAGCGAACTGATCCATTGGGATAGCGGTATCGGCCGTGCCGTGTAAAACCAGTATCGGCGCAGTTGTGTTGTCATACGACTGACCCGGTGGCGTTTTCAAACCACCATGAAAAGTGACGAAGCCTTTCGCGTTCATTCCAGCTCGTGCTGATTCCAGAACCGCGGCACCACCAAAGCAGTAACCCATGACGACAACGTTGTCCGTATTGCCGCCTAGTGCGCCTGCTTTTTCTAGACTTGCTTGCATAAGGGTACGTAATTTTTGTCTGTCTTTATACAATTCACCGGTATGCTGGCGCTTATCTTCCACTTTTGTTGGACGAACGCCTTTGCCAAACAGATCAGCAGCAAACACGTTGTAGCCGCGCTGATTAAGCATTTCGACACGCGTTTTTTCGTAATCCGTTAACCCATCCCAATCATGTACGAGGAGAACCAGTGGGGCATTGCTATCAACTTTTGACCAGTAACCTTCATACTCAGCACCGTTAACCTCGTATACAACATCATTTCCAGCAAGAGCCTGAGTAGAAAATAAGACTATTGCCCACGCAAACCAATTTTTCATGCGACCTCCTGTTGTCAAAATAAACCTTGTTTGAGAAAAGTTTAGGCAAGTAACCAATGAGAGAAAATACACAAATCTAGATGTGTGACCTGCTATCCGATTAATATTGTTAACAGTGATTTCCGGGTACGCAATTTGTTACTTTTTTAACGACTTCAGGTAGGACTAGGATGAGGGTATACTAAAGCGTGCAAATCTTAGTTTCCTGAATTCAAGAAGTTATCTATGTTAGACAAAACCATAAAATTTATTGCCGCCGATATGGACGGGACGCTTTTGGACGAAAATGGACAACTCGATCCTGGTTTTTTTCGTCTATATGAAAGACTAAAACAGAAAAATATTCTCTTTTCTCCTGCATCAGGACGCCAATATTTTAGCCTGAAATCTACGTTTTCCCCTGTTGCTAATGACATGATATTTATTGCAGATAACGGCACGTTAGTGATGCAGGGGGGACGTGAAATCTACAGTTCTACCATCGACACTCAATCCGCTCTGGAGGTGGTTAAGCTAGCTAAAGATATTGATGGCACTCACGTTGTATTATGTGGGAAAAAGTCAGCGTACGTTGATACCCAATGCACGAGCGCGTTAGAAGAGATCAAAAAGTATTATCACGAATGTCTACAAGTCGGTGATCTTTTGCATGTAGACGACGAATTTATCAAAGTCGCTATTTTGCACTTTGATGGCTCGGAAGACCGTATTTATCCATCAATTAATGAAGCCTTTGGCCAATCTCTCAAAGTGGTGGTGAGTTCTAAGATCTGGCTAGATGTGATGAATGCTAGTGCTTCAAAAGGCGATGCCATTCGCCACTTGCAAACAATGTTGGGTTTTACCGCAGATGAAACGATGACGTTTGGTGATTACTTCAATGATGTGGAAATGCTACAAGCGAGCCGCTATTCCTACGCGATGGCAAATGCACACGAGGGTGTAAAGCAATATGCACGATATCAAGCACCAAGCAATAAAGAAAATGGTGTTATCCAAGTGATAGAACAATATCTTGATACGTTAGATAAGGATTAAGAGGAAATTGGCGATGAAGTACAAGTGGATTTTATTTGATGCAGACGAAACGCTATTTCATTTTGACGCATTCAGCGGTCTTAAGCTGATGTTATCAAGAAAAGGTGTCGAGTTTAGTGAAAGTGACTACCAAGACTATAAAGCATTAAACAAGCCTTTGTGGGATCGATATCAGCAGGGCACCATTACGGCTCATGAAATTAAACTCACTCGATTTGATGCATGGGCGAAAAAACTGAACACGACGGCGCTAGAGCTAAATGTGTCCTTTCTTCAAGCAATGGCTGATATTAGCACGATGTTACCGGGAGCAAAGGAACTGATAGAATCACTAGCAGGTAAAGTAAAGCTCGGCATCATTACCAACGGATTTAGCGACTTGCAATTCGTTCGCTTGGAAAAACATGGTTTAGATGATCATTTTGAACATGTAGTTATCTCAGAAGAAGTTGGGGTGGCGAAGCCAGACAGAAAGATTTTTGAATTTGCCATGAATAAGATGGGACAGCCAGATAAAAAACAAGTCTTAATGGTTGGAGACAATTTACATTCAGATATCTTGGGTGGTAGGGATTATGGTTTTGATACTTGCTGGTTAAATAGCGAAGGCAAAAACGCTGATGGTGAAATTACACCGAATTATACAGTTAGGTCGCTGACTGATTTACGAAACTTATTGGTGGATTAGAACCAGATCCTTTCAGCATTACTCACTTACTACAATTATGAAAAAAATCGCACTAAATTTAGTTGAATAATGTGATATCGTGCGAATCTAAGCTGGGCTTCCTCTCTTACACTTTTATACAAGCTTTGAATAGCGCGTTGGTTAGGGGGCTCTATGGCAGTCACGGGTATAGTGACAGAGTGGAACGAAAATAAAGGCTATGGGTATATTTCGGTGAACAATCAGCCTATCAAGATTTTCTTTCATATTTCTGATTTTTCAGGACATAGCTTGCGGCCACAAGTCAGTGAGCATGTGATATTTAGTTTGACAAAGGACAACAGCGGCAACTTGAGAGCCGTAGATATAAAGCGGCCCATTGTGTTCAACTTTTCTATTGCTCTTGCTATATGGTTTGCAACCATGGTGGTAGGAAGTATTTATTTGCTCAATTATCCGATAATAGTGATTGACTACTTGTTGTTGATCAGCGGATTTACGTATGTGCTCTATGCGTTCGACAAATCGTTATCATCTAGTGATAATTGGCAGGTTCCCGAGCTTGTCTTTCATGTTTTCACCCTTGCTGGCGGCTGGCCTGGGGCGGTGCTTGCGCAGTCATTTCTTAGACACAGGCCGCTCTCATTAAGTTACTTGCCTACATTCTGGTTTACCGTGATAGCGAACGTTACTTTGTTTGCTTGGTCATTATCTGGGCCAGGTCGAGAAAAGCTGTCAGAGGTGGTGAGTTGGGTTTTTCTGCTTTAGCCATTTACTTGCTGAACCAATTGCAACGAGGTAACCCAATAAGGTTGCCTCGCTCAGTGTTATGGCCTGATAACTATTTGCTTGCTAGGCGCACTTTCATCAACCCATTGTACAGATTGTTTTTATCCGCTTCGGTTAGGTTTTTGACGGTAATGCTGTTAACAAATTGCTCTCTTTCATTATTTTTAAAAGGTCCTGATTGCTCTAGGTGTGCCTTGATTTGCGATAGGATTTGGTCACCTAAGGTAATGAGCGCAGGACGAACCTGAGTTTTAAGGTTCAAAGGCTTAGCATTTAGTGCTGCTGGGTCTGTCAACCAATCTGCACGGTAACGGTATTGAATGGCTTTTGCAGCACTAATTTGTGCAACAAAGAAGGCTTTAACGGAAGTCGGGTTTAAGC
Organism: Vibrio sinus; assembly: GCF_023634645.1. Taxonomy (GTDB): domain Bacteria; phylum Pseudomonadota; class Gammaproteobacteria; order Enterobacterales; family Vibrionaceae; genus Vibrio; species Vibrio sinus. The sequence goes on from NZ_JAMKMR010000003.1 coordinate 291,699, forward strand.
CAATTTCTTTGGCTTGAGCTTGAGCCTTTTGAATTACAACGGCTTCCCGAGCGGTGTCTTCAATTTGTAGGTGTTTCTGCGCTTTGTATAGTGCTACGTCTTTCATGTAGCCCAATCGATGGTTTATATTTTGGAACAGTGTGCTTGAATTGCCAGCGGCAAAAGCGAAAGGCGTTGCAAAAATGAGAAGAAATACAAAAAGTTGTCTTACTTTCACAGTGTGTAGTCCATTTGAGGTTAACAGAAGGCTATAAGGTTACTCACTTTTTTGGCGTATTTAAAATAAAAATTATTGTTCGTTTAATAACAAAAATATTAAGTACAGAATCACGTTAGTAAGTAGTAAACCACGTAAGGGCTTGCCAATAGAGCTAATAGGCCAATATTTGCCAAGCTAAATTGATAAAGAAACGCCTTCCTAAGATGTGGGTACTGTGCACTAAACGCTTTATAGCCGATAAGACTTGCCATAGAAGCAATAAGGGTACCTAGTCCACCTAAGTTGACTCCAATAATAAGTGGCTGCCAGTGTTGTGTGAAGTGGGCTAGCAATATAGCGGCCGGGACGTTGCTAATGATTTGGCTGGTTAAAATAGTCGATAGAAATAATCGAATAGGCGTGCCCACAGAATGAGTGACATATGCGATGAGTTGAGGCCATTGGCTAATGTTTGCAATGAATATAAAGGCGAACACGAAGGTAAGTAATAAACTGTAGTTTTGCTGTCGTATTTGTTTAATTCCGCTAACTGTCGCAGCAAGCATTGTGGCTAGAAATACGATGTATAGGGGGACCCAATGGAAAAGCCCAAGCAGTATACTTACGAATACCGCGGAAAAAAGTAGCGAGCCGCGCGAAGAAAAACATTGCTGGCAGTCAAGCTGATAATCAAGTGCTTTATCCGGTAGCCAGCGACACAGAAGCAAAAGTAAAACAGCACTTAACATCGTAATGGGTGCGGTAATATAGAGAAATTCCCCTAAGCTCAACTTTGAATAAAAGTACAAAAACATATTTTGTGGGTTGCCGAGGGGCGTGAGGGCGCTGCCTAAGTTTGCCGCGACAACGATTAGTACGGTTGCCAGAGTAGGGTTAATGTCTATGCGTTTTGATAAAGGCAAGAACAGCGCCAGCAGAATAATGATCGTGACATCATTGGTAATAAGCATTGAAGACAAAAACGCAAAAGCTACCAACGAGGTTTGTAATGTTTTCGCACTAGAAAATTGGTTTGAAAGCTTAACAATGATGCGCTCAAACAAGCCGAAATACTGCCAGTAGTTGATGGTGGTAATCAAAGAAAAAAGTACCACTATCACAGGCCAATCAATACTGGTTAGCGTTGGTGAAAACCAAACGCTACTCAACCCAGCCAACACAAAAAACGCTAGCATGGTCTTATCTTGCCGAGTAATGAAGGTTCTGATTAGAGTAAGCTTGTTCAATGGCCGCCTAACCTTAAATTCGTTGTCATAGGGTTGGTATAGAAGTTATCTTTCAATAGTGAGGAAAATAGAAGATATCATAAAGCACAATCCACCCAGCGCTGTTGTCACTAGCGAGCCACTTAACATTAGTGGAACACTGACAATTGATGGTATCGCCATAAACGCTGACACCATAAACCATAGACATCCCCACAAATTGAATACAGAAATCACTGAAGATAGAGTGCGTTTTGGCCAATAGTGAATCTTTGCGTCACTTTCAACGATGACTAAGTAGCCTGAAATTAAGAACAGTATCGACCCCACAAAATCTGGAACCCAATATCCAAGCCAAATAATGTGACTCGTGGACGGAAGCAATGCCGAGAATGTAGATATATTAAATAGTAAAGTGCCTAAGAATTGGGTAAACGTAGACCAAAAGCCAATACGATGAGGTTGAATCGCAAACCACTTCCAATCTTTCCAGTCCGGAGAAGTATCGACGCTTTCTGTTCCGTTAATGGCCTGCAAATACTGAACATACGCGGCCGAGGTAAAGAAGACCGAACCATAAAAGAAAATAGTGTTGAAATCGATATGAACGGTTGTTTCAACCCATCTCAGTTGCAACAAGCTGGCAAAAATAAAATGGGCCGCACCGAGAATAAAAAGCACCGCAATAGGCAAATTAAGCAGCACTAACGGGTTTGCCGTTTCCATGTGTTCGTTGCCGATTAAGTTGAAGCCTTTTCTATGGCGCCTAGCGTTCCAAGTTTTTACTTTATCGCCCGCTATTAACTTCAGCTCGACATAAAACTGGCGAAAGCGTTGATGTGTATGATGTTCGTATCGTTTATCAAGATGAGGATAGTGAAGTTTCATTCCATATACGCGACTAGTTTTGAATTGGGTTTAATTTCTAATTAAGACTATTGATAACCTAGTTAGAGTCGTACACAGGGTACAAGAAATTTTCGATGGTAAACACGCTTAAATTTGATATTTCAATTCCGATACCAGATAGGGTGTGATTCGAACCACAAACATAATCTGCAGCTCGCGGTTAAGGTTGGGGAGTGATTAAAAGCCCAGTGTTTGGATCCAATCGTTTTTGGGTTATCAAAGTCTCTACAGCAAGATCAATACGTGATTGAAGCTCTTGGAAATTTTTTACTTTTTTCGATAGACCAAACGTTTGATTTAGAGATTTAAAATGTTTGAAAAATACCACTTTATTTTTCTCACTTTCGGCTAGAAATATGTCCATTTTTTGCTTATTAGCATAAAGAAACTGAGCTCTACCTTGCAGTAACATATCTGTGGCCCCCTTTATTGAAGCCGTTGAATATATATTAAGTTCTTTCTTATCAGCCGCTTCCCAAACACCAGGTAATATAGACAGGCTCCAACCTCGCACGCAGATAATACTTTTGCCGTAGTATCCTGATAAGTCTTCTGGAATATCTTTGGTCGGCAAGGTTGAGTACATGCCAAGGCTTGCAGGCACATTAAATTTTGTAAAGTAAACGGTATTTTTGAGTAGCTTTTGTTGATTTGTACTGTTGATTACCGAGCCAAATTCGATTTCTCCAGTTATGAGTTGGTGAGCTAATCGCTTTTTAGGAACATGCCTAAACTCACAATATAAGCTTGCCTCCTCGCAGACTCGGCGGAATGATTCCACCATAGGGCCTTTAAACTGCTTACTATCTTCGTCATAGTAATAGACAGGGTATCCATCACTTAATGCAACGGTCACATCAATAACGGGCTTTGATTCGTGAGAAAAAGCAAGCTGCGTTATCAGACAACCAATAGCGACAAAAATCCATTTCTTAATAGCCATAGGTATGTGCTTATATTCCAGTACTACTACTAACTTTGGTTGAACATTATACAGCCGTCAATACATAAACCCATTTAACAGCGGGGTGTGAGTAGGGTATCCACAGCTACAATTGTATAATGAGGCTTGTTTATGATATTGGCGCAGCAGAAAGGCAATTATGGTGGTAAAAACAAAGCAGAGCTCGGAGGTAGAGTCTCCTTGTATTAGACAATGTTGCCTAAACGAAGAAGATGTGTGCTTAGGCTGCTACCGTGCGCTTGAAGAGATTCTTGCTTGGTCTTCCTCCACGCTCGAGGAAAAAAAAGCGATTATTCTTCGATGTAGACAGCGAAGAAGTGCTTTAGATAACCGTAACTGACATTACTCGCATGGCGGTCCTAGGTGAATAGTGGCAAGCCCCCCTAGGGACGTTTCGCGATATTTTTTGTTCATATCTTTGCCCGTTTGATACATGGTTTCAATGACCTTATCTAATGATATTAGGCACTTACTATTTCTCTTCAATGCCATTCTTGAGGCATTAATTGCTTTCATCGCGCCCATCGCATTGCGTTCAATACAAGGTACTTGTACTAAGCCTCCTATTGGGTCACAGGTCATACCAAGTGAGTGCTCCATAGCGATTTCTGCTGCAATACACATTTGTTCATTGCTACCACCACATATCGACGTCAACCCAGCGGCAGCCATCGATGAAGATACGCCAATTTCTCCCTGACAACCCACTTCTGCGCCACTAATAGAAGCGTTGGTTTTATACAAAATGCCAATTGCGCCAGAAACGGCAAGAAAGTCTTTGAGTTGTTTGGTGTCCAATTCACGGATGAATTTATGGAAATACATAAGAACTGCAGGTATTACTCCAGCTGCTCCATTGGTGGGGGATGTGACTACTTGCCCGCCGGCGGCATTTTCTTCGCTTATGGCAAAGGCAAATAGGTTGACCCAGTCCATCACTTCCATTGGATCATTGGTTGCCATGGAATTGGATTCGAGCCTTTTGAGTAAATTGGGTGCACGTCTAACGACATTTAATCCACCGTCTAATATTCCCTCTGTTTCGAAGCCTCTTTTCATGCAAAGAGACATGACTTTCCATATTTTATCTGCCTTATCTTCAATTTCTTGCACGGAATGAAAGGATGACTCATTCTCGATAATCATGCTACCTAGGCTTAACCCATTTTGTTCAGCCAGCTCTAGCATCTGCTCGGCAGTGGAGAAAGGATAACTGACACTAGCTTCAGGTTGGGTTTCTTTCGCACTTAACTCACTTTCAGTGGCAATAAAACCACCCCCAGTCGAGTAGAAAGTTTCAAATGCGATTTGTTGTCCTGAAGAATCAAATGCTGCGAGTGTCATGCCATTTTCATGCAAAGGCAGGTTGGTATTGTGAAAGAGAAGATCGCTGTCGGGAGTAAATGATATGACTTTTTTATGGTAAACACGCAGTTTGTGATTGGTCAGAACATCGTCGAGGGCAGACTTTGCACTGGTCATCTTTATGGTATCAGGGCGATTGCCTAACAATCCTAATATGACCGCTTTGTCGGTGTGGTGCCCTCTGCCTGTCAGAGAAAGTGAGCCATACAGATCAACTTGTATTCTTTCAACGTTTTTGATGTTATCTGAAAGCCCTTTGGCAAACCGATAGCCGATCAACATCGGTCCATTGGTGTGTGAGCTTGATGGCCCAACTCCAATTTTGTAAATATCGAATATCGATAGCATAAGACCTCACTTTTTCGAGAGATACCTAAATTTTAGCACTTTATACCCAAGCAGCCTTACCGGGCAATCTTCAGCGAGATCGATAAGGTTAGTTTTTCAGGCTACGCCTAACTTTAATTGCTTCTATGGCGATAAAACTGAAGAAAGCCAACTGTGTGCTTTCACTAATTGTTGTCATTAAACTTGTAGAGTAGTGACCGAGGAGTAAATGTTGCCAGACACTATTCATATTAAAGAAACCTACAAGTGCGAGAAGCATAAATAAAGAAGCGACAGCGAGAACAGCGCTGTGATTGGAAAATAACTGTTTTAGTTGGTGTAGTGTTTCTACGCCGTTCCTAAATACAAGAAGAGCGGCGATAGCAAAAAATTTCATTGCCGGAAGGTACCAAGGTACATGGAAAACGTTTTTTATCCAGTAGTTACTTTTATACAAAAACACCACCATGAAGATAGCAGAGACAAATACCAAAGCATTTTTAATATCTTTACGCCACCTACGTAGGTTATAGAAGCTAAACGCAGTGATGAGTAGCATGATTTTTTGCGTAGAGTTGGTGAATGATGCCCCTTTCATGAGTAAGTTCGGATGGTAAGTGTCGAAATGTAGGCATAAATTCAGGATCACTGTGATACCAATGAGCCCGAACGTATAGACAGTCAACGTATTGGTCTTGTTGCTCGAAGAATAAGAACTAGGGAGGCGAGAGTCGTTGGTGTCTATCTTGATATTTGATTTCATTCTTTATACTTGTGCTGAATACGTAAGTGATAATGAATAAATGCTGTTTAAAAAATGGGCAGCAATTTTGATGGGACAAAATACCCTAAATGACGAAAATGTCAAGGAGATATGAGGGCAAGGAAACAAGCGCTACGATAAGCCGTAACGCTCAAAATAACTAATTTTTTGCGTGATAATGGTGCTCGTTATAGTACTGCCATTGTTCGACTCTGTCGTTGTCGCCAACCTTACAAAAGGTTAGGCGTTCTCCATGTTCAGTGGCAAACTCCAATTGTCCACCTTCTTGTACGCAGTATATCGTGGCGGGTTCCGTGACTGCGGGCTGATTTGCTACATAATATCGATCACCGTGACTGGCACACCCTGCCATGACTGAAGTTGCTGCTAACCCTGTAAATAAATAGACTTTTTTCATCTGCTCTCCATAGCAATATTGGGGTATATGTACTGCAAATTATATAAGATACTCTAAAAAAACATTGCCTTAAGTTTGTTAAAAGATCGATGGTGTCTAAAATTAATACAAAAGAGAGTTATATCAGTAGTGAAAAGGAACTTTATATGTCTGATAGCAAATATCGCTTAGTCACAAGAAGTGATTTTGATGGCTTGGTTTGCGCGGTTCTCTTAAAGCAAATTGACCTGATTGATGAGATTCAATTTGTCCATCCAAAAGATATGCAGGATGGAATTATCGAGATCACGAGCAATGATATTGTGACTAATTTGCCATATGTTCCTCAAGCTCATTTGGTGTTCGATCATCACTTGTCTGAAAAACTAAGAAATCCCGGTGAACATCCTAACCATATTATCGAACCAGAAACGCCATCGGCGGCACGCGTGGTATGGAATTATTACGGTGGTTTGTCGGCTTTCCCAGAGGACTGGGTGGCGATGATGGAGGCGGTTGACAAAGGTGATTCGGCGCAGTTTAGTCGCGACGAAGTATTAGATTCAACAGGGTGGAATCTACTTAACTTTTTGATGGACGCTAGGACAGGTTTAGGGCGCTTTAGAGAATTTAAAATTTCAAACTACAAATTGATGATGGATCTTATTGATTATTGTAAGAACCACAGTATTGAAGAAATTTTAGCACTGCCAGATGTCAAAGAACGTATTGACTTGTATCGTGAACACGAAAACATGTTTAAACAGCAAATCCAGCGCTGTGCTACGGTTCATGACAATTTGGTGTTACTTGATCTCACTGACGAAGATACCATTTATGCAGGAAACCGGTTTATTATTTATGCGCTGTTTCCTCAGTGCAATATTTCAATTCACAAGATTTGGGGCTTCCAGAAGCAAAAAATTGTATTCGCTACGGGAAAATCAATTTTTGATAGAAGTTCAAAAACCAATATTGGTAAGTTGATGCTTAAATACGGTGGTGGTGGGCACAAGGCTGCAGGCACATGTCAAGTTGAGGTGTCAGAAGCAGACCGTGTCGAGAAAGAACTAGTAAAACAAATTATGCATGATGGATAAAGAAACGATCAACGATTTTAAGTTAACGCTCAATCACCTTTAGTCTGGGAAAACCCGATTTCTACCTGCGTGTTTTGCGGCATACAGTAGTTTGTCTGCACGATCTACGAGGTCTTCAATACTATCCGACTCTTCAAGCTCAGCCACGCCAAAAGAAGCCGTGATGTTTCGAATCTGATCGCCGGTTTTTTTGTCTTTGATTGATATGTTTTCAATCACTTTTCTGATTGTCTCTGCCAGCTGTTTAGCTACACTGACGGGCTTATTGGGCACTATAATCGCAAACTCTTCCCCGCCAAATCGATAAGAGGTGATCCCTTCTTTGCTTGAAGCCTGAAGACGCTTGGCAATGTTTTGTATGACCGTATCACCAAATAGGTGTCCATATTCATCATTAAACGCTTTGAAATGATCGATATCGAGGAGAATCAAAGAAAGCTTCTGCTTGGCGTGGCACATGGTAAACAAATCGTCATCGAAAGCACGGCGGTTATACAAGCCAGATAAGCTGTCAAAAAGTACATCCTTTTGCATCTCAGAGAGTTTGTTTTTTAGGCGGCCAATTTCTTTACTCGCATCTTGTAGGTAGTCACTAAGAAATTGGGTAGAGTTTTGTATTTCCTGAGATTCTGATAATAGCTCTTGCACAACGTCCATGATTTCTTCTATGGTCATTCCATCTTCGTTGGCACGTTCTAAATTGGTAAAGTTTTCATTGATCACTTTTGAAAACTGTGAGGTGCCTTTTAAGGTGTCTTGCATCGAGTTGCTTGCTTGCGACAACATGACCTCAAGACTCTCTTTTAACTTATTATTGTCCGCTTCTGTGCGATTGGCGATATAACTGGAGTACAAGGTTGCCCCTGTCGCTGGGGGACAAATACCGAATTTCTCTATTGCAGCATCCATTTCCGCGTTAAGGCTGGGTATGGCGTTATCCACATAGGTATACCAAAGCGCATAATTTGTTGGGGTAACAGGCACATGATTCTTCATCATCAACGGAACGGCCTTTTTTAAATTCTCAGTTGCTTTTTTATAGTCGTTATCTGTCATGAATCGCTACTCGCACTTTTGTTACTGTAAGGTTAGTGGAATTTGCTGGTGCTTTCCTAAAATTTGGACAAAAACTAAAAGCAGCACGCAATACATTTCGTGTTTTATAGATAAAGTGCACTTACTTACGTTTAAGCTATCTCGACATGCGAGTTTTAGCAGCATAGTAAATGCTTCAATGTTCACGATGACCTGAAGGCGATTTACTGTATTTTGGCCAGTTTCTTCTGTTCAAGTACATTAGCACCTTTTAGCATCGCTTCGATTAGCTCACCCGCGTTGAACTTCTCTAGTGCATCATGCGCGCCGACTTGTTTGGCTCGGTCTACACTGATTTCACTGGAAAGTGATGTATGAAGTATGCAGTAAATGTCGCGCAGAGCTGGATCATTTTGTATCTCGAAAGCCAACTCATATCCGTCTAATCCGGGCATTTCGATATCACTGACCAATAAATCGATGCCATTGTCAGAATCAGAGATCTTTTGCATTAGCTCTAACGCGTCGCTACCGTTATTACATATTTGATATGGGATGTTAATTTTGTCTAATGCATCGCCCAGTTGTTTTCGAGCGATAGAAGAATCATCAACTAAAAGGATGTTTAAGGCTTTAAGTTTTTCACGTTCAATATCGGTAAGCATTGGAATATTCGCAGACTCAAATTGCGGGAATATCTTAGATAGAAGTAGTTCGACATCGAGCATTTGAATGATTTTTTTATTGTGTCGAGTAATTCCCGTAACGAAGATGTTTTGACCCGCAGTAGAGGGAGCGGGTTCAATAGCGCGCCAATTACACTCAATGATTTTATCAATGGTGCGTACCATGAAAGCGACGACCGTGCGCAGACAGTCGGTAACTATCAGGTAGCAGCTTTGATAATCCTCAGGCTGGACTGGGTGAAAGCCAATAGCAGCAGCCATGTCAATAACAGGAACAGTGACGGATCGAATAGTCACCGTACCAATAACGTGATGATGGGAGTAAGGAATTTGTGTGGTCGGCGTATAGGGCACAATTTCTCTTACTTTTAGTGTTCCGATAGCAAACAATTGCTTTTGATGGTTTAACGTAAACATCAACATGCCTTGCGATTGATTTGCTTTGCTACCGACCTTTGCCATGACTTGCCCCAGTTAAACGGGTATAACTTGATTGTAGTTCACCATAGTCTCATTACGCTCGAATTCGTAACATCACTATGTGTACAGTATACCGATAAACTAAGATAGAATATGCCTTGGGTCAATCGACCTTGCCGCAGTTTCAGGAAAATTTTAAGTAGGTACGTTTCATGGCAAACACAGCAGCCGCGCTACACATTTTGGTCAAGCACAAAGAGCAAGCAGAAGATATTTTGAAGCAACTCAAAAGAGGCGCAAAATTTCAGACGTTAGCGAAAAAGCATTCCATTTGCCCATCAGGCAAAAAAGGAGGGGACTTGGGTGAATTTCGCAAAGGACAAATGGTGCCACAATTTGACAAAGTGTGTTTTACGGGGGAGACCCTAAAGCCTCAACTCGTGAAAACCAAGTTTGGTTGGCATATCGTCAAAGTGTTGTATAGAACCTGATATCCCCTGAGCCTTGCTATTTTATACTTGCCACCTTAATCCGCTAAGCGTTCAAACGATGATAATGTTGAGTGAGCCAATGAATCATGCTCATTGCTTAGCGTAGGTTTACAAACGATATGCCGTGTTGATGATGTAGAGACATCTCCGTTGTGTCTGTGTTCGTCTAAATCAAGTGTGCCTGGTAAAATAGCGTCGAGTAACGCGCTTGGGCTGGATAGGTCAATTCTCATTTTATACCTCACAAATGTACTGCCAGTGTAGCCGGATGTTGTCGATATCAAGCTACAGAACCTAGTAGGTGTTAAGAAGGTTTAAGCATTGTTCATGCCAAACTAAGACAATTGAATCTCACACTGAATTTGACTACTTTATACTCTTTCTAGCCTATGGCGTGCCAGCAAAATCCTAGTTTTCAGTTTATCTGGTTTAGATTGGAAGGGAGCATTGCCTATCAAGGTAATAGGAGAGAGGCAGGTTGTAGTGCACCAATGCCCATAATTAGTGCACTATCGGAAATCTAGAGCTAAGAGCGTTTATTGAGATATCACCGCTGTGCCACTGGTCGCAACCATCAGCATGCCATTGTTATTTCCTAGAACTTCATAGTCTATATCGACCCCAACAATTGCGTTTGCGCCGAGTTCTCTTGCCTTCTGTTCCAATTCTTGAAATGCGATCTTACGTGCCTTTTCCAGCTCTTTTTCATAGGTGCCAGAGCGTCCGCCGACTAAATCACGTATTCCGGCGAAGATGTCCTTAAACATATTGGCGCCCAAAATAGCTTCTCCTGCTACAACCCCTTTATATTCGATGATGGTTTTACCTTCAATTTGTGGCGTCGTGGTGATGATCATTGAATAACTCCAAATGCTAACGAGTGATGTTTCGATACTAAAGTAGGAAAATAGTTCGAATGAATTGTCATTACAGTGAGCGTTATCTAACTGCGACAAATTTCACTATACATCTGTAGTTTACTTGGGTATACAACAAGGTATACATACTGCGGTTTGGTTTAGAAGGGAGTCTAAAATGGGAGCGCTGAAGTATTCTTTCACAATCGTTTTGCTGTCTGTTGTGAGTCTAAGTGCGAATGCCAAAATTATTGAATCAACGCGATTAGTCGGATTTGGCCAAGCGAAGTATCCAGAGGGCTTTACTCACTTTGATTACGTCAATCCAGACGCACCCAAGTATGGCAAAGTAGCATTTGGTAGAATCGGAACCTACGATAACTTTAACCGTTATGCTTCTCGCGGTGTCGCTGCTGCTGCGACGGACGAGCTTTATGACTCTTTGATGTTTTCACCGAGTGATGAGGTGGATTCTTACTATCCGCTTATCGCCGAAAAAGTGCGTTATTCCGATGACTTTAAGTGGATGGAAGTCGATATCAACCCTAAAGCGCGGTTTCACGATGGCGAGCCAATCACAGCCCAGGACGTAGAATTTAGTTTCAATAAGTTCATGACCGAAGGGGTGCCGCAATTTCGGGTTTATTTCAAAGAGGTTAAATCGGTTAAAGCGCTTAATGATCGCACAGTTAGGGTTGAAATGGCGGTACCAAATCGAGAAAAGCTCTTTAGCCTAGTTCAATCGCTAGCCATACTTCCTGAGCATTATTGGAAAAACAAAAACTTTTCTGAACCATTAGATACCCCCCCAGTGGGCAGCTCAGCCTACAAAATTATTGATTATAAACCCGGTCAAAGCGTTACTTACGGCCTAGTCGATGATTATTGGGCGAAAGATTTGCCCGTCAATGTTGGTAGAAACAATTTCAAAAAGATTGAATACGATTATTATCGCGATGAAACGGTTTTATTGGAGGCTTTTAAAGCGGGAGAATTCGATTTTAGGCAGGAAAGCTCCGCTAAGTTTTGGGCAAACTCTTATACCGGGACAAACTTTGATAAAGGGTATATTAAGAAAGAAGAAATAGCACATCATAAACCTGTCCCTACTCAAGGGTTTGTGTTTAATACGCAACGAGGTATTTTTAGCGATCCGAAAGTTCGAGAAGCGTTAAACTACGCGTTTGATTTTGAGTGGATGAACAAGAACATGTTCTACAACTCTTACCTCAGAACTCGCAGCTATTTCGAAAACTCAGAATACGAGGCAAAAGGTTTGCCTTCGAAAGAAGAACTGACAGTTTTAACACCATTTAAAGATCAAATACCAGAGCGGGTATTTACTGAAGAGTATCAGCCGCCGAAAACCGATGGTACAGGGCGTATCCGTAAGCAGATGCGTATCGCCTTTAAGCTGCTTAAACAGGCCGGGTGGGAGCTCAAAGATGGCGTTATGACCAATGTAAAAACGGGTAAGCCATTTGCATTTGAGCTACTGATTTACAGCCCTACAACCGAACGATATGCGATTCCATTGCAAAAAAACTTAAAGCGCATGGGAATCGACATGAAAATCAGAACGATCGATACCACACAATATATTAAGCGTTTGAGAGACAGAGACTTTGACATGGTTTCCTCAGCGTATCCTGCAATGAATTACCCAAGCCCTAACCTGATGATTGTATGGAACTCGAATTATATCGACTCCACCTATAACACTGCAGGCGTGAGCGATCCCGTAATCGACAAGCTGACAATGGATATTGCAAAAAATCAGCAGGACCCAGAAAAACTGTTAGTGTTGGGTCGAGCCATGGATAGGGTGTTGCAGTGGAATTTCTATATTATCCCGCAGTGGTACATCAACAAATACCGAGTCGCAACATGGGATAAGTTTGAGCGACCAGCCATCATGCCAACCTACGATTTAGGCGTCGATACATGGTGGATTTCAAAAGAGAAAGCAGAGAAGTTACCTGAAAAACGTCAGTAAGAGGTGTTGTATGGCGGCGTATATTTTTCGGCGATTATTGCTAGTGATACCAACCCTGTGGGCCATTATTACCATCAACTTTTTCATTATACAAATCGCGCCCGGTGGCCCAGTTGAGCAGGCTATCGCTCAGTTAGAAGGACACAATTCAGGCATTATGGAACGTTTTGCTGGTGGAGGTAGTGATATCGAAACCAGTGCTATTGTAGATGCCAAGGCTGGGTACCGTGGCTCACGTGGGTTAGACCCTGAAGTCGTAGCGGAAATAAAAAAGCAGTTTGGCTTTGATAAGCCAATTCTTGAACGCTATTGGGATATGCTCAAAAATTACGCCACCTTTCATTTCGGTGAAAGCCTGTTTAAAGGTGGGAATGTCATCGATTTGATCATTGACAGGTTGCCTGTATCCATATCGCTTGGTTTATGGAGCACCTTGATCATGTATTTTATCTCTATACCTCTCGGTGTTTTGAAGGCCATTCACCATGGTTCGAGGTTTGATATCTGGTCTAGCGCAGTGGTGATTGTCGGCTACGCCATACCAGGTTTCTTATTTGCGATTATCCTCATTATCTTTTTTGCTAGCGGAAATTACTTTAGTTGGTTTCCACTCAGGGGGCTGGTTTCAAGTAACTTTGAACAGCTCACTTGGTATCAGCAAATTGCTGACTATTTCTGGCATCTCACTTTGCCCATACTAGCTATGGTAATAGGTGGTTTTGCTACCTTAAGTATGCTGACCAAGAACTCATTTCTGGATGAAATCAACAAACAGTATGTTGTGACTGCTCGAGCTAAAGGGTTAGATGAGCATGGTATCTTGTATAAACATGTTTTTCGCAATGCTATGTTGATCATCATTGCTGGCTTTCCAAGTGCCTTCATCAGCATCTTTTTTACTGGCTCGATGCTCATCGAAGTGATGTTTTCACTAGAAGGAATCGGCTTACTTGGGTTTGAATCGACGATCCAACGTGACTATCCAGTTGTATTTAGTTCCTTATATATCATGACGTTGCTAGGGTTAATCTTAAGTATAATCTCTGACTTAACCTATACATGGGTTGATCCTCGCATTGATTTTGAGGCTCGATAAATTATGTTGCTTGCATTGAAACAGCTGATCCCTAAAAGGCGCAGTGAAAAACGAACCAACCCATTAAATGAAGCCCGCTGGCTAAGGTTCAAAGCGAATAGGCGAGGGTGGTGGTCACTGTGGATATTTCTAGTGCTGTTTGTCATCAGCTTATTTGCAGAGTTTATTGCCAATGACAAGCCACTTCTCGTTGACTATAAAAATCAATGGTACTTTCCAATTTTTCACCAATATCCTGAAACACAATTCGGTGGAGAGTTTCATACAGAAGCCGATTACACCGACCCTTACGTTTCTGATCTAATAAAAGAACATGGCTATATCATTTGGCCACCCATCCGTTTCAGCTACGATACGATTAACCTCGATGTGGTCGGGTCGGTACCATCGCCGCCCGATGCGACCAACTGGTTAGGTACAGATGACAAAGGAAGGGATGTACTGGCTCGGATTATCTACGGATTTCGAATCTCGGTGCTATTTGGTTTTGTGTTGACGATTGTGTCGAGTGTGATTGGTGTGGTTGTTGGTGCGACCCAAGGCTATTACGGTGGATGGCTAGACTTGCTAGGCCAGCGCTTTATTGAAGTTTGGTCAGGAATGCCAACACTGTTTTTACTGATTATATTATCGAGTTTTGTAGAGCCAAACTTTTGGTGGCTGCTTGGTATTATGGTGTTGTTCAGTTGGATGAGCTTGGTCGGTGTAGTTCGTGCTGAATTTTTGCGATGTAGAAACTTTGACTACGTGCGGGCTGCCCAAGCTATGGGCGTCGGTGACATACGTATCATGTTGCGGCACATGTTACCCAATGCCATGGTAGCGTCGCTGACTATGATGCCATTTATTCTTTCAGGATCCGTGACGACGTTAACGTCGCTCGACTTTCTAGGCTTTGGCTTACCTGCAGGCTCACCATCTTTAGGAGAGCTATTGGCACAAGGTAAAGCCAATTTACAGGCACCTTGGCTGGGCATTTCTGCCTTTGTTGTGTTGTCTTTGATGCTAACGTTACTGGTTTTTATTGGTGAGGCGGTACGCGATGCATTCGATCCTCATCACCATCGCTAAAAATACGCTCTGGAGTGACTTATGTCGGATACGGTTGTAACGATTAACGAGTTATCGGTAGGCTTTGGTCGGGCTAACCAAATAGAGCAGGTCACCGATAAAGTCAGTTTTTCAATCAAAAAGGGTGAAACGCTAGCACTGGTAGGTGAAAGTGGTTCAGGTAAATCAGTGACCGCAAATTCTATATTGAAGTTATTGCCAAAAGGTTCATCACATTATCTGACGGGGAACATTGAGTTTGACGGTGAAAACTTACTGACTTGTTCTGAGAGAAAGCTTCGGGGCATAAGAGGCGGTCGCATAGGAATGATTTTCCAAGAGCCAATGGTTTCGCTGAACCCGTTACATAGAGTTGGCAAACAACTTATTGAAACCCTCGCTATACATCGTGGAATGCGTCAAGCGAAAGCAGAAAAGCTAGCGCTGGAATGGATGAAGAAAGTAGGGATTCGTTTCCCAGAGAAAAAGATATCTGCTTATCCTCACGAGTTGTCTGGTGGTGAAAGGCAGCGTGTGATGATCGCAATGGCACTAATTAACGAGCCAGAGCTATTAATTGCTGATGAGCCGACGACCGCGCTTGATGTGTCAGTACAGGCTCAAATCCTTAGTTTGCTTAAAGACCTGCAAAAAGAGCTTGGTATGGCGATGTTGTTTATCACTCATGATCTCAGTATTGTTAAACGTATTGCAGACCGAGTGGCAGTTATGCAAAAAGGATGTCTGGTTGAAGTTGGGGAGTGCGCACAAATATTTAACCGTCCAAGCCATTCCTACACCCAGCAACTTATTGATTCTGATCCCAAAGGCTTACCTGTTCCTACTCAGAAAGATGCACAAGAGTTATTAAGTGTTGACCGACTTAAAATTTGGTTTCCTATTACTGGTGGCATATTTAAAAGAACTATTGACCATATAAAAGCGGTAACCAATATGAGCTTTGTTCTTAAGAAAGGACACTCTATTGGACTCGTGGGGGAAAGTGGTTCCGGGAAGTCCACGACCGGTATGGCGATATTGAAATTAGTGAAATCCGAAGGGAAGATCAGCTACCAAAACCAACCCATTCAATCGCTTGATAGAAAAGCTATGCTGCCTTACCGAAGCAAAATGCAAGTGGTATTTCAGGATCCTTTTTCTGCGTTAAACCCAAGAATGTCTGTGGCACAGGTGATCGGAGAAGGGCTAAGGGTCCATTTTGAACATGATGAAGACACCATTGATTCAATGATAAGTAGGGCAATGGAGGAAGTAGGGTTGGACCCCAGTACTCGTCATCGATATCCAAATGAGTTTTCCGGCGGGCAGAGACAGAGAATTGCGATTGCTAGAGCATTAGTGCTTAAACCAGAGTTTATATTATTGGACGAGCCGACATCATCACTCGATCGAACGGTACAATTTCAGGTGTTAGAGTTACTCAAGGATTTACAATTGAAGTATCGTTTGACTTACTTGTTTATCAGCCATGATTTAAATGTAGTCAAATCCCTTTGCCACTATACTATAGTCATGAAAAATGGAGAGATTGTCGAGCAAGGTGAAACGCAGGATTTGTTTCAGCGACCCACTCACAAGTACACTAAGGAACTTGTCGATCTATCTTCATAAAAATTATTCTTTTACCAAGTTTGGTAGCAGTTCAACCAGTTTGTGAGATGTGGTTGACAGCGGTGTCGACTGTGAACGAAATATCGATAACTGGTAAAACACATCGCTTACGGGAAGCTTCACTAATTCACCAGATTCTAGATACGGTTCAACGTGAGACTTTGGCGCGATAGTAAAAGCTAAGCCTTCTAACACAAGATCGATACAGCACTGGATATTATCAATTTCTTGAATAGCATGCGTTGTCGGATCGGGAAACTGAGTGATGATCTTTTGCAAATGCCATTTCAAGGTGCTGGGAATACTCCAGTTACAGTGCTCATTCACTTCCTGTTTCGCCGAACGAACGCAAACAAGTGGAATGTTAGTCAGTGGTGTTGAAACCAAACTATCACAATTGATGGTTTGTTCTCTTCCACACGCACTGCTTATGAAGAAATCGACTTCATTCTTGGCGGTTAGCTCATTTAACCTATCGCAAGTACCAGACGTTAAAAATAATGAAAGGTCTGGGATCTTGGAATACGCTTCTTTGGTGAGCTTGCTGCATAACCACTGAGGCACCAAGGAGTCTATTCCTATTTTGACTTCTTGATTATTTATCTTATAAATGTTTTCAGCGCGCTCTTGAAACTTGACGGCAGAAGAGAACAGATCCACAGCGTACGAATACAAGTTCGTTGCTGCGGGGCTAGGCTTAAGCTCTCGCGTATGTCTGTAAAATAGTGTCAACCCAAGATAGTTTTCGAGCTTCTGTAAATGTTTCGTCATTGCTGACTGAGAAATATTGCACCGCTCAGCAGCGTTAGAAATACTTTTTAACTCGTATATCGAAATAAATGACTCTAAATGCCTCATGGCAAGATTATCAATGACTCTAGTACTCATATAAAATATTTATAGTGATAATATTTTTTATAGATCATATCACTGATTAAATTTCAGATAGAGTTATAAATCTATTACTGTTTGGAATAAATCTTTCAATACAATGACATATGAAAAATTAAAGCGAAATCGCTATTCAAAAAGTGAAAAGTGATTAATTAACTCAGTCTATTAGCAATATGGATCAATTGCAATGCTATTGGTTTTATATATGCCTTAATTAGTTAAATTGGCAAATTTAATGAAGTTCTTTAGTAAGTATTTGAAGCGCTGCTAGCGTCTTTTTACTATTTATAGATAGTGGATTACTGTTCAGTGTGAAAACGGAGACTTGGAACGAATCTAACCCAGGAGGAGTGACATCAATTAATTCACCACGTTTAATCTCTTCTCTGACCAAAAATGAAGGAACTGCAGTTACGACTGCCCCTTTTCTGACCAGTTGTAATCGAGTTTCGTTGTTATTGATGCGATAGTTGATGTTTCCAGATTCTATCAGTTTGTTGTAAAACTCCGTCCAGCGAGTTTTCTTAGCTTCGTCTCCTACTTCACTGGTAATTGCCCAAGGGTAGGTAGTAATATCTTTGCCGGGTTGGTAAAAAGGAGCATTAGGTGAAACAACATGGCTCACTCTGACGTTAAAAAACTCTTTGACGCATATTTTATCAAGGTTAGTAAAATAATGTTGCGCCTCATGGTAACAGAGCAAGAAGTCAACTTCGCGGTTTAGCAGCAAAGTATTTAGTTCTGGAACATTACCATCAGTAACGGACAGTCTTAGGTTAGGAAAGTGTTCTGGAAACACTTTCATAAGAAAACTGCCAAACTGATTGGATAACAGTTTTCCTATTCCTATTTTTACTTCTCCAAGATCGGATAGTTTAATATTTTCCACTCGCTTTTGTAGCATGTCTGCCGAGCGACACAAATCCAAACACTCGTTATAGACAAGTTTGGCTGGCTCGCTCGGGTGTACATTTTGAGTATCGCGGTGGAAAAGAGGTATGCCGAAATTCTTTTCGAGAGTTTGTATGCTTTTGCTGATCGTAGGCTGAGACACACCACAAGCTTTGGCGGCTTTTGAAAGGCTTTGAGTTTCAAAAACCTTAATGAAATAGCGAATATGGTTAATATTAATATTATTTGACTTCATTGTTTCTTGCATGCGGTATTATCAGTTTTTTCACCCATCACTGCCAAAAGAATGAATAGACTCCAGACATTTGGCAAAATGCCTAATAAGAATAGAGCATATATCTTACGAAGGGAGTAAATAGGTTGGCTTGATACCGTACAGGTAATCAAAGCGCGTACACTATAAATGGTATGTATAGGTATGTCTAGCCGTTTAATATACTAGAGGTTTTCACTATTAGCTCAGTATAACCCGTTGATTCGTCCATTTCCCGATTAAATGTCATCTCAGAATAACGAAACACGACAAGTTCTGCAGTGGTGTCGATGATGGTTCCTTCTAAAAGGTGTCCGCCAATCACATCACCTTTGGCATTGGCCACTGAAATATGGATATGTTGATGATTTGCCGTTAACGTTCCCATGGTAGATACGATCTCAAAAGGCTCTTCCCTAGTTAGAGTTGAATTAGCCCCAGCTAAGCGAATTGATAGTTTCGATACACAGCCAACACATGAAGCAATTGTCCCTGCTTCAATCTGGTTTTGTGTCACAATACGCTGGATTTCTTTTTTAAGATCAGAACCTTTAGTAAGACGTGTAGCAATAGGTGTTATCATATCCACTTTAATATTTAAGTTAATTACGTAGATTGTATTGCTTATACCCACCAGAGTAAATATTTGCTCTGGATTTGATACTTATGAATGCAATAGATTGAAATTAAATAAAAATTTAGAGTGAACGCTAAGTTCTGAATAATTCTAGTTTTTCTCTAGATCGTAGTTCTGTACTATTGTGGGCTTCACTTATGTCAGTTTTTACTTCTCGATGTCGTCACTACCATTTAATCTCAGCAAATCTCGAGTCATCATTGCCGATAGTTCGCCTCTGGTTGTCGCCAATTTAAAATTATTATTGCGAGAAATGGGCTTTAGCGATCGCTTGGTTTACGTCGCTAAGAGAGTTTCTCATGTAATTTCAGTGATGCGTCAGTTTTCCGTAGATCTGTTGATTTGTGACGCAGACTTTGGTGGTGAAGGGAGTGGCTGTGCTTTAGTTCATGAGCTGAGGCTGCGAAACATACTGGTTGATTCAAGCATTCTATTTATGCTTTCCACTGAATCTCACAATGAAAGCCAATATCTTATAAGCGATATGGGCGCAGATGGCTATGTGAGCAAACCATATTCACTCTTTGGCTTAAAGGGAAGTTTGCGAGAGACCTGTTTTAAAAAGCTTTCTTTAAAAGCGCTCTATCAATTGGATAACACCTTATCCAAAGCATCTGCGATGGACGTTTTTTCCGAGCAATATGAGTCTTTGCCAGAGTTGGCAGAAGAAATCGATAAACGTAAAGGGCAATACTTCCTATCTCTTCGTGATTATCGTTCTGCTCTGGTTCATTATAAGAAAACCAGCATCCAGTATACTTCTATCTGGCCTAGAGTTGGATTGGCGACGTGTTTGATTCGATTAAACGATTACAATAGAGCGCAGCAGTATCTCCGTGAAGCACTGAGTGAGCTAGGCTCATCGAATACACAGTTACTTGATATGTTGGCGCATATTCACCTGTTGCTGGGAGAGACTCGCAGAGCCGAACGTTGTTTGTATAAAGCCAGTGAGCTCGCCAGTGGAAACCGACTAAGATTCAAATGCAAAAGTATCGTAAATGAGGCATTAGGTGATTCTGTAACAGCACTAGCGGATTACCAGGCTTATGCCAAGAAATCATTAAATAAACAAAGAAGTACGCTGGTCGATACGATTAATATACTCAGGTTAAAGCTTCAGGTTTTAACGAATGATGATAATCAGCAGTTGACGAATATTCAAAAACTTGTGATGGCCTTAAATAAGGGTAATGAAGGGCTTCCTGTGCTGCTACTAACTACGCATATCGCTCTGATAAAAAGGGAATATGCGGGCTTGCGGAGTGGTTTGAGTTTGCTACTAAAAGGTTATGTTGAACTGGATCTGGATTACTATTGGTATTTGTCATCGATTTTGTTCCAAGTGCATGATGACTATTGTTTAGAACAAGTGTTGGAGCATTATGAATCTCACTTTCGGTTGGATAAAAACATGCTGTTAGGGAGTTGTGAGCATGTTCGAATTGAAAGCCTGAAGTCTGCTCAGTCTAAACGGAAATCTGAGTCAACTCGGGCTTTATCAGAAATCCGTCAGTTAAAATCCGAAAGTGCTGGCCAAACCCTACTTAAGGCAATGGCACGGTGTGATTCTCATCCATTTTGCATCGATTCCGCACGTCTTCTGCTTGAGCTAGCGTCAGATGGTATTCCAAGGACTGTTGCTGCTGAGCCAATGCAAAATACATTGATGGGCATTGAGCAATTAATTCAGCATTCACTTCTCTTAAAAGACATCGAAAAAGAAACACTTGTGGCTCGGCTGAAAAACGTGACGCATCAGCTTAATGAGATGATCGGCGTTCCAGAGTAGTATTGGGCATCTTCATGGTATTGATGCGTTTATGCCGTTTGCACTCGCAACTTAGGTTTGTTTGGGTATAATTGCCGCATATTTTTTCTTACCAGTTTTCCTTATGAACGATAGTAGCTCTGCCCATCCAGAAGATTTTAATGAAGTTGAGATTGAAGCCATTGGTATTGAGGTTTCGAGCCAACCTATAGAGCTTTATAAACTACTCAAATTGGCCAACGTAGTTGCAGGTGGGGGTGAAGCTAAACTGTTGATTGCAGATGGGTATGTAGCAGTCAATGGTGAGCTTGAAACACGTAAAAGACGTAAAATGTATGACGGGGACTTTTTTGAATTTAATCAAGAATACTATGTTGTCGTTTTTTCCGACTCTTTGGTAAAAAGTACCAGTGATGAGGAGTTCGCATCGTTAAGCTCGGAGAAAGAGTCGAACGTTCAAGCCAATGAGCAAAAGGCGAAAAAGAGCAGAGACTCTAATTCGAATAAGACAAGCGGTCGGCGCAACCTCGATTTTCTGGGCTAAAGGCTTAATATATCTCGATTGCTCCCCTGAACTTTAGCTCAATAGTGGGAGCTATCCTATATGACACTTGGTTATTTCGTTAACTCATCAATAATTGGACAGTCAGCGTTGCCATCACCTGGGCAGGCATCAACCCATTGAGTCAGTTGATCTCTTATTTCTGTCAATTGACGTATTCTCGTACTGATTTCCTCGAGCTTTTCTTTCGCTCGCCCTTTTACTTCACTGCTTTGTCGGCTAGGGTCGTTTGCAAGTTGAACAAACTCTTTGCATTCTGCCAATGAGAAGCCTGCACTTTTGGCTCTAGCGACCAAATTAAGCTCTTGTATGTGCGACTCTGAATATTCACGATAGCCAGCGTCGGAGCGATAAGGTGGCGTAATCACCCCTTTTTCTTCATATAATCGAATTGATTTACTAGAAAGGCCTGTCATTTTAGACACAACACCAATGTTCATCTTGACCTCTACTCTATAGATGTACCTAAGCCCATTGTAACCTGTAATAAAAAAAAGTGTAGTTTGTCTTCTTCTACACGAATTACACGCCTCGTTATAAAAATATGTTGAAAGTTTCAAATATATTTGAATAATGAGTTTAGTGCATTTAACGCCTAACGACGCTATTCGGTTTTTACCAACTATTATAACTATCTATAGGTATTGGTATGAAAAGTAACTCTCGCTTTATCCCTGTTTTGATGTATTTTGTCATTGCCTTCGGCGGCATTGTTGTTGACATAATCGTTCCTTCTTTACCAGCGATTCAAAAAGCGTTTTCGTCCTCAGAAACCATGATTCAGTGGGCTTTTGCCGCGGCTATGATAGGGTTCGGAGTTGGACAGTTTCTCGCTGGTTTTGTCGTTGATGCCTACGGCCGTAAAAAGCCGATGCTAATTGGCTCAGCGCTACTTGTGATCTTTTTGCTGCTAACCGTCATTGCACCTTCTGTACAATATGTAATTCTGTTCCGTTTTATCCAAGGGGTTTCTGTATCCTTCATCTCGGTTGGGGGAAGGGCAGTAATTAAGGATATCTACTCTGGAGATGCTTATTTAAAAGCTATTAACTGGATGACAATATCCTTTGCTTTGGGGATTACTATGTCACCATTTGTTGGTGCTTATCTACTGGCGCTATTTAATTGGCAAACCATATTTGTTTCTTTGGCGGTTTGCGTTTTTATTGGCTTGCTACTTGTAATGACTTACTTCAAAGAAACTCACACTAACTATCAGCCGCTGAGGTACGAGCGCATTAAAAGCAATGCGAGTGAAATGCTTTCTAGCCGATCTTTCGTTATCTCTGCTGTAATCTGCGGGATCTTTTATAGTATTTTGCCTGCCTTTAACACGGTATCGCCTTTTTTAATTCAAACCAAGCTTGGCTATAGCCCAGTTTACTATGGTTATATTGCTCTATTTCTAGCGGTATGTTGGTTGCTTGGCAATATTACTAATCGAGTGTTGTTTCAGGTATCTGCCTCGCGTAAAACCATGGTATCTCTCGTAGTTTCTTTCGTGGTTACTTTAGCGAGTGTTATTTACATGCAGCTAATTGGAATGACGTTAGCTATTTTTATTGCCCCTGTAGCGGTCATTATCTACACCCTAGGCATGTTGTTTCCACTATATTTAGGCCGAGCCTTAGCCCCATTTAATCATATAGCCGGTATTGCAAATGCCACTGTATTTTCAGGATGTTGGATTGCGACAGCTTTAGTGTCGCTGATTGCATCTAGCCTGCCTTCTAGCTCTGCGGAGCCTCTACTTATTATGTACTTAATATTAATCTTACTTGTACTGAAGA
>NZ_JAMKMR010000030.1 GCF_023634645.1 Vibrio sinus
TGGCTATTTTAATTACCGCTTTTGTTAACTACCATGGAGTAATCAGCATCTTCGATTGAGCTATTATTATCTAAGCTACGACTGTTACCACTTGGTTCTTTTTGCAGATATTCCTGATTGATACCACGCGCTGATTGAAGATCTTCTTCAATCTCTTTGAGAGTACGAATTAACTTCATCGAGGCTTCGGCTCTATCGAAAACGACTCGGTGAATTTCGGTATGTAGAGACGTTCTACGATTGATACGCTGGATGAGATCCAATACCTCTAAGGTATTCGGATTGATACCAATGGATTCGAGTAAAAAGTCGAAGTGTTCTTTACTTAGTTCTGAATTGTTAATGACAAGCCCTTGGATGGCGTCTATATCTGAATCAATCTGCACTTCTACCGCCATTGAATTCAATTGGTATTCTGAACAAAGCCTATCAACCACAAACTCTTTTTCTTCTTTCGATACGTATTTGCACAGCTCAATAGTGTTTTGTTTTTTGCCATAAATGACAGAAAACTTTTTGAACCGCCTGGACACCACAGAAGACATTTGACGGCTGATGCGTTTATTTAAGTGCTCTACCTGATACAACTCGCTCATGATATTGTTGACGATTGGGGAATTTTCGCTCGTTGCTTTACAGCATTTGAGCATTTCCTCGACGTGACATGTCACCTTTAAGTACTCCTCTTTAAAAGAGATACGACCACGATAACCCCATAGGTTAAAGTGAATTTCGTTAAGTTCGTCTACATACTCATGGCGAAGGTGGGGATCATTTAATTTCTTTTTATCTAAACTGCGAAACGCCGATTTCAATGCCTTCTTAAAACTACCTAAGTCTGTTTTTCCGCCAGACATTTGTCTGTACATGTTCTTAAGTGTCTCAGTTAAATCTCCATGATGGCATAATGCTCTGAACCTTAGATACAAAGTGAAAAGGATCGCTGGTACCGCAAGAGACTTTTCAGGGAATGCAAAAAGTTGATCTTCTTTCATGATCAGATCAAACACGTTATTTGGCAAAGACACTAAATAAATCGTGGCATCGAGACCAAAAACGACTCTTCCTGTATCAGGATCAATTTCAGGTTCAGTTTCTGTAAGTGGAGTCAGGTATGAAAAGTTTCTAAACGAGTGCCTAGCGTATCCGTGTAGCGTGATATCATCGAGTTCCACTTCTGCCAACCCATGTAAGTCGTACTCTGTATCTATTATAGCTTGTAAACAATCTCGAACATGCATGCGATTTGGCCCACCCCGAGATCGTCCAATCATATCAATGATTTGATCGATATGAATTGGTGTAAGGTTCTTCGGAGAGGTGCCATTTTTTCTATGTTTTTCCAGTTCGTTTCTATGATAATTGTATACTAGGGCGTAGGTTGCATACAGCACCTGTAAATCTTCGCCATCCATAATGTTCATAAACGAGCGAACACGTGTAATGATTTTCTTTGTCCCTGTGGAAGCTTTTACAAATATTTCCCTGGCTTGTTCAGCGTCTGCTACTTTATTGGTAATAGCAGAGCGGCCTTTTTTTCGATTTGATGTGTTTATTAACTGCTCTACGGGATTGTTACCTAGATGGCGTAATACTGCCGGTGTATTTCCTTTCGAGAACTTAGGCAGATTGAACCCTTTCTCTGCTAACATGTTTCGATTTTTTTCGCGTTGAGTCGTGAGATTATTGTTTATCGTGGTTGCAATCTTATGTGTTTTTGAAGAGTCATCAGTATGGTCTACTGTTCTGCTAAGATAGTCTTCATGGCTCTCAATAAGTAATACGTCACATGTTATCCTAGGTAGTGAACTGCCATCAGAAAACTGAAATGGCACTGATTGCAGTAATCCCTTTGATCGTAGTGTACGAAGTCTATTTCTTACCGTATGAAGTATTTCTCCCGATTGAGCCGCGAATTCCTGTACAGAAACTAAACCTTGATCATCAGCAAGTGCGCTACTAGCTAGCAATGAGTTGACGGTTTGCCTAGCTGATTTACTCAATTTGTAGTGAGTTAAATCTATGTTGGCCGGTATATCTTGAGGAAGAAGAATGAGTGAGCCGCCTCCAGCTGTTCTATTCTTGATGATCAATTTTGACTCGTGCATGTTTTTGGGTTCAGCTGGGAGATTTATTATGATTTTAATATAACTTTGAAAAAAATCTATTATTTTTTGATTTTGGATGTTGGACTTTAGATTTGCGACACAACTTAAGTAATAAGATCACTGATCTTTCTGTTTATTATCCAATATATACTCTTGATATTTCTTATAATAGACAGTGATTTTCTGTGGGTAAGTGTTTAACCCTTTGTTTTTGAATGACATAATTTTTGTGACTCTACAAAGTCATACCCCGATAGAGCTAAGATCTTGAACCCGATAAATCCAAGATCCATAACCCGATGAACTCAAGATCCATAACCCGATTAATTAGGAAGCATGATCATCATTATTCGGAAGGATGATCAAAGTAAATTAACATATTATGCACAGGGTTATGCACTGATGTTGTGTTTATGATTTCTATGGATTGCTTTGGTATTTAATGCCTTACCGTCTACGAAGTGCTAGTACATAGGTGCTATTGTGTTTTTTCTCATTCGTTCATGTGTATGTAAGCACTTTCTATAGA
Source organism: Vibrio sinus (assembly GCF_023634645.1). Taxonomy (GTDB): domain Bacteria; phylum Pseudomonadota; class Gammaproteobacteria; order Enterobacterales; family Vibrionaceae; genus Vibrio; species Vibrio sinus. Next base: position 2,638 of record NZ_JAMKMR010000030.1, read on the forward strand.
TTGATTGGCCAAAGTCATGAACCCGATAAGGGGCAAAATCATAATCTGAGTTGGTGTGTTTGGCCAAAGTCATGAACCCGATAAGGGGCAAAATCATAATCTGAGTTGGCGTGTTTGGCCAAAGTCATGAACCCGATAAGGGGCAAAATCATAATCTGAGTTGGTGTGTTTGGCCAAAGTCATGAACCCGATAAAGGGTAAAATCATAATCTGAGTTGGTGTGTTTGGCCAAAGTCACGAGCCCGGTACGTGTAATGATTAGTGTGGGACAAGTAGATAAGAACAACAAATGTTTATCTAACGCATTCATCGTCGTAACGAACTCTATCAGGCGTTCATGTTGAACTCGATAAATATTTTGGGTTCAGAGAAAGATAACTTAAATTCGTTCAGAGTAAGGTACCTTGAGAACTCACACGTAGTTTTGGGTTCATCGGGAGGTATCGTGAACTCGAACTTAGTTCTGGGTTCAGAAATAAGGTAACGTGGACTCGCGTTAAGTTTTGGGTTCAGAAGTAAGATAACTTGAACTCGTGCTTAGTTCTGGGTTCAAAGGCTAGGCAACGTGAACTCGTGATAAGTTTTGGGTTCAGAAGTAAGGTAACATGGACTCGCGTTTAGTTTTGGGTTCAGAAGTAGCGTAACGTGATCTCGCGCTTAGTTTTGGGTTCAGAAGTAAGATAACGTGATCTCGCGCTTAGTTCTAGGTTCAGAGGTAAGATAGCGTGAACTCGTGCTTAGTTCTGGGTTCAGTTTATATGTCTTTAAATACCTATGTCGATATTCATCAACGGGTCACAGTTTTCTACTGAACTTAACTACCATGGTGCACCATTTTTCTAATGTTGTGTGAAGACACACTATTTAGATATTTGAATGGGCAGATCTTCGCAATCCTCGCTCAGCAGTTAAACAATTGTAATAAAGTCTCTTCAAAGAGTGTTATCGCCTTATGCTAATCTAGCCCGCAACGTTATGTTAGGGAGATTATATGCATATACCTGAAACTTGAAATAGTGGTAAACCACCATATTTAATCAGTTGATTGAAAATGAGTGATTTTCGCAATGTTCACCTCCAAAGAAATGCCTTCTGGAGACCACAAACTTTCTTTCTCGTTTGATCGTTACATTCCCAACGTTGAGAAAAAAGAGGAGTCGAGATCTTACTTTTACTGAGTAGCACTATTATTTAAGTGTTTATGCCTATGTTGTCGACACGCTCTTACTTATATTGTTTAGGTAAGCTGCTTATCATTTTACCTAGGTGACGTGTCCTCTCACTTTGGTTTAATTTGAAGAACCATGGCTCATCGTTTAGTTACCCTCATAGATCTGCTGTGAACTTAAAAAGTTATCTGTCCCTAAAAATGGCTGTCGTTTTTTACCTCGCCTTACTAATGATCGAATCAGCTGGTTGAATAATGTCTTTATAGTCCAATTTGAAGCTCTAAATAAGGGCTTTACTGAACTAAAAGGAAAACCATGAAATCAATACAGTGCTTACTCGATGAATTTTGCGCTATAAATGCACTTCCTCAGCTTCCCATTGAAGTCAATGGGCGCTGCCAACTGCTGGTTGATGATCATATTCTCGTCTATTTTATCGCTCCCAATACAAATGAACTTTGGTTGTCCGCTAGAGTTGGTGGGCTTCCCCGTAAAGGAGTCATACGGACCCGAGGTTTAGAGGTCATCGCACGAGCAAACTACTATGGTCTTGGGTGTGGAGGAGGTAGCCTGTCTGTGTCTCCTGATGGGCGTCAAGTCATTCTATTTGGCCAGAAGGCATTAGCTGTGCTAGATGGAGCGAGTCTCACACAATGGTTCGATGAATTTCATGAACAAAGCATGCAATGGCAAGCTCGATTCGCCACTTTAGAACAAGGTATTTCGTGTCATGTGGAAGCTGGATATAGACCTGATGAGCCACTTCCGTTTGAAAAAAGGTATTGGGGGTAGTCGAGTGAAAACCAGTCAAAGCAAGACTCCTAGTCTAAATCAGTTTCGCGCTATTGCTTCGGAAAATGATGTTCGAGTTATCAGTAAACGTGGAAAAATCAAAGAGCCATCAGTATTTCATCGAGGTCATAAGTACTCCGTGATTAGTGAGCATGTACTTAAAGAGAAATACGATAAGTACTTTCAGGAGAATATAAAAACCCATTTAGATTTAAAACAAGCCCTTCTTAAAGAAGAAAACTACGACACTGCCATGCTGGCGTATTCACTGGTTGGTCACTCTGGTTACCGAGGAGAACCATTGACAGAGCGTAAAATACATGAGGTTGTGACGCTCTTGGGCGAAATTAAAGTCGGGGCAGATAAGTATCAAGAGCTTAAACACCTTTTCGACGCGATAAGCCAAGATCCTCGACTGCATGTAAGTTTAGAAACACAATATCCTGGCAAGATGGATGGATTAGGTACCGAGCTTCTGGAGATGGCAAAAGACAACCTAGCCGAGCCGATTTTGAACACAGCCATTAACTTGGTTTTGCCTGGCGTTGGTCTAATGGTGGCAACTGGCCGGGAGCTTTACAAAGCGTCGGTGAACGGGGATGCAGAAGCCTATCATCATCAGTTAGAACAAATTTCACAACTGCCCGGGCGTGATAGGCGACTATCGCTGCCTATGCAGCAAACGCTGGCAACTGATCATGCACAGTTGTCTGAAGAGGCTGGGGTAGGGGCCACGTTAGGTATGGCAACGGGTGGACTGGGCACATTCGGTGTTGCACCGTCTGCGGTTGCAGGCGTCATGCAACTGGCCAAAAAACAAATCGGTACGGTAGCGGCTTCACTCGCTATCACCGGAGGTGGTTTTGTAGCAAGGCAGGTGGGGGATTATTATCTCGATAATGAAGGAAACCAATCTTTAGCGCAAGAGGTGAGCTCTGGTGTATTGCCGAGGCTTGAAATATCCAATGCGAAGGGGAAGTTTACTTTCAGTATGCAAGACGCTGCAACTGTACGAGCTCTGATGGCTTACCTTGGTCCAAAAGAGGATACCAACTTGACCAAATCTGATGCGCCCGATCAGGTGAAAAAAATGGAAAAGGCTCGATTGGCAGTAAAGAAATCTTTAGGCTCGCAACCTAGTGAACATTTGGTCCCTAATACTCATGCATTATCGAGCAAGGAAGGTACCCCCAGCACAACAGAAACAATCGCAGTAGGGGCGCTTAGAAAGCTACTTAATGAAGACTGGAATTGGTTGATGCCAGCGGTACGTTGTTTAGATGAAGGTCACGCTGATCAGATCAACGCGAAGTTAACCTATAAATTACCTCTAGAAGCGCCCAATGGCCGAGTTTTTCTAGACAAGAGCCCAAATTTAACAGATGAACAACTCGATTCACTATCCAAAATGGGCTCACCAAGCCAGTTGCGATTAATGTATCTTGCTGAAGGTTGGATGTAGGTGAGGCTGTACTTCTACAGCTTCGCAAGTTTATGTGCACCTTTTAGTCTTCGAGAGAGTTCATTTTCTCACGATACTTCTCATAAAATTCATTGCTTGCGTTTTCTACGCTCTTGGAAACCTTGAGCATCTTCTCCATATTGACTCTTAAGTCTTTGATTATTTTATCTAATGATTGTATTTCGGAGTGATATATATTTTGGCCATTTGGTGTAGAAATAATCAATTCTCTCATTTTCTGAGATTTTTTAAAAACCCTTTCACACTCTTTTAGCTGATTAAAAACGGCTACCTCTTTTGCATAGTCTAACAGTAAATAAACTTTCTCATATTCATCTTTATTTTCTAAATTCATATGATAATCACCTGAATGCCTAAAGTTAATGATTTGGAGCGTAAAGTTAAAACGATAAGTGAAATGACGTAACGAATGATATCCCTAAATTCGATGATTATACTGATTTATAACCTCGACTATAGGTATAGAAGACAAACGTACCGTTAAGATGACTATGAACATTGTTATAAAGACGCTATACAATATGCCCATAGTCATCACGGTTAATCCGCCAATATTATTAGCCGGAGCTAATTGTTATTTGAAGTTACGTGCAATTGCTTCTAGCGTATCATTATGCTTTTTATTCACATCGGATAAGGATGTCATAAACTGGTTAAGTTGGTTAAATGCGAATTGTAATTTTTGCATATCGATTGGATCATAGCCGGCGTCTTCACTATTTCCTCCCGATTTTCCGCCGAGCCCGCCGAGCCCGCCGAGCACACCAAGAGCGCCGCCAATAATACCTCCAACCCCTGGGATCATTGAAAAAACACTCTTAAATATGTCAAAAACCCCACCTATGGCTTGCTTGCCCGCTTGCATGGCAGCCTTCTGAACTTTTTGTTGTTTCATTGACTCCATTAGCAGTTCTAGCTTTTCTTTTTGCTCTTTTGTGGCGTGAGCCATAAAGAGCCCCATGTCAGCCCAGACGTTACCAGTCAAAGCAAAGTTTTCAGTATCCATTGTTATATTTGCATTAGCCATCTTATAGTTGGCAGTATCCGTAATTCCTTTGCCAGTAAAGATAGATTCTGCAGCTATACTACTACCCATGGATGAATTAATAGCACTCATATTTAACACTCCTGTTATTTGAAATTTAATTCAAAATCAAACAAGTTAAAATAAATTAAACACTCTTAAGAGCATACATAGAAATATCAAATACCATTGCCAACAGCCATGAGTAGAAACCCCCTTAATATTTAATTATTTGCGCTGTAAACGTACTTTATGAATCTACATGGTTGTGTTGCATGGGGTACATTATGGATTAGAGTTAGTCTCATAGTCTAAATTGTTGATAATTCTTAGTATTTCAGCGATAGGTTCAAATAAATTCTCTGATATGTAGTGATTGGTTTCAACGCCATGCATTAGAGCGCGCGCCAGAGGTCTATTTTCTACAACCGGTACGCCATGTTTCTCTGCAAGTTTAACCATATGTAGAGCCATTTCTCCTCGGCCTTTTTCGAGTACCTTAGGTAGAGGAGTTTCTCCTTCTTTGTAGAATAGGCAGACAGCTAAATGGGTCGGGTTACGTATTAATACTGAAGATTTCTTTACGTTGTCGGCAAGACTGCCACTTTGAATCTCTTTATGGGTTTGTTTGCGTTTTTGTTTTATCTCTGGGTTACCTTCCATATCCTTATGCTCTTGCTTAATGTCTTCTTTCGACATCTTTAATTGCTTCATTAGTGTGTGCTTTTGGAACGCAAAATCCAGTGCGCCGAAGACGACGTAAAATGCAATTAAACATCCCCATAACCAAAGGCACAGCGTTGCAGTAATAGACAGGCCGCAACTGAGCCCACACAAAGGAAGAAACTGCAATGAGTTACTGTATTTATTTAAAATGTAGGCAAAAATAATGGAGAGTAGTGCGACCTTCAAACAAGACTTAAATAATTCAAATAAGCTCTTCATGGAGAAGATATTCTTGAAGTTGCTTATGGGGTTAATTTTTTCTCCTTTTGGATGAATGGCTTCTGGAGAAAATAACGGGCCAACTTGAGCAATGAGCGTCAGTAAGGTGATAAAAATCAACATCAAAGCTAGGCCAACACCAAAATGGAGCATGAATCCCACAAAAGTGCCCAGAATATTGCCAACTGCTTGCTTGATGGGCAGGTTTAATGAATCTAGAGTTACCGTAATGATGGCTTGCATTCCTACCATCAAGTGATGACCTTGAAAGTAGAAAAATAGTAATATTGCCGCAAGTTGGACTCCGGTGGTCACCTCGTTACTTTTGGCCACTTCTCCCTTTTTACGAGCATCTTTAATTTTCTTTTGCGTGGGCTTTTCGGTTTTTTCAGCCATGTTTATTGCACGCTCATCTTAAACACTAAATCTTGAATGTGGTGCTCGAATAGGTTTATACGTTGCAGAAAATGACCAAACGAGAAGTTGAGACTCAACAGAATGAGCAGTATTGCCATTGCCGATTTGATCGGCATAGAGAGAAAGAAGACGTTCAGCTGCTGCGCCGATCGGTTAATGAGTCCAAGCGCTAAGTCGACCAAAAGCATGATAACCATGGCTGGTAAGGCAAAGCTTATCGCTAAGTCAAACATGAGATGCCATTCGTGACTGAGAAAATTGAATAAATCTTTGCTCAGTTCGAGATCGTTTCCTAACGGTAATAGGGTGTATGAGATATAAATACCGTCAAGCAGCTTATTGAACCCGCCGGTGACGAGGAATAATACGGTCAGTACCTGGTTAAATAAGATACCAAATACCGAAGCTTGGGTACCCAATAATGGATTGTATACCGTAGACATGGAAGCGCCGCGCATGGTGTCGATGATGAACCCCGCGACATCGATTGCCCAAAATGGAATGGCGGCGGAAAATCCGATACACAAGCCAATGAATATTTCACGCAACATGAGCTCGGCAAATGGTAACATTTTCGGCTCGGTAAGAATGGGCAGGTTTTGGTATATAGGGAGCAAGGGAAGCGCGATTAAAATGACTAACGCGTTGCGCACCAACACGCCGCCTAACGATTTTCTTGAAAATAGCGGTAATAGCATCATCACGCCAAGTGGCCGCAATGTACATACTGCCAGTGTGGCTAGCCACTGCATCACGTCAATCATTGCACACCCATGGAGCCGATTTGGTCAAATGCCATGTTGGCGTAGTTAAGTAGTGTTCCTCCCATCCAGTGATAAGTGATGACAAGTGTTACGCTAACAGCAATAAGCTTGATGAGAAACTGTATGGTCTGATCCTGAACTTGGGTCAGCGCTTGAATCAAGCTAATCAGTACACCAACCACCGACGCTACGACAACGGCGGGTAAAGAAAGCCAAAGTATGATCCAAAGCAGCTCCGAGGTGAGATTAACTATAATGGCTTGGTTCATGAGTAAGACAGCATCAGTTGAGTGAGAAGCTTTTCCCAGCCTCCCATGAGGACAAAAATAAGCAGTTTAAATGGCAACGAAATGGTCATCGGAGAAACCATCATCATTCCCATAGCCAGCAAAATATTCGATACAATCAAATCGATGGCCACAAATGGCAGAAACAACAACAATCCAATCTTAAATGCTTCAATGAGTTGGCTAACGGTAAAAGCAGGAATCATCACTAGGAGTGAGCCATCATCTAGCTTTTTTTGATATTGCTTGGGCCAAAGTCGGTGTCCGACTTCGCTAAAAAAATGAATCTGCTTAGGATCGGTGTGGCGTTTTAGAAACACGCGGTATGGCTCTAATGCGCCTTGGTCAATCTGTTGGTAAAATTTGTCCGAAGTGAGGCTAATCGGAGTGTGTTGGAGGTTATCTTTTATCTTCAGCCCAACTGGGGCCATGATAAACATGGTTAGGATAAGAGCCAAACCATATATTGCCATATTTGGTGGTATTTGTTGGATGCCCAGCGCGTTACGTAGAAGAGAAAAAACGACGGAAAGTTTTAGGAACGACGTTGCCATTACCGCAAATAAAGGTAAGACAGACAGGGAAAACAAAAATATGATGAGCTGAAAAGGATGATCGAGTAAAGAAGACATATTTTAATTTCCTAAGTTATCGTATATTTTATTGGCCGATGTGATTGATGCTCATAAACATAAGCTCGGGCATTTAAACCATACTAATGGCGGACGTAGTCCCAGATGGTTACCTTGTGGTAACGCATCCACAGTTTCAAAATCACGCGTTTCGCAGCCCAACACGCGCTTAGTTGTATTTGGTAGTTGTTATACACATCCGGTTCACACCCCTGTTGGCAACGTGCTGTTAAACGCGCTATGTGTTTGTCCAGCTGCATTTCTAGCTCTAGTTTGAAGCTGCCATCTGAGTCATTTTTTAATTTATCTTCAAGTTGGGTGATAGTGGTCATTGAGCGCCTCTATAGCATTAATGGGATATGCAGTAGCTGATTGCTTTTGGTAAGGACAACCCCTGTTTTGTCTAAATGGGTCACTTTATATCCGTTGGGCAATCGAGTGCCTTCCACCACTCGTGAACCGTTATTCAAAATCAAATAAGGGTGCCTTTCGTTGCCACCAAAGCTTATGATGGGAGCGGGAAGAAGATCTAACATGGATTGACTCACGGGAATATTTTGGTAAATCACTCTCATGGTCGAGGCAGGTGCGGTGTACTTTTTTAGTATATGCTTAAGCTGCGCTTCTCGCTTGGCAGAAAGGTGACCAGTTAGTGTTGTCGTATCACCATGTTGAGAAATACTGATTCTGGTTAGTAGTTGATTATTTTTAAGATCTTTGATTAAACCCTGTAAATTACGACCTTTGTGGCTTTTGACTTCCCATGACTTCAAACCTTTTATTTGCGCTATCTCTTCGCTGACCTTTTCCCATTGCTTGTCGGCGGTTAAATCACCGGAAATGATCACTTTTCCAAGCTGATCGCCAGAGCTCACCGAGACATTTGAATAACCATTTTTGTGTAAGGCAAAGTCAACATTTTCAATGATGGTGTCTTGGCAAATTGCCTTATTGTTGAAATGGATACCTATATTATTGAGTTTATTTAGTAGCTCTTGATAGCTAGATGTGTCGGTACAATAGCCACTTAATGTTACAATGCCATCGTGTGACCAAGTGGTGTGTAAGGCTTTATAGGTTGGATGAGAGGCGACTTCGTTCTGTAGCCATTTCTTTGGGCTAATAGATGTACCGCTTGGCTTTCTGGCACCAAACCCGTTGAAGTAAGCGAGCGCACACGCCAATATCAAGCTGAAAATCAACAACACAACCACAGGCCAACGGTAGGGCTTGGTGGCGACTGTTTCTGATAATCGTTCAGGTATTTCTTTTAATGTTAGGTCTTCGTCGTCTTTGCCCAATAAAAAGCTAAAGCCCGCTAAATCAATCACCTTAGAGCTCGGTAGGACATATGGGAAAGCTTGCTTCTCTCCTTGAAACCATAATGGTATGGCGTCCTCTTGGACCGTTACCTCTGCTTCACTAACAACCAGCGTTGGTTGAAGGTTGTCCTCGAGAAAAACCGCAAGATCTGCATTGTTTGAGCCAATGGAAAACTCTCCCATTGGCAATTTCAGTTCACGGCCTTTTAAACTGCCGCTCAAAATAAGAAGCTTCCACTTTGATAACACTGAACACCTCAACCTAGTGAAATGGGGGAGGCTTTAATGAGAAACAGGCGGATCACGCTATTTTTGCTATGGTCTTTGTTTCGGAATAGATAACCCAATATGGGTATATCACCTAACAGAGGTATTTTGCTGTCCACTTCCGTGTCTTCATCTTGGACAAATCCGCCTAGCAGCAGACTCTGACCTGGTTTCAGCGTGGCTTGAGTGGCGATTTGTGAATTTTGTACCTGTGGTAGGTTACTGGTCTTTTGCGGTATCTGACGTCCATCCTGGATATTCAGTGTCAGCAATATTTTTTGGCTACCACTATCGTCCACTAACCTCGGGGTGACTCTTAACAGCGAGCCAGTTGTAACCGATTCAAGGTTTGCCACTTTTTCACCTGAGACTTTGGTATAAAAAGTAATATTTCTATCTAAAATGGCTTGGGCGTTATTTAATGTCACTATCGAAGGTCTGGATAATACTTTGGCTTTAGAGTGTTTTTCGAGTGCATTAAGCTTGAGTAAGAAATTACCCGTATCATTAACGACAGTCGAAAATGTCCCATCTCCAGCGCCTGTATCTGTATTGAAGTTAACTCGCCCACCACCAATTTTGGCAGAGGCGGACCAGTCAATCCCTAGACTGTTTAGCCCTCCAGCATCGACATCGATGATCTCCACCGAGACTTGTATTTGAGTTTGCTTTTTATCCAGTTGCTCAATCAGCTCATGGTAGAGCGGCATGTTCGCCTGACGGCCACGAACCACAATAGCATTCTGTCTAGGGTCGGAAGAAAACACAGGTAATGTGCTATTTGAAGCGTTAGTCTGCTTGCCGTCGCTACTAATAGGGATGGCTTGGCCTTGAGCCATGCTTTTTAAAACTGAAACGACACCCGGTACAGTGACTTTTTGGCCGCGATAACTATAAACATTATCCGATGCGGACGCGAATTTAAGCGGAAAGACGCGGATTGCTTCTTTGTTTTGGGCTTGCTCTAAAATTTTTTGGTCAAGACTCTGTGCAAGCTGAGAGGTCCTTGATACACAAACAGGCACGCCAGATATCTCCAGTGCGTTCACTCGCGGTATTTTTTTAAACGAACAGAATTTAGATGATGCTATACCCACTTTGTGTAAATATTGGGCGATTTTAGTGGCTTGCACATATTTAGGACTAATGATTTTGTGCTCTATTTGTCTTGATTTATAGAAATGAAGCGATGCGCCATCGTAGTAGTAGGCTAGGTTAAAACTGCGAGATAAACGCTCCAACGTTTTTTGCGGGGTCGTACCCTCTATTTTGCCCATAAAGCTGTCGTCGATTGCCGGATCGACGGTAACAGGGACATCATAGTTGGTGCCAAATGCTTTTAGTAATGAGGATAGCTTCATACCTTTGGTAATCATGAAAAACTCTTTTCCATGCCAAGGTATGTGGTCAGACGCGCTTACTGCTGAGCAAACAAAACAGAATAAAAGTAATGCAATCCACTTCATTTTCTTGCCTCATTCACGCGAAGCTCATGACTTCTAACAAGTTATCGTTATTTTCCAGAGACTTGTTGTTGAAACCAGATGAGACATATTTGACCAGAGCGCAATGTAAAGTGAGTTTGCGATTAAATTCGCTAGAAGTCGGCTCTTTACTGTACCTTTGCCATAGAAACCAATTATCTGCGTGTGGAAGCAGAGCGAAGTCTAGGGTTTCATCACTTGAGGTTAGGAGTAAATTGGTTCTATTTACATCCATATTCGCCTGTTTGGACCAGATAATGTTAATTCCTATACAAATGCCGTGGTGGCAATCCAAAGCTTTCGATAAGCTTCCTTGAATATCCAAAACCGCCTGTCTTCCAGAGCAGGATTCAACAATGATGCGTTCACAGCTTTGAAGCTTTTGCCAAATAGAAGGATGATTCACAAATTAGTTCCACCTGTGTATACAAGAGTGCAATGAAAATGTATTAGTCCTAAATAGAAATAAGTTTAGTGAAAAATAAAAATACCTATTCCACTTTTCCTTTATAAATAAAGGCTAAGAATAATAGACTTGCTATTCGCCGGACTTTACCACTTAATTACTACACAAAATAATGAAGTTTTTGTCTCATGAGAGTGAACAAGTCTATTTATTTTGTTTTATACGTTAACTATTTTTTATATTTACCTCCATGACACATTCGATGCGCTCATCAGTGATATAAGTGCTTCTGTGCTAACTTTAACCTCATAAGACAATTATTGTTGATTTTCATTTTTGGAAAGTTAAATTGTTAAAATTCAATCATATATGGAAATTTTTGTGACGGTATAAATGATTGGTATTTAGCAATATACCAATATGTGAGGAAATGTTTTCCAAAATTCATATATTGTTATTCACAAATATCATGTGTATCGCTGCAATGAAATTGTTATGAAGGAGGCAACGTGGATCTAGAAAAAATTACAGAACAATTGTCTGCACTTTCACAACAGGCATCTCAGCAAATAGAAAACAAGATGACATCAAGTGATTTACAAAATCCAGATCAGTTGTTGCAAGCTCAGTTTAGTCTTCAACAATATTCGACATTCGTGAACTATGAAAGTGCAATTATCAAAGCAATAAAAGATATGCTAAGTGGAATTATCCAGAAAATATGACTGAGCCGAGTAAAGAACTATCAAGACTGTTGGTTGAAGTTGCTTTTACTGCGGTGAATAACAACTTTATGCATGAAGCTGAGGTGCTGTATGAAGCCATGCCTAAGTTAGGTATTGATGAACAATTAAGCCAAGTTTGCCAAGCGATTATTTGTTTTGGGATGAGCAAAAATACCATGGCTTTATCGGCGATACGCCGCTCCGATTTACCAGAGGCCCGAGCCATTGAGGCCATCATTACTAACACCCAGGATATGGATTTAACCGGATTTGATTCAAATGAGCCAGCCATTAAATTGATTAACTTATTAGCGCAACGAGAGGGTAGGTGAAGTGGAGACACAAATAATAAGACAGATGGCGTTACCACATGAAAAGTTGCTACAAGAACCTATGGAGCCAACTTCAAACCAAGTTACGGTTTTTAAAGATCTAATGAACCCAACGCCCAAGCCATCTGCGACAGAAACAATGTTGTCTGCAATACAGGAAAAAAGCGTAAGGCTTGAATCATCGTTGCAAAGTGCCAAGCTAGAATCGGTGCAGCAACTGACTCCTGAAAAAATGCTCGCGACGCAAATTGGTCTTGTTCAATCCATTATTGAAGTTGATTTAGTCGCCAAAACTGCTGGCTCAGCGGCTCAGTCGGTGAATAAGCTTACGAGTATGCAATGAAGCCGGTACGCTTTAAGTTTAAATGGTCACTTTTGTTGGTTGTACTTCTACTCTTGGGTTGTAAAGAAAATCTTTATAACAACTTGCCTGAAGAAGAAGCGAATCGTATGTTGGCTCTGTTGATGCTAAATCATATTCAAGCGACCAAAAAAGTTGATAAAAATGGTCAAGTGACCCTAGAAGTGGATAAAGCGCACTTTATTAACGCCGTAGAGATCCTAAGGCAAAATGGCTTCCCTAAAAGAAAGCGGGTTGATATCAATGATCTCTTTCCCTCTGGGCAATTAGTGACATCGCCAGAGCAAGAAAAAGCAAAAATGAACTACCTTAAGGAGCAGCAGCTTGAGCAGATGCTCTCTGATATGGATGGAGTGATCGATAGTAAAGTCTCCATCGCTTTGGACAAAACCGACGATACTGGCAGGCAAAAAACGGCTCCGTCTGCTGCGGTACTCATTAAGTATTCTCCAGAGGTAAACATTAGTGTTTACCGAAGTCAAATCAAAAGCTTAATACGAGATAGTATTCCCGGCATTAGTGATACCAATATTAGCATTATGATGACGCCAGCAACGTATCGCTATAGCTCAACTATGGCCCGTCCTTCATCCGTTGCTAAGCAATCTGGATTAACGTCAGACTACATCAACCTCTATATTGGTATTGGCGGTGCTTTGGTTTCATTAGCCGGTATTTTCATGCTCTTGTGTAGTCGTAGGTCTCAGCGATATGAAGATAGATAAAGCGGTATCCAATTACTACCAACTTGCCTACTGTCCTGGTAAATCGATGTGTGTGTCGTGGTGGGATGAGCTTCATCTTTCTAAATGGAAAGACATATACCCGCATTTACCCCAGTGTCAAAAGGCCATTGATGCGCTGGTTCAGAAACGAAGAGGCTTTCCGGCTTCAGTGATAGCGTTACCTGAAGAGGATTGGCAACTCGAACTTTGCCGTGATATCAATCGGTTACAAAAATTACTCATCGCGTTGGGGCTTATTCGCTTAGCTCGGCAAGACTACTTGTTACTGCGTCGTTTTCGTGAGTCTTTGCTGACTTACTTCCAATACGATGAGCTCATTCAGCTGCAGGGCATTTACCCTGATGCGCACTTTATTGACGAAAAAATTAAGGTAAACGCCGAGCCTGTGCGAGAAAAAGAACTGCCTCAACTCGCTTTATTCTTGGGCTGGACCGGAATGTATCAAGAGTCCGCATTTTGGAACGTATTAGCAATTTTGTTTCCAGCTCGCTATGTAGCGGCTCCTTTAAATAAAGATGCACAAGCCTCTCTTAAGCAATGGTTTATACGTTTGCAGAGGTGGCTATGAACCCATTTAGCATCCCGATTTATCACCTTAACGTTTATAGCTATGAGCAAGGTGTCATTCCTCGAGAAGTCATAGAACAAGCGGAGCAAGCTCACGACATTGTAGAGAACGCCAAACACCAGGCTGAGCAAATTCAACTACAGGCGCAACGTGATTTAGATAGGGCGCAGCTAGAGATTGAAGACATGCATAGACAGGCCATTGCTGAGGCTGAGCAAACGGCGGCTTTCGTTGTGCAACAAGCAAAAGACGTGGCAATTTCGCAGAGCATTGACTGGATTGCTGATGAAGTATCGTTAGAAAAAGTGATTGCGTTGCAGATGGGAGAGAAGATACGAGCCTTGATTGCTCAAGCAGTGAGGGAGTATGCGGCGCTTGAAGACGTGAGTGAAATTTTGCTTAGACGGCTGAGTAAGCCTGTGGAAGAGCAATTGAAGAAAGGTAGTGTGGATCTCATGGTGCACCCAGAGGTGTTACCTAAGCTCAGTCAAAAGGTGGCAAAGGGCGACGGTTTGAACCTTATTGCAGATGCGAGTTTGACCGTGAAACAAGCGCGCCTTGAGACGCCACTTGTTCGAGTTGAACTCGATCTTGAACGTCATTTACAACACATCATTGACAAGCTTCTGTCTATGCCTGAGGCGATGGCAGTAGGCGAATTGTGTGGAGGTTGATTAGATGGGTAATGTCATAGAGAAAAGCCATGCAGCGAACTCACTTCTCATCAACGAGGATGTGGCTAACGACAAGAGTGGCGTTAAGCAGATCCACCCCGGGACGTCGATTCAAGAGTCGGTGAAATCCGCGCTTATTGACATTAAACAAGGTGCGCTATCAGAAGCAATGGAAGATGCAAGTTTTGCACTCGGTGGGCGCTTACGTGATCTGAAAGCGGGCAAAGATAAGTCACGCTCTGAACTTGAACAAAACAAAGAAGCGCTCGATAAACTGATCAAGCAAATTAATGCGGTTGATCCGGTGCAGTTAACGCAACTGGCTGCTAAATACCCAGGCGTATTGGATGCGTCCGATCCACTCGCCTTTATGCAGCAAAAAGGCGCCACGAATGCAGAGATTGTATTGATTCTCGGCTTTATCCTGATGAGGGGAGGGTTGAGTTCTGCTCAGCGCAAGCGGCTAAAGAAAGCGCTTCAGGATACGCTTGAGCAATCTGATGTGCTCGGCATTGATTTATTTACTTTCCTAGAGTTTGGTCCAGCCACGGGCGAGATCACCACGCAACTTACAAGAATTTATCAAAAAGCCTGCGATGGTGGTTTGAAGCTCAATGAGCTGTTTATGAAGTTAAAAGGCCTACCTGATAGAAATAGAAAACTTAAAACGCTGATACGAGGGTTAGCCTTTGAGCTGTCATGCCAAGGCAAGGTTGCTCAGGGTAATAAATTGGCTTCAGTGATTGTCGACTTGCGCAAGCTATTGCTTTTTTTCGGCCTAGGTAAGCAGTGTGAACATATTGCTAGCGTTATCTCAGAGCTAGGTGCGCCCCTTACGGGAATACAAGTGATCGAAGAGCTCATCCTTATGATCGACCAAGCTTGGTTATATTCTGACTGGTTAGACTCAAGGATGATGTTTCTAGGGCTATTGGAGCAGCAAACTCGATTGGCTTATTTGCGCCGCCTACAGGACGTGATCACAAACATGCCCGACCCGTGCTTTAGCGATGAAGATCAACGAGAGACGATCTTAGAAGTTTGTTTGGAGGTGCAAGGAATGTACGCGGATACACCATGAGTAACATGGATTTAAAGACTCAGCGGAATCTGGATCGGTTTATGGAGCTGATTGGGGTTTTTGGTGTCCGTGCAGATGACTGTATTGAGCTGATTAGAGATAACGAAAGGTTGTTTATTGAACAAAAAAGTGAACACGTTTTATTTTCTGTTGGGCTAGCGATAGAGGCCACTAGGATACAAAAAGCTCAGTTATGGGCAATGGAGCGGTTAAATATAGAGCGAACTTTTGGTCTATTGGTTCGGTGTTTTCGTCTTGGTGATATATTGGTGTGTTCTGTTTCTATTCCTCACGCCGTATTTAGTGGTGATGCGCTTTATCCCTTGTATCAATACTTAAGCCGACTGTTAACGCGCGCATCAAGGGGAGTATGGTGAAAAAGCTAAGTCAATTTCTTGCCATGGTCGCGGGTAGACAAGATATCGTTTTAATCGTGATGTTAATGGTTGCCATTTTCATGATGATTTTGCCTTTACCCACGGCGCTGGTTGATCTGCTTATCGCGATAAACTTAACTTTTTCAATAATACTATTGATGATTGCTGTTTATATTCGTGAACCGCTGGAGTTTTCCGTGTTTCCGTCGGTGCTCTTGATTACCACGCTGTTTAGGCTGTCGTTAACCATTTCTACCAGTCGCCTCATCTTGCTTCAACACGATGCCGGAGAAATTGTTTATACCTTTGGTAACTTTGTTGTTGGCGGCAATATGGTGGTGGGAATGATCATATTTGCCATCATTACCATCGTGCAATTTATCGTTATTACGAAAGGATCAGAGCGGGTGGCGGAGGTCGGTGCGCGATTTTCTCTCGATGGAATGCCAGGTAAACAAATGAGTATTGATGGTGACTTGCGTGCTGGCACCATTGATGCCGAAGAAGCCAAGCGGCAAAGAACGATGGTCCAGAAAGAAAGTCAGCTTTATGGTGCAATGGACGGTGCGATGAAGTTTGTCAAAGGAGACGCTATCGCTGGCATGATAGTGATTCTGGTCAATATCCTAGGTGGTATTACCGTTGGTGTTATGCAGCACGGAATGAGTGCATCGGAGGCGGCATCGACCTATGCCATCTTATCGGTGGGTGATGGGTTAATCGCACAAATACCCGCGCTGTTGATTTCTATTACGGCGGGAATCATCGTCACTCGAGTCCCAGGAGAAGAGAAACAGAACTTAGCGAAAGATTTGACCAGTCAAATCGGTAAACAGCCACAAGCCTTGTTGATTGCAGTGGGTGTGTTACTTGTCTTTGCAGTGATTCCGGGATTTCCTTTTTTTGTTTTTTTGGCTCTGGCTGGGTTAATGTTGGCTGGAGCACTTCTGTTGATGAGACGCAATAAATTACACCCATCCGGTGCGATTTCAAGTAGCAAACAAAGTGCCAAATCGGTAGATGGTGATATCACACCGGGGGCTGTCCCTCTAATGCTGCGTCTTTCCCCTCAACTGACGACATCGGCTGGGTTATTGCCTGATATCGACCTACTTCGTTGGAAAAAATTCGAACAGCTTGGCGTACCATTACCTGAAGTCGTACTTCAACAAGAAGAGAGTTTACCTAGCAGAACGCTACAAGTGCTGCTGTATCAAGAACAAGTGCTGAATCTGCACCTGCCAGAAGGTCAAATTCTTGTTGAAGGTAATGCAAATCGAATAGCGAACGCTATTGAACAGCCACTCCCTTTTGGCAGTGCTCATCTGTGTTGGGTTGAGGAGAGTCAAGGTGAGTCTTTATCAGAGACAGGCAGCCAGATTTACAAAAGTAGCGAGCAAATAATGACACTATTATCTCGTGTGCTGGACCGCTACGCTGGAGAGTTTATCGGTGTTCAGGAATGTCGCTTCTTAATGGATGGTATGGAAAGCAAATACTCTGAGCTGGTCAAAGAGTTACAAAGACAGTTACCGATAGGCAAGATTGCAGAAGTTCTGCAAAGGTTAGTCTCGGAAAGCATTTCCATTCGCGATCTAAGAAGTATCTTTGAAGCCCTTTTAGAGTGGTCTCAGAAAGAGAAAGACGTGGTGCTTCTTACCGAATATGTTCGTGTGGCATTAAGTCGACATATTAAAGGGCGCTATCAAAGAGGCAATGAGGGCAGTATTTATTGCTATCTAATTGGTGATGGGATTGAAAACCTTGTTAGAGAATCCATTCGCCAAACTGCGGCAGGTGGATACTCCGCGCTCTCTCCCCAACAAAATATGCTTATTTTGGAGCAGATCAGTGAGCATACCTTAGGTTGTGAGCCTGATACCGTATTGTTGACTGCCATCGACGTTCGTCGATACCTAAGAAAAATCATCGAAAAAGATCTGTATACCTTACCCGTTCTTTCCTTCCAAGAATTAGGTGAAGACGTTGAGTTGAAAGTTCAAGGCAGCATTGACTTGATTGGCGAGGAGTTAGCCGATGAGGTTGCCTGATAAAATTCGTGTGAGTGAGCAGCTAAGCAATGCATTGTTCGTCGGCGATCTGCATGTGCAAAGTATGCGCTTTGCTGGAAAAGTGATATCTGTTGGGCAAACACTCATTGGTGCACATTTACCGAACGCTTTTTTAGGAGAATTATGCCGAGTCGACAGTGAATTACTTGCAGAAGTGGTGGCTTTGGAAGGAGAAACTGCGTTGCTTTCTCCGTTTTCTGAACCGTTTGGTGTGAGCTGTGGCCAGCCGGTTTGGTCGACAGGAAAAGCGCTGCAAATCGGCCTTGGCGATCATTTGATTGGCTCTGTGGTGGATGGTCTGGGTGAGCTACTGAATGCCGATGTTATTGATGCTGACATTAAAGAATATCGTTCTCTGAATGCGCTGGCTCCTGCCCCTTTAGAGCGCGGTTTAATCGATCAGATTCTTCCTCTGGGGGTTCGCGCCATTGATGGTCTATTGACTTGCGGGCAAGGTCAAAGGGTAGGAATCTTTGCCGCGGCAGGAGGGGGCAAGAGTACCTTGCTCAGTATGATCGCGTCGGGTTGTGAAGCTGATGTGGTTGTGCTCGCACTGGTTGGAGAGCGTGGAAGAGAAGTGAGAGAGTTTTTAGACCAGGTATTAACAGCAGAGGTTCGGAAAAAAGCGGTCGTTGTTGTTTCTACGTCGGATAGGCCAGCGTTAGAGCGCCAGAAAGCGGCATTTACGGCGACGACGATAGCGGAATATTTTCGTGACCAAGGAAAAAATGTGCTTTTGATGGTGGACTCTCTCACTCGGTTTGCCAGAGCCTCGCGAGAAATCAGTCTCGCCGCAGGCGAGCCTCCGGCTGCAGGCGGCTATCCGCCAAGTATGTTTGCTCAATTGCCTCGCTTATTAGAAAGGGCAGGTCCCGCCCCGATTGGCAGTATTACTGGTATTTATACGGTGTTAGTGGAAGGAGACAACATGAATGAACCTGTGGCTGACGAAGTACGCTCGATTCTAGACGGTCATATTGTCTTGTCTCGAAGGCTAGCGGCACAAAATCACTATCCGGCAATTGATGTGTTGGCGAGTGTCAGTCGGGTGATGAATCAAATTAGTGATGCAAGTCATACACAACACTCTGCAAGACTTCGACGTCTGTTATCGGCGTATCGTGACATTGAGCTTTTGGTAAGAGTGGGGGAGTATCAACGCGGCCAAGATTCTTTTTCCGATGAGGCATTAGATCGGCATCAAGCGATCAATCAATTTCTTTGCCAGGATACCGATGAAGTGGTGAGTTTCGAGCAAACTAGAAATGAACTGGCTGAATCGGTAGGTGTCATGTGTTCCTAAGACTACTCAAAATCAAAAAACACAAAGAGCACAGCATACGCAGAAAAATGGCACAAATTGAGGCCCAACAAAAAGATTTGCAAGCGCAAGACATTGAGCTGAATTCGACGCGATTGGAGCTGTGGGAAGATTGGCGTCATAAGTGCAGCCAACAAACGACGTTTGATCATAAAAAACTCATTGCTTTTAAATCGCAAATGGCAGACTTACATCGCCGTGATATTCAGCTTAAGCAAGAGATTGAACGAGCGAAACAACAGCATGAGCGATTGGAGCATGAGCGATTAGCTTTGATAGTCACATTAAAGAAAAATCGCATAGAGCAAGAAAAGCTTAACTATCTCATTGAGGGTGAATTCAATGAATATATTCGCTAAAACCCATTCTTCGTCAAAAGCGGCCCACGTCCAACATGATTCGTCTCATTCTGATGATAGCAACGAACAAGCCTTTGGCAAATTGCTCAAGAAACAAAATAGCGATGAAGAGTCCATGATGATGGGTATCTTCCAAGGCCGTAGCGATAGGCTAATGGAATTCATTTCCCCTTGGCCTAACAATGCCACCGAGCAAGTTCAATCTCTAAAACGGGTAGGTTCGGTGTATCAGTCGGATACTTTCGCCATCACTCGTGTCAGTATCCATTCATTGCACGTTAAACTGCTAAGTGGCCCTATGATTGGGCTTGAACTGCAAGCGAGTTTGTCTGCCGGAAGGGTGCAAATAGCCCTTAAAGCTAAGCAGGCAGATCAGTATCAATCTTTAAAGCGTTGCATGAGTCACCTTGCGCACAAAGCCAATTTATATTGCTCATACAGTGTGGACATTCACTTGGAGCCGCTTGATGGTAGATAGCAATATATCTGAGCTCGCTGATCTAGATTTAGCCAAGTTTCCACTGGAGTTAATGGCGCTTTATCGACGCATTGGCCATGGTTTTGAAGCCATGATAAACGAGCACAACAAGTTGACGTTGAGTATCGAGGCGGTCAGCTGTGCAAGCAACGAATGGCTATTGGTCAGGCTAACAATTTTGGCAGAGAACGTAAGACTATATTGTAAAGCCTCTGAGTGGCTGGACTTTGTCCGGCCACTGTTAGCGGTAGATGAGTTTGCTCATATCCCATCGGATCTTCACGCAGCGTTAACGCAAGCGTGTTTATCGGACTTCACTGGTTGGGCCAAACAACATGGCATATCGATTGACAATATTGAGGCGATTACTAAAGCGCCGTGGTCTGATCGGCGCCATAGTGAGGTTAGCTTAACGACTTCATCGGTTTTCAATCCAGATAGTAGGCTTTGTTTTTATCTTTTAGGCTGCTCGAGCCAGACTATCGAAACACTGACACAATCGATGTCACCAGTGGAAACAGTGCCAAGGTTGGAGACTTTGCCAATCGCTTGTGCTGTGGGGTTTAGCATCATCACAATGGCCCAATTGAAGCAGCTGCGCATCGGAGATGTGGTAGTGCTGAATTGGAGTTGCAATATCGATAATGGCGAATTACTGCTTTTCCAAAATAGACCGATATGTGGGATTAAGTTTGTAGATAGTGGAGGCTTTATTGTGGAACAAATGATGAATGATTTTGATGATCTGATGGATTTATCAACGAAAGACGAATTTCCAGGCTTAACCGCTCAACAAAGTCCTGTGAATCTAGACCAAATCACGGTACCGATCATAATGGAAGTTGGCCAGATAGAGGTATCTTTTCATGACTTAGCAAATTTGCAATCTGGATCAATATTGGAAACGCAGCTCGTGGCTAACCCTCAAGTCCGGCTTAGAGCCAATGGCAAAGTGATTGGTTTCGGGACGTTAATGCAAGTGGGAGAGCGTCTTGGGGTAAGAGTTGAACAAATGGCGGAGTAGTAAAACAGGGATAATGAAGCTCAAGCGTGTATTCAGTACGCAAGCTCGAGCTTTACTACGATCTTGGCTAAGATAGAAGCCCCGATTTACATCGGCTGCCAAGTGATTGTTTTTCCGTTGCTTAGTTTCGCCACTATAGACATTGGCGCAATATTCAATCCCTTAGCGTGCTGCACTTTTGAGGAGAAGTTAGCCACAATAATACTGCCATCGCTAAAGCGGGTTAATTGTACGTTACCTTGCTTGTCTAACCACTGAAAGTCGACCAGCTGCTTGTCCCAGAGCACGGAATGAACCGGCAAATAGCCGGCTTGGTAGTGACGGAGTTGTTGCAAGCGAGGGCTTTCAGGTGAGGACATTTCATCGCGAGTTAAATGGACCATTGCTGGGGTATTGTAAAGCATACTTGTCAGGTCACGTTCTTTCTTCACATTACTAAATTTAAGGCTATCGCTGTGCCAATGATGGCTATTGATCACCTCATCATGAAATACCGCTTGATACAACGGAACGCGATATTGTGGGGCAAATAATAGTGTTTTGTATGGCTGTTTGACTTTTGCCGATTTGAAGAAGAAGTCCGGCTTATTATCTGGGAACCAGCGGCCTAAGTAATAGGGCGATTTGCGATTGCTTTTCATGTCTTTATCTTGCCAACCAAAGCCGACCGTTTCTAGCCCATGCGCAAACGCAAGCCCTGATGTGGTGAGGCTGTTGCCATCCTCGCTGCCTAGCACTACATGTTCATGCTCAGCTGTCCACATTAAACGACGATTAAAGGAAGCAAGCATCGTATCTTCACTTGTGCCATTTCGATAGTCCTCATTGGCCATTCCTGTTCCATCGACATCGAGAAAATAGCTGTTGAAGTGGCCATATTGGATGACATGCTCAATGCGCTTCTTTACATAGCTTTGTTGGCAGCCTGGGTTTAAATAGTAACCATTACCTCGAAAGCCTTGCTTGCTTTTGCCATTAGCCTGCTCTATAGCACAGGATACACGCATGACTTTCGGCAGTTGCGCGGTGAGCCATGTGTCATTTAATCCGCGAGGGATCGCCGTATTATAAGAGTCATAGACGCCAACCAGATAACCCGCTTGCTCAGCTTGTTTGACCACTTGAGGCTGATAAAACGCAGGCATCCAATTGTCATAGCCGATCCATAACTTTTTAAGCCCCGCTTTTTGAAGGTTTTCTACTCCTTGCTTAGATAGCGCTTGCCCCCAAAAACTTGGGTCTATCAAATATTTCCCGGCATGTTGACTAAGCCAGCTTTTTCGTTGCTGCGCGGCTTGATATTGAGATTGAATCCCATCATTTTCAAAAGTTGGCGCTTGCGCAGGGAACTTTCGCTCTAGTGCGGCATTAATATTGTTTACTAGCAGTTGTTTGTTGTAGTGATTAAACCATTGCTGGCCTTTTACAATACGTTTTAGTTCGGCAACGTCAGATTTGGCCGCGGTAGAAGAAAAATTTTGCAAAAACCACGCCTTAAGTCCCCACCAGTCGGTGACGTCTTTGGCTGAGATGCCGTCACGGCCAAAGACATATACCATGCTTGCGCCAATCAACTTAGCGATATTGGGGTTGCGTTTTTCCTTCTCCGTTAGAGGATCAGTCATGTGTTGATCAATACGCCATTGCCGATACGTTTTTGCTCCAGATAATATCGACTCACCATGACTTATGATGACAGTAAAAACTTTAGTGCGGTTTAACGGAGTAAATTGATGGGACGCTTGCATACCAATTCGAGCGTTACCGTCTTGAAAAGTGAGCGTGTTATTCGTTGCCGTGACCAATTGAAAGCTAAAGTAACCACTTGGCGTTTCGATGCTCCAAAACGGCATTTTTAAATCTTGCGTGGTATTAGATGGAGAATAGTTGTGCGTTAAAAACTCAGCCCACTGACGATTGTGGATAGGCACTCTCATCCCTTCACTAAAAGGCAATATTAACGTTTTTACCTGATGCTTAGGTAATGAAAACCAGGTCATATTAACTGGCTGTGCTTTTTTAATCGATACAGAATGGTCGAGTTTAAACTTAAGCGTGAGTTTATCTGTTAACTGGGCTTGGACATGGACATCAGTGGAAGGTATCGTCCAACTTACCTTGTCTTTGGAGCTCTGTGGCTTTATGACTACAGATTGAGCTGGGCCATCTACTTGATTAATCAACTGCTTATTCCACGTTATCGCTAGTGTGCCCGGATCAATGGATACGCTATTCTTGGCACTTTCTAGGGTGACAGCTGAGGCACAAAACGAACAAAATAAGCTTATTGATACAGTGTATTGGGCAAATGAAAATTTAGTCAGGTAACGAATGGGACGGAAGTTGGGAATTTGTCTGAACATTTTTCTTATCCATGAAAAAGTAATGTCTGAGTAAATCATTCAATCTAAAAACGAGCCGCCATTCTATAAGTATGTATTAATACTTTCGTCAGGAAAAAGACAATACCGTAACTTAATCTGGGTATAAATCTTGGTTAAAATGCACTATAACTAATTAATATGGCACTTTATAACTTAATATGTTTTTTCACAGTCTGATTGACTGCTATAGAGTCCTGTAAAGCCCTACTGTCTATGGAGTGATTAAAGATAAGAAATATTTTCAAAGAGAAAAAGATTGCAATGAGAAAATAGTGTTTTTGTGAATTGTTTTCATGCTGAATTTATTTAATTTCGTATTAGGTCTGTTTATTAAGATACTTGTTCCATAATTGTTTTTAATCTATTTGGTTATTAATAATAACCATTTAATATAAAGTCTTATCCTAGTATTTGTTAGACTTTTTGTGTCGAATTTGACCATGCCAAGCTAACTAGTTTGGCATTTTTTCGATCTAAAGAGAAACACTAGAAAAGGGAAAGTACAGAATTTTATATAGGGCTAAGATTGGTTTTTTGATGAGTTTATTCTTAATATGAGAAAGGTTTTCTAGATTGCCATTAACTATATTCCAATATGAAGGCTTTATATCTATTATGCGAAAAATAAAAATTGTCACATGAGAGTAAATAATTTTAATAGGAATTGAAAACCTCAATTTAGATCGATGTATTACAACAAAAATGATGTGGCCTACTGAGTAGAACCACATCTTAGTGTGCACCTTTTTTTGAGGTTGTTACTTAGCGGAAGTTAATTGAATCGTCTCTGCCGTTAAGCCCTTGTCAAACTTGGCAACAAGCTCGACTCCAGTAAATTTTCGATACCCTCGTAGCATGATACTAAAGTCACCGGCTGGCTTGCTGAAAACACACTGCTCATTGCTACCATGTAGAAATGGTCGACAATCAAAGTTGGTTTTGCTTACCTCGCCATTGTACTTCACGTACAGATCAGCATCTCCCCGGTTAGAGCCTGTCATTGCAATAGTGACGCGACCTGCTTCTTGAGTCTTAAAGGCGAACAACTTTTCTTCAGCGTAATCCAAACCGATATCGACAACAGGTACACCCTCTTTCAGCTCGGTAACGCCTGGATTAGTATCAGCTAAGCTCGTCTCAACAAGATAAGCAATGGCTAATTTGGCAAACTTTTCTGCGTGTAATGCATGACGATCTGAGCGCTCTAACGTATCGTCTTTGGTGTGTATATAAGGGTTGTAGTCATGAAAGAAGCTTTCAAATGGCATGGCTGCAGAGTAACCTTCGTTATGCCAGGATGCATGATCCGAGCATGCGTAACCACAGTTATCAAAGTCGTAGGTGATGTCGTTTGCATACTCATCGATGAGCTCAGTTAAATAGGAGGTCAAATTACTGTCGGTATAATCAGTGATGAAGGTAATGTCATGCGCTGATCCGTTGTAGTTTGTCATATCCAATTGCAATACTGATACAACGTTGGCTTGCTCATGTTTCAAGGTCTGAGCAATGTCTTGAGAGCCTCTCAGTCCGACTTCTTCTGCTGCATATCCGTAAAACTTAATGGTTTTATCCGGCTGGATCCCACTGGCAATCATCAAACGTAGCGACTCTGTTACGATGGCAATGCCTGATGCGTCATCATCTGCACCAGGTGAAATAGTGCCTTCCGTCGTTGACGATCCAACGGTTGAGTCCAAATGTCCTCCAATCACAACCACTTCATCTGGATTTTTAGCGCCTTGCAATGTGACTTCTACCGATTTTTGCGGATATTGCGTATGGGTAATTTGTCGTACAGAGGCGTACGGAACATTTTCTACGACCGCCTGCCATTCATCGAATAACCAATTAGAGGCTGCGATCCCCGTAGATGTGGTGTAGAAACGGTTATCAAAACGAGCCAAATTGCTGATGGTAGACACGATTTTTTGACGATCAATCTGTAGCAGCAAAGGGTTAACAATACTTTGGTGGCTGATGACGGGTTTTTCAAATGAACTGTTGGTTAAAGGCATGGATGCTGCTCTGATAGCACTAGCCTCATCTTTGTGTACCATAAACCCACCACATCGGTGAGTACTGGCATGCATATAGCTGGAAAAATCCGCCAATTGGCTTTTATCCATCTTAGCGATGACGGATTCTCGGTTACTGACTATCCCAGGTACTAGGGTGCCATATACGCTGACGAGGTGCCGAGTATCTGAGCCAGCCGTAATCCAAACTTCATTGTCGTCAACATCGCTGTTTGCCCATGCCATCGATACCGACATGGCGCCTACTACTGACAATACCTGCAAAACCTGTTTTATCATCTTTTCGTCCTAAAAAGCTTTTTATTGAATTACAGAAATAGAGGGCTCGATGCAGAGCCCTCTAGGATTATCAAAGTCGATCAGTTAGCATTAATGAATCGATAGTGTTTCGTTTCAGAGCAAACGCCACTTGATGTACAGACTTGATACTCTACGTCAACCGTACCAGTGTGTTGGAATGTATCGACATAAGAATTAAAGTCCGTTGCACCCACGTTTTTACCATTGCGTTTAATGATGAAATAATCGTTGGTGTCGTATTCCCAAGCCAACTTAATTTTAGCGGTGCCGTTGGGCTGCTTGTTACCAAATTGCAGCTTCAAAGGGAATGCATCAGAGCTATCTGCTATCGTGACTTGCTTGCTCGTGGATGAAGACGCCCCAGAGTCATCGGTGACCGTTAAGGTAATGGTGTACTCTCCTGCAGCTTCATAAGTGTGGCTGACTGACTGACCACTTTTGGCGTTACCATCACCTAGGTTCCATTGATAGGAAACAATCTCTCCGTCGGTATCGCTACTGGTACTTTGTAGCTCAACTGTCTGAGCTTTTGTTGTCAGCTCAAATTCAGCGACGGGTGGTTGATTGGTATCACTTGAATCGAACGTCGCTTTGATATTCGCATCGCTGTATGCGGAGTAGCCAAAGACATTCATTGTGTAGCGACCTGGTTCTGGGTTGTCAATCACACACACTTCATCGGTGATACTTTCACTTTTACAGATATTCTCTGTAGGGCTTGGAGCGTAATCTAAACCGACGTAAAGATCAGGGTCACCGTTAGATACCGAAAGCTCAATGGTTAGCTTTTCCTTGTTTTCTGGTACTTCGATATCAAAATAACGCTTAGATCCTGTTCCGCCGGATACAGTTGCCGATTGGCCATTTTCTAAACGTTGATATTCTGGCTCTGGTGGCAGAGGGGGCTCAGCACATGGGTCGACCCCAACAACATTAAATGCCGATACCACGCTAGATACTTCGTAGCCTAAGTCACTTGCCGCGTTTTTCACACCACAAGCGCCTTGCCAAAAGTCACTGTCTTCAGCCCAGTAAATTTGGTTTGCGAGTACAAACGCTTCAAACGCTTTTTTGGTGTCCCAGCCTTGGGTGGTAGCGAGATGATAGAAGGCTTTGTTAAAGACCCCCGAGCTATAGTGAACATTGAGTCCGTCATAGTATTCGGAAACGTTATCGATGGACTGTCCATCACGTGAAGGAACATCCATATAACGCAGCGCCCCTTCTTCTTTGAATATATCACGTCCGACCATCCAGTCATTTGAGCCTTTCATGTAGTATTCAGCGGCTTCGCCTGCAATATCAGAGAAGGCTTCATTCATACCACCAGATTGACCCGAGTAAATTAAGCCCGAGTTTTGCTCGGTAAACCCATGGCTAACTTCATGAGCGGAAACATCTAAACTGACTAACGGATAGAAGGTGTCTTGGCCGTCACCAAATGTCATGGCCTGACCATCCCAAAACGCGTTCTCATACCCATTGCCATAGTGAACACGCATCATTAATTTGAACGTTAGTGGCGCGGTGTCAAACCAATCCTTGAACATGTCAAAAACAACGTTGCCAAAAAAGTGGGCATCATTCAGAGGAGAATAGGCTCCGTTAATGGTTTTGTGAGTATTTCTAGGGCACTCATAGTTATAAGGTGTGGTCCCATCTACGCCGCCGTTAAGGTCAACGGTAATGACATTATCTGACTCCATCACACAGTTATCGCCATTGGCAATCACATCCAAATAATGGTAGTCAGTGCCATATTCGTACATGCCAGTTTTCTCATTACCACCTGGGCCAGTACCTATTTGTGCATGGGTTATACCTTCCCAACGCTTAAGCAGTTCGCCAGTATGCGCATCAATCATTGTAAACGGACGAGTCGGATGGCCCTTGTTTTCAACTAAGTAAGAGATCAGATAAACAAGGCGTGTTTTTTTGCCATCTTGATAAATAAAGAGTTGGTCTTTGACGTTTTTTAAAGACGATTCAGGGCTCAGCCTAGAGGCGATATTTTTGCTAGCAATATTGGCCGCTTGCGCCCTATTAATGGAAGGTTTGACAAAAGAGCGTTCAATAGTGGTGGTTTTGAGGTAGTTTCCTTGAACGGATTTGAGTGCTCCTCCGCGAAAACTTTGGGTTGCATTTAGATGATGACCCCAAACAGGTACGCCCCAAATATTTTGTTGAATTTTTACTTTATAGATTCCTTGTTTTTTCAGATTTACTTCTTTTATCGACTTAAAGCTCGTGGCGTTGTTTACCCCTAACTGCGAGTTTAACCCCGAAAAACTGGTAAAGTTGATCGGCTGACGTATTTGCGTTGACTCAGTACTGTAGGCTGGTAAAGCGGCTAAACTTAGCGCCGATAAATAAATCAATCTTTTTAATGTTTGCATATTACCTATCACTATCCATGATGAATGGACGGACAAGCTAACATGTGAATTGGTTTTAGGTTACATTTTTCTTACATATTAAATGAGTTATTCTATATTCATTCAGTAAATTAGTGAAAATGACAAAAATAATAGTTACAAGATTAGATGTCTTTCAAATGCCATGAATAAATATAATACTTAAAGAAAATAACTATGCTAATTTGATTAGCCGATTGTGTATAAACGGACACTTAGAGAGTAACAGTGGATGGTTATAAAAATCGAAGCCGAACATAGGGCGAATACATAATTTATGATTAGTATCATAGAGCAGTGAAATTCTAATTTCATGGCAATTTCAATCCTAAACCTTAACCCAATAATGAGGGAGTTGCTGAATGTTTCCTTATAGTAAGGGGCACAGACAATTGACAATGATTTAGTGATGGCAATTAAAATTTGTACTGATAGAGGAAAATGACAAATGTTCACACTGGTTATACATATCTGAACATTCTAAAGATAGAATAAACCGCCACCACGTATAAAATGATGCTAAGTGTCTCTACTCAAGCTCCGTAAATCTATTGGATGTTTTGATAGAGTTCAGGGAAAAATGCTGTCAACTACAAGGGAATAAGTTGAGATTATGGATGGCCCTACTGTCACAAAAAATACGATAAATTTAGATCGTATCATTACTGATTTAATACCCACTAAAAGCAGTGTGAAAAGTGACACAACATTAGATGAAACTAATCGGTTTATTTCGGAAAAATGGGAAGAAAGTACCTTATTAGATGAACAAAATAGCGATTCTGCCTTATTGCCTTTCCATTTTGATATACAGCCTTGGTCTTTAAAGTTCCTTGTAGTTGATGATCTAAAAACGAATCGATTACTACTAGGCTCTTTATTATATCGGCTGGGGCACAGCTGTGATTTTGCAGAAAATGGTAAAGAAGCAATCCACAAAGGCAAGCGTTCGGTTTATGACGCTGTTTTCTTAGACTTAAGAATGCCCGGTATGAGTGGCTGGGATACATACTGCGAATGGAGGAAAGTGTCGAATCGCGTGCTCGATCCAGACTGTATGGTCATTGCTGTTTCGGCAGATGCAGGCAAGGCTCGGCACGATAAAGCCATTGAGTTTGGTATGAGTGGTTATCTTGCCAAGCCAGTATCACTGATTAATCTTGATAAAACTGTCAAAAATATCATCGCACATCAAGTAAAGAGAAATATCGATCTGCTCCCTAAGCGCACAGTTCAGCGCTCGATATTAAAAAAGGAAGACATTAGGCAAGAATTAGGCTCTACCATTGACACCTTGGTGAAAGTCAGCAAAACAGGAAATCTTGATGAGCTGGGCAAAGTCAACCATTCGTTAAAGGGAATAACTGGCAGCGCTGGAATACAAGCACTACACAAAATAACAATTGAATTGGAACGTTGTATACATGCGGGGAGGTCCGTGAACGACAGAATTAAAAAAATTGTAGAGATGAATGACATGAACCTGTGGTAGGGAGTATCCATTTCAATACGTTTCGACCTCTATATTTAACATAATTTTAATAATGCGCACTTAGGGTGTAACTGCAATATAGTAATGTCACTATTTAGCCAGATAAAAATGTCACTCTAGTCTACGTTTCTAGTTACACATACTCATGCACTTCTTATCTAAACAAGCACTGGATGCCTTTCATACACTGATTCCATGGTGCGTGTTTAAGGCTTGTTCACTCGAGTTGTCAGGCATGATCGCTCTTGGGTCCAAGCCATAAAAACAATACAGATTAGTTCGAAAATGATGTAGATATAAAATCGGACAATTTGTCTATGTCACTATCAGTCAATTTAATATTTCTAACGTCAGAGTTATTTTCAGAGACTAACTCATTAAACGTTTTCAGAGAATCAATGGCGTTAGAGAAGGTGAAGGCGCTGTTATCTAGGGACAACCCAGTAAGTGCATTTTTGACATCCTTAAAATAAAGATCTCGCCCGCTATCGGCTGTGAGCTTTATAACCATCCGGTGATCTCGATGCGGCTTGGGGTATGTTGTAAGTGCCAATATTAAAGGCTGATTAAAGTCGATTAATCGCCCACCACTATAGTCAATATTAACATTATCAATATTAATTCTTTTTGTGTAGTTACTTTTACCGATTAAGAATAACAATCTCTTATATGATCTCACCCACGACTTTACCAATCCAGCGTAGGCATTTGCGGTGTTTCTCATATGATATAGCTCAACAAATGAATACCCACTAAGGTTTATTTTCCCAACCAGGTCATTAAGCTCAGTTACCAGGTGTATTGATAGATCTTTATAGTTTCCATCGTAGAGATAATAGCCAAGCTCAGCCGGTGAAATACTTGAAGCATTCTGATTAAAAATTCTAAATAGTTTGGCATTACTCACACTAAACCCGAGGGTGTTCGCTACATTAATTCCAAATTGGAGTGGGCTGGAAACGCCTGCTTCTCTAGCTATCCTATCAACAACATAGTCAATTATTATGTCGGAACTCCCATTGATATCAAACTCGTATTTTGCTTTGTTTGTTATTGTGATATAGAGACTATTAATTTTTTCCCAAGATACCGATGGCTCAACCCATGGGTCACCTGGGAGGTCATCGTCAGGATCGATGTAATCACTTGATATCTGGACTTTTGGCTCTATCCTATATCTCTTAATGTTATCTGTGTATTCAATGATCTTATCTATTTTTCCATTAATGTAATAATCTTTAAGCTGAATCGGAAACAACTTATAATCTAACCCCGATACTATACATGACGTGATGTTTGGGGATGGAGTTAAAAATTCAAAGTTATTCCTCTGGTTGTAATTATAGTAACCAGAGTTGATATTATCGCTGAGCATCATATTGGCTTGTATTTTAGCATTTAAGCAACTTGCATTTGTTTTAGTAGGCAGTAGTAACCCCAAAAGCAGAGTAAATATAATATTCTTAGTTTTAATGTTCATAACGTCCTGTGTGAACCTGTTTGCTAAAAGTAAGTGGAATAAAAACTAACACTGATCTATCGTGACTTTATTTTTTACTGTAAATCAATGTGTTATGTTATTTTTAACTTTGCTAATAACTCTACTCTAATTGAAATGTAAATAATATAACACAGGGGGGTAAATGATATGTTTATTCCATATTTAATGACTATCTAACTGTGTTCACCCGTATGTGACAACTGGTATTTTTTGTTGATTAGTTTACTGTGATTTAAAACAGAGTATTGTAAAATATTTCTCTACATTTTCTCACTATAGTTCCCAGTTTTTATCGAACTCTATTTTCTCTTTTATATCTTCGATTCTCTTTCTTATAGTCATTATTTTAGGCTGCTTGCTTATCCTCTTGTTATTTTCTTCAGAAACTACAAAATTATTGTGTTTGTATGGGCATGTTTTTTTATTGTTAGACATAATAGATCCCTTAGTCTGAGTTTTATAGATTGTTGATAACATATTATTATTAGGTGTAAATGTGAAGTGGTTGATAATACGTGCCTAGTATATTTTGTAGAATAATATATTACTCCGAACTATAACTATAACTAACCATGCTAATGCGTTGTTAATCTACTTTTGTTACATGCGTGAAAACAATTAGTATATGGGCTAAACATTTACATTGATGGCATTGAGCCTTCTATACTTTTCTATCTGCTTTTTGATAGTCCGGATTGGCTTTATCCAAGCATTCATGCCATTGAGTTTCAGTTTAGTTAAGTATAATTTTGCTGCCCCTCTATTACTAAAAAAATTCAATGATAATATATATAGGTTTTGTTTTTTTATACGCGCCCTATAAATTAACGCGGAGCTAGACAATTTATACTTACTAATTAAGCGATAGATCTGAGTAAGATTTTTTGTGGCAATGATTTGTACCGTGAAATCACTTTCTAGAGAAGACATAATTTTACTTTCAGACTTTTTTATCAAGGAAATGTCGATAATATTTGATTTTTCTTCTCTAACGGCTTTGTTAGCATTATCTTGATTAGATAGCTTTCGGTCTTCAATATCGTATTTCTTTGAAGGTACCTTAGTGCGTGGTGTAGGTGAGATCTTCTCTTGGCTGATTTTGCTTTCGGCTGAAGAGGTTACATCTGAGCTTCTTATTTTATTTATTATGTTACTCTTAAGTGGTGATGTCGTACCAGTTTGAGATAATATCTCATTTCTTAAATGGTATCTATCACATCTCTTAGATAAACTATTGATTGATAAAAAAACTGAGTATAGAGATATTATTAGAGTTAGTGTGAAGATACTGAGTAGAATGCCTTTATTTGATATTTTTCTATGCATAGCTACTCATTTTTCTCTATTAACTTTCATATTTTAAAGATGAAATTTATGGATCTTAGTATGAATAGTAGATAGATGTTTTTGATTAGTTGTTACACTGGCGTGAAATATTTTAACTAGGTGTATTTTATAATAAATAGTTTAAATCTGAGGGATCCCCACAAAGACCTGATTGGGTAAATTCAACAAAATGCCACAATACACGTTATGATAAAGTGGCATTATAAATCATATATATAGCTCTAATCAGGTGACTTTCTTAGACTCAACGAAACGGAGAAGAGCCAAAGTTATTAGCTTTGGGCGTCTTTACTAACAAGCTTTTGTTTTGGAAAAAGTAGCCACTAGTATAAAAGTGGATAGCAAGGCTAATACCGACTGGGGCATTCGCTAGCTATCATCAAAGTTTGCATCCGAAATGACTAGATTTTTGAATTTAGTGTTTCCTCGTTACTTAACTTGGGCGGAATACAAGGTTAAGCCTTCATATTCAGACACTAGTGCTAAGGAGCTAAAACCGCTACTTTCTAGTGCTTCTTTCTGCTCATTAACCGTCATAAACATGCTTGAATCTTTCATCCCGGGTTCACCAAATACAACATCGCACACCAAAAAGTAGCCGCCGGGTTTGATCACTTTTTTGATGTTGCGATAAACATCGCGGGCAAGCTGTTTATCTTTCACTTCGTGGATGGACTGCATGCAGACCACCGCATCATATCGGCGTAACTCGGAAAAGCAGTTTGAATCTAGGAAGCTGCCAGTTTTATAGAGAATGCGAGAATCGTACTTACTAAGGCGCTTAGAGGCAATGTGGTTCATTGCTAAAGAAAGGTCGAACAGAGTGTAAGTGCTTGGCCTATTTTCTCGGATAATCACCTCAGCAAGGTGGCCTGGACCTGAGCCAACTTCTAGGATAGAAATCGGGTGGTCAAATAGAGTCTTTAGC
>NZ_JAMKMR010000031.1 GCF_023634645.1 Vibrio sinus
TAGAAAGTAAATTTTATTTTGCCGCCGTAGTACACACTATCTGGATGAGCTCCAGCGTTCAGTGCGTATATCCTGGCATCATCGTAACCGTCCCAAGTGGAGCTGGTAAACTCAAATTCCGCGTGACCATTCCATAAATCAGAAGCCCAAGCATCAATGTGCCCAATCGGGTTTAGCAAGAACAGGGTGACGTCACCCATGGTCTTCGAGCCCCATACTTCGCCACCTTCTGCGACAATCTCTTGCTCTTTCTCAAACATGTATTCGCCCGCTACTGCGCCAAAAAATGGTGTGACAAATAAATCTTGCCATGACGGTACTTCAGCGAATGCCTCGACGCCATACTCCCAGAAAAAGGTAGATAGGAAAGCGGAATATAAAAAGGACTGAAACTCATTGTATCCGGCGTGTCTTGCGGCAGTGTAATACACACCGCCAAAGTATGGGTGCATGATGTAGTTTAGATAGTGTTCATCTCTATCCCACGTTGGTCCAGAAGAGACATTATCTTTCCATTTTGTGCCGAGCTGACTGACGTCTCTGCTGTCTTCATCCCACTTGGTAATGGAAGAGGGGAGCAGAGTCATCAAGCCAACGGTGACTACGCTAAGGCCTAATGTTGTATAGGTCTGGGATTTTAAGTATTCCCAATCAGGTTCGGATTGGACCGTTAAATATTTGGGTAGGGGCTTTGGGTCTTTGTTTGCACTTTCAGCCAATGCTAGTGAGTAAGGGGTACTTGCTGGCAAGCTGCTCGGGTAATTCTCTAGTTGGTCGTAGTTAACCTGATACGGTTTCGAATTGAAATCGAATTGATCGATGGAGCTGACATCATACGCATTTGCCACTGCTGAAAAAGACAGCAAGGCTACCGCTATGCTTTTCTTAAACACACAACACTCCATATGTATCCCTAGTCCGTTAGAGTTAATGATTGTCTAATAAAATCAGATGAATGGAAACAACAAAATACTTAAATTGGCTTAAAGAGTAAGCGAAAGACGATGAGAGTGCTTGAAAGTGTGAGTTTCCGCTCGCCCTCTGCTAGAGACTCAGGTATTTTTAGCCAAGTAAACATTTTCCAATAACAGTCAACAAGCAGTTGTTCGACACGTTCCGCTTAATATAAAGGATAAAATGATGATAAAAATAGCAATGTTAAGTACCGGTGAGGAAGTGCTACATGGGGATATTGTTGACACAAATGCGTCATGGCTATCGAGCCTATTTTTTGAACACGGTTTCTCTCTCTGTAAGCGTTCAACCGTAGGTGACAGTCTGTCAGTATTAGCTGAAGAGCTGTTAATGTTAAGCTTTAATAACGATGTTGTCGTTGTCAATGGCGGGCTTGGACCCACCACAGACGATTTAAGTGCAGAAGCGGCGGCGAAGGCTGCCAATACCACACTGGTACCATTTCAAGCATGGTTGGATCAGCTAGATACGTTTTTTAAGCAACGCGGCGTACCCATGCCTAAGGGCAATACAAAGCAGGCAATGCTTCCTAAAGGCTCTGAAATTATTGATAACCCAGTGGGTACCGCTTGTGGCTTCCAGCTTAAGATCAACGATTGCACGTTCTTCTTTACTCCTGGAGTACCAAGTGAATTCAACCTCATGGTTGAAAACCAGATTTTGCCGAGACTGAAGGAAGAATATCCTGAAGTGCAAGGGTACCATTGTCATAAGCTACACACCTTGGGAGCATCTGAGTCCAGTTTGTCAGATATCTTGGATAAGATAGAGCTTCCAGATGGGTATTACTTAGGTTACCGATCTTATCTACCCTACATAGAGGTGAAGCTGTTTAGCCCACGTAATGATGAAGAAAGGCGTGCGAAACTACTTCAACTGATATACAGCAATATCAAAGACCACGTGGTTAGCGTTGATGAGTCGTTAATTGCTCACTTAGGGCACTTAGCTCGAGAGAAGAACGTTTCCATTGCCACGTCGGAACAATCGACGCAGGGCTGGCTTACTCAATGGCTGCATTCGGACGACAATATGAGCCAATCGTGCCGTCATGGTTGGGTATTGAGTGAAGGCTTGGTCGCTGGGGAGCCAGATCAAGACGAGCTGGCGGCAACGTTCGCGATGGCTGGTGCTACCCGTGAAAAATGTGGAAGTGACATAGCGCTCGTCACGGGTAAGTTGAAGGATAACCAGTTTTGTATTGCGTTATCGACGGCATCAGGAGAGTGGGGACGTAAACTGGAGTTTTATCGCAAATACGCTTTAGCTGATCAGAAAGTCATGATCGCTACGGTAGTGGGGGACATGCTTAGACGGCACCTATCGGGCCTTCCTTTATTTTCTCAATATAGTTCTCTTAAAGTGATCAAGGAGTTACATTTGCCTAGTAGTGCGATTAGCGAAAGTTAATTGAACAAAAAGCCAGTTCTGAGCAATTGTCAAATGTGTTACTTTATATCATTTTTAGTAACTCTATGAATGAACTGGCTTATTACAATTCATTAAATAAATATATTTTATATTACTTATTGGTCTATTAACTAAACCAATGATTTTCAATAATCCGTACTATATGTCTTAAATTTAAGGCTTCCGTTATTGGTTATTATGCGTACACTCAAAACTCGCACTATGGGTTTTGCGCGGAGGTCGAAAGAATGTTACGTCAATCTAAATTACTTGTGTGGTATAAAGTTGCCAGTCAGAAAGTTGTTTTAGGAGAGGCACTTAGTAGCGATAAGCAAGACGTTGTTTCGATGTGGCATCAGGTACCATTTGATATCAATAGCGCGAATTATAACGGCTATCGTCTGTCTTTGTTTGACGATGATGGTAGGGAGATCGCTGATAAACCGATTTCAGTACTGACGGCGGATGAGTTTTTACAAGGTTAAAGGTTTACACCTTTAACCTATAGGGGATGTGCTTTAGGCCTGTTTTTCTTTCTCTCGGTAGATCACATTGGATAACTCTACATCACCTTTAGCTCGGCATATGCAGGGTAAGACGCTATTTTCCGGTGTGTAAGCCATAGCAAATCCAACGTATTCCACTTCACCAGATACAAGCTCACAACGACAGGCACCACAGTGCCCATCTCGGCAGTTGTATTCTGGCTCTAGGCCAGCATGCTCCATCGTTTCGAGGAGCGTGTTTGAAGGGTTTGACTCTATTAAGGTTGCATTGTTAATGCGAATAGTCGCCATTACAGTTCGAAGCCCTCAAAGTCATCTTCACTCACTTCGTTGTCAATCTGGCCGACTAGGTAAGAGCTAATTTCTGCCTCTTGTGGGGCCACCTGTACGTTGTCAGAAGAGAGCCAAGCGTTAATCCAAGGGATAGGGTTAGATGTTGCTTCGGGGTACGCAGCGGGTAGACCGACAGCTTGCATTCTTACATTGGTAATGTATTCCACATATTGGCAAAGAATGTCTTTATTCAGGCCTATCATGGAGCCGTCTTTGAATAAGTAACCAGCCCATTCTTTTTCTTGTTCAGCAGCATCTTTAAAGAGCTCAAAGCATTCTTCCTTGCACTCTTCGGCAATTTGAACAAAGCTAAAGTCGTCTTGACCATTACGCAATAAGTTCAGCATATGCTGTGTGCCAGTAAGGTGCAGCGCTTCATCTCGAGCAATCAGCTTGATAATTTTTGCGTTACCTTCCATCAACTCACGCTCAGCAAACGCAAACGAGCAGGCAAAGCTGACGTAGAATCGAATCGCTTCCAACGCGTTCACTGACATTAAGCACAAATACAACTTTTTCTTTAACGTAGCTAGGCTGACAGTAACAGACTCACCGTTAATCTCATGCGTGCCTTCGCCGTAGCGGTGGTAGTCGTTGGTCAGTTGGATAAGATCGTCATAGTAATGAGCGATGTCTTTGGCTCTTTTCAGAATATGCTCATTTTCTACGATATCATCAAACACAAGCGCAGGGTCGTTAACGATATTGCGAATGATGTGTGTGTAAGAGCGAGAGTGGATAGTCTCCGAGAAGGACCAAGTTTCAATCCAAGTTTCTACTTCTGGTAGTGAGACTAGTGGCAGCAGGGCAACGTTTGGGCTGCGGCCCTGAATAGAATCTAGCAGAGTTTGGTATTTCAAGTTTGAAATAAAGATGTGTTTCTCGTGCTCTGGCAGTTTGTTGTAATCGATACGGTCACTCGATACATCCACTTCTTCAGGACGCCAGAAGAAAGAAAGCTGCTTTTCTATCAGCTTTTCGAAAATTTCAAACTTTTGTTGATCATATCGAGCAACATTGACGGACTGGCCAAAGAACATAGGTTCTTTTAGCTGGTTGTTTTTGTTTTGAGAAAATGTACTGTAAGCCATGTTAGTCTCAATTCCTTTTTTGCTCTTCATTGAGAAGGGCGTTCTATCTGTTTTCGAGAAAGCCTGTTTGTATAAGTGTGATGTCAAGACCGTGACAAACAGGCGATCTATATACCAATAAGTGTGACTGCTAGTGGTTAAATTTTACAACCGCCGCCTTCACAATCTTCTTCTTGAGCTTGAACTTCTTCACTTTGCTCATCTTTAGCACCGTCACGAGTATTATGGTAGTAAAGGGTTTTCACACCATACTTGTACGCAGTGAGAAGATCTTGAATCAGTTTCTTCATTGGTACTTTACCACTTTCGTAGACACTTGGGTCGTAGTTCGTATTTGCTGAAATCGCTTGGTCAACGAATTTTTGCATAATACCGACTAGGTGCAAATAGCCGTCGTTTGAGCCAATGTCCCAAAGTAGCTCGTAGTTCTCTTTCAGTTCAGTAAACTCAGGCACTACCTGCTTCAAAATACCATCTTTCGATGCCTTAACCGATACGTAGCCGCGTGGTGGCTCTATACCGTTTGTGGCATTCGATATCTGAGATGACGTCTCAGAAGGCATCAGTGCAGTTAAGGTTGAGTTACGCAAACCGTGCGTCATGATTTCTTGGCGAAGACCATCCCAGTCATAATGCAGCTCTTCATCGCAAACCAAGTTGATATCTTTTTTGTAGGTATCAATAGGCAGCAAGCCTTTTGCATAGTTGGTCTCTCCAAATGCAGGACATTTACCTTGCTCTTTCGCTAATGTGACAGAGGCTTTTAAAAGGTAATATTGCATGGCTTCGAAGGTGCGGTGCGTGAGATTGTTTGCACTACCGTCGGAATATTTCTTGCCATTCTTCGCTAGATAATAAGCAAAGTTAATCACACCGACACCCAGTGTACGTCGATTCATCGTTGAACGATAAGCCGCTGGAAGAGGGTAATCTTGGTAATCCAATAGAGCATCGAGCGCTCTGACAACGAGATCGGATAGATCTTCGAAATCGTCAAGAGATTCGATGGCACCAAGGTTAAATGCAGACAAGGTGCATAGGGCAATTTCGCCTTGGTCATCTTCAACGTTGGTTAAAGGTTTCGTTGGTAGTGCAATCTCTAAACACAAATTAGATTGACGAACCGGTGCGACTTCAGCATCAAATGGGCTGTGCGTATTACAATGGTCAACATTTTGAATGTAAATACGCCCTGTTGAGGCACGTTCTTGCATCAACAAAGAAAATAGCTCAACGGCTTTAACGCTTTCTTTCTTAATGGACGGATCGTTTTCGTATTTTACATACAGTCTTTCAAATTCGTCCTGGTCTTGGAAGAAGGCATCATACAACCCTGGTACATCAGACGGTGAAAACAAGCTAATGCTGCCACCTTGTACAAGACGAGAGTACATAAGTTTATTAAGTTGAACACCGTAATCCATATGACGGACACGGTTTTCCTCAACACCACGGTTGTTTTTTAGTACCAATAATGACTGAACTTCACCATGCCAAAGAGGGTAAAACACTGTTGCAGCACCGCCACGGACGCCACCTTGAGAACAGCATTTTACTGCAGTTTGGAAATATTTGTAGAAAGGAATACAACCGGTATGGAATGCTTCGCCTTTACGGATTTCTGAGCCTAATGCACGAATTCTTCCAGCGTTGACGCCAATACCTGCACGTTGTGATACGTAGCGAACGATAGAGCTAGCTGTTGCGTTGATTGAGTCTAAGCTGTCACCACATTCGATCAAGACGCATGAACTAAATTGGCGAGTAGGCGTGCGCACACCAGCCATGATAGGTGTTGGCAGTGAGATCTTGAATGTCGACGTCGCATCATAAAAACGCTTTATATAGTCTAGGCGCGTTGATTTAGGGTATTTGGCAAATAGACATGCGGCGACAAGAATGTATAAAAACTGCGCGCTTTCGTAAATCTGTCCGGACACACGGTTTTGGACGAAGTATTTACCTTCCAACTGTTTGACGGCAGCGTAAGAAAAGTTGAGGTCGCGGCGATGGTCAATATACGCATCAAGCTCATCTAACTCAGAGCGAGTGTAATCTTCAATGATATGCTTGTCGTATTTGCCCATTTCTACTAGGTGGGAAATATGATCGTAAAGCTTAGGGGGTTCATACTGCCCATAAGCTTTTTTACGCAAATGAAATACAGCTAACCTAGCGGCCAAATATTGGTAATCAGGCGTTTCCTCAGAAATCAAATCTGCGGCGGATTTTATGATGGTTTCATGAATGTCTGACGTGGTTATGCCATCATAAAACTGTATGTGAGCCTTCAGTTCAACTTGGGAAACGGATACGTTGTTAAGACCTTCCGCAGCCCAAGTAATTACACGGTGTATCTTATCTAGGTCAATATTTTCTTTGCGTCCATCACGCTTGGTGACAGTAAGTTTTTGGTTCATTATGCTTTATTTCCCTAATAAAACTTATGTAAGTCGTGTTTCTGTATGAATTGTAATTTTTATCTGACGACTTAGTAATCTATATCTATCTATATATTGTACTACAGACACAACATATAGGGGTACATCAATGTTCGACTTACAAGATAGTGCTATTGCCTAAAGTTTTCAAGGAACAGGTTTTGAATGAGTTGTGGATAACTCACAAAATTATAAAAAACAGTAAGTGGATACTAACTTGCGGTTCTAGAGCAGAGTTGAGTAAAGAAAAGGTTAGTTTTAAATACGCTCTTTAAGTAACCAATAACAAAAAAAATTTTCTTGATCTTTACTAGAAAATGATCCCGAAAAGAAAAGAATCAAACTTGGATATTGCGCACACAATTTGTTTAAAAAAGCAGTAACTTTGTGCTACTGCCTCTGAACGTTCTTAAACAACAAGTTTCAATGCGTCTTTTACTCGCATTTTGAGGTGTGGATGATGTAATTCACATCGACGTTGGTTCCGAGCTTATAGTTGCCGGTAAACGGGTTATATTGCAGCCCAGTGATGCCCATATCACGGAGATCGGTTTGATCGATCATCTTTAGCATCTCAGAAGGGCGAATAAATTTTTCATGGTCGTGCGTACCTTCAGGAACGATTTTTAGCAATTTCTCAGCGCCCAAAATGGCAAACAAATAGGACTTTATATTGCGGTTTAGCGTAGAGAAAAAGACGTGACCACCAGGCTTAACTAAATGAGCACAAGACATAATAACCGATTGCGGATCAGGAACATGCTCAAGCATTTCCATGCAAGTCACCACATCGTAGGTTGCTGGGTTTTCCTTGGCGTGTTCTTCTACAGTACTTTGTATGTAGCTGACGGTAGTATTAGTTTCAAGCGCATGAAGTCTCGCCACTTCTAACGGTTCTTTTCCCATGTCTAAGCCCGTGACTTCTGCTCCTTGCTTGGCCATACTTTCAGCTAGAATGCCGCCACCACAGCCGACATCGAGAACCTTTTTATCAAAGATACCGTTGGCCTTATCCATAACGTAGTTGAGCCTTAAGGGGTTGATTTGATGTAGAGGTTTAAATTCGCCTTCTAAGTCCCACCAGCGAGACGCCATGTCTTCGAATTTTTTGATTTCACTTGGATCGACATTCTGCGTGTTATTCATTTCAATGCACTCATTAGCAATAAATCCATTAGGGCTTGGGATAGACCGCCTCAAATGTGGCCACGTTCCCTGGAAAACTCTAAAGTGGAAAGCCCTAAACTTTTGGGCATTATACTGATATCGAGTTAAGACTTATACCCAAGTTACTTCAAGAAGCAGGTTT
This sequence comes from Vibrio sinus, assembly GCF_023634645.1. GTDB lineage: Bacteria > Pseudomonadota > Gammaproteobacteria > Enterobacterales > Vibrionaceae > Vibrio > Vibrio sinus. The sequence goes on from NZ_JAMKMR010000031.1 coordinate 8,066, forward strand.
CTAAGCGATTTATTGGCTCTATTTAAGTGAAGACATGCATAAAACAGATTTCAAGAAACGCCAATTTATTGGTGTTAGATTCAACATAGTTCAATTTATCAGCAATCATACCCTTACCACCTTCACAAGTTGGTAAATGGTGGGGGAAAGTGATGCCGAATAGGATTAATCTGTGTTATATTTTCACACCTTATACGTATCAAATATACGATCAAACTGTAGAGGGACAACTGCTCTATGAGCGATCTAGCAAAAGAGATCACACCCGTAAATATTGAAGATGAGCTACGAGGTTCATACTTGGACTATGCGATGTCTGTCATCGTTGGTCGAGCTCTTCCTGACGTGCGTGATGGACTTAAGCCAGTGCATCGTCGCGTATTGTATGCGATGAACGTGCTAGGCAATGATTGGAACAAGCCTTACAAAAAATCAGCACGTGTAGTTGGCGACGTTATCGGTAAATATCATCCGCATGGTGATAGTGCTGTTTATGACACGATTGTGCGAATGGCTCAGCCATTTTCACTACGCTATATGTTGGTCGATGGCCAAGGGAACTTCGGTTCTATCGATGGTGACTCTGCTGCGGCAATGCGTTACACCGAAGTACGCATGGCGAAAATCGCCCACGAGTTATTAGCCGATTTAGACAAAGAAACCGTAGACTATGTACCTAACTACGATGGTACAGAGCAAATCCCTGCTGTGTTACCTACTAAGGTTCCAAATCTGCTCGTTAATGGTGCTTCTGGTATTGCGGTCGGTATGGCGACCAACATCCCACCACATAATTTAACCGAAGTGATCGACGGTTGTCTTGCCTATATAGAAAACGACAGCATTACTATCGATGAGCTGATGGACTACATTCCGGGGCCTGATTTCCCAACAGCGGCGCTAATCAGTGGCCGTAAAGGTATCGTCGATGCATACAAAACAGGGCGCGGCAAAATTTACATGCGCTCCAAAGCGGATATCGAAGCTGACAAGAACGGTAAAGAAACGATTGTCGTTACCGAAATCCCATATCAAGTCAATAAAGCGCGCCTGATTGAAAAGATCGCTGAACTGGTTAAAGACAAAAAAGTGGAAGGCATCAGTGCACTTCGCGATGAGTCTGATAAAGACGGTATGCGTATTGTTATTGAGTGTAAACGCGATGCTGTTGGCGAGGTTGTATTAAACAACTTATACGCACAAACCCAGCTGCAAACCACATTCGGCATCAATATGGTTGCGCTGAACAATGGCCAGCCACAGCTGTTCAACCTTAAGGACATGCTGAAGTGCTTCGTCGATCACCGCCGCGAAGTCGTGACTCGTCGTACTATTTACGAGTTGAGAAAGGCGCGAGATCGCGCTCATATCTTGGAAGGTCTTGCGTTAGCGCTTGCGAACATTGATGAAATCATTGAATTGATTCGCCATGCAGCGACACCCGCCATCGCAAAAGAAGGTCTGACAGCAAGAGGTTGGGATCTGGGCAATGTTTCTGCGATGCTTGAACGTGCGGGTACCAACGCAGCAAGACCAGATTGGTTAGAAGAGCAATACGGCATTCGCGATGGTCAGTACTTCTTAACTGAGCAGCAAGCACAAGCAATATTGGATCTTCGCTTGCAAAAACTAACCGGTTTAGAGCACGAGAAGATCCTAGACGAGTACAAAGCGTTACTCGAAGAAATTGCTGAATTGATGCACATTTTGGCCAGTACCGAGCGCCTAATGGAAGTCATTCGTGAAGAACTAGAAGCGGTTAGAGATGGCTTTGGTGATGAGCGAAGAACAGAAATTACCGCGGCTAGCCATGATATTGATATGGAAGAGCTGATCGCTCGCGAAGATGTTGTCGTGACACTGTCACATGAAGGCTATGTCAAATATCAATTGCTAAGTGATTATGAAGCGCAACGCCGAGGCGGTAAGGGCAAAAGCGCAACCAAAATGAAAGATGAAGATTACATTGAACGATTGTTGGTAGCGAACACGCACGACAATATTCTTTGTTTCTCCACTCGTGGTAAGACCTATCGATTGAAAGTCTATCAATTGCCATTAGCAAGTCGTACCGCGCGCGGCAAACCTATCGTCAACATTCTTCCACTGGAAGAAAACGAGCGTATTACAGCTATATTGCCAGTCTCAGAATTTAGTGATGATAAATACATCTTCATGGCGACTGGTGACGGTACGGTTAAGAAAACCTCTTTGGATCAGTTTGCCAACGTTCGCTCAAACGGCCTTATCGCTGTGAACCTCAGAGAAGAGGATTCGTTAATTGGTGTGGATATCACCAATGGAGACGACGATATCATGTTGTTCTCGAAAGCAGGTAAAGTCGTTCGCTTTAAAGAAGATAAAGTGAGAGCAATGGGACGTACTGCGGCAGGTGTTCGTGGTATGAAGCTTGTCGAAGCGGATGATCAAGTTGTATCTCTGATCGTTCCATCAAATGATGGTGATATTCTGACTGTCACTCAAAATGGTTACGGTAAGAGAACTACCTTAGAAGAGTACCCAACAAAAGGTAGGGCAACTCAAGGGGTGGTATCCATCAAGGTGTCTGAGCGTAACGGTCCTGTCGTTGGAGCCATTCAAGTGGAAGAAGGCGACGAGATGATGATGATCACTGATGCGGGTACGCTTGTGCGTACCAGAGTGTCAGAAGTCAGTCAGGTGGGTCGTAATACACAAGGTGTGACACTGATTCGAACTGCTGAAGATGAACATGTTGTTGGTCTACAGCGAATCGACGAAGTAGAAGAATCAGAATTGTTAGATGGAGAAGGCGAAGAGTCCTAGGAAGCAAATGTTTCTCAGGAACAAAGCCCTTCTGAGTCACCAAGCGATTCTGCGTAAAAATAGATTCATCATTAAGGTAAAAGCCGGGCAATATGCCCGGCTTTTTCATGCCTATGCTATCAGTACTATACTAGTTTTAGCCAAGGAGAGGTTATGACTAAAGCATTGAGAAATTATTTTAAAGCGGTGAGGGTGACTAAGTTCAATTGTGTTAGGTGCACATTTCAATGTCCTCAGAGAAATAGAACCCTTCTGCTGTTCAATACCCTCTTATTCATATTCCTCTCAACCATGCATAGTAAGGTGCATGCTTCAGAGCCAGCCTCACTCACTATGGCGGTGTACCCATGGATTCCCTGGCGTATACAACACGATAATGGCAGCTGGGGAGGTATCGCGATCGATACAGCAAAATTGGTTGCTTTATGCACTAAAACCACCATTACTGCTCTAGATGTGAAAAATGGTAAACGAATGAGAAAGGAGTGGGGGCGGCGTATCAACGTTGAATCAGCGATTTCGCCAATGTGGCGGCAATCGCAACAAACAAGCTCTGTCTATACCGCTCCTTTATTTTCAACCTCTGATATTGTCTTTGCTAGAAAGGGCGAATTTGAAAATGTGAAATCTGTTAAAGATTTATATGGTGAAAGACTGGGTGTAACAGTGGGCTACTATTATCCAGAAGGGTTTACTGAAGCCATCAATGCTGGGAAAATTCGCACCAGTGCTTCAAACACAAAAACCTTGTTGCCCAAGCTTTTACGCGGCAGATTGAAAGCAATCATCATCAACGAAAATGAGCTGTTATATCTTCTCAAGCAACGCCAATATAAGTTCGAATACTCAATAGATGATTTTGAAGTCATTTATCGATTTGAAGTGGTGCCGTTACATATGCGTGTTCATAAGGATTACGAATATCTGATTCCTAAATTTAACCTTGCTATAGAAGAGCTTAAGAAGCGTGGTGTTATCCAGCATATTCAAAGTAATTACGCGGTTACAGGAAAAAGTGATACGTCAGTGAGCCTTAGCGAGTGCCCGTTTAAAGCTATATAGAAATCCGAACGTGATCTAACAGTTACTTGTATTCGTGAGCGTGCTCTTCTGTGGGACAAGGTATGGAAATGTCGAAGTTAACACCTTGGTTTTGTTGAGAGCTACAAGATATCTTTCCCTTAAGTAAATGAACAACGATATTAAATACAACATGAGCCCCTAACCCAAAATGCTGCTTTTGACCTCGTTTGGTTGTGACAAAAGGTTCAAAAATTTTATCCTCCATATCAGCGTTCATTCCTCGCCCAGAATCTTTATAATTTATATATAAGGTATTGTTTTTTCTGTTCAATATAATATCAATATTCTTCTGCCCATCCCAGTTGTCAAAACCATGATTGAGCGAGTTGAGTATTAAGTTCGTATAAACTTGACTAAAGCTACTAGGCATACCAAAAAATGTTAGTGATTGATCACACTCAATTCGTATTTTACATTGTGAACCATTAATTTCTTCACGTAACGAGCTAACGGTATGAGTAATGTTTTCATATAAATTAAATTGGTGACTTTTTTCCTCACTCCATTCAAATACCGATATTTGTTTAAAAACTTTAATGAGTTTAGAAGTTCTTTGTAAGTTATTGTGTAGCAGGGATGAATACTCCTCAATTTCCTTGATTACTTCTATGAGGTTGTCTTTCGGTATCTGGTTTGAGTGGAGTTGGTCCAGGGTTTGGTGCAGCGTATCCTTTAAGTGGCTTGCGACAGTGATACATACCCCTACCGGGGTATTTATTTCATGGGCCACACCAGTCACTAGGCTTGTTAATGAGGATATTTTTTGTGCTTCCCATAAATCCTTTTTCTGTTTGATGTCATGAGTGATATCCGACCAAATATGTATGGTTCCATTTATGCTTGTCTTGTTCTTTCTTAATTGCCACCATTTATTCTCACGAGATTGAAATTCGATATGGTTTTCCTCACTGTTTACATCCAATATTTTTTTGGATATGGCTATCCTTTGCTCTTGACTGATAAATTTAAATTTAGAAGCGATGATTTTTTCATAAATTTTTGCTAGCTCATACTTTCCATTTTCAATGCCTTTATCATGAAGCCCAAATTCATTAATAAACCTTTTGTTAATTAGTAATACTTTTCCTTCCTCATCAAAAAATACAAACCCATCTTTCATATTATTGATAATACTTAGTATCCATTTATGGCTTTTCTCAGTATCGCTTTTTAACAAACTTGCTTTTCTTCTGTAATAAATAATAATCGATACGAGCAATATCAATGTGATCGAGCTACCAGCCAGTGCCCAACCTACTACTTTGTTTCCACTACTTGAAAAAGGTATGAAGTGCACCCCATAGGCTGCCTCATACTCGACCAATAATTCACACAGTTCGTTTAGCTCATCGAATTGCTGTTGAATATCCGGACTCATGACTTTATTTTTTTGAATAAATGAGTTACGAAGTAGTAATGCTCGTGATTTGATATCGGCCAATAGACGGAATGATTTGGGCTCATTTGACCATTCTTGCACAACATCGAGGTCTTCCACTGCAGTCGTATAGTACTCGGACATTAACTCATCCAGTCTTTCCTTACTTATTGCTATGTGTGGGTTGAATGGAAGTCCGTAAGTCGTTTTCATTAAAGCAAAATTGACTTGGGCTGAGCGTGAGTAATTGATGGTTTGCAATGGACCAGTATATATCCGCTGAATGTCCTCACTTAGCTGTACAGCGCGGGTCAAAGAGTACACCGATAGGCCTGAAATCAATATGATAACAAGAGAGAACGTTATGCCAAATGTACTAAAAATTGAGAGCTTCATTCCGAACGATTCCATGTTCACACCCAGTTTCTCTTTAGATAGTATGGAGCATAAATAGTAAATTCACCGTATAGGGCACCTTCAATATGGCTGTTACGTAAAACCCGAAAGATATGTTCTTTCGGGTTAAGGAAGTGATGGATGTTTCTCTTAGTCAATCAAGCCATATTCTTTAGCAAGAATATCAATGATCTCCTGCTTAGGATTTTGGCTTAATGATATAGTTTGACCGGTAATTTTTTCAGCAATGCCCACATAAGTGTTTGATAACGCCATAAGAGACTCGATCGGCAGTGCATTGTCTCTAGCTAGTGCTTCTCTTTCTTCCATGCGGTTTTTGTTTAACAAAATATCTGGTTCAGGGAAGTAGTTAAGCAAAAACTGGCGGAAACCCTCTTTTGAGTTTTCCACAATGTTGCCATTTAGATACTCAGTTTTGTCCCATATTCTCGATGAATCCGGTGTGCCGACCTCATCCATATAGATGAGCTTTTCATTACCTTGGGCATCACTGACGTAACCAAATTCAAATTTCGTATCAACAAAAATTTGATCGATGTTTTCGAGTGACTGGCTTATGAGATCGAACCCTTGCTTGAGATACTTTTCATACAAATCGATGTCCTTAATAGCAGAAAAGTTAAACGCATCGAAACTGTTTTCAATATTCTTTCTACTGATATTGACATCGTCTGCTTCTGGTACGCCTGGTACCCCTTTTAAGATGCCTTTTGTTGAAGGTGTCATGAGTAAGCTGGGTAAGGGCTTATCTTTACCCAAATTATCGGGCAATTGAATACCACAGAACTCGCGCTCTCCATTTTCATAGGCTCGCCACATTGAACCAGTTAAATACTGACGACAGATGGCTTCAATTTTAATCGGCTTGGCTTTTTGAACTATCCAAACAAAGGGGTGGGGGATATCTAAAATATGGCTATCAGCTAAGCCATTTTCCTTAAAAAGCTTGAACCAGTGGTTGGAAATGGCATTTAATGCTGCCCCTTTTCCAGGTACACCATTAAGGTTGCCCTCTGCGTGCCAAATACAATCAAACGCGGAAATTCTATCGCTGATCACCATAATCGCTAATGGCGCATTGGATGCGACATCATAGCCTTTCTCTTGGATCAATCGTTGGCTGTCTTCTTGGGTTAACCAATAAACTGAGCGTACTTTTCCACTATGTACAGGTTTATCAGTTCGAATGGGGAGATCATTGTTAACAGCAAGTACTTGGTCAGCGAGATTCATCGACTTAATCCTATCGTAATACCAACGGATAAATAAACACTGCCAATCAATCTAACTCATTGAAAGTTTATGAGATAGGGTATTCGATTGGCGATATACCTGGTGCATGATACCAGAACTATTTTAACTAGCCAGAAAAAAAAGCAAACGTTTGCTTTTGGGCGAAACGCTTAAATATAGCTATGCATTATTTCGTGTTTCTGAAAATTATTTTTCTATCCGTATAAAAAACATCATTCCGTAAAACGTCATTGAATTGATCTTCAACCATTCTCTCCAGTAAACATAAAACATTCAAAAAATGAATGATATATACCCTACTTGGAGAGTGGTTAAATGATCTTATTGCTAATTAAGGCCAGTGTGGCTAATCGAAAAGTCAACACCAATTATTCATTATTGATATGAAACTGGTTTGTTAGTTAATGGATTGTGAACTACGTTTTAAAAAGAAATGTTCAGATGAGCAATAGGGTGGTCTTGTAAGGTAGAGCTGGTGACAAAAATTGCTCGATAGAAGCGAAACAGTGAGCTCGAACAAGACTTAAAGCCCAAATATAAAAACAAGATCATATTAAGGCTAGGAAGTGAATGCATGATTTTCCCTTTGCGTGGAACGGTCTAGATATTGATCTTTATAGCACGGAGGAGCAAGTCATGTGGCGAGGTTTAATTGTATTAATCGGCTTAGTTATTAGCCAGTTAGCGTTAGCGGAATCAACTGAAATTGTTGAGCTTAAGGAAGAGTATGAAAGACCTAAGGGTATCCCTTTCCCTGCTGATAACCCATATTCGGAAGCAAAACTAAAACTTGGGAAAACATTATATTTTGACCCTAGGTTATCTGAGTCTGGCACTCAATCTTGCGCCACTTGCCATAACCCAAGTTTTTCTTGGGGTGACGGTATGGGGTTGGGAGTTGGACATCAGCATCAACAATTAGGAAGAAAGTCGCCCACCATCTTAAATCTCGCGTGGGATGAAATCTATATGTGGGATGGCCGAAAAGCCACGCTAGAAGAACAAGCGCTCGGGCCAATGGAGTCAGCAGCTGAAATGAACTTGGACTTGAAACAGCTACCCACGATGCTAGGAGCAATCCCAGGCTATGTTGAATTATTTAAACAAGCTTTTCCAGAGCAAACTGACCCAATCTCAACTAAAAATGTTGCCAAAGCGATTGCGACCTTTGAGCGAACCGTAGTATCGGGAGAGGCACCATTTGACCGCTGGATTAAAGGTGACGAAAACGCACTTTCTGAGGATGAAAAGGTCGGCTTTATTGTATTTAACACCAAAGGTAATTGTGCGAGCTGTCACTCTGGCTGGACCTTCTCCGACAGCAGTTTCCATGATATCGGCCTTCCTTCGGAAGATATTGGGCGTGGCAAATTCTTACCTAAAATGGAAAAAATGCAATTCGCCTTTAAGACGGTTGGGTTACGCAATATCGACCTTCGCGCGCCCTACATGCACGATGGTTCTTTAGTCACACTAGAGGATGTGATCAATCACTACAATTCGGGCTTTGTAAAACGTCCTAGCTTATCTGATGAAATTGAGCCATTAAACCTAACTAAAACTGAGAAAAAACAATTAGTTGCATTTTTGAAAACGTTGACAAGCCAAGATGAGCCTGTCTCTATGCCTGTACTTCCACGCTAACGCTTGAGGTGAACCATGAGAACTTTACTAGCTTTACTATTTGCGAGCGTAGCCACAACATCGTTTGCCGCAACGGATGTTGTAGAGGGAGAGGCTGCTAAAAGTGCTTATGAAGCGTCGAAAGACGCTTCTACCTCTCTTCTGCAAAAGCGTAAGACGTTCTATTTCAAAGAATTTGGCATGGACAAGCCTAAAAGGAAGCCAAAGGAAATACGCGTTAAGGCAGGAGAGGTTATTTATATTCTCAATAACGAAAAGAAAATCACTCACAATATTTTTGATGAAAGTGATAATTCTTGGGTATTGGCGGCTCAAGAACCTGGCGATGTAGCCGCGGTGACGTTTAACGATAAGGGTGAGCACAAACTCAAGTGCGCCATTCATCCAAAGATGAAACTCACGCTAATTGTAGAGTAACAAATCAATGAAGCTGACCATTAGAAAGATACTGATACTCAGTTTCTTGGCTATTTTTTTGCTGATTTTTGCTGTATCAACCTATTCCCTCAATGAATTTATGAAGCTTGGGAAATATGTCGAGAATGTCTATCAAGGGCCACTGCAAACCATAAGTTATTCGCGCTCCGCGCAGGTGAATTTCGCGATGATGAGAGCAACTTATGGGGACATTAAGTCTAACGATGGGCAGTACGATGAAGAAGAGCTGATTGACTTGATGTCAGAATATTATGAGATAGGTATTGAAGATTTAGAGGTGGTCGCAGATTGGTCTAAGGAACAAGAATCTCTAGCGTTAATGAAAGAAATCATCGTTCTTTCTACTCAGATTCATGATTCGCTCTTGGCGAGCGTGGATGGTGAAGAAGTAGACACAGAGCTTTTAACGGAGCAATTTGAAGAGCTTAATGAATCTTGTGAAGCATTGGTTGAGTACGAGGCAACCTATGGATTTAGGTTCGTGCATTCAGTTGGACTAGAAGTGAAAAAAGCGCCAGCAATTTTCGGTGTTATTTTTGCGCTGTCTCTGGTGTTGATCTCTGTTGTTGGTTGGTATGTGATTCGTTCTATCAATAAGCCCCTCAAACACCTTGTACACAAATTGGAGCTGCTATCGTCTGGAGATTTGACACAAGTTCCTTCCGTTTCTAAGAAGGGGGATGAATTTAGCGTGATTTCGGAGAGCATTAAAAATCTGATTCTCTCCATGCAGGGTATTATTGTTTCGATAAAGCACAGTGTGACGAACTTGAACGAAAAATCAGAAGATATATTGTGCCATTCGAGTAACACCAATGAGTCGGTAACGAACCAAAAGCGTTTGGCTAGTGAAATATCAGACACAATGACGCTAGCAACAAAATGCACCAATGAAACGCTAAACAGTATTTTAGAATCAGTCACGGACTTAAAAACAACGTCAGAGTCGGCAGAATCTGGAAAAGCGATTGTAGAGGACGCGGTCTCCAATGTGGAGGTTTTGTCTGAACAGTTTGGCATGGTTTCTGCTCAAATAGAGGAACTAGAATCCGATGTTGAAGGCGTAAACGTGATACTGGATGCCATTACCACTATCGCCGCTCAAACCAATTTATTGGCCTTAAATGCCACTATTGAAGCGGCTAGGGCTGGTGAACAGGGAAGAGGTTTCGCGGTTGTGGCCGATGAAGTGAGGCTGCTTTCTTCTCGTACCCAAGAGTCTACCGATCAAATTCATGCTGTGATCGAACGTCTTCAAACCAGCTCAAGAAATGCAATTCAAGCGATGAAACAAGGGGCGACACATACGCAAGATACCTGCCTGAAAATTGATAAAGTGGGCGATACATTTTCAAGCATACACACAAACATGGATAAGCTACTTGTGAAAATGAACGATATTGAAGGCAGAACAACGAGACAAGAAAGCACCATGAATCACCTAGACTCATTGGTGAAAGATATTGCAGATATATCCGAATCAACGTTAAATAATGCTAAGCAAACCTCAACAGAGAGCCATGTGTTAAGCGATATTGCCCATCGTTTAAATACACTCGTTTCTACCTTTAAATCTGAGGAAGAGGGCACAGATGAAAAGGTGACTCGGGCGAACTAGATGTTTGTTCACAAGCGTATCGATAGAAAGATCAGCAAGTTTATAACTATCGCTATCATAATCTATTGTTAAGTAGTCAATTTTTATATTTACTGTTGCCTATAATACACTGCCATGTCGCACAACCATGGAGCATAGGGAACAATGGCACAAGTAGAAAAAGATCTTTACGATGCGGCAGTCGCGTTAATTAAAGCTCGCTATCCATCTGGCTGGGGAGGGGCGGCTGCGGTAAGAACGGACTCAGGAAAGATATTAACGAGTATTGCTCCAGACATAAAAAACGATGCTCTATCTTTGTGCATGGAAGTGGGTGCATATTTAGAAGCCCACAAACTCAATGAAGTGGTAACCCATTCACTATGTATTTGTCGTGAGAATGAAAACAGCCAATTTCTAATTTTGTCTCCATGCGGAATTTGTCAGGAGTGATTAATTCACTGGGGTGGTGATGTGAAAGCAGCAATTACAACCCCAACAAACGAATTGGTGTTCAAAACGATACGTGAACTTATGCCTCACCATTGGTCTTTGGTTAATGGTACAGAGCTCTAGTTAGTCCCCGGATGAGACTCGTCCCATCATACAAAAAATACCTCACATTCATTCTCAAAAGCGAGTTGTTTGAGTAGCACTTGATCTACCACACCTATCTTTGATGACGCAACAATGGCGCTGGCGTTGCGGGACTTAATAGCACGAACGACGATCTGTAATTCAGACTGGGTATGTGATGGTTTCATTTGAACCACTTTTGTCTGGTTGATGTTTGAAGAGGCAAAGTTCATTGAGCTTAGCTTAGGACATTCAGACGTAAATAGAATCCATTGATCTTGTTCGGATAGAACTTCTAGCCTTGAGAAAAGATCATCATCAAAATTGGGTCTCACGTTAGAATTTGGCTCAATGAAAACACTGAAATGATGTTGAGTCTGAAGCATGGTTACTGTCCTTTTATACATACTGTATGAATAAACAGTAATTCGATATTGGTATTTAATCAAGGCAAAATTGGAGAAAAATTCGACTAGATCAACCGATATAGAGGTAACTTATTGAAAAATATTTATTATGTTTGGGTTGATTATTTTTGTTCAAATTGATGGATTGTTTAGTGCATCACAAGATAGTGAACAGACTAAGTAAGTGTTCATATAAACTAGTTGTCTATGTCTGAGGTATAGAAGTGCTCAGATAGGTGCGGGTAACGAAATAGAGAGGAGTAGCGCTCCTAAGTGACCTCAAAGGTTGAGGTGGCACGTAGGGTAGCGTCAGCTGGTTAGATAAAGTTTTTAACCTTCTTCTCGCTCTCTTCTTTCTAATTCGCCCAGGTTGTATTGGCGAACATCAAGAGTGGCTAAATCATTGCATTCTTTGCAAGATAAGTGAGACTTTCCATCCAGGTAGTCGTGCTTTGTCAGTAGGCTAGGCTTTTTACACCAATCGCAAATACCTTCTATTGTGAACATGATTTTCCCCTTCACATCTTACTCCCGAAAATCAACATTTATTGACTGGGGATTGCATTGTCGCGCGCGATTATGACATACAAAAGAGTGTTTCGTTAATAATTGATGATGGCAACTGAGAAGGGTATCGTTTGCGCGAAAGCTGCTCGCTATCTAAAAAGAAAATTCACGTAACTATTTGTTAGATTTAGATAAAATAATCTTTAACGCGGCATTCAATCTCTTCATTTCTTCTTCGCTTCCATTGACATCAGGGTGATAGACTTTTGATAGCTGTTTAAACCGTAGTTTGACTTTTTTTTCATCTGGAATGTTATTGGTTCGAAAGCCAAACAAAGTGCATGCTAATTGCAATTGATTGATCGAAGGAGTGTTGCCTTGGTCTTTTGGCTTTTTTGCTGTAACTGGATTTTTGGCGCGTTCTTGCTGTTTTTTGAGTTCTCGGTAAAGAACACTGAGTTGTTTTTTCTGTTGGTTGATGACTTGAGCTTGATTTGCGAGCTGTTTTTCATGGCTTTGCTGATCGCTATGTTTTTGGTGTTCACTATTGGTTTTCTTACGTTTTCTAATGAGTAACAATACAGCGATAATTATCACTAATACAGAGGTGACTACGTACTCGATAATGGACAATATTTCTAGATTTTCTGGGGGTGAAGTTGGCGAAGAGGGCGAGCTGGTATCTTCCGGGAAAATGGAGTTTAGCTGCTCAATATACGACATTTGTTTAGCCCGGCGGGCATTAAACTTACTTTCTAAAAGTTTTGAATAGGCTTCCTCTGCAGCGGGGTTATTACCCGACGCTATTTGGTACCATACTTCGGCCATATCGATAGGGTCTGGAGGTTGTTTGAGGCTTTGGTACACTTTACCTATCGTTAACTGGGCATCAGTATTGCCTTTCATGGCAAGATCAATTAACCAAAACAACCCCTGCGGGATATTTTTTTGTGTTCCTTTGCCTTCGATATAGAGTTTGGATAGCTTCAATTTAGCCTTGTCATATCCACCTACCGCGGATTGTAAGTACCAATAAAACGCAGCTTTTGCATCTTTTTGTACTTCAGTACCGAGTTCATAATGTCTTGCCAATTCATATTGAGACACCGGATCATTTTGCTCCGCAGCCTTGGTAAGCGATTCTATGGTATCCGCAAGCGCAAATTGCACGTTAAATAACAGAGCAAAGAAGGAAAAATACGCGAAGATCCATTTCAAGGTGCCACCTTACAATTAGCTGTAGTCGGGTACGATAAAGCCAATGATAAATCAAGAGCCTACCCTACAGTAATAACTGGTAAGTAAGCTACTTGAATAAGTCTAGCATGCCATAGGGCAGGGGAGTAATGATAGCAAGTAAATAAAAGAGGGCTATGAGCAGCCGTGTTACTTGACAAGCTGTCGCCTAACTCAGTAATTATGCGATTATCGAAGCATTTTTGGTGCTTGAGCACCATCAATGGGTCGGCTTACCGATACTTTTCGCCCTTTCTTGAGCCCGACTTCGTAATCTGCAGTGATGTTTTTCATGGCTTCTTTGAGTTGCTGCTTGAAAGTTTCCCGGTCGATATTTTTAAATTCTTTATCAATGTAGTTATTGATTTTGTTAGCTGACTCGTCATCAGGGGCAATAATCGGTAGCTTTTCAAGGGCGCCTTCGACCCATCCAGAAACAAATGAATTGACTCGACGAGTGACTTCTAAATTTGACGTTCCTGAGCCTGCGAAGCTATTACGGAATTTCCCAGTATGCTCATTCATTTCACGATAAATAATATCAAAGGCAAAAGCGGCAAAAATAGCGCGGTCTGCTTCGCCAATAAACTCGACGCGCTTCAGACCCTTATGGTTTAATAATACGGCTTCCACACCAAACTTAGTGTTAATCCCTCGAATGACACGCAATAAGGTCGAACCTATGTTGCTAGGCAACAAATGGCTTGATTGGGTTTTCCCCATTTTGATGAATTCAATATCATCTTTATCCAGGCCATACTTAAGCATTAGGCGATGGGCCATTTTGATAGCATTCGCTGCTTCGTTTACATTGGCTGAGTTACCTAACTCCAAGCATTTCGCTATTTTCTTAAGTGCTTTTTGTTTATCCATCGACGAAAAAATGGCCTGATAATAATAAAGTTGACCATTTTAACGTTTTTATACAATAAGTGAAAGAGCTGGAGTTTTACAAAATGTACCAACCTGGTTATTTGTCATTGATTATAAAGAAGATTTTAACTGGAGTAACATGGCTTCAATATTACTCCAATTGCGCTAAATACCTAACTCATCTAACAAATCGTCAGAAATGTCTGGTTGGTTGTTCTCTTTCGCATTGTTAGTTTGCTCTGATTTATTCTTGAGAGCCTTTTCCAAAATGGAATCTGGTGTTTCATCATCGGACACTTCGAATTCTTCTAACTGAATGAATTCTGTTTTGTCCATCGCTAACTCAAGATAAAAAATGTTATTGCCTTCAGTGGAAAATGTCACTCTCCGTACTTGCGCTCTATCTAAGTTCGTATCAACGGATAGCACGACCTGCTTGTTAAGTGCCAGCATTTTCGGCTGGTTTTGCGTGATATCGGTGCGAAGCTCCTTGCGAATACGGTTGGTGAAATCGCCCACCAATTGATTCATTAGCTCGCCCAACACATCGCCAACCTCATCAGAAGTATGCACGATGGCCAACTCTTCTTCTGGAATGCCCATGTTTCTCATGTAATTGGTATACAGTTCGAGCGCTGATTTGGCGGTAAAGTTAATGACAACAAGTCCAGAGAAGCCACCATCGAACAAAACAAAGCAGCCATAATCAGGTTTTAGGCTTGTCTTGGTAATCTTTTGTACCATGGCTGAATAGGTTACGTTAGAACCGGTGGCTGAGGTTAAAACTCCTGAAACCGACTGGCAAAGTTTTAACAAGATATCTTCGGTAGTGACAATCTTATTTTTTCTCATTGTAGGCCTATTTTAATCACTGCATTTCTGTCTAAGTAAATCTGTGACTTACGCAACTCAACAAGTTTGGCAAGCACATGTTTCATTGTGGCATTAAGATTCTGTTTTGATCACCTTTTCAAATGTTGTAAAGTGACCAAAATCAAAGATTAATATCAAATTAACTCAACACCCAATGCAGACTGAGTCGGCATTGTTGGGCAGGAAGCAAATGTTACCAAGATTACAAACACAATCTGATGTTGACGCCACCGTTCAAAAATTTCTAAACGAACTGAAAAACGTAGGCTTTAGCGGCGACATCGAGACTCAATACTCAAGCCGATTCGCAGTTGCCACAGACAACAGTGTTTACCAGCAGCTGCCACAAGCTGTGGTGCATCCCAAAACAACACTAGATGTTTCCCTATTAGGTAAGATTAGTTCAAAACCAGCATATAAGAGAGTGACTTTTTCACCACGTGGTGGCGGGACAGGCACCAATGGTCAGTCGTTGACGTCAGGGATTGTCGTCGACATGTCTAGACATATGAACCAAGTTCTTGAAATTAATGAACAAGAAGGGTGGGTGCGTGTTCAATCTGGGGTGGTTAAAGATCAATTGAACCAAGCGGTCAAAGCCTATGGATATTTTTTCTCGCCCGATTTATCAACCAGTAACCGTGCGACGCTAGGTGGAATGATTAATACCGATGCGTCCGGGCAAGGGTCTTTGAAGTACGGCAAAACATCCAATCATGTGTTGTCATTACAGGCGGTTTTTGCTGATGGTTCAATCTATGAAACAGATGGTTCTAAGGGTACGCCAGCGTTTGAATCTTTCGCACATAGTGCGTGCGCGACAGCGCGACAAGTATGTACCGAGAATCGACAAGATATTGTCGACAAATTTCCACCGCTCAATCGATTTTTAACAGGTTACGATCTTAAAAATGCCTTTGACAGTGACAATGATTCGTTTGATTTAGCGAGGATCTTGTGCGGCTCTGAGGGCTCATTGGCATTTATTACCGAGGCTAAGCTGAATCTTACCCCAATTCCAAAAGTACGCACACTGGTGAACGTTAAGTACGATAGCTTTGATGCCGCGTTGCGAAATGCGCCGTTTATGGTTGAAGCCAATGCCTTATCAGTAGAAACGGTGGATTCCAATGTTCTCAACTTGGCCAAACAAGATATAGTTTGGCACACCGTCAGTGATTTGCTTACCGAAGTACCCGGCAAACAAATGCTTGGTATCAATATTGTCGAGTTTGCCGGACAAAATGAAACAGAAGTTAACGAGCAAGTCAGAATATTGAGGGAAAAACTCGACGCTATGCTGGAGTCGCAAGAATCCAGCATTATTGGTTATCAGGTGTGCACAGACTTAGACAGTATCAATCGAATTTACAATATGCGTAAAAAGGCGGTTGGCCTACTTGGTGCTGCTAAAGGACGCGCGAAGCCAGTTCCTTTTGCAGAAGATACATGTGTGCCACCAGAAAATCTGGCAGACTTTATCGCGGAGTTTAGAGAGCTACTTGATAGCAAGGGCCTCAAATATGGCATGTTTGGCCATGTTGATGCTGGTGTGTTGCATGTCAGGCCTGCCTTAGACATGTGCGATCCAAAGCAAGAGCGCTTGATGCATGAATTGTCAGATGAAGTCGTAAAACTGGTATCGAAATACGGTGGACTCATGTGGGGCGAGCACGGTAAAGGTTTTCGCTCTGAGTATGGACCAGAATTTTTTGGCGACAAGTTATTCCACGAACTGCGCCGAGTAAAAACGGCTTTTGATCCGCTAAACAAAATGAATCCGGGTAAAATTTGTACGCCACTCGATAGTGATGCTGAACTGGTCAAAGTGACGGGCATTAAGAGAGGCTACTTTGATAGGCAAATTGATGTTCAAGTGAGAGACAGTTTTAAGCAGGCAATGGAATGCAACGGCAATGGCCTTTGCTTTAACTACGATACCTCCTCACCTATGTGCCCATCAATGAAAGTGACAGCCGACCGAAGGCATTCACCCAAAGGGCGCGCAGGTTTGGTCAGAGAGTGGTTGAGACAGCTCAGCGAACAAAAAATCGATATCTTGGATTTTGAAAAACAAGCATTGAACTCGACCTCCTCGCTAAAAATGTTGATAGACAGGCTTCGCCACACCGCCAACAAACGACATGAGTATGACTTTTCACATGAAGTGTACGAGGCGATGAATGGGTGTTTGGCTTGTAAGGCGTGTGCGACCCAATGTCCAATAAAGGTGGATGTACCAAGCTTTAGATCTCGATTCCTTAATTTATACCACACGCGTTACCAAAGGCCGATGAAAGACTATCTAGTGGCCAATATCGAGACGATGCTACCTATGCTGGCCAAAGCGCCTAGAATGGTGAATTTTGCGCTAAACAATGCGTTGGTGAAACGAGCCACGGCTTCATCCGTTGGCTATGTTGATACGCCGTTGCTATCGACACCGACATTGGTGAAAAGGAAGGTGGCTTCTACGGACTTTGATATGGAAACCTTGGTGCATTTATCGGCCAAAGAAAGAAGTGACTATGTTCTGATTGTTCAAGATCCTTTCACGACATTTTATGACGCTCAAGTGGTAGAAGATTTTGCCAAATTGGCCAGCAAGTTAGGTAAAAAACCAGTGGTGCTTCCTTTCAAGCCTAATGGCAAGGCACAGCACATCAAAGGTTTTTTGGCCAAGTTTGCGGAAACCGCAAAAAGTACCGCTGAGTTCCTATCACAAGTGGCCGCTTTAGACATTCCTATGGTGGGTGTCGATCCCGCACTGGTGCTTTGCTATCGCGATGAATATCATGAGATTCTTGGTGAAAGCCGCGGCGATTTTCAGGTATTAAATGTGCACGAGTGGCTGCTTCCTCGGCTTGAAGAGTTCAAACCACTGAAAACCTTTGATCATCATACTTGGTATCTGCTGTCGCACTGTACAGAAAAAACCAAGATGCCTAATAGCGAGAAAGAGTGGGGGGCGATATTCTCTCACTTTGGCGCGGCTTTACAGGCAATTGCGGTGGGTTGCTGTGGGATGGCGGGCACGTTTGGCCATGAAGTCGACAAACTGCAAATGTCAAACGACATTTATGGGCTAAGCTGGAAGCCAAGTTTAGATAAGTTGCCAACCGACAGATGTATGGCGACGGGTTACTCGTGCAGAAGCCAAGTGAAGCGCTTTGAAAACCAAGCTATTCGCCACCCTTTGCAAGCACTAGTATCAATGCTTTCGGGTTAAACAGATAGCAGAATTAAAAAATCCTCCATTCAGGAGGATTTTTTATCGCATCTTTGAAGGGTTACGCAGCAACCGTTTCGGCAACGTCAGCGAGAAAACTTTCTTTACGAGCGTTAAAACGTGTTACTAAGTCTGCAACCGCGTCGTGCTCATAAGGCTTAAGGCCACTTGCGACCATTCTTTTGACGCCATTACCAACCACTTCACCGTTTTCCATGAAAGCGAAGTTAAGAGTTACAACACCACGTTTTCCATCAACATCAAAAGTAGCGCCAGTGAAGTCAACCTGGGGTTTGTGGAGATCTAAACGGTTGAACTCCACTTCCATACTTTCGTAGATGACAAGCGGACGCTGGCAGTTAATCATCATTTGCTCTTGTTCCATTAAAGGAACCATGATGTGGGGGAAATTCATGCCAGAAAACTGTACGTAATTGGTCACGACATGCTCGATAAATTCGGCATCGGTGTTCACCGAGCCTTGACGCTCTACAGTCAGGTATTCTTTGCCATTCTCGTCGACAACCACACTTTGATTGTCATTTTTGTTCTCTATGCGAAGACCTATGCCATCGCCCACCATTCCAGAGAAATCAAAGCGCATTTTTTCGCTGATTCCTTCTTTTTGGAGTAACACCGCAAATAAAAGATCTCCAGGCACACAAAAGCGTTTGTTGTCTTCATCGTGAATTGGGTTGTAATCGCCCGCGACTTTCTTAGCAAAGTGACTTGCTTGCTGACGTGTAAATTGAAATTGGTCGTCTTTCTTTAAAAAATAGGGTGTTAGGAACATAACTCGTGACAAATAGCAAAAATTGTAAGGATTATATATCAGATTCGACCGTTAATGGTCCATCCAGTGTAATTTCATTAGTGTAAGTCTTTCAAAATACTTGAAGAAATTCACGATTGCAATAGTAAAAAAGCCTAACATTACGTTAGGCTAATCGGTTTTGATAGCGTATAGGCTAAAAGCTAAGCGGAATCGTGCTTGGCATAAAGTCATTATGAACGGCAAGTTTCAACAAGCTACAGGCCGACTCGATGTCGGGTGCAAAGTAGCGATCTTTATCGTAGAAAGGTACGCGTTCACGTAACAGGTGCTTGGCTTGCTCAATACGTGGAGAGGATTGATTGGGTGCTCTAAAGTCTAGCCCTTGCGCTGCGGCTAAGTACTCCACAGCGAGAATACCACGGGTGTTATCGCCCATATCTTTCAGCCTTCTGGCGGCAAATGTCGCCATAGAAACGTGATCTTCTTGGTTTGCGGACGTTGGCAAGCTATCTACCGAACCAGGATGAGCAAGTGTTTTATTCTCACTTGCTAGCGCCGCAGAGGTGACCTGAGCAATCATGAAGCCAGAGTTGACCCCTCCATTGTCGACTAGGAATGGAGGCAATTTGCTTAACGCGCTATCAATGAGTAATGCCATTCTTCGCTCCGACAAACTGCCGATTTCCGCAATCGCAAGAGCCAAGTTATCTGCTGCCATGGCAACTGGCTCGGCATGGAAGTTTCCGCCGGAGACAATATCGCCATCTTCAGCAAACACGAGCGGGTTATCTGACACCGAGTTTGCTTCCACTTCTAAAGTGCTAGCCGCATTTCTAATCTGTTGCAGGCAAGCTCCCATCACCTGCGGTTGGCAACGCAGTGAGTACGGGTCTTGTACTTTCTCACAATTGGTGTGTGAATCACCAATATCACTGCGTGTATCTAGCAAGTGTCTATATGCTTCCGCCGCATCGATTTGGCTTCGGTGCCCCCTGACTCGGTGAATGCGTGGGTCAAATGGACGTCGGCTACCGAGTGCGGCTTCCACAGACATGGCGCCACATACAGTAGCAGAGGCATACAAATCTTCAGCAACGAACAGGCCTTCTAGCGCGAACGCCGTCGAGGCCTGCGTGCCATTAAGCAGTGCCAGCCCTTCTTTTGGAGCAAGCGTGATAGGGTCTAACCCTGCGATTCTAAGCCCTTCCAACCCAGAGATAATCTTGCCATTGTGCCTTGCTTCGCCTTCGCCAAGCAAAATGGTGCTCATATGAGCCAATGGAGCAAGGTCACCCGAGGCGCCAACAGAGCCTTTTTGTGGCACACATGGGTAGACATTTGCATTGATCAAGGTGATCAAGGCGTTAATGACTGAAAGGCGGATTCCAGAAAAGCCTCTTGCTAAACTGTTGACTTTCAACACCATCATGAGGCGGACTGTTTCGTCACTCATGAGCTCACCAATCCCTGCCGCATGCGACAATACGATACTTTTCTGTAGCGTCTCTAGATCTTCTGGTGCAATACGGGTATTGGCCAGAAGACCAAACCCTGTGTTGATACCATAAACGGTACGGTTTTCTTCAATGACTTGGTCAACGACTTGAGTGCTTGCTTCAATGCCTGGGATTGCATCAGGATCAAGTTGAACACGCACTGGATGACGACTTACTTGGCGCAGTTCTTTTAAGCTAAGATTGCCTGGCTTTAGCGTTAAATCTAACATCTTCATTTCCTTACTTCAGCTTACCAAGTTCATCGTTTAGCATCGGCAGATCGAGATTTTGCTCTGCTGCACATTGTTTGGCGATGTCGTAACCTGCATCGGCGTGACGCATGACACCAGTGGCAGGGTCGTTGTGAAGAACGCGAGCAATACGCTCAGACGCATCGTCACTACCGTCACAGCAAATGACCATGCCTGAGTGTTGTGAGAATCCCATTCCGACACCACCACCGTGGTGAAGCGAAACCCAAGTTGCTCCGCCAGCCGTGTTAAGAAGCGCGTTCAGTAACGGCCAATCTGAAATTGCATCTGATCCGTCCATCATGCCTTCGGTTTCACGGTTTGGACTCGCAACAGAGCCAGAATCTAGATGATCACGGCCAATAACCACTGGCGCTTTGAGCTCACCATTTTTCACCATTTCATTAAATGCTTGACCCAAACGCTCTCTATCTTTTAATCCAACCCAGCAGATACGTGCAGGCAGACCTTGGAACTGAATTCGCTCACGTGCCATGTCCAGCCAATTATGCAGGTGCGGGTTATCTGGGATAAGCTCTTTCACTTTTTGATCGGTTTTGTAAATATCTTCTGGATCGCCAGAAAGTGCAGCCCAACGGAATGGGCCAATGCCTTCACAGAATAAAGGACGGATGTAAGCGGGTACAAAACCAGGAAAATCAAAGGCATTTTCGACACCTTCTTCTAGCGCCATCTGACGAATATTGTTGCCGTAATCCAATGTGGCGGCTCCGCGTGATTGAAGCTCTAACATGGCTTGCACCTGAATGGCCATCGATGCTTTTGCTTCTTTGACGACTTTAGCTTCATCAGTTTGACGCATTTCAGCCGCATGCTCTAAGCTCCAACCCTGTGGTAGGTATCCATTGAGTGGGTCATGCGCAGAAGTTTGGTCGGTTACCACGTCCGGAGTAATATTGCGCTCAACCAGTTCAGGGAAGACGTCGGCTGCATTTCCAAGCAATCCTACTGAGACAGGCTCATCAGATTCATAGACAATAGCTAGCGCTTCATCGAGCGTTGTTGCTTTCTTATCAACATAACCAGTACGAAGGCGGTAGTCGATGCGAGACTCGTCGCATTCAACGGCTATCATCGAATAACCTGCCATAGTAGCCGCAAGCGGCTGAGCGCCACCCATTCCACCGAGGCCACCCGTTAGAATCCAACGTTTACTTGCATCTCCACCAAAATGCTTTTTCGCCACAGAAA
The DNA here is from genome assembly GCF_023634645.1 of Vibrio sinus. GTDB lineage: Bacteria > Pseudomonadota > Gammaproteobacteria > Enterobacterales > Vibrionaceae > Vibrio > Vibrio sinus. Next base: position 30,117 of record NZ_JAMKMR010000031.1, read on the forward strand.
CAAAGGTCTCATAGGTACCTTGGACGATGCCTTGTGAACCAATGTAAATCCAGCTGCCTGCTGTCATTTGGCCGTACATCATCAGGCCTTTTTTGTCTAACTCATTGAAGTGTTCCCAGTTACCCCAATGTGGAACGAGGTTAGAGTTGGCAATCAGCACACGTGGTGCATTTTTGTGAGTTGGAAACACACCGACAGGCTTGCCGGATTGTACTAATAAGGTTTGATCTTCTTCGAGTCTTTCTAATGTCTCGACAATCTTGTCATAACATTCCCAGTTTCTGGCTGCACGACCAATTCCACCATACACAACCAAGGCATGAGGGTGCTCGGCGACATCTGGGTCTAGATTATTCATGAGCATTCTAAGTGGTGCTTCAGTCAACCAAGACTTAGCACGCAGCGTCGTTCCGTGAGGAGCGCGAATGGTTCGACTCGTATCTAAACGTTGATTGTTTGTATGGTTTGAGGTCATGGTTGAATCCTTTATATTAATGTATTTATCGTCGTTATTATTCTTATGTTTCAGTTAGTTAAAGTTAATGTTCTTCTTGCGGTAATACTTTGTCTGCTAGCGCATTAGCAATATCCCAACATAGCCTTGCTGCTAATCTCGCAGTCTGGCTATCCACATCATAAGTAGGGTTATACTCGGCAATATCGGCGAGCATCATTTTCTTGGGGTAATTGAGAATTCGTCTTAAAAATGGTGAAAGCGATTCGTAGCTAACACCGGGAGCGGCGGGCGCACTTACGCCCGGCGCGGTTGCAGCGGGGAAGACATCTAAATCGATGGTTAAGTAGATGTAATCGCAGTTATCAATAAAATGCTGTAGTTGCGTGAGGTGGTAGATATGGTTCATAAAGCAGAGCTTAAAATCTTCTACGTACCATACACCGAGTTCTTTGGCGCGATTAAACAAGGCGCTGGTGTTACTTGCTCTACTCACGCCAATACACGCGTAGTGAAAAGCCCAATCATTTTGTTGGCAGAAATGATGAATTTGGTTGAATGGTGTTCCGGAGCTTGGCTTTACTTCTGCATGAGGGCTGTCGAATGCGCGCAAATCGAAATGCGCATCGAAATTGATGATGCCGATTTTAGGTTTACTATTTGGTGCATGTTTTTGGAAATATTTGGCAAGCCCTTGAAAAGAGGCCCAAGCCACTTCGTGTCCGCCGCCCAATGTGACCACAGGAGTGTAGGGTAGTGCTTGTGCAATCACATCTCCGCACAAGCTTTGGCTAGATTCAAGTTGATCATCTTCGCAAACTACGTTGCCGAGATCGACCAAAGACACGTCTTTATGCCATGCCATATTAGCCAATGCACGGCGTATCAAATCCGGCGCTTTTTTGGCACCAATACGGCCTTTATTTCTGGCTACGCCAGCGTCACTGGCAAAACCCAATAGGCTGACTGCTTTAGTTGATTCGTTAAGTTCGTTTGCTTGCTTTTGCTTAATAATGTGGTGTATGCGTTTACCAAATTCGCCGTCTTCGGCGTCATGGCGACCTTGCCAGTGAAATTGTTGGCTAGTCACACCTTTAGTTGCGTCAGTCATGGCACAGTTCTCCATTGACGATTCGGGCAGAGAGACGCGGAATGCCAACTTGGTAGCTTAGCTCTGCAGGGTGAGCGATATTCCAAATCGCCAAGTCTGCTTCATACCCTTGTTTTATTTGCCCTCTAGAGTGACCCAAACCAAGCGCTTTTGCGGCGTGACATGTCACGCCACGCAAAGCTTCTTCTGGTGTTAAGCCAAACAAAGTGCACCCCATATTCATCATCATAGTCAAATCTGCAAAAGGTGACGTACCTGGGTTGAAATCAGTAGCAATGGCCATAGGGACATTGAGCTCTCGGAGCTGAGAAATAGGCGGAAGTTGAGTTTCTTTTAAGAAGTAAAATGCACCGGGAAGTAGCATCGCCACCGAGCCTGAATCCGCGAGGGATTGCACGCCTACTGCGTCGAGGTATTCGATATGATCAGCAGACAAGCCTTTGTATTTAGCGACAAGCTGCGCGCCACCTAAATTCGATAGCTGCTCAACATGGCCTTTTATTTTTAATCCGTATTGTTGCGCAGTGGCAAAAACTCGTTCGGTTTGTTCGATGTTAAAACCGATGGACTCACAAAATACATCAACGGAATCTGCAAGTTCGAGTTCAGAAGCGGCTGGGATGATTTCTTGGCAGATTAAGTCAACGTAAGCATCTGGATTATGTTTATATTCTGTAGGAGTGGTGTGAGCGGCGAGTAGAGTGGTGGAGACCTTGATGCGGCGATGATTTTCGAGCGATTTGGCCGCTCGCAGCATTTTTAACTCGTCTTCTAACGTGAGGCCATAACCTGATTTGATTTCTACACTGGTGACACCTGAGCGTAATAGCCCGTCTAAGATAGGCAATGTATTTTCGACCAGTTGATCTTCGGTTGCCTTTCTTGTGGCGTTCACTGTGGACAAGATGCCGCCACCTTGTTTGGCAATCGCTTCGTAACTCACTCCTTTGAGTCTTTGTTCGAACTCTTCGGCCCGATTGCCCCCAAAAACAAGGTGAGTGTGGCTATCTATTAATCCTGGAGTAACCAGCTTATTTTTGCAATCAACGACTTGAACACCGGAATGCTCGGTGGAATTTGTATCTGTAATACTATGAATCTTACCTTTTTGAATGGTGACCGTTTTAGGTGAAGTTATGGCATAACCGCGGTCATCACTTTCCATTGACACCAATCGAGCGTTAACAAGAATGAGGTCGTGTTCACTACACATGACAAATTCCTAGTTTGATTGCTTAAATGTATATACAAATAAATATCGCAAATTTTGCTACGCTGCAACCATTTTGTTACCGATCTGTGAACGGTTTAATTTTGCTTTAGTTAAAGGATACTTTCGAACTCAGTTTGTATTTTGAACCAGGATGATAGAGAAGCGCACTGCTGATGAGTTTATCTTGGCTCCATGTTCGGCGATTTAATAGCAGGCATGGCTCGTGTTGTGAAAGGTTCAATCTCTCACGGATCGAGGTGTCTGGGTTGATGGCTTCCACTGTATGTTCAATCGCCGTCAGCGGGCAGGTGTCAGAGAGGTATTCGTGAGGCGTCACGTTGGTGAAATCTTGTTTAAGATAATCGGGGACAAAACTAGGGTTTACCCAACGCAGTTCAAGTTGTATAGGGACATTTTCTTCAAAGTGAATAATTTCACTATAGAAAACGTTACTGCCAAGCATGATGCCGAGTTTTGTCGCAACAGTATTGTCTGCAACGATTGCTGTATGTTTGACAACGTCACTGTGGTATAGATGACCACGCTGCTCGACTTCGTTAGCAATGTTGGTCGTATCAAGTAGAGGAGATTCCAACTTTTCGGCAGGGGCGCATACGAAGGTGCCTGCCCTTGGTTTGCGCACTAGCTTACCGTCATTGACTAGATCACGAATGGCTTTATTCACCGTCATTCTACTCACATTAAATTGCTTGGTCAGTTCAAGTTCAGTCGTGATTTTTTCGCCAACTGACCAATACCCAGAATCGATGTTATCAGCAATATAATCTTTAATTTGTACGTATAGGGGGGAGTCTGACATTATCAACATTACTCACTAATTGAATATACAAATTAAAGTACAATTAATGGGTTCTTGGCAAGCACTATGGGCTCAAAGTGTATTCATGTTAGCGAATCAGTACATGGGGTTGCCATTTTCATTTTCTTCAGGTATCTGTTGAATAGAATCCCAATGTTCGACAATTTTTCCGTTGTTGTCGAAACGGAAGAAATCCATTGTGACGTATTCTTCTCCACCTGGCCAAGTTTGATGGGTATGTAGAGCAACTAGATCACCTTCGGCGATTGCTCTTACAAACTTGATGTCTTTATTAGGATATTCCTTCTGCATTCGAGTGAAATAATCAATAAATGGCTGCTTTCCGTTTCCGACTAATGGGTTATGCTGAATGTATTGGTCGCCAACAAATTTCTCAACCGCTTCACGAGGGTTTCCTTGGTAAGCTGTACGATAAAATTCGATAGCGTTGTTTTTATTTTGTTGCAAATCAGAGGCCATACACTTTCTCCTTGGTATCACAGACCGCTCAAACACGTATGACATGCGTGTGGCTATCTAACGATATAGCGATTAATTGACCGTTTGTCTATTGCCATTTTGTCCAACTCGTATCCGTTGGGAATATAGAAATTCAGAAAAGTTGGCGTGATAACTTTGAAAG
>NZ_JAMKMR010000032.1 GCF_023634645.1 Vibrio sinus
TGGGTAAAAGTTAACTATGACAGTACAGATCACACCTACAATCGTTAAATTTTGCCATCAGGTATGGCAGTTACAAGCAAACGTACAGCTTGTTCAGCAAAATAATGGCACTCATTATGTTGTGACAGACGTGACCCCTTTTCATCCAGTAAGCCATATTTGGCCGGATCACCCCTCAGATAAAGGCAGTATCACTTTAGCTAATGGCCAGCAGCTGGACGTAACTGGTTGTCAGGTTGGAGCGATAGAGCTGGCAACTGGTGCCTTATATGTTGGTCAAGATATTCCAGTAAAAAGAGAGACCGATGGTTGGATTTTTGTCGTGGTGCATTGTATTGATACGGAAACCATGATTGAAGTAAATGATTCAGTACAACTGAATGTCGACAAAGATTACCAGCAAGCATTGAGCCGTGGTCACAGCGCAGGGCATTTATCTTATCTAGCATTGAATAAAGTATTGGCTGATGGCTATTGGCGTAAAGAAGCTGACCGCCGTGATCCACATGGATATTATGACTTTAATAGTTATGCGCAAGTTTCAAGCTTTGTGACCGAAGACAAATGTGTTGATACCTATCGCCTTGGCAAAACAATCCGCAAAAGAGGCCTCAATAGTGCTGATATGTTGGCCGATTTGTCTCAGATTGAACAAAAGGTTAATGAGCTGCTGGTGAAGTGGCTAAGCTTAGGCTCTCCAATCGAAGTTCATTGCGAGGGAGAGAGACTGACTGATTCTCGATATTGGCGTTGTGACCTCAACGAAGGTCAGACGGCGGAGATTGCTTGTGGTGGCACACACGTGGGATCTTTAGCTGATTTCAGCCATATCACGGTTGAATTCAATCAGATAGATGATCAACATATCGAAATGTATACTCGATCAGAAGCTGTATGACGCATTGTTGATCTTTTTATTAAATGTCGAAAGTGTCATCACATTAACATTATGTTAGATTTAAATATCGTTTAAAATCGAAAAACAGTATATGTAACTTATGCTTTCGGTGTGTGGTTATATAAATATTCTTTTTAGGGCAGATCGCTGATCAGTGTGTATAAAGTGGATGATCGGCTTGGATCGCTGTTTTTTTGTTCACTACGTCGTTAGGGATATTCGGCGTAGAATGACTATACCTCGTCTCTCTGTCTAGCATTGAAGCCTTATCTATCTCGCTGAAACTTGCATCTCGAAGTAATTTGGCTATATGTCTTTGCCTACAGCAGATGCCGTATCTACTCGCCCTAAATCCGGAAGTAAATTGGTTATACATTTTATTGAAAGTTTAATATTGTTATCTTTTTTCTTCAAAGATTAGTTTAATTAGGCAACAAGTTTAACTTTTAAAAAAACGATTTTATAGTGTTGCACTTTTACTTAACTTGCTAATAATTGACATTATTCTCTAATGTCAGATGAATGAAATAAGACTAAGACTATCAATAGTTATTTTTTGTACTTATTAATTAAGTGCTACCAATAATCTCACTTTAATCTTTACTATAAATTATCACTTACATATCAATTGGTTAAATCAGGAAAAATAAAACCATTAATTAAATTAAATGTTATTGACTGGATATATGTATCACAATTGGATTTTTGTGATTAATCATTGATTGAATTTTAATGTTTTATGTCAGGAGTTATGAATTACCTAATTGCGTACTATTTACATTAAATAAACATAGAGACAATTATTAGATCTATATTCACCACGCGATTAATTAATTATTAAGGTGAAAGTTACATCGTGATTTTTCCTTAATCCTTTGATCTTTTTGTTATGTGGTGAGTGATATGAAACGTTGTTTCTCGTATAGGAAACTAAGTATTTCCCTTTTGGTGTTAGTTAACTCAGCATCTGTTTTGGCCAGTCCAGCAAGTGCTTACCCATCAAAACCTTTGCCTAGTTCTACTTATTTAAGGTCGAACAGTCCTAACTACAATGAAGTTGTTGATTATTCTGGATACGGTGTAAATTTTGCACCTCAGTGCTATTACACGCGACAACAAATATCGAATGCTTTTAATATTATAAATAGAAACCATTATTCAACATTACAGATAATGGGAGACTTTCCTCAGGTTGATTCAGCAAGTGGGGTATGTTTAAAAAACAATCCAGGAGTGACGACGACTAGTCAGCAAACGAGTTTATTGAACAACTTACTGACTAATACAGCGGGAATAAAAAACGTAAGCTGGGTTATTTATTCGCCGTTTGATATGGAAACGGCTGGCGTCAATGGAAAAAACATCGATGCATCGGAAAGCGACATTGATGGCAATATCTATAATTGGATGACATTGAATGGTTTAACTAGGCTTTGCCAAAAAGGCGACGGCGATGCAAAAAATTGCGAAGTGGTCATGGGGAATGAGCAGTTTTTTGTACCTGTTGAAGAGCATAAGACCAGTAATGGTATCAAAGCGTCATTGGTGAGTGCTTATGGCATGTACGGCAACTATCCTACAGTACAATCTTACCTAGAAAATATGTTGTCACTTGGCTACTCCTTACAGGAGTTTAATAAGGTCGCCCAAGCCCATCATTTGAATATTCGTTTCGCTATTAACTCAACAGAGGGTGATGTACCACTTGATTATCTTAACTCGAAAGATGCCAAATGGTTCCCAACCCGTGAGCAAGACTTGCAGGCGCTTAACCAAGGCAAGTCGGTGACAATAATGTATCGACCTATGATGTTAGGTAAGGTTACATTTAACTCACAAACTCAGAAAAACACGCCATCATATCAATTTTTTAACCCAAATTCTAAAGGTGCATTTCCTGTTCTTAGTCAAGGTTATACGCAGCTGACGGTTAATTCACAAGTGACTGATAGCAAATGGAAGGCGCAATGGGATCAGTCGCAATTTAGTCATTTCAATCAAACGTCTTTGGGATTCACTGCTAACTCAAGCTTGCTCACCTATTTTAATACTCTAGTGAACTGGGCCAGTTCAAACTCTAGTACTACTGGAGAGCCGAATTTGGATAATGGGTTGACCTACGCCGCGCACCTATATCCATTTTGGTACCAAGGCGTGACAACAACGATAGAGCAAAATTATTTGGCTGCAGTGACGGCGTTTGCTGAACTAAAAGCCACGATGTCGACACCTGAGCAGCTATATTTCCAAACTGGCGAAGCGGGTTATCCAACCCATCCAACTAGTGATTCAGGTGCCTATGCCAATATCCCAGGCGCAGTGCCTTTAATTAAATTCTTATCGAATGTGAAGAAACTCAGCCAAGATTCGAACAGTTTCTCGGCATCAGCTTATGCGCCATTTGGTGAAACGGGCCCAGCTAACTTTATTTTCTTTAGCGCGTTTGATGATGCAACAGCCGATCCTAATGTGACCAACGGCGGACCTCAATGTTCTAATGTGAACGACAACTTTGGTCTGTTTACTGGCTTGGACGACCAATTTTGCGATCCCATTCAGGTAAATAACAATTGTACCAGTGGTGAGAACAAGTTGGATTGTTACTCAGGGACTACCTATTTCCCGTATGTTCCAGGCTCGGTTCATGCTCATATTAACATTGCGCCTCAGCACACATCGGGTTATTCCAAAACGGGGATGCCAGCTGTGAGTATAGGTCCAGATAACACCCTAACCACAGATACCAAGCTTACAGATTATGGGGTGGAATTTACTGATGCCAATGGACAGCCGGTGAACTTGAAAGCGGCCCCTCAATTTAGCATCGATAGTCATGGTAAACTTACGATCACTTTGTGGAAAAGCGCCCAACCAACGATCTACAAGCCACTGACTATGTATCTCACTAACACGTTAGGCTCAACGGTGACCAAGAGTAACCCTATTGAGATTTATCCTCCGAGTTATCTTGAGTTTGTGAATAAAGACCAAGTGGTGACTAAAAGTAACGTTTCTATTTACGGTAATTGGGCTTACGTGAATGGCAGCGCGGATACGGCGATAAATCATTATAAGGTTAGCGTAACACCATCAGTGCCAGTTTCCCTTATTAATGTGAAGAATCAACCCGTATTGCAACTAAAAGGGTTAGGTCTAGGTAATTCCTATCAGGTCACTGTGACCGATACGGCGGTTGCCAGCCCATATAGTGGTACGGACACGTTCAAACTCACTCGTAAAAATAATACCTATATTGATTTCACTATGTCTGGTTTAACCACCGTGTTTTACAGCGGTGATTCGGCAACGCTGATGGGGAGTTTGGCAACATACCACACGGTAGATACTAACCTTGATCACTATAGTGTTGTTGTTATGCATAACGGTCAAGATGTCTCATCTAAGGTATCGGTAATTAAGAATAAAGAGACGCTAGGCTCTAAAACTTATCTGAAGTTGACCTTAGGCAATTTGAGCAATCATTCTTCACCTTATGAGGTTAAAATTACATACTCCCAGCAACACGATAGTAAGACGCTCCCAATTACTTTGTCTTATAAAACGCCTAATCAGTTGGCAAGCTTTTACTGTCCATCCTCAAGTTTTGTTGCCTCTTCCGTTAACGGTTCGAACATATATTTGTCGGCATTGCCCACTACACAGTCGCCAATGCAATATTTTACGGCCTTAGGTAATCCCATTGAAAACTGGGCAATCATGTTGCATGGACAATCGAAAACGACCGGCACGATCTTAACGAATAAACAGCCCAAAGCGGGGATAAATGGCTACAAGCAAGCAACGTGTACCTACTATACCCAATCTGGCACCATGAGCTTTCATACAACCGGAACATGGAAAAACTTAGGCAGTGGCACGGAGAACCAATGTACACAAGACGGCCCTGAGTTTGAAAACTGCTTGATTGCCAACTAACCGCTGAAATTAGGCCATATGACAACAAGGCTTCATAATGGATTATGAAGCCTTGATCGTTTCTACCTTAGAATAGATTTCACCTTGCTCTAAGCGAGTGATGATAGTGTCACCTGGGTGTACGTGGCTACTTTGCGTCACCACTTTGCCATCTTGAGTCTGGGTGATGCTGTAGCCTCGTTTTAGCGTCGCTAAAGGGCTTACGGTATCTAGCTTTTCGGCAGCAATAGCTAATTTATGCCGATTGCTTGTTAGCATCGTATCAGTCAAGCGAGTGAGTTTGTTTTCTAAGCTGTCTAGATGTGCTTTTTGTTTGCCAAGAAGTTTGGATGGAGAATGCAGCTGCAATTGATAGTGTTGACCTTGCAGTTGAGCTTTCCAGTCGGATAATTGACGCAGCATGCTATTTTTTAAACGAAGATCGAGTTCATCTATCTGCTGGGCTTGGACTTGCAGCTTGTAACTTGGGTGTTGTTTATCCAGCCTATGTTGTAGATGTAAGAAAGCTTGTTTGTGCAGTAGTAGTGAACGATGCATTGCATCAGATAATTTTCTCAAGTTCGCCGAAACCACCTGATGCTTGTAACTGGTATCTTGGCTGACCAACTCTGCTGCTGCGGATGGAGTCGGGGCGCGAACATCGGCGACAAAATCGGCAATCGTCACATCGACTTCGTGGCCCACAGCACTGACGATAGGGATTTGGCTCGCCGCTATCGTTCTGGCCACAATTTCGTTATTGAAACACCATAAATCTTCCAATGACCCACCGCCTCGTCCAACGATAAGTACATCACACTCTTGTCTGCTATTGGCTCGACCTATGGCTTGCGCTATTTGTATCGCGGCTTCTTCACCTTGCACTAGGGTCGGGTAGATGACCACAGATAGACTGGGATCACGTCTTTTTAGGACGTCTAAGATATCATGGAGTGCGGCACCTGTTTTCGAGGTTACAATACCGACACAACGTGGGTGCTCAGGCAAAAGCATTTTGTTCGCTTGAGCGAATAGCCCCTCTCCGGCGAGCCGCATTTTCAGCTCTTCAAACTGCTTTTGTAGTAATCCATCACCTTCTGGTTGCATGCTTTCAATGATTAACTGGTAATCACCTCTAGGCTCATAGAGAGACAATCTTGCGCGTACCAATACTTGATTACCATTTTGTGGCTTAAAAGTCACTCGACGATTATTGCCACGAAACATGGCGCATTTCACCTGAGCTCGACTATCTTTTAATGTAAGGTACCAATGCCCAGAGACAGGTGTTGAAAAGTTAGAAATTTCTCCCACTAACCAAACGACGCCCATTTCGTTTTCAAGCAGTAAACGAACTTCTGAGTTCAGCCGAGAGACAGTAAAAATGTTTTGGTTGGATTGAAGTGTCACAAACAGTCACGCAGACGTGGGAATGCAGAATAGCGCCAATATAATACATATCAAGGGGGTAAAAGCAAATAAAAATAAAAAAAACGTGTGGTAAAACGTTTGCGCTGGGCGTATAATCCCACCGCAATATCCAATCCCAATCACTTTACTAACTATCACATTAAAGCTTGGGGCATCCATCTAATTTTCCTAATTGTGAGATATTGCAAATGTTAAGAATTGCCAAAGAAGCGCTGACATTCGATGATGTATTATTAGTGCCAGCACACTCCACCGTTCTCCCAAATACAGCTGATCTCTGTACTCGGCTTACCAAAAATATCACTCTGAATATTCCGATGCTTTCCGCATCTATGGATACTGTGACTGAAGCTCGCTTAGCGATTGCACTTGCGCAAGAAGGCGGGATTGGCTTTATTCATAAAAATATGTCGGTTGAACAGCAAGCTGAGCAAGTGCGTCAGGTGAAAATTTTTGAAGCGGGCGTAGTGGCACACCCTGTCACTGTTCGCCCAGATGCGAGCATCTCAGACGTTCAGGCTCTAACCGAAAAGCACGGATTCGCAGGGTTTCCTGTGGTCACCAATGAAAACGAGTTGGTGGGGATTATTACAGGTCGTGACGTTCGTTTCGTTACCGACTTGTCGAAAACCGTTGAGTCGGTCATGACGCCTAAAGAGCGCTTAGCGACCGTAAAAGAAGGCGCATCGCGTGAAGAAGTGCAAGAAGAGATGCACAAAGCACGCGTTGAAAAAATCCTAGTGGTTAACAACGAGTTTCAGCTCACTGGTATGATCACTGCAAAAGACTTCCACAAAGCAGAGCGTAAACCGAATGCATGTAAAGATGAGCAAGGTCGTCTGCGTGTTGGTGCTGCCGTTGGTGCTGGCGCTGGTAACGAAGAGCGTGTTGCCGCTTTAGTGGAAGCTGGCGTCGATGTATTACTTATTGATTCTTCTCACGGACATTCAGAAGGCGTACTCAACCGTATCCGAGAAACTCGCGCGGCGTATCCAGATCTAGACATCATCGGTGGTAATGTGGCCACTTCAGCTGGTGCTAAAGCACTGATTGAAGCGGGTGTTAGTGCTGTGAAAGTGGGTATTGGACCTGGTTCTATCTGTACTACTCGTATCGTTACTGGTGTGGGTGTTCCTCAAATTACAGCGATCTCTGACGCGGCGGCAGTAGCGGCAGAATATGACATTCCAGTGATTGCCGATGGTGGTATTCGCTTCTCCGGTGATATTTGTAAGGCGATTGTGGCTGGCGCATCTTGTGTGATGGTTGGATCCATGTTTGCTGGTACCGAAGAAGCACCGGGCGAAGTCATTCTTTATCAAGGCCGTTCTTACAAAGCATATCGTGGCATGGGCTCACTTGGAGCAATGTCGCAAGGCTCATCTGATCGTTACTTCCAGACTGATAATGCGGCTGACAAGTTAGTTCCTGAAGGCATTGAAGGCCGTATCGCCTACAAAGGTCGCTTGAAAGAGATTGTCCATCAGCAAATGGGTGGCTTGCGCTCAAGCATGGGCTTAACAGGCTCTGCAACCATTGAAGATCTACGCACGAAAGCAGAATTTGTACGTATTTCTGGTGCAGGTATGAAAGAGTCTCATGTCCACGACGTGCAGATCACCAAAGAAGCACCAAACTATCGTTTAGGGCAATAGTGCTAATTGCATATCCCTTATTTACCAAGATTTAGTAACAACAGATTGATAAAAGATTGCCCAAATGACAAAAAATATTCATGACCAACGTATTTTGATTCTGGACTTTGGTTCTCAATATACTCAGCTAGTGGCTCGTCGAGTCCGTGAAATCGGTGTGTACTGCGAGCTGTGGAGCTGGGATGTGGACGAAGCGGATATTCGCGAGTTCAACCCGAACGGGATCATTCTTTCTGGCGGACCAGAGAGTGTGACAGAAGATAACTCACCACGTGCACCACAGTATGTGTTTGATTCTGGTGTGCCGGTACTGGGCGTGTGCTACGGCATGCAAACCATGGCTGAGCAGCTTGGCGGAAAAGTATCTGGCTCTAACGAGCGTGAGTTTGGTTATGCTCAGGTACAAGTGTCTGGTGAGGCTTCTATCTTTAAAGATCTTGAGCCAATCCAAGATGTGTGGATGAGCCACGGCGACAAAGTGGTCGAGATCCCTTCGGATTTTGTCAAAATTGGTCAGACAGATACATGCCCATACGCGGCAATGGCCAATGAAGAGAAGAAATACTACGGCGTGCAATTCCACCCGGAAGTCACTCACACAAAAAATGGCATGCAAATGCTTGAGAACTTTGTGCTAGGCGTGTGCGGTTGTGAACGTTTGTGGACATCTGAGTCTATTATCGAGGATGCGGTTGCTCGCATTAAAGAGCAAGTCGGTGACGATGAAGTGATACTCGGTCTTTCTGGTGGTGTTGATTCGTCTGTTGTTGCTATGTTGGTGCACCGAGCCATTGGTGAAAAGCTTACCTGTGTATTTGTTGACAACGGCTTGCTACGTTTGAACGAAGGTCAGCAAGTGATGGAAATGTTTGGTGATAAGTTTGGCCTGAACATTATTAAGGTGGATGCAGAAGAGCGCTTCCTGACAGCATTAGAAGGTAAGTCTGACCCAGAAGACAAGCGTAAAACCATCGGTCACGTATTTGTCGATGTCTTTGACGAAGAATCGAAGAAGTTGCAAAACGCCAAATGGCTTGCCCAAGGCACCATCTATCCCGATGTTATTGAGTCGGCAGCCTCTAAGACGGGTAAAGCGCACGTGATTAAATCTCATCACAATGTGGGCGGGTTACCAGAAGATATGCAGATGGGCTTGGTTGAGCCGTTACGTGAACTATTTAAAGATGAAGTTCGCAAGATTGGCTTAGAGCTAGGTCTGCCATACGATATGCTTTATCGCCACCCGTTCCCAGGTCCAGGCCTTGGAGTGCGCGTGTTAGGTGAAATCAAAAAAGAATATTGCGATTTATTGCGCCGTGCTGATGCGATCTTTATTGAAGAGCTGCACGCTGCTGATCTTTACCATAAAGTATCGCAAGCATTTACCGTCTTCTTGCCGGTTCGTTCGGTTGGTGTGATGGGCGATGGACGTAAATACGATTGGGTCGTGTCATTACGTGCGGTTGAAACCATCGACTTTATGACAGCGCATTGGGCTCATTTGCCTTATGACTTTTTGGGTAAGGTCTCGAATCGTATCATCAATGAGATAGATGGTATCTCACGAGTGGTTTACGACATTTCAGGCAAACCACCGGCAACAATAGAATGGGAATAAAACCAGCCCAAAAAATATTCAAGCCAGCTTTCGAGCTGGCTTGAACGTTTCTTATCACTGATCAATGTCGTGTGACTTATGAAAAATATATTATGGATCTTGTGTTAATGGTCAATATAAAATACGCCCGCAATTTTTAAAATATTTTTTAAGGTAAGAAACATGTCGACAAAACTCGCAAATCCAGCACCACTAGGCTTACTTGGCTTCGGTATGACAACGGTATTGCTCAACCTATGTAACGCAGGCTTGATGCCATTGACCTCGGTTGTGTTAGCAATGGGGATCTTTTACGGTGGTATGGCACAAATCTTTGCAGGTCTTATGTGTTACAAGCGCGGTGATATGTTCGGTACTACCGCGTTTACCTCGTACGGTTTATTTTGGTTGACGTTAGTCGCGATTATCGTAATGCCTAACATGGGGCTTCCTGCGGCTTCTCCAGAAGCTATGGGTAGTTATCTTGCGCTATGGGCACTCTTTACCGCATTTATGTTTATTGGTTCACTACGTTATCCAGTTGCTAAGCAAGTTGTCTTTGCATCGTTAACCATATTGTTTGCTCTATTGGCTATTCATGAGTTTACCGGGAATGCGGTCATCGGCACATTGGCAGGTTATGAGGGTATTTTCTGTGGTGCGAGTGCGATTTATTTTGCTTTAGCTCAAGTCGTGAATAATGAATATGGTCGCATCGTTTTACCTATCGGGGACAAAAAACAAACTACAGGTGGTGTAGCCGCTACCGCCTGATAATCTTTGTCACTACAATGATGAAAAAGGCTTGGACGTTTTCACGACCAAGCCTTCATTTTATATAAACAGAGTATTTAGAACATTCTGTATGCTAAGTTATGTTGACGGTTGTGCAGCCGGTTTCCTTGGTTCGTCAGTCGATGAGGTTTCCGGTTGAGATTGACGTTTCAATTTATCTTCCCAGTAATCTGCGCCTTTAATGCCGAGCTTAACGGGATCAAAGGTGTAATGTTCAACCCCTCTTTTTTGTTGCTCTTCATAATCTTTCAAGGTTTTAAGTGTTGGCTTGGAGAGGAAACATATAATCAAAATGCCCACAATATTGAGCCATGCCATTAACCCTACACCGACATCACCGAGTGCCCATGCCAAGCTTGCTGTTTTCACAGTGCCGTAGAAAGTAGCGGCGATCAGCAATACTTTAAGCACAAACATTAGACCATTCACTTTAAAGGTTCTGCGAATGTAGGCAACGTTGGTTTCCGCGATATAGTAGTACGCCAAAATGGTCGTAAATGCGAAGAAGAACAGCGCAAATGCAATAAATGGCTTACCCACACCCGGCATTACAGTATCCACTGCCATTTGAGTAAAGACAGGGCCGTTGGCACTAATATTTGGGGCAATATTTTGGATCAGATAGCTACCTTCAGCGGCTCCATGAACATTGAACGCGCCAGTGATGAGAATCATAAATGCCGTCGCAGAGCAAACCAGTAGCGTATCGATGTAAACAGAGAAGGATTGTACTAGGCCTTGCTGAGCCGGGTGCTCAACGTTTGCTGCTGCGGCAGCGTGTGGGCCAGTACCTTGACCTGCTTCGTTCGAGTAAACACCGCGTTTTACGCCCCAACCAATTGCAGCACCAACGCCTGCCATTGGTGTAAAGGCATCGCTGATGATCATAGAGAATACATGAGGAACCATGCTTAGGTTAAGCAAGATGATAACGAAAGCGGTGATGATGTAGGCTAAGGCCATAAAAGGAACCACGACCTGAGTAAAGTTCGCAATACGTTTCACGCCACCGAAAATAATAAAGGCTAGCAAAATCGAGATAACAGTACCGGTAAAGACCTTCGCAAAGCTTACCGTGCCAATTGCCGTTTCAATAATAGGGCCCGAGCCAAATGCTGCTTCTACTGCATTACCAATACTGTTGGATTGAACCCCTGGCAGTAGTATCCCTGTGGCGAAAATCGTTACAATCGCAAAGATCCACGCATACCATTTTTGCCCCATTGCTTTTTCGATGTAATAGGCAGGACCACCACGGAATTCATCACCATCTTCTTCTTTGTATATTTGGCCAAGCGTTGATTCAGCGTAGGCAGTAGCTGCGCCTAAAAATGCGACGACCCACATCCAAAATACTGCGCCAGGGCCTCCAAATCCGATAGCCGCTGCAACGCCTGCTATGTTACCCGTTCCGACACGACCTGAAAGAGATACGGCTAGTGCCTGAAAAGAGGAGATCCCTTGGTTAGAGCTCTTGCCTGAGAGTAGCAAGCGCCACATCTCAAAGAAGTGCCGTATTTGTACAAAGCGAGTACGGAAAGAATAAAAAAGGCCCGCACCAAGGCACAGGTAGATGAGTACGGGACTCCAGATAATTCCGTTTAGAAAGTCTACTACTGACTGCATAGAGGGTTCCTATATTGATGAACGAACATATTTTGAGCGAATAAACAGTATACGGTTTGAATTTGTTTGTTAAATAAATGTGCAAATTTGTTGTTTTTTTGATTTATCTATGAGAGGCAAAGCACAAAATTCAAATTTTTCTTCATTAATTAGTTTAATACTCCAAGCAAACTTTAAATGGATAAAAGACTAATGCCGCTGGGCTTGATTACTAATAGCCTCATGAAGCACCTAAGATTTCACCTGAATTAAAATGCTAGTTAAAGAATAAAACTCAAAATATATATCTAGAAAAAATAAGCTTAATATTAAACCTGAGTAATATTGATGACTTCAAAATTAATCGTTGGTTTAGAATTTTTCTCTTTCATATCAATTTGAATAATAAAGACTAATCTCACTTTTGCGAAAAAAGGTAAGCATCATGTTTTTTTAAGCTGACACTTTCATATGCACCATCTACACTTAATACTGATCTGAGGGCAGCGCATATGAAGTCAACGAAAGACCATTGCAGCTATCAAAATCCCGATGGCTGGTGCTGCGAGGAACCTTGTGGGGAATCAGGGCTATGTTATTGGCATGATCCCAAAATAGATAAATGCAATGACAAATTAAAAGACAAGGTAGAAGAGTGGGCCGCAGCGGGTAAACCATTAGATGGATTTCAGTTGGCCAAAACAGACTTAAAAGATGTAAACCTTGTAAATCGTGGTAACAAGGCAGGCTTTAAATGTAGAGGCGCAGACTTTTATCGCGCCGATCTAACAGGTGCTCATTTCTTTGGGCTCGATCTACGTGGCTCATCGTTGATGAAGGCCAAACTAGCTGGTGCCAATTTGCATTGCGCCCAGTTGGATAACTGCAACTTATTGGGTGCTGACTTATCTCGAGCTAGATTAGAAAACATCAACTGGGGAACGGATCTCAAACAAGAAGCCGAAGCCAAAAAAGCAATAAAAGAAAGAAACCGGAAAAAAAGCGTCTCTTTGTATCAAGAGGCAGAAGAGGTGTGTCGCAATGTGCGTAAGCAGTGTGAGACACAAGGCCTATTTGAGACGGCTGGAATCTTTTTCAAAAAAGAAATGCGTTTCCGACGCTACCAAATGCCTAGGTTTAGCTTCGGTCGATGCATTTCAAAAATCGTCGATGTATTTTGTGGTTATGGCGAGTCACCCATCAGAGTGGTAATTTTCTCATTAAGCTTAATCTTCGCCTGTGCTGTCGCTTATTTCTTCCTAGATACAACGTCTGCTCACCCTACTTATGAAGGCGTGCAAGGCTGGAGTTTCTATTTATTCGAGTTTTTGAACGCCTTATATTTTAGTGTCGTTACGTTTACCACGTTAGGCTATGGAGATATATCCCCCGTCGGGGTGGCGCGGTTTATCGCCGCATTTGAGGCCTTCCTAGGCAGTTTTACTATGGCTCTGTTTGTGGTGGTATTTGTGAAAAAAATGACGCGATAATATTTCTTTTATACCCACAAGCTTGGTCAATGTAATTAAATTCTCTTTCGACTCATATCTGAGACTCGGTGTTATAAGTCTTTCAATATTAAGCGCTCTTGCATTGGGCTTGAGCGTTTATTAAAGCCATGTATCTATAAAGACGCTCACGCTAAATATTTGTATTTCATTATTTTTAGTCTATACCTTTAAAAATTAATGGTGATAAATCTATCATTTAATATTCACTTAGGTGTGGACATGAAATTCAGTCATAAAGTCGCTATTCCGACACTAACCGCCGTTGTTGGGTTCTTAATTTTTATGGTAATTATCAACCTAATTTTGAACCATAATGAAGAGCGGATAAAAGAAGTCAAAAATATCTACTTTCCAGTATTAGAATCTGCGACGGTTGCTAATGGGACTATTAAACAAATAGAGCAAAGCTTTGAATCAGCCGTGACATTAGGAGAAGAAGACGCAATCGAGTCAGCTGAAAACTCTTACAAAGTGTTGCAGCAAGAGCTGAAGAAAATAGAGCAGATTCTTCCTAGTCAGAAAAATACTATTTTGTCTGTTTCCGACATGGCTAGCCAATATATGACCCAAGGTCGAAACTTAGCACAGGGGATTATCGATGAGTCTATCGATATGGATCAAATTATCCCTCTTGGTGAAAAGTTGAATGGGCTAAAATCTAAGCTAGAACAAGACTTAGGTCAGTTGAAAAAAAACAGTGATGCTGATTTTAACAAGATCATCCTCGACTCTCTAGAAAGCTCGCAAAACGCTAAGGTATACGGGTTATGGATAGCCATCATTATTATTGTAAGTGTCTTGGTGGTCAGTATCTGGAGTATTCGATCTTCAGTTCAATCTATCGTTAGGGTGAGTTCATCACTTAGAGAGATTGCAGAAGGAGAGGGGGATTTAACTGAAAGAATTGAGTATTCCGGCAGCCAAGAAATTGAAGAGCTAGTACGTTGGTTTAATGTATTTATCGATAAATTGCAGACCAGTATTACTTCGGTTCGAACCAGTACAGATGGCTTGGTCGAAATTATCGAATTCTTAACCAATACCAGCTCCAGCACTCAAAAGTTTATTTCAATTCAAGAACAATCCGTGCACAGTTCATCTGAGGCAATTCAGGACATGAGTCAAAGTGTTCATCAGGTAGCCGATTTTGCAGGTCAAGCATCCAATATTGCGAATGAAACTAATGACTCCGCGTTATCAGGAAAGAGAATGGTTGAGTCAACGCTTGATGTGGTCCAAGAGCTCGCCCAAGAAGTGCAAAATACCTCTGAAACTGTCAAAAGCTTAGATAGCCACTCCAGTAGTGTCAGTACTATTTTAGAGACCATAGAAAGCATAGCCGAGCAAACTAACTTATTGGCGCTCAATGCAGCAATAGAAGCTGCTAGGGCAGGCGAGCACGGACGAGGCTTTGCAGTCGTAGCAGATGAAGTCCGCACTTTGGCTTCCAGAACCCAATCGTCCACTCAGGAAATTCAGGAAGTACTATCCCAGCTTCAATCGTATTCACGCTCAGCCGTTGAAGCAATCACGAGAGGCTCATCCAAAGCGGAAGAAAGTGTTAGCCAGTCAGAAAAAGCTAACAGCTCACTAAACGAAATTACTGAAAAGGCTCAGCAAATTTCAGAAATCAATAGACAAATAGCCAGTTCTACCACCGAGCAAACAGCAGCATCAAATCGAATTCAAAATAACATTGATGAAATCGAAAAAGTGTCCACGGATGTTATCAACAATACCAACGAAATGGATCAAATTACCAATCAGGTCAAACTGGTTTCCGATCAACTACAGGTGGTGGTGAATCAATTTAAGGTTTAATCAAGAAAGCAAGGAGCATGTCCATGCAGTGGAGAATAGCGATTGGCTTGTTCGCATTGGTGAGTACACCAAATGTGTTCGCTGAAGCGACGGTTGAAGAGAGGATTACCATACTCGAACAGCAAGTTGCCAGCTACAAAAGCCAAATGGAATCAAACGACGAGGAAGACAGCCGATTTACCTTCGGTGGCTACCTCAGCTTCGGGGTAGGTTACGAGAGTCAACCCTACAACTATGACGGTATGGGTACCAATAAGCGTTCTGATTGGGAGCAGTTGTCTTTGGTTGGCCTTCAACTCAATTACCAATTTAGCGATAGTACGTCTGTTGGTGTTCAAGGTCTTGCACAGGGGGCTGAAAACTGGTCAACAGAGATCACTTGGGCTTATCTTAAGCATCGTTTCGATTCTGGTATTACAGTGCGTGCTGGTCGTTTAGGAGTACCACTATATATCTATTCAGATTACATTGATGTTGGTTACGCCTACCCATGGGCACGAACGCCGGTCAATGTATACGGCTTGATGCCATTTACTTCTTATACAGGGACAGACGCGACATATAGTTTTGACTTAGACGTTGCTAGTTTACGAGTACAGTCTTTTGTAGGGAGTACCACCTCGGATACCAATTTTGGTGAAACCGACTTCCCACTTATCTATGGGTTGAATTTGACGCTTAACTATGACGACATGATGTTTCGTGTGATTGGTGGTAAAGCTAATGGCCTGACCATAAACAACGGAAACTCAAATGCGACCAACTCGTATGATTTGCTTATCAACAACAATACCAGTCTAGTGGTAGGGACATTAAATGATGAAAACGCATTTTTTGTTGGCTCTGGCTTTGCCTACGATGACGGTGACTATTTAGTGATTTCTGAGCTTATCAGACAATATACAGCGGGTATGTATCCAGATTGGAATTCAGGGTACATAACTTTGGGTTACTACATTGAAGAATTTTTGCCTTATGTGACCGCTGGATTTATTCGTTCCACCGATGATGATCTGCGTGAGTCTAATTCTACTTCACAGCTGTTTTTCAACACCATGTACAATACCTATTCCTTAGGGGTGCGTTGGGATGTGTATGAAAACATTGCGTTAAAAGGTGATGTGACATTGCTTGATAATTTTGGTGATACCAATGGTGCACTTTCTGGAAGAGCAGGGAAAGCTTTGCTTGGGCAGTCGGTGACCGATAGTTTGGTGATATACACCATTCGTTTAGATTTAACGTTCTAGGAGGCAAATGATGAAATGGTATTTCTTAATGTTTGCTATTCTATTGGGTTTTGCAAACGTAGCGAACGCGGAGATAGTTGTGATTGGTAGCAAAAATATGCCCGAGCTATCTAAATCACAAGTGAAGAGCTTGTTTCTCGGCAAATTGAATAAAGTCGAAGGGGTCGATCTGGTCAAAGTATTGTACTTGAAAAAAGGGGACGCCACGCGAAAGACGTTTAATAAAAAGATCTTGAAAAAGCGTGAGAATCAATTGAAGTCTTATTGGACCAAAATGATGTTTACTGGTGAAGGTAAAATGCCAGAAAGTATGCCAGATGCAGCAGCGATGATTGCAAGTGTGTCTGGTAGTAACAACACTATCGGTTATGTAAACGCGGCCAGTTTAAATGATTCAGTTAAGGTATTGTACAAGTTCGACTGATGCTCTTAACGGTGATGCACTAATTTCAATGGGAGCCTTTGCTCCCTTTTTCTTGCTCGAGATACACCATTTAACTCCTTCCCCAAGTGACGTGATTCAGAATGATGTAAGTAGGCCTCTTCATTTAGTATCCATCAAGAATATTGAACAAGTCGAACAATAATGGACTATTTTTTTCTGGTTGAGTCTTTCCTAGCATAACGACAATACTGATTATGCATAAGGGAATCTCAAATGATCACAGTAAGACATAGCAATGATCGCGGTCATGCAAATTTTGGTTGGCTTGATACCAAGCACAGCTTCTCTTTTGGTGATTACTACGATCCAGAGCATATGGGTTTCTCGGTGCTACGTGTCATTAATGATGATGTAATAGAGCCGGGGAAAGGATTTGATACGCATGGCCATCGTGATATGGAAATCCTGACTTATGTACTTGAAGGGGCTATTGAGCACAAAGACAGCGAAGGAAACACACGGATATTATCTGAAGGTGAGTTTCAATTAATGTCAGCAGGGCGCGGTATTTATCATAGTGAATACAACCCTTCTAATGACAAAGCACTCAGGCTGCTGCAAATTTGGATAGAGCCCAATCAGCTAGGTGGACAGCCAGGTTATCAGCAGAAAGACTTTGGCAAAAGTGTCGGGCTTACACCGATAGCGACACCTACTGGCGAGCACAGTACGCTCACGTTAAAACAAAATGCTAGCCTGTATCAATTAGTGTTACCTGCCAACTCGTCTTTGAAACTAGAGCTGGGTATGAACAGAAATATGTATATTCATCAAGTCAGTGGCGATCTTATGCTGGTGAATCAGGTTGAGTTGCATTCAGGTGATGGGGCCAAAATTGATGCACACAGTCACGTTGAATTGGTCAACCAAAGTGCTGAAAGCGTTGTTGCCCTCGTGTTTGATTTGCCATAGAGCCTATTGGACGAAGACCAACAAGCTCTATCATCAAGTTAGTTTACAAGAAATCAGCGCGGCGCATGCGCTCAATAACGGATTCTTTTTGTTTTTGAGTCAATGATTTCAATGGTAGGCGAGGGTTGCCAGCATCGATATCATGCAGCGCCATCGCTGCTTTTCCTGCCGCCACGCCGCCAAACTCAACCAATACCGATATCAACCCCATAACCTGATCCATCTTTTCAATCACCTCACCGTGGTTACCTTGTTGAAAAGAGTCAATAATCGAGTAGAAGTGCTTAGCCGCATAATTGTAGGTGCTGCCAACAGCGCTTTTTGCGCCGAGTGCCAATGCTCCAGGTAAGGACTCATCCACTCCCCAAGGGATATCGAACTTCCCATCACAAACGCGTAAGCAGCGCTGATATTCATAAAGATCATGGCTGTTAAATTTGATGCCAGATAAATTTGGAATTCTACTATCAGCTTCGATTAAGAATTGTTCCATGTTCAGGTTAACCCCTGACATACTGGAGTGATAGTAGTAAAAACCTTTTGACGGTGCCGCTGCGGCAACAACAGAGCAATATTCAACGAGCTCATCGATATTGCTAGGTTTAAAAAAGCAAGGACCAATCACTGATGTCGCGAGTATATCTAATGATTCAGCATGTGTGGTGAGCTCCAGTGTATCTTTAATGCTTAGCGCACCCGTATGGACAATAAGTTCAAGTTGGCCATGACTTTCTTTGACCCAGTGCTCAGCAATGGCTTTTCGTTCTGACACACTGCAGTGAATGCCCTCTCCTGTTGTGCCACATATATACGCTCCAGTGATCTTTTCATTTACCAAGTGACGAGCAATTTTGCTAATTTCTACGAAATTAACTTGATTGTCGGGAGCAAAGGGCGTGTGCGGAGCGGCAATTAGACCGGATAGCTTTTTCATGATGTCCTCGCTAAGAATAAGGCTGAAGTTAAACTTCATAACCTTGGTTAAGTTTGGAGTTTTATGAATCCTATGGCGTTCCACTTCGGTACGCAAGGCTATTTGATCGATGGCAACGGATTTTGTGAGCCATCACAAGCTAGCCTGAACAGCAAATAGGTTTTTATGTGCTAGTGACGTGTCAGAGAAGTCTGAATTCTATTTTGGAGTAATACTTCATTATATATCGCATTGTGAAGTGACTTAAGTATAAGATAATCCAATCTTCAGTGACGATAGATTGATATCAAAACGGCGTGTATATGAGGTTTACTTCGTCGTCAGCCATATTAAACCAAGTAGAGAACTAGACTATGACTCAGCAAAAAACGAAAGCTGGCAATATTATTTATACCATTGGCAGTTTGTACAATAGCCTTACTCCTTCTGCCAAGCGTATTGCCGATTATGTTGTCTCCCACCCCGATAATATAAGCAAGCTTTCCATTGCAGACATGTCTAAAGCGGTCAATGCAGGGGATGCGACGATTATTCGTTTCTGTCGAACCTTAGGATTTAAAGGTTACCAAGAATTTAAATTAGAACTCGCTGTTGAAGTATCGACATCAGAAGCCACGGAATCTTCGATACTGGATACTGATATAACCACAGACGATAGTGCGGAGATACTCGGTAAGAAATTGCAATTGGCTATTGATAATGTGCTTTCAGAAACGCTGATGTTGGTTGATTTTTCTCAACTAGAAGAAGCGGCCAGCGTACTTGGAAAGGCGAAATCCATATACTTTTTTGGTGTGGGTTCATCTGGAATCAGTGCAGAAAGCGCGAAATACAAATACATGAGAATTGGGCTAGATGTTGATGCGTTTTCGAATAATCACTTTATGTATGTGAAAGCTTCCCTCCTACAACCTGGTGATGTGGCGATAGGAATCAGTCATTCGGGTGAGTCAGCGGAGACGATTAAGTCGCTGAAACTGGCGAAAAATAATGGAGCGATGACGATAGCACTGACCCATAATCCGCGCTCCTCATTGGCGAAATTTGCAGATTCTGTGCTGGTCAATGGGAATAATCAGGGGCAATTACAGGGGGATTCGATAGGAACTAAAGTGTCGCAATTGTTCGTTTTAGATTTGCTGTACACGCTCTTGGTGCAAAGAGATATGTCCGGGACAATGGCGAATAAACTGAAAACGACCGAAGCGATTTCAGATTGATACTCGCGTGTCTTTTTGAGATCTCACCGACAATTATATTGTGCATTGTGAGATGCTGATCTCCATTTTTAAGTAATATTTTGAAGTTTAACTCCGTTTATTCAGAATGAGGTGGTGCTTTTATTCAATAGTATAAAATGGAGTATCAGTTAAATGGGTGAGGTAAAAACTCAAACTTTGGCAGAGCTTGCCCAAGGGTTCGTTTCATCATGCCAGCCTATTGATAATGGGCCTATGGATTGCCCTGAAATAGTCGCAGCGATGGCTAAAGCAAGCATTTTGGGAGGGGCAGTCGGGCTTCGTATCGAGGGAATCAACAATCTAAAGGCTGTGCGCGCACAGACCTCGGTACCGATTATTGGCATTGTGAAGCGCGATCTCAAAGATTCCCCCGTCCGAATTACGCCATTTGTAGAAGATATCGCCGAGTTGGCATCGGCAGGTGCCGATATTATAGCCATTGATGCTACGGATAGAGACAGGCCAGTCCCGATTAATCGTTTGGTGGAGGCGATTAAAAGCCATGGATGTCTCGCCATGGCTGATTGTTCCAATCTTGAAGAAGGGCTCTATGCCCAGTCCTTAGGTGTGGACATCATCGGTAGCACTTTATCGGGCCATGTGTCTCAGCCGACACCAGAGATGCCCGATTTAGAACTCGTCAGAGCCTTGGCGCAAAAGGGCTGTTTTGTGATGGCTGAAGGGAGATATCACTCTCCCCAGCTTGCAGCTCAAGCGATTCAGGCTGGAGCCAATTGTGTCACGGTAGGCTCTGCCATTACTAGAATAGAGCATATATGTCAGTGGTTTGACGCATCTGTGAAGCAAGCGAAAGCTAAGGCGGCAGAATGTCTACCTGCTTAGCACTAGATATTGGTGGCACTAAAATCGCGGCTGCCGTGATTCACAATGGCCACATTGAGCGTCGAGTCCAAGTCGACACCCCTAGCTCGAGGTCTCCAGAATTACTCTCTCAGTCAACAAGGAAAGTGGTTTTACCTTGGTGTTCCACGGTGGATTTTATTGCAGTGGCTTCAACCGGTGTGATTCATGACGGGCAATTGAGCGCGCTTAATCCCAGCAATCTAGGCGGCTTAAACCTCTATCCACTGCAAAAAGAAATACACAAAATAAGTGGTAAAAAGGTATGGGTCATGAACGATGCTCAAGCGGCTGCTTGGGCTGAATATCAATCGCTAATGCCCAGTGTTTCTGACATGGCTTTTATTACTGTATCAACGGGTGTCGGTGGTGGTCTTGTTATCGACAATAAGTTAGTGACTGGAAAAGGCGGCATCGCTGGGCATATTGGCCACACGCTAGCTGATCCAAATGGCCCCACTTGTGGATGTGGACGTCAGGGCTGCTTAGAAAGCATCGCCTCTGGTCGCGCAATGGCAAGTTTTGGGCGACAGTATTTCGGTCATGATTGCACAGGCAAAACGGTGTTTGAATTTTTTCAGCGCCAAGACCCTAATGCGATAAAAATTGTGTCTCAGTCAGCAAAAGCAATCGCCAATGCGATTGCCAACCTGAAAATGTCTTTCGATATACAAGCGATTGTTTTAGGGGGAAGTATTGGCTTAGCCCCAGGATACCTGCCCCTTGTTCACCGTTACTTAACATCAATGCCCAACGCCTATCAAGTCCCGTTAACGCTTGCCTGCAATGGCGATGATGCAGGATTAATTGGCGTCGCGTCTTGGGCAACTCGACAGCAACACAACTCTCTACAACCCCTACTTTAAAAGGCCCATTTTATGGAAGCTCATTCACTTGGAACACTCAATTACATAGCATTAATCGTATATTTAGTGGCGATCATGGCGGTGGGAATTTACTTTGCCAAACGGCAAAAGTCGGCGGATGATTATTTCAAAGCGGGTGGGCGCATTCCTGGCTGGGCAGCAGGTATCAGTGTCTTTGCAACAACTTTGAGCTCAATAACCTTTATGTCGATACCTGCAAAAGCTTATACAGGGGATTGGACGTTTTTGGTCGGCCAGTATATGGCGATTGCAGTTTTACCCGTTGTATTTTGGTTTTATATACCGTTTTTTCGTCGATTGAACTTAACCTCGGTTTATGAGTATTTAGAGAGACGCTTTGATGTAAAAATGCGCTTGTTCGGTAGTATCTCTTTTATGTTGTTTCATGTGGGGAGAATCTCGATCATTATCTACCTCACTGCACTTGCGTTGATGCCGTTTGTCGATATTAGTCCACTGAGCATTGTTTTCCTCATTGGTGTACTTTGTATTGTGTATACCTTTCTCGGTGGTATCGAAGGCGTGATATGGACAGATGTGATTCAAGGGATCATGTTATCTGCTGCTGCAATTCTTATCTTTGTGATCATCTGTTTCAATGTGAATGGCGGAATTGGAGAAATCTTTAGCTTTACAGCAGCACATGATAAATATTTCCCGGCTGACAAGTTTGCGTGGAGTTGGACCGATAGCACCGTTCCAGTGTTATGTGTCGGTTTCTTTTTTGCGGCTCTGCAGCAGTTTACTGCAAGCCAAGATGTGGTTCAGAGATACATAGTGACAGACAATATTGAAGAGACGAAAAAAGCGCTCATCACTAATGCCAAACTTGTTGCTTGTGTGCCCGTCTTCTTTTTCGCAGTAGGTAGCGCACTGTTTGTCTATTACTCACAGCACCCCGACTACTTGCCTGAAAATTTTAATACCGGTGGCATTTTACCGTTTTACGTTATTTCTCAAATGCCAGCAGGCGTGGCTGGCATTATCATTGCGGCGATATTTGCCGCCTCGCAGTCAAGCATATCCAGTAGCTTGAACAGTATTTCCGCTTGCTTCACTTCTGATATTTACGAAAAAATAAATGCCAATTCCAGTCCAGAGCAAACATTGAAAGTAGGCCGTTTGCTCACTGTGGTTTCTGGTGTGCTGGGGGTATGTGCATCTACCTACTTAATTTATGCCAATGAGTCTGAGATCTGGGATGCTTTCAACAGCTTACTGGGTTTGATGGGCGGACCAATGACTGGGCTGTTTATGCTGGGCATTTTTGTTAAACGAGCGAACTCAATTGGTGCGTTATTTGGCGTCATTGCCAGTGTGATCGTTGTGATCGGCTTACGACAATTTACTGATCTGAACTTTTTCTTCTATGGTGTATTTGGCACTCTTGTGGTTGTTGCCGTGGGGCTTTTAGTGTCACTGATGGGAGAAAAGCCAAGAGCAAAGCAAACCGTAGCGCTAACAGTAGGTCGATAGCATTCTTTCAATTAACTTATTTAAAGCACAGCCTAATCAATATCTTGCGATTTGGCTGTGCTTTTGGGCTATGCTAGACCTCAGGCGCTTTTTCTATACACTCTTTCTGGTCGGCCAACTTTTCCATGCTGTATTTCTGCAGATAAAAAGCCTTGCGCGGTTAAATATTCAAGGTAACGGCGAGCTGTGGTTTTGCTCACGCCAGTGAGCTCGCCTAGACTGACAGAAGTAAATACGGCTTCTGAGTTGGAGAAGGCGTCAATGACCAGCTCTAGAGTTAACTCATCAATACCCTTTGGTAGTGTCTGCATGGCCGAAGACTTTGACTGAAACTTAAATAGCTCATCGACGTGCCGTTGGTTGATATTATCACTGGCTTTCAATGAGTTAGTATACTTTAGATATCTTTCTAATGAGTCTTCAAGCCTATCATAGGAAATGGGCTTAATCAGATAATCAAATACGCCGCGGCGAACGGCATCTTTTACCGTTTCCATATCGTTGGCGGCGCTGATAAAAAGCACATCTGGTGTGGGCGTCATTGCTGAAATATCGTTTAGCAAATGGATGCCTTTGCCATCGGTGAGGTAGTTATCGAGCAAGACGAGTTTAGGCTTTAGAATTCTCAGCATTTGCTGGGCTTCGGCAATGGTCTTAGCGATACCAATGGGTCTAAATCTTTGAGTTTGCTGTAAGTAGTGTGAATGATAATCCGCTAGATTAGCTTCATCCTCCACAATTAATACATCATATATTTCCATTATTTATTATCTCTTTCGTTCGGCTCACGTTAGGGTTAAAAACCCTAGGAATAAAAATCGAAAAAATGGTGCCATTTGGCTCGGCATCGTCGGTCAATATTGTCCCACCAATATCGGTCACTAATTGGTGAATCAAGTAAAGGCCAATGCCATGGCCAGGCTGTTGTTTGCTGCTGATCCCTTTTTCAAACAGGGATTCTTTTAATGTATCAGGTATGCCTTTGCCGTTATCAGCGACTTCAATGACTAGCTCAGCATCATTCGCATCCGATAGCAAAAGGCTCACGATTCGGTTGCTATTAGGGTTGGCCAATGTGGCCTCAAAGGCATTATCTAATAGGTTACCCACAATAGTGGCGAGCTCTTCTTCAGATACGCTTTTTAGCTCATGGTTCAATTGGCAATAAGGGTCAAAGTCTAAAGTTAACCCAAGCTCTTTCGCCCGGCTGTATTTGCCCAGAAGTAAGCCTGCGATCACCTTTGAACGGAAAGTGGTCACAATGCTGTCGATAAAGGCTTGGTGTGATGCAGACTCTTTTCTAATGATATCTAGTGCTTGCTGATGGTTGCCCATTTGTATTAGCCCACTAATTGTGGATAGTTTATTGGCATATTCGTGGCTTAACACTCTAAGATCATCGGTTTGTTGGCGCACATGTAATAGCGCAGAAGTGAGTGAGCTTTTCGAATCTCTGAGACGAAAGCTGGTTACCCATCCGGAGAAGCCATCACCTTTTATTAGTGGAACTCGAGTGGCAACTAAGGTTTCGCCATTACAAACGATCAGCTGGGGTAGGCAAGCAGCATTTTCTAATTCATCAGGGGTTGCACCCTTACCGATGAAAAAGCCGCAAGGTGAGAGGATCTCTTCCACCTTATTTCCTTGCAGTCGTTTCGAGTTCGAGGGTAGGCCTAGTGTCTTGATAGCTTGTCTATTGGCCGAAATCACCATGCCGTCTGCATCGACCGCCAAAATGCCTTCGTATACCGTTTCCAACACTGACTTTTGTAGCTGTAGCGTAGTGGCGATTTCTTTTGGTTCCATACCATACATTTGCTTTCTGATGTGTCTAGAAAAAAGCCAAGCGGCAAAGATAGAGCTAAATAATACGAAAGCCAATAAAACGAAAAATGGGGTCGAATATAGCAGTAAGGTTGCGTTTACCGAGCTAAGTAAATAGCCAACGGATACCACACCCACTATCTGCCCTTGCTCCGTCTCGATGGGGGATTTTCCTCTCACTGACCATCCTAAGCTGCCTTGTCGTATCGAGGAATAACTTAACCCCTTGCTAAGCGCTCTTTCGTTATCCCCACCTTGCATGGGTAATCCAACCTTGTGTGGATTGGGATGAGCCAGGCGAATACCGTGTTTGTTACCAACAACGATGAATTTCGCATCCGTTAATGCTTGTAAGCGAGCGATCTGGTGATGAACAGCGCTGACGTCTTGATGTTTTACCGCGGCGATGAGTTGAGGGTCGCTGGCAATCTCGCGTGCTTGGACTAAGGCTCGTTGGCGCATTTGATGCTTGAGAACGTCTGAAAAATAGAAATGATAAAACCCTGCAATGATAGTGACTTGCACTACTGCGACAGACAAAAGTAATAGTAATACTCTCTGAGTAAAAGTTAACTTGCTTTTCAATGTATAAATTGAGCGTAAAAAAGACATGGTAGCTTTTCGTTATGAGGTCAGTTGAGCCAAGGCCTCAAGACCTTAATGACCAATAAATTAACAAATCTATAAAGGGTCGCGCTAGTTTCAGGAACTAAGATTACAGGGAAGTGGTGTTGTGAGATGGAAAGCTGTTTGATGGATCACATTATTGGCAAAGTGAATATACGGGAAATAATAGGCTGAGGGTATTCCCCAGCCTTTTTAGTAGAATATTAATGACTGAACATACCGAATATCACACTGGCAATGACGAGTACGATACCGCCACCTAGACGAGAAGAAATTTGCGCATAGGAGAGTAGGCTCATTCTGTTGGCCGCTGATAAAACTTCAAGGTCACCAGAGCCGCCACGGTTTGCCATACACAGCCCAGCACTGATCGCAGATTCAATAGGGTAAAAACCCATTAACCATCCGCCCAATGCGGCGCCAAAAATGGCCCCAAACACGATGAGGGTTGCAACAATTAAGTTAGTGAAGCTCAGAGCATTCAAAATATCACCTAAATCGGTATAAGCAATACCAACACCCACCATCAATACCCACAGTAAGTGGCTGGTGAAAAACGACGCAAGCTGTTTGCTTCCTTCCTTAATTTCATCTGAGCACCATCCGCAAGCGTTAATAATGGCAACAATCACAACCATATAAGCAAAAGTGTGGATTTTCACTTCGCCAAAGCCAGGCAGAATGTGTTTTGAAAGCGCTGAGGAAAGCGTGTAAACACTGGCAGCGAGCATTAAACCTATCGCGATTTCACGCGCTGTAATACTCGGTGCCGAGCTCTTCGCGCCAGCTTCAAAGCCTGAGTTCCTAAGCAGTTCACCGTTGCCAGTTAAGGAAGGGCGCTTTTGACCAATAGCATTCAAAACGGCCGCAGCTAAGATGGCAACAACGTTGGCAATGGTTAAAATGGCAATGGCCACAGAATAATAGTGCTCCTTAGAGCCTCCGGTTACGGAGTGATAGATTTCTGACAATGGTATAGCGCCAGCGCCGTTGCCACCTCCCATAATGGGTAGGACATACAGCATTAGTATGCGGCTGACTGGAATGCCAAAAATCAGCCCTCCTATGATTCCCATAATCGCAGCCCCCAACACCGCCGCAAGAATAGAAGGAATGTAGCCGACCAGTGATTTGATGAGCAGGCGGCGATTCACGGCCAATATGGAGCCTGTCAGTAGCACGGCAATAAATAGGTCGAGAAAATCGGTTTTTTTCATCACCTCAGAGACGGTGTTGATTTCGTTTTGTCGCAGCCATCCCATATGGACCAACCACGCCGTGACCAAAAAGATCATGATAGGCGCGCCGCCTATGTATTTGTTAAAAATAGGCAGCCGCTTACCTAACTCTCCAAATAAAGCGCCGATGACAAACATGAAGCTGAGCCCACCCACAATATTGTTTGGTAGAGTGTTGGTCATGTGTGCGACCAGTATTATTGCAAATAATCCTAGGTATAGCGGAAGAGGTAAGCTAAATACGGTCAATTGCGATAGCACACCATTGCCAGCAGGCTTGCTGGAGGGGAGCGTTAACGTTTTTTCATTCATCATGTTTGTTCCATGTTACTAGAAATTAAACTTATTATGATGACGGTGTAAAAACGTACAGTGAGAGCGATCGCCAATCCCCGTAGATTAAAACGTACTTATGAATTTTATAAATTTTATTCTGCTGTTAAATAGCATCTATTTGTAAAGGTAGGGTGATCCTAAATGTTGTGCCTTTGTCCTGTTCGCTTTCCACTGTGATGTCACCCTTGAGAAGTTCAGTGACTAAGTTGTAGACGATATGTAAACCAAGACCTGAGCTACCTTGCCCAAGCTGAGTGGTATAGAAAGGATCAAACACTTTTGACACTTTTTCAGTATCGATGCCTTTACCATTATCAGTCACGTCGATTCGGACTTTACTCTGTTCTATTAACAAGCATTCGATAGTTAGTGATTTCTGCGCACTTTCTGCGAAAGCATGGCGAATGACGTTGTTAATCAATCGGTCCATGACTTTGGATATGGCGTCGGGGTAGCTATGCATTTGTAGAGATTTTGGGTAGTGCTCAGATAATGATATCTGTTCTTTGCTGAGCAACGAGCTCACATTCAGTTTGAGCTCAGTCAGTAGCTCTGGAAGATCAAACTTGGCTTTGTGGAAGTTGGCTTGGTCAACGGAGATTTGTTTAAAGTTATTGATGAGCTCAACCGAGCGCTTTAGGTTTTTCTCTAAAAATTCGGCGCTTTCTTCAATGCGTTGGAAATAATCTTCCGCTTTGCTTTCATCTTGGATGTGTTTGAATTCATAAATCGTGTCTTTAATTGAACTGGAAATGGTAATGGCGTTACCAACAGGGGTGTTGAGCTCATGTGAAATACCCGAAACAAGGGAGCCTAACCCTGCCAGTTTTTCTGAGCGAACCAGTTTTTCTTGCGTCTGTTTTAGTGTGGTTAATGTAGCTTCTAACTCTTGTGTACGCTCTTGAACGAGGTTTTCTAGGTTCTCAGTCTGCTTGTTGATGGTCTGCAAATGTTCCCTACGTTCTAATTCGGTATCTTTGACGCAATCAAACCAATATCGCCACTTTTGTGGCACATTTGGGATCTGAATGTTCGATTTTTGCGGAAGATCTTCGACAAAGTGGGCCAATTTTAATGCTGGCTGGCTAAAGCGCCAATGCTGATGCAGTACAATAAAGAACAAGATTGCCGCAAACGCGAAACCCGTTATCAAATAAGGCAGTAAGCTAGATAGGATATACCACATCATTTCTGTATGGGATATTTCTAACACTAGGCTCCAAGGCGTGCCCGTTAGCGGATAGGCATACCAATACCCATCATGAGCTGATTGCCTTTCACCACTAGCAACCTGATGTGCAGCTCCGGGAGCAGAAAGTGATAAAACCTGCTCATGGTTGACGACTTCTTTAGCTTTTGTAAGCGCGCCCTTACTGTCGCCAATGACTAAGCCACTTTTAGCAACAATGGCAAGATGCCCGATAGCAAGTTGTCGCTTAGATAGGATGCTATCTAGTACTTTTAGCGTGATATCGGTTCCAACTGCGCCAATATAAGCATCTTGGTGGTAAATAGGCTCTAGTAAGGAAACCATCATACCTTTACCGCCAGCATCGAGGTAGGGGCGTGTCCAGCGATGCTCTTTGTTCGGGTTTGATTCTGGCCCAACAAGTTTAACGGGCAAAGTGCCTCCCGCGTCATATACCACATCGAGGGTTGAGTCCATATCAGTTGAAGCGGTCGCATCAAATAGTACTTGATAAGGTAAACCCGGATAGAGCAGAGAGTAGCGTTTGTTGGCGTCGTAATAATAGCTCCACTGAAAGTCCTTATGCAGTCGATGGGTCGTCACGACTTCAGGCATCATTGATAACAATACGGAGACGCCAGTACGAATATCCCCTGAGTTTGAATGTACATAGAGCTGACCAACTTGATGCTTCAATGAATCTGACAAGTTGTTCCATGGGGCAAATGTTGGAGCTTCAGGAGATTGGAGAAAAAGGTATTGGGTCAGTGCGTAGTTGTACGCTTTTTCGGGATAGCTACGATGCGCCTCCAATGCTTGCTTCATCTTGTCAACATGATTTAAAGAAACGGAGATTGCATTGTTTAGCGTGATCAATGTTTGTAATGCGTGGTGCTTTTCTTCATTGATGATACGTTTTTCTGTTTGCTGGCCAAGATAAAAAGCATTACCTAGTGTGAGCAACAGAATAAGCACCAATCCGCCATAAAGAATCGCATGATAGCGACGGATCAATGAAGTTGAAGCCAACGATGAGGCTGTATGTTTTTTACGGGCTTCCGAGAGCGGGTCAGGCTGAACGTTATCCTTGTTCATGAATACTCTCCATGTAGAGCGAATCAAAAAAATCTCCGTTCTATTGAGTATACCCAAGTTATGTCAAGATGCCTGACTGAAGTGATAGTTCACTCATCACGAGTAAAACTTGTTTTCTATCTGATAACAAAAAACTATCAATCTAATAAACAATTCCAATTGTTAATTATCAAAAATAGCCATTAATATTTTCATCATCAAGTGTTCGCCAACTAGAGAAATTAGTAACTGGCATTCGATTTGAGCCGCGTTTACAGAGCAGTGTCTAATAAGATATCCGAGGTTAATATGACTACTAAAGTACTCGACTTACCAGAAAACAAATGGGAAAGCGTGATGTTGGAGCTTTTGAGTGATACACCAATACAATTAAATGGTGTAAACAAGCACGATATCATGGTTTCTCATCCTGACTTCTACAAACGAGTATTGCAAGAAGGGTCGATTGGGCTTGGTGAAAGTTATATGGATGGCTGGTGGCACTGCGATCAGTTAGACCAGCTATTTTATTACTTGCTTAAATATCACGTTGACGAGAAGAAGCCTGCCAACATAAAAGACACATTATTTGTTATTCAATCTCGTTTGTTTAACATGCAGTCGAAGAAGCGTGCCTGGATGGTTGGGGAAGAGCATTATGATCTTGGCAATGATTTATACGAGAGAATGCTCGACCCATACATGCAGTATTCTTGTGGATACTGGAAAGACGCGACGGACTTAAAAACCGCTCAAGAGAACAAGCTAAAACTCATCTGTGAAAAATTGCAGCTTCAAGAGGGGGAAACCTTACTTGATATTGGTTGCGGCTGGGGTGGTCTAAGTGAATACGCGGCAAAAAACTATGGCGTGAAAGTCACTGGTGTGACCATTTCTAAAGAGCAACAAGCGTATGGAATGGAGCGTTGTAAGGGGCTGCCCGTTGATTTGAGACTCTGTGATTACCGAGATCTTAATGAAACCTTCGATAAGATTGTCTCTGTTGGTATGTTCGAGCATGTAGGGCCTAAAAATTATCAGACTTATTTTGACGTTGTATCGCGCTGCTTGAAACCTGGTGGTCTATTTCTTTTACACTCCATTGGCAGTAACGAAACTCAAGTCAACGTGGATCCGTGGATTAACAAATACATTTTCCCCAATGGTGTGTTACCTTCCATGGAACAAATTAGCCAAGTAAGTCAAGGTAGCCTAGTGATGGAAGATTGGCATAACTTCGGTGCTGATTACGACAAAACGCTAATGGCTTGGAAGGAAAACTTTGAAAAAAGCTGGATAGATATCCAAGGTAATTACTCCTCTCGCTTTTATCGCATGTTCTATTACTATTTGTGCGCGTGTGCAGGTGCATTTAGAGCCAGAAACATTCAACTCTGGCAAGTACTATTTAGTAAAGAAGGCGTTGAAGGCGGTATCCGCGTACCCAGATAAGTATTGGCGTAACTAAAAATTTCTACCTATCCATTGTAAACCTTTTAGAAACAGCTGTGGCAAATCATGTGTGACCTGCACCCAACAGGTGGTCAATTGGGTGCGTGAGCATCGCGACGGCTCTATTGATTTACCCACTGTTTCTGTTTTTTTTTTTGCTATAGCACCGCGCCTCAATAGCTTTAAGGTTTACAATTGGATTCAAGTCTTCTGTTCATTCAGTTAAACATACCTTTCTTAAACCGATCTTCACACTGATAGTCTCATAAAGGAAAAATAGTTCGGTAGAGCACTACAGACTAAAAAGGAATTGATTGCGTAAGCAGTGGGTTATAAAGTTGTTCCCGCCTGAAGTAATTTTGGTATAAGTATTTATCAAGAGCCGAATATTGACCAACAAAATCAGAGTAACGTTTTCAGAATGAATCTATCAAAGCTCCAATATCACCATATGGGTATTCCAACCACTGAGAAGAAACCTGACGAAAGGTACAGCCCTGTATTTAAAATGTATACAACCAAGGGTAATAATGCATTTCGTATTCAGTGGCACCGGTTCGAAGACGGTTGTCCATTACACCCACTTATTCAGTCTCAGCCTCATGTTGCGTTTAAAGTCGATTGTTTGCAACAAGCTGTTGAAGGCCAGACCCTACTACTAGAGCCTTACGAGCCAATGCCCGGTTTTAAAGTCGCGATGATTGAGGTTGAAGGAGCACCTGTTGAACTGATTGAGACCACACTTAGTGAAGAACAGATTTGGCAGACAGATCATCAAGGGTCAATGATGTACCCAGATGAGGAGCCAATAGGCTGATTCTGATATGCCTGCATCGACATGGCGGACTTCTCTGTCATGATAATAA
>NZ_JAMKMR010000033.1 GCF_023634645.1 Vibrio sinus
GGTAAATATTACCAGCCGTACTTTCGAAATTATTACTATGCGCTTCCCTTTAACGAATCACCAACAAATGAGTTATATTGATCGCCTAGCACATTACCAATATCTCGGCAGAAATACATATTTCCCTTTAATCCGGTATTGCGTTCACCTGTATTACGTGTATCGGACTGACTTACTACTTCACGTAAGATCTGCCTATCGTTCTCATTGGACAAGTTAAGTAAACTCTCCTTCGTCATACCTAATTTAGGGTTAGCCGCCCATTTGGCTTCCTGAGCTTGGATCATAAAGTCAAGCATGGTGCCTCTATCTTTATTACTTTTACAACCTTCGCTGGTCGTCATACCCACTTCATTTGCTAACTTCATCATTAATACACCAAGCATTAAGCCATCAAAACCATTGGCCGCTTTTGTTGCTTTGCCATCTTTACCATTATATATTTTCTCATATAATTCCATCGTTCTTTTATATAGTTCTTGTGCTTTTTCATTCTTCCCTACTTTGTTGTTCAGCTGTTCAAGGGTATCCTTGATATCTTTCTGAGCTTCATTCCATTCGTCTTTAAATTTATTTTGTTTGCTATTGAGGAATAGAGCGGTGGCAGGTATTGTAATAGGAGAGAGTGCGGCCGCGATTAGCCCTCCAATGATTCCGACAGTAGACATTAACACCGGGTGTTTGTTAAATGCTACTTTAAGACCACGACCCAACATTTCAGTCTTGCTCATATCGTTTGAATTGACTGGAAGCGTACAAGTTTTAATTTCAGTCTCAGACACTTTGTTTGCTTCACCAATTTCAATTTTATGTGTTTCATATAAAGTGCGCTCTTTTTTAGGATCAACCAACCTTAAGTCAAGATGGCCGACATGACGATCACTTTGAATTTTATTTACCCCTCTACCAAATAAGTCACCTTGACCTTTAGATAGCGCTCCCATTCTCGCAAACATGACTTCTTGTCCACCTTCCGCTTGTACTTTACGAAGCATAGGGTTACCTAGAAAGTGGCCATGTACATCCGTTCCACGAAGTTTCTTTGCATCTTTACTGGTTACACCACGAGTAAATACTTCTGTCTTTTCCTTTACCGTTGTTTCTCCCACACGATAAGGAAGTCGCTCATCATAGGTATCACTAGCAAATTCTTTAGAAATCGACGCATCTTTAATCCGAGCTTCTTTTATCCCGCCTAGACCGTCATTAGCGGTAGTGATTGCATCCTCAACGTGTTTTTGGACTTTCTGCTGGAGCTTTTCCTTTTTTCCGTCAATATCCGGACCTTTTGTTTTGAACTTTTGAATCGCACTGGCATAGTCATGAATGATATCTTTAGTGCTCTTTAATCCTGGATCACCTTGTAGTAATCCTGGTAGTGACATGACTACTTTAATCCTATCACCTTCCTTTAAATCTCCATTAATTTCGGCAATATAATTCATGACTAATTTCTTATCACTACCATAGTCTCGCTGCTCATACTCAACATGAACCTCTTGTTTGACCTTAGGCATTAGTAGCGGTTTTCTTAAGTTTTCCATAATTAATCCTCTTGTTCGATATTTTGTAGCTCCTGGCTACACCTACTGATTTCTTGAGTAAATGCTTCATATAAACTCAAAGCTTCTGGGAGCTCTAGTTTTTGATAGTTGAACCGAATCTGTGCCATGACTCTCGGGGAATGTTGCTCATCTTCAATCATGCAATAGCTGGCAGCCATTTGCTTTTTAAAGCTATTTCTTCTTAAAAGCCATTCTGATATTTTGTTGGTAACAAATGATGTTTTGATTTCAGACACTAACGCTGCATATTGATCGTCAATTGCTAAAAAAGCCACTAGCATGGAGTCGACTTGTGGCGCATCTAGTTTTAGATGATAAACATCGGATGGTGTGTAGTCTAAGCCCTGAATATTAAACAGTTGCTCGACTAGTCGATGGAATGTTTCATTATTATTCATAGTGCTCCTTTAAATGTTTTATCTATAAAACTCATTCTAGGAGCGGAAATATTATTCTCTAATAAATTTACTTCTTAATTTATGTATTTTGAATATTGGTGTTACTGGATGGGGTTCTTTTGTTCATTCCGATAGGATATATTATCCAAGTTTTGTCTTCGTCTTGTTGATAATGCGCCCCTTGACTAATATACGCCTGTTGAAGTCGCTTTAACTTTTTATTGTCTTCGGCATCTCCAAGATAGTCCAGCACCATGCCTTTGACTTGGGATAACCCAGTGTCCATTTTTTCTAGCGTGTGTACCAGTTTAAAAAAGTTTTGTACGGCACCAGCAAGCCCTTCTGATTGACCTATAGCCGTAATCTGACTGATGACTAAGGTGTCGTCTTCGACACTGTAAATTAAATCTAAATCGTTCAACTGAACTTGCATGCCGCTAACAAAGTCACTTCCGAAGTAACGGTGCGGTTTTGGGTGGAAACCACTTTGCTTTAGAAAGCGGCTCACAGGATCATTACAAGTTATCATATGACCTCCTAAATAGTGGGGAGGCCGTCCCCACTTTTAGTTATATTTACGTAAACTTATTGCTGCGCTAAACTATAATTCAGTTGGCCTGTCGATTGACGCAATTGTTCGTTGATCGAGCTAAGTTGACTTTGCATTTCGTTAAGGCGTTGACCACCCTGACTAAGCTGTTTTTCCCACGTTTCAAGAACTTTATTTTGAAGTTGTACGTCGGCCGTTTTGTCCTTCGCCTCTCTAGTAATATCCGCTGCCTCTTGAGTCAAGAACCCCTTAGCAATGCTAGCACCGCCGTCAAGCGCAGTAGAAACTCCACCAAGCTTCGTTTGTGTCGCTGTACTACCGAAAGCCGCCCCCCCCAAAGTCAGCCCTCCCCCGAGAATTGATGCGCAACCCTTAGCAAAATCACCCCAAGAGGCTTTGTATGCTGCATCGCATTCTTTTTGGTTTGCTTGTTTTTGAGTAGCATTATTCTCAACAGCTTGGTTCAACATCAACATCATGCCTTTAGCTTGTGAATTACTCAAGGCATCACGCCACTCTTGGATAGATTCGCGAATCATTTGCAACGCCTTGTTAACGAGAGCTGCTAATGAAGTCAAATCGTTAATCAAGTTGTCTATATCTTTTTGATGACTGTCACCTGTTTTCAGCTCCGTAGAAGCACTACTTGAGCTCACAGATGATAGATTCACATTACCATTTTGTTGAATTGTATTTTGCATTATACGGTTCCTTATTTGTTACACTTTGCCCATCATTCCAGCCATCATTCCGGTAGCATTGGATAAGTTTTCAATATTACTTTGGGTCGTACTTTGCCCATCTGATATCATTTTCAAAGTTTCTTTAACTCGAGTTCTCTGTTTATCCATTAACTGGTTAAGTACATCGAGAAATTGATTTGCCATTTGTTGATCCGCGAGCAAGTCTGCCACTTCTTTGCGTAGGTCTGCCATTTTCCTTTCTAAAGCAAAGTCAGTGAAAGATTGGACGCCTGTCGTTATAGCAGTTGTCCCATTTACTACTTGATTTAAGATAGCTCTAGTGACTCGATTAATTTCATGAGCTACTTCCTTCTTAACTGTTGAACCGATGGTTTTAACAAGATCATCGGCAATCGCTTTCGCAGCCGCTTCAAGACCTTCTTTAGTAGCAATATCAAACCCCTCTTTCGCTAATTTTTGAGCGGCGATCTCAGCAGCTTCTTTGATTGCTTTTTCTGCGGCTTCTTCCAAAATCTTTATGCTTGCTTTTGTTGCAGCTTCCTTAACCACATCTTTAGCAACTCCAGTAATACCCTTAGTTACTTCTTTGGTGGCATTTTCTATCAATTCACGAGTCAATTCTTTGGTGATCTCTTTCAACATAGTTTGAGCTTCAGCTTTAGTAATCTTACCAGAAGCCTCTAGTGCTACTGTTGTTGCTACCTTTGCCCCCATCTCCGTTGCTGTCGCTGCGCCCTCTGCTGCTTTCGCTGCTTTTGAGGCAGCAATCATACCTTTCGCAGTCTGTGTAATATCTAATACCGCCGCTACACCTTCTAGTGCCATCTGCGCGTAACCTATTTTTTCAGCCACATCTCGCAGTTTTTTTGCTTTTTCTGGATCTGATTCGCACAGGGCTGCTGTTTCGATCGATGCTTTAACTAACCCCATAACCCCGGCTGACACTTCTGCGATACCGCTAGCAATAGCGAGCGGGTTGCCTGTAGCCACACCAGCTGCAATTTTTAACGCACCGACTACAACTTCAACCGCTGAAACAACCCAGTCGATAACCGCGGTGAAAATATTGTGTTTCTGCGCCTTATGAGACTGCTCGATATTTTTGTTAATCGCGTCAATTTGGTCTTTAAGTTTTGCTGCACTCTCCGCTTTTTGCGTATCATGCAGCGCATCCATTGACTTAATAAGATCTTTAGCGCGCGAATTTAGCCCATCCGTCACTAAGAGAGAGATATACAAAGCCAGCGAGTCCACAGACAGACCAGACAATTGATTAGAAGAAGATCCATTTGGCGACTTGTCAGATGAAACATCAAGTTGCTTCAACAACGCATTTAATGCTTCGTCCGCTTGTTTCTGACTGGTTAGCCTTCGATTTTTAGGCTCTGGCAGTCGTATTCCTAGTGAGTCTGAATCTAATACTGAAGCACGTCCGCTCGTCCATTGGCTTGATTTTAAGCTAAGTTCACCGACTTGGTTGCTATCGTCATAGTCGGAATCAAAGCGAATATTTGGGTCTTGCGGGGTTGCCCGATAGACATCGTTTCTAATAAAGTTTTGCGTCATGTTAGATCTCCAACATAGTTCGAGCTAATGCAGCTGAGATTTTAAGTTTTAGGTCTTGGTATTCCGGCTTGTCACTACACCACTGCACTGCTGCATTAAAAGCCTTCCTTGCATATTGTTTGTTACCTAAGCACTGGTAACTGAGACCGGCATAATATGAGGATCTCGGATCCGAGAGCTCTCTTTGACCAGAACGACTGAAACAGTATATTGCCTGTTCATGCTCTCCCATTTTTTGGCAACATATTCCTAATGCCAAGAGATAGTCAAAGTTCCACTGATCCATATTTGCAAGAAAATAAAACAGCCTATGGGCTTCATTTAGTTGCCCATTTTCAAACAGTTGAAAGGCATAGTTGTATACAGTTTCTAACGCAGACTCATCCATCTCGCAGAGGATCTTCATCGATCCTCCGCGCTTGAGATAGTCAGCCAGCATTTTTTGGTCATTCAGGTCCATAGCTAGCCTTAACGGATAATACCGATGATATCTTTTAGAATATCGATGAGTTTACTTAGTACCGCAGAGATGTTTTTCTGGATATTTCCCAAGTTCTGCACGTTCTGAGACAACATGGTTTGTTGGTTCTGTCCCACCTGGTTTGCATCTGAAGCGGCTTGGTTGAGATAGCCATTTAGTTCGACGATGGCAGATTTTGACACCTTACCGTCCTTAACTTTGCTATTAAGCCAATCCATAGCATCTTGCCCATTCAATTTAACGCCTTCGTTTGAAAGTGTTTGGCATAATTTGTACAGCTCACTACCACTTCCTGCATCAACTTTTCCATCATCTTTGGCGGGAATCATGCCTTGCACTTCTGACGCTTTATTCTGTATATCGCTCGCGGTTTTGTTATTTGCTTGTACCGAGGCCATTAAGCCTTGGATAGAGTTCGCCGCATTATCTCGAGTTTGCATCAATGTCAGAACCACATATTGAAGAATGTTGTCGATAGACATAGAGCTCATATCAAGTGTACTTACACCATCACCTTGAGACGCATAAGTTTGTTGAACCAAATTATTTTGAACATTATCCATAGTATTTACTCACTATTTATTGCTTGTTACTTAATGTGAAAGTTCATATGAACTGGCGCACTTTGGGCTTCTTGGCTTGATTGCCTTGTGAAGAGGTCGCCGCCTCTGGCTCAGGCAGTTTGAAATTTTGTTGTACCTTTAGTGATTGTTTCTTCAGATCAGAAAAGGCATTTTTGATAAGTTCCCCTTTTGGGCCGACATCGTTTTCCAATACCTTTTGGACTTGTGCGAGTTTTTCCGCTGAAGCTGGGTTATGCTGTGCTTTTGATTGCAAAGCTTGAACTTCGCCGCGCAGTGACTGAAATTCCTTAATGAGTTTTTCCAATTCATTATGCTGACGGGTTAAGTCAGCCATTGATTGATCGACTGAAATTGATGAGCTCATTAATCACCTCCGGGTTTACTAAGCTACGAAGTTAGATTATCGATATAAAAGAAAATTAGCTTTCAAATATACTCAACACTGAACAAATACTGGCCAAAGACAATTAATTATGAACGCTATCGGTAAAATAAAACCAGAAACGCCACCTATTAGGTGGCGTTTTATTTAATTATATTAACTTATGTATTACAAATATGTAGTAAGCCGCTGGTTCATCGTCTCGCAAGCTTCAACAAAAGAAACAAACCTTTTACCAAAACTCATAGGCGTAGATTTCGACAGCTCCATATAAGAGTGTAACACTGGCTTATCTTCATCAGATAAATAAAGATAAGCCATCGACTCATCAAGCCAATTACAGTTTGACTTTAATATCGCTTCTCCAACATTATCACTATCTAAAACTGGGATATCACATTCAAAGTACAGTTTATCTTCTTCTTTAAACAAGTGTATTTGATAAGTGTTGTGGCTAGCTGAACCCTTGTATACATAGTCTATAGCAAGAGGGAAGCTTGATGCTTCTATTCCTGTCAGTTCGCTAATACTATCAACTAACTCTTCCAATTCCATAACATTCCCCTGTAGTAATTAAAAATTAAGCAAAATTAAACTGGCGGTTAATATTTTCCTTGATAGGGGCTTTATCTCCAGATTTAATATCAACGAGCAAACTCATGAACTTCTCCTTTCGTAAAGCGATGTTGCAAATCCTATCTTTAATAAGCTCTTTACTTTCCATTGAGTTAAGGTTGATCACCTCAGATATACATAGAGTATTTAAATCCGTTAAGGAATAAAAACAGCCTAAATCTTGAATGAAATTTAATCCGTTAACTTTTGCAATACGTTTAGAAAGATTATTATTACTTTTGGTAATTACTCCCGAAAAAAGTGGTACATCTACCCTCAACAACCCGCTTTCACGAATGTTTAGTACCACTAAACTTCCAGATATATTGGTTGTATTTGATAGCTCTTCGTCAAATCCAACACTAAACTCTGATTCTAAATAATCTTTAATATGTTTTACATCCATCCTGTCACCTCAAATTAATCTCAAACCAACCCTCAAAGCCTTGAGGGTTGGTAAACCATCTCTAGACGCCTTCTTGTTCTTGAATTAGTTCAGATTGACTCCCGCTGCCAACTAATTGACTTATATCTTGGCCATGGACCTCCATATCCTCAGCGACTTTTTTCTGAAAGTTAGGATCTTTTACTACTTTCTGCATATTAGTCTTTATCGTGTCATAAGGAGGATGATCAAAATAAGCGTATTTCTGCATATGAGGTGAAAAAGAACTCATTAATTTCTCTCTGTGGGTAGAGAATAAACTTTTTCCTACAAATTCTTTCTGCTGTTTTAGTGTTTCTACTACTTGAGTGTCCATTTTGGTGATAGTTTCCGACAGTTCTTCACCCACATCGGTATCAGGGTGATACGATGCCGTTTGTTGCGCAAGTTTTTTCGCTGTCTCCACGGAACTAGACAGCTTTTCATAGCCGCCCTCCGCCAAGTGTTTACAACCATCATCATCAATATGTTTCTTTAAGTGGCTAATATAGTCATTATGACCACGCAGCCCGATGTTAACCATTGTTGCTAGTGTTGTTTTAGCTTGGCCTTCAATTTTCTGATTTAGTTTTAGGACTCGCACATTCAATTTTTCTTGAACGTTTGCATTTAGCAGCTCTAGTTTTTCGTTATATTCTGACTTATGTTTAGGGAGAAATTTCTCTTTACTTCCAAAGGTACTGCCATTGCCTTCAACTGTTTTTTGAGAAATTTGTGTAAGTCTACTTTGAGTCTCCTCCAACTTTGAATCGACTTTGAGTGGCTCGTGCTCAGATGTTTCAGCACTAAGCAATATATCACTGCTTAATTCTAATGCTTCTAGTGCTTTATCCGCCCATTTATCAATACGAGGGTTGAGGCCCATGCTACTTTTTTTAGTGGCTTCTTCCTCAACGATATCTTCTAGACCGGATACTAGGGTGCCCAGTTGCTCTTGAGCTTTGCTCAACTTGCCTGAGCTATTGGGTAGCAACAAGTCTTTATGCTTTGTATGCCACTCTTTTAGTGCTTGGGTCCATTCAGCCCTACCACTGGTACTACCACAGTTTGAGGCTAAGCCTGAACTCAGTGTTTTGAGTTCCTCTACTGCCCCTTTAACTCCTTTAGTCCAATTTGCTTGGTCTGTCATCGCTTTAGTAATAGGTTCTATACCCTCATTAAAGTTTTCCTTATACTGTTCGCACTTATGACCGACCGCGTCTTTAGTTTTCGCTAGGTTAGACTCTGGTACAATTGTTAGCCCTTTTAAAGTGCCTGAATTCAGTTGATTTATTTGTGAATCCATTTCCATAATACCACCGTGGATACCAGCCCATTTTAAATTGGCTTCTGTTGCACAAGAGTCAATGGCCATCTCTAGTTCAGTTTGGATTAGCTCTTCTCTGACTTTCACAAGTGTTTCGTTCAGAGTTGGGAAGCCTGTGCCTTGAGGCTTGCTTTTTACTGGTGATTGAGAATCGATTTTTATCAACGGCGCTGTATGGGCTAGATTCTTAGTTTGTGTTTTGAGGTTCTCTTTATGTTGTTTATGCTCGTCTTTTAACTGGCCTCCAACATTTATACCGTTTAGCTCTTCCGATACTAACATGGAGTCTATCCAATCAAGCGTTTTCTTAATTTCTTC
This sequence comes from Vibrio sinus, assembly GCF_023634645.1. Lineage (GTDB taxonomy): Bacteria > Pseudomonadota > Gammaproteobacteria > Enterobacterales > Vibrionaceae > Vibrio > Vibrio sinus. The sequence goes on from NZ_JAMKMR010000033.1 coordinate 8,915, forward strand.
GCCTGCTCGCTCTCGATCAGAAATATTATCAATTTCGTTAAGTTGTCGTGCTAAGGTCTCCGTAAGTAACATCTCTCTCATATGAGACCCTTTCTTGGGTCGCATTTGATGATCTTGATTTTCTACCATTGACTTTACGGCATCGCGGCAGCGGTTTATGCCTCTATGCTTTATACCCTCAACATCCATATCTTGTTGTTCTGGATGAGCACATTTTCCTTTAATACTGCTACATAACTCGCTATGAGTCGTTCCAAGCCTATATTTTTCATTCGACTCAGTTCTAAATTTATTCGTCCAACTTAAGTGATCCTTTGGGTCTACATGAAAATATTTTTTAGGATCGACAATCGCAGTTTCCTTTTGGTAGGTACCTCTAGACTTATGGGATACTGCTAGCTGTTGAAATTTACCGTTGCCTGTAGTTAAAGAATTTAGTTGCTCTAAGCCACTTTTTCTAATATGTCTTTTATGCTGACCGTGGCTTGGTGCAACATATTGAGAAACACTTTCCATTAGGTACTCCTATATAGCCCACTTTATATATGTCCTATTTATAGTAACTTTGTACAAAAAAAAATCTTTCAAATAACAACATTCACTATCATATATTTTATTTAATGAGCATTAACAAATTTAAATCCTATGAAAAGCGTGATATATATTGATAAACTTTATCGAGAAAATAATATGATTTCAGAAAACTCTATTAGAAATTTTTCACCAGATGACATAGATAATTTCTTCACTGCCTTTAAAAATATAGTCAATGAAGATATTTACTATATCAATACCACTCCACCCTCATTAGAAATGGTACGAAGTTGGTGCGAAAGAAATATCGAAAAAAATATGATACACGTCATCATGAGTAATGATTGCCAACTCGCTGGCTCTTGTGATATTTACCAACGAGAACATGAAGGTGCTCCCCATATTGGCGTATTAGCAATATTTGTAGTAAAAGAGTTTCGTGGAAACGGTATTGCTACTAAATTAATGCAAGAAGTATTAATTAGAGCAAAGTCTCGCGGCATCGAGAAAATAGAGCTGGAAGTACTTGCCAATAATCACGGCGCTATTCACTGCTATAAAAAGTTTGGTTTCTTCCAAGAAGGGAAACGACAAAACGCTAAAAAGCTTAAAGATGGTAGTTATGTAGATGCACTTCTTATGGCTAAATTTCTATAACTATACCAATTGATTATTCATCATTATCGTAATCCAAGCCACTCACGGCTCGAAGCAATTCCGCCACAGGTTCAAACAGGTGCTCCGGTATATAATGATTGGCTTCAACACCGGACATCAGCGCCCTAGCCAAGGGGACGTTTTCTACTACAGGCACGTCATATTTTTCGGCTAATTTCACCATATGCAGTGCCATCTCCCCTTTACCTTTTTCAAGGACCTTTGGAAGCGGCGTTTCACCTTCTTGGTAATAAAGACAAACAGCTAAGTGAGTTGGATTTCGAACCATAACAGATGACTTTTTAACATTCTCAGCCAAACTACCACTTTGAATTTCTTTGTGTGTTTCTTTTCGTTTTTGCTTAATTTCCGGGTTGCCTTCTGAATCTTTATGTTCTTGTTTAATATCTTCTTTGGACATTTTTAGTTGCTTCATCATTGTGTGTTTTTGAAATGCAAAATCGAGCGCGCCAAATACAACATAAAACGCAATAAGGCATCCCCATAACCAACTGCATAAAGTGGCGGTGACAGACAACCCGCAACTTAAGCCGCACAACGGTAAGAATTGCAGTGAACTACTGTACTTATTGAGGATATAGGCAAAGATGATGGATAACAGACACACTTTCAAACAAGACTTGAGCAACTCGAACAGACTTTTCATCGAAAAGATGTTTTTAAAATTGCTGATCGGGTTTATTTTCTCACCCTTAGGTTGTATCGATTCCGGAGCAAATAAAGGACCAATCTGCGCAATGATGGTTAGCAAAGTGACAAATATCAACATTAAACCCAACGCCACCATAAAATGTAGCGAGAAACCAACAAATGCTCCAAGAATATTGCCAAACGCTCGGTCTATCGGCAGGTTAAGTGAGTTGAGTGTCACTGTGATAATGTCCTGCATCCCCACCATCAATGCCGTGCCTTGGAAATAGAAGAAAAGCAAAATTGCTGCTAGCTGTACGCCGGTAGTGACTTCGGTACTTTTCGCTACTTGTCCTTTTTTGCGAGCGTCTTTAATTTTTTTCTGGGTGGGTTTTTCTGTTTTCTCAGCCATCGTCACCACCCCGCATTTGCACAATCAAATTCTGAACCTGATGCTCAAACAAATTCATGCGCTGTAAATAATGACCAAAAGAAAAATTCAAACTTAACAAAATTAGCAGAATTGCCATGGCAGATTTTATTGGCATAGACAAAAAGAAAACATTGAGTTGCTGGGCAGAGCGGTTGATCAACCCTAGCGCCAAGTCGACCATCAACATAATCACCATAGCGGGTAATGCAAAACTAATAGCAAGATCAAACATTAGGTGCCATTCATGACTTAAGAAAACCAAAAAGCCCTTACTGAACACAATATCCTGCCCCATGGGTAAGCTGTTGTAAGAGGCATATATACCATTCAATAATTTGTTAAACCCACCGGTTACTAGGAATAACACCGTTAACACCTGGCTAAACAGTATGCCGAATACAGATGCTTGCGTTCCAAGCAACGGGTTATACACCGTTGACATAGACGCACCTCGCATCGTATCGATCACAAATCCCGCAATGTCGATGGCCCAAAAAGGGATAGCCGCAGAAAAGCCGATGCATAAACCAATAAAAAGCTCTCGCAGCATCAGCTCTACAAAAGGCATCATTTGTGGGTTGGCAAGTATGGGGAGTTCTTTGTATACGGGCAGCACTGGCATCGCAATCATGATCACCAGCGCATTGCGAATTAATATGCCACCTAAGGATTTTTGCGAGAACAAAGGAAGCAGTAGCATAACTCCTAATGGTCGCAAGGTACAAATCGCTAGCGTGGACACCCATACCATTAACTCACTCATCGCGTCCCCATATGGCTGATTTGGTCGAAGGCCATGTTGGCGTAATTCAACAACGTACCTCCCATCCAGTGATAACTGATCACTAGAGTAATGCTCACCGCAACCAACTTAATTAGGAACTGAATCGTTTGGTCTTGAACCTGGGTGAGCGCCTGAATCAAACTAATCAGAACACCCACAACAGACGCCACCACCACCACAGGCAAAGACAAAAGTAGAATTAGCCAGAGCAACTCAGAGGTAAGGTTGATAATTATCGCTTCGCTCATGAGTAAGACAACATTAGTTGAGTGAGTAGCTTCTCCCAGCCACCCATAAGGACGAATATTAGAAGTTTAAATGGCAATGAAATGGTCATTGGAGACACCATCATCATCCCCATTGCAAGTAATACGTTAGATACAATCAGGTCGATGGCGACAAACGGCAAAAATAGCAGCAGGCCAATCTTAAACGCTTCGACCAATTGGCTGACGGTAAATGCAGGAATCATCACCAGCAATGAATCTTCATTGAGCTCTTTTTGGTAATGCTCCGGCCACATCTTATGCCCTATCTCGCTAAAAAAGCGTACTTGTCTAGGATCGGTGTGCTTGGTTAAGAACACTCGATAAGGGTCAAGCGCTCCGGTATCGACTTGCTGAAAAAATTGATCCGAGGTGAGGTCGACTGGATGTTGCTTAAGATTGTCTTCTATTTGTAAACCAACGGGCGCCATCACAAACATGGTGAGAATCAGCGCTAAACCGTAAATCGCCATGTTCGGGGGAATTTGCTGGATACCTAACGCGTTACGCAATAAGGAAAACACGACAGACAGCTTAAGAAAAGACGTAGCCATAACAGCAAACAGCGGCAATACAGATAGCGCAAACAGCACAATGATCAGCTGTAATGGGTGATCCAGTAACGACATAAAACGTTCCAACTCAGTGTATACTCACACCGAGTTTGCATCTATACCCTCTCGAAGCCTATACGTTAAACACCTTATATGGCCAGCAACCGTTTGGGAGAAGCTTTGGAACAAGTCACAAGGGCCGTTGCGTACAACTTTATCGATAATAAACTCACCCATCTATATATCACTCTATTAATATAGATAAACTCATTATTTTTTATCTACAAAAATATCATAATATTTAAGTATAAATTTTTTGTAAACTGCCTAATGAAATATATAAACCTCATGCCATTTATAATAGAAGCACTAAACATTCATTGATAGCCTTTAGCTATAAGTTAATGAACATTTTTTATAAAGAAATAAATCAACTATGAAAGCATTTCAACTCGTTATATCAAATTGGTTAGACTCTGTAGGACACCACTTTGGTGTTCCCATGACATTAGAAGAAGATGGCCATTGTGTGATTCCTTGTAAAGATAATATGTGCTGTATCGTCGATGTACCTGCAGAAACTGAAGTCCCATCTGTATTTATTTATTTCCCGCTACTGAAGCTGCCGTCAGAGCACAACTTGCTGCAAACCGTGTTATCACAGGCGCTAGAGCTAAACTTGTTTGGCCTGCTATCAGGGGGGTGCCACATAGCTTTGGATGCGCGCTCCCAGTACATAGTGTTGAGTTTCGCGAGCCGAATTGAAGCTTTGGACGAAAGTAAATTCCACTATGTGATGAATGATATGATCAGAACCTCTTACTCATTACGTGATAGGTTAAACGATATTGAGGAAAACTTTTATAATAATAAGAATACTAAAAAATATTCCATGCAACATTAGAATTACTTTCTCTCTATAAATATAAACTGGTCAGTAAATTTAAAAGCCGTACCACTTATCTTTCGTATAATCCTCGCCTGACTTTTACATATCTACACACCCATAAATTAAATCAGGTGAACATGAGTAAACAAAATATTGAATTACTGATGATAGATTTAGGCAATGAACTTGGAATTGACAATCTAAAATTAGATGAAGACGCATGTTGTTGTTTGAGTTTTGACGATATTATCTTGCACTTTGAGTTCGATGCTGCTCAAAATCGACTATTGTGCTACTCCCACTTAGGTGATGTACCCCCGTTTGGGCAAAGCGACTTTTATGAAATGTTGCTAGACGCAAACTTGTTCTGGAAAGGGACTGGAGGTCATACTCTTAGCATCGATAGCAAGTCAAAAGCCGTCATTCTGGTCTCACAAGTCGATTCCAACGACACCAAACTTGAGCAACTCACCCCCATGATCGGCTCTTTTTTGGATGTGTCGGATATCTGGAGAAGAAAAATCGTCGAGTTCAACAATAAAACATCACTATAAGTTAAAACGACATCGATATAGAGGAGCGAACCTCTAATCAAACACTTATGAGACGAGGAAAATATGAATAATTTGTTGAAAGCCGTTCAAAAAACAAATCGTTTAATATTGAACTCTACAGATTCTTCTAACCACAAAGGTCACCCGGTGTCGGCCTCATCCCCTTTTGCTGGCCGAACCGTGACTTCTATTCAAAAACTACCTAGAGAATCTGATACAAATTGCTCGAAAAATACAGTCACAAATCGCGCACATATAATGCATGCTTTGTATAGAAAGATAAAAGCCGAAAGTATAGAAGAATCAAACAACATCCTTCCATAATCGACATGTCGACCAATGTTGCCAGACTTTTGTACATTAAGCTTTTATGCACTAGTTTATCGACATAACTCATCAACCCTCACCCCTAGCCGATCACCCACTTGCAATAAACTTCCTAGGCCTATTATTTTGCCATTTGCTTTTAGTCGTACTTGTGGCAGCGCCTTTAGCTCTGTCTCTAGTATTGACCCTGTCGCCAAATTGGCGAGTTCATTCACAGCCAACTCTACATGGCCGACTTCCAACACCACGTTAACCATCAAGCTATCTAGATTTATGCTCTGTTGTTCAAAATTCAATCCGGAGAAGCTCTCTTCTTCAGATAAATCCAAAAGCTCATCGAATTCACTCATCATCTTGTCCACAATAAAACTCCCGCTCTCTTGATATCGAATCACTGAAATAGGCCGATTTTGCACCAGCAATACTTCCCCTTCATCAAAGTTGCAACACCACCTCAATAAAACGCAACCCCCGACCTGAAGGCTTTTTAGCTGGTCAAACGTTAGAACACTTAACCCAACAGCACAGGAAATTGGCACTTTCAAAATTTGTGTCGAAGTTTGCTGAGGTGTCATGTGTTCGGAAAGGGCTCTCAAGTTTTCATTTGATAGCCCACAAAGATAACCGCTGAGTTTTTTGTCTGAGCAAGACGGTGAAGTAAAAGCTAACTGAATGTCACTATGACCCCAGTTTTCTTTTTCACAAAGGACAATTGGACCAATATTTCCAGCCTCCAATCCATTTTCATTCGCCCAATCACATAGGCCCGATAAGCTCGCACTCGACAAAACAGGGTGCAATTCAGGCGGTATGTTGGAAAATTTATCGATAGGCAAAGTGATATGAATATAGTCAAGCCAGTGATCTTCAGAAAAATAGAATGAACATTGCTCGCCCATTAAGGTGAATTCTATACACAGCCAATGCGAAGTCTGCTCATCTACTGTTGTCATTGATAGCTCGAGCTCACAACCTGATTCGGATAATGAGTGTAAACCTTGGCCTACGATTTGATGAGTGGCGATCAATTCGCTGGAATATTCTGGTAACTGAATCGCCACTAGATCTGGCCTATCAGTAGTTTGGCTATTGTCCATCGGCTTTCCCCAACTCAATGGTTACTTGATAGTGACTGATACAGTTAAGCTTGTTTTCAAGCTTATCCAGTTGCCCAAGCAAGTATTTCCTGTGCTTTTCTTGGGCTGACTTTAACAACATATTTATCTTACCCGCGTGCAAACTCGCCTGTATTTCCAACCCACTTAGTGGACCACTTAGCAATCGAACGTTGAGAGTATTTAGATCCGCCCGCTGTATATAAATATCTTTCGACTGGTAAACGCTCCCAGCATTGCGTAACGCGCTGATGCTGCCTGATCCGGTTAACGACTTTTCTTCGCTTTGCTCTGAATTCACTTGTTTTGCGAGGTCTTGCATAAACATGGCTGCCATTGGTATAGGTTCAGAGTCTGTCCGCTTAGACTTTTTATGAAGCATCTTAGAAAATGCTCTTTGACGATCAGAATCGGAGCTTGTTTGACCCTCGCTAGTCTTAGTATCTTGAGAAAATGAATGATTATTTGTGTTGATTTGCACTCATTTCATCCTCTATTAGATATTTCAACTTCTCTTGTTCTTTCCGATTTTTTTGTAACGCAGAGGACAGTTCCAAGCGCTCAGCCATCAATTTTTTTTGCCGTTCTTGCAGCTGGCTGTTTTCCTCACCCATTTGCAGATCTCGCCGGTAGAGGTCAGCCATCACGGACTTAAATGTCATGAGTTTACTATGATCGAGCACGCCAGTTTGGTTGCATCTCTTGCGCCAGTCTTCCCACAAATGTAACCGATTGGTTTTCAATTCTGCTTGCAAAGCTTTTAACTCTTTGTGCCGATAATCAATTTGAGCAATTTTCCCCCTTAAGCCTCGCTCTTTATGTTTTTTGACTTGTAGCAACCTAACTAACATGTTCCCTCCACAGAGCCAGCTAACTCAGCTTGAATTTGTTCAAAATTGAATAGTTCATCAGTTTGCTGGCACAAAAACCGTTTAATACCTTCATGCCGATCTAGCGCCTCATCCGCATGAGGATCTTGACCCCTTTGGTACTCTCCTACTCGAACTAAAAGTTCTATCTCCCGATAGCTAGCTAATAAGCGACGCAGCTTTCCTGAATGTTTTAGATGTATTGGATCGCTGATTTGATTCATAACACGACTGACACTGGCTAACACATCAATCGCTGGATAGTGATTTTCTTCGGCCAATCGACGAGACAATACGATATGGCCATCAAGAATAGAGCGAACCTCATCGGCGACAGGCTCGTTCATGTTATCGCCTTCTACTAATACGGTATAAATACCCGTAATGCTGCCAACGGCAGCTGGACCAGCCCGTTCTAAAAGTCGGGGCAATTGAGCAAACATGCTCGGTGGGTAACCACCTGCTGCTGGAGGCTCACCAGCCGCCAAACCGATTTCACGCGAAGCACGAGCAAAACGTGTCAATGAGTCCACCATTAATAGGACATTTTTGCCTTGATCACGAAAATATTCAGCGATAGTCGTTGCGGTGAACGCCGCCTTCTGCCGCTCTAATGCTGGCCTATCCGAGGTGGATACCACGACCACTGATTTTCTACGCGCTTCTTCTCCCAAGACTTGATCTAAGAATTCACGTACTTCTCGGCCACGCTCTCCGACAAGCGCCAACACAACAACATCCGCTTCACAGCCTGCGGTCATCATGCTAAGCAGCGTACTTTTACCTCCACCTGCGGCTGCAAATATGCCTATTCTTTGTCCTTTTCCGCATGTCAGTAGACCGTCGATAGAGCGAATACCTAATGGCAATATCTCTTCAATCAATCCTCGATCAAGGGGTGCTGGAGCATCAGCAATGATTGAGCGATGTTCTTTGATCTCTACAGGGATCTCCCCACCTTCAATTAAAGCGCCGAGCCCATCCACAACGGAACCAACCAAATAGTCGCCAAGCGCAATTTGATGTCCTTCACCTTGCGGCCAGACAGCTTCGCCGCAGCGTACGCCAATCGGCTCTGAAAATGGTGACAACAAGGCGGTTTCACCATCTAGCGCCACCACCTCCGCAGGTAAGCCTTCCCCGACTTGGCATAACTCACCGAGCCCAACTTGTGGCAAATGAGCACCGATAAGGGTTTGCCCAACTGAGGTCACTCGACCCGCAATTTTCATGCCCGATCCCACATGGGACGTAACACTCAGATTTTGCTCAAGCTGTTCGGCTATACGACTTATATCAGGCAACCGCATCAGAAAGCTCCTCACCAATCAAGTCAATACTGCCCTGAACCTTAAGTTCCACTTCTTCTCCAAGCTCTTGAAATGAAAGGACAGGCAAAGTGTATAAATCTTTTTCTATGATTTTTCTTAAGTAACGACGCACATCAATTGCGGTGAGCAGTACGGTTTCGACTTCACTGTTGAGCGTGTGCTGCTTAATTTGTTCTAAGATCAACTCATTTTGCTGTGGTGATAATGCAGAATAGCCACCAGCCGAGGTTTGTCTAATCGATTCACGAATCATGTTTTCGATACCATCGCCAATAAGGTGGCAATATATCCAAGCGGCATTTTTCTGATGTCGCCCAACAATGTGACGCCGTAACCCGACTCTGACGTACTCGGTTAACAACACAACGTCTTTCTCTTTTTGCGACCATTCTAATAACGCTTCAAAGATACTTCGTAGATCTCGAATCGAGATACCCTCAGCAACAAGACGTTGAAGTATTTCGGCAATCTTGCCAATCGGTAGCTGCCTTTGCAGCTCTTTCACTAGCTCGGAATATTTTCCTTCCATACCATCCATTAAGAAACGACATTCTTGAACGCCGATAAACTCACCAGCAAATCTATCCAATACTCGGGATAGAAGCGTAATGGTTTGCTCTGTTCCTTTAAAAATAGTGGTCCCCAAAGCCGATATGGATTCACCTTGAGCGATATCGACCCAACACAAACGGGGACCACCAAAAGGGAGTGGCTGCTCTACAGCATTAACAAAAGACTCGGCACTGCCTTCAACCAGTGCTTGATTATCTGGCATTTGAACCGTCAAAACTGGCTCTTGATATAAGAAAACAGACATGGATCTGCCAGATAGGTTGGCGTCTTGCTGCAAAATAATTTCTGGCAGTGGCACACCAAGACGTTCAAATTTCTGCCAGCGCAACTCATCGACGGCGGTTAACAGATCACCTTCTTTGGCAAGCTGGGCTGACATTTTCAACATTAACGGCACCGCTCCTGGTGTAATGGCCCCCTTACCTGACTCTTCACCCGCAGCCGAGCCCGATTGACCTCCAGCGGCCTGCGTTTTATTGCGCTTCATCAGAAATAAGGCAGCGCCAAGCAATAAACCAGCGAGTGCTAAAAACACTAAAAACGGAAAACCTGGAATCACAGCAAATATCATCAATACGCCTACCGCAATCAACAACGCCTGCGGTTGGTGTCCAATCTGGCTGGTTAGATCTTTTGCTAGGTTTTGCTTTTCTTCTCCAGGTACGCGCGTAACAATGATACCCGCCGTAATTGAAATCAGCAGTGCGGGAATCTGTGCAATCAATCCATCACCTACCGACAAAATAGAGTAAGTCGATGCCGCTTCAGAAGCACTCATTCCGTGCTGCATTACACCAACGGTGATACCGCCTAGAATATTTACCAGTATCACTATCATGCCAGCAATGGCATCACCTTTAACAAACTTCATCGCGCCGTCCATTGCCCCGTAGAGCTGGCTCTCTTTTTGGACTAGCGTTCTTTGTCGTTTTGCTTCGGCTGCATCAATAATTCCCGCGCGCATGTCGCCATCGATACTCATTTGTTTACCTGGCATACCGTCTAACGAGAAGCGAGCTCCCACTTCAGCAACCCTTTCTGAGCCCTTGGTAATAACAATAAATTGAACGATTGTGATAATGGCGAAGATAATCATACCAACGACCATATTGCCGCCAACAACAAAATTACCGAAGGTGTAAACAATTTCTCCAGCATCGTGTTGAAGCAAGATTAATCGACTGGTTGAAATAGTTAACGACAGCCTAAACAGCGTCGTAATCAACAATACCGAGGGGAAAACAGAAAACTCTAGAGGCTCACGTATATACACAGCGATCATGAGCAAAATAATAGAGAAGGTCAGATTTACGGCAATAAGTAAGTCAACCAGCTCTGTCGGCAAAGGTAATATCATCATGAAGATGGCAACCATCAACATAACGATAAGAATAATGTCTTGACGGCCAGCCGCGGCTGACAAAAATTGACTTAACCGTTTCATCAATTATTCCTTATACTTTGTTTGAGCAACCGATGAAGGTATTGATAAAGAGGATAAAGCGTGTCGCCACTAAACTTCTCTTGAGGTATCGATACCGAACACACCAGTAACTCACGTAAACAGAAACAACGTACGGGCAACCCATGAGTACGCTCTAAATTTAAGCGTGGCATGACCCACATTTGAGCTTGTTGAATGAGATTAGACTCAATAGGTGACGCAACGGAAAACAACACATGATTTTCTTTTTGCTCAAAAAAGAGACGTTCGTTTTCCTTGCTGAGCTCTAGGTATTCATCGGTGACGACGCCGTGTATTCCTAATAGCTCCATAAATCTATCCAAATTGCGCTGAGTCTTAAGATCCATACTGTCCACAATTTTGGTTCTACTTTGAGTGTATCTTCGCTCTTGTTAACAAAGGAAGCCATCAGGTGAAGACCTTAGACTTGTCCTTATAAGCATGTCCCTTTAAGGTTTAAGATTAAAAAATAGCTAAGATAACAACGGATTATTCCATGTCTGCGTACATCGACAAGACTTCAGAGCAAGAGTCCAAAATTTGCTGGCGTTGGTCATCCTCGTTAAAACAAGGCTCAGGCATATACTTGATCATGTCTTTGACATTTCGTAAATAATTCAGCTTATGAGATATATCTGTAAATCCGAGTTGCTGAACTCTTGAATCGATCCAGTCTGCGTACACCCATGCTTGATCGGTCATCATCACCAACTCTTCGACAACAGCGATCCCGGTAATGTGTCCGCCAAGTTTATTCATCTGCTTGGCGATGTGTTCGCACTGATCATCTAAGCCAAAAAATAGCAGCAGCTTTCGCATGTCTTTTACGATGGAAGCCAGTTTACTTCCCTGTGCCACTTCACCTTGAGAACACAGGTCAAATGCCAAGCCACGAATAAGGGCTTTTAACTTTTTCCGTCTATCAGGCAAGTCTTTGAGCTTCATGAATAGCTCGGCGAGCTCGAGCCCGTCATCACACGCTTGTTGATAAATTTTCTTTAGTTGAGCTGCCACTTGCGGCATCGCTGGACCAAACTCAAGGTAGGTAAACAGCTCGATACCAAGCCCATCGGCTTGCTCTAGCAAATCTTGTAGCGCTTTTTCTAAGCGCTTTTTTTGTTTGGGGCTCAAACCTTCCTGGCTCAACATAAAACTGAGTATGAGCGCGATTTCGGAATTTGAAGCCCCTGCTTGGCGCAAGAACGCCAGCGGATCAGCTGCCTCCGCTGCACCAGGATATTTAGCAGCCAGCTGCGCGAGCTGAGCAGGATCAACGCCATTGATTTGTTTTATTAACTTATCTAACAGCTCTTTACTTCTATCTAACTCAGAGCGTGATTTATCTTTGCCCAGTTTAAGATCTTTAAGCTTTCCACCTAACGCTAGACTTGCCTCCTCCATGGCTTCTTCTATCGCGCCTTGCTTAATGTCTACCAGAGTCGCTTGCACAGATTCTTGAATTGAACTGCCAGGAAAATGCTGTTTTACGCCTGTGGCCGCAGAAGAGTCGTTGGTGTCAGTAAAGAGTTGAGGGTTGGAAAAACCCGTTGTTTTTATCGCGTTATCCATATATTGCCTCCAAACTCAATATGAATTGCAAGCCTGAGCTTTAGATTCACCAATCAAGTTATCAAGAATTGATTGCAGGTGAAGGTCTAAGTCTAAGTCCATTCTCAACAAAGCGGTTTCAAGGCATGCCTGATTTTTGGATAGTGAATCATCGGCCACAATCTCTAACCCATTGCCCTTAGGTAACTTTAACTCGATAGCAGAAAGCATCTGTGAGTTCACCTTAAGCTGGACATTCCCTTTTAACAATTGCTCTTCAATTGGCCTACTCAATCTACGTACTAATATTTCGCTCACGTCTTGCTGAGCGCAATACTCTGTCACCGCTTGCGCCACGAGAGTGCGAATTCTCTCACCCATGTTGGCGGCCACACGTTGCTCTAAGGAAATTTCATCCGCAATCCATTCGATGGTACGAGCAATGGCTTGATCGGTTTCTTTTTGCGCGATAGACACCGCTTCTTGTTCGGCTTTGAACCTAGCATCTGCTCGCATTTGTTGAATATCGGCTTTAGCTTGGTGTAACTCGGATTCGGCCTCAGCGATAATGTTTTGCGCCTGCTTCCTAGCTTCATCCAAAACAGATTGCGCGTGATTAAGATGTTCAAGCTCCGTTTTAGGAATAATGTCTCCCGGATATGAACACTCCTGCAAACGAGAGACAGGAAATTTAAACGGGTTCATAACAACCTCCGAAGGCGAATATACCATTGCTGCAACAAGTGAAAGATCTCTCCACTCACTTCTTGGGTTGTAAAGCTGGCGGGAAATACAACAGCGAGCGCTTGCCAAACAGGATCAGGTTGAAATAGGCCAGACCATCCAAGATACAACGCAAGGTGTGGTAGGTTTTGATCACAGGTCGGCTCGACTTGTACCTTAATTCGATCATCAATAAATTGTTCTTGTGGAAATATCGCCAGCAGCTGATCCAGGTCTTCTGATGGCAAATACAACTGCAATGTGGCTTTATTACTTTTAAGCATCAAAAAGTCGGGCCTCGCCAACCTGATCAACCCAAGTGCAGTCAACAATTTAGGCAAGTTTTCAACGTCTTCCAACAAGGTTTTTTGCCACTGAGTGGTAGGCAAAAACGGACTGTCACTAGGAAAGCCTCGCTTCATACATATAAGCGTATCCAGTGCCTGTTGGCATTGGCGCGATTGCGGATAAAGCCCTTTCCACGGTGAAAGTTCCAGCGCCTCCCACCATGATAAGGACATCCACTTTCCCGGTGTGTAAGCCAGCTTATGCCAGCTTGCCGTCGCTAAATCCAACGCCATACTTAATGTGGCCTGCTTCTAAACAGCAACATTAAAATGCTAAACAGAGCGAACACCGCACCGCCAATGCCAGCATATAAAATCAGGGTATCAGTTTTATCCGCATACACTTTTGTACTGGTATTTTTGGTTTCGTTCGAGCTATATCTGAAGGTCGCTGGAACCATCATAATACTAATATTGTCGTAGCTTATTCCCGGAATACTGTCGTGAATCAAGCTTTTTATTTGATCTCGATAGACGCTAATATTGACCTCAGGTGAGTACTTAATCATCACGGCTGCAGAAGGCGCCGTCTTTTGCCTTCCTGTATCATCGGTTTTGTCTGCTGCGATAGACACACTACTTTCGATCACACCGTCCATATCAGAGAACATCTGCTCTAGTTGCTGCTCTTTCAGATAGTTCATCTTAGCTTTTTCTTGTTCAGGAGACGTCACCAATTGCCCAGAAGGGAAAACTTGATTGATGTCGACGCGTTTTCGCTTAGGAAAACCATTTTGTCGAAGCAACTCAACCGCGTTGATAAACTGCTTTTTATCCACTGCGAGTGTCACGGTGCCGTTTTTGTCCACTTCCTTGGCGGCTTGTATCTTATTTAACATAAGGAGCGCTAACATTTGGTTGGCCTCTTCTTCTGGCAGGTTGTTGTAAAGATTTTCTTTACACCCCACCAGCAATAGGACTACCAAAATGAAACTCCATCGAAAGTGAACTAACTTCATTGCATACTCGTCAATTTATTGATGGATTGAGAAGCTGAGCCCGCCGTTTTCGCGACCAATTCAACTTCAACGACAGACTGAATCACGTTTATCTGAGTGCTCAGTAATTTTTCAGGGGTGAGCTGATGGGCAGATTCAAGGTTGATACTTTTTAGTGCTGCACTGATACTCTTGCCCGTCTCTTGTATCCCAGAAAGCATGCTTTGCTCAGCGCTTGGTTCGGTAGGGGGATTCATCATTTGTTTAAACACGTCAACTTGGTGAGGGCTAGGTTCTAACGACTCTTGGCTGACATTCCCGGTAGACTGAGCTACTTTTTGGATCATAGTTACATCCATATCAACGCTCTCTTTGTTGTGATAACAATTTGATTAGTTGTACCGCTGGCTCTTGTTCGTTGAACTTGTCTAATTCCAATGAATGACTCTCACCAAGCATGATTCTCATGGCTTGCGCTTCAATCATATCCGAGCCTTGAACAAGCTCTGATGCACGTGAATTCTTTTGCATTCCGAAGCAAAGAATCGACTGACACACTTTGCTTAACGCCTCATTAATCCCTAACTTTGGAAGCACATCATGAAGTTGTTCCGCTTCTCGCCTCATGTTGTTATTCACAGAAGCAAACGCGACTTCAACCAGCAATTTTGATAACTCTCTTTCTGATTCATTCATATCTTTTGAATAATCCCGCTCAGCATGTCTTTAATCGTCTTTATAATGGCACTTTCATAGTTGACGAACGTCGAGTACTGCTGAACAGCAAACTGCGCTTGTAGCAATTTGTCAGGATCTTGCAGATCGGTCGCCGTCATTTTGCTTTGAATTTCCTGCGACGCTTGTCCTGCAAGGCTCGACAATTGATTAGTAAGTTGTTGTAAGTCCATACTGCCTCCGTTTGCTTCGGTATGAGTGTCAGCCAAGCTTAGTTAGCTTGAGCCACTTCTCGAATATGTGTGGGAGAATAACCATACTTTTTCTTGAAACAGTCAGAGAAGTGAGCATGGTTACTAAATCCGCAATCCATTGCGATATCAGAAATCTTGGTCCTAGTCGCGAGCAGCATCTCTCGGCCGTGTTCCAAACGGCGTTCAATCAACCAGTGCTTGGCGGAGATACCAAACTTTTCATAAAACAGAATATTGAGTTTTCTCACCGTAATACCCAGCTCTTCCGCATATTTCGCAACTGGCCACGGGTTTAAAAAGTTGCTTTCTAGGTACTCGAAAAATTCTTTGTTGGCGTCGACGAGGCTGTGCAATAGTTGAGAAAAGTACTGCCTATCCATTCCTAAGCAATAGGAATAGATAAACTGCAATAATGTCTTTCGACTGACTTTGCCTAGATCCTGAGACACTTTAATAATCTCATTATCAACGGGAACATTATACGCTTCTTGGGTACCGCCAATAACAAACGAGCTTGGCTCCAACAGGTCATACAGTTCTCTGTAAACTCGTTGGAAATCACCAATATAGAATAAATAGCTTGTCCAGTTATCCCGACTGGCTCCTGTGACCGAAGCAGTATCGTCTGTCACGACCAAGCTATTTTGTGTGAAAGCGTAGGGTTTATCTCTCACAACGACTTGAATCGGTCCCGTACAAAAAATAAACTGAATCGTTTTCATTGGATAACCCCACTGTCGAAATTAATGATTCCTGTTGATATAAAGCATAATGACGTTTCTTATCAAGAAGCTCTATCAGGTCTACACCTTAGATCCAACACCTTGTATCTTAAGGCAATATACCCAAATTACTTCAAGATGCAGGATTCAGAGCGATGTGAGTGACCGAATTTAAGGAAAAGGTCTGCAGGAATGGCCATCCATTTCAAAGACCTTTGACGCGAAAGTCGGCCACTCACACCGCTCCCAAAGGGCGAGTAGATAAGGCTTCACTGCGTTGTTAGGAATGTTCAACGTAGAATAACTATGCCTCACATCTCTGCCTAGCATTGAAGCCTTATCTATCTCGCTGAAGCTCGTATCTCGAAGTAATTTGGGTATATATCTTGAACGATTAAAATGCGAGCTTTCGCAACACTTAACCGTGGTAACGTCGCCATAACGTTGTGATAACCTGCTTTGATGTTTTGCAGGCATAAATCTGCGCTTGATGTTTCTCGTAAACTTGTGGCTCGCTGCCTTTACGGCAACAAGCCTCCAGCCGAATAATGTGTTCATCAAGGAAGCTAAGTAGTGTTTGACGATAGCTCCCTGAGTCGTCAGCTTTTAACTTGTCTTCTAATTGAGTAATACTTGCCATGGGCGAATGACCTCTATAGCGTTAATGGGATATGTAATAACTGACCATCTTTTACCAGCTCCACACTTGTCGTATCCAAGTTGGATACTTCAAAACCGTCTGGCAAACGAGTTCCGACTTGAATTCTCATGCCGTTTGCCAAGATAAGGTAAGGATTCTTAGCGTTACCGCCAAAACTACGAATTGCTGATGGAAACAGGCTCAACATCGACTGACTCACTGGAATATTCTGATAGATGACTCGCCCATTGCTCGGGGCATCGGTCCTGTATTGCTTCAATACCTTATTAAGTAGCGCTTCATCTTTACTACCCAGACTACCAGTGATGGTTGTCGTATTGCCGTTACGTGAAAGGCTCAATTTATCGAGCAGATGAGTCTGTTTAAGCTTTTCAACTAGCTCTCCTAGCCCTTCTTCTTTCTCACTTTTCACTTCCCATGAGTGAAGCCCTTTTACTTGCGCAATCAACTGACTGACAGATTGCCACTGTTTGTCGGCGGAAATATTTCCTGAAATGACCACAGTACCTAGCTGTTTACCTGAATGCACCATCACGTGTGCATACCCATTCTGCTGCAATACAAAATAGACATTGTGGACGATGTCTTCTTGGCATATTGCTTGATTCTTATAATGGATACCTAAGCCGTTTAACCGTCCCAATAAAGACTGGTACTTAGAGACACTTTGACAATAGCCACCTAGGGTTAAAATACCGTTACCTGACCAAGACAGTTCCAGCTTTCCATAGCCTGGTTGCTTAATTTCTTGGCCAACCCAAGCCTTAGGGTCAAATTTGACGATGGGCGGTGCGTTGAGGTTTATCCAAGAAAATACCGCGACTCCAATGGCAAACACTAAACACAAGCTTAAACAAATGATCGCAAGCCAATTCCTGCCACCCTTTTCCGTATGTTTTTGCCTTGCAGGTACGTCGGCTAATGTCAGATCTTGGTCCTCAGCTCCTAACAGAAAGCTAAAGCCCGCCAAATCAATAATAGTGGATGGAGGTATAGGAGATCGCTCTGCTTGGGCTTCTCCCTCATACCACATTGGCACTGACTCTTCTTTTATTCGGATTTCTTCTTCGCTAACCAATAAGGTTGCTTGTTTGTCTTCATCCAGTAGCACTGAGAGGTCGGCATCTTTCGAGCCAATCGTAAACTCGCCTTCTGGCAACTTAAGCTCACGTCCTCTCAAATGACCACTGAGGATCAACAATTTCCATGTAGAGCGCACGTTTTCTCCTTAGCCAAGTGAAATTGGCGAAGCTTTTATCAGGAATAAACGAATCACACTTCTTTTGGTATGACTCTCGCTCTTAAACAAATTCCCAAGTAAAGGGATATCACCTAAAAGTGGAATTTTGTTCTTCTGTACTTGGTCTTCATCTTGTACAAACCCACCCAATAACAAGCTCTGACCTGGCTTAAGTGTTGCCTGCGTGGCGATTTCAGAGTTTTGGACTTGGGGTAAGTCACTGGTTTTCTGTGCTAGTTGACGACCATCTTGAATGTTCAACGTCAGTAAAATTTTCTTACTGCCCCCATCATCAATCAGTCTTGGTGTCACTCGTAATAAGGAGCCAGAAGTGACAGACTCAAGATTCGCCACCTTTTCACCAGAAACTTTTGTATAGAATGTGACATTCTTGTCTAGAACGGCTTGCACATTGTTCAACGTGACAACTGAAGGTCTGGATAATACTTTAGCCTTTGAGTCTTGCTCAAGCGCACTCAGTTTGACTAAGAAGCTGCCGGTATCATTCACTAGAGTAGAAAAACCGCCATCGGCCGTACTTGTGCCAGAGTTAAAGTCGACACGCCCACCACCAATTTTTGCTGACGCAGACCAATCAATGCCAAGGTTGTTTATATTACTTGCGTCAACATCAATAATTTCAACCGTGACTTGAATTTGAGTCTGTTTCTTATCTAGTTGAGCAATCAGATCTTTATACAGTGGCATGTTGGCTTGTCTGTCACGTACTACTATGGCGTTTTGTCTTGGATCGGCAGAAAAAACGGGAAGTCTCGCACCAGAAACGGAAGCTTGACTGGCCTTACCGTCAATGGGCAACGAATGGCCTTGAGCCATTTTTTCAAGCACAGATACCACGCCTGGCACCTTCACTTGCTGATTTCGATACTCATACACATTGTCTGATGCAGATGCATACTTGAGCGGAAACACTCGAATCGTTTCTTTATTTTGAGCTTGGTGTAATACTTTCTCGTCTAGGCTGGTCGCTAGTTGCGTTACTCTAGTCACACACACAGGCACACCTGAGATTTCTAGAGCGTTCACCTGTGGAACCTTTTTAAAAGAGCAATACCGAGATGAAGCCATGCCCATTTTTCTGAGATAAGCAGCAATACTGGTCGCTTGCATGTATCTCGGGCTCACGAGCTGATGTTCTATCTGACTGGATTTATAAATATAAAGAGAGGAGCCATCGTAATAGTAGGCCAAGCTATAAGTGCTGGATAAATGTTGCAGGATTTTATCTGGAGACTCGCTTTCAATCCGCCCGATATAAGTATCTTGAATGCTAGGGTCAATGATCATCGGCACGTTGTAGTTCGCGCCAAACGCTTCTAGTAACGAGGAAAGTTTCATGCCTCGTGTGATCATAAAGAAATCGCTACCGTGCCAAGGTATCGGGGCCGCTATGGTCATTAACGAGAAACAAGAACAAAGTACAAATAATATCAATCTCTTCATAGTCACGAGCCTTTAAACCAAATTGACAAGCTCAAGCATATCTTCCCGATTTTGTAGTGTGCTTTTACACAATCCGGAAGA
This sequence comes from Vibrio sinus, assembly GCF_023634645.1. Lineage (GTDB taxonomy): Bacteria > Pseudomonadota > Gammaproteobacteria > Enterobacterales > Vibrionaceae > Vibrio > Vibrio sinus. The sequence goes on from NZ_JAMKMR010000033.1 coordinate 28,570, forward strand.
AATATATTTGGCCAATAAATGATGAGCTTCCAGCCGTTGATTCAATTCGTCCGTGGATAAATCCTCTTGGTATCGTTGCCAAAGAAACCAGCGATCCGCCTCGGGAAGAATCGCTTGGTCTAAAGTTTCATCGCTGGCAGCCAACAACAAAGACGCACGATTTAAACTCGCCTGACTGAAGGTTTCGAACTGTATTTCAATACCAATACACAGCCCGTATTCCCCCTCGAGCGCTTTGGAATAACTACCGGAAATATCTAGGACGGCCCGCGTTTCGCGGCATGATTCCACCAACACCAGATCGCAACGCTGGAGCGTTTGCCAAATTGAGGGATATCTCATTCAATCATTCCGCTATCAAATAATGTCTCTATTTTCGAAAATTTGCCCTCGAGTGCCCATCAGGTATTTACCTTAGATAAAATAGAATGCACAAATTTAAAAGCCTGATTCTTTCACCGTTTGTAATAATGCAAACAGTTTCACTCAGATAATTGGTGGTATAAGTGACTGGGTTTACAAGAAGTTCTCGGCTGATTTACCTATTTTTGATCATATTTTTCGTCATCGATCTCGTCGGCTTATTTTATACGTTGCCAAGCAATCAACATGGGACTGAAATGGGCCTAAGAATGCGTGCAATTGAATATATACGTAATGCCCCATTCTTTTATGACTTTCTTCCGACGCACGTCATTCACCTTTTTATTTTGTTGATTATTATACTGGTATTATTTATTCCGTTAGAAAGGCATACACTGAAGCAAGTACGCGCCAAAAAGCAATCTGAGTTACAAAACCAGCTTAAAAGTGAACACCTAACCACAATCAGCCACGAAATTCGCACACCATTAAACGGTATTACTGGCGCTTTAGAACTGCTTAAACGATCGGATCTCGATTATTCTCAATCTGATTTAGTGGAGCTTGCGGCGCAATGTTCAGATGGTTTACTAGAAGTCATCAATAACGTGTTAGATTTTTCTAGAATTGAAGCAGGACAAATGAAATTAGCCATGAAAAGCACTGAATTGCTGCCAATATTTGATCAGGCCATGTTAACCATTGCGACAAAAGCAAATAATAAAAATGTGCAATTGAGAATCTTGGCTACAAAACAAGTTCCGCAAAAAGCGATTGTCGATCCAACAAGAATTAAACAAATATTGGTGAACTTATTGGGCAATGCCATCAAATTTACAGAGCAAGGTTTTATATTTTTATATGTAGATAGTAGTGGCCAACAACTACATATTTCTGTTGAAGATTCAGGTATGGGTATCGAGAAACCGATGCAACAACTTATTTTTCAGCCGTACACGCAATGTACTGATGATAGCCAAGGCTCTGGATTAGGACTTGCTATCACTCGCTCACTAGTAGGGTTAATGGGCGGAACAATCAAGCTAGAAAGTGATCTGGGAAAAGGGACAAAGGTTTCGGTGAACATCCCGCTTAAAGGTGATTTGCAACCTCTGCGTTTTCCCGAGTTACCCGTTAGCGCACCTTTAGCGCTCCACTCACAGCTCTCTTTATGGGGCATTCGACCAATATTAGACAATGAAAGCCCCCTTCAGAACCCTGATTACGAATTTCTATGTGGCCGGCTTTACCACACAATTCAAGATATGTTTTTTTCCTCTAAGCCCAACACTGAATTCGAACCTACACCAAAGATATGCTGGCGTCTTAAGATATTGATCATTGATGATATTGAAGCTAATTCCGCTATCATCGGACAAATGGTCGAAAAAATGGGGCATAGTGTTTATAAAGCTTCGAATGGTTTTGACGCAATGAATATGGCCAAACGACAAATTTTTGATTTGGTGTTAATGGATATTCGCATGCCAAGAATGAATGGGCTAGAGTTAATCAGCAAATGGAGGACTGAGGAAGGCGTCTTGGATCCTGATTGCTTTATCGCCGCGTTAACAGCGAACACGCACCCCAAAGAAAAACAGCAAATTCAGCACGCTGGATTTGATGAATATCTCCAAAAACCCTTGAAGATGAAAGCCCTGTATCAGACCATACTCAGTGCTTGCCATACACAGGTGGCAAGGGGTATCGACCTTACTCCCGCAAGCAAGGGCGATCAAAACTTACTGCAATCTGACGATCCTGAAATGAATCGTAAACTAATGTCGGATCTTAAAAAACAGCTTAACTTAGCACTAAAATACCACGTGTTTGAGAACAAAGAGAAGCTAATGAACCATATCCATACCATTAAAGGTTCAGCAGCACTTGGTGGGTTAACGCTATTGTCTGAAGCCGCCGAGCAACTGGAGTCCGAATATCGAATGGGGCACGCCATTACTCGGCAAAACCTAATGAGTTTAGAAAAGATTATGGAAACCTCACTGGAAAACGGATGATAGACTCAACTGTAGAAGTTCAGACTTGATCTAACAGTTACCAGTTTTATACAGGTGCCCTGTTAG
>NZ_JAMKMR010000034.1 GCF_023634645.1 Vibrio sinus
ATCTACGCTGATCGTTAAAAGATTCGCTACTGCGCGTGATTTTAAGCGCCGGGCGGTACAGCAAGACTATCTGCAATCAGTCTGATCAGCTCGTCTTCCACTTCAAAACGTACTTCAACGATTTCGCCAACCAACGACAAATCTTCATCAAAATTGTCCATGTCGTCTTCTTGCGTCATCGCTGCATATTTATCGGTAAAGTTTAACAAAGGCTCTGTTGTTAGAATGATTTTTCCATAAGCTTGGTTAATTTCCTCTGTTGCTTCGAAACCCGTCGCCCGCCATTTATCCATGACCATGTCATAAATCTTAAAGTGGCCTTCTGATATATAGTCGACGAGGTGTTGGCAAAAAGATTGGAGGGAGTTAGGAGAGGGCAGAGTGGTGACGGTAGGTTGGGCAGAGCAGGGTTGTCCGGAGACAAGTTTGCAGTATTCGACGATTAAAGATTGCCGAGTCTCTAACCAATGGTCGATGACTTCACTAGAGCCACCCCATTGTTGTTGTGTTTGTTTGAATTTATTAAGCATGGCCTTGCCCTCATTATCGGAGCACCATTCCTGTGTCCGTTAATCCTTAATAATAAAGGAATGTAAATGTGTACAAATTCTTGTCCTTGTATGCCTGAAAGCCCTCTAAAATCGGTGTTTAGAGATCATTTGGCTATAGAGAGTTTATAGCCCGAAATGTGATTCGAGACAAACTCTGGTAAGAAATTAGATTGCCAGTAAAATGGTTAAACTGCAAGCAGAGGGGAATTGGTATGTTTAAAAAATATGACGCTGAGCGAGACGCTTATTGGTGCGTGGTATCTGGAAGTAATATTTGGCTTGAGATGGATTCTGTGCCCTTTGGTAGTGCATCGGCCTTGCAGCTACCCATTGAAGATGCCATCCATATTGGCGATTACATGGGACACCCTGTTTTGCTGCTTAATGATTCAAACTGTGAACGGACATTTCAACTCACTTCACTGCGTCAATGTTTACACTTTGAACCAGAGGTGTTCTTGCTCCTCAGCAAAGCGGTTCAGTACAACCATATGACTCAAACGTTTCGCTTTTGCCCCCAATGTGGTGGTAGAAATAGCCTCAATAGTCAACATATGGCCATGCAATGCGCAGACTGCCGCACTCTGCACTATCCTAGAATCTTCCCTTGCATCATAGTGGCAGTAAAAAAAGGCAACCAAATACTCCTTGCGCAGCATGCGAGGCACCGCGAAGGAATGCATACTGTCATTGCAGGTTTTCTAGAGGTCGGCGAAACATTGGAGCAATGTGTCATAAGAGAAGTAAAAGAGGAAACGGGTCTGTCGGTGACCAATATTCGTTATTTTGGCAGCCAGCCATGGGCCTTTCCATCAAGCATGATGGTGGCGTTTCTTGCCGATTATCAATCAGGTGATATTACGCCTGATCATGTTGAGTTGAAGAAGGCGGATTGGTTTAGCAAGCACGAGCTGCCGACTTTGGCCCCAAAAGGCACGATTGCGAGAGAAATGATAGATAGTGTTATGGCCGGTATGGGTGATGATTAAAAGCCAGAGGACAAGAAAAAAACCCTCCGTGAGGAGGGGGTAAGTAAGATGTCGTTATGAGATGCTGAGTATTAACTACTCAGATTATTATTTTAGTTATCGCTAGCAGCGCAATTTTTAACACCGATATATGCCCTAGGCAATGTATGTCGGATTTTTATACTTCATAACATGATCTAGGTAGCAAAGCCTCTCTCTTTCTGCATAGATTCGGTGCTAAAATAGCGCCGACAAAACAATTTTGAATATTGGATATGACCACAATGACAACACTAAAGAATGATCGTTATTTAAGAGCATTGTTAAAGCAACCTGTGGATTGCACACCAGTGTGGATGATGCGCCAAGCTGGACGATATTTGCCAGAGTATAGAGCGACTCGTGCTAAAGCAGGGGATTTTATGTCGTTGTGTAAAAATGCCGAACTGGCTTCGGAAGTCACTTTGCAGCCGCTAAAGCGCTTTCCATTAGATGCGGCGATTTTGTTTTCTGATATTCTTACCATTCCTGATGCCATGGGGCTTGGGTTGTATTTCGAAGCTGGTGAAGGGCCAAAATTCCGCTCGCCTATTGCTCGAAAAGCAGACGTAGACAAAATTGGCAATCCTGATCCTGAAGGCGAACTACAATATGTGATGAATGCGGTTCGGCAAATTCGCAAGGACTTACAAGGTGAGGTCCCGCTGATTGGTTTTTCAGGTAGCCCTTGGACATTAGCAACCTATATGGTTGAGGGCGGAAGCTCGAAAGCTTTTACTAAAATAAAGAAAATGATGTACGCAGACCCGGCTACCTTGCATTCATTATTAGATAAATTGGCAGATAGCGTCATTGACTACTTAAACGCACAAATTCAAGCTGGTGCACAATCTGTCATGATTTTTGATACATGGGGTGGGGTTTTAACACCTCGTGATTACGAGCAATTCTCTTTGCAATATATGCATAAAATCGTTGAAGGCTTGAATCGAGTCCATGAGGGTGTGCCAGTGCCTGTCACTCTGTTCACTAAAAACGGTGGTATGTGGCTAGAGAAGATCGCGGCAACCGGTTGTGACGCTGTTGGTCTAGATTGGACAATCAACATCACCGATGCCAAGGCTCGTGTTGGTGATAAAGTGGCGCTGCAAGGTAATATGGACCCTTCAATCCTCTACGCTCCTCAGGAACGCATTCGTGAAGAAGTGGCCGCCATTCTAGACGGATTTGGTCATTCCAATACGGGGCATGTATTTAATTTAGGTCATGGTATTCACCTCGACGTTCCACCTGAAAACGCCGGTGTTTTTGTCGATTCTGTGCATGAGCTGTCAAGAAAATATCACAAATAATAGATCATGCTTTAAAAACTCACTCAAGTACTCTTAATTACTTGCTATGGCCTGTACACATATTATTTTCATTAATAGTATGGTGGCTGCGATTGTCATTTGAACAGGAAGTTATAGGTTGATGAAAACCAAAGATAAAATAGTACAGGCCGCACTTGAGTTGTTTAATGAAAATGGTGAGAGAAGCATCACCACCAATCATATTGCGGCTCATATTGGTATTAGCCCAGGCAACCTTTATTATCATTTTCGCAATAAACAAGAATTGATAAGAGAAATTTTTAAACTCTATTCAAAAGAGTTATTGGAATGGTTTGCGCCAGTAAAGGGAAACACGGAAGGGCTAGCGGTGCTTAAGCATTACCTCAATGCCATCTTTACCTTGATGTGGAAATACCGTTTCTTTTACTCAAATTTGCCCGATATTTTACGTAGAGATGAGCAGCTGCATTCGGAATACATAGAAGTGCAGCATAAGCTGAAAGTGAATTTGGTTGAGATCATTCAGCTCTTTGTCGATTTAAGGTTGTTGTCCATTCAACAAGATGATATCGAAAACTTTGTCACTACATTACATATGATTGTTTGTGGTTGGCTCAGTTACCAGTCGGCCATGTCTTCAAATATTACCGTCACGGAAAGTATTATTCATCGCGGTATGTTGCAAATGATATATGTGGTGAAACCTAGAGCAACAGAGTTAGGGCAAAGGCAATTGCAACTGCTAGAAGAAGGGGTCACCGCTATGTACATTTGATAGCGGCGCCGCCCTGTGTATTTTAAATCTCGCATTATTAACGTTTAGACAGCCAACTCAGCGGGTTTTGCGTTTTACTGTTCTTACGTATTTCAAAATATAGTGAAGGCTGGGCTTGGCCTCCTGTGTCCCCCGCCAGCGCGATGGTTTCTCCGGCGGTAACCTTGTCGCCTTCCTTTCTAAGCAGAGTCTGGTTGAAACCATACAAGGTCATATAGCCTTTACCATGGTCAATCAGTACCACGAGGCCGTAGCCACGGAGATAGTCAGAGAACACTATCGTTCCTGAACTGACCGCTTTAACTGGCTCACCGTATTTGGCGTCAATAACAATCCCTTTCCATTTTGATAGACCAGCTTGAGACGCGCCGTAGTAATGCAAAATACGGCCTTTTAGTGGCCAAGGTAAACGGCCTTTTTGTGATGCTAAGCCATTCATTGAGATGGTGGTGCGTCTTTCCGCTTTGGCGATTTCTGCTTTTAGTCGTGTTTCATTGCGTTGTAGTTCAGACAAGTACACTTTATCGCTGGATATGTCCTTCTTAATACCCGTTAATGTACTTTTTCGTTGCGCTTGGGCTGTCTTTAACTTGCTTAGCTTGTCTTTTTGTTGCTCAAGTAACTGGGCGATGTTGTCTTTTTCCAATTTGAGTTGTTGTTGGTTACTTTCCAGCTCTTGTTTGGTGCGCTCTAAATCTTTGATGGCTTTGGCTCGTTGTTTTGCCAAATATTGGAAGTATTGACTCATGCGATCAGCTTCAACACCGCTGCTTAATACAGACGCCGCGGAATGAGCACGATCGGTGACGTAATAGGTTTGAATCAGTTCGGTGAGTTTTTCGCTTTGCTGGTGTTTTTGCACCTCTAACTGCTGAATCTTGTCTTCTAGTTGGACAAGCTTTTGATTAGAGGTGTTCAAAGAAGATTGAGTAGCGCGGATCTCTTTTTCTAATTTACTAATTTGCAACTCTTGCTGTTTTAGAGACTTCTGTAAGCTATTGAACTTTCTTTTTTGTGACTCGATAGAATGTTGCTGACGGGAAATCTCGTTTTTTACCGTCTTGAGCTCTTTTTGAGATTCTGCATAAGCGATATGGGTTAATGATGAAAATATTATCGCAGAAACAAAGAGTAAGCTTTTCAGACTTAATCGTGGAGTACGCGAATGGAAGAGCTTCATCATTAGGTAGGGAGTCCGTTTTCTTATTGTTTGTGGCTCAGTATAACTAAACAAAATAGTGATAAGAAATGGCAATGTAAAAACTTAATTGCTGAAAAGTATGGCTTCCTCTAAATCTATCGCTATTTTCGCCAATTTATCCGCTAAAGATAAGACAACGCCTTTCCATGTTTCCATCGAAAGGCGTTGTATAGGACTAGGTTTTGCTCTTAATCAAAGGCTTACTTAATCAAAACGTGTCCGGTCATTTCCTTTGGAATGTCCAAACCTGATAACGCAAGCATGGTCGGCGCAAGATCAGACAGTTTACCATTTGGCTGGAATTCAAACTTCTTATCACCCACGTAGATAAGTGGCACAGGAAGGTTGGTGTGAGCGGTGTGAGTGCCACCCGTTTCTGGGTCCACCATCATTTCCGCATTGCCGTGATCGGCAGTAATCAGCATTTGACCATCCACTTCGTTGATGGCTTGCACTACCTTACCAATACAAGCATCCAGCGCTTCAATCGCTTGCTCTGCGGCATCATAAACACCAGTATGACCAACCATGTCAGCATTTGGGTAGTTACATATAATGGTATCGTATTTACCTGACTTGATGGCCGCAACCAATTTGTCGGTTAATTCACTTGAACTCATTTCTGGCTGCAGATCATAAGTGGCGACTTTTGGTGACGCAACCAGTTGACGCTCTTCACCATCAAACTCTTGCTCCACACCACCGTTGAAGAAGAAGGTCACGTGAGCGTACTTTTCGGTTTCAGAAATACGCAACTGTGATTGGCCTTGTTTCGATAGCCATTCGCCATAGGTATTGGTGAGTGATTCTGGTGGAAAAGCAACAGGCAGTGGGATATCAGCCGCGTATTGTGTCAACATGACGAAGTGAACGTTTGGATAAACGGCGCGTTCAAACCCGTCAAAGTCAGGGGCAAATGAGCGCGTGATTTGGCGAGCACGGTCGGCACGGTAATTCATAAAGATCACGGCGTCGCCATCTTTGATGCTCGCGTCTGGCTGCTCGTTGGTTTTAATGACGGTGGCTTTAACAAACTCATCGTTTTCTTCACGGGCATATGCCGCTTCCAGACCAGCAACGGCTGAGTCATATGCGTATTCAGCTTTGGCTTGGGTCAATAAATCGTAAGCTGATTGGACTCGTTCCCAGTTGTTGTCACGGTCCATCGCATAATAACGACCAACCAAAGAGGCGATTCGTCCTTTGCCAAGTTTCTCAAATAAAGCATCAAATCGTTTGAGAGAATTTTCAGCGCTACGTGGTGGTGTGTCACGGCCATCAAGGAAGCAATGTAGATAGATTTCTTGTGCGCCGCGCTCTGCTGCCATTTCTACTGCAGCATAGATGTGATCTTCATGAGAGTGTACGCCGCCTGGTGACATCAATCCCATTAAATGCACCGCTTTGCCTGCGTTAACCGCGCTATCAATCGCGTTAACCAGTGCCGGGTTATCGAAAAACTCTTTGTCAGCGACAGCCTTGGTAATACGAGTTAAATCTTGGTAGACGATTCGTCCCGCACCGATATTCGTGTGGCCAACCTCAGAGTTGCCCATTTGACCGTCAGGCAGGCCAACATCCATACCAGAGGCTGAAATCAGAGTGTTTGGATAAGTTGCAACTAGCTCGTCCATTGTTGGAGTCTTCGCGTTATTGATTGCGTTGCTAGCGTTGTCTTCACGGTGACCCCAACCGTCAAGAATGACTAGAGCTAATGGCTTCTTAGCTGACATAGATGTTACCTCGTCAAAAATTCAAAGGAATTAGAAAAACAAACTAGCGTAATTTTACTACAGATTAAAGTGATATCTGTAGGTAAAGATCAACGAATTTCAGAAATAACCAGCAAATAATGGAAATCAATAAGATCTTTGAAAGTAAATTAGGTCAAAAAGGTAGAGAGAATGGGCGAGATATCCATTGTTAATACCTCGCTTCAATTGGGTAACAGATGAGTTAGGATTGAATATGAGCGTAAGCCGAACCCAATTTAGTTGGGGCTTGAGCGCGCATTGACTCGTCAAACGAGATGGCATTTTCCGCAAACAGATTGATAACGGTGGAGCCTAATTTGAATCGGCCCATTTCCTGACCTTTTTCCAGTTTGACCGATTTCGCTCCTTCACTTGGGTAATCCCAACGATAGACGGTATTGCCTCTTGGCGGGGTAACAGTTCCAGCCCAAACCAACTCGATGCTACCGACAATGGTTGCACCAACAAGCACTTGTGCTAATGGACCAAACTCAGTATCAAAGATACACACAACTCGTTCATTGCGGGCGAACAAATTCGGTACATTTTCCGCAGTTAACGGATTCACCGAAAACAGATCTCCCGGCACGTAGATCATTTGGCGTAGGGTACCATCGCACGGCATATGGACACGGTGATAATCTCTTGGCGAAAGATAAAGGGTCGCGAAGCTGCCTTCATCAAATTCTTCAGCGAGAGAAGTATCGCCTCCCAACAGCTCTTGCGCACTGAAGTAGTGGCCTTTGGCTTGTATCAGCTGCCCATCTTCAATCAGGCCAAATTGGCTAACACAAGCGTCAGCTGGGTGAGTAACGACCGATTTGTCTTCGACTAAAGGTCTGACGCCTGGCTTGAGCTCCCGAACAAAAAACTGGTTGAAGGTCTTGAAGTAGCTTGGGTCAGAGTGAAGCGCTTCATCCATGTTTACTTGGTAGTGCTTAATAAAGGCACGAATAACGGCTGTGGTCAGTTTACCAGCACGAGCTGAGGCTAGCTGGCCTACTAAACGCGTTAAGCCATGTTGCGGAATCCAATGTTGAAGAGCAACTTTAATCTTGTCCATTACGATAACTTCCAATGGTGGTAAATACGAATCTGGCGAGAGATGTTATGCAAAGTAGCCAAAATTACTAGCACTTTCTCGACATTCAATCGCATGTTGATGTTATAAATCCGCTTTTTTTCTTTGTGAATACTGACGATTGGCCTTGTTTTCACTCATGCTCTCGATAATGCGATGATAATTATCATATCGAGTCTCACTGATTTTATCTTCTTCCACAGCTTGACGTATTTGACAGCCAGGATCGTCACTGTGTTTGCAATCTCGAAATTTACACCCACCGATGTAGGGTTGAAACTCAATAAAGGCTTTTGTCACTTCCTCTGGGCTTAAATGCCAAAGGCCAAATTCTCTCACGCCCGGTGAATCGATAAGATCGCCACCTGTAGGAATGTGGTATAACCGTGCCGCTGTGGTTGTGTGCTGGCCTAGCCCCGAGTTCTCTGAAACTTCGCCTTCCTCGATATTCAGGCCGGGCATCAGCGCGTTGACAAGGCTGGATTTACCTACACCAGATTGTCCAACAAATATGTTGACCTTATTGGTTAAATGAGATTCCAACCGTTCAATGCCTTCGCCCGTTTCTTTGCTCACGAATAAGACCTGATAACCAATATGTTGGTAAATGCTGAGGTAATCTTGGAAAAAATCTAGCTGCTCTTGGTCGAGAAGATCGATCTTATTGAGAACGATTAACGGAGAAATGGACAAGGTTTCCGCTGCCACTAGGTAGCGATCAATGATGTTTAAGGATAGCTCGGGTAGCACTGAAGCCACAATGATCATTTGATCTATGTTGGCAGCGACAGGTTTTAATCCATCGTAATAGTCTGGACGGGTAAGGACTGAAGTTCGAGGTTCAACGGCCTCAACCACACCAGAAATCCCTGCCATTTGTTCCACACCAGGACGCCATATCACTTTGTCACCGGAGACGAGGGTTTCAATACCTCGCCGTAAATTGCAGCGATGTATCTCTCCCGATTCAATGTCTTCAATATCGGCGTGTTGTCCAAATCGCGTAATGACTAAGCCGCTCTGACTGGCTCTGAGCATTGACTCATCCCACTGAATAGAGTCGGACTCTTGTAAGCGTTTTTTTTGGTTGTGACGAACTCGTCGAACTTGACCTTTGGTTAGTTTTTTCTTCTTTGCCACAGTGTTTCTACTTAATCATTGTATTTTGCTTGCCAATCAATAATTTTAGCGATATTTGCCTGATCATGATTATAGATTCTAAGCTATCTAGGGGATCTTATTTTGGGTATAGTACCCTTTTTATAGGCAAACAAATAGGCACATCATCTATGTCCTTTAGCGATCAGAACTTAATTTGGATCGATCTTGAGATGACAGGTTTGAACCCTGAGACTCATAAAATTATTGAAATTGCGACCATAGTGACAGATAAAGAGCTTAATATTTTGGCGGAAGGACCTGTCTTTGCGATACATCAAGATGAGACAGAGTTAGCTAAAATGGATGAGTGGTGTACGACAACTCATACTGGTAGTGGCTTAGTAAAACGCGTTCGTGAAAGCCAAGTGACCGAAGAATATGCGATGCAAGAAACGATAAAATTTCTTGAAGATTGGGTGCCAAAGGGTCAATCGCCAATCTGCGGTAACAGCGTTGGCCAAGACAGAAAGTTTTTGCAACGCCATATGGTCGAGCTAGACAGCTACTTTCATTATCGAGTCATTGATGTGAGTACGATAAAAGAGCTGACTCGTCGCTGGAAACCTTCTGTACTTGATGGATTTGTCAAGAAAGGGACACATTTAGCACTAGATGATATTCGTGAGTCTATCGCTGAGCTCGTTTACTACAGAGAAACTATTCTTACCATATAACGTATCTTGTTAAGATTAAAACTAATTTTCTTGCCTTTGATCAGTGATGATTTGAGCAAAATAGCCAATTATTGTTTGAAATTTCATCATTCGACAAAAAAAATGAAATTTTTTATCTTAAGGGCTTGCATCATAAGAAAATGCTCTTATAATTCGCAGCCCTAAACGACGGAAACGTTGTTAAGCGACACTAGCTCAGTTGGTAGAGCGCAACCTTGCCAAGGTTGAGGTCACGAGTTCGAACCTCGTGTGTCGCTCCAAATTATTTTACGCAAAGCGTAGAGGTATTGCTAAGGCGATACAATCGGACGCGGGGTGGAGCAGCTTGGTAGCTCGTCGGGCTCATAACCCGAAGGTCGTCGGTTCAAATCCGGCCCCCGCAACCAAATTTTAGTTTTTAGACGATATGTCTAAAAGCATTAAGCGACACTAGCTCAGTTGGTAGAGCGCAACCTTGCCAAGGTTGAGGTCACGAGTTCGAACCTCGTGTGTCGCTCCAAATTATTTTACGCAAAGCGTAGAGGTATTGCTAAGGCGATACAATCGGACGCGGGGTGGAGCAGCTTGGTAGCTCGTCGGGCTCATAACCCGAAGGTCGTCGGTTCAAATCCGGCCCCCGCAACCAAAAATTCAAAATGCTATATTTCTCTCAAAGCGAGAGCGGTAAATTTGAGAAGATAGCAACATGTCTACTGCGACACTAGCTCAGTTGGTAGAGCGCAACCTTGCCAAGGTTGAGGTCACGAGTTCGAACCTCGTGTGTCGCTCCATTTCATCAGATGATATAACTTCTAGCTTTTTTAAAGCTTGGTAAATCAATCTGTTATAAATATATAAATAACTAATGCATTTTTTGTCGATTAAAAATTTGCATAAGTAAAATCCATATCCTAGAGTTAGATGTGGTCTTAGAGTGTAAACCTAATTTTCCCGAGTCGTAGCCTACCAATAGTTAGTAATAACTTTTCATTACTAGCCAAAATATCGCGTACATTACATCACAGTTCGTATTTAAGAATTCACAGACTTATCCACAAACCTTGTTCTGTGGATAACTTGGTGGGTAAAGTGGATCTTACATAATTTTTCACAATTTATGAAAAGATCATTGCTGTTTTCTTGCATATGAATAACTTATCTAGTTTCACATAACTTAATGAAAATAAACAACTAAATGCATTTTTCGTAGCTTTTTTAATGGCTGTAATATTGACATTAAGTGTTTGTTTTTTTGATCTTAATCATTGGAAGTGTATGTGGCTAACTTTTTTGTCCGATCAGATATCTCTGTATTTTTTGCATTTTTCCACACATAATTTTTTTGACTAGATATCAAAAAAATTCTCTATGACATGGCAGACATTATGCATCCCTCGTTAGGCCTTTTTTTACTATCCTAATGAGCCGTTCCTTTTTGGTATGGATGCTCGACGATGGTGAGATAGTTTGTTTGTTTTGCTGCTCTTCCAGTGCCCAGTTTATGTGGATGTCTAAATTGCTGTTTTGCCCTAGCCTTGATTGCAGGGCACGTATGATCCTCTCGTTGTATGGTGCATTGCCCATAGCGATTGAGAGGTTTCTGAGCCATTGATTATGACCGATACGACGAATAGCTGAACCTTGCATATGTTTAAGAAACTCCGTTTCACTCCATTCAAATAAGGTCACGAGATCACTGCTCACAAATACTTTTCGGCGATGGAAATCTTGCTCGGCGGTAATATTTGAGAATCGATTCCACGGACAGACCAGTTGGCAATCGTCACAGCCATAAATTCGGTTACCCATGGCTTTACGAAACTCAACAGGAATGACGCCATCGAACTCAATGGTCAGATATGAAATACACCGTCTTGAATCCACCACCCCTTCTTCTACGATGGCTTGGGTAGGGCAAGATGTCATGCATGCCACACACTTGCCGCACTGATTGGGTTGTGGGGCATCTACTGGTAGAGGCAGGTCGACCAATAGTTCGCCCAAAAAAAACCAAGAGCCCGCTTGCTTATCCAAAATAAGTGAGTGTTTGCCTGTCCAACCTAAGCCTGCTTTTTGGGCTAGCGGGCGCTCTAAGATAGGAGCGGAGTCAACAAAGGGTCGATAGCCATACTCACCAACCTCTTGTTTAATCTTTTCTCCTAACACCTTCAGCTTGTTTCTTACTAGCTTATGGTAATCTCGGCCAAGTGCATAACGGCTGATGTAGGCTTGATTAGGATCGGACAAATTGGAGGCAAATTGAGCCTCTGGGGGCAAGTAGTCCATTCTTACACTGATTACTCGAATGGTGCCAGGTAATAATTCGTCAGGTCGGGCTCGCATCATGCCATGTCGCGCCATCCAATCCATTTCACCATGATAATTTGCATCGAGCCATCTTTGCAGTTCAGGCTCATGTTCACTCAAGTCAACATCGCTGATTCCAGCCTTCTGAAAGCCAAGTTCAAAGGCCCATTGCTTGATTTTGCCAGCGAGTAGTGCGTAATCCATTATCATGTTCTCAGGATCAAGGGGGCGCGATCTTACAGGATCTTTTATCTAGGATCTAGATCGTAGCTCGTGAATTGTCAGTGCATCTAGGGTGATCATCGCATCACTTTAGTGACAAATTCATTGTTAGTTGAGATAATTTTCTTTCTACTTACACAACAGAGCTTGTCTGATAAATCTAACCCGGTTTACTATCTCTGTTCTATTGATTGGTATCGATAATCAATAACACCTTATACAAAGAGAACGCATGACATGAAAACATTACAACTTGCCCTGTCTGACGAGCAAGCGACGGTTGATATCGGTGCTGTAGTAGCGAATACTTGCACACAGCAAACCACGTTATATTTACATGGCGATCTCGGAGCAGGGAAAACCACATTTTGTCGTGGTTTTATTCAAGCCTTAGGGCATAGTGGTAAAGTAAAGAGTCCCACTTACACCATTGTAGAGCCGTATGATTTAAATAATTGGCAAGTCTATCACTTTGATTTATACCGACTTGCTGATCCTGAAGAACTCGAATTCATGGGAATCCGTGATTACTTAACCGCTGATGCGATTTGTCTAGTGGAATGGCCAGAAAAAGGCACGGGCCTTCTTCCGCAAGCAGACCTTGATATTGAGCTGATGTATGATGGTGAGAGCCGATCCATTTCTATTAAAGCTAACAATGATTATGGACATTCGTTAATTGAGAACTTGGAGTTACGTTGATAGCTAAATTAGCGCGGACAGTTATTACTTTCTTTGTCCTATTTTTCCTACCACTGTTAAACCTTGCTTGGGCCAATTCTCTAGAAGCGATCAGAGTTTGGCCTTCGCCAGACGAAACGAGAGTCGTATTCGATTTGAAATCGGATATGGATTACAGCTATTTCTCACTGAGTCGTCCGGATCGCTTGGTGATTGACCTAAAAAATACCACCCTGCACACCAAATTACCCATCACTGTGACTAACAGTCCAGTGCTGAAAAAAATCCGCAGGAGTAAGCCGCCGAATAAGTCTACTTATCGCCTCGTTTTTGAGCTGAAGAAGAAGAGCAAAGCTCAGATCTTTAAACTTCCTCCCACGCCATTGGGCCAATATGGACATCGATTGGTAGTGGATTTTCCGCACTCAAATACCTCGACTTCTACTGCTGCATCGAAAGCGCCCATCAAAGGCATTACCACCGATGCGCCAAAAGCCAGTGGCAATAAGGAAATTGTGGTTGCCATCGACCCTGGTCATGGTGGTGAAGATCCTGGCTCTATAGGCCCAACTGGAAAGTACGAAAAGACGGTCACCTTAGCCATTGCGAAAAAGATAGCCCATAAGATGGATGCGATTCCTGGCATCCGAGCTGTACTGACACGTACGGGTGATTATTACGTGGGGCTGAACAAACGAACGGAAATTGCCCGTAAGGATAAAGCTTACATCCTTATTTCTATCCACGCCGACGCGTTCATGTCGCCTCAACCTAGAGGAGCATCAGTGTTTGTGTTAAATACCAGGCGCGCAAACACCGAAATTGCCAGGTGGGTTGAAAATAGCGAAGAGCAATCACAGCTGCTAGGTGGGGCAGGAGAGGTCCTAGCCAAGAACTCGGATGACAAAAATGTCAGTCAGACCTTACTTGATTTGCAGTTTAGTCATTCACAAAATGAAGGCTATAAGCTGGCTTCAGACATACTGCAAAAGTTGGGCAAAGTGGCTCGACTGCATCGAAGTAAGCCTGTGTACGCGAGCTTGGCCGTACTGAAATCACCTGACATACCGTCTGTATTGGTAGAAACAGGTTTTATTTCCAATCCGAGTGAGGAAAAACTGTTATTTAAACCAAGCCATCAGGAAAAAATTGCCCGAGCGATCACTGAAGCTGTGGTGAAATACTTTGAAGTAGAGCCGCCACCAGGCACCTTGTTCGCCAAAAGGCTCGAGTCCAAAACGTATAAGGTAAGGCGTGGAGACTCGCTGTCGATTATTGCGCAGCGGTTTAACACTAGCGTTAACGCAATAATGAAAGAAAACCGTCTAAAGCGAAGCGGGCTTAGAGTCGGACAAGTGCTGGTGATACCGGGTAAAGCTAACGATATAGTGGTGCCTGCTGATAATAATCCACTGCAAACCAAGACCATTGTTCATGTCGTAAAGCGTGGTGATTATTTGGGTAAGATTGCGCAGAAATACAAGGTCGATATCTCCCAGATTAAACGAGAAAATCACCTAAGATCGAATACCTTACTGCTTGGTCAAAAGCTGAAAATTACCGTCAGTGTAAAGGATTTACCAATACGTAAATACAAAGTGAGACGTGGAGATTATTTGGGCAAGATTGCCAGTCGGTATGGGATACCAATTAGTAGTATTCGTAAGGCGAATAAACTAAAATCTGATGAGCTGGCGATAGGTCAGGTTTTACTCATTCCACACATTTAAACACTAGACCCTACTATGACGATAAAAATCTTACCTGCTCGACTTGCGAACCAAATTGCCGCTGGAGAAGTCGTGGAAAGGCCTTCTTCCGTGGTCAAAGAGCTGGTGGAGAATAGTTTAGATTCTGGCGCCACCAAGATCGATATCGATATTGATCAGGGTGGCGCTAAATTGATTCGAGTTCGGGACAATGGTAAGGGGATCGACAAAGATCAACTCTCGTTAGCGCTTAGTCGTCATGCGACATCGAAAATCCACACTCTAGACGATCTTGAAGCGATTGACAGTTTGGGGTTTCGTGGAGAAGCGTTAGCCAGTATCAGCTCTGTTTCTCGTTTGACCTTAACCTCAAGGCCAGTCAACCAAGAGCAAGCGTGGTCGGCGCATTGTGAAGGCCGTGACATGGAAGTGAAACTGCAACCAGCGGCTCACCCGGTTGGGACGACGGTTGAAGTGGTTGATCTATTTTTTAATACGCCAGCGCGACGCAAATTTTTGCGTACAGAAAAAACCGAGTTCACTCATATTGATGAGTTGTTAAAGCGCGTGGCATTAAGTCGCTTTGATGTGACGATCACCTTAAGACATAACAATAAAGTTGTCCGCCAATATCGAAAATCGATGAATACTCAGCAAACGGAGAAACGTTTGGTCAATGTATGTGGCAGTGCATTTGTACGGAATATGTTGGGTGTGACGTTAGAACATCAGGGGCTGAAGCTGCACGGTTGGATCACTTTACCAGAGGGAGCGAGACAGCAGAGCGATCTCCAATATTGTTACGTCAATGGTCGAGTAGTAAAAGATAAACTGATCAATCATGCCATTCGGCAGAGCTACGAAACCACATTAAGATCGGATCAATTTGCCACCTATGTTTTATTTATTGAGCTCGATCCGCGTCAGGTAGATGTTAACGTCCATCCAGCCAAACACGAGGTTCGCTTCCATCAAGCAAGGCTGGTGCACGATTTCATTTATCAAGCGCTCAGTGACGCTTTAGCGCAAAGCCAAGCTATTAATAGTAAAGAAGTGCTGAGTGCCGATGCAAAAGAGCCAGTAGTCTCGGATGCGGCATACCTACCAGATAACGCAATACACGGCGCTACCGAGACGGGATTAAACGATGCTTATCACCAGTCCAGTCGAGTCGAAACGACTCCTGTAGCAAAAGGCAACCTTGACCAATACTCTAGTTCGTCATCGTATAAGCAATCTCACCACGTAAGAGAACCCGTGGCGCGAAATGCGTGGCAATCTGGCCCTTCTAGCTCGTCTAATCGTAAGCCACGGCCAGACTCATACCAAAATAGCGGGGTGTCTAAAAAACAGCTAGAGGTATATTCTGAGTTGCTATCGACACCCGATACAGCGGTCGAAAATGGACGGCAACCCTCTTTGCCTGCAGGCAAAGAGCTCCAATCTTCGCAGGCTGGAGAGCAAGAACCTGCTGGCAAAAAACAAAACAGTCATGTCACGATAACCCAGTTGGGTAAAGCGATTGCTATCGTTGAAGGGCAATACCTGCTAATGAGTGATAAGGCTCATGTCGTGTTAGTGGCTCTTAATCGTGCTGAGTGGTTAAAGAATCTACGCCAGCTTGATCTCCACCAAGGGTCGCTTCTGGCGCAGCCACTCTTGGTCCCGTTATCTTTATCGCTTGATAAAGACGTCGTTAAAGTCGTAGCTGACTATCAAGATTTATTGGCTCAATTTGGCTTACAATTTAGGCGGCGTAATGATTCCACCATCATGGTGATGGCCGTACCACAACCGTTGCGACAAAAAAATCTACAACAACTCATCCCTCAGTTGCTGTCATTTATTAGTTCTCATGATTCTCAAGTTGAAAGTGTAAGTGCTCACTCACTACAAAATTGGATTTGTAATGAGATCAGCCAACCTAATAACGACTATACTCTGTCCGAAGCGATCCAGCTTATTGCAGAATTAGAGCAACTTTGGCAAGATGCGCTGCCTTTGGATGATGCCCAGCTAGTCACACCAGCGGATTTTTCATCTTCGATTTCTACTTTAAATAGCTAACCTAGCACTAATGTCCATGAAAAATGAATTACCCTTGGCTCTATTTCTAATGGGGCCGACTGCGTCAGGCAAAACTGAACTGGCGATCCGTATGTGTCAGCACTTTCCTGTTGAAGTAATCAGTGTTGATTCGGCGCTAATATTTAAGGGTATGGATATTGGTACCGCCAAACCGGACGCTAGTGAGTTGGCACAAGCCCCACATAAGCTGATCGATATCCTCGACCCATTACAGGCCTATTCCGCTGCAGATTTTTGCGCCGATGCAATCGAAGAAATGCATAAAATCGTTGCTAGGGGGAATATCCCACTTCTTGTTGGCGGTACAATGCTTTACTTCAAAGCATTGTTAGAAGGGTTATCACCGCTTCCTGCAGCTAATATAGAGATACGCAAGCAAATTCAAGCCGAAGCACAGCAGCATGGTTGGCAGGTATTGCACGATCAACTGAGAACGTTTGATCCAGTTTCGGCACAGCGTATTCACCCCAATGATCCTCAGCGTTTATCTCGAGCCATTGAAGTGTATCGTATCTCTGGTAAATCTTTGACTGAACTTACCAAAGTCAAAGGTGATGGCTTGCCATTTAAGGTGAAACAGTTTGCTGTCGCACCGAAGGAAAGATCAGAATTGCACCGTAGGATAGAGTTAAGATTTGGTAAGATGATCGACGCTGGATTTGAAGATGAAGTGAGAGCATTGTACTCTCGAGGAGATCTTCATCCTGATTTACCATCGATCCGCTGCGTAGGTTATAGGCAAATGTGGGATTATCTGGATGATAATTGCACGCTCGATGAAGCAATTTTCCGCGGAATATGTGCAACACGGCAGTTGGCTAAACGTCAATTGACCTGGTTGCGTAGCTGGGAAAATCTTACTTGGTTGAGCAGCGATGACATTGATGATGCATTCGAAACCCTGTCAAATGCAGTAGCATCTGATTAAGTTAACTGTGTATAATGTGATCGCTTTTGCGTGATTGAACCCCGTTGAAGATCTGTACTTGAAATTTGCTTATTTTAGCTACATAACAAGTGGTATCGGGTTTTTTTATTCGTTTAGCTCAGATGCAAAGGCGGCACCTCATTCCAAAAAGTGCACCACTAGCTAAATAATTACAACAATACAACAAAGGAAAATATTAAAATGGCTAAGGGGCAATCTTTACAAGACCCATTTTTAAACGCGCTACGTCGCGAGCGTATTCCAGTGTCAATTTACCTTGTAAACGGAATTAAGCTACAAGGTCAGATTGAGTCTTTCGATCAATTTGTCATTCTTTTGAAAAACACAGTTAATCAGATGGTTTATAAGCACGCTATTTCAACCGTTGTACCGGCACGTGCTGTAAGTCATCACAATGCTGAGCGTGCGCCTACTGAGCGCCAAGAAAAATCAGAGGATTAAACTCTTATTTATCATCAACACTATTTAAGGAGTCGGACGCTTGTTTGACCGTTATGAATCCGGTGAACGAGCCGTACTTGTTCATATTAATTTTACGCAAACAGGTGAATGGGAAGATTTAAAAGAGTTTGAGATGCTCGTGTCTTCTTCAGGAGTGTCGACACTACAGGTTATTACTGGTAGTCGACAATCTCCTCACCCCAAGTATTATGTCGGAGAAGGAAAAGCCGAAGAAATTGCACAAGTGGTACAGCTTGTTGGTGCCGATATCGTCATCTTTAACCATTCTCTATCTCCTGCTCAGGAACGCAACTTAGAACAACTATGCAAATGCCGAGTACTAGATAGGACTGGACTTATCCTAGATATATTCGCTCAGCGTGCTCGTACGCACGAAGGTAAGCTGCAAGTAGAGCTGGCTCAGTTGCGACATATTTCAACCCGCTTGATTCGAGGCTGGACACACCTAGAAAGACAAAAAGGTGGTATCGGTTTACGTGGACCAGGTGAGACGCAGCTAGAAACAGACCGACGGTTACTGCGAGATCGTATTAAAGCGATCTTGCGTCGGCTGGATAAAGTGGCGAAGCAGCGAGAGCAGGGGCGTAGAGCAAGAAGTCGAGCTGAAATCCCAACGGTTTCTCTTGTTGGTTACACCAATGCGGGTAAATCGACGTTATTTAACCGAATAACGGAAGCGGGCGTGTACGCGGCAGATCAGTTGTTTGCGACCTTAGATCCTACCTTAAGGAAGATTGAATTATCTGACATAGGTCCAGCGATATTGGCCGACACGGTTGGGTTCATTCGACACTTGCCCCATGACTTAGTCGCAGCGTTTAAAGCAACCCTGCAAGAAACGCAAGAAGCTGACATTTTGTTACATGTTGTAGATGCAAGTGACGAACGATTTAGAGAGAATGTTAAAGCGGTTCATGACGTATTAGAAGAGATTGAGGCCGATGAAGTGCCTGCGCTTATCGTAATGAACAAGATTGATAATCTGCCCGAGCAGAACCCAAGAATCGAGCGAGATGAGGAAGGTATTCCTCGAGTGGTTTGGGTGTCTGCAATGGATGGGTTAGGAATCGAGCTACTGTTTGAGGCTTTGTCAGAACGCTTAGCCAGTCAGTTAGTTCAATATCAACTGCGAATCCCACCTCAGTACCAAGGACGAATTCGTAGTACCTTCTTTAAACTGAAATGTATTCAACGAGAGGAGTATGACCAGGACGGTAACTTGCTAATCGATGTTCGAATGCAACAAGTCGACTGGTCTAGACTCGAAAAAAGAGAAGAGGCAGTTTTACGTGACTTTATAGTTACTTAAATGACTGCTACAGTATAACGTCATATCTATTGATGGAGCTTTCTAATGGCGTGGAATGAGCCTGGCAATAATAACGACAATAATGGCCGCGATAAGGACCCTTGGGGGAACAATAATAATCGCGGTGGTCGTGATCAAGGACCGCCAGATTTAGACGAAGTATTTAATAAGCTGAGTCAAAAATTGGGTGGAAAGTTTGGTGGAAAAAATGGAAAAGGTTCGCCTATAGGATCCGGTGGTAAAGTGGGAATCGGCTTAATCGTTCTTGCTGCCATTGTTGTCTGGGCCTTTTTCGGAATCTATACCGTAGGGGAAGCTCAACGAGCTGTTGTCTTGCAACTTGGAAAATTCGATAAAATCGAAGGTCCGGGTTTAAACTGGCGCCCTCCCTTTATTGACACTTATACGTTAGTCAATGTGCAATCTATTCGCTCGCTAAGAACGTCTGGCACCATGTTGACCAAAGATGAAAACGTAGTAACGGTGTCAATGGATGTTCAATATCGTGTGTCCAACCCATATAACTATCTATATAAAGTGGTTAACCCTGATGACAGTTTGCGCCAAGCAACTGAATCAGCGCTTCGTGCCGTGATTGGTGACTCTTTAATGGACAGCATCTTGACTGATGGTCGTCAACAGATCCGTCAGAGCACACAAGAAACGCTAGAACATATCATAGATCGTTACGACATGGGGATTCAGATTGTCGCGGTGAACTTTGAAGATGCACGCCCGCCAGAACAGGTGAAAGATGCCTTTGATGACGCAACAGCATCTCGAGAAGATGAACAGCGTTATGTGCGTGAAGCGGAAGCATACAGCAACGATATCTTGCCAAAAGCAACAGGTCGCGCCGAGCGGATTAAGAAAGAAGCTCAAGGTTACGCCGAGCGTGTCGTGAATCAGGCTTATGGTCAGGTTGCTCAGTTTGATCAATTGTTGCCTGAGTATAAAGCGGCACCGAAAGTGACTCGTGAACGTATGTATCTAGATGCGATGGAGCAAGTGTATTCTCATACTTCAAAAGTGCTGATTGATTCGAATTCTAGTGGCAACTTACTCTATTTGCCGATAGATAAGTTAAGAGCAGAAAGCGAAAAATCGCAATCTAAGAGTCAGTCGAATAGTTCTACCTATGCGCCTATCCAAGTGGAGTCAAAAACGAGTGATAAAAGCACGACGAGTTCTTCAACAAGGACATCGGATTCACGTCAAGGGAGATACCAATAATGCGTAAGTTAATGATACCTCTATTGGTTGTTGTCATCGTGCTATTTTTGATGTCAGTGTTTGTTGTTCCTGAAGGCGAACGAGGCATTGTGCTGCGATTCAGCCGTATCCTGAAAGACAACAATGAAATAGCTCGCATCTATCAACCTGGATTGCATTTCAAATTGCCATTGTTTGATCGTGTCGTCTTGCTTGATGCGAAAATCCAAACCATGGATGGACGCTCAGATCGATTCGTTACAGCCGAGAAAAAAGACATCATCATTGATTCTTATATGAAGTGGCGTATCCAAGATTTTGGTAAGTTTTACCTAGCAACAGGTGGTGGCAACACCATGACAGCTGAGGCCTTACTAAGTAGAAAAGTCACCGATATGCTTCGTTCTGAAATTGGTTCACGAGAGATCAAACAAATTGTCTCTGGGCCAAGAAATGACGATGTATTGCCAAGTAAGAATAGTGATGTCGTAGCAACTGAAGCGGCTAAGCAGGCATTAGAAGTCGAAGGCGAGCGTGACAAGATCATGCAAAACGTGCTGGAAGGTACGCGTAATAATGCGATGAAGGACTTGGGTATCCAGGTGGTTGACTTTAGAATCAAGAAAATCAACTTACCTGATAGTATCAGTAAGTCTATCTATGAGCGTATGAGAGCTGAGCGAGAAACCGTAGCTCGTAAACATCGTTCGCAAGGTCGTGAGAAAGCTGAAGTCATTCGCGCTCAAGCTGAGCTTGAAGTCGCCACTATTCTTGCTGAAGCTGACCGTGATGCCCGTACTATTCGTGGTAAAGCGGATGCGAAAGCGGCAGAAGTCTATGCCGATGCTTATAAGCAAGATCCTCAGTTCTATAGTTTCTGGCGTTCGTTGAAGGCTTACGAGCAGTCTTTCAACAACAAGAGTGATATCTTAGTACTTGATCCTAAGAGTGACTTCTTCCAGTACATGAATAACCCGAAAGGGGATGCGGCTAAAGCCAGTAAGTAAGGTACACATTGTTATCTCAAGGCTCCTTTTTAGGAGCCTTTCTTTTTCATCAAGATCGGGTAAAGGTGAGCATGTCAAACTCAATATGGATTGCCATTGGTTTAGTACTCATTGTGGAAGGGCTTGGGCCATTGATTGCCCCCAACGGGTGGCGAAACATGGTGGCACAATTAAGCCAGCAACCGGATCATCAACTCAGGCGGATCGGTGGCTGTTTGGTCGTAGCGGGTTTAGTGATCGCTTATGTGTTTGCCTAGCAAACTTATCAATAATGAGGAGGAGGGGATTCTTCAGATTGGTCAGCCAGTTGGGAAGAGTCCATTGACTTTACCTTGCCCACGATATATTTCATTTGCGCTTGCATTTTAGATATCAATAATTGCTGTTGGCTCAACGCATCATTGAGCTCTTCAATCGTTTGCTCTTGAAAGGCAAGTTGACATTCCAAATTACTGACTCGTTTCTCAAGCTCTTGTACGTATTTATCAGTCATATTAGTCGTCTAGTTTCCATGCTTGAGCAATACCTGCTGAAGTGCCAGAGATTACCCGATTTTTATGATCAAAGGCTGCATCATACACGACTGCTCGGGGAGGGCGAGTATCTTTTTTAGGCGTGGTTTCGAAACCATCAATTTTGTCACCAGATTGACTCTCCCACACTATGATGCGACTCGATGGCGTGCCCGTCACCAACAGCCTTCCGCTATCTGAAAATCGCGCAGTAGAAAAAATGAGTTGGCGTGAAAAACTATGTAGGTGGGAAATTTTGTCACCCGTTTTTAAATCCCAAATAATGGCATCGTTACCCACGTCGGACGTTAAGGCGTATTTGCCATCACGTTGCAACGCAACCCGATTAACTCGCTGTTTATGCCTAAACTCGCGAATGACTTGGCCATTTTGCGTATCCCATAAATAGGCGAAATGATCATTGCCACCAGAAAGCGCGTATTTGCCATTTGGTGAAATGGCCACGGTATTGACTTTATCTTGATGAGCAAGAAACTCTAAACGCCGTCCAGTCTCGAGGTTCACGTAGATAGCCTTGCCATTAGTCAACGCCAGTAATACTTGCTTACCATTACTCGATACATCGGCATCAACGATTAGAGCATCATCAATTGACCATAGTCCTTCTGCTTGTGTCCAAGCCAGATCCCATACCGCGAAATTGGTTTGGGTCGCCGTCACCGCATATCGACCATTGTCTGAAATTCTAATAGTGGAAACCGTATGAGCTTGTGGGTCTTGCTCCCCTAGATTTGCTAGCTTTTTATCTTGGTATAAGTCCCAAAGAACGAGGTGATTTTCTAACGAATACACTAACGCAAAGCGACCATCGCGACTGAGAGCAAACGCCGTTGAACCGTCGGGCTCTAATACCCATTTTTGGTCATCATCAGTGGAGAAAAAGCATCCATTTAACAGTACGATGACAATTATGGGCAAAATTGCATGAAAAATGTGTCGCATTATGGCTAAATACTCGCTTGTTGTGGTAAAAAGTCGCAACAGATAATCATATATTGGTACAACAACGTCGTGCACTCCACTCTTTACAACAAATCTGTGCGCGTTAACAAATGGTTAGTCCATTACTTGGAGAATTCAATGAAATCAATATTTAAAGTGTCACTGCTTGCTGCAACCGTAGTGCTAGCAGTTGGCTGTCAAAAGGAAGAGTCACCAAAGGCCACAACTAAAGCACCTGCAGCAACCGAGCAGGCGCAAGTTCACTTTAAATCTGAGGATGATAAAGCGGCTTATGCTATCGGTGTTTCTTTCGCGAACTACCTAAGCGAAAGTATCGAGAAACCGAATAAGCTTGGAATCAAGCTAAGCAAAGACGAAGTACTAAAAGGCATTGAAGATGCTTTTGCTGGTAAATCCGCTCTGAACCAAGATCAAACTCGCCAAGCGTTAGAGTCGCTTGATCAGCGTGTTGCGAAAACGATGAAAGCCAAAGAAGCTGAAGATGCCGCTAAGGCGCTAAAAGCGGGTGAAGAGTTTAGAGAGAAATTCGCTAAAGAAGAAGGCGTGAAAGAGACCAAATCTGGCCTTCTTTACAAAGTGATCACTCCTGGAAAAGGTGAAAAACCAGCGGCTACTGACGTGGTTGAAGTGAACTACACTGGTAAGCTAATTGATGGTACTAAGTTCGATAGCTCATATGACCGTGGTAAGCCTGCGACTTTCCCATTGGATCGCGTTATCCCAGGATGGACGGAAGGTCTTCAGTTGATGCCTGTAGGCTCTAAGTTTGAGTTTGTTATTCCACCTAAACTTGCTTACGGTGATCACGCAACGCCAACCATTCCTGCTAACTCAACACTTATCTTTGATGTTGAGCTTATCAAAGTTGAGCACGCTAAAAAGCCAGCACCACAAGCGAAGCCAAAAGCTAAGTAATCACTTGGCGCTACGCAAATTTTAATTCTAGGCCTGACAACGTCAGGCCTTTTCATTTCTTATCACCTCATGCAATATACCTATCCTACTTCACTAGACAGTGATGTTACTAAGATACTTATTCAAATTTTCTGATAAACTTACATAAAAATGTTGATGACTTTTTAGGGCTAGCAAAAGTGACGACAACAGAAGAAACAATTACCCAAGAAATGTTGCTTGAAATGGACTCGGTCAATGTCATGCCGTTCAGCGAGTCGGATAAAATTATTCTTAAATCTTATGAGGCCGTGGTGGATGGAATTGCCAGTCTAATCGGTCCTTTTTGTGAGATCGTGCTGCACTCACTGGAAGATTTAAACACTTCAGCAATTAAAATCGCCAATGGTGAAAATACCGGTCGCCAAGTCGGCTCTCCTATCACCGACTTAGCTCTGAAAATGCTGAAAGACATAGAAGGTTCAGAGAGAAATTTTTCACGCTCTTACTTTACTCGTGCTAAAGGCGGTGTATTAATGAAGTCGATTACGATTGCCATCCGCAATGGTGATAATCGTGTGATTGGCTTGCTATGTATCAACGTGAACCTTGATGCCCCCTTCGCTCAGATACTGCAATCCTTCATTCCTGATCAAGACGCTAAAGAAGCCGCATCATCGGTCAATTTTGCCAGCGATGTGGAAGAGTTGGTTGATCAAACGGTTGAGCGAACGATAGAAGAAATCAACTCCAATAAATCGGTGTCTAACAACACCAAGAACCGTCAGATCGTGATGGAACTTTATGATAAAGGCATCTTTGATATTAAAGATGCGATTAACCGAGTGGCAGATCGACTCAATATTTCCAAGCATACTGTCTATCTTTATATAAGGCAGCGCAAAACGGAGGATGGAGAGGATTGAGTCAGCCTTTGAGTTATACCTTGGTTGTAAACGGGCCAGTTTATGGGACACAGTCGGCACGAAATGCCTATTTGTTTGCCCGCGCTTTGATTGAAAAAGGACATACGCTCACGAGTATCTTCTTTTATCAAGATGGGGTTCTAAATGGTTCGGCGGTTACAGTACCAGCCAACGACGAATTTGATTTAGTGTCTGCTTGGCAAACCCTTTCAGCCCAGCACCAAGTGAAACTGCAAACCTGTGTGGCGGCGGCGCTGCGTCGTGGCATTGTCAGCCACGCTGAATCTAAGCAACACAATTTGAGTCAGGATAATTTGGCCGATGGGTTTGAACAGGTGGGGCTCGGCAGTTTGGCCGAAGCCATGCTAACACAAGATAGAGTGGTACAGTTTTGAAATCTCTGGGCTTTGTATTTAAGAGTTTACCTCATTCCGTTTCTTCTGGGCGAGAAGGCTTGGATGCGCTATTGGCGGCGTCGGCCTATTGTGAGCATATCCAGTTGTTTTTTGTTGGCGGTGCGGTAGCGCAGCTACTAGAAGATCAGCAGCCTGATAAAATATTGTCGAGGGATTATAGTGCGACATTTAAATTAATGGAGCTCTATGACATTGAAGATGTGTACGTCTGCCAAGATAGCCTCGATAAAATGGGTTTGTCTGAAGCCTCTTTTGTTATCGATGTACAAACCTTGCCAGCCCACTCTATGGCAGAGAAAATCCATCATTGCGATGTCGTGTTGACGTTTTAGGAGCGAAACGGGTGTTACATATTATTAAATCTCTCGACAAGCTACCATTAGCTATCGACTATGCGGGGGAGAAAGATGACTTCCTTTTGGTTGAGGAAGCGGTGTATGCAGGTGTGGCAGCGCACACATTAGCTGAGCAGTTAGCTCAGCGTGAAAATCTTATCTTTCTATTGAAAGAAGACGTGCAAGCTAGGGGACTAGAGGGCCTAGTCTCTCCTTCATATTCATTAATTTCTTTTGTCGGTTTTGTTGAGTTAACCGCGGAAAATGAGAAATCAATGACCTGGTGATTTCTCCATCGTCACAATGACATTTCAATCCTTCCATATATTGAGCAAAAAAGATCCGTATATTTCTTGACACTCCTTTCCACACTGAATAGAATTTTGCGTCCCTAATTGTACTTAACGTGCATAGGGTTGATTTTTCACAAAGCTTACTTTCAAGTAAATCAGGAGCTATTTAATGGCAACTATTAACCAGTTGGTACGTAAGCCACGTGCAAAGCAAGTTGTTAAAAGCAACGTGCCAGCACTAGAAGCGTGCCCACAAAAACGTGGTGTATGTACTCGTGTATACACTACTACACCTAAAAAACCTAACTCAGCACTTCGTAAGGTTTGCCGTGTTCGTCTAACGAACGGTTTCGAAGTCACTTCGTACATCGGCGGTGAAGGTCACAACCTTCAAGAGCACTCAGTTGTTCTTATCCGTGGTGGTCGTGTTAAAGACCTTCCAGGTGTGCGTTACCACACTGTTCGCGGTGCACTTGACTGTGCAGGCGTAAATGACCGTAAACAAGGTCGTTCTAAGTACGGTGTGAAGCGTCCTAAGTCTTAATGGATCCCCGTTAAGTAAGGCCAAACACTAAATTATTTTTAATTTTTGAAGAAACTGAAAAGTTTTGGATAACCTGAAGAAGACAACGGAGAATATCCATGCCACGTCGTCGCGTAATTGGTCAGCGTAAGATCCTTCCAGATCCTAAGTTCAAATCTGAACTGCTGGCAAAATTCGTTAACATCCTAATGGTTGACGGAAAGAAATCTGTAGCAGAAAAAATCGTCTATACTGCTCTAGACACAATGGCTGAGAAGTCTGGTAAAGACCACTTAGCTGTATTTGAAGAAGCTCTTGAAAACGTTCGCCCAGCGGTAGAGGTTAAAT
This sequence comes from Vibrio sinus, assembly GCF_023634645.1. Taxonomy (GTDB): domain Bacteria; phylum Pseudomonadota; class Gammaproteobacteria; order Enterobacterales; family Vibrionaceae; genus Vibrio; species Vibrio sinus. The sequence continues at coordinate 26,656 of NZ_JAMKMR010000034.1, forward strand.
CTCGCCGTGTAGGTGGTTCAACTTACCAAGTGCCAGTAGAAGTGCGTCCGGTTCGTCGTAACGCGCTTGCTATGCGTTGGGTTGTTGAAGCTGCGCGTAAGCGTGGTGAAAAATCTATGGCTGCTCGCCTAGCTGCTGAAATGCTAGACGCGGCTGAAAACAAAGGTACTGCTGTTAAGAAACGTGAAGACGTTCACCGTATGGCAGACGCGAACAAAGCGTTCGCTCATTACCGCTGGTAATACCTTTATGGTGCTGCGAGGTCTACTCGCAGCACTGTTTTATTTTCTATCCGACCTTTTACTGAAATAGAAAATAGGGTTTATTCATATTTCAGAATCTCTTTTTTGAAACATCAATAGTCCCTACAAAGAGGATACAATTGTGGCTCGTAAAACTCCTATCGAGCGTTACCGTAATATCGGTATCGTTGCTCACGTAGATGCAGGTAAAACAACCACTAGTGAACGTATTCTGTTCTATACCGGTCTTTCTCACAAAATCGGCGAAGTTCACGATGGTGCTGCAACCATGGACTGGATGGAGCAAGAGCAAGAGCGCGGTATCACGATCACATCCGCTGCGACGACCACATTCTGGCGTGGTATGGAAGCGCAATTCCAAGATCACCGTATTAATATCATCGATACTCCAGGACACGTTGACTTTACTATCGAAGTAGAGCGTTCTTTGCGTGTATTAGATGGTGCCGTTGTTGTGTTCTGTGGCTCTTCTGGTGTCGAACCTCAATCAGAAACCGTATGGCGTCAAGCCGACAAATACAGCGTTCCTCGCATGGTATTTGTTAACAAGATGGATCGTGCAGGTGCTGACTTCCTACGTGTTGTCGACCAAATCAAAGACCGTCTTGGTGCTAACCCAGTTCCAATTCAATTGAGCATTGGTGCTGAAGACGAATTTAAAGGCGTCATCGATCTTATCAAGATGAAAGCCATCAACTGGAATGAAGCCGATCAAGGCATGACATTTAGTTACGAAGACATTCCAGCTGACATGCAAGATGAAGCTGAAGAATGGCGTAACAATCTAGTTGAAGCAGCGGCAGAAGCCAGCGAAGAGTTGATGGACAAATACCTTGAAGAAGGTGAGTTGTCTGAAACTGACATCAAACAAGGCCTGCGTATTCGTACACTAAATAATGAAATTGTTCTTGCTACTTGTGGTAGTGCATTCAAGAACAAAGGTGTACAGGCGGTGTTGGATGCGGTCATTGAATTTTTGCCTTCTCCTATCGATGTGCCTGCTATTAAAGGTACGGACGACAACGAGAAAGAAGTTGAGCGTCACGCTGATGATAACGAACCGTTTTCTGCACTAGCATTCAAAATCGCAACCGACCCATTTGTTGGAACGCTAACCTTTATGCGTGTTTACTCAGGTGTTGTGAACTCTGGCGATACGGTATACAACTCAGTGAAGCAAAAACGCGAGCGTTTTGGTCGTATCGTACAAATGCATTCAAACAAGCGTGAAGAAGTCAAAGAAGTTCGCGCTGGTGACATTGCTGCTGCAATCGGCCTAAAAGAAGTGACAACGGGTGATACGCTGTGTGATCAAAACCATAAAGTGATCCTAGAGCGTATGGAATTCCCAGAGCCAGTGATCCAAATCGCGGTAGAGCCAAGATCGAAAGCCGATCAAGAAAAAATGGGCATCGCGTTGGGTAAATTGGCGGCAGAAGATCCTTCTTTCCGCGTTGAAACTGACGATGAAACAGGTCAGACATTGATCTCAGGTATGGGTGAGCTACACCTAGATATCATTGTTGATCGTATGAAGCGTGAGTTCAGCGTCGATTGCAATGTGGGTAAACCGCAAGTTGCTTATCGTGAGACTATTCGTGGTAGCACGGAAGTAGAAGGCAAGTTCGTTCGCCAATCTGGTGGTCGCGGTCAGTACGGCCATGTTTGGTTGAAACTGGAACCATCAGAAGTCGGTGAAGGATTTGTCTTTGTTGATCAAATCGTGGGTGGTGTGATTCCTAAGGAATACATCAGTTCGGTAGGTAAAGGTATCGAAGAGCAAATGAACAACGGTGTGCTGGCTGGCTATCCTGTATTGGATGTCAAAGCGACCTTGTACGATGGCTCTTACCACGATGTTGACTCAAGCGAAATGGCGTTTAAAATCGCCGGTTCGATGGCGTTCAGGAAGGGTGCACTTGATGCGCAACCTGTTCTTCTTGAGCCAATGATGAAAGTTGAAGTAACCACACCAGAAGATTGGATGGGTGATGTTGTTGGCGATTTAAACCGTCGTCGTGGCATGATCGAAGGTATGGACGAGGGCAATGCTGGCCTGAAGATCGTCCGTGCTCAAGTCCCGTTGTCTGAAATGTTTGGTTACGCAACGGATCTTCGTTCTGCAACTCAAGGCCGAGCGTCTTACTCAATGGAGTTTTCTGAGTACGCTGAAGTGCCGAAAAATGTTGCTGAAGCAATCATTGCAGAGCGCGGATAATAAAATTCTGTGTAGAGAATTTGCAAAGATAAGACTTTTTGTGAGTTCGAAGCGCACAAATATTGCGCTGACGAGAGTTGGCGCATAGAATAGCAAATTCTGGCGCGCCTCGATCAATTAGGATCGTGGCGAATCATAACTAGGAAGGAACACGATCG
>NZ_JAMKMR010000035.1 GCF_023634645.1 Vibrio sinus
TTTCGACTCGTTGGTCACTTCGTTTCATTGAAACCTAATTTGATACCGAAGTATCTAATTTGATTATCATCAACGAGTGCCCACACAGATTGATAGGTTTATATTGTTAAAGAGCGTGCTTTGAAGTTCATCTCAAAGCGGACGGCCATTCTAGCGATTTAAGTTTTAGTGTCAACCACTTTTTTTAAATCTTTTTAAGCACTGGGCTTAGCTAGGTGACCTTGCTAACTCGTTGATTGCTTTGTTTGAAGCCATCCCGTGTCAGCGAGGTGGCATTATAGAGATCCCAACTTGATTGGCAAGCACTATTTGTAAAAAAATTAAGAAATAACGCTTGTTTGGCTCATTAACGCTCAACTCTTTATTTATTCACATTTACCCATAATTAAAGTACAACTTACCCACAGTTTTATGCACATTTTTAAGCTTCGCTTTGTTTAACACGATTGTCATAAACAGAAAAAGCTGCCGAAGCAGCTTTAGAATAAAGAAGAAATGAGGCTAAATGCCTGAACCGTCCTGCTCTACATCATCTTCATGCAAACCACATTCTCTTTTAAGACCAAAAAATCGTGTATCTTCTATTTTCATACCAGACTGCCACTTTTGCGTCGTATGAACATCACCAATCGACACATACCCTTCCTGCTTTAAAGGGTGATAAGAAAGGTTAAATTGCTTTAGGTAGCTTTCTATATCTTGTTCTGTCCAGTCAATGATAGGTAAAAATTTAAATACGCCATTTTGTATAGAGAGAATAGGTAAGCTTGCACGAGAAGGAGACTGTTCACGACGTAGGCCAGAAAACCAAGTGCCCGTATTCAGTTCGTCCAATGCGCGGCGCATAGGTTCTACTTTATTAAGCTTGTTGTACCTTTCAATCCCTTCAACGCCTTGTTGCCATAATTTGCCGTATCTGGCTTCTTGCCAGCTTGCACTATATAGAGAGCGGTAGACTTGCAGGTTGAGCCCAAGTTGCTCGGTTAGCTGATCGATAAACTGATAGGTTTCAGGAAACAGGTAGCCTGTGTCGGTTAAAATCACCGGGATGTCAGGTTTCACCTGGGTAAGTAAATGCAGCATAACCGCAGCTTGCACTCCAAAACTAGATGAAACAACATGACTCCCTTTTAAATTCTTAAACGCCCATGTCACTCTGTCCATCACAGAGAGTTGCTCTAGCTCAGCATTAATCTGTGCCAGTGCAATGACTCTTTCCGCTTTCGTCATCGTGAGAAGCTCATCGAGTTCCAGCGTGGATTCAATTGTATTAAGCATAGAAATCCCTCTTAGATACTTTCACTTCATCAACAACTCCGGCTCGAATAACAAAGTCGCCAAATGCTTCTTTATCTCTTCTCTTTTGCGCCCACTGACCAACAAGCTCATCAATGTCCGTTAAGATTTGCTCAACCGTGATATTTTCTTTGTACATTTTAGGAACACGTGTCCCGGCTTTGTTGCCACCCAAATGTAGGTTGTAACGTCCTGGCGCTTTTCCAACCAGTCCTATCTCAGCCAACATGGCACGACCACAACCATTGGGACATCCCGTCACTCGAGTAATGATGCTTTCTGTTTCTGGAACTTTGTGGTTATCAAGAATGTTCTCAATCTCGCTCACAAAATCGGGTAAGAAACGCTCTGCCTCTGCCATCGCCAACGGGCAAGTCGGAAACGATACACAAGCCATAGAGTTTTGACGCTGTTGGCTGGTCTTCTCATTGACCAGTCGGTAGTCACGAGCTATTTGCTCAATTTCCTTTACTTGCTCAGCAGGGACACCAGCAACTATCAGGTTTTGATTCGCCGTCATACGAAAATCGCCTTGGTGAACTTTTGCGATTTCTGCCACACCGGATTTTAAAGGCTTATCTGGGAAATCTAATAGGCGGCCATTTTCGATAAATAACGTTAAGTGGTGCAATCCATCAATACCCTCAACCCAACCGATTCTGTCACCACGCTCAGTAAACGTGTAGGGACGGCTAGTTTCAAACTTAACACCAGCACGCTTTTGCACCTCTTCCTTGAAAACATCAATGCCGACTCTATCTAGCGTGTATTTGGTTTTTGCATTCTTCCGGTTAGAACGATTGCCCCAATCACGCTGAGTACTCACCACTGCAGCTGCAACATCCAATGTGTGCTCTAAAGGAATAAAGCCAAAATCATCCGCACAGCGTGGATAGGTCGTTGTATCTCCATGTGTCATTGCCAAGCCTCCACCGACAAGCACATTAAAGCCGACCAACTTGCCTTCCTCTGCAATAGCGACAAAGTTTAAGTCGTTAGCATGTACATCCACATCATTGAGAGGCGGAATCACTACTGTGGTTTTAAACTTACGAGGAAGATAGTTATCACCCAAGATCGGCTCTTGGTCCGTCTCTTCAATTTTTTCGCCATCCAACCAGATTTCAGCATAAGCGTTGGTTTTTGGTAATAGGTGCTCACTGATCTTGGCTGCCCATTGGTAGGCTTGTTGATGTAATTCTGATTCCACGGGGTTTGAGGTGCACAGTACATTACGATTCACATCACCCGCGGTAGCGATAGAGTCGATACCAATACTATTTAACGTTTGATGCATTAGCTTAATGTTTGGCTTCAATACGCCGTGAAACTGAAACGTCTGCCTCGTCGTGAGCCGAATACTGCCATAAAGGGATTTCTCTGAAGCGAATTTGTCGATAGCGAGCCACTGCTTTGGCGTAATAACACCACCAGGCATACGAGCACGAAGCATTACATTATGCAGAGGCTCAAGCTTTTGTTTCGCTCGTTCAGCGCGTATGTCTCTATCGTCTTGTTGATACATGCCATGGAACCGGATCAACTGAAAATTATCCGAGGTGAATCCACCCGTCACCGCATCTTTGAGATCTTCACTAATCGTGCCACGTAAAAAGTGACTTTCTCGCTTAATGCGCTCGTTATCAGAAAGTGGGCCTAGGGTTTCTCCAAGGACTTCTTGTTGCTCTTGCTTGCTCATTTAGTACACATCCTTCTGGTAACGCTTGTTCTTGCGCAGATCATTAAAAAACGTTTGGGCTTGCTCTTCAGACAGACCACCTTGTTCTACGGCTATATCAACCAAAGCCTGATGAACATCTTTGGCCATTTGGTCGGCGTCGCCACATATATAGATATGTGCGCCGCTATCAATCCAACGCCATACTTCTTCGGCTTGCTCCAAGAGTCGATGTTGAACATAGACTTTTTGCTCTTGATCACGGCTAAAGGCCACATCTAATTTCGTGAGTAACCCTGACTTCAACGCGCGCTGCCATTCTGATTGATATAGGAAGTCTTGTGTGAAGCTGCGGTCGCCGAAAAATAACCAGTTAGCTCCTGTTGCATCTCGACTTTCTCTCTCTTGCAAAAAGCTTCGAAAAGGCGCGATGCCAGTTCCAGGGCCAATCATGATAATTGGGGTATCATCACTTTCTGGCAATTTGAAATGATTGTTGGCTTCGACAAAGACTCGTACATCGCCGCCCTCTTCAAGTCTTTGGCTAAGGTACCCAGAGGCTCCGCCTTGTCGAATGTCACCGCCATGAGCGTATTCCACTACTCCAACAGTCAAATGCACCTCTTCTTCGACTTCGGCTTGGCTTGACGCAATAGAATACAGACGTGGGGTGAGACGCCTAAGCATTAACACTAACTGCTGTGCAGATAATTTTGTTTTCTTGGTGGCTAACACATCAATGATTTGGGTTTTACTGCTGTACTCGCGCAGTGCGGCTTTATTTTCTGTTAATTTAAGTAGTTTTTTGCTCTCCGACACTTGCGCATATTTGTCGACAAACTGAGGGTTAGCCGCCGTGATTTCGTAATGACGAACCAGCGCGCTGTGAATCGACAGGCTCTCACCGTCGACTTCGACACTCTCTACACCAGAGAGTCCAACTTGAGACAGGATATCATTGGCAAGTTTTGAGCTGTTTTCATACCAAACCCCTAAGGAGTCACCAGGTTGATAAGTGATGCCTGAATCTTCCAAATCGATTTCGATATGACGGACATCTTTACTCGAATCACGCCCAGTAATTTTTTGATTGGTTAATAGTGTTGCTTGGTAAGGATTGTGCTTGCTGTATTCCACCGTTGAGGTCGACTGGTTAACAGGAAGTTGAACAACATCAGCAGGCTGCACTGCGAGTTGCTCCTGAACCACACTAAGCGCTTGCGCTGTCCACTCTTCTACGGGCGCATCGTAATCCACGTCACAGTCGACTCTATCGATAAAAGATTGAGCCCCTAGTTTAGATAAAAAAGCATCGAAGTCTTTTCCTGTCTGGCAGAAAAATTCATAGCTAGAGTCACCTAAACCAATCACACCATATTGCAGCTTATCGAGTTTAGGAGCTTTCTTTGACTGTAAGAACTCATGCAGTTCTAATGCGTTATCTGGCGCTTCTCCTTCACCATTGGTCGAGGCCACAACAATTAGATGAGACAGTTTGGCCAACGATTTTCCTTTAACGTCACTAGCGTCCAGCAAATTCGTGCTGATGCCAAGTGACACCGCTTGCTTTTCTAAGGCCTCAGCGACACCTTTGGCATTACCTGTTTGCGAAGCAAATATAATTGTCAGCTTTTTATCCGAGGTCACCACTGACTCCGATTCAGCCGTAGGGAATTGGGACTGAGATAATTCACCAGAGTTTGCTTGGCTCATTCCCCATAAATACCCACTCACCCAAGCGAGCTGCTGTGACGACAATTCACCAATAGAGTGTTGCAGTTGACTTAGCTTTTCTTCATTGATTGGCAGACTTAACTCTGTGGCTTCACTAGGTTTACCATTACCCAGTGGCATTTTTGGTGAAACAGACATGACCAGTACATCCCTCAATATTGCGTGGGATAAGCTTAAACACTGATTGTCATAACTAGAAAGAATAGAACGTAATGTTTTATAACTTTTTGGAAGGAAAATAGGTGAAATCTACAGCAGATATTATTTATAGCTTATTTGGATTCGATCCTCACTTGTTTAAAGCCGACAGCCATGGCCGACTTTGATGCTAAATCTAGATCACCATAATGGCATTCTTCTCCATGGCTATCAGTGAGTAATACAAAACCACCTCTGGTGTGGCGAAACTCCACAATCCAATTACCTTCCTCGGCTGAAGGTTCAATAATCGCCTCTACTAGCTGATTGTCTCGGTAAAGATTTCTAAGCTCAGTGATCGTCATACTAATACCAACATAAATACACCCGCGTATTAAGCATGGTTCAAAATGCTGGAAGTGCTACATTTTTACCTTTTATATAACGAAAAAGTATAAGTTTTGATCAATCAGAAAAAAGAAATTTTATTCAACTCGAACAAAATCAGAAGCGGATCTCAGTTCCTAGGAAATAACCATCGACAAAGACGAACGACTCTGTGGTTGATGATGGCACCAATTCAGAAAACTCTAGATCGATAACTCGATAGCCACCTCTGAAGGATATCGACATGGAATCGAACGGTATTTCATAACGCAAGCCAGCAATAAAATCCGTTGATTTGATGCCATTCATATTCCCAACTTCAAACTGACCAATGATGTGCCATTCACTCTCAGGAATATTGATCTCAGCGTAAGAATACAGATTGACCGTAAAGTCGTTAAACTCATACGCCGTTGATGAACCAGCTCTTCTATAGTGAGTGTCTGTATATTGAGTACCTGTTATCCCCACATCGAAAGTCATTAGCTCGTGGCTGACAACATTGTAATAAAGCGAAAGATCATGTTTATCAAAGGCACTAAAATTGCCGCCATCAACCGAGGTGTAACGGTAACTAATATCGGGCAACGCCGAGCGGCTTGGGTGGTAAGCTATATAAACACTAGGGGAATCCGCGTCATCACGGCGGGTATTATCAATTTTAGTGCTTCCCCACCAGATATCGGTACCAGCTTTAAATGCATAAGGAGAGTCAGCGAATGCTGAAGGAATAACTGCTAAAGAAACGACCGCACTTGCGAAGGCCGCGAATGCTACTCTATCCATGTGAATTATGCTCCAAGACGAAAAGTGAACTACATCAGCTCATTACACATTGGACAGTAACCTATTCCATTTAGCAAATAATGTTTAATCAGGCAGTTAACGAACGTGAGCTAGGCACGAATCTTATTAAAAAGGACCACACCAACAACGGCCAATATCAACCAAGGTAGCATTTTAAACGCAACACCTATCAAAGCCAGTACAATGGTCACCGCCAATGCCACACCCATGGCCGCAAAAACGGTGACTGCCGTAATGCCTGTCACGACCAAAGTGGCGCCAAAAATTAATACAAAGACAATTTCAAACATCGAATTACCTCCATCATCGTATACGATTGTTCACTGAGAATATTAACTGCATAAAGCGAGCCAACGCACCTATCACAGCCTTAACATAATGTATTTAAAGAGAATAAAAAAACGAGAACAATCTAAATTCCCGCCTTTTTATCAACTTGGTAAAAATAACCACCCGCTTTAGGTAAATTTCACACATTGAGCTCTTTTGGTATTTTCGCTAATGCCGCTTCTACCACTGCTATCCCAGAGCCTGGTTTGTGAGCATTTTCACTTATATAGCGACGCCACTGACGTGCGCCTGGCATATTCTGAAATAACCCCAACATATGCCGTGTGATATGACCAAGATATGCGCCTTCGGACAATTGCTTTTCAATATACGGATACATTTCCTCAACAACCTGAGTACGCTTTTTTATCGGAGCATCAGAGCCAAACAGTGTCTGATCTACCTCAGCTAGCATATAGGGGTTCTGATACGCTTCACGACCAATCATCACGCCATCAAGCTGAGTCAGGTGCTCTGATGTTTCATCTAAAGACTTAATCCCACCGTTTACGGCAATCACCAAATCAGGGAAGTCGCGCTTGATTTGATACGCTCGGTTGTAATCTAGAGGCGGTATTTCACGATTTTCTTTCGGGCTTAAACCGGTTAACCAAGCCTTTCGTGCATGGATGGTAAACTGCTCACAACCGCCTTTCTCCGCTACTGTCGAAACAAAGTCCGTGAGAAATTGATACGAATCCAATTCATCAATCCCTGTGCGAGTTTTTACCGTGACTGGGATATCAACCACACTCTTCATTTCAGCAACACATTCCGCCACCAGCTCTGGCTCTGCCATTAGGCAAGCACCAAATCGACCATTTTGGACCCGATCTGATGGACAACCAACATTCAGATTTACCTCATCGTAGCCACGTTGCTCAGCTAACTTGGCACAATGGGCCAAATCTTTCGGATTAGAGCCCCCTAGCTGAAGAGCTAGCGGATGTTCTTCTTCATTATATTTAAGAAAGTCGCCTTTACCGTGAATTATCGCGCCTGTCGTCACCATTTCGGTATACAGAAGCGCCTGTGAAGAGAGCAGTCGATGGAAGTAACGACAGTGGCGATCAGTCCAATCGAGCATGGGTGCAACCGAGAAGCGTTGCATGACAAATTTGCTTGTAGATTCTTGATTAGACACTGTAAAACCTCATCGTTGTTACTATCATCTTTGCAAAGGGATCCTTTGAAAAAAGCGCGGATTATACACTGATCAGCGCAAACATTAAGAAAAAAGAACAGCGGCAAAAGAAATGTCTCTCACTACATAAAATGCGCTTCGTTGCAATGAAACTCCCAATAACTCCTCTATATAGATTGAAATTTGCTCCGGCACTTGCATCACCTCTGAGCTATCTTTAATCACAAAGGGCAAGGTAATTGCGCCGCTAATCATCGAATCAACATACTGCGCCATGTGTTCTATTTTGTTTCGGTTGCTACCCGTTGGTAGAGTAAGGTCACCCATGATCCTAAACCTCCATAATGTGTACCGAGTCTGCTGCATCGCCCGTGATGACTAGCTCTGCGCGTGTCGAAAGTTCTAACCGCTCTCCCTCCTCTAGAGAAAAGTCACCAGCAACCCAAATACTTTGTGAGTTGCTAGCACCTGCTTTTATTACCACTTTTTGCCTTGTTAGATTCTCTGCAATGGTCAATGGCAAATTGCCTTGTTGGGCAGAAATACTGTTGCTAACTTTTTGCGCAATCTCTTGGTTTGCTGCGATTTCTATGGCGGGTAACTAACTCACTTCTACAGACTGATTTTCCACAATCCGAGATGAACTATAGGCTATCTTTTCTACCATTATAACTATGTGACAAACGACAAAGTGAGGTTTAGTATGTTTCCCTCTAATCAGTCCAATTGAATATCTATGACACCAAGTACAGCAGCAGCTCATTATTCTCTAAATAAGTTTTCCAGCCACCAACTAGTCGATCTAGCTAACACTTGGCTTGAGGAAAGCATATTTACGGACTCAATAAACTATTTAGCTATGGCAAAAGATCCTGTGATGGCAGAGGTCGCACCGCTATTCGAAAGCTCGATATCTGAACTAGGACTTTCCATTCCTTCTAGAATTGATGCGGCTATCTATCTGGCTATTGAAACCGCAGAAAATATGCTTTCTGGAAACACTGATTTGGTCGAAGGCGCTAGTTATCTCTACTGGAATATACACCATGAGATCACTGACGTGTTACCTGATAAAGAGCACATCGGTACCAACCTTGGCTTGGAATACGTTTTTTGTTGGCTTAGAGAAATATGGGATTGTCGCGATGGTTCTCACATCAATTATTATCAAGACTTACCCCGAGAGCAGGCTAAAGAAAAGTTTATAGAGCACCTTCGAGAAGAGTCAGAGAAATGGCTTACTCACATCAAAAGTCAAAAAGGCTCTATACAATGACTTATATAAACTCTAATGAGTGCGACGAATGCGGAAGTAAATTTGACACATCAAAATCTGAAATGAAGCACCTTTGTCCCGAATGTTCTCATTACCTCTACGATTACAAGAACTGCTCGCATGTAATGGAAAATGGCAAATGCTCGATATGCCAGTGGGATGGCTCCACGAGCCCATATATTGATAAAATTAAGCGGCTCGATAACCAATAAGTGTTAGCTAGTAAGATAAAACGACTAATTTACATGAATTTTATGAGTCAAACAAAGTCTTATAGCCAAAGCTCTAGTGCATAGTTTAGAGCTAGCAGATATAGATTTATATGCAGTAGAAATAAGCTCAGATAGAAGATACGCTTTTTGTATAGTTTCCCTAAGTCTTGTCCGTCAATTCGACTCTCGTGATTTAGGTTTTGAACAAGCAGGCTTAGCAATAAATGTTATTTGGGCTTTGGTAGTCAACTAGGTTGATAACCCCTCAACAGCTTCTCCAGCGACCAATTTTGAATAACCTTCAAGAGCTATACCTGAACTGGGACAAGAGATTCCCAATCCCATCTTAACAAGCAGATATTTTGTTTCGGTTGCTACCCATTAGTAGAGTAAGGTCACCTATGATCCTAAACCTCTATAATGTATACCGAGTCTGCTGCATCGCCCGTGATGACTAGCTCTGCGCGTGTCGAAAGTTATAACCGTTTTCCCTCCTCGAGAGGAAAACCACCAGCAACCCAAATACTTTGTGAGTTGTTAACACGTTTATCAGCAGAGCAAAGCTTTCTACCACACGTACCAGTCCTCACGCATAGAAACTTCCTCCTAAAAGCGGAATAATAAGTAAACAAAACACACCGAATTATGAGACATATGTATCATATGAAGTAAATACATCAATGCGGGTCACATCAACCTATAGAGATATTGGTTCCATTTTTACATAATGCCAACTCAGAAAAACATTATTATTATCAAATAACTCAGTAGGTTAGACTATGGCTTCTCCAGCATACATGACAATTATAGGCTCAACTCAGGGCAACATTACAGACAGATACCCCTAGTCGATTAGAATCTAGCAAACAACGATGATTTATATCCCAACTTTTATATTCATACCGCCCACGATAGTTATATTTTACTTAAGTCGGAAAGCGGGTAAAGCATTAAAGCCAGCTCCAAAATGGGTTGTTTTCATTTATATGATGTTCACAATTTCCGTCGGAGGCGTTTATATGATTCTTGTAAAACGAATGGAGTTCATGTCTTTCGCCGTCAGCGATATTGGATCTTTTTGGGCACTAATTATGGCATTGATTCAGTGTTACTTTACTGTGCCGTATATTAACTTTCGCACCGGTGAGCGTAAATAGCTGATTAAACCCTGCTGCTCAGCCATACAAAGGAGCGCTATCATCCTGAAAATTGGTTCTCACCTACCTGATGCTTTCTCATTTGACAGTGTACCAGTTCAATATATACACCAGCGATTGAAAAAGAGACAGTAAATGATTTTTATATCTGGATACATATTATTTCCTGCATCCATAATACTATTCTACTTGAGTATAAAAATAGGGAAAACATTAGAAAAAAGACCCAGGTGGATTGTAATTATGTACATGATAGCCATCGTATTTGTTGCTGGTTTCTACATTGCTTTAGCAAAGAATATGACTTTTTTATGGTTTTCTGTCAGCGTCCTTACTTCATTGTGGTGCCTACTGATGGGAATTATTCAATGCTGGGCAGCTAGGTATATCAGGTGGAAGTCGTAAACTATAGCTCGTATAGCGGTCATAATAAACAAAAAGATTTGAATTACGCGAATTAAAGTGTTGAAGGCAAAATTCTTCTCTAACTTATTGGTGGTAAGATCAATAGGTTCAGAACAACGAACAAAGGCTAACAAGTGACCACTCTATCATTTTTTGATGTATTCGTAATCACCACTATATTGCTTTTATTGAGCCGAAAAATTGGCCACAAGGTATCTCAATCTAATTGCAAATGGTGCATGATTTTATATACATTCAGCAATGCAATAATAATCCTTTCCTACGGATATGTTGTCGATGACGGCTCTATTTTTAATATAAAACTGAGTTCCATCGCATCCTTGTATGTTATTTTCTCAGGTACTGTTTACGCCATTACCACTTCAAAGTATATGTTTTTCTACAAATGTAAGTGAAGTTAATATCTTTCACTTAATTTAACCTAAGAACAGTTTAATAAAAACTCGGGATAAAGGTTGTGATTAATTTACCATTCCATATCGTATTTATTCTCTCTTTTTATGGGGTTCTTATCCCTAGTGGGAGTCTTTATTTTATAAAGGTAGGCGACTTAGCATCACTGTACTGCTTACCTGCTGCATTTATCCATGCCGCATTCAATTCAAAGTTTATTTTTTCGTATAAAAATAACGCATTCTAAAAGGAGAAAATTCATGTTGAACTTCACACAAAAACATTTTCTTATCACAGGTGGTACAAGCGGTATTGGCCTATCCACTGCAAAAATGATTCTTGAACAAGGTGGCTATGTCACTGTGACTGGGAGAAACCCTCAGCGCTGTACCGCAGCACAGAGAGAGTTGGGAGAGCATGCCAAAGTACTGCAAAATGATGCGTCTCAGACCGATACAGGAGAGCGCTTGGCCAACGCGTTAAATCCAGACGATAAACTGGATGGACTATTTTTAAACGCAGCAGTGGCAGACATTGCTGCTTTAGAGGAGGTGAATGAAGATAGCTTTAGCCAGATCATTGACACCAATGTTCGAGGACCATTTTTGCAGCTTGCTGCCTTAAGTCGCTTTCTTAAAAAAGGTGCATCTGTTGTTGTCACAAGTTCAAGTTCTGTATACGAAGGTGCCGCTATGACAAGCGTTTACGCTGCATCAAAAGGGGCGATTTCAGCCGCAGTACGTTGCTGGGCTAGAGAGCTGGCACCAAGAACGATAAGAGTGAATAGCCTATCTCCAGGTCCTATTGAATCAAACTTCAGAGATTTTCTTCCCAATAGTATCAAAGAAGATTTTGAACGTTCTGTCGTTGACCAAGTCGCACTGGGGCACATTGGCTCTTCTGAACAAGCAGCTAACGTTGCGTTGTTCTTATTGTCGGATAGTGCGTCATTTGTCACAGGCAGCGAATATGCGGTAGATGGTGGCCTAATCATGCGTTAATTGGCTACCAAACTCATAGTAAGCGCACTATTTAGTGTGCTTACTTAATGCGATATATTATGCACTGAAGCAAAATCCTCTACGTTAGAACAGTGGAATTCAACCCAAAAATCACGTCCACCACTTCACGTAAGCTATCCGCATGATAACGATATTTTTCCTGATCCGCTGGCCAAGCCATAAACCCCCGCACCCAAATCGGTGTCATGCCGACAGCTTTAGCCCCAGCGTAATCATTCACAGGATGATCGCCCACGTAGACAGCATGTTCAGCTTGGCAACCCATTTGCTCAAGTGCAGCATAGAACACCCTAGCATCTGGCTTGCTAATGCCAATGTCCTCCGAGGCAAGAATACTGTCGAAATAGTCGGTGATTCCTAATGCATTGATCTTCCGGCGCTGAACGTCACTATCGCCATTGGTGATCACTCCAAGTGTAAATCCTGCGTTTTTCAACTCCTCTAGCGCTTCAACAACGTAAGGCATTGGAGAGGGATTAGAAGGAAACCAAGTATCCCAATGTTCAAATAGAGCAGATTCGGTAGGGGCAGCTTGTGACCAGATATCCAGTTGGCGGATCTGCCGACAACGGGCATCGTGCCCACTGTAGCCCCCATTGTCCGCCACTACTATTCTCTCGTACAAAGACATGGGAGAAATAGAAGAACAAAGGGAGTCGGCGAAATCCAGTAAAAACCTATCTACATAGGTTAGAATTGAGTCGTTCCTATGGGTTAAGGTATTGTCTAAATCAAATAGTACACATTTCATTGTTCCAATCACCTATGGAGTAAAATTAGCTTTCGGTCAGTTACCTATAGTAACGACGACTGCGAGCACCGATTGCGGCGTAATCCTAGTTTGATCAGTTAAAGTGTTCGATATGTACCACTAAACTATAAATGGTTTGATGGTCGGAACAAGCTCATACTCAATATTATGTTTAGGTACCACCGCATGGGCCCCGAGCACTGTAGCAGCTCTTAATGAAGTGTTTGGACCAAACTGACTAAAACCTGCTGAAATAGCCACAATTGGCACATTGTAGTTTTCTTTGATGTATTGAATTAGCTCGTAACCATCCATATCTGGCATGACGATGTCGGTAACCACCAAATGGAAATACCTCTGTGCCAACTTTTCTTGGGCTTCAATTGCACTCAGGCAAGAAGTGATGCTGACCACCTCGTCGAACTCACTTTTAATTAATCCTTCAAGCATCGTCAGACATGACGGAGAATCATCGACAAGCAGCACATTCTTTTGCATATTTTCACCACGCAACACATAAGAAATTAAACTCATAATGTATTGCGTGTGTTAATCGATTTCAATAATTTTGATCAATTAAAATAGGGGCTCGACTGAAACGTTGTGAAAGTGTGTCATTCATACATGAAAAGTCATGGTAGCCATGATTATTCGAGGTTAGGTTTGTATTTTTCATAGTGTTTATCGATGACCCCCTCTTGTCTAAGCTCATCTAAGGCCTTTTGCAATACCTCGATTAATTGGGGATCGGTGTCTTTGTTAAAACCAAAGTATCCCCCTGTTGTCGGAGGGGTAAGATAAAACACCACTTCATAATTTTTAGGATTCATGCCTAATTTTTTCATCACGTAAAAAGCATTCATCATGTTGTAAGAAATGGCAGACACGCGATCATTTTTGAGCATTCCGAACAACTGATCTGTGGTATTGACGCGGTGTAACGCTTTTGGGCTTCCGCCAATTTGCAGAAAAAACTGGCCCGTTGCCCCTTTATTCAGTGCACCAATTTTATTGATACTCCCCACACTTGCCTTGGTAAATTCCTGATTCACATCATCGATAGAATCAAATCGATAATGTTTGTCTTTTTTCGCAAAAATAGCCGTGCGCTTGCCCGTCTCTAACGGTCCCACCCACAAGATACCTAACTTCTCCCTTTCCGCTGTTCTAGCCATTGAAAACAAGGCTGTATTCGGGTCAGTATTTAGATAATGGTAACCACGAGCCCAGGGCAGAACTCGGATATCTTGTTTGGTTTTATTGATGCCCACTTTCACCCACAAATCCAACAGTACATCAACATAAAAACCCTTGAGCTCACCGTTTTCGGTGTAATTCCAGGGTGGGTACTCTTCCGTATACCAATTTATATCGTTAACTGAAGCACTTTGCGCGAGACCGCTACAAAATATAATAAGGAAAGTGAGAAGCTGTTTCATAGTCAATCAAAGTCGTGAATCCACTTTGAGTATAGACTAGCGGCTGTACACAAAGAGGGAATCGCCTAACGGCAATAACCTCAGGTAACTTTGAATACTCTCTAGGGCATGCCCTAATTAAATTCAGCCAGATTGGGCTTGGTGGTTGCTAATAAAAGGGCCATTCCAACAAGCAAAGTGATGACAATGCTAGATACAGAAAAAATCGCCAGCGCGTGGCTATAAGCACTCAATAACACCATGAAAACATAAGTCAGATATAACGCCCATTTTTGCCAACACCACAAGCCAATGAACAGCACCAACGCAGCTAAGCCTATACCTGACAGAATATACAATGAGGATTGCTCGATGGGTCCGTTGATGCCGATACTATGAGTCAGTCGCGCAAGAAGCCGAGTATAGAAGATCCCTTGTAGCAAGGTCACAACACTGAGTAATGTTCCGGCTACCAAAAAGATATATAATCCTAGTCCTCTTTTCTTTATTTTACTGCTCAACATACTTTCACATAATTTTCATCAAAACTGTTAAAGAATAGAGTACAAACTAAATAAGAAGTTTCACTGTTCTCCATCAATTTCTCCTAAAAAATATGAATGATTTAAATCAAACACTTTTCCTGCTTATCAATGCACCTGCTCACCCAGCACATTTTATGATTGAGCTGGCCATATTTTGCGCAAAGTATTTAATTCTCTTGTTCCCCCTCATCATGGTTATTGGTTGGGTAAAGGGATCAGAAAACACGAAAAAGTTATTTTTTATGGCGGGTATGTCTGCCGTTCTAGGCCTGATCGTTAACGTTATTTTTGGCTTGGTCTGGTATCACCCTCGCCCCTTTGCCATTCACTTAGGCACTAACTTCTTACCCCATGCACCTGACTCGTCATTCCCAAGTGATCATCTCACTTTTATCTGGGCAGTGGCGATAAGCCTTAGCCTATCACGCAGCACACGCCCGTTAGGCTTACTGCTTGTATTGCTCGGTCTACCTGTTGCTTGGGCGAGAATTTACTTAGGTGTGCACTATCCCTTCGATATGTTGGGCGCTTTCATTGTGGCTTTGGCAGCTGCCATACTCTGTAAAGAAAAAGCGGCCCTGATAGTTGAGCCGTTATTTCGACGTGCGATGACAATATACCAGCGCGTACTTAGCTTGGTGTGCCCAAAAGCCAAGTAATCGTCGCCACATGTCTGCATGCTTAGCGAATATGAGTTACGCTTTTAGGTAAGTTCTCAACGTCTTTCATATTCGCTAACATTGGAACAAGGATAGGTTATGCTCGAATGGATTCCTGCCATCATATTATTTATTGCCGTGGTTGCATTGAGTAATGTGTTTTTAAAAATCTTCGAGATGTTCAAAGAGCACCAAGCCGCTTCTCGCTTTGAACAAGACTTTAGGCATGCTGTCACGCAATCCACCCCCGATTGGTCGGACATTAAACACATCGCCTCAACCCGAGATCTTGCCTTAGCCGATGCAATTCGTGTCATTAAAAATTGCCACCGCGATATTCTCGTCGGCGGGAATAAAGAACTGTCGGAAGAAAGAGATCTGATTAAAGGCTACATCAAACGTTTTGAAGAAGAAGAGCCTTTTGAAGGCCTACCAACTGAAATTAGAGCTCACCTAGAAAGGCTAAGAGGGCTATTAAAAGGCAATGAGCAGCTACTAGATCCTATTACAACGCACCTTAAAGAAACCATTGAGATCAGCGAGAAGAGACACAAACAGCAACGCCGATATACCGTGGGTGGGTTTGTTGTTGGGTTGTGCGGAATCATCGTAGCAATTTTCCCATACGTGATTCAAAACCCTTAGTTGAGCATCGATAGAGCACGTGCTGATGAGGGCTGAAACGACCGTGAATCCTAACCCAGATGTTCTGCTTGGCTATCGTTTTGCCGAGAAATCAGGTAATTTATCAGCAGAGCGAATGATGACTTGAATAATAATTTCTCTATCTTAAAACGAAAATTATCGATAAATAGTATATTATTATATAAGTCCAATAGTTATGGTGATAAATTTGGACCAACAACAAATTCAACAAGTTGAAGAGATATGTGCAAAACGTGGCGTGAGGCTCACCCCGCAAAGAAAGATGGTGTTTGAACTTATTTGCTCATCTAAAAAGGCGTCAAGCGCTTATGAGCTACTGGAAGAACTAAAGAAAACAGAACCGCAAGCAAAGCCACCTACGGTTTATCGAGCGTTAGATTTTCTTCTGGAACAGGGATTTATTCACCGTGTTGAATCAACGAACAGTTTTATTTCTTGCTGTATTGGCAATGCACATAAGCACTTCTCTCACCTTTTAATTTGTGATGTATGCGGCAATGTCACCGAGGTGCAAGATGATAATCTCGTATCATTGCTATCGAAAAACGCGGAACAACATGGCATTCATGTAGCAAACCATGTAATAGAATCTCATGGGGTATGCCAAACATGTTGCGTTAACACAAAGGACTGAAGTAAAAAGTATGCGAGCTGAATTTGTAAATCCGTTTTTAGCCTCTTTAATGAATGTACTAAAAACCATGGCTTCTTTAGAACTTAAGCCGCAGAAACCACGAGTGAAGAAAGATGAAATTGCACGTGGCGATGTTTCTGGATTGATAGGGATGGTCGGTGATAAAACTCGCGGTTCCATGTCTATCACGTTCGATGAAAACCTTGCTCTGCAAATCATGCAAAATATGCTGGGAGAAAGACCCGCAGGTGTGAATGAAGAAGTCACCGATATGGTTGGTGAGATTACCAATATGGTCACCGGTGGGGCAAAGCGTATTCTCGCCGAAAGTGGATTCGATTTTGATATGGCCACGCCTGTGATCGTATCAGGTAAAGGACACACCATTCGCCATAAGTGTGAAGGCTCAATCATCATCATGCCATTCTCATCTGAATGGGGGAACGCCTTCATCGAAATTTGCTTTGAATAGATGCCTTACGTTATTCAATTGTTTTAAAAAAGGGCAACGCATGCCCTTTTTTATTTTTTGAACCATTGCTTATAAAAAATGGCTTACAAACGATAAGCTTTAAACGCATTAATTAAGCCATTGGTTGAGCTGTCATGACTAGAGACTGATTCGTCACCCGCAAGCTCTGGCAATATTTGATTGGCCAATTGCTTACCAAGCTCTACACCCCATTGATCAAAGCTGAAGATATTCAGAATCGCACCCTGAACGAAAATCTTATGCTCATACATGGCAATCAAGTTACCTAGTGTGCGAGGCGTAATTTGCTTGACGAGAATGGAGTTGGTTGGACGATTACCTTCAAACACTTTGAATGGGACCAAATCCGCCACTTCTTGTTCTGATTTGCCTGCTTTAGCAAACTCTGCTTTCACCGTTTCTTCAGACTTACCAAACGCCAAAGCTTCTGTCTGAGCAAAGAAGTTAGACATGAGTTTTGAGTGGTGATCAGAAATTGGGTTATGGCTGATTGCTGGCGCAATGAAGTCACACGGAATCATTTTCGTGCCCTGGTGAATCAACTGGTAGAACGCATGTTGGCCATTGGTGCCTGGCTCACCCCAAATGATTGGTCCAGTTTGGTAAGTGACGGCCTTGCCATCACGATCAACATACTTACCGTTCGACTCCATGTTGCCTTGTTGGAAATAGGCCGCAAAGCGATGGAGATATTGATCATATGGCAAAATTGCCTCAGTTTCCGCACCGTGGAAATTGTTATACCAAAGACCAATCAGTGCCAGAATCGTCGGGATGTTGTTTTCTATCGGCGTTTCCATGAAATGTTTATCCATTTCATGCGCGCCTTCTAGCAGCTCAACAAAGTTATCGTAGCCAACAGAAAGTGCAATCGAAAGACCAATCGCAGACCACAAAGAATAGCGACCGCCAACCCAATCCCAAAACTCAAACATGTTATTGGTGTCGATACCAAATTCAGCAACGGATTTTGCATTAGTTGATAGTGCTGCAAAGTGTTTCGCCACTTGAGATTCATCTTGCGCAGAGGCTAAGAACCAGTCGCGCGCGGAGTGAGCATTGGTCATGGTCTCTTGAGTGGTGAACGTTTTGGACGCGATTAGGAATAACGTGGTTTCTGGGTCGACCTTTTTCAATGTTTCCGCGATATGAGTACCGTCAACATTGGAAACAAAATGCATGTTCAAATGATTTTTATAAGGTGCTAGGGCTTCTGTAACCATATAAGGGCCCAAGTCAGAGCCGCCGATACCAATATTCACCACATCCGTAATAGCTTTGCCTGTATAGCCTTTCCAATCTCCTTCAATGACGCGAGTGGTGAAAGATTGGATCTTTTCCAATACCGCATTGACCGCAGGCATGACATCTTCACCACCCACTTCCACCGGGGTATTACTGCGATTGCGCAATGCAGTATGTAATACGGCTCGGTCTTCCGTTCGGTTGATAGCTTCACCACTAAACATGGCTTTGATCGCACTGCTCAATTGAGTTTCATCAGCTAGAGCGAATAGGTGCTTGAGCGTATCTTCATTGATCAGGTTTTTGGAGTAATCGACTAAGATATCTGAGCCAAAGCTTGCAGAGAATTTCTCAAAGCGTTGGGTATCTTCAGCAAATAGTGCCTTAAGATCCATATCTTGAGCTGATTCAAAATGTGCAGTCAGTGCCTGCCACGCTTGAGTTTGCGTTGGATTAATATTTTTCAACATGATAACTATCCCGATAATTGAGTAGGCTTGATCTTGCTCTGCGCACAGAGGCTTAAAACAGATCCGGCTTTCAGATTGAGAAAATCTACTATACCCAAACCATCGAACCCTACAGAGCTCACCGAATTTGGGTATCAGCGCCACGAAAAAGCAGCGATGCGTGTAATTTATTTTCATGGTTTATTATGTTTGACCACAATACCACCATACTTGAGATAAATCACATTAGTAGAGGGTATTTTACACTGACAACGCTGCAAAATGACATCACAATAGTGAGGTAAAACCTAGTTTGCTGTTATTGAAGGAAGAATAATCCATGTGGATACAAAAGTATGTCCAGTTGCCCGCTCATTCGCGCGGCTTTCACCTGGTGACGAATGAAATTGAACAACAGATCCCCGAGATAAAAGCGCTTTCTGTGGGAATATTACACCTATTTATCCAACACACTTCAGCCAGTCTCACCATTAATGAAAACGCCGATCCGACCGTGCGAGAAGACATGGAAGCGCATTTTAATCACTATGTACCAGAAAATGCGCACTACTATCAGCACACGTTTGAAGGGCCTGACGATATGCCGGCTCATATCAAGAGCTCAACGCTAGGGTGTAGCGTGTCGATCCCCATCACTAATGGTCGACTCGCCTTAGGAACTTGGCAAGGTATTTATTTGGCAGAGCATCGCAACCATGGAGGCAAGCGTCAGCTCGTCGCAACGCTACAAGGTGAATAACGTCAGACGAAAAACAGCAAAGAGGGCAGATTTGCCCTCTTTGCTGTTGTTAACTTGTGTGGGTATAGACTTAATCTAGATAATTCATCTCTACGCGAGAGGTCAGTTTCGTCACCAATTCGTAGGCAATCGTGCCGATATGACAGGCGACTTCTTCTGCAGGTAGTTTATCTCCCCACAAAATGGCTTCGTCTCCCACTTCATCCTCAGAGTCAGGGCCTAGATCAACGGTCAGCATATCCATGGATACCCGACCAGCAATCGGCACTATTCGGCCATTAACCAGCACTGGCGTACCATTTGGTGCTGTCCGCGGATAACCATCACCATAGCCTATAGCAATGACTCCTACCTTGGTATCCCTTTGGCTGGTCCACACTGCGCCATAGCCCACGCTTTCTCCCGCTTTCACTGTGCGAACCGCGATCAAGTGCGAAGTCAGAGTCATGACAGGTTTATAACCCAACTCTGTTGCTGTTTTATCAGTAAATGGTGAGACGCCATACATAATGATGCCTGGTCTCACCCAATCTAAATGACTGTCTTTCCATGCCAATAATCCAGCCGAAGCGGCTAGCGAGCGTTCACCCTGAGCATTGCTGGTTAATGAGTCGAACAATATCATTTGATCTTTTGTCACTGAGCTCTCCAGCTCGTCTGCACAACCAAAATGACTCATAAAACGCAGCGGCTTGGCGACATTTGTACAATCGTTTAACCTTTGTACAAATTCAGCATACTGCTCTGGCCTAACTCCTAACCTGTGCATACCACTGTCTACTTTCAACCACACCATCACTGGTGTATCAAGATCAGCACGTTCTAGCGCTTCAAGCTGCTCAATACAATGCACCACAGTTTGGATATTGTTTGTCACCAAAACGGGAAGATCCGCCAAAGAATAGAAGCCTTCAAGCAATAAAATCGGTTGGACCACACCACTTGCTCTGAGCTGCAGGGCTTCCTCAATACGGGCGACACCAAATGCGTCCGCTAGCTTGGCGTGAGCGGCAATATGGCGAAGCCCATGCCCATATGCATTGGCTTTTACCACCGCCATGACTTTGCTGTTTGGCGCTTGCTGCTTTATTTTTTCTAGATTGAACTGCAACGCTTGTAAATCGATACAGGCGGTCGCGGCCTTCATATAACTCATTGCATTACTCATCATCAAACGCAGGGCCAGCGTAGTTATCAAACCGAGAGAAGTGCCCTTGGAACGTTAGCCGCACTGAGCCTATCGGGCCATTACGCTGCTTACCAATGATAATTTCTGCTATGCCTTTCAAGGAACTCTCAGGGTTGTATACTTCATCTCGATAAATAAACATTATCAAGTCTGCATCCTGCTCAATCGAACCTGATTCACGAAGATCTGAGTTTACCGGACGTTTGTCAGCACGTTGTTCGAGAGATCGATTTAATTGTGATAATGCCACCACGGGAACGTTAAGTTCTTTAGCTAATGCTTTCAATGAACGGGATATTTCGGCGATTTCTAGCGTACGGTTATCCGATAGTGAAGGCACGCGCATCAACTGAAGATAGTCGACCATGATCATGGATAAACCCCCATGCTCACGCGCAATCCGCCTCGCTCGAGAGCGCACTTCAGTGGGCGTTAAGCCTGAGCTATCATCGATGAACATGTTTTTCTTTTCCATTAAGATGCCCATTGTCGACGAAATACGAGCCCAGTCTTCGTCATCCAGCTGACCTGTTCTGATCTTGGTCTGATCCACCCGTGATAGAGATGCAAGCATCCTCATCATGATCTGTTCTGACGGCATCTCCAGCGAAAAAATAAGGACTGGTTTATCCTGCACCATAGCGGCATTTTCACACAAGTTCATCGCAAAAGTGGTTTTACCCATCGATGGTCTCGCTGCCACAACCACTAAGTCGGAGCCTTGTAAACCAGCCGTTTTCTTATTTAAATCCGTAAAGCCCGTATCCACCCCAGTCACACCATCTTGTGGCGATTTATACAGAAGTTCGATGCGCTCAAGGGTTTTTTCCAGAATGTTGTCGACACTTTGCGGGCCTTCGTTGTCGTTCATCCTCTCTTCGGCAATCGCAAAGACTTTGCTTTCAGCTAGATCGAGCAGATCTTCTGAACTTCGACCTTGAGGATCATAACCCGCATCGGCAATATCGTTCGCCACGCCAATAAGGTTTCGAACTAATGCTCTTTCCGCGACGATGTCTGCATAAGCGTTAATATTCGCTGCACTTGGTGTATTTTTGGCAAGGTCGGCTAAATAAGCGAAACCACCGACATCTTCAAGCTGTTCCCTTTGTTCCAAATATTCCGATAAGGTGATAAGGTCAAGGGGTTTGCTGTCTTCAAGGATGGATTTCACCGCCTCAAACACTAACCGATGCGGACGACTATAAAAGTCTTGGCTCAATACTCGCTCTGATACTGTGTCCCAACGTTCATTGTCGAGCAATAAGCCTCCGATGACAGATTGTTCTGCTTCGAGAGAATGCGGTGGTACTTTTATTGCGTCGACTTGTGCATCTGCTGCATTACGTTTGGATTTTTTTGCTTGTTGGGTTTCAGCCATGACCTTACTCAATAACTTTTAGTGACCGTCCATTATAGCTTGAAACAGGAAATTGTAATCAGCTAGATAGATTTATATGAAATGCGAAGCCCGACTAGGGTATATTCTAGCGTGCTATCGTAAAATTAACCTCGGCCTGACCGAGTTTAAACCGCATACTATTAGCATTCTACATTCGATTTACATAAGGAAAAAGAAATCAGTGCCAAAGTATTGGTTGCTTAGTCTGGGCATTCTCGCAACGTCCGTTGCCCATGCCGACGAACCTGCTCCTAACACTACCGAGATAAAGATCCCCTCTGCTTGGAAGACCGGGGTTGAATTTGGCTATCAAGAGCGCTCTGGTAATACCAACTCACGTACTCTCAATACCAAACTCGGCGGTGAATATACCTCAGGTCGCTGGCGCTCTAAAGCAAGCTGGGCATACTATTTAAACTACGACGACGGCGTAGAAGATAAAAGGCAGTCCACTTATGAAGCGCAAAGCGATTATAAACTCGGCTCTAAGTCATTTCTTTACGGCAGCTTTAAAGGTGTCGACTCAAAGTACAGTGCCTACTATCGTGATGATACGCTCTCAGCAGGTTTTGGTTATCAGGTTTTTTACACCGATACTTATAAACTGGAGCTAGAGGCAGGCCCGGGTTATCGCTATCAAAAACCCAATTTAGATGAAATTGGCTCCAGTGACATCATATTCCCAACCACGGTCGAAGAGCCGATATTTCGTAGCAATGTCAGCAGCAGTTGGCAGGTGCTAAAAAGCTTGAAGCTGAGTGCCAACGTGACGGTAGTCACTGGTAGTAGCAACACGAGTCTAGATACCGTGCTAAGCGCGACGCACGACATCACCAAAAACATTGCATTGAAGATCAGCCACACACGAAATTATCATAGCCGAGTGCCTGCAGGATTGGCCAAAGCCGACAGCACATTAAGTGTCAACCTAGTCTTCAATTTCTGACCCTACTCAAGAAAAACGCATAAAAAAAAGCACTGACCGAAGCCAGTGCTTTTTTACGCTTAGAGCTGATATTATTCAGCAGCAACCACTTGTAGGTTAACTGTAGCAAATACTTCAGAGTGAAGTTGAACGCTGATTTCGAACTCACCAGTGTTGCGTAGCGCACCTTCTGGTAGACGAACTTCGCTTTTAGCAACTTCAACACCAGCTGCTGTGATAGCATCAGCGATATCGCGAGTACCAACAGAACCGAATAGTTTGCCTTCATCACCTGCTTTAGAAGCAATAACAACTGCTTCAAGAGCGTTAACTTTCTCAGCACGTGCTTCAGCAGCAGACAGTTGCTCAGCAACTTTTGCTTCTAGCTCAGCACGACGAGCTTCGAACATTTCTAGGTTAGCTTTAGTCGCCATAACCGCTTTACCTTGAGGGATAAGGAAGTTACGAGCATAACCAGACTTAACGTTTACTGAATCGCCAAGACCACCTAGGTTACCGATTTTATCAAGTAGAATAACTTGCATTGTTTAATCCTCTTTCTTAATAAAACTCGCCGATTACTGATGCTTGTCAGTGTACGGTAGTAGAGCTAGGTAGCGAGCACGCTTGATAGCGCGAGCTAGTTGACGTTGATACTTAGCGCTTGTACCAGTGATACGGCTAGGTACAATTTTACCAGCTTCAGTGATGTAGTTTTTAAGAGTTGCTACGTCTTTGTAATCAATCTCTTGTACGCCTTCTGCTGTAAAACGGCAGAATTTACGACGACGGAAGAAACGAGCCATGGGCTATCTCCTGATCTTAAATTTGAGTAATGTTGTCGGCATGTAACACCAGTTTTGACTGACCATTTCGGCTCGTCTGGTAAGCAACAAAACCACTTACCGTAATGCTACTGCCTTGCACTAAATGTTGAGTAAATTCGTTTGACCTTTGCCCGCTGATTATCACTGGCATACGACAGTACACCTGTCGCGATAGCCCAGCTTCTAATACCGTGGAACGATGCTCTAACCAAAATTGGCAGTGCTCAATACCACTAGGGCTTTGGCTTCGAACGGGAGGCTTAGTAACGATGCCACTTAGCTCCATTCGATTGGTCATTGACTAAATTACTCAGCAGCTGCTTCTGGCTTAGCTTCAGAACGCTCTTCGCGACGAGGAGCACGCTCTTCTTTTTGCTTAAGCATGATAGATTGCTCTGTAACTGCAGCTTTAGTACGCATAATCATGTTACGTAGAACCGCATCGTTGAAACGGAAAGCAGTTTCCAATTCATCGATAACAGCTTGGTCAGCTTCAACGTTCATTAGAACGTAGTGAGCTTTGTGAAGCTTGTTGATTGGGTAAGCCATTTGACGACGACCCCAGTCTTCTAGACGGTGGATAGTACCGCCAGCTTCAGTGATAGAACCAGTGTAACGCTCGATCATGCCAGCAACTTGCTCGCTTTGATCTGGGTGCACCATGAATACGATTTCGTAATGACGCATGTTTGCTCCTTACGGATTATTCAGCTTCCACAATTGGCTCGGTCGTCCAGAGGAAGCAAGGAACTAAAGTTAAGTGACCGAGAATTAAGGAGGTCGAATAGTACAGAATTAACGCAATAGGATCAAGGGAAAAGTCACAGTGAATGGGCAATATCACCAGGTAAGAAAAGGGCCAGCCATCTCGGCTGACCCATTATTATCTTACTCGGTGATTAAAAATCAGTCCTCGTCGACAAACTGAGCTTGCAAGTAGTTTTCAATGCCTGTCATTTCAATTAGGCCTAGCTGAGTTTCCAGCCAGTCTACATGCTCTTCTTCATCTTCTAATATGTCCTGGAACAAGTCACGTGAGACAAAATCTCTCACACTTTCTGCGTAAGCAATCGCTTCTTTTAGATCAGGAATCGCCATCATCTCGAGTTTAAGATCGCATTCAAGCATTTCTTTGGCATCTTCGCCGATCATCAGTTTGCCGAGATCTTGTAAATTGGGTAGACCTTCTAAAAATAAAATACGCTCGATAAGCTCATCGGCATGTTTCATTTCATCGATAGACTCATGGTACTCTTTGTCCGCTAAGTGTTTGAGTCCCCAGTCCTTATACATACGAGCGTGCAAAAAATATTGATTGATTGCAATCAGTTCGTTTGCAAGCACTTTGTTTAGGTGTTGAATGATTACTGGATCGCCTTTCATTGCTGACTCTTCCTTCTTGTTATTATTTATATAACTGTAGAAGGAAATACTAATGAGTCAACGAGACGAAATAATGACGAGATCTTATATTGCTTGTTTAAGCTGATTTATTGTGGTGTCGGTCAGGATTTCTTTTGTGTGTTTCACACATTTACCACACTGGCTGCCTAGGGCCGTGCATTTCTTGATTCCACGGATGTCCGTTACCCCATGTTCTATCACTAATTTTTTTATCTCTTTATCAGAGATAGCATGGCAAATACAAACGACCATCGTTAATCCTAATCAACTGAATACAACCAATAATATAAACGATAATTGTTATCATTGGCAATTAATGCCTGTTTATTATTTAGACCGATTTGTTATAAAAATAATATTGATATAAATGTAAAAAAGGGAAGCTAAACGCTTCCCTTTTTCATGTGCGAAAATCGCTGTGATCTTAACTAAATATTAGTCAAAGATCTTA
>NZ_JAMKMR010000036.1 GCF_023634645.1 Vibrio sinus
TCAAGTTTCTCCTTCCGCACCATATTTTGATGAATGACATTTTATATCATTCGTCAGGGAGACAAGCTTAAACAAGCTATCTCTATTGGGCTATCGCCAAGCGGTAAGGCAGCGGCTTTTGATGCCGCCATTCCCTGGTTCGAATCCAGGTAGCCCAGCCACTCTCTTTTCACAAAGATTTCAGAAATGGCTACGTAGCTCAGCTGGTTAGAGCACATCACTCATAATGATGGGGTCACAGGTTCAAATCCCGTCGTAGCCACCATTTCCCTATACCTCTTACTGTATTCCTGCATTAGCATCTCACAAACTATTTCAATATCTAATGTTGCGATAAGATCAAAAAAACCCAGCCGAAGCTGGGTTAATGTATTGATTAACGACGTTTTACCCCAAGAGCCCTAAAGCTGTGGTAGGCGCTTGCTTTGCCTGGGCAAGGACCGCACTAGACGCTTGTGTAAGTATCTGCGACTTAGTCAATGCGGTGGTTTCTTTCGCAAAGTCTGTATCTTTAATACGACTTCTCGATGCGTTAACGTTTTCGTTAATGTTGTCTAAGTTACTGATCGCGTGGTTGAATCGGTTTTGGAATGCACCTAGAGATGCCCTCTCACTATCTACA
The DNA here is from genome assembly GCF_023634645.1 of Vibrio sinus. GTDB lineage: Bacteria > Pseudomonadota > Gammaproteobacteria > Enterobacterales > Vibrionaceae > Vibrio > Vibrio sinus. The sequence goes on from NZ_JAMKMR010000036.1 coordinate 623, forward strand.
TAGTTGAGTGCTGAGTCTAAGATACCCACCGCTTCTTGCGCACCACCGACAGAAGTAATATCGATGTTATCTACGTCAACCGATTGACCTGGCTGCATACCTAACTCACTGGCCAAGCCACCAGAAAACGCCAGTTCGCCCGATACCTTATTGTTACCAGTATAGATTTGCAGTTGTCCATCTTCGTTGACAGACGCACTCACAGCATCAGTTTGACCATTGATGTAAGTGGCTAGCTCTTCTATGTCATCACCCGCTTTCGCAGTGATGGCTATCGTTTGCGCCTCACCATTACTGTCTGTGAAGCCAATCGTCATATCACGCGCACCTTCAGACACTCCCCAGCTCGCGTCTTTGGCGTTGGCCGCTGTATAACTAAAGCCACCCATCATTGAGTTATCAGAGCGCATGTTGGCCATACTCAGTATCACAGCCTCACCACTATTTGCACCAATCTGGAATGACTGGGTTCCATAGGTACCATTGAGTAGTCTTGTACCACCAAATGATGTGGTTTCCGCGATACGGTTGAGCTCTTTGTTCAACGCGGTGACTTCTTGTTGCAAAGCCACACGCTCTGACTGAGAGTTGGAACCATTCGCTGATTGCAAAGACAAGTCCCGCATACGTTGCAAGATACTTGTACTTTCCGCCATCGCACCTTCAGCAGTCTGGGCGATGGATATACCATCATTGGCGTTCCTTACGGCTACGTCTAGACCCCTACTTTGAGATGTTAAACGGTTTGAGATTTGCAAACCGGCGGCATCATCTTTTGCGCTGTTTATCCTAAAACCGGACGACAATCGCTCCATTGCTGTCTGCTGAGCCTGCTGAGCGCTATTTAAATAGCGTTCCGCAGTCATTGCAGAGACGTTTGTATTTACATTCACTGCCATAGTGATTTTCTCCTATTGATTCTCCGATAAATCGAAAGTACCACGCGGTTTCCGACGTCTCGGAAAACCAATTAGTTCTCTCAAAGTTATCTTTATTAACGACGCCAGGAAGGAATCCTTTAAGAAAAAAAAACCTCAGCTGAAAAAATGTTCTAAAAAGCACAGGTAATATGACATTTATAACAACTTTAATAAAAACCACTAAAGTTTCTTGCCCTTTGGTCGGGGTTGCAAGGTATCAAAAACGTCAATTAAAATACAGAAAAACAACCATAAGTGATTGAAAATAAATTAAAAAAATCAGGTCTAACATAAGCGGGCGGGCTTTAATTAAGAATAAAAATGTTAGACAATTAAGGCTTTAGGTAATTTAAAATAAGATCTAAGACACGGAAAATTTATATTAAAGGTCTATCGACTCGAAATAATCTTGTAATTTATCGTTGTAGTGAATATGCAAATAAGCATTTAATTCACTTTTAGATTGCAGGGAAAATTTATTTCTAATTGCACTAAGTGCTTTATCTACACTTCTAGGAGAGCGATTCGCCGTTTGCGAAATAGTCGGAATGTCCATACCAAGACCAATCATCTTTAGGTAAGTCGTTTGAATTGAAGTTAAACCAAACTGCTTCGCTAAGCTTTCAAAGGGCGAGAATTTAACCGATGACCCCGCCCAAGTTTCTCGCTCGTCTAACACTAGAGATATTTTTAGATCAAACGGTTTAAACACCTGATAAAAGTGCAGGCAGATCTGATGAAACGCGTGGTAAATGCGATCCAATTTAATGGCTTTGCTCGAGGATACAGTAAAGCTAAATACATCTTTCGACACCCCTAAGTCATACTCCAACACAATGCATAAATATTTTTGCTCACTCGGTAACGTTGGCAATATCGAATACACCACATCGCGATATTTTGCATCTTGTTGTAATTTATCGTAGATAGGTCGAATGGCATTTTTATCTAACGAAATATCACGACTGATTTTTATGTTTTCCATGACCGTTCGCACAAAGCCAGGGTTTATCGATACTGCAGTGATGTTTGAGTGATCAAACAAACGATAAAAGCTAAAACTCTGTATTTGACACCAAGGAAGTACGGTTGCAAATAGTTTTTTGAATGCCGGCTCTAAATAAGAAACCAGTGTTTTGTGCCTTTCTACATCACTCGGAGAGCTATTGGAGACAAAGTTTTCTTCATTAATCAGTTTTACGCGATACATTTTCATACTGGTACAATACCCGAAGTCACAACGACTAACTGTTTTCTTGAGTATATACCCAAGTTACTTCAAGGTTGAGAGTGAGCAGACTAGCGACACAACATACATGACTATCAAGCATGAATCCATTGAGTCAGTAACAATTCAGACGTTATTTGGGTGATGACCACCCAATTTACCGCGCAGCTCATTGGGTGGCCTAAGGAGAAAAGAAAAGCCCCTTCCTTTGAGAGAACCGGGGCTATTGGACGGTCAGAGCCAATGTGGAGATCAAGAGAAATGACACATATCTAGCTGACCTGATGCACGATTAACGACAATTACAAAACGTTAAGTGAGAGAGTTCTATAATCATTGATAACCCTGCCCTTGCCATAGGTAGCTCCACTATATTCCACGTCTGAAATATATTCAGTAGAGGGCCCCTAACACTACTGCAACAACGATAATGCAGAGTTTGGCAACTGTTTTGCTTGGGCCAGTATCGAAGTACCAGCTTGCTGCAATATTTGCGACTTAGTCAATTGCGTTGTTTCCTTCGCAAAGTCCGTATCTTTAATTCGACTGTTCGACGCTTCTACGTTTTCCTGAATATTGGCCAAGTTGTTTATACTGTGACTTAGCCTGTTTTGCTTCGCACCGAGCTCTGCTCGCTGAGAGTCAATATACCTTAACGCCCCATCAACGATGGCCACTGCGTTTTGAGAACCACCTACCGTTGTGATATCGATATCTCTCACTGTTGTCAGCTGTCCTGGACCACCTTGCAGCCCTAGCTCCGTCGCCAATCCACCAGTAATATTCACATTACCTTGAATATTGGGCTCAGCGAAAAAGAGCTGCAGTTTGCCATCTTGATCAACCGATGCTTTAAATAAGTGGGTTTGACCATTGATATACGTCGCTAATTCCTCAATGTCATCGCCAGGTTTAGCGCTGATTTCTATTGTCTGCGGCTCACCATTGCCATCATTAAACTCGAACTTGAGATCTCTTGCCGTAGGCGCCACTCCCCAGCTCTCGGTTTTGCCATTTTGGGCGATAAATGCCTGGCCTCCCATCATCGGCTCATCGGCACGAATACTGGTTAAGCTTATAATCATCGCCTCACCTGAGCTGGCACCAATTTGGAATGCAGATTCGCCGAAGCTACCATTAAGTAGTTTACGCCCACCAAACGAGGTGGTTTCTGCAATACGGTTTAGCTCGGTTTGTAGCGCTCGAGACTCTTGGTCTAGAGCAATACGTTCAGAGGCTGAGTTGGTTCCGTTCGCTGACTGCAGCGCCAAGTCTCGCATCCGAACAAGTACATTCGTCGCCTCATTCATTGCCCCTTCTGCCGTTTGAGCAATGGATATACCGTCGTTGGCGTTACGCATCGCGACATCTAAACCTCGAGACTGTGCGGTTAGACGATTTGAAATTTGCAGCCCCGCTGCATCATCTTTTGCACTATTGATGCGGTTACCTGAAGACAATCGTTCCATCGATGTATTCAGATCGCCTGTCGCTTTGTTTAAGTAACGCTGAGCAGTTAATGCTGAGACGTTAGTGTTTACTGTAATGGTCATAAGTTTGCACTCCTAGTGAGTTCGCAAATCCTTGCGAAGCGGCCAGGTTGTTCTCATCTGGAGTTACTGACCGTATGGCAACTTTCTTTACTGTTAATGAAATCAGTTGCCGTTTTTATTCACTCTAATTTCAATAATACAATTAGTGTGCCAACTTCTAGGTTTACGATATAAATAATTACTATCTATTTATATTCAACAAGTTAAAAACAATTAGAATGACAACTTTCATCTCTAAACCACTTTTTCTATCTTGTCTTACACATGATTGCCGCCTCGATTTCTTTTAACGGCAATGTCACGTTTTGTAAGGGTACTTTCCCTTACCGTTTTCTTCGCTCATATGGCATAGCGCATATGGCGACAAAGATAAAAATCAATCATTCATAAAATCACTCGAATTCATGAACTAGATGTAGTTAAACAGTGTTAAGTCTTTGGTTTTACCAAACGCCAATTGTGACGCCTTCAAAGCTCTTTCATTTTCACTAAACTCGATGACTGCATTCGCATAGTCGAGATCTTCAAACGTACTTTTGGACTTTTTCAGCGACAGTTGGAAGTCTTCGTGCTGCTCTTCTTGGAAATCAATCGTGGATAGCCTTGCACCCACATCGGATCGCACTTTATTTAAATGAATAAAGGCAGCATGAAATTCTTGAACCAGTTGTTGCAATTTTGCCGTATTGGAAGCGTCGGATACCGATCCTGTTGAAAAATCAATCGCATCTTTAAACGTATCGAACAAACTGAACGTTTTTCTCGGCTCCAGCGTCATTGAATCCCCTGGTGTGACTTGCCCTTTCAACTGGATGTTCATCTCGTTGTATTTAATTCCAACCTCTGAATCATATTCTCCAGATTGTACCGGGCTGCCATCCTTGGCCAGTTGATAGCCAAATTTGCCATTGGGTAGATTGGTGAATGACACGGTATAAACAGACTGATCATTAGGGTCTAAATTTCTGGCTCTTTCGAGTAACAATTCAGACCCTTCTTGTAACTGATATTGAGGTTCGTAATCACCAAATGGGTTGTCTATGTCCATGAACACATGACTGCCTGGGTCGTTAATTGTGACTTCCAGACTATTGGCAACTTTCATTTTCCTTTGATAGTCATCGCCGTTGTAGCTCACCCGGCCTTCGTTATCTCTAAAGAAAGGCTGAGTCTTTGGCTTTGTACCAGAATATATGTAGTTACCTGAGGCATCTTGCATGTTGGACAACACGAGTAAGTTATTGGCTAGCTCTTGCAGCTCACGCTTCATCGCTTCTCTGTCTTCCGGTGACAATGAACCGTTTATCATTTCCATCAATGTCCTGCGAGCTTCATCTGTAAAGCTCTCGGCATTATTTACCAATACGTCGTTGTTTTCTAATCGATTGCGAACCAGGACGATGGCATCCAAATATTGACGAATTTGCTCTGACTGCTGACCCAGTTCTTGAATATAGTGAGACGCTAGCGGATCATCGCTCGGTGAAAGCAGCTTTTTACCTGAGGCAAGCTGGGCTTGGTTGTGGTGAACTTTTGCCTCTTGCCGCCTCAAGTCATTTTGTACGGACTGATAGTTGTGGAAACTAGAAATTCGATTAAGCATGCCCTTCTACCTCCCCTATCTCAACTTCAAAATAGTGTTAAAGGTATCATTAGCAGCTTGCATGATGCGAGACGAGGCCATATAGGTCTGTTGAAATTTCATCATGTTTGCCGCTTCTTCATCGAGGTTTACGCCAGAGATAGAGGCGATCCGCTCTTGAGCCGATTCTTTTTCTAGTCGGCTGACATCCGTCAGTCTCGATGCCGTTGCCGTCTTTAGACCCACTTGGGAGCTTAAGTTGTTATAAACATCTAATACCGTAGACTCGTTGTTATTTAACGTCTTATCCGTTTGCAGGCTTTGCATCTTAAGCAAGTTACCGTTGTCACCTTCAGAAGGTACTAGGTTTGCGGTGAACTTGTCGTTTGGCAGTGCGCCTGCAGTGAGCTCAAAGGTGGTTCCTTGAACGGTCACCGGCCCACTGGGTGGATAGTCTTGTGGCTGGGTGATAGGTTTCCCTTTAGTATCTGTAACGACATATTGATCGCCAAGCGGAGAGACTAAGACTTCAAACTCTCTCAACTGCCCAGCTTGCAATATCTTAAATTTTGCAGTGCCTTGAGCAAAGGTGGTGGACGCTTCATAACTTTGCGCGGCAATGGCTGTCGGGTCATTCGTTTCTAATCTGATTTGCTCCGCAGCTCGGCGGGTTGGCCGTATTAACACTCGTTCGCCGTTGGCCAAATCATTGCGGATTTCGATTCTTAACCCATCAATCAAAATAGCGCCACCCACGACAGGTACGGTGATCATTTCACCTGTTGGACGCGTAATCGTATAATCGCTTCCATCAAACTTAAGCGAATATTCACCGGATTTAATTTGGCTTGGGTCTTCAATATAAGCGGCAAGATCCGCCGTTGAGTCACCGTAAGTCACCACTCTAGATTTAGCGATAATTTCCGAGTTCACGTCAGTAAACATCAAACCGCCGACATTACCTCGCAAGTCTAAACCTTGTGACTGGAGCTGATTCACTTTATAGGAGAATACGGCAGCCATGCGGCCTAACTCATCCATTAATAACGGGATCTCTTTGTCACGCATGTCGAGCATTGAACCCAGCTTGCCATCAATATCGGTACTGGATATCGCTTTTACGCTTTTCCCTTCTATCATGGCAAGGCGGCGTCTATGCACATCAGGGTACCCATCGATGAACTTCAAGGTACTCGCTTCGGTGCCAGACACGAGCGTATGCCCATTACCTATCAATATGTTAAAGCCATCGGCACTTTTGCGTGGTGTCACCGTTACCTTAGTGTATTCAGAAAGCTCGGCAATTAACTTCTCGTGTTCGTCCATCAAGTCATTATGCGGGCCTGGCGTTCGCATCATTAAACGCTGCATGTCGCGTAGTTCGAGGGCAAGCTGATTAACACGCTCAATCCCGAGGTCTAGTTTATTATTTGCTACTGCCGACTGACGACGAATGGTTTCATAAAATTCATTGAGGCTTTTGGTGATTAACTCGGCTTTTTCAAGCACGATTTTTCTTGCTCCGACATCATTTGGGCTGTCTGCCAGTGTTTTCACGGCATCAAACCACTCGTTGAAGTTCTCTGGAATTTTTTTCGAGGCCACCGAAGACAGCATGCTCATTAGCATGGTGAGGTTTTCCTCAACGTCTTTTCTGTTAGCAAAGTTGGTGGTGGAAAGGTTCAGCTCATTGACGGCAAACTGATCCCAAGAGCGGCGAACTTTTTCCACATGCACGCCCATGCCATACGTCTCTCCTCCGTATTGTCTCGGCATGTTAGTGCCTTGAACGACGGATTGACGGCTATAACCTTCGGTATTCACATTGGTAATGTTGTGACCTGTGGTATTTAGCTGTTTCTGAGCAGTGAGGACACCTTGTAACCCCACATTCAGAATATCCGATGACATATTGCCCCCAAAAGTGTTGCACAGTCAGTAGGTACTGAATCTATTAAGTTATCCAGCAAAAATTATGCCATTGGGGTTAATGTTGGATGAGATTTATGAGTTAGTTTTTAATATCAATAAGATAGGATGAAATTAAGATATGAAATCAAGAAGAGCTAGCGCCGAGAGCGCTAGTTCATTCTATTGATTCGTTGCTGAATGTTTAACACCTTGTCGGCATAATTCGGGTCAGTTGCGTATCCCGCTTGATGAATACCATGAATAAAGTCTACCGAGTTGTTCTGATTTTCAAGCGTTGCAGAGTATCGAGGGTTATTGTTCAAGAAGCGCACATAATCGTTAAAACTGTCTTGATAGCTGTCGTACGAGCGAAATGCCGCTTTCTCTATTACTGGCATTCCATCTTGATATTCTAGAGTTTGAGTGGACACTTTGTCGCCTTGCCAGCTTTTATCGGCTTTTATATTGAATAAGTTATTACTGCTACCACGAGCATTTTGCACCACTTTTTGTCCCCATCCCGTTTCCAACGCCGCTTGAGCGAGGATCAAAGAAGAATCGACCCCGAGCGCTTGTGCTGCTTTTTCCGCATATGGTCGCATGGATGCAATAAAGGATTTAGGCGAATCAAAAGAAGATGGCGACACGTCGCGTACGTCTGTTTGCGAAACAGGTGAAAGCGGTACATTATTCTCAAAGGCAGTGCCATCAGAGCGTTGATTGTATTGATGCACTTTTTTCATCACATCGTCAAAATTCGACACGCGGTTGCTCGCATCTTGATTGTCTATTTGACCTTTGCTCAACTGAGCCACAATCATATCCGCCAGCCCTAAGGAGCCGGAAGAGCTTAAATCGCTCGCCATCTGCTCATCGAGCATATTACGATAAAATTGGCCATTTTTGCTGTTGGTCATGTCGGATTCAAAGGCCGCATTAGCACTTCTCATTGACTTAAAGAGCATCGAAGTAAAAATCGCTTCAAATTGCTTGGCGGCCGCCGTTAGCGCAGCCTTCTCACTATCTTTGTCACCACTCACACCTTGTTGGCGTAATTTATCTAAACTAGCAAGATCATGAATAAAACCAATGTCATTACCATTATCTATCACAGCCGTACTCCTTAGATAATAATCAACTGGCCTTCAATAGCGCCTGCTTGTTTCAGCGCTTGAAGTATTGCCATAAGATCAGACGGGGCGGCACCAACCTCGTTCACCGCTCGAACCAGTTCATCCAAAGTGGGGCCAGGGGCAAACTTAAACATTTTGCCTTTTTCTTCTTTGACCTGAATATCTGTGTCCGGCGTCACGACCGTCTGACCGCCAGCCAGCTCATTTGGCTGGCTAACTTTCCAATTCTCTTTTATCGCTACCGTCATACCGCCATGAGTCACCGCCGCAGGTTTGAGACGAACATGGCTACCAACGACAATGGTACCGGTTCTAGAGTTGACGATAATTTTTGCCGCGCCATCTGCCGTTTTGAATTCTAGATTTTCCACTGCAGACATGAAGGCGACCCGTTGACTAATATCTCTTGGCGCACGTACTTTTATCGAAGTCGAATCCACCGCCGATGCCATATTAGGCCCTAAGAAATCATTAACCGTATTGGCCAAACGCTGGGCAGTGGTAAAGTCTGGATCGACTAAGTTAAAGGTAATGTAATCTCCGCGGCCAAACGGTGTAGGGACTTCTTTTTCCACCGTAGCGCCTCGCGAAATCAGGCCAACAGCGGGGTTGTTACCCACCAGCTTAGAGCCATCCGCACCAGAGGCACTGAAGCCGCTGACCACCAAATTGCCTTGCGCAACCGCATAAATGTTGCCGTCGACCCCTTTTAAGAAGGTTTGCACTAAGGTTCCTCCACGTAAGCTTTTCGCCGCGCCAATCGATGATACCGTGACATCGACGGTTTGTCCCTGCTTCGCAAACGGTGGTAACTCAGCAGTCACAATGACGGCGGCAACGTTTTTCGTTTTGGGTTTGGTGCCTGGGGGCAATTGTATGCCAAATCTTTCTAGCATGGCGTTAAAGCTTTGATCGGTAAAGGGGGTTGATTCACCAGTACCTGGAAGGCCGGTAACCAAGCCATATCCAATCAGTTGGTTGCTTCTCACACCAGCAACTTCTGCGACATCTTTAATTCGAGCGGCATTCGCGTGAACGGAAAACAGGGTAAGAAATCCTATTAATATCGCTACTAAATGTTTACTCATGAGTCCTTTCCCTACTTTCTTGCTACACACTGCATGCCATTAATTCGGCACTACAAGGCAACATTGAAAAATCGTGCCAAGAATCCAGGCTCCTGCATATCTTGATTTGTCCCTGTACCTGAATACTGAATTCGGGCATTAGAGATACGGTTAGATGCAATGGTGTTTTCAAAGGTGATATCGTCTGGGCGAATAGTGCCGCTCAGGCGTATGTACTCATCACCTGTGTTCAATGTTAGCCATTTCTCTCCACGGATAATTAAGTTGCCGTTAGCGAGAACCTCAATGACTTCCACAGTAATCGAACCACTTAGGCTATTGCTTTGATTGGCCGCAGAGCTTCCTTTAAATTTATTGTCGCTTTTTAAGCTGTAAGAGAAGGTATAATCTTTAATCTTAAGCTCTTGTCCGCCCACGCTTAATGGGTCCATAGAATCATCATTACTTTTAGACAAATCCGCATCTGCGCTTTTTGCCGCTTTGGTGTTTTCATCTAACGTGACCGTAATGATGTCTCCCACCGCTCTTGGTTTCGAATCATCGTACAAGCTGTTTGCCCCAACGGTGCTAAATAATGATCCCGTTTCCGCTATGTAGTGCGAAGGCTGATGTTTGGGGTGAATAGGCGCCCAGGCAGGATCGCCCGCAATAGGGTCAGTACGATTACGCAAGGTATCCACGATTCCAGAACGACTTTCTTCTTCAGCTTTGTCACCCTCAACCGCATCCACGGTTGTGGTACCAGCTATTTGTTCCGGCGTTTCAATGGGCCCTTTAATGAGAGCGCAACCTGACAACGTCGTAATGATCATTAATGCTATTATGCGAATCATAGCCCTACCTCACTGCCTTGTTATAATTGCTGGTTAACGAAGCTCAGCATTTTATCTACAGCGGAGATGACTTTTGAGTTCATCTCATAGACTCGTTGCGCTTCTATCATATTCACCAACTCTTCGGTCACATTGACGTTGGATGTCTCCAACATGGATTGGCGAATATCACCAAACCCATCCAGCCCTGGCACACCTTCTTGTGGATCGCCGCTGGCCCCTGTGGGTAAATACAGGTTCTGCCCAATCGGCTCTAAGCCGCCTGGGTTAATGAAATCGGTGGTGGTAATTTGCCCTAGGACTTGATTATCTTGTTGCCCTCTCACCCTTGCCGAGACTTCACCATCTGTGCCTACGGTAATGGAAATTGCATTGTCAGGGACCACTATTTCGGGTTGCAGCGGATAACCACTGCCTGAGGTCACAATCGTACCTTCACCATTGAGGGTGAACTGACCATTTCGGGTGTAGCCGATATTGCCGTCTGGCATTAAGATTTGAAAAAAACCGTCCCCTTCAATCATCATATCGAGAGAGTTAGACGTAGTTTGCGCATTACCATTGGTGTGCACTTTCTGTGTCGCGACTACTTTAGAGCCCGCTCCTAGCATTAAACCACTCGGCAGCTCGGTATTTTGCGAAGATTGAGCCCCCGGCTGGTTGATATTTTGATAGAAAAGATCTTCAAAAACAGCTCGACCTTTTTTAAAGCCAATGGTTGAGGCGTTAGCTAAGTTATTGGATATCGTAGCAATATTCGTTTGCTGAGCGTCTAAGCCTGTCTTACTTACCCATAATGCTGGTTGCATGATTTTCTCCTTAAACCTCTACTTAGCCCATCCGCAATAACGTGTCGGATGACTTGTCCATATCTTCAGCAGTACTCATCATTTTGACCTGCATTTCAAACTGCCTTTGTAAATCAATTAAATTCGTCATTTCACCGATGGCGTTGACATTACTGCCTTCAATGGCACCGGTTAGTAATTTGATAGTGGCATCAGCGTTGTAAACTGCATTGGGATCTTTAGAACGAAATAGTCCATTACTGTCTTTATAAAGTGTGCTGTTATCGATCTTGGTGAGTTTGATTCGATCCACAACTTCAATGGCATCGGCTGGCGCACCCTGAGGCAGTACGGAAATGGTGCCGTCATTACCTATCTCAACTTTACTAACAGGAATCGGCAAGGTGATCGGTGCGTCTGTTTCACCCAGAACCGCATGTCCTCTGCTATTCACTAGCAATCCTTCCGATGTAATTTTCAAGTTGCCATTACGAGTTAAGCCTTCTTTTCCAGCAGCATCGAGGACCGATATCCATCCATCTCCTTGGACCGTGACATCCAGATCTCGCCCCGTTGTCACCACACTGCCTTGTTCAAAGTTGTGCCCTGGGCGTTCGGTCATACTAAACACACGAGTTGGTAGCCCATCACCGTACGCTTGCATTGAGCGTGCTTGTTCTAAATCCGCTCGAAACCCTGTGGTGCTTACGTTAGCGAGGTTATTTGCTCTAAGCTGCATCGCCTGCATATTCTGCTTAGCGCCACTCATTGCTAAATACATTGCACGATCCATAAAACGGCTCTCCCTTGACTATCTATTTCAAGTAAAGCAATTCATATGCCAAAACTATATTTATTTAACTTTCAACAAGATAGGATAGCTTTTAAAAGAAATTGAGGAATATTGATTGAGAAGAAAAGTAAAAGCGGCAGAGAAACTCAGCAAATGTTTGCCTGGGGGGTGAGTTTCTCTGCCGCTTAGCGTTAAGCCAAATGGGTTAACGTATTTGCAGGATATTTTGTTGCAACTGGTTGTGCACTTCTAACGAACGTGAGTTGGCTTGGAAGTTCCGTTGAGCCGTGATGAGATCCACCAGCTCTTGAGTCATATCGATATTGGATTGTTCCAATGTACCACTGCTGACCGAACCAAACGATCCTTTGTTAGATTCGCCCCAAATCTTATGACCGGAGAACTGAGTTGCATCCCACTGGGTACCACTCTTCTTATCTAGGCCCTGATCATTGGCCACGCGAACCAATGCGAGTCGGCCGAGGATAATGTTCTGACCATTTGAATAGGTCCCCAGTACACTCCCTCTTTCATCAAAATCGACCTTGGTTAAGAAGCCCGTTGTGGCACCGTCTTGGTCAAACCTAGTTAACTCGAATGGGGCGGCAAATTGTGTCGCAGAGTCTAAACCAAAAGCAATCGTTTGATTGTCGTCCGCACCGTTTAGGTTAATTGGTACTGCACCGGTACCTAGCGGTTCTGACACCACATTGTTACCCGCGTTGATACTTGATAGCGTGCCATCGTTATTAAATTTCAACGTATGGCCTGTTTGCGCAGTAAGTGGTGCAGTTGCATCACCACCGACAATGTTAATGGGCTTTTCACCTTCACTATCCGTGACCGTATAGTAAGCCTGCCACGTGTTGGCCGCATTTTGATCTTTTAAATAGTACGCGGTGAGCTTGTATGATGAACCCATAGAGTCATAAATCGTTGAAGATGTTGAACGGTTATAGGTTTCTGGGTCTGTGTAATCAAACAAGGCTGGGTTTTTCAATTCACCATTCGCCGGCAAGTTAAATCCAGCTTCAATAGTAGAAGTTTCTTTAGGCTTACCAAATTCTGCCGGGATCGATAGTGGACTCGGCTCGTACGACAACACATCACCTGTATCTTTGTTGACCTGATAGCCCAATACAAACTCATCGGCGGAGGTCACCATGTAGTTGTCTTTGTTTAGGTGAAAGGCACCATTTCGAGTCAGCTCATTTTGCTGTGGTACTAGGCGATCTTTTGCCACCGCAAAATAACCCGTCCCTGCAATACGAAGGTCCATGGGATTATTGGTATAGATACTCGAGCCCTCATGAAACTGCTGAGCAACCATATTAGCTTGTACACCTTGGCCCGGAGTCGTTTTTGCCTGAGTAAATAGAGAGTTTGAATACACATCTCCAAACTCCGCCCGCGACTCTTTAAAACCGTATGTGTTTGCATTGGCAATGTTATTACTGGTGGTATTCAAATCCAGTTGTGCTGCGGAAAGTCCACTTAACGCTACATATGACATATTAAAATCTCCTCTCTAGCTAGCGTGATTACGCTTTGCCAACTTCTAGTACTTCAGCAAGTCGAACTGGTGAATCAAAACCAGCCAGATTGAGCAGTACATTTCCATCGCCTTTACCAAGCAGCACACTGTTGACGTTAGCATACGTCGATACAGGGAACTCTTGGTTTTCTCCATCGGCCATACCTGAGGCTCTCACCTTGTATCTGCCGGCTGGCAATGGATTACCGTTATCATCGTTACCATCCCATTCGACTCGGTTGTCGCCTGTAGGCTTTGAGCCGACATCGAATGTTCTTACTAATTGTCCTGCTTCATTTTCCACTCGAACCATCAAGTTACTAATGGACTGCGGTAGTTTCACCATTGCTGCCATGCCTGAGTTCGCTTGTTTCACACCAGCAGAGCCGGGGACCAAAACATCACGCCCAACTAGTGTGGAGGCTTGCAAAGCTTGGTTTGAGGTCATTGAAGCATTCAAGTTTTCAAATTGATTATTCATTTTGCCGATACCATCCACGGTTGCAAATGATGCCATCTGCGCAATCATTTGGTCGTTGCTTACCGGCTTAAATGGGTCTTGTTGCGCCAATTGCTTGGTCAACAAGGACAGAAAGTCTTCTTGTTTTAAATCTTGTTTACCCGTCGTCTCATCTGGCTTGTTCTTGTCCTGAAGAGACTTCAGTTGATCAATATAGGACAAGCCGCTTTGACCAAGATTATCAATACCAGCCATACGCTAACTCCTTTACTGTCCCATCTGTAGCGTTCGCAGCAACATCTGTTTACTGGCATCCGCTACTTGAACGTTGGTTTGATATGAGCGAGAGGCAGAAATCATATTCGCCATTTCTTCCATAACGTTGACGTTAGACTTATAAATATAGCCTTCTTCATTAGCCAGAGGATGATCGGGATTGTATTCTGCAGTCAAAGGTTTATTGCTTTCTATAATGCCTAACACTTTGACCGGCACATTGTCATCCTGATTGTATCTCGCTTTATTTAGCTCAGCCCCAAATACCGCATGGCGAGCTTTATAAGTATCTTTTGCCGAACTCGATACGCTGTCCGCATTGGCTAAGTTACTAGAAGTAGTGTTTAAACGAACCGACTCAGCACTCATTGCAGAACCCGTTACATTGAATACATTAAATAAGCTCATCTAATCTACTCCCCTTTAATCGCTTTAGTTAAGTTCTTAAATTTACTACCTAAGAATTCCAACGAAGCTTGATGACGAATTTGGTTTTGCATAAACAAGTTACGCTCTAAATCGACATCAACAGTATTACCATCTCCGGTATCTGGCTGGGTTGGAATTCGATATAGCTTTTCTCCGGTGACGGAAAAAGAGGCAGGAATGTGCCGACCATCGGTTCGGCTTAGCGAGATCGACGCACCGGATGTTGCCGCTTGCAATGCTTTCCTAAAGTCCATTCCCCTTGACTTATACCCGGGAGTATTCGCCTGAGCAATGTTAGTGGATATGACCTCAGCATTGCGCTCACGTACTCCCACCGTGTATTGGTGAATGCCTAGTGCGTTGTCAAAAGAAATCGCCATAACCGCCTCAACTTAAAAATTCTTTCTACTGGTAAATTTAAAAGCAATATGCATACCAACTTTAAAAATGACTGCATATTTATTGATAATATGAACTAAGCAATTACTACGCCTATCTGCGCAGCTGAAAAAGTAATAGAGACAAAAAAGCCTAGCGATAACACTAGGCTAATCAGAAACTGAAGCATAACTAATTCCATCACAAGAGCTTATATATAATCCCTGGATTGCAGCGTATCATCTCAAATTTGTCTGTCAGCCCAGTTAAAGACTCCGATGCCCCTAACAATAGATAACCATTCGGATTGAGGCTCCCAGCCATTTGATTTAACACTTGTGATTTCATATCGGGAGAGAAGTAGATAAGGACGTTGCGGCAAAAAATGATATCGAACTTGCCAAGCATGCTATAACTTTCCATCAAGTTTTGCGGCCGAAAATTGACCAATCGTTTAACGTTGTCCTTAACTTTCATTCTCCCATCACCGGCATCCTCAAAAAAGGTACGCCGGCGCTCTGGAGATAAGCCCCTACCAAGTGCCAGATTGTCATAAACACCTTCACGACACATATCGAGCATGCTAGCGGAAATATCCGTTGCAGTGACAGAAGCGCTGGATAGCATCCCAGGGCGCTTTTGTTGCGTTTCCAAAATGGTCATCGCAATGGAGTAGGGCTCTTGTCCAGACGAGCTGGCAGCAGACCAGATTTTGATTGGGCGCTTGTTTGCCGCCACTTCTGGCAATAATCGGTCGGCTAAGACACTAAAAGGATAGGTGTCTCTAAACCATAGGGTTTCGTTTGTCGTCATTGCATCTACGGCAGAAACGCGCAATTCTCTATTTCGCCCAGTCACCACATCGCGCAACAATTCGGACAATGACCCCAAGCCAAATTTACCGACTAAAGGGCTAAGGCGACTACGAACTAGATACTGTTTGCTGTCTCCAAGCACTATGCCACACTGGGATTCTAAAAAACGACTAAAATCGCGATACTCTTGATCGCTTATAGTGATCGCTGTCATTAAGGTCTCTTATTCGCTCACTGCGGCTTTAACCGCGTTACCTAATTCATCTGGATTAAATTTCGCTATGAAAGAATTCGCTCCCACCCTTTCAACCATTGCTTGGTTGAATACGCCACTAAGCGACGAGTGAAGGATGACATATAAATTCTTCAAATCTGGATTTCGACGAATTTCAGCAGTTAAGGTATAACCATCCATTTCTGGCATTTCAATATCGGATATCACCAGGGAAATCTGGTCATAAATACTGCCATCTTGTGTCATTTCTAGAAGTTTATCGTAAGCTTCTTTGCCATCTTTAACGGCTACAACATCAAAGCCAAGTGATTTAATCGCTCTTTCTACTTGCTTACGTGCCACCGTAGAGTCATCGGCAATCAATATTCGACGAACAATTTCTTTCTCTGATTCAAACTGGGCAATTTCGTCTCCAATAGCACTATCCATTGTTTCATCTATCGGTGCTATTTCAGCGAGAATTTTCTCAACATCGAGAATTTCAACCAATTCGTTATCAATATTTGTGACTGCAGTTAAATAATTCCCTTTCCCTGCTCCTTCTGGTGGAGGCAGAATCGCTTCCCAGTGCATATTGATAATTCTTTCAACAGAGGTCACCAAGAATGCTTGAACTGTTCTGTTGAACTCGGCAATGACCACAAAACATTTTTCAACATCCTGAGTTTGTCGCCCACCAATTGCCATGCTCAAGTCGATTACTGAGACCGTTTGGCCACGTATGTGAGCCACACCTCTAACTAGACTATGCAAGTTGGGCATAGAGGTAAGCTTTGGGCACTGAAGCACTTCCTTGACTTTAAAGACGTTGATGCCATAGCGCTGAGTCCCCATTAACCGAAAGGTTAAAAGCTCCAATCTATTTTGACCAACGAGTTGCGTACGCTGATTCACCGAATCAAGAATACCCGACATAAGCTCATCTCCATCTCAAAACTTGTATAATAAAAGTGATAGTCTAAATTTTGGCGAAGTTAAACCAGAGAAATAGAATGTTCGACTTAACTATACGTTCATATCCTTTGTCCATTTCTAAGTGTAGAGCTTTCTTGAAAGTTTTTTACCTATCTGTCACCTTTTTCTGCGTTTTATTTAGTTCGAGTAGCTATTCCGCGACAAAACAACAGATAATCGATATTCAAAAAGCTGCACAAGAACATGTATTAAGGACGGTAAAATCAGAACCTGGCACCCAATTAACCGCTCATGCTGCCAGCATAGATTCTAGAATACGAGCATCCAATTGCCCCGAGCCTTTATCCACCTCTTCCAACTCCAAAAACCCGGCGGCAAGCAATATTACCGTGCTGGTCTCTTGCCCAAGTGACAACTGGAGAGTTTATGTCCCAGTTCGGTTGACTTTAACTGGCCCTCAAGTGGTTGCAAAACATAACCTTGATCGTGGCCAAATTCTCAATAACTCGGATGTTACCGTCGGGATGGTGGATTTACTCAAACAGCGTCGCCAAGGTTTTTCTTCACCTAGTGGAATTTTAGGCGCAAAACTGAAAAGAAATATACGAGCAGGGGAAGCGATTGAAAGTAGTGATATTTGTGTAGTTTGTCGAAATGAAACCGTGGTAATTAAGGCCATTCACAACGGTATGGCGATAACGACAAAGGGCACAGCTTTAACAGATGGCTCACAAGGTGAGCAGATAAAAGTGAAAAATAACAAATCCAACCGTATAATTGTAGGGAGAGTGACTGGAATCGCTGAAGTAACCGTACAGTTTTAGTCTTGAGGTGACGTAAATAATTCATATAGATGAATTGTCAAGAAAAAAGTACTAAAGTTATTCCTTTCAGTGTCGATATTGACTGTACAGGTTCTGATTTTAGCAAAAGGCTTATTATATGGCAGGTATAGATAACATACGCTCTGGCCAATCGATGACATCATCCTCAACGAGAAATTCTTCTCGCACCGATGCCGGTTCATCGAAGGGTGCTGATGAGGCAAAAAAGAGCGCTTCAGGTACAAACGAAGACGCTGTGTCTCTTAGCCGACAAGGCAAAGAGATTGGTGCAATGCAAAATCAAATGGCGGCAAAGCCTGCATTTGACAGCGCCAAAGTGGCTGCGATTAAAGAAGCTATTGCCAATGGCTCTTACACCGTTGATCCTGAAAAACTTGCCGATAACCTGATGAAGTTTGAAAAAGAGCTTCGCGGCCATTCTGATGATAATGGATAAGTAGATCATGGCAGCATTGGACAGTTTACTAGAGTTTCAACTTAAAAATGCAAACGATCTTTCCGCCCTGCTCGAGAAAGAGAAAGTAGCCATTGCCACCCGAATTGCCAAAGATATTGAGAACCTTGCAAACAAAAAACTTGAGTTAATTTCACAACTCAATACGACCGATCAACGCATCGGCTCCCACCCCGATATTTCTGAACAAAAAGATAATGCAGACATCTCCAGTAAAATCGATCAGATCCGCTCTATCATACACGACTGCCAACAAGCGAATTTAGTCAACGGCGAAGCCTTAAAACGAGCTCAGTTAAGCTTCAATAAACTGAATAACCTCATGCAGCAAAGCCAAGGAAAAATTGGCATGACCTATGACTCCGGCGGTCAGGCGCAAACCATTTCCACACTTGGAACCAATATTAAAGCCTAAACGATCTCTGCTTATTTAAGCCAAAACTCCAGCTAATGCTATATCGAGCCCTAGAACAAGAAAAGCGGCAAATAGAGTTTGCCGCTTTTTACTGGAGTGTGAAATTATCAAGTATGTGAAAGCATGTTAACTAGTCGACGCCCAGCTAAAAAATCGTCTGCTGTCGATTCTCTGGGACTTGCGTTACTTCTCCATAGCTTCGTAACTTGCTCATTTTATTAACATCTAACCTTAGCTCAGTCACGTAGCTGTCTCCAACCTTATAAGCACGAACTACCTCCGCCCCACGAATAATGCCATCTACAGAGCCCGACGTCAGTTCCATACCTAAGCGTTGGTCTTTTAAGTCAGCCCTACCACTGACACGCATACCATAGACCTGCTCAGCGAGTTCTCGATACGCATCGATTTTCGATGCCCTCATCGCACGTACTTGTCGCTCTTCAGAAGTTCGCCCTTTTTGCTCACTGATGCTTGCGTAACCGACCGCTGTTAACCAGTTATCTTGACGGATAGCCGTCAATGGCTGACATCCAACAAGAACCAGCATCACCGCTGCAAGAATAATATTTTTCATAACGATGGCTCCTATGGGCGCAAAATAACAGTGTATGGCTGCTTGATCGATGGATCAGAGCGAATAATTACACCATCTTCTGTGCGCATACTGTTGAGTGTATCCAAGTCGCGACCAATTCGATCCGCAGGTAAAAAGCCTTGCGCAGAAGCAACAACAATACGTGACTGCATCCCGACCACCCGTGCATTAATCAAAACGCCACCTTCTTGACGCAGCATTGTTCCAGTCAACACATATTGGATCTCTTGCTCTTGAGCTAAGTCTTTCCAATCACGGCTAAATGCAAAGTCTCCCTGATGCGTCACCTGAATTGACCCTGTGGTTTTAAAGTCCACGACTTTAAAACCACGTCGTTGAAATTGATGGATAAACCCATCGGACATGGAGTTTCCAAGCCAGTTGGTCGCATCTAAATTTTGCAGATCCACAAAGGAAGTCACCGCGATTGGCGTTCGTGCCGATACACTCGTATTCGACACCATCAAATCTTCCGTCATACTTTCGACGAAAAAGTCTAAAGTGTGGCGAGGGCTTTCCATCAACATAAACTGTGACCCGTTATACGGCTCTTTACCGTTATATATCGGGGCATAGGCACATGCGGTCAAAAAGACCACAGGTATGTACATTAGCCATCTTTTCATTCTCTTCATCTCCAGATTTTCTAAGACACGTTGTTCCAGGTTTTCAATATCTGGAACATTAATTGCTTTCACATTTACTGTTAGGTTTATAAAAGCTGTGTCTAGAACCACTGAAATAAGTTAAGCAAAATCTGTACCCAACTGGATAAAGCGTTATGAAAAAGATTCTATTGATCTTAGTTTCAATGTGTTACTCACTGGTCCCTGCTAGCACGGCACAGGCAAACTGGTATGAGGTAACTGGCACTTCAACCGTGGTATTGTCAGAAGAAATGGCGAAATTACATGCGTTAGAAGATGCCATTTATCGAGCGGTAAGCTTTTCTGGCGCTGATATTGGCAGCATTAGTAATATTCGGCCATTGCTGCATGCCGAGAAAAAGGAATATCAGTTTGCTAACAGCGAAATTCGCTACATTTTGGTCGACCGATATATCACTAGAAACAAAATCATGTATGCCCATATTCATATCGATATTTATCCATCGGCAACAGGTTGCCACTTCGATCAATACAAAAAAACCACACTACTAAGCAACATCGATGTCGTCTCACCTCAGCAAGCCGTTATGGGCCAAATTTACGAAGTAGGCGATGACTTTACTAAAATCATCGATAATCAACTCAATGATCAGTCGATGAGCTTCATTTCTGTTGGCACCACTGACTACGCCATCAGCAAAGATGATCCCACTCGAATTCAAATGATTTCTCAAGACACTGGCGCTCAGTATTTGATTAGCGGTGAAATCACTGATCTAACCGCAACGATAGATAAAAAAATACTTCAAGATGATGTGATAAACAGACAGTTCGCCGTCGATATTCAAGTTTACGATGGAAAAACTGGTCATGAAATCTTTAGCAAGAAATACCGAGAAGTCGCGATGTGGACGTTCGCCAAGACCAGTAAAATAGACACGAAGAGTGCGCGTTTTTGGGCCTCCACTTACGGTGACATGTTATTAAGGGTCAGCCGCAATATTATGCTCGATCTTGAGTCTGAGTTAGCGTGTAAAATCACCCTACCTCAAGTTGTAGCCAAATTTGGTGATAAAGTCACCATCGACTTAGGCCGCGTCCATGGGGTAAAAACGGGTGATAAACTGCGCCTGTGGCACACCAGCTCATTTATCGACCAAAATGGATTACCAAGGACAAAAGTCTCACAGACAAACATTACCCTTACCGTCTCCAGAGTGTATGACAAAGGCGCGGAACTCACCATTGATCAACAAGATATGGCATCAAGCGTACAAATTGGCGATGTAATGAACAAACAGATCTAATTCGTGTATTTGGGTGTTAACTTCTTCCGATAATTGAGTATCATAGGGCTCAAGCTCCCGTGGCACAGCTGGATAGCGCAGCCCCCTCCTAAGGGGCAGGTCATAGGTTCGAATCCTATCGGGAGCGCCATATTTAACAAGGCCTTAGCTGTTTTTTAGCTAAGGTCTTTTTCATTGATGTCCACATTTTGACCACAACTTAAACAAATCTAATGAATAAAACTGAGCTGTTGAGCTTCTTAGAATAAAGACTTACTAAATTCTTTGAGTAAAATTAAGTCATCGTGTTAAACCATCAGAATATCAATATAAAGAGACTCTATATGGATGTAGATAGCCATCGTGGAATCGTGAATGACCAACCTATAAAAGATAGTAGTGAAGACCTGCTTGATCGCACAGACTTTGCTAATGATCTGTCAAAAATGCTATCTAAGTGGCGCAGCGACAAAAGCTTGGTTATATCTCTAAATGGTGATTGGGGGTCTGGTAAATCTTCAATTAAAAATATGGCTATATCCAAATTACTAGAAGACGACACGCAGGAAATTGATGTTGTTGAGTTTTCCCCATGGGAATGGGCGGCACAAGAAAAAATCACATCCACTTTTTTTAGCGAAATTTCAAACTCTATAGGCCGAAAAAGCAAAGACGAAAATAGTAAAGCTCTAGCGGGAACTTATGAAAGGTATGGCCAATACTTAAACACTGGTGAACTAGCAGCAAAAGGGATTGCTGCATCATTTCCTATTGTCCTCATTCTAATGGCTTCCGCTGGTTTTGGCGGAAACTTGCTAAGTGAATACTTCGGAGGTAGCGTAGTCAATGTTCTTTTTGCTTTACTTGCAGTCGTAGGAGCAAGTTGTGCATGGGGAGGAAAAATTCTCCGTAGCATTTCAAAGAGCCATAAACTACAAGCAGAAAAGAATAAACAAAGCCTAGATGATGTTAGAAGTGAACTAACGAAACTGCTATCCAAACGAAACTGTCCGATCATCGTTGTTGTTGATGATTTGGATAGGCTCACAAGTGAGCAATTAAGAATGGTTATCCAATTAGTCAAAGCTAATTCAGAGTTTCCAAACTTAATTTTCATTCTTATTTTTCAAAAAGATATAGTAGAGAATAAACTTCATGATGGCCCGCAAAATGGCCGAGACTTCTTAGAGAAAATTGTACAAATTCCTATAGACATACCTAAAATTGAGATAAGCCGGATTCATGACATATTAGAGACAAGAATAAATGAAATAGTAGGTACGCATGATTCCGCCAATAGACTATTCAATAGGGACAGATGGATACATTTATTCAGCACATCCCTTCATCATTACTTTGATAATTTAAGAAACATTTATCGCTTCACTTCAACTTTATCTTTTCAGTACTCTTTAGTCAGCAAAGGCAAAGAGATTGAAGTCAATCCGGTAGACTTGATTGCAATGGAATGTCTGAGAGTTTTCGAACCATCAGTGTTTAATCAGATATCACGAACAAAAGATGAGCTTACCTCCCGTCCTCATTTGAATACTTCGAAACGAGATAAAATCATTGAATCTGCTGTTGATTTGATTTTGTCAGCTCCAGATATAAAAAATCTAGTAGCTGTTAAGCAGATACTTAAAGAGCTATTCCCAAACATCACTACCGCCTTAGGAGAGAACAGAAACATATCTGAAGCTGAAGAAAGAAGCTTCATAACTGACTTAAGAATTTGCTGCGATTCACACTTTAATAAATACTTTCAGTTTTCAGTACCTCTTGGACAAATCTCTCACTCAGACATTCAAGAAATAATTAGTCTAACTTCTGACAGAGAAGTTTTTTTGAATAGACTACTCCAGCTACAAAAGAATGGATTGCTTAAACAGTTTTTGTACGACTTTGAATCATTTAGTGTGGAAGTCCCATTGATCAATAAGTACGAATATGTGAGAGCACTTATAGACATAGGAGATATGTTAGAGAAAGAAACTCTAACTGGCTTAGCTTCTATTAGAACTATTGACCATCTTGAACGAATATTGGTTCAATACCTTCGCAGAATAGAGTGTATCGAAGAAAGAAGCTCTTTAGTTTTTGATTGTTTTAAAGATTCTTCGGCATTAGTAGTTGTTGAAGGAATTCTGATTGCAGATGAAAGCCGCCGAAAGGATAAAAGCCATAATCTGGTACTAAGTGACGCAGTTTTCAACAATATGAAGGAAGAGTTTGTCAACAAACTAAATGATATGTCAGAAAATTCTCCAGATGAACTAATGTCGAATGAGCACTTAGCTTCATTTTTATATCGATGGAGCAACTGGGGAGAAGAATCAATAGTAACAGATTGGCTAGCATCACAAACTTATACATTAGAGGGTTGTTTAAGGTTAATTAAACATTTGGTCACGGAAACTACTATTTACGAATCTAGCCGATATGCTCCTAAGCGTTTATATGGTATTAAATTGACCGACAAAGAAAAATTTATACCAATAAAAAAAATATCTACAGTACTGGACGACTCAAATATAGAAGGCCTTAGCAGTCCTGACAAACAAGCGATTGAGTATTTTCAAGAAGCTTTAAC
>NZ_JAMKMR010000037.1 GCF_023634645.1 Vibrio sinus
AACGCTTAGAACTTTTAAAAGGCTTGCATTGTTGCAGGCCTTTTTTCTATCAGCAACGGTTATCAACAACGGTTACCAGCAGCTTTTAGGCGTCATCTCGCCTAAATGATTCAGCATTAACGCCGAATAACTCTCTCCTCCACATTGATCTTGATTTTGCCCTAGCTCTCCCAGTGGCAAAGCCTTTATCGTGTAGCCCGCATCCATTGCAGCAATACTAATCTTGTAACGCTTTCTGTTCACTTCGCAAAAATCTGTGCACAGACCGTTCGCGGACACTGATTCTATATCGTAGCCATTTTGAAAGTGAGACTCTAAATACAGTTGCAGTCGATTCATGTCTGAGATGGCCTGTTGGCGATGGCTTTTCCTTATGTATTGGGTGTAGCTTGGGTAGGCGATGCTGGCTAACGCGCTGATGATTGCGATCACCACTAATAATTCGAGCAATGTCATTCCGCCTACGATTCTTAGAGCATTTTTTTCAAGCATAACCATGAAGATCCTCGATGAATTGTTTAACAGCATCCAGACTATCTTCGATGACATGCTAGTGTTGGCCCAGACTGAATTTTCTATCAACAAGGTGATACTAAGGGTTTTGAGAGATGGCTCGTGGTTTTACGTTGCTTGAGTGCGTTATCGCACTCGTGTTGCTAGCCAGTTTAATGGCGTGGGCGATACCGAATTATCAGGATCTGGCCAATAGCCGACAAATGCATCGGTTTAGCTCTGAGCTGCTTGGCTTGGTTGATCTTGCCAAGTCAGAAGCTGTCTACCGAAACAAAGAGCTGCTATTAAAAGTGCAACCTATAGTAGGCGATAGTTCCATTGGTTGGCAGTTGATACTTATAGCAAGTGATCCTTCGTCAGTCAGCGTTCTCGCGAGTCTATCGAGCCAATCATTTGCTCAATTGACGATGGAAATGACTTATCCTGGCAATCAAATCAAGTTTTACCCAAAAAGAGGCAAGGTCAGTAGTGGCCATCTGATGTTTTATTCCAAGTTGCACCCTGACAAAAGGCTCAAGCTGATCACATCTTATGGTGCGGGAAGAATTCGTTTATGCTCGTTATCTAGCCGTGCGTATGGTTACTCCGATTGCTAGGTATACAGGCTCAATCTCCATTGAACTGTTGGTCTCTTCAGTAATTGGAGTGGTGATTTTAGGCGCTGTAACTCACTTATTTGTCCAGAGTAATAGGCACGCCTCATACCGGACTAAACAAATGCTTTTGCAACAAAAGGTGGTGGCATTGATGATGCAATTTAAGCAAGATGCGCAGCGCGCTGGCTATGATGGTATAGAAGGTAAGAGAATCACCCTACATGGAGAATCCTCAATCATTGTGAGCCAAAGCTCTCCCAGCTCACTTGCTTACTCGTATCGTATTGCGCCAAGCGGTGAGAAAGCCTTTAGAAATATTGCTTATCGTTATCAATCAACCACTAAGCCTGCCCGTTTAAAATACTGTGAAAAAACATCTGCCGCTCCTCTCACTTTTCAGCAAGCCATCACATCTGGTGTAAGCGGCGTGTGCTACTCGCTGTTTGATTCCAACATCATTAGTGTCGATAGTTTTGTCGTATCTTCAGACAAAATAGCAAATACAGATTGGGTCAGTCAGTATCTTCATGTCACGGCGACCGTATCGCTAATTGCTGAGCCAAATAGATCAGCCTCTGGGGCCATTCAACTGCTACTAAGGAATTAATGGTGTTGGTGCACAGTAGGGGTTTTACTACGTTATTGGTCACTAGCTTACTGCTTGGCGCGACGTTTATTCTAGTTTTGGCACTATACAAAAACGTATTTTTTCATATGAAGCAAATTCAAAATGAGCAGAGCTATCGCAGCAGTGTTTGGCAAGCTGAAAGTGGTTTGGAGTGCATGTTTGCCTACATAAAAACCACTCACAATCCATGGGGCAGTCCTTCTTTTTGTCAACCAATTACAGGCAATCCGTTATCGCTCGAAGAGCTGGGGGATGGCCATTTTCGCCTTCATTCAATAAGTGGTTATGTATCACTCTCTCGTGAGCTGGTATTGGTAAGCGTTCAGGGGGAAGAGATTAAAGTAAGTTGGCGAGCTGGAAGTTGGTATGAACATTGATTGTGTTTATTTCACTAACCTTAGAGCTAAAGCACTTGGCTTAACCTTTATTGATGTCATGACCGCACTGTTCATATTAAGTTTGGGCACTTTATCTTTAGTTAAACTCCAGCTTTATGCTGAAAAAAGTGCCGACTGGACAAGTGCGAGTATACAAGCGCTAAATTTGGCGGAAGCCAAGTTGGAGTGGTTTCGAACTCGTGGTGCAGATCAGGAAAAGTCATCCATACCCGTGGCTAGCTTTAAACAGGATATTGTGTCTGGCAAAGAGCAAATTGGCGAGACATATCTCATGGTGTGGAAGGTAACCAGTGTGGCGCCTTTGCCAAGTTTAAAACACATCATAGTCACTGTGAGTTGGAGCGATAGGTTTAGCAAACCACAGCAAGTGATGCTGCAAACTTACCTTAGTCAATATAGCGAGTTTGATTAACGGATATGGTAGCATACGGCAGATAACGATTAGTGTGAGGCGATAAAGACAACTATGGCGCAGGATTCATTTTCTGAACAAGATCGACAATTTATGCGACGGGCGTTGGAGCTGGCAAAAAGCGCTGAAGATGAAGGGGAAGTGCCTGTTGGTGCAGTCTTAGTCAAAGATGGTGTCGTTATTTCTGAGGGGTGGAACCGCTCTATCATTAGCCATGATGCAACGGCGCACGCTGAAATACAAACCTTGCGTAAAGCGGGTGAATCGCTTGAGAATTATCGTCTACTTGATACCACATTGTATGTGACACTAGAGCCTTGCCCTATGTGTGCGGGCGCTATTTTACATAGCCGAGTGAAACGTGTGGTATTTGGTGCTTATGATCAAAAAGCAGGGGCAGCAGGAAGCGTGTTGAACTTGTTCGATAGCCAAGCTGCTTATCACTATGCCGACGTCGAAGGCGGTTTAATGGAGCACGAATGTAGGGAAACGTTACAAGCCTTTTTTAAACGTCGTCGTAAAGAAATAAAACAGAAGAAGAAAGAAGAGAAGTGAAGGGGTTAAGCAAACATCTGTCAATCAGATGCTTGCATTCTTGGTTTGTCTCACCTAAGCGGCGACAAATTGTTTATAAGCTCGATTTCGCCAAATAACTTTTTTCTTGTTATTTGCTAACATGCGTTTACGCCTATTGGCGGAGGCAGTTTGGCTGAGGCGTTTCGAGCGCAGTGTGCGTTTCATACTACAACCTCTTTTTTACAACAAATCACACACCCAGCGAATGTTACTGAGTGCTATGACTGTATATCTTTGGAATGTTACCAGCGTATGACATGCGGAAGGAGTTTCCGCTATTTACGTGGAATTGCGCTAATTTTATACAGTTTTAAACCGTATGTGAAGCCATTTTAAATGTTTTTATTTACTGCCTTTTTGTGATGTATTGGTCGTTTCTGCTGATGAAACAGCGGCAGCGGCCCCGGAGGTGGCAAGTTCTGGGGGCTGGATGACTTTAATATCATCTACGTTGGTATCAGAGGGGGAGGCTACGGTATAGCTTTGGTCAACATAACCGATGATGCTTTGATAATAGCGCCTAATGTTTTCTACATAACCTCTGGCTTCGTCACCGCGCGCGTAGCCATAACGGGTACGACTGTAATATTTCTTCTGTTTGAGTAGCGGCAAGCGGTCTTTCACATCACTCCAAGCATCTGGATTGCCACCTTGCAGCTTGGTGAGTCGTCGTGCATCCATCATGTGGCCAAAGCCCATGTTATAGGAGGCAAGTGCAAACCAAATCTTTTCGTGGTCGTTGATGCTGTCAGGGACTCTTTGCACCATTCTGCGCAGGTATTCAACACCGCCTCGCACCGATTGTTCGGGATTGAGTCGATTGGTGACGCCAACACTTTTTGCGGTAGGTAACGTCAACATCATCATGCCACGTACCCCAGTTGGAGACACCGCTCTAGGGTTCCAATGGGATTCTTGATACGCGATGGCGGCGATAAGTCGCCAGTCAAAGTTGCCAGCGAATTCTTTAAAAATCGGCTCCCACTTGGGTAATTTCACATCCAATGCCCGAATAAAAGCACGTGTATCGACATAATCAAACGTATTGATATGGCCGATGTACTTCTCTTCTAAAGTGGCGAGTTGACCCGATTGTTTAAGGTTGCCAAAAAACTCGATCATTAAAGCGTATAAGCTCTCATCGTCTGAGCGGCGCAAATACCATGAAATTGGCTGATCTTCGGTAAGTTCAAATGCAGAGGCAAGGTTTGGATGAATACGCTGAGATAAGGAAAGCTCAACTGAGTCTGCAACCGTGAAATCAATGCTCCCCTCTGAGACTTTTTTTAGCAGCTCATTCACATCGGCTTGTTTTTCAGCGATGAATTTCAGCTTTGGATGCTGTTTTTGAATATTGGTTAAGGTGCTGTTGAAGTGAGAATCGCCGACGACTTCAAAGATTGGCTTGTCGTCGTTTTTCTTTATCAGCGCATCTTGTTTGGCAATCAAGTCTTTTATACTTCTTGGCTTCCAACCGCCTTTTCGATAAACCAATTGTTGGCTGACATAATAGTAGGCAGGTCCGGCACGAAATTGTTTTAAGCGCTCTTCTGAAGGGCTGATACCCGCAGCGATAATATCAATATCACCATGCTTAAGAGCTGGGTATAGGGTAGAAACGCGATAGGCGGGTTTCATTTCTAATTTGACGCCCAATTCATTAGCAAATTCTCTCGCAAGCTCGTAATCAACACCCGCAGGGCCATCTGGACCGATATAGTATGAGATCTGGTTGTTTAGCGTACCGACGCGCAATATGCCACGCTCGCGAATTTGGTCTAGCTCACTTTTCGGCTTTGACTCGATTTGGCACCCTGCTAGCAGCAACGAAATGGTGGCAATCGCAAACGTGTTTTTGATGCGATGAAAACAAAATTTATGCATTAACGGTTTTTCTCATACTACTTGTAGCTAAACAACTTCTCCCAAAAACTATTCTGGTATCTATATTTATATCAAAGTGATAGCGAATGGTAAATTAGGCTCCATGTTGGGCTTTTCATTTCCTTGAACTCCTTTTCATTAAACTTTCGTCAAATAGCATAGAAAAAAATGACGCAAACGGTTGCTTTAGTTGTTACATCACCTAACTAAATCCTTTATAATGCGCTCGAAATCTAAAGGTGTTATCGGCATAAGCTTGATTTCCATAAGTGTAACGTATTGAGTTTATACCCATATCACCTTAATCAACTGCATAAGAGACCTAAGCACATGAGAATTTTGCGTGGCTCCCCAGCTCTATCAGAGTTTCGTGTTAATAAACTACTAGAACTTTGTCGTGAACATCAATTGCCAGTAACTGGCATGTACGCAGAGTTTATGCACTTTGCTGATCTAAATGCAGACCTTGATCATGCTGAGATCGAGAGATTGGAAAAGCTGTTAACCTATGGCCCGACAATCGATGAGCATGAGCCAACAGGTTTATTGCTTCTAGTCACTCCTCGCCCAGGTACCATTTCTCCTTGGTCTTCTAAATCAACAGACATCGCTCATAATTGTGGCCTTGCTAAAGTCAAACGTCTAGAGCGAGGCACCGCTTACTATATAGAGTCTTCTACTGAATTATCAGAAGAGCAAGTGACAACCGTTAAATCTCTGATCCATGATCGCATGATGGAATCAGTAATGAGTGATTTTGAATCGGCTCACGCGTTGTTCAAGGTGGCGGAGCCTGCCCCGGTTGCGCATGTTGATATCTTAACTGGCGGCCGAAAGGCGCTTGAGGAAGCAAACGTTTCCCTTGGCTTGGCGCTAGCCGAAGATGAAATTGATTATTTGGTGGAAAACTTCACCAAACTTGAGCGAAACCCTAATGACATCGAACTCATGATGTTTGCTCAGGCCAACTCGGAGCACTGCCGACACAAAATCTTTAATGCAGATTGGACCATTGATGGGGTTAAACAAGATAAGTCTCTGTTTAAAATGATTAAGAATACCTATGAGACGACCCCAGACCATGTACTGTCTGCTTACAAAGATAATGCTGCGGTCATGACTGGTTCGAATGTTGGCCGATTCTTCCCTGATCCAGAGTCACGTCAATATAACTACCATCAAGAAGACGCACACATCTTGATGAAGGTAGAAACCCATAACCATCCTACCGCTATTTCTCCTTGGCCTGGTGCTTCAACCGGATCGGGCGGCGAAATTCGTGATGAAGGCGCAACAGGGATCGGCGGCAAGCCAAAAGCGGGTTTAGTTGGTTTTACCACATCTAACTTGCGCATCCCCAACTTTGTCCAGCCGTGGGAAACCGATTTTGGTAAGCCAGGCCGCATCGTTAATGCATTAGATATCATGCTTGAAGGTCCACTTGGTGGCGCTGCCTTTAACAATGAATTTGGTCGTCCGAACTTATTGGGCTATTTCCGTACTTACGAAGAAAAAGTCACTTCACATGCTGGTGAAGAAGTGCGCGGTTACCACAAGCCAATCATGATAGCTGGCGGTATGGGCAATATTCGTGATGAGCATGTACAGAAAAAAGAGATCCCCGTTGGCGCAAAACTGATTGTATTGGGTGGCCCTGCCATGAACATTGGCCTCGGTGGTGGCGCGGCCTCTTCCATGGCTTCTGGTCAATCTGCTGAAGATCTCGACTTTGCTTCAGTGCAGCGTGAGAACCCAGAAATGGAGCGACGCTGTCAGGAAGTGATCGATCGCTGCTGGCAACTCGGTGATGACAACCCTATTGCCTTTATTCACGATGTTGGTGCGGGCGGTATTTCCAATGCTTTACCTGAACTGGTTGATGATGGAGAGCGCGGTGGCAAATTCCAATTGCGTGATGTGCCAAATGATGAACCTGGCATGAGTCCACTTGAGATTTGGTGTAATGAATCACAAGAGCGTTATGTGTTAGCTGTCGCAACAGAAAACATGCCGCAATTTGATGCCATCTGTAAGCGTGAGAGAGCACCTTATGCTGTGGTGGGTGAGGCGACTCAAGAGCGTCATTTGACGCTAGAAGATTCTCACTTTGAGAATACGCCCATTGATATGCCTATGGATATTCTATTAGGCAAACCGCCTAAGATGAGCCGTGAAGCGAACACATTAAAAGTAGACAGCCCGGCGATAGATCGTTCAGGTATCGAAATTAATCAAGCGGTCGATCGCGTGCTGCGTCTTCCGACCGTGGCAGAGAAAACCTTCCTTATCACCATTGGCGATCGCACCGTAACTGGTTTGGTCGCTCGCGATCAAATGGTCGGCCCGTGGCAGGTTCCAGTCGCTAACTGCGCGGTCACAGCGGCCAGCTATGATTCTTACTACGGTGAAGCAATGTCTATGGGTGAACGTACCCCCGTTGCTTTGCTCGATTTTGGCGCTTCTGCTCGATTGGCAGTAGGGGAGTCGTTAACCAACATCGCGGCGACCGATATTGGCGACATCAAGCACATTAAATTGTCTGCGAACTGGATGTCGCCTGCGGGTCACCCAGGAGAAGATGCAGGTCTTTACGAAGCCGTCAAAGCAGTGGGTGAAGAGCTTTGTCCGGCGCTGGGTTTGACCATCCCTGTGGGTAAAGACTCAATGTCGATGAAAACCAAATGGCAAGATAACGGTGAGAACAAAGAAGTGACCTCACCACTTTCTCTGGTGATCACCGCATTTGGTCGTGTTGAAGATGTTCGGAAGACGGTCACGCCTCAGTTGCGCACAGATAAAGGTGAAACTCACTTAGTTCTTGTCGACTTGGGTAGCGGTAAAAATCGCTTGGGCGCTACGGCGCTCGCGCAGGTTTACAAGCAGCTTGGTGATAAGCCAGCCGATGTCGATAACGCTGAGCATCTCAAGGGCTTCTTCAATGCCATGCAAACCTTAGTGCGTGATGACAAACTATTGGCTTATCATGACAAAGGCGATGGCGGATTATTAGTGACACTTGCTGAGATGGCGTTTGCTGGCCACTGCGGCGTGAAAGCAAATATCGAAGCCTTAGGTGAAGACACATTAGCTGCGCTGTTTAACGAAGAGCTTGGCGCT
Source organism: Vibrio sinus (assembly GCF_023634645.1). Classification (GTDB taxonomy): domain Bacteria; phylum Pseudomonadota; class Gammaproteobacteria; order Enterobacterales; family Vibrionaceae; genus Vibrio; species Vibrio sinus. Next base: position 8,125 of record NZ_JAMKMR010000037.1, read on the forward strand.
GTGGTTCAGGTTCAAAGTGACCACCTTGATGCAGTGATGGCAGTACTTGCAGAGCAAGGCCTAGAAAACTGCACACATATTATCGGTCAGGTAGAAGATTCCGATGAGTTTGTCATTACTTCTGGTAGCACTGAGGTGCTAAGCCGTTCTCGTACCGAGCTGCGCACCATCTGGGCAGAAACCACGCATAAAATGCAATCACTACGCGACAACCCAGTATGTGCTGAGCAAGAATTTGAAGCGAAGAAAGACAATTCTGATCCGGGATTAAACGTATCGCTTAGCTATGATGTAAACGAAGATATCGCAGCGCCTTATATCATCAAGGGAGCGAAGCCAAAAATGGCGATTTTGCGTGAGCAGGGCGTGAACTCTCACGTTGAGATGGCGGCTGCGTTTGACAGGGCAGGTTTTGAATCTGTTGATGTCCATATGAGCGATATTTTAACAGGGCAGACGGCGCTTGATGAGTTTAACGGCTTAGTGGCTTGCGGAGGCTTCTCCTACGGTGACGTACTTGGCGCAGGTGAAGGTTGGGCGAAATCTGTCCTATTCAACGCTCACGCACGCGAACAGTTTGAGCGCTTTTTCAAGCGTAACGATACTTTCTCTTTAGGGGTATGTAATGGCTGTCAGATGCTGTCTAATTTGAAAGAGCTCATCCCCGGGGCAGATCTGTGGCCTCGATTCGTGCGTAATGAATCGGAGCGTTTTGAAGCTCGCTTTAGCTTAGTGGAAGTTCAACAGTCGGATTCGGTATTCTTCAACGGTATGACGAATTCACGCATGCCAATCGCGGTTTCTCATGGTGAAGGCCGAGTTGAAGTTCGCGATAGTGAGCACCTAGCCTCGATTGAAAACTCGGGCACCGTCGCGCTACGTTTTGTCGATAATCACGGCCACGCGACGCAGCAGTATCCGAACAACCCGAATGGCTCACCGAATGCCATCACAGGTTTAACAACCACAGATGGCCGCGTCACCATCATGATGCCACACCCAGAGCGAGTATTCCGCACGGTAGCAAACTCGTGGGCACCTGAAGGTTGGGGTGAAAACGGCGCATGGATGAGAATGTTCCAAAATGCCCGTAAGAATATTGGCTAAGCAATAGCTTTCCAGCGCAAACTAAAGCCAAAGCCGCAGTGTAAAAACTGCGGCTTTATTGTATTTAAGACTGGATTGAATAAGTCCTTGTCGATAGTCAGAAAAGCTCCCCATTGCCCAAATAACCCACAACTGATGCCAAACCAAGCGAAGTTTGCCGAGATATTATTCAATCAATTTGATATTTCCTGGCAATGATTCCTTAGCTTTCAAGCCTTTGCTAGTATCGCCTGCACAATAATACGCATATCAAAAAGGCTAACGTCAGTGAGTTACAAAGCGGTTCCTGTTCGTGATTTGATGGTCCATGAGTTTGGCTCGGTGGAAGGCAGTATCAATAACTTGGATGAGGGCGCGCTCAAGCCGTTTTTGCCCACTAATCTGAGCGTGGAGCAACTGATACAGCAGGTGCAGCAAGGCGATTATGCCTTACTCCATGACTTTCCTGTGGTGCCGTTATTGACTAAAGAGAAAGACGAGTTTGGTGTGAGCCGTTGGGTGCTTAACCCAGAAACGGAAGGCTTAATCGAGCCTGAGGCTCAGCAAGCAATATTGGCGCGCACTCAAATCCAAGCCTCTCCCAGTGCATATACAGCCAGTAACAACGGCAACTTGCATCCACCGGCCCCTATGCCGCCTTATATCCCACCTCCGCCTAAACTCGATTATTCTGACGCGCCACCCGAGCGCAAATATGAGTATTGCTTTGAGCTTTCATGCTCGGAGGAAACGGTACAACGGCACGTGGGGTGTTGTTTTGCGTTAGCCAAAACGAAATCCGAAGCTAAATTGCGTGGTTGGAATGCTTTGCCGACTGAACAAGGCAACGTATTGACCACTTATGCGGCCTTTGATGAGCCCAAATCTTTACGAGCGGACATCATGTCGGCGGCCTTGTGCGTTTCCCCTACCTCGCCCGTCAAGCTGGGTAAGAGAGGCACCACCGTCGCGCAAGATGGCTTTATCGCGGTGATGCCTGCATTGCAATCGGACAATTGGTTGGGCTGGCCGAAGCAGGGCTATTTTTATCACTTTGCTAGCGGTGCTTTGGTGCAAGAGTATAAAATTGCGCCTGGGAAGATGGGCCGGTTCTATGGCACGCGCAGCACGCCAGAGCAGCTGAATGATGAGCAGCGCTACCGCTTTTTTCAAAATGCCATCCTGGTGTATTGGAAGCAGGATGGTCAGGTGGTGGATAACCAATATTTGGTCTACCTTGAGCAGCAAATCACCGAAGACGAGTTGCATGGAGCCAGTGACGCCTGGTTAGGTGAGCATGGCGTCAAGCTCGATATTCCTAGTGTGTTGGCCGCCATCAAATCGCCCGTGCTGCCTGTACCACAATCAAAGCCCAAGCCGCCAGAGCCAGTGAGCCCGAACACGCACACGGTCGGGACAGACCCCAAAACGGGGGAGCGAGAAACGTGGTCGGCCATCGCTCATCACTATAACGTGACGCCCTCTGAGTTGCTCTCGTTTAACTCAGCATTTCATCAAGACCCGTCGTCATTGAAAGTGGGCGACACGCTTCAAGTAGAAGCGCCGCTCAAAGCGCCCCCGCCAGCCTCCAAGCCGATGGGCGCGCCAGCTCAAAGCCCGCAAACGTATCACCAAGCGCTGAACTGCGTGTATCGCTCATCATCGGCGATGTTACCCAATCGCACCCTGTATGCCATCACAGAGATGGACTCACTGAGTCAAGCGATTCCTATTGTCAATTTGACCAAAGTGCCCGCAGAGCACAATGCGCACGTGGTGTATCACAATGCCTTTGATGAGCCCGTCACCGGGGCGCCTTACACCGTGATGGAAACGGGAGAAACCGGCGTTACGGACAGCGAGGGTAAAGTCAGAAAGACGCACCTGAGTCAACCGGTGACAGTGCGTTTTGGCGACGACCCGACTCAACTCAAAGCCCGACTGGCTGCGTTAAAACAACGAGCGGAGCCGCTCATTGAGAAAATCGTTGCCGCCGTGGAAAAGCAAGGCGCCAAGACACAAGCCCAGTTTGATCTCGCCCATACCAGCGCTCTGGGACGCAAGGTGGGGTACGCTGAGGAAGCGGCCACCTCCATGGCGAAAGGGGCGTGGGAGGCGATTTACGGCGGGGCGAAGTCGATAGCGGAGCTGGTTGAGCAAGGCGTATCGGCCACGGAGGACATGTACGATGCCACTAAAAAGGAGTTCGCTAAAGGGTATTCGGCGATGTATCAAGACACCGCCGACAAACTGAATGCGTTAGGTACAAAACTCGAGCAAGCGCCGCATTGGGTGGTCGAAAAAACGCAATACGTCAAAGAGGCGTTGAGTCACCTGCCTGATACGCTGCAACACGATTACGTCATGCTCAATTGGTTGCGACACGACGCCGAGTTCAGTGAGATGCTGAGCGACTTTGCTCATCGTATCCAAGCGGTGCTTGCCAAATACCCCGCTTATGATGTGGAGCAAGGCGCGAAGATTATTGGCGGTTGGGTGAGTACGATATTGCTGGGCGCCCTGACCGATGGCGCAACGGCATTGGCCTCTGGTGCTGAGGTTTCCGCCATCAGTGCCGAAGCGGCGGAGGCGGTGAAAGCGGCTAATTCGGCAGGACATGTGGCCTCGGGGGCGTTTTATGGGGTGCCGATTAAGCTCATGAGTGAGCTCAGTGATGTGTTCATTGAAGCGGCTGACGCGGTGATTCAATCCCATCGAGCGCGCGAAGTAACCTTAAAGCCGGGAGAGCGTCTCATCAGTAAAGCGCCTGAGCCTAAGGTGTTTGAGCCCAAATCCGCCAAACTCGAGGGCAAAGCGACGGAACATACCTCAGAGCCTGGGAAAACGAAAACCGGGGAGCCTTCTGAGCCCAACGCCAAATGCAGCACGGCCGGGGAGCCCGTCAGTACCTTCTCTGGTGAAGAGCTGCTGAGTTTTATCGATTATCAGCTGTCAGGCCCCATCGACTTTCGTTGGCAGCGCACCTATCGAACCGCCAGTAGTCAGAGTGACTCATCACAGGGTTATGGTTGGAGCTCGCCGCTGGATGAATCGCTGACCGTGCGCGATGACCGTCTGCATTACTCAGACGCCGAGGGGCGAACCATTGAACTGCCCATCCCTTGGCAAAGCGTGACCCGTAATACCCGAGAAGGCGTCAGTGCCTATCGAACCGAGCTCGACGAGCAACCCGCTATTGCTGTCACCCTGCCATCGGGGCTAATGCAGCTCTTTACTTTGCATGGTGAGCGCTGGCGGGCCCAGCGACTACAAGACTCCTTGGGTAATGCCCTGTCTTATCACTATCGTGAGGGACGGCTGATTCGATTAGAAGGCAGCTGGGGGCGCGGTATCGCGCTCACATGGTATGGCAGCAAGGTAGCCAGTATTGCGCCTATCCATTTGATGGTGGAGGACGGTGAAGCTTCGTGGCAGACCCTGCCTGCAGTTATGCAGTACCAATACGATGGACAAGGCGATTTAATTGCCACGCGCAACCGGCTGGGCCATGGTGAGGACTATGGTTACGCCCATCACCTGATTACTAAAAGAACTCTCGCCAGCGGTTATCAATTTCATTTTGAATGGGATGGCCAAGATGAGCACGCTCGCTGCTTAAGAAGTTACGGGGATAATGGTCATTACGACTATCGTTTTGAATGGGAGCCAGAGCATCATCGTTGCCATGCCACCGATGGACGCGGCCTCACGACCACCTATGTGCATAACGACAGCGGTCAGCTCATCACTACGATTTTTCCTGATGGGGCGACAGAGCACCGAGGTTACGATGAGCACGGTCAACTCACGACCCTGACCGATGCGGACGGTCACACCACTCATACCTGCTTTGATGAACAAGGCAACCTGCTTCGCCAGACCGATGCCCTGGGCCGCACCACTCACATCGGTTACGACGACAACGGTAATCCTACCGAGTTGACCGACAGTGAAGGCCATCAATCACGCCGACACTTTGATGACCATGGTTTACTTACCCATGCGCAAGATGCGCAAGGCCATATCACGCAATATCAATACAATGAATTAGGCTATCCCACCCAAATCACGGCCCCAGATGGCACGCAGCAGCGCTTGCTGTGGAACCAATATGGTGACTTGGTGGCCGAGTCGTTGCCCACTGGCGGCTGGCAACGTTATTGCTATGATATGGAAGGCCGAATCACGCACATCCAACAAGCCGATGGCCGAGCCAATCAGTACCAGTATGATGAGTTAGGCCGCCCAACCCGTATCCAATTGGCAGATGGTGGCACGCAACAGTTGCAATGGGATGCCAGCGATAGGCTTCTGAGCGTGACCGACCAAGACCGTCGCACTACCTCGTACGAATACGCCGATGGCTTGGCGCAAATCACCAAGCGGATTGATGCCGAGGGCAATGCGCTTCACTATCGTTATGATGCAGAGCGAAACTTGATAGGGCTGACCAATGAGCAAGGTGAGCACTATCATTTTGAATACGATGAGCAAGAGCGACTCATCCAAGAGGTTGGCTTTGATGGCCGTATCCAAGCGTATGAATACAGCCCAGCGGGTCAGCTGTTAGTCGCGCATCAAAAATTTGCGCAGCAAGGTCCGGGGGCGATCACTCGATTTAAACGTGATGCGTTGGGGCAACTGCTGGAAAAGCATTTGCCGGATGGCGCGCGAGAGCACTTCGCTTACGACCATCAAGGCCAACTGACGCTGGCTGAAAACGACGATGCTAAGGTTGAGTTTCTCTATGGCGCGAATGGCGAGCTGCTCAGTGAAAGCCAAAACGGCTACACCCTCACGCATCAATACGATGCCATGGGTAACCGGATTGCCACGAACACTCCAGACGGCCAACACATCGAATACGGTTATGGCAAAGGCTCACAGCTGACAGAAACCAGACTGAACGGTCAGCGTATCTCCCAACATGGTTATGATGCTTTAGGTCGAGAAACCCAGCGCCGTCAAGGCCAATTGCTGAGTCAATACCGCTATGATGCCCAGTCTCGCTTAACCTCCCACAAGGCGATAAAACACAACACCTTAACGATAGGGCGAGAGTATGGTTACTACGCCAATGGCGCGCTGCGCTCGATACGTGATGCTCGCCATGGTCTGAGTCAATTCTTTTATGACCGAGCCGATAGGCTGACTCATGTCTCTGGGCCAGTGGTTGAGCACTTTGTCTACGACCCCGCAGGTAACCTGCTCAGTGATGGGCAGCATCACCCCGGGACTACCGAAGTCAAACAAAACCGCTTGCTCGGTTATGGTCACACTCGCTACGACTACGACGCCTTTGGTTCACTGCTGAGTGAGCACAGCCCCAACACCACCGTGCGTTATCAATATGATGGCAAGCAGCAATTGGTGCGAATGGCTCGTAATGGAAAGCAGGTACATTTTCAATACGACGCGTTAGGTCGGCGGATTGCCAAACGGAGCGAAAAAGGCGACACCCAGTTCATCTGGGATGGCGATGTGCTTCTCCAAGAAAGGCAAGGAGAGCGCAGTAAACTGTATCTTCATGAGCCGAACACCTTCCGGCCGTTAGCTCAAGTGGTGGAAGGGCAAGTCTATCACTATCAACTGGATCACATCGGAACTCCTAGAGAGCTGACCGACAGTGATGGCAACATCGTGTGGTCGGTACAATATCGCGCCTACGGTTCAGTGGTGTGCAAGCACGTTGACAGCATTGAAAACAACCTGCGCTTTCAAGGTCAGTATTACGATGACGAAACAGGGCTTCACTACAACCGCCATCGCTATTACAATCCCAAACTCGGCCGCTATCTCAGCCAAGACCCACTAGGGCTTGAAGGGGGCAACAACGCTTACCTTTACGGTGTTAACCCGATTAACTGGGTTGATCCGCTTGGGTTGAAGTGTAAGGAAGACAATAAATACTTTAGAGATAGCATAGAATATAAAGCACCTGATTCTGGTACGGGCATAACATACAAAGTTCACCAACAAGAAATTGATCCAGATCTCTTTATTCCTCGGCGCGGTAAAACTAACAGAGAAATAATGACGAGTAATGGCGCTCCATATGTATATAAAAATGGGAAGTTTTCTCAATTACATTTACACCACTCAAGGCAAAATGCTAGAGGACCACTATTTGAACTTAGTGATAAAGCACACAGAGCTAGAACAAGCCGGGGAGGTGAAGCTTTACATCCATATAAAACTAAACGAGGTCGCGCTCTGAATGGGCCAGGGTTTGGGCCCAAGAAGTCTCAGCACCCAAACTACCCGGTGGACAGAAAGCCTTTTGACATAGATCGAAAGAATTATTGGTCCGATAGAATTAATAAGATTGAAAAAATAATGGAACAAAAAAATGATAAATAGAAAAGTGTTGGATTTGTTAAAAGACGAACAAATGCCAAAAAATAAAAGCGAATTTGATCGCCTGTTAAAAAGCGTTCGTAAAAGTGGTGCGAACATACCAAAATTTAGTTTCGATTCAATGATCCTTACACAGGAACAAGCTATTGAAGCTTTAAGTGCTATTAAAATTGATCCCCACTCTTCATTTTATTTTCTTTATAGCAAAATTCAGAATTTTCCAGTTCGAAGGTATGACGAACTACATAATCTCGACCAAATAGTCGAGTTGAAAAATGATGGATACTGGGATGATGAATATCCTGGCTTTTCTAACTCATTTCTTGAGTTAAGCTCAATTGAAGGAGAAGGTTCGTTTTTTTATGAAATTAAAACTGATCATGTCTACGATGTTGAATTTAGTCTTATGGATGACTTCGTCTCTGGTAAAATCAAGCCTACGTGGAAATCATTTAATGAGTTTATTGAATGGTATTATGAGGTGTAATATACAAGTAGAATATCTTATGGGCGGAAATTACAAGGACATACACCACAGTCAAAAATTTTACCATTAAAACTTAAAATAATTGGGATTCCTCAATGGCTAGGCTAACAAAAGACAAGGCTATTGTCGTAGCAAAAGGCCTTAATCTACCTGATATTGTGGTTGATATAATAGCAGGAAATATTCCCTCGTCATTAGTGAACTATTTTTCCGCACCTATGTATTATGACTTGACACTAGATGAACAAAACGCATATGGCTTTGAATCTGTCTTACCACTTTGGGCAGATACTAATGGTAACTTGATCTTTTCTTACGACAAGCTAAATGACGACTATTTTTGTTTCTATTGGGATGGCACTATCGAATCAAGGTATTCAACTTGGAATGATCTAATGAAGGACACTATGTCATTAGTAATAGAAAATATTTGGGAAGAACAATCTGAGGATGAGGTTCTTAATGAGGTGAAATTTATTTTTAATAGATTTGAGGTTGGAAATATAGATGATGTTTTTAACAGTATAGTCAGATAGTGACTGGTTTTAAAAATTACTACCAGTGACTTGGAGCTTCTTATAGAAAAGATGTTATTTATAAATTCAAAAATTATACTCTTCATTATATGACTAAGAAATTGCGTGTTGACGAGAACTTATTTGATTACGATGATGATTTGGTTGTTTTTGATGGGGAATGGTTTACTGGGGTAGGTTATTTACTGTTTGAAAACGGAAATGGCCAAGTAGAATATGAAACATTATACAAAAATGGTTTACCGCATGGCTACGAAAAGCATTGGTACCCTAATGGAAAACTTTCCTATGATCAGTCAGTTAAAAATGGCGCTCCACATGGAACAAGTAGATTCTGGTATGAGAATGGTCAACTCAAAAAAGAAAGAATCGCTGAATATGGTATTGTATTAAAAGAAACGGATTACCATATAGATGGCTCAGTAGAAGGAGTATACGATATTAATGAAGATCCTAATTCGTATGAACTATTACTCAGCTTTCGGGAAAGTCGTAAAAACGACGGTAAAGAGTGGTAAAGATTAATGAAAGTGTATGTAAATACAGAGGGATAAACGAATCCTTCTGTATTCTTTAACTTTAACCGTTAACTTTCTAATGAGCGTTAGGAAGAGAGCTATTAAGTATGGATCTAGAAATCTGATCTGATAATCGAGTGGTTTCAGGAAGTCGATATTTCGTTGTTAACTTCATCACCCACTGACATGCACTATCGAGGTTAATTTTATGTCCAATCGACACATAAACGGGCTTAACATTACTTCTAGTTCTTAGCGCAGCACCTATTACTTTTCCATTATGATTAATGTATTCAGCATCGCCTTTGTGGCTGCCTACCTCGTTAAATTCTCCCAGCAATAAATTCTTTGCACAACCAATAGTGGGTATGTCATATAAAAGGCCCAAGTGGCATGCGAGTCCAAAGCCTCTTGGGTGCGCAATGCCTTGTGCATCGCAAATAATTAAATCTGGCGTTATTTTCAACTTATCAATTGCTTTGGTAAGGATTGGCAGCTCACGAAAAGAAAAAAGGCCTGGGATATAAGGAAAAGTCGCCTGTCCTGAAAAAGATTGATACTCGACCATCTCTAACGTTTTAGTGCATAGGACCACAGCGACCGAAACGATGTTATCTGTTCTTTTGTCGTAGGTTACGTCGACGCCAGCCACATAATCAATTTGATTGACTGGATTAGTCATATCTACTTTTTGGGATAAGGTATCTTGTAATTTGGTCGCTTCATCAACAGACAAGTTCCAACTATGGGAAAGTGTTGGTGCTTTCATATATTAATCTTTTAAGTTTTTATTGTTGTAAGTTGGGGCCAGTTTTTATTAGCGAAATTGCCCTACATCGGTCAAATATTCAAATCCGGCATCGGCGAGTTTTTTCTCCAGGGCTTGCCTGCTGATATCAAAGAAATTGGTGAGTTTGTCGAGATCTCCGTTGAAGTCATCTCTTAGCTTCATGTTTACGATACTCATTAGCATGATGGCATCCATTGTCTCAAAGTTGGCCAAGTTCATGATTTGTCCTCAAAGTCTGATATCAGCAAATTCGCAGCGGCAAAAGCAGCTTTTTCCCTTGTTTCACGTGGTAATGAGTCATCTGACGCAATGTCATTTAACGCTTTTACCGCGCAGGAAATGGCTTGGGGTACATAGCCTTGATCGCCACTGCCAATTTGGGCGTAAAACTCTCGTACTAAATCACAACAGCCGTAGATTTGCATGGTGGTTCCTATTTTGACCTTATTCGATGGCCAATATACACAGATAAGCCATATGAATAAAGCCAATAGGAGTTAAAGCAATCCCTAGTTTAAATCTGGCGGAATCAGCACATTTTTCGCGTTGTTACGTTCTTGCATTCTATTGATGTAACTCAATAAGTTTGGCCATTGTTGGAAAAGATCATCGCAGTGCGGCAGTTTTTGCAGATAATCAAGGATTGGAGTCAGTAACGCGTCAGCAATGGAGTAGTATTCAGAGCAAAAGTATTCCTGTTCGCTAAGCTGGTTATGCAGTATGGCAAAGATACGTTGTAATTCCGGCTTGATTTTATCTATGTGCGTCCAACGAATTTCTCCGTTATTGCCTTTCGGCATAGTCAACTCGAGTAGGAAATGCTTTACCAATGTGTCGTAAACGTAGCTGGATATGGCCGAGCACCATTGATCAACAATGGCACGTTGGTAAACCGATGCTGGTTGCAGTGACACGCCAGGAAAAACATCATCTAAGTAGCGTGCAATGGCTGCGGTTTCAAATAATGTTATTTGGTTATGGACTAACACAGGTCCCTTGCCAAACGGATGCAACTCTAGGTGCAGGGGGCTGCTTTTTTGTATCTCGTCGCCAAAAGGTTCCAGCCCTATTGAATATGAGATTTGT
>NZ_JAMKMR010000038.1 GCF_023634645.1 Vibrio sinus
CGACTTACCTGAGTTAGCTCAAGGTAAGTCGTGGAGAATTTATTACTTCAAAATAGCGTCATTGCCGTTTTCACGGATGTGCTTAAGAATGCCTTTCACGGCTTTAGCACTTGCCCCAACGATATTGCCTGATTTGAGATAATCAGTCCCGCCAGAAAAGTCAGTCAGTATGGCACCTGCTTCACGAGCGATAAGCTCACCTGCCGCTAAATCCCAAGGTTTTAAACCTAGCTCGAAATAGCCATCAACACGACCACTTGCTAAGTAACATAGGTCAAGAGCAGCAGAGCCTGTACGGCGGAAATCAGCACATTCGATAAACAAAGAAGACAAGATCTTCATGAAAGATTCAGAATGTTGTTTTTGCTTGAAAGGGAAACCTGTTGCTAGTACAGCGCCTTGAATATCTTTAGTTGGTTTGATGCGAATACGAGCATTGTTTAGCTGTGCACCAGAACCTCGTTGGGCTGTGAAAAGCTCATTAAGCATAGGGTCGTATACACAGCCAACCTCAGTTTTGCCTTTAATGCGGACGGCAATTGAGACGGAAAAGTGTGGTAGACCTTTCATGAAGTTAGTGGTTCCATCCAGTGGGTCTATGATCCATTGCACATCGCTGTCTTTACCTTCAGTAAAGCCACTCTCTTCACCAATGATAGAGTGATCAGGGTATGAGCCTTTGATTGTCTCAATGATGATGGCTTCTGCTTCTTTGTCTACATTAGTCACAAAGTCGTGCATGCCTTTCTGAGTTGATTCAATTTTGTCAGCGTTTTCTAGTGAGTTCGCAATATGATTGCCTGCTTTTCGCGCAGCGCGAATAGCAATATTTAGCATTGGATGCATAAGTTTTTCCCAACGGATGTTAAAGAACGAAAAAGCGGGCGAGAGTATACCAGACATGAGATAAAAATAAAGCGACTATTTTTTGTACTATTGAGGGCGTCTGTTGTTAGGTTTAATGTAAAAAGGTCTGACCATTTTTTGTCAATCTATGCTAATATTCGGCCGCGTATTTTTGTATTGGTTTTAGTCATGTTGGATAACGTAAAAATAGTATTGGTTGGCACATCTCACTCGGGAAATATCGGTTCTGCTGCTCGAGCGATGAAAGTCATGGGATTAAGTCAATTAGTCCTTGTCGACCCTCAATGTGACCTTGACGAACAGGCGTTCACTCTCGCATCTGGGGCGGGTGATGTGATAGAAAATGCTACGATTGTTTCTACACTGCAAGAAGCCATTAGTGACTGCACATTAGTGGTGGGGTCGAGTGCTCGCTCTCGTACTCTAGAGTGGCCAATGCTGGAACCAAGAGAATGTGGTGAAAAGACGGCGATCGCCAGTGCCCGCTCCGAAGTTGCGCTTATTTTTGGTCGCGAGCGGACCGGGCTAACGAATGAAGAGCTGCAACAATGCCATTACCATGTTTGTATCCCTGCCAATCCAGAATACAGCTCGCTTAATCTAGCGATGGCGGTGCAAACCATCGGTTATGAAGTTCGCATCGCTCACCTTAACAGAGAAAAGCAACAGTATAGCGATGGAGCGGAAGTGGAATACCCACGCAATAAGGAACTGGAATTGTTTTACCAGCACCTTGAAAAAGTGCTCACTGATACCCAATTCATCTCGCAAAAGCAGCCTGGCCAAGTTATGAATAAATTGCGCAGACTGTTTAGCCGAGCTCGGCCGGAAGTGCAGGAGCTGAACATTCTACGTGGTGTTTTGACATCGGTAGAAAAGCACACCTCGGCAAAGAAATAAGCCTTGGCCTTAGCCTGAATAATACCTGAGTAAAATGGTCAAATAAATACTTGACCATTTTACTCAGGTATGGAAAACTTCTTTGTATACAAAGAAAGTGGAGATGGTGTGATATGAGGCTTACTTCGAAAGGTAGGTATGCAGTAACAGCCATGTTGGATGTCGCTCTGCATTCGCAACAAAACCCAGTACCATTGGCGGATATTTCTGAACGCCAAGGGATTTCGCTCTCGTATTTAGAGCAGTTGTTTTCAAAGTTGCGCAAAGCAGGTCTGGTCGCTAGTGTTCGTGGTCCAGGTGGTGGTTATCGACTGGGTAGTGAAGCTCATACCATAGCGGTCGGAACAGTGATTGCGGCTGTTGATGAATCTGTTGATGCCACTAAGTGTCAAGGCAAAGCAGATTGCCAAGGTGGGAGTCGTTGTTTAACACACACCTTATGGCGTGATTTAAGCACACGTATTAGTGACTTCTTAGATGGCATTACTCTGGGTGAGTTAATGCAAGATAACGAAGTTCTTGAAACATCCGATCGCCAAGACATTAATCTTGCGGTCAGCCAAGGGGCTAGCAAAAAAAATTCTAATCTAGTCTCAATTGGCGCTAATGTTCGCTCGTAGTAGCGATGTATTACATTGGAGTAAAAAATGAAACTGCCGATTTATCTCGATTACTCAGCAACGTGTCCCGTTGATCCGCGTGTTGCTGAAAAAATGGTTCAGTACATGACAATGGATGGCACTTTTGGCAACCCAGCGTCACGTTCTCACCGTTATGGCTGGCAGGCAGAAGAAGCGGTAGATACTGCACGTGAGCAAATTGCAGAGCTACTCAATGCGGACCCGCGTGAAATTGTCTTCACATCTGGCGCGACTGAATCTGACAACCTTGCTATCAAAGGTGCTGCGCACTTTTATGGTAAGAAAGGCAAACACATCATCACTTGTAAAACCGAGCATAAGGCTGTTCTTGACCCATGTCGTCAACTAGAGCGTGAAGGCTTTGAAGTGACTTATCTTGAGCCAGAATCTAATGGCATTATTGACCTGAAAAAACTCGAAGCTGCAATGCGCGAAGACACCATTTTCGTGTCTATTATGCATGTGAACAACGAGATCGGTGTCATCCAAGATATCGCTGCCATTGGTGAACTTTGCCGCGAAAGAAAAATCATTTTCCACGTTGATGCTGCTCAATCAGCAGGCAAATTGCCTATCGACGTGCAAGAGATGAAAATTGATTTGATCTCTTTAACATCACATAAAATCTATGGACCAAAAGGCGTTGGTGCCCTTTATGTTCGTCGTAAGCCTCGTATTCGTCTAGAGACGCAAATGCATGGTGGTGGACATGAACGTGGTTTCCGCTCAGGCACACTACCTACTCACCAAATCGTAGGTATGGGTGAAGCTTTCCGTATTGCACAAGAAGAAATGCAGCAAGATCTTGAACACGCGCAAGCGCTCAGTGATCGCTTATTAGCTGGCATCAAAGATATGGAAGCTGTCACTATCAACGGTGACTTAGAGCAACGCCTACCAAACAACTTAAACATCAGTTTTGCTTTTGTAGAAGGTGAATCTCTGCTTATGTCCCTTAAAGACTTAGCCGTTTCATCTGGTAGTGCATGTACATCAGCGAGCTTAGAGCCTTCTTATGTCCTACGTGCTTTAGGTTTGGATGATGAGCTTGCACATAGCTCAATTCGTTTCTCTTTCGGTCGTTTTACAACCGAAGAAGAAGTGGATTATGCGGTTGAACAAATTCGTGTAGCAGTGAATAAGCTACGTGACATGTCTCCTCTATGGGATATGTACAAAGAAGGGGTTGATTTGAACACGGTTGAGTGGGCTCACCATTAATCACCCTAGTGTTTCATATTTAGAGGATTCGAGGTAAATATCATGGCATACAGCGAAAAAGTAATAGATCACTACGAAAACCCACGTAATGTTGGGGCATTTGACAAAGAAGATCCAAGTGTTGGTAGTGGTATGGTCGGCGCGCCAGCGTGTGGTGACGTAATGAAGCTGCAAATTAAGGTTACGCCTGAAGGCATCATCGAAGATGCCAAGTTTAAAACATACGGATGCGGTAGTGCTATCGCTTCTAGCTCGCTTGTTACTGAGTGGGTGAAAGGTAAAACCATCGACGAAGCGGCTGAAATTAAGAACGCGGAAATTGCGGAAGAGCTTGAGCTTCCTCCAGTAAAAATCCACTGTTCTATCTTAGCGGAAGACGCTATTAAAGCAGCCGTTGCTGACTATAAAAAGAAAAAAGATCAGTAAAAAGTTGCAGGGAGCTGTGCTCCCTGTCTTGGTTTTATTAAATAAAGAATAAGGTGCAGTATGGCCATTACTATGACAGAAGCAGCGGCAAGCCGTGTGAAAACATTCTTGGATAACCGAGGCTCAGGCCTTGGCTTACGTCTGGGTGTAAGAACGACGGGCTGCTCAGGTATGGCATATGTTCTTGAGTTTGTAGATGATTTAAACGAAGAGGATCAAGTCTTCGAACACATGGGCATCAAAGTTATTATTGATGCAAAAAGCTTAGTTTATTTAGATGGCACTGAGCTCGATTATGTGAAAGAAGGCCTCAATGAGGGATTTGAGTTCAACAACCCAAATGCGAAAGGCGAGTGCGGTTGTGGTGAAAGTTTCAACGTTTAATGAATCTTGAAACCTAACTTAAGATTTACCGGGCAATTGAGGCCGTATTGACTATGAACCACTTTGAATTATTTGGGCTACCAAGTCAGTTTAAGCTGGATGGTAGCCTTCTTTCTTCTCACTTTAGAGAACTTCAAAAACGCTTTCACCCCGATAAATTTGCTCATGTATCCGAGCGTGATCGACTTGTCGCCGTGCAAAAAGCGGCGCAAATAAACGATGCTTATCAGGTGCTAAAACACCCTATCTCACGAGCTGAATACCTGTTGTCACAACATGGCGTAGACTTGCGTGGCGAGCAACAAACCCTTCAAGATCCTATGTTTCTTATGGAACAAATGGAGCTCAGAGAAGAGCTGGAAGAGATCAGTACAAAAGATGATGCTGACGAGAGATTGTTCGATTTTGATACGAAAGTCAGTAAAATGTTTAAGCAGCATATCGAATTGGTCGCGAGCCAGCTTAATCAGGCACATTGGGTTGAAGCGGCTGATACAGTGAGAAAGCTCAAGTTTATTGATAAATTAAAGAATGAAATAGAACAAACCGAAGAACGATTGCTCGGTTAGTTTAAATAGAAAGGATCAACCTCCAATGGCGTTACTCCAAATTGCAGAGCCAGGTCAAAGTAGTGTACCCCACCAACATAAGTTAGCGGTTGGGATTGATTTGGGCACGACCAACTCTTTGGTTGCGACAGTAAGAAGTGGCTCAGCAGATACGTTGAACGACGAACAGGGTCGCTCTGTATTACCTTCCGTGGTTCAGTACACTCAGTCCGATATCCAAATCGGTTATGACGCTCTATCCCAAGCTCAGAACGATCCGAAGAACACGATTATCTCAGTCAAACGGTTGATTGGCCGCTCTTTCCAAGACATTCAACAGCGTTACCCTTCGTTACCTTATCAATTTGTTGAAACCGATAGCGGTTTGCCAGAGATTCAAACTCCCCAAGGCAGCAAGAACCCAATTCAAATATCGTCAGAGATTTTAAAATCTCTGAAAGCTCGAGCAGAAGCCACTTTAGGTGGTGATCTGTCTGGAGTGGTTATTACCGTTCCTGCGTATTTCGATGATGCGCAGCGCACCGGCACAAAAGACGCCGCAAAACTGGCAGGCTTGCACGTACTTCGATTGCTCAATGAGCCAACAGCGGCAGCGATTGCTTATGGGTTAGACTCTGGGCAAGAAGGCGTCATCGCAGTATACGATTTAGGTGGCGGCACATTCGACATCTCTATTTTGCGATTAAGTAAAGGCGTGTTTGAAGTCCTAGCGACAGGCGGGGATTCAGCGCTAGGGGGGGACGATTTTGATGCCTTGGTGGTTGAACACTTCCTACAACAAATGAATCGCTCTGCAGCCGATCTAACTGCAGAACAAATGCGTGCTCTACAAGAAGCAGCGATAGAAGCAAAACTCAACCTGTCGCAAACGGACCGCGTAGAGGTTTCGGTTTTAGGTTGGCAAGGCGCTTTAACTCGCGATGAATTTGAAGAGTTAATTCGACCGTTGGTGAAGAAGACCCTGATGTCATGTCGCCGAGCTTTACGTGACGCTGACTTAGACGTTGACGACGTGATGGAAGTGGTCATGGTGGGTGGCTCAACACGCACCTTGTTGGTACGAGAGATGGTTGGTGAGTTTTTCCAGCGTCCACCACTAATCAGCATCAACCCAGACGAAGTGGTCGCTATCGGTGCCGGTATTCAAGCAGATATCTTGGTTGGAAATAAGCCTGACTCAGAAATGTTGTTGTTAGATGTCATTCCTTTGTCGCTGGGTATCGAAACCATGGGCGGGTTAGTTGAGAAAATCATCCCGAGAAATACCACCATCCCTGTTGCTCGAGCTCAGGAATTTACCACTTTCAAGGATGGCCAAACGGCAATGTCAGTGCACGTGGTTCAAGGTGAGCGTGAATTGGTAGATGACTGTCGCTCTTTGGCGAAGTTTTCTTTGAAGGGAATTCCACCAATGACGGCTGGCGCGGCGCATATTCGTGTCACTTACCAAGTCGATGCTGATGGTCTATTGTCGGTTTCCGCAATGGAAAAAAGCACGGGCGTGCAAGCGGATATCCAAGTGAAGCCATCTTATGGCTTGAGCGATGAAGAAGTCGCGAATATGCTAAAAGATTCGATGTCGCATGCGAAGGAAGATATGCAAGCTAGGGCGTTGGCCGAACAGCGTATTGAAGCTGATCGCGTGATTGAAGGGTTGCTAGCAGCAATGCAAGCTGATGGAGACGAACTTCTATCAGAGCAAGAAAGCCAACATATAGTAAAGTCGATTGAAGCACTCATCAAACTTAGAAATGGTGAAGACGCAGATGCCATCGAGCAAGGAATTAAAGCGACCGATAAGGCCAGCGAAGCGTTTGCTTCTCGTCGTATGGATAAATCGATTCGGGAAGCACTTTCCGGACAGTCTGTCGACGATATTTAGTAGTTAGAGATTATAAGATTATGCCAAAGATTATTGTATTACCTCATGAAGACTTATGCCCAGAAGGTGCGGTACTAGAAGCTGAGACAGGTGAAACGGTTTTAGATGTCGCATTAAAAAATGGTATCGGCATCGAACACGCTTGCGAAAAGTCTTGTGCTTGTACAACTTGTCACGTTGTTATCCGTGAGGGGTTTGATTCTCTTGAAGAAAGTGAAGAGCTAGAAGACGATATGCTTGATAAAGCTTGGGGGCTTGAGCCAGAATCAAGACTGGGCTGCCAAGCGAAAATCGCAGATGAAGACTTGGTGGTAGAAATTCCAAAATACACCATCAATCATGCATCGGAAGAGCATTAATATAGCACCATTGACTAGCGACGAGGTGAACGATGAAATGGACTGACTCAAGAGAAATAGCCATAGAGCTTTGTGATTTGTATCCGGATACGGATCCTAAAACCGTGCGCTTTACCGATCTTCGTCAATGGATCCTTGATATCGAGGATTTTGATGATGATCCAAGCCATTGTAACGAAAAGATTCTTGAAGCGGTTATTCTATGCTGGATGGATGAAGCAGATTAATTCGTAGTGATACGATCTCAATAAAAGCGAACTTAACGGTTCGCTTTTGTTTATCTAAAAACTGAATTCTTTATTAAAATGTGAACTTAATTTTAAACCTTGTCATTCTCGCTGAAACGAGTAACGTGGGCAGGTAAAAATATTTTAAGAAGGCAAGGAGAGAAGATGTCTCAACAAATGTCGGTATGTATTAGCCAAGAGAAAGCTCAACCTCAGTGGGGCGAAACGGCAATTTTATCCTATAACGAGAAAGGCGCTACGATTCATCTGAGCAACGGCGACAATATGACTAGTCGTCTTGCGACCATTCAACGCGCAGCCAGAAAACTCGATGGTCAAGGTATCAAGTCGGTATTTTTAGCCGGTGATGAGTGGGACCTTGAAAGCATCTGGGCCTTTCAACAAGGCTACCGCGATGCCAAAAAGAAAAACACACTGGAGTGGAATGCGTTAGAAGCTGAGGCTCAAAATGAGTTAGAAGCAAGAGTAAAAGCAACGTGTTGGGCTCGCGATATCATCAACAAAAGTGCTGAAGAAGTGGCCCCACGTCAGCTTGCAACCATGGCGAGCGAATTTATTAAGTCGGTTGCACCAGAAGGAACCGTGACGGCCAAAATCGTAAAAGATAGAGATTTGCTGGAAGAAGGTTGGCAAGGTATTTTTGCTGTTGGTCGCGGATCAGAAAGAACCTCTGCCATGTTGCAACTGGATTTCAACCCAACCGGTGATGAGAATGCACCAGTCTATGCATGTTTAGTCGGCAAAGGCATTACGTTTGATTCTGGTGGCTATAGCATTAAGCAATCTAACTTTATGACGTCAATGAAAGCGGACATGGGCGGCTCAGGTACCATTACAGCGGGTCTTGGCTTAGCGATTATGCGTGGTTTGAATAAGCGCGTTAAACTGATTCTTTGCTGCGCAGAAAATATGATTTCTGGCCGTGCACTGAAGTTGGGTGACATCATTACCTATAAAAATGGTAAAACCGTTGAGATCATGAATACCGACGCCGAAGGCAGATTGGTATTGGCAGATGGCCTTATTTACGCAAGCGAGCAGAAACCTGAGTTGATCATCGATTGCGCAACACTAACTGGCGCAGCTAAAAATGCATTAGGCAATGACTATCATGCACTGATGAGCTTTGATGATGAGCTGTCTCACGAAGCGTTGACCGCCGCGGCAAAAGAAAATGAAGGTCTATGGCCACTTCCACTGGCGGAGTTCCACAGACAAGCACTGCCATCTAACTTTGCTGACCTATCTAACATCAGCAGTGGCGACTATGTACCTGGTGCGAGTACGGCCGCAGCGTTCCTGTCTTACTTTGTCGAAGACTACAAAAAAGGTTGGTTGCACTTTGATTGTTCAGGCACATACCGTAAGTCTGCAAGTGACAAGTGGGCGGCAGGCGCAACGGGGATGGGCGTGAAAACGTTAGCGCGAATCCTAATGGAGAATGCGAAATAACCACCCTAAAATAAACTCAAAATACGAGTAAATTATTGGTATATTAGGCAGCGCTAAATGTGTCGCCTAAAGAAAAATATTGAGTGAAGGATATAATATGGCTCTTGAAAAAACATTCTCAATCATTAAGCCAGATGCGGTAGAACGCAATTTGATTGGTGAAATTTACCATCGTTTTGAACAAGCAGGGTTGCAAATTGTCGCGGCTAAGATGGTTCACCTCACCGACGAACAGGCCAGTGGGTTCTACGCAGAACATGAAGGGAGAGATTTTTTTCCAGGGTTAAAAGAGTTCATGACTTCCGGTCCATGTATGGTTCAAGTATTGGAAGGTGAAAATGCGATTGCACGTTATCGTGAACTGATGGGTAAAACCAACCCAGAAGAAGCCGCGTGTGGTACGCTTCGTGCAGATTATGCCATCAACATGAGATACAATGCCGTGCATGGCTCAGACAGCCCTGAATCAGCGGCGCGCGAAATTGAGTTTTTCTTCCCACCATCGGAAGTCTTTGCTGGTCGTTAACCGCTCATTTAAGCGTTTTATCTTCAAGGCCCTAACTCATGTTAGGGCTTTTTTCTTGGTATTTTAGCCTAATGGAATGACTGGTTAAAAAATAACCTAAACTATATTAGTGCGTTAGCAAATACAGCAAGTTGCAAGTCTTGTTGGCTGGGAGGAAACACTGTACAATCCGCGCTTTTACCGACCATTTTGTCATTGAGAGGCAGCATGACCACTGAAAAAATCAATCTACTCGATTTTGATCGCGAAGGCTTACGCAAGTTCTTTGTTGAAGAGCTTGGGGAAAAGGCATTTCGTGCCGAGCAGGTGATGAAGTGGATATATCATTTTGGTTGTGATGATTTTGAGCAAATGACCAACTTGAATAAGAAGTTGCGTGAGAAGTTGATTGCACGTTGCCATGTTAAGGCTCCTACGGTATCTGAAGCTCAGCACTCGTCTGATGGCACAATAAAATGGGCAATGAGTGTTGGTGATCAAGATGTCGAGACGGTATATATCCCTGAGGATGATCGTGCGACGTTATGTATTTCCTCGCAAGTGGGCTGTGCACTGGAATGTAAATTCTGCTCAACGGCTCAGCAAGGCTTTAACCGCAACTTGAAGGTGTCTGAAATTATTGGTCAGTTGTGGCGAGCTGCAAGAGAAGTTGGTTTGGAAAAAGAAACAGGCCGCCGTCCTATCACCAACGTGGTAATGATGGGGATGGGTGAGCCACTGCTTAACATGAAAAACTTACTTCCAGCCTTAAGGCTCATGTTAGACGATCTTGGCTTTGGACTGTCTAAGCGAAGAGTGACGGTTTCTACCTCTGGAGTGGTATCGGGACTCGATCAAATGACAGGGAGTATCGATGTTGCATTGGCGATCTCACTTCACGCGCCCAACGATACATTGCGCAGTCAAATCATGCCGATCAACGATAGATGGGACATTGAAGACTTCTTGGCATCAGTTCGTCGCTATATTGCTTCATCGAACGCAAACCGTGGCAAAGTAACGGTGGAATACGTGTTACTTGACCATGTTAACGATGATATGGATCATGCTCGCGAGCTCGCGGCACTAATGAAAGATACGCCTTGCAAAATTAACCTGATCCCATTCAACCCGTATCCAGGTTCGCCATACAAGAAGCCAAGTAACTCGCGCATTGATCGCTTTATGAAAACGCTCATGCAATACGACTATACCGTCACAGTTCGCAAGACCCGAGGTGATGATATTGATGCGGCCTGTGGTCAGTTAGTTGGCGACGTCATCGACCGAACCAAACGCACTAAACTAAAAGCAGAAACGAACGCCAATCACATTCCGGTAAAAGCCATCTAATGACTGCTTTTGCCTGAAGCAGTGTCTTAATTTCGATTTTTTGAAATTCAATTATGGCTAGTGGTTTGATTACACTAGCCATCCTCAAATGTAAAATTTAGGAAAAACCTTGAGCTGCTTGTGATTTCTATTTCATCATATTGTTGTTTAACAGCTATTATCTATTAGAATTGCTAAATAAGACTGTGTTGTAGTTTGAGCCATGAGTTTGCTCAGATTTTATGTAACTTAGGCGAGGAGAAAGATCCTCAATGTTTATCCGTTCCAGGCTTTACTAAATCGAGTGATAAAGTAATAAAAATAACAAGCACACTCAAGTCATGGACCAATTAAGAGATGTACACCTCTAATGAGTACAAAACAAAACGTATTAGTAGAAGAAGAAATAGTAGAAACAGTGGAATTGGAAGCGGGAACCATTCTAAAAAATAAGCGCGAAGAGCTAGGGTTATCGCAAAAACAGATAGCAGATCGTTTGAGACTTAAGCTATCTATTATACAAGACATCGAAAACAACAATTTTGAAATTGGCCAAGTGGCCACCTTTACTCGTGGTTATTTACGCTCGTACGCAAAAGCGGTTGGGATAGAAGAATCTGCCATTCTTGCCGCACTTGGCGATGAAGATAGCGCTAAACCTCAGGCGCAAACCATGACAAGCTTTTCGCGGAAAACGAAAAATGAAAAGCACGATAATCGTATCATGATCATCACTTGGGCAATTCTTGCGGTGATTATTGGCATTTCTTCACTGTGGTGGTGGCAAAATCAGCAACGAGATACGCTACTTTCACCATCGAATGGTTCGCAGTCTCAAGCCCCAGCCGTGACACAAAACCCTACAGAAAATGCGCCTCAATCAGGTCAAGCTGCCTCTGATAGTAATAAAACCGACTTTACCACGCTAAAGGCGGGTAAATTGACCTCACAAGATGAGAAAACACCTGCTACACAGACGCAAAGCTCAACGCAGAATCCGGTCAATGAGCCGAGCAAAGCACCAACGTCTACTTCAGAGGGGTCTCAATCGGCTACGACTGCTAGTAGTGCTCCAGCTTCGACAACAACCCATTCAACCGAAAAAACCGTTGAACCAGAACAAGGGTCATCAGCGGTATCACCACAATCTACCAATAGCAGTTCATCTTCTGCTGCTTCAGCGGAAAAAACAATCGATATGAGTTTTAAAGATGATTGTTGGTTACAGATTAAGGATGCAACAGGTAAGGTATTGGTTTCCGGCATTAAAAAAGGTGGCCAGACACTAAAATTGTCTGGAGAAGCGCCATTTAACGTCATTTTGGGAGCACCAGAAAACGTTTCAATGACAATAGCGAGTGAACCTGTCGACCTTTCTAGGTATACTCCGGGTAAAGTAGCTAGATTTACCTTACCTTAGAAAATATGATGCAACACGAATCTCCTATAAAACGTCGCCCGTCGACACGTATTTATGTGGGCGATGTCGCGATTGGTGACGGCGCACCGATCGCTGTTCAGTCCATGACCAATACTCGCACCACGGATGTTGATGCCACGGTGGCGCAAATAAAAGCGCTAGAAAATGTCGGCGCAGATATCGTTCGAGTTTCTGTACCTACAATGGATGCGGCTGAAGCGTTTAAGCAAATTAAGCAGCAAGTATCGATTCCTCTAGTGGCAGATATCCACTTCGATTATCGTATCGCGCTTAAAGTAGCGGATTATGGTGTCGACTGCCTTCGTATTAACCCGGGCAATATTGGCAAAGAAGATCGTATTCGCTCTGTTGTTGATTGTGCTCGTGATAAAAATATTCCTATCCGGATCGGAGTCAATGGCGGATCGTTAGAAAAAGATATCCAAATGAAATATGGCGAGCCAACACCAGATGCCTTGGTTGAGTCGGCGATGCGTCATGTAGATATCTTAGACCGGCTGAACTTTGATCAATTTAAGGTAAGTGTAAAAGCTTCTGATGTGTTCTTGGCGGTCGATTCGTATCGAATTCTTGCTAAGAAAATCGATCAACCATTGCATCTGGGCATTACCGAAGCCGGTGGCGCAAGAGCTGGGGCGGTGAAATCTTCCGTCGGTCTAGGCATGCTGCTCGCAGAAGGCATTGGTGATACGTTACGTATTTCTCTTGCCGCTAACCCTGTTGAAGAAGTCAAAGTTGGTTTTGATATATTGAAATCGCTACGTATTCGTTCTCGTGGGGTGAACTTTATTGCATGTCCAACATGCTCGCGACAAGAGTTTGATGTGATTGGTACGGTCAACGCGCTGGAAGAGCGTCTAGAGGATGTGCTGACACCTATGGATGTCTCTATTATCGGCTGTGTGGTGAACGGTCCTGGTGAAGCCGAAGTGTCTCATTTAGGCCTTGCTGGTAGCAATAAGAAAAGCGCTTTCTATGAAGACGGCAAACGTCAGAAAGAGCGCTTTGACAATGACAACATCATCGATCAGCTTGAAGCGAAGATCCGTGCCAAAGCGGCAGTACTGGATACCAGCAATCGCATCGAAGTCAATCAACTCGATCCAAATTCAAACGACTCAGAATAATCTTAACGATATTACGGTAATTACTGTGGCAAAAACAATTCAAGCAATTCGAGGCATGAATGACTGCCTCCCTACTCAATCTCCTGTGTGGCAGAAAGTAGAAAACACTTTAAAAGCGGTAGTCGCATCCTATGGCTACAACGAGATACGCACGCCAATCGTTGAGATGACGCACTTATTCAGTCGCGGCATTGGTGAAGTGACCGATGTCGTTGAAAAGGAAATGTATACCTTTGAAGACAGAAATGGCGACAGTCTGACGCTAAGACCTGAAGGGACCGCTGGGTGCGTACGTGCAGGCATTGAGAATGGCTTGCTATACAACCAAGAACAGCGTTTGTGGTATACCGGCCCAATGTTCCGTCATGAGAGGCCGCAAAAAGGTCGTTACAGACAATTCCACCAATTCGGTGTTGAGGTTTTTGGCCTCGCTAGCGCCGATACTGACGCGGAAGTGATTATGCTTAGCGCGAAAATGTGGCGCGAGCTCGGTGTGGAGAAGCACGTACGTTTGGAGCTGAATTCGATTGGTTCGTCGGAAGAACGTCAAACTTATCGTACTGCACTGGTTGCTTTCCTAGAGCAGCACGTTGATGTGTTAGATGATGACTGCAAACGCAGAATGCACACCAACCCTCTGCGCGTACTTGATAGCAAAAATCCTGATGTTCAAGCCATCTTGACTGACGCTCCGCGTTTGTCAGAGTACTTAAATGAAGAATCGAAGCAACA
The DNA here is from genome assembly GCF_023634645.1 of Vibrio sinus. Taxonomy (GTDB): domain Bacteria; phylum Pseudomonadota; class Gammaproteobacteria; order Enterobacterales; family Vibrionaceae; genus Vibrio; species Vibrio sinus. Next base: position 14,087 of record NZ_JAMKMR010000038.1, read on the forward strand.
TTTTGCTCAAGTGTGTGAACTTCTTGAAGCTGCAGGTATCGAATACACGGTAAACGAGCGTCTAGTTCGTGGACTGGATTATTACAACCGCACTGTATTTGAGTGGATTACCGACAGCTTAGGGGCTCAGGGTACGGTATGTGCTGGCGGTCGTTATGATGGCCTTGTTGAACAATTAGGTGGTAAAGCCACTCCTGGTTTTGGCTTTGGTCTTGGTATCGAGCGCTTAGTAATACTACTAGAAACCCTAGAGTTAGATAATGTTCGTCGCAGCGTGGATGTCTACATGGTGACGGCGGGCGAAGGCACAACAATGGCTGGTATGAAGCTTGCCGACACATTACGCGAGAAATTACCCGGTATTCGAGTGATGAATAACCTCGGTGGCGGTAACTTTAAAAAGCAATTCAAACGTGCAGATAAAGTCGGCGCAGCGGTTGCATTGGTGCTCGGTGAGAATGAAGTCAACGACAATACCGTTGTGTTGAAAGATCTGGTTGGTGGAGAGCAATCTACCCACTCGCAAGATGATATCGTCGCGCAGTTATCTGAGCTACTTTCATTGTAATCCGGCAGATAACGCAAGTTGTCTCCACACTAGTTTAAGAAAATGGTTTAAGAGGACAGGAAGTGGAACTCTACAATAGTGAAGAAGAACAAGTTGAAGCAATAAAAGACTGGCTTCGAAAGTATGGTACAGCGCTCATCGCTGTGGCAGTTATTGTGATAGCGGGTTTAGTTGGCTGGCATTATTATCAACAATCACAAAATGCTACCAAGGAAAGTGCATCGGCGGGCTATGCCGACGTGGTAAAAGAGTTGCAATCTCAAGGTGTTAAAGCCGAATCTAAAGTACAAAGCTTTATTTATAGCAATAAATCGAGTGAGTATTCCGTTTTAGCGGCTCTACAGCTTGCGAAAGTACAGGCTGACGCTGGTAATTTAGATGAAGCACTTGCTCAACTTGAGTGGGCAAAAACCGATACCAAAGATGAAGCGCTCAAATCAATTGCGGCGTATCGCGTAGCAAGAATCCAAGAAGAACAAGGCCATTACGAATCTGCGCTATCTGAATTAGCCAGCATTAAAAGTACGGCTTGGTCTGGACGAGTTTCTGAACTGAAAGGCGACATTGCTCTTAAACAAGGCAAAACTGATGAAGCTTATAAAGCTTACGTTGAAGCCCAGCAGTCAGGGGATACCAGCCCAGTACTGAAAATGAAACTTGATGATTTAGCCAAGCAAGGTCAATAGTCGATGATGAAAAGACTAAACAGAGCCCTGCTATTGGTGATCGCATTTGCGACCTTATCTGGGTGCGCGAGTGATGATGCCATCGTGATGTCTCCTGTACCAAAAGTGAACAGCCAATTTACGCCGACTCGTGATTGGAGTACTTCGATAGGTTCAGGTGTTGGCCAGTTTTACTCCAAGTTAACGCCAGATTATGCCTACGGCAAACTCTATGTCGCGAGTCGTGCTGGACTTGTAAAAGCGTTAGATCCTAAAACAGGCGATACAATTTGGGAGACGGATCTAGAGAAAGACTCAACCGCCAGACTCTCAGGTGGTATATCTGCTGCTTATGGCAAAATCTACATTGGAAGCGAAAACGGTTATGTCACAGCACTGAATGCCGATACGGGGAAAGTAGCGTGGCAAGCTGATGTGGATGGAGCAGTGCTTGCAGCACCTGCCACAGACAGCAACCTAGTCTTCGTTCATACCAGTCGTGGCATGCTTATCGCGCTAGATCAGTCTACTGGTAAAGAAAAGTGGACTGTGAGCACAGATGTTCCAACGCTGACGATGCGCGGAGACAGCACACCCGTTGCTCAAGGTGGCGCCGTTTTTTGGGGCACAGCCAGTGGTAGACTTGCGGCGGCAATTATCAGTCAAGGTCAGCTTGCTTGGCAGATCCCAATTGGTATCCCACAAGGTTCCACTGAAATTGATCGCTTAGTGGATGTTGATGCATCTCCTCTGATTCTTGGCGACACCTTGTATATTGTAGGTATTCACGGCAATTTGACCGCTATCAACCTGCGTTCTGGTGAAGCTATGTGGAAGCGCAAATATTCGTCGGCAAACAACCTTGCCACTGATGGTAGCAATATCTTCTTGGTCACCGATGAGGATGATGTTGTGGCGGTAGACGCGCGAAGCGGCACGAAGATTTGGAGCAACGATCAGCTTAAACATCGCCTTGTTACAGCCCCAGTAGTGATCGGAGACTATGTGGTGGTGGGAGATGCGGAAGGTTACTTATATTGGATAAATCGCAGTACTGGTAACTTTGTGGCTGAGCAGGAAATTAACAGTAGTGGTATCGCTGTTCCACCGGTTGCTCTTCCAGATGGTTATGTTGTGATTACCCGAAATGGCGATATTAAGAAACTGACGCTTCCTGAATAATATCGTGATATACTCCGTCCTCGGCTCCTGGCTGGTTACAGTCAGGAGCCATTTTATTGTGTGGTTATAGATAACAAACTCGTTGGCAAACTTGGTAATACTAGGTTGGTTATCTATAACTAGATCAAAAGATATACTATTGAGGTTATTATGGTACCTGTTGTTGCTTTAGTGGGACGTCCAAATGTGGGCAAGTCAACGCTATTTAACCGCTTAACTCGAACCCGAGATGCGTTGGTGGCGGATTTCCCCGGCTTAACGCGTGACCGTAAATATGGCCAGGCCAAGCTTGGTGAGCACGAATTTATTGTGATTGATACTGGCGGTATTGACGGCTCAGAAGAAGGCGTCGAAACCAAAATGGCAGAGCAATCGCTCGCGGCAATTGAAGAGGCCGATGTCGTATTATTCATGGTCGATGGTCGAGCTGGTTTGACCGTCTCTGATGAGGCGATTGCGCAACATTTACGTAAAACCGAAAAACGTGCCATGTTGGTCGTCAATAAAGTCGATGGTATCGATGCTGACGCGGCCAGCGCTGAGTTCTGGCAACTTGGTATGGACAACATGTATCAAATCGCGGCGGCCCATGGACGTGGAGTTAGTGCTTTAATCGACTTAGCTTTGAACCCGTTTGCTGAAGAGCTGCTTGAGCAAACTAAAGGTGAGTTGGAAGATCTGACCGAGTTTGAAGACGTTGAAGAAAAACTCGATTATACAGAAGAAGAAGCCGAAGCAGAGTTTACTCGCTTGCAAGAGCAACCAATCAAGCTGGCTATCATAGGTCGACCTAACGTAGGTAAATCTACCCTTACCAATCGAATCTTGGGTGAAGAGCGTGTCGTGGTATACGATATGCCGGGTACGACACGTGATTCGATTTATATCCCAATGGAAAGGGATGAGCGAGAGTACGTACTGATTGATACCGCAGGCGTGAGGCGACGCAAGCGTATCAATGAAACGGTTGAGAAATTCTCGGTTGTTAAAACGCTTAAAGCGGTAGAAGATGCCAACGTGGTACTTTTGGTGATTGACGCGAGAGAAAATATCTCAGATCAAGATCTAAGCTTACTTGGTTTTGCGCTGAATGCTGGTCGCTCTATCGTACTTGCAGTGAATAAGTGGGATGGCCTGGATACCGACATTAAAGAGAATGTTAAGAAAGAGCTAGACAGACGCTTAGGCTTTGTTGATTTTGCTCGAATTCACTTCATTTCAGCATTACACGGTACGGGCGTTGGTCACTTATTTGAGTCAGTTCAAGAGGCTTACAAATCCGCGACGACTCGTGTTGGCACTTCTGTACTGACTCGTATCATGAAAATGGCGACAGACGATCATCAGCCACCACTCGTTCGTGGACGCAGAGTTAAACTAAAATATGCACACGCAGGTGGATATAACCCACCGATCGTGGTTATTCACGGTAACCTAGTCAATGAGTTACCAGATTCCTACAAGCGTTATCTAATGAACTATTACCGTAAATCATTGGATATCATGGGCACGCCGATTCGAATTCAATTCCAAAGTAGCGATAACCCATTTGAAGGCAAGAGCAACAAAATGACGCTTTCTCAAGAGAGAAAACGTAAGCGCTTAATGAGTATGATGAAAAATCGTAAGAAATAACCTACTCAATTAATCTTCATGCCGCTTAGGTATATAATTGCCCAAACAATTTGTTTGGGC
>NZ_JAMKMR010000039.1 GCF_023634645.1 Vibrio sinus
AAGTACGTCTTTCACGTCACCCGCAAGTACACCACCTTGAACCGCTGCGCCCATAGCAACCGCTTCATCAGGGTTCACGTCACGGCGCGCTTCTTTACCAAAGAACTCCGCCACTTTCGCTTGAACCATAGGCATACGAGTTTGACCACCTACAAGGATAACGTCAGTCACGTCACCCACAGACAGGTCTGAATCAGCAAGAGCAACTTTCATTGGCTCTAGAGAGCGTTGTACTAGGTCTTCCACTAGAGATTCTAGTTTAGCACGCGTCACTTTCACGTTCATGTGCTTAGGACCTGTCGCATCTGCCGTTACGTACGGTAGGTTAACGTCAGTTTGTTGTGTAGAAGACAGCTCGATTTTTGCTTTTTCAGCCGCTTCTTTCACACGTTGCATCGCAAGAGGATCGTTCTTCAGATCGATGCCTTGCTCAGACTTAAACTCATCAACTAAATAGTTGATTAGACGGTTATCGAAGTCTTCACCACCAAGGTGAGTGTCACCGTTCGTTGCCAGTACTTCGAATGTTTTCTCGCCTTCTACTTCATCGATTTCGATGATTGAGATATCGAAAGTACCACCACCCAAGTCGTATACTGCGATAGTGCGATCGCCGCCTTGCTTGTCTAGGCCGTAAGCCAGCGCTGCCGCCGTTGGTTCGTTGATGATACGTTTCACTTCAAGACCAGCGATACGACCCGCATCTTTCGTTGCTTGACGCTGCGCATCGTTGAAGTAAGCAGGCACTGTGATGACTGCACCGCTGACTTCTTCACCAAGGAAGTCTTCAGCCGTCTTTTTCATTTTCTTCAGTACTTCCGCAGAAACCTGAGGCGCCGCCATTTGTTGGCCTTGTGCTTCAACCCAAGCATCACCGTTGTCAGCCTTAACAATCTTGTATGGCATGATTTCGATATCGCGTTGTACTTCTTCGTCTTCAAAACGACGACCGATAAGACGCTTAATTGCAAATAGCGTGTTCGTTGGGTTAGTAACTGCTTGACGTTTAGCAGGCTGACCAACCAATGTTTCGCCATCTGTATAGGCAATAATTGACGATGTGGTACGCTCACCTTCCGCGTTTTCAATGACGCGTGGTTTTTCACCATCTAGAACGGCAACACAAGAGTTAGTTGTACCTAAGTCAATACCAATGATCTTACCCATCAGGCTATCTCCGAATAAATTCTGTATTTCATTTTGCTATATCCCTTATATTGGGATGGAGAATGGTCTTTCAACCCTCTCTAACAAACAAAATGACTTGTTTGTTTTTTGTCATGCCCCTTAGATAAGGGCAGCAAATCACTTTTCAAGGGTAAATTAAAAAAACTTGTGACTTTTTATTCGTGCAAAAAACAAAACGGAGGCACTAGGCCTCCGTATCATCATATTTTTATCGTTCAAGTCACGAGTTATTCATCGCCACTTGATTCGGCTCTTTCGCTTGCAGATCAATTTCACCTTCACTTTTAGCAACAATGGTATTGACTGCAGTATCGCCCACAACGTTTGAAGACGTGCAGAACATATCGCAGATACGGTCAACGGCAGCAACGATAGCAAGACCTTCAGGTGGTAAACCTAGCTGATGTAATAGAACACCAATCATCACGACACCACCACCCGGTACGCCACCCGCACCAACAGATAGCAGTAGAATCGTTAAGCCGAGTGTAAATATGTCTGCGGCGTTTATGGGTTGGCCAAACGCGTTCGCAACGAAGATGGTTGCGATAGTAATGTAGATGGATACCCCTGACATATTCATTGTCGCGCCCAGCGGCACACCAAAACCTGCCACTGATTTCGAGACATTCAGTTTTTCAGTCAGCGTTCTGAGTGTCACTGGAATCGTCGCATTTGAGCTGGAGGTCGACAAAGAAAACATGACTTGCTCACGCGTCGCACGAGAAAATTCTTTAGGTGATATCTTAGTCGTCAGTCCCACGGCCATTGGATAGAACACAAAAATCCAGAATGCCAATACCGCCACAACCAAGACCACATAACCTGCCACAGAGATAAGCGTGTTCGAATCAAGTGTTGCGCCTAGCTGCACCATCAAAGCAAACACACCGTAAGGAGCTAAGCTCATCACCAAGCCGACTAGCTTCATCATGATTTCGTTAGCCATTTTAAACGTGTTCACAGCAGGCCCACCGCGCGTATCCAATGCTTGGATGGCCAATCCGGTCAGAATTGCCATAAAGATGATTTGCAGCATGTCACCATCAGCAAAGGCTTGAATAGGGTTGCTTGGCACGATATTGACAACCAGTGAGAAAATATCCGGTGTTTCTGTGGTTGATAACGCCACTGAGTGAGACACGGTTCCTGCAAGATTCGCCCCTGCACCTGGTTGGAAAATCAGACCAATGGCCAGTGCAGCACTGATAGCAATAATGGTATTCACAATATACAGAGTGAAGGTTTTTCCACCTAAACGGCCAAACGCAGTAATGTCTTTAAGCTCGACAATGCCGCATACAATCGATACATAAACTAATGGGATAACAAGAAGTTTAATGAGGGAAACAAACATCCCTCCAGCACCTTCAGCGGCGCCTAAAACATAAGTGTCAAAAAAGCTGATATCACTTAATACATATTGGATCGCGGTACCGAGCAGTAACCCAGCAAACAAGCCTATAAAAATTTTACTTGAGAGCGACTTATCCATCATTCGTCTCCTGAATAATATATTGATTTTGTAATATTCGGGGCGTCGCTGCCCCATTATTTTCCCTTAATAGTCGACATAACAGCTAGTGGCAGCAAAAAGGTTTTGCCAAGTCATGTAGACTTGGTCCCAACGGAAAAGAAGCGCGGCCAGAAACACTGTAAGGTTAAGCATTAACGGTATGTTGTGTTTAAAACGCTAGTGATAATACACATATTAATTACAATTCAAACCTTTCAGACACAAATTCGTTACACCGCACCATGATGCACATTAATTGAACAAAAAATGGTTAAACTGCTGAATTACCATGTCACTTTCGCTGATAGTAGTCATATTGATGAGATAGGCGGTTTCAATAACACAAAGAAACTGGGCAACTAAGAAATAATGGCAATTGCTTGAAATGATGGAACTTACACTGTTTCAAACAGCAAAAAAGAGAGGCACGTGCCTCTCTTTTCTATTAATAAATTGAAACAAATTCGCGTTTGTTTCAATGATGCAATCGATGCTTATTTAGAAACCATAACCATCGCAGGGCGAATCACACGGCCATTAAGCTCGTAGCCTTTCTGCATCACGAACATAACCGTATTAGGTTCATGATCTTCGCTTTCTTGAATTGACATCGCTTGATGCAGTTCCGGATTAAAGGTTTCACCTTCTGGGTTGATTTCTTTTAGGCCAAACTTGCTCACCACATCTGTAAATGTTTTGTGAGTCAATTCCACACCCTCAAGTAGTGGTTTAACCGCTTCATTCTCAGCGTCAGCCGCTTGAATCGCACGCTCTAGGTTGTCGATCACTGGTAATAGCTCTTCAGAGAACTTATTCAATGCGTATTTACGAGCTTTGTCTATTTCTTGCTCTGTACGACGGCGCATATTTTCAACTTCCGCTTTCGCACGAAGCACAGACTCTTGCTGCTCCTGCACTTTAGCTTCACTGGCTAGCAATGCCGCTTCTAGCTGAGCAATCTTTGCCTCTTGTTCATCAACTGGTTTTTCTTCGTTCCATTCGATATCGGAGTCAGAGCCAACTACGTCTACATCTTGGTCAACTTCTTGATTAAGTTGCTCTTCCTGTGACTTTAGCTCTTGCTCTTTCACTTTATTTTCTTCGTTGCTCATGATAATGATATTTCCTGAGTTTAACCTAATGAGTAGACAAGCCAGTTAATTTTATCTGCCTATCTACACAAAAATTCGCTTATCGGGCTTACTTGCCATTATTATGGGGATGAAGATTCCTGAATCAAGCCTATTTCGATTGGAAAAAATATGAGAAAACCATTTGAAGTCATCGCTATCATTGGAAAACCGCGAGATCAACAAGCCATTCAGACTCACAAAGAGCTGTTTTTATGGCTATCTTCAGAAGGTTACGATGTTCTAATTGATGAACGTTTATCCGATGTATTAACTGATATAAAAAAACAACACTTTGCCAGCTTAATTGAGATTGGCCACCAAGCAAACCTCGCTATTGTTGTTGGTGGTGACGGTAACATGCTTGGGGCAGCTCGTGTTCTCTCCCGATTTGATATTTCAGTCATTGGTGTCAATAAAGGAAGCTTGGGTTTTCTAACCGACTTGGACCCAGAAGGTTTCCAATTATCACTAAAAGAAGTATTAGCAGGAAAATACATCGAAGAGCAGCGATTCTTGCTTGAAGCCGAAGTGCATCGTCATGGGCAAGTGAAAAGTCACAACGCCGCGCTTAATGAAGCCGTGTTACACCCAGGGCAAGTCGCTCATATGATTGAGTTTGAGGTGTATATTGAAGACACCTTCGCTTTTTCTCAACGCTCCGATGGATTGATTGTCTCGACACCGACTGGTTCAACCGCTTACTCTTTGTCCGGTGGTGGGCCGATTTTATCCCCTAGCCTCAACGCCATCTCCTTAGTGCCTATGTTCCCTCATACGCTATCCAGTAGACCTCTGGTGGTTGATGCTAAAAACAAAATCAAACTCATTGTTTCACCGAACAATCGCGGCATACAAGAAATAAGCTGTGACAGCCAAATTTCTTTACCTGTCTCACCAGGCGACGAAGTACTCATCTATCAAAGCCCGAATACGCTAAAACTCATTCACCCAGAAGATTATCGCTATTATCACATTCTTAGAAATAAACTCGGATGGTCGAGCAAACTGTTTTAGGGCAAAAAGTAGTCACAAGTTCAAATAGTTAAGAGCGCTCTAATTGGCGCTCTTTGTTTTATTCATAACGAACCGCTGAGGCGATCCGCACAAATTACCACTCATGCCTTTACTGTATATGAAAACAGTATATACTGCATTAATATACAGTATTGTTTATTTACACAGGTATGTAGCATGTTGGTTCATTTAAGCGTTAATAATTTTGCTATCGTAAAATCATTGCAACTTGAACTTTTCAAGGGAATGACAACCATCACCGGTGAAACTGGTGCCGGAAAATCCATTGCTATTGATGCACTTAGTCTCTGTCTAGGTGGCCGCTCTGAAGCCAATATGGTCAGGCAAGGAGAAGAAAAAACGGAAGTCGGTGCTACGTTTACCGTCGATAACAATCTCCATGCAAAAAGTTGGCTAGAAGAGCACGATTTACTCGATGGCAATGAATGCATTCTACGTCGCACCATCACGAAAGAAGGCCGCTCGCGTGCCTATATTAATGGTAGCTCAGTATCGCTTTCGCAACTCAAATGCCTAGGCCAACTGCTCATTAATATTCATGGACAGCATGCCCATCATCAACTCCTAAAAAACGAACACCAGCTTTCTATGCTGGACCAATATGCAGGTCATAGCCAACTGCTAGTCGACACTCGTCAAACCTACTTTACTTGGCGAAGAGCAGAAAAAAACCTCAACGAGCTGAAAGAAAACAGTGAAAAAAACCTCGCTCAAAAGCAGTTACTTGAATATCAAATTAAGGAATTAAACGAACTAGCGGTTGGCGAAAATGAGTTTACTGAATTAGAGGCCGAGCACAAACTTCTCGCCAACAGCGGAGAAATTGCTAGTCACTGCCAACAAACCATAGACCTGATATACGAGGGAGAGAATGTCAACGCACTGGGCATATTGCAATCAGCCAGCCAATATTTAATTCAGCTATCTGAACTCGATGACAAACTGTCAGGCTTACCAAGCATGCTTGATGAAGCCATTATTCACATCGAAGAAACCAATGCTGAACTGCGTAACTACCTCGATAACATCGACGTGAATCCACAAAGAATGGCCGTTGTTGAAGAGCGATTCTCTAAGATCATGTCGATGGCACGTAAGCACCACGTCTCACCAGAAACGCTATATCAACATCATCAAGATCTTCACCAGCAAATCGAAGAGCTCGATTGCTCAGACGAAAAGCTAGAATTACTCGCCCAAGATGTCGAGGAAAAGTATCAAGCATTTTTAACCTGCGCGAGCGAACTACATAAATCTCGCCAAATCTATGCCAAAGAGCTCAACACACTGATTAGTCAAAGCATGCATGAACTGAGCATGGAAAAAGCAAAGTTCTGTATTGAAGTCACTGAACAACTTTCTTCTCCGAGCTCATTGGGCACCGATAATGTCGAGTTTCTTGTCTGCACCAACCCAGGCCAGCCTATGCAGCCAATTGCTAAAGTCGCCTCTGGAGGGGAGCTATCTCGTATCTCGTTGGCCATTCAAGTTATTACGGCTCAGAAAGTCGACACACCAAGTTTAATCTTTGATGAAGTCGATGTCGGCATCAGTGGGCCTACGGCCGCTGTCGTTGGCAAAATGCTACGGACGCTGGGTAACTCGACCCAAGTGCTTTGCGTCACTCACCTCCCTCAAGTGGCAGGTTGTGGTCACCAGCAATTGTTCGTTGCCAAACAAACGAAAAATGGCATGACAGAAACACAAATGAGCCTGTTAGATGAACAACAACGCATTTCTGAGCTTGCTCGGCTGTTAGGTGGTAGCCAAATCACAGCCTCCACACTGGCCAATGCTAAAGAATTGGTGGTTGCAGCCTAATAACAGCGCTATAGCCTATCAGAGAATTTTCTAGGCTAGCCATAGCAATAAAAATACTTATTAAGTTGAAACAAATCTTATTCACTAGAGTCTAACGTAAAGTTTTTACTTTAGGCTCTAGCTTGTTTATTATCTGCCCCCAAGACGAATAAAAGAACTCCAATATGCAATTAAAGAAGTGGCTCATCACCATTCCACTATCAGTGACAATCCTTTCTCTCTCCGGTTGCTCGGTATTGGAGAGACTTGTTTATCGTATTAATATCAATCAAGGTAACTACGTCGAACAAAAAGCGGTCAACAAACTTAGAATCGGCATGACGAAAGAACAAGTCCAGTTCGTCATGGGTACCCCAATGCTTGTTGAAAACGGCTATCCTGATATTTGGTATTACATTTACCGACATACCGCAGGTCATGCTGCCCCAGTACAAAAAGATCTCGTTGTGTACTTCGATAAGCAAGGCAAACTCACTAAGATTTCCGGTGACTATCCACCTTCAAAAGACTTTGACGATCCGGCAAGCTAACGCTGGAGCCTTATACCTAAGTGACTTAGGTATAAACATAAATGCAAAAAAGCTCGTACAATACGAGCTTTTTTGTTGCGATTTTCTATGCCCACCTAACGACGTGGTGAAACGTCGATTTACTGATCTTTGCGCAGCGAGTTAGGCTTACCACCAGTCACAGGATCTGCTTTGCCCACTTCTTTGGCCTGCTCGGCTCGCTTGCGACGAATTTCTTTCGGATCGGCTAACAAAGGACGGTAGATTTCAATGCGGTCTTTGTCATTAACGGTAGCATCTAGTGAGATGTTGCGGCTAAACACGCCGACTTTGTTTTTATCTAAATCTATTTGAGGGTATTGCTCTAATACCCCAGAGTGCTCGATAATTTCCTTTACGGTCATTTCGCTACTGACGGCAAGATTGAGCACGCGCTGCTCGTGAGGCAAGGCGTAGACCACCTCAACATGTATCATTTGGCCTTCGATGCCCATATCAGACGTAAACCTGTTTCGCACGCAAAGTAAAAGCGTTCACCATATTACTGGTCAATTCATTAAAGATTTTGCCAAAAGCGACTTCAACCAGCTTGCTGGAAAATTCAAACTCAAGTTTAAGTTCCACCTTACATGCCATGTCATCTAATGGCGTAAAGTGCCAGCCACCTTTTAGAACTTTAAAAGGTCCATCGACGAGACTCATTAATACTGACGCACCCGGGATGAGATGATTGGACGTTGTAAACGTTTTGCTGATGCCCGCCTTAGAGACATCAACAGATGCAACCATTTTACCTTCAGCGTTCTCAATAATGCGCGAGCCTGAGCATCCTGGCAGAAACTCTGGGTACTTCTCAACATCGTTCACCAAATCGTACATCTGATCAGCACTAAACGAAACCAATGCTGAACGGGTGACTTGCTTCATACTTGTTCCTCTTCACGGTGCGTTGGGTCAGCAATCTTTTATAGAAAGTGGTGCAATTTTACTGGTATTCTCACCAAGCGCAAATAAAAGCGTTCCCTAACCCAAATGCAACCCGTATAATGTTGTAATTATGGCAAAGAAAAAATCGAAATCAAAAGCGGGTAGTAATACTATCGCGCTAAATAAAAAAGCTCGTCACGAATATTTCATTGAAGATGAGATAGAAGCTGGCATGGAGCTACAAGGCTGGGAAGTCAAATCACTAAGGCAAGGTAAAGCCAATATCGCAGAAAGCTATGTCTTCATGCGTGATGGTGAAGCCTTTGTTAGTGGTATGACGATTACTCCTCTTAACCAAGCGTCCACTCATGTGGTTGCTAACCCAACACGTGTACGTAAACTTCTCCTATCACGTCGAGAGTTAGACAATTTATTTGGCCGCATTAACCGTGAAGGCATGACACTTGCCGCGCTATCGCTGTATTGGTCTCGCTCTTGGGTGAAGATAAAGATCGGTGTCGCCAAAGGTAAGAAGCTTCACGATAAACGCGAAGATGTCAAAGATAGAGATTGGCAAAGGCAAAAAGCACGCGTTATGAAGAGTGCACTGCGTTAATCTTAACCACTTAAACTAATAGATACCGCATAGTTATGGACAGAATACGCAATTCTGGTACTATGCACGTTCTACCTGGGGCTGATTTAGGATTCGACGGGAATTTTGCAGTCTAAGGTGCATGCCGAGGTGCGGTAGGCCTCGTTAACAAACCGCAAAAAAATAGTCGCAAACGACGAAAACTACGCACTAGCAGCTTAATAACCTGCTCAGAGCTCTCTCGCCCTAGCTTCCGCTTGTAAGACGGGGAATCACGAGAGATCAAACAAAATCAAGCTGGCGTGGATTCTCCCACCTGAGAGATGAAGCGTGAGATTTAATTCAGGTTAGCCATTCAGTCGCGTGTCGGTTCGCAGTTGGGTGGTGAAATTAAAGATCGACTAAGCATGTAGTACCAAAGATGAATGGTTTTCGGACGCGGGTTCAACTCCCGCCAGCTCCACCAATTCTACATTTAAAGACGTCCTAGGGCGTCTTTTTTTGTGCATAAAAAACATGAATCTCACATAACAGCCCAATACTCAGCCTGAATAGCTACCAATGACAGTCAAGATTTAAAGTGGTGCAGTACGAGTTCTAGCCGCGACTAAAAGCTTAGCTAGTACATAGTGTCAGGACAAAGCCACTGGAACATTTCGTGAGTGGCTGTAGTACTTATATAAAACGCGTGTTGTCTATATGAGGTTGAAGTAGCAATGAATCATTGCAATCTAAACATAGCGCAATAATTCCTTTACGAGATTCAAGTAACTCTAGAGATTGGCACTACCACACTTAGCACACAGTTTTGTATTTGCACGTACGCTCGTCTTATCTGAGATAACATTCTGTTTGTCTTTTTTAACTATATAATCAAAAAAGTGCTCTATCGTTTGAATGATATCGCCTACTGACTGATAGAAGCCCAAATTCAAGTGCACCAACAATTTATCGTATAGAACGTTCGATAAGTTTGATTTTTCTGTATTGTAAGGGCGATCCCATTTGTTTACTGTCCACCCTTGTTTTTGATAATAGGCAACAGACGATTCAATTTTGGATGGAATGGTATTCGTCGCGTGTGACTTCCCTTGAGATTTTCCTGTCATTAAGAAATACGCTGCATCTTTGACACTTTTTCTGATATGAGGAGCAAGTTGAGCGACACTCATCTGCGTTAGCATTTTACGAATTACATCATATGTCTTTTGTGGAGGCTCAGCCAAATCAGCTTCTTGACAAAAATATCTCAAGAAGACAACAGCCTCCGAGACTTCAATATGCTCTGCCAGGTTACATAGGTGCTCAATATCCTTTCTATCCACTTCTACATTTCCATTCATCATCTGCTCAAAATCAGAGAGGATATGATGGTAAATATCTTCGATACTGCGAGTCTCTGCATCGCTAAAAGAAATATTAGCTTGATAAACTTGCCAGTTCGTTAGTGCACTTTCTGAAGGATTCAACACAACGTCGTTAGGCAGCTTTTCAACAACAGGAAAGATGAGCCCTTTGTCAAGTAAGTGGCTGTAGATAGCACCGTCAAGAACTCCCGCAGGCGAAAGTATTGAGTTTGAACTAGTCATTAGTTTAGAAGGTAAGAACTCACGGCTACCTAACGGAATAAGGCTCGCAAGATAAATCTTATCAACTAGAGACAAATCACTATAAGATAGCTTGGCCGATGGAACCGGGAACATTTCCTTCAGTTTAACTAAGTTTTCTTGATAGCGCAGTTCTAGGGCTTCAATCTCTCTACGTTTCTTTTCCTTTTTTTCATACTTACAATGTTCACAAGGGCACATTGGATCAGCTCTAGCACTATCAAATTGATGGCTACATTCAGGGCAAATATACTCCCGAAGCCTGTTTGACTTAGACGTTGGCTTTTCAAGAACATCATTTGAACAAAGTTGACATTTGATACTCGTCTGAAGTAACGGAAACTGGCTTACTAATGCACTTGAAGCTATACCAGCTATATCGTACAGCTCTATTATCTCAGAGTTTTTAAGTTCGTTACTACGGTACATTTCATAACATTCTAAAATCTGTTCTTCAGTCAAGTGTGAAAATATACTTTTGTTCAAACTTCCTTTACACATATACATCCTGATCTAGTTATATTGTTGTTAACCTGCTTCTTTAGGGGGGATTACCTTATGCCTTTAATTTATTCAATATCCCCACTAAAGGATACACACTCAATTATCCTTTAGTGGGGATAAGTCACAATTTACCCCTACCAGGGGATATTCTTTTCTCTATCCTTACTAAGGGATATACTTTATTCTATCCTTACTAGAGGATAATAAGATATCTTATGGGTGTGCTTTAACTCAATAGAGGGCTGGAAAAAATGATATATAGTCCAAAGCAATTAGCGGACATGATGCTACTGATACGTCAAAAGAACGGATGGACACAATCAGAACTAGCAAAAAAAGTCGGCATCAAGCAAACGACGATCTCGAACTTCGAGAACAACCCAAACAAAACAACGCTTTCTACCTTCTTTAAACTTGTCCAGGCAATGGAACTAACATTGAGTATCCAAGAAAAAGCACTGGTCACTTCGTTAAATGAAAATGATGATGAGAGTTGGTAATGCAGAAGCTAATCGCATACATGAATGGTGAACTTGTTGGTACTTTAGAGAAATATAAGAATGGTGCTCACACTTTTCAATATGATAAAAACTGGATAACCAATGCGGTGACCCGCCCACTATCATTGTCTTTGAAACTTCAATTACCAGTAATCACTTCCGATGCGGTTATAAACTATTTTGACAACCTCTTGCCAGACAGCCCTCAGGTCAGAGATAGAATCGTTGCAAGGTACAAGGCGTCATCCAAACAACCATTTGATCTCCTGAAAGAAATAGGAAAAGACAGTGTTGGTGCGATTGCTTTACTTCCTCCAGAGCTCCCTTATAAAAAAGAACCACTTAGCTACGAAGTCCTGAATGACAAAAAACTAGAAACTGTTCTTTCTGCATATAAGTCTGATATTCCGCTAGGAATGCTCGAAGAAGAAAAAGACTTTAGAATCTCCGTGGCAGGTGCACAAGAGAAAACGGCTCTCCTATTCGTTGATGAGCAATGGTGTATACCGAAAGGAAACACTCCCACTACTCACATCATCAAACTACCAATAGGCGAAATACAACAAGCTAACGCGACCCTAGACCTCAAAGATAGCGTAGAAAACGAGTACCTTTGTATTGAGTTAGCTAGAGCTCTGGGATTCGCAGTTCCCAACGTCAATATAATCAAAACAGACAACATTAAAGCTTTAGCTGTAGAACGCTTTGATAGACGCTGGACAAAAGACAAAGCAGGCTTGCTACGGTTACCTCAGGAAGATATCTGCCAAGTGTTTGGTATGCCATCATCCATTAAATACGAATCTCAAGGTGGCCCTAGCATAGCTCAGATCATGGAGTTGTTAATGGGGTCAAGTAATGCTCTAGAAGATCGATATGACTTCATGAGGTTCCAAGTATTTCAATGGCTCATTGGCGCTACAGATGGACATGCTAAAAACTTTTCTATCTATATTGATAAAGGAGGGAGCTACAGACTCACTCCATTCTACGATATTTTGTCAGCCTACCCACTACTGGGAGGAAAAGGGCTCAATATCAGAAAGCTAAAGCTGGCGATGGGATTGAAAGCAACGAAAGGCAAGAAGTATGAAATCAGTAAAATCCTGCCTCGTCACTTTTTGGATACAGCTAAAGATGTAAACTTTAATCAAGACACGATGCAAGAGATAATTGATGAGATGAAAGATGCCTTACCTAAGGCAATGTTACAAGTAAGTGCTACATTGCCTGAAGACTTTCCTGAGCATATCGTAGACTCAATTTTTGAGAATAGTCAGAAAATAGTTAAGAAGATTTAGCTATATAAAACCAGAGTTATCGGGGTAATTAACATAAGCGGACGCGGGTTCAGTTCCTTTTTCAGTAAGAATTTGCTGTAACATTCAATGTGACAGAAAATTTAAACAGTAGTTTTAAGTTGTTGAACTTCATAAAAATGAGATAGCTATTCAACTCCCGCCAGCTCCACCAATTCAACATTTATT
>NZ_JAMKMR010000004.1 GCF_023634645.1 Vibrio sinus
GAATACAAATTGATGCTGTAGCTTGCATCTTTTGATTCTGCGATGCTCACGTACGTTTGTACGCTGCGCTTCTCAAATCAAAATCTGACAGCGCTACAACAGCAATTTGCCATCCAAAGCGGTCATAAGTAAGACTTTGGATTGAAAAATTTAGCTGCGGAGTGGTAGTTCAGTTGGTTAGAATACCGGCCTGTCACGCCGGGGGTCGCGGGTTCGAGTCCCGTCCACTCCGCCACTTATTCTGCTCTCTCTTTTGGGGTAGTGAGAATAAATAGAATATTCTAGGGGTGTAGCTCCAATTGGCAGAGCAGCGGATTCCAAATCCGCGTGTTGGGAGTTCGAATCTCTCCACCCCTGCCATAATCCTAAAGCTCTAGCTTCGGCTGGGGCTTTTTTGTATGTGTCGCTTTTGCAAAGCGATGTGTTGGGAGCTGGAGCGCCAGCCCGGTCGAATCTCTCCCCCCTACCGTAATCTTAAAGCTCTAGCTTCGGCTGGGGCTTTTTTGTATGTGTCACTTTTGCAAAGCGATGTGTTGGGAGCTGGAGCGCCAGCCCGGCCGAATCTCTCCATCCCTGCCATAATCTTAAAGCTCTATCTTCGGCTGGAGCTTTTTTGTATATGTCACTTTTGCAAAGCGATGTGTTGGGAGCTAGAGCGCCAGCCCGGTCGAATCTCTCCACCCCTGCCATAATCTTAAAGCTCTAGCTTCGGATGGAGCTTTTTTGTATATGTCACTTTTGCAAAGCGATGTGTTGGGAGCTGGAGTGCCAGCCCGGTCGAATATCTCCATCCCTACCATAATATTATAGTTCTAGCTTTGGCTAGAGCTTGTCTGGATATGTCGTTTTTATAAATCGGTGTGTTTCGAGAATTTAAAGACTTTATGTAAGAGGACTTGGGGAAGAAGGCACCTGGGACTAGGTGCCGTTTCTTTATTTAATAAGAAGAGTAGCTAAGCCTAAAAATGCTGAAAGTCCTACTACATCAGTGACTGTCGTTAGGGCCATACCGCCAGCGAGAGCAGGATCTATTTTCATTTTTTTAAGTAAAATTGGTAGAGTAACGCCTGCGATTCCTGCGACCAGTAAGTTCGTGAGCATTGCTGCTGATATAATGCTTCCTAACAGCCAGCTGCCTTTCCAAAGAATCACAATTCCGCCAATAATTACCGCCCAAACGATGCCATTTAAAAAGCCGATTGCCGCTTCTTTGTATAACAGCTGCTGTTTGTTACTGTCTCCAATTTGGCCTAAGGCAAGCCCACGAATTACTAGAGCTACCGTTTGATTACCTGCCACACCACCCATAGACGGTACGATAGTCATCAGTACAGCTATGGCAGCCATTTGGTCTAAGGTTGCTTCAAACAAATTCGATACAGATGCTGCGGCGAGGGCGGCAAGTACATTTGCTCCTAGCCATACGCTTCTTTTTCTTGCAGACTTAATGACCGGTGCGAATGTGTCTTCGTCATCGTCCATACCAGCTAAGCTCATCATTGAGTGTTCAGCGTCTTCACGAATAACGTCAACCACATCATCAATGGTGATACGGCCAACTAAAACATAGTTGTTATCTACTATGGGAGCAGAAATCCAATTTCTTCTCTCAAATAAGCTGGCAACATCAGTATCGGAAGTTTCTACATCAATGGCCTCATCTGCGCTTTCCATCACTTCACTGACAGGAATATCTGGCTGAGTAGTGAGTAACGTTGACAAAGATAACTGGCCAATGAGTTTACTTTCCGCATTAACCACATAGAGGCTATCGGTTGCTTCAGGTAATTCCCCTTTGATACGTAAGTAGCGCAATACTACGTCAATATCAACGTCACCACGTATTGTGATAACGTCGGTGTTCATTAGCCCGCCAGCGGTATCTTCAGGATAAGAAAGTGCTGTTTCTACTCGTAGGCGATCAGCGGCATCCATTTGTGCCAAAACTTCCCTTGATAGCTCATCGGGTAAGCTTCTAAGTACATAGGCAATATCATCGGTGTCCATGCCTTCTGTCGCTTCAACCAGCTTTTCTGGTGGCATCTTTGAAACAATGGCATCTTTGACTTCCTCGTTAAGCTCGTCAAGTATTTCGCCATAGTCTTCTTGATCGGTTAGTTGCCAAAGGACTTCACGTATTTTTCGCGGAGACGCTTCAAGGAGCAGGGCGATATCCTCTGGCTCCATGTCTTGCAACTGCCTTCTGACATGAACAAACCGGCCGCTTTCGAGCGCTTCTGTGATCTCTTGGAGGGTTAGGTGAGCCTGGTCAAACTCAATTTGATCCGTCATCTGTTCCTCCTGAACTAGATATTGATAGAATCTTAAAATGGTAACCGAATTCTAGTTATTGTTTAATAACATCTTATGACGGATTACAGATTTATTGTATATTTCGGTAACGGTTAGTCTTCTTCGTCAAATTTCACTTCGATAAGATGACAGATAGCGTTAAGTGCGGATTGTGAATCGTGTCCGTGGGCAATAATGGTTACATGCTGTCCTTGTGCTGACTCTAGCATTAGCAGGCCCATTACGCCGTCGGCAGTCGCCTCTTTACCTTCCTGGTTTTGGATGGTAATGGTTGAATTGAAGGATTGAGCGAGTTCAACGAGCTTGATAGCGGCCCGAGCATGTAAGCCGAGTCGATTTTGGATCAAAACGGTTTTGCTACATTGCATACAATAACTCTAAGGCGTTTGTTTTTCTAAAGTTGTATGATGAATTTGAACTTGGTGACCCATGTCCATAAAGTATTCACCTATCTGCTGAGTAAGGTAAACAGAGCGATGTTTGCCTCCGGTACAGCCGATGGCGACGGTCAAATAACTGCGATTGTTCTTTTCAAGTAGTGGCAGCCACTGTTCAATAAAACGTTGCAACTGTACTCGAAGTTTTATCACTTCAATATGGCATTCAAGAAAAGTCTTCACCGGAGAGTCTAAGCCTGTGAATGGCCTGAGCTCTGGTTGCCAATGAGGGTTAGGGAGAAAGCGCACGTCAAACACGTAGTCGGCATCTTTTGGGAGCCCATATTTAAAGCCAAACGATTGGAAAACCATAACAAGCTTTTGTCTTTGCTCTCCTTCAACGTACATGCGTACATTCTCGCTTAACTCATGTAGCGACTGCTTTGAGCTATCGATGACTAAATCAGCGTTTTCTTTTAAGGGAGCGAGTATGTCTTTTTCTAATTCAATCGCTTGCGACAGGGTTAAGCTTGACTCAGTAAGTGACAGAGGGTGAAGACGGCGAGTTTCGCTATAACGCTTGAGCAAGGTATCTTGGGTGGCGTCGAGGAATAATATTTCGACATCGCGATCTTTTTTCAGCTTATCAAGTAGCTTAGAGACCAAGGTTGGATCTTTGGGTAAGTTACGAATATCAATGCTTACCGCGACATTTTGATTGCTGGTTTTGACTGACTGAACAAAGGATTGAAACAGATCAACGGGTAGGTTATCAACACAATAATACCCTATGTCTTCTAATGATCGTAAGGCGACACTTTTGCCAGCCCCCGATTGACCACTTACAACGATTAATCGCATAGTGTTTCGGCTCACTCATTCACTATAATGCTATAAAGTTCTTGATCGCTTTGTGCGCTGCGTAATTGCTTGAGAATCTTCTTATCGTTGAGTTTCTCTGCCATACATGAAAGCGTCTTTAGGTGCTCTTTACACTTTTCATCTGGGACTAAAAGAGCAAAGAGTAAATCTACCGGGCGGTTGTCAATGGCATCAAACTCAATGGGTTCATCACATTGCATGAGAACAGCAATCGCCTCATCGCTGGATTTCATTCGTGCGTGAGGAATCGCAATGCCATTGCCAATACCTGTGCTACCCATCTTTTCACGACTAAGCATACACTCAAATAGTTCGGTGGCATCTTGGCCTGTGTGAGATGCGGCAATTTCACTTATCATTTCAAGTGCGCGTTTCTTACTTGTACAATGGACTGCACTCTTTGTGCAGTCCAAGGTAAGTACTTCACTTATTTGCATGGTTAATGACTACTTAACTTTTCTTTGTGTTTATTAAGTTGGCGAACCAGCTTATCAACGAGGGCGTCAATAGCGGCATACATATTTTCATCGTCTGCGGTTGCGTGGATGTCGCCTTGATTCACATGAAGGGTAGCTTCGGCTATTTGGCGAACTTTTTCAACTCGTAATACAACGTGAACGTTATTTATATGGTCAAAAAAGCGTTCGAGTTTTTGAAACTTGGAGTTCACATAGTCTTGCATTGACTCGGTTAAATCAACATGATGGCCTTTTATATTAATTTGCATAGACTTTCCTTCTCTGTTGTGGTGCCTATAACAGGCGTTTGCGCTGACTTGAAGGGGCGATACCTAAGGACTCTCTGTACTTAGCAATGGTCCGCCTTGCTACCTGAATCCCTTGATCAGCTAAAAGTGCTGCAATTTTGCTGTCACTGAGTGGCTTTGCGGTATTTTCAGCCGCCACCAATTTTTTGATGAGTGCTCGAATTGCAGTTGATGAACATTCTCCTCCGTTATCCGTGCTTACGTGGCTGGAGAAAAAGTATTTCAATTCAAAGATCCCTCTTGGTGTATGCATAAACTTTTGCGTGGTCACACGTGAAATCGTTGATTCATGCATATCCACTGCGAGTGCAACATCATTTAAAACCATGGGTTTCATGGCTTCTTCACCGTGCTCAAAAAACTCTCTTTGATGTTCGACGATGCATTTAGCGACTTTTAATAGTGTTTCATTTCTGCTTTCTAGACTTTTTATCAGCCATTTCGCTTCTTGTAAATTGGTGCGGATATATTGGCTATCGGCACTATTACCTTTGCCTAGGGAAGCGTATTGCTGATTAACTTTCAGTTTTGGCACGCTGTCTGGGTTTATGGTGACAACCCATTTACCATGATCTTTATAGACAGACACATCAGGGATCACGTATTCCGCGTGTTCTGAAGTGATTCGATTTCCAGGGCGAGGGTCGAGCTGTTGAATCAGTTTCAACGCTTCTTTTAAGTCAGACTCTTTAAGCTTGGAATCTTTAATGATCTGCTTGTAATCTCGGTTACCCAGTTGATCGATATGATCGCGCAGGATCAATTTAGCTTCGCAAAGCCAAGGGGTATCTTCTGGGAAAGAAGCAAGCTGAAGCAGCAAACAATCTTGCAAATTTGCAGAGGCAACTCCGACGGGATCAAACTGCTGAATGCGTTTTCGAACGGCCTCAATTTCATCAAGCTCTACTTCTTCATCATTAAAGCTATCTAGAATGTCCTGAGTAGAAACCGTTAAATAACCGTAATCATCGATAGCGTCGATAATCGCTAGAGCAATGGTTCGGTCAGTTTCAGAAAAAGGTGTCAGGTCGAGTTGCCAGATAAGATAGTCTTGAAGAGATTCTGTGGTTTCACCCTGATAGATAGGGGTGTCGTCATCTAGGGCTAAGCCTGTACTGCCTGTGTTAGCACTGTAGACGTCATCCCAAGTGGTATCGATTTCAAGCTCATTCGAAATTTCTGACTTCTCGATTAGCTCAGAGCTGTCTTTGGCCTCGACTTCGATAGGCTCGCTGGTTTCGCTGACCTCTGCCGAAGCCTCTTTTGTCTCTGAGGGCGACTTTTCTTCAGCAGAAGGCGAGTCTTCAGTGGCATCTTCAACATCGAGTAGCGGGTTTGAGTCGAGTGCGTCTTGTATTTCTTGTTGTAAGTCCAACGTAGATAATTGCAGTAAGCGGATGGCTTGCTGCAATTGCGGTGTCATGGCTAACTGCTGACCTAGCTTGAGTTGCAATGAAGGTTTCATTAACTAATTCTGACCTTTTATTCTTCTCTAAAATCTCGCTACGCTCTGTTTAATCATAGACGGAATTGCTCACCGAGATAAACTTGTTTTACCTGCTCATTGTTGAGAACATCCGCTGGCGTACCTTCTGCGATGAGATGCCCTTGGCTCACAATATAAGCTTTCTCACATACATCAAGAGTTTCGCGAACATTGTGGTCGGTAATCAATACCCCGAGGCCACGATCTCTTAAGTGTTCAATTATTTTTTTTATGTCGATAACCGATATTGGGTCAACCCCAGCAAAGGGTTCATCCAATAATATGAATTGTGGGTTGGCGGCTAACGCTCGGGCGATTTCCACTCGTCGACGTTCTCCACCTGATAGTGCCATACCGGCACTGTGACGAATGTGCTGTATATTGAATTCTTCCAATAAATCTTCCAGCCTGTCTTGCCTTTGTTCCCTAGTGAGCTCTTTTCGGGTTTGTAATACAGCCATGATATTGTCTTCAACAGATAACTTGCGGAAGATGGATGCTTCTTGAGGCAGATAGCCGATACCCATGCGCGAGCGACTGTGCATAGGCAAAATACTGATGTCTTGATCGTCTATCATAATTTTGCCTTCGTCACGAGCCACTAGGCCTACAATCATGTAAAACGAAGTGGTTTTACCTGCTCCGTTAGGCCCAAGTAAGCCAACAATTTGGCCAGACTCGACTTGGATGCTTACGTCAGAAACGACTTTTCTATTTTTGTAGCTTTTGGCTAAATGCTCTGCTCTTAATATGGCCATAATTATTTCTGATTCATTGTTTGGGGCTGTATAACAGTGGAAACTCGATCGCCTTTGTTGGTACCGTCAGCAATCAACGTTTGTGTTGATATCTTGTAACGGATCTTATTGCCTTTAACGACACTGTCATCTTGCGAGAGTACGGCATCTTGAATCATGGTCAGCTGGTCATTGGCCATACTGTAATAAAGCTCGTTTGCTTCGCCATGTAGAGTCTTGCCATCATCTGTTAACTGGGAGAAGGTGGCAGGTTTGCCATAGCCTTCTATTTCTTTCACTGCACCTGTTTTGGCATCGCGATAGACAATCACTTTGTCCGCGTTCATATTGATGCTGCCCTGTTTGAGCTTCACATCACCTAAAAAGGTCACCTTATGACTTTGCATGTCAAGTTGCTGACTGTCTGAATCTATGTAAACAGGTTGATTGCGGTCTGTCGAAAGCGCAAATGCGCTTGTAGAAAAGATTAAACAGGCAATCAAACTAACGTGTGAGATTTTCATATCGACCTTGTACGTGGTTGAAAAGAACAGCTTGATGATCGCCAAAGTTACCTTTCATCGCTTGTCCTACCGTTTTAAATTGTGGGCCCACCATGGTTACTGGGGTGTCCGTCCAAAAGTCTCTTTTTATCACCTGAATGTTCAATTCTGTGGTGGAAAAAGTATCAAACGCTGACTTTGGTAATAAGTTCTTTGCCAGTACGTTTTGTTTTAATTTGAGCACGTGATTTTTATCAAGAATGCCTTTATCTGCGGTGACTTGCCATTCTTGAACTGTGCCATCTCTATATATTTTTAAAATAGGATGATCAAAGTAGGTATCACCACTATTCGAGTAATATTCTAAGTGTTTTGAGGAGATGATATAGCTCAGTACACCATTTGAGTTGTACGAATCATTGACTATATTATCTCCAGTAAACATTGGCAATTCGGCATTTGGCGCAACTTGCTCATTGGAGGCTTGCTCCCTATCAAACAGATAGTAAGCTGACCATAGTGCGACAAAGACCAACAGCGTGTATATGATGCGAGATAGCTTCATATATTCTGGCCTTGCTGGTATACCGCGCTTACGCTTAAAGCGATATTGGGTTCTTTTTCATGGTAAGAAGGTTGGAACATTACATCACTCCAGCTTTAAGTAAATCGTGAATGCTAAGTACTCCTACCAACTTTCCTTGTTCACATAAGAGAAGGCCTGTGATGGCTTTTTCTTGCATCATATTCAGCCCTTCGACGGCGAGCATGTCTGGGTTAGCGACGGTTGGCTTTTTCGTCATGACGTCTTTGATGAGAGATGAATGGATATCGACTCGTTTATCCAACACTCTTCTCAAATCACCATCGGTGAAAACACCTACCAATTGCTCATCGTTATCGATGACCGCAGTAAAGCCGAGCTTTTTCTGGCTGATTTCTAACAGCGCTTCGCTGACTGGGGTATCAGGTGACACTATGGGTAACTCGTCGCCACTGTGCATAATATCTGAAATCTTTAACAGTAACTTCCGACCTAGTGCTCCCCCAGGATGGGAAAGCGCAAAATCGTCGGCCGTGAAGCCTCTTGCTTCAAGTAGTGCGACGGTCAAGGCATCGCCCATGACCAAAGTAGCGGTGGTACTTGATGTGGGAGCTAACCCCAAAGGACACGCTTCTTTAGGTACTTTGATGGTGAGGTTAGTGTTTGCTAGCCTTGCCATCGTTGAGGTTGGGTTGCCGGTTATGCTGATAATTTGAACTTTTAGACGCTTTAGAACCGGGTACAGAGATAGTATTTCTGTTGACTCGCCTGAGTAAGAGATGGCTAACACAATATCACCAGATTCTATCATGCCTAAGTCGCCGTGAGCGGCTTCTCCTGGATGAACAAAAAAAGCTGAGGTGCCAGTGCTGGCAAGAGATGCTGCTATTTTATTGCCAATGTGCCCAGACTTACCCATCCCCATCACAACAACCTTGCCGTTTGAGTTGGACAATATCAATTCGCACGCTTGGTCGAAATTGTCGTCAAAATATTGATCGAGCTGCTGTAGAGCTTGAATTTCTGTATCGAGCACCTGTTGTGCAACGCTTCGATAATTGAACATGGTTAAATCCTAAATTTCAGCAGCCTATGAAGATACATTCATTAATAAATACGCTTGGTATACGATAAAGCACAGAAGTAATATCGCGCCTTCAATACGATTTATGATACGAGTTTTACCTAGCGCCATAATGACCAGCAGAAGCGATACGCCTAGCATGACCCAATAGTCGCGATGCATAACGTGCTCATTCAAAATTGAAGGGTGAATAATGCCAGGAATTCCCATGACTGCAAGAATGTTGAACACATTCGAGCCAATTATATTCCCAACCGCCATATCGTCTTCACCTTTTAGCACACCTGCAATGGTCGCGGCGAGTTCGGGCAAGCTGGTACCGACAGCGATAATGGTTAAACCAATGACGAGATCACTCATACCAAAATAGTGCGCGATTTTCACCGAACTATCGACCAGCACATCAGCAGAGATTGGCAGTAAAATCAGGCCGATTACGACCCATACCAAGGCATTTTTATTGCTGACGCCAGTGGGGATCTCAGATTCTTGCTCTTCAAGAAGTGGATCTCCCTGGCCTTTTTCTTTACGGCTAATTTGTAGCATCGCCAAAATAAATGCAGCGAATAATATAAACAGTAGTACACCTTCATAAAAGGCTAAGTGATTGTCCCATAAAATCGCCCCTGCTAATAAAGTGACACCTATCATCAAGGGAAGTTCTCGGCGGAGTACTTTAGAGCTAATGGAAAGTGGTTTTATGATGGCGGTCAGGCCAATAATTAACGCGATATTAGTAATGTTAGAGCCAATGACATTGCCCACGGCCGTATCGGTTTTTCCGGCAAGAGCTGCGGTTGCAGAGACCACCATTTCAGGCGCGGAAGAGCCCATTGCTAAGATTGTCATGCCTATGACAAGCGGTGAAATACCTAAATTTTTTGCTAATGCTGCTGAACCAAATACTAACCTATCGGCGCTCCATACCAAAAACACCAAGCCGATGATCAGAAACGTTACCGCTTCGAACATGATGATCCCTAACTTTTACAATATCGAGTAAGTTGACCGCTAATTTTGACCGTTTAGGATCTAAATGTGAAGCGTCACTTCAAATAATTTTACCAAAAGGCACAAAATTTACCGTTGTGAGATACGCACAGTTTGGAGAATCAACAAACCTGACTTAGATTTAATTGAACAGTGCTTTTAATTCTCATCTATTGTGCTTATGATTGCCACGTCTATGCATAATTCATGTAGGGAGCGTGCAAGGTCACCATGTCAAATGAAGATTTAGTCACGATAAAAAATCTGAGCTTTTCCAGAGCGGACAGGAAGATATTCGATGATATCAGCCTGCATGTTCCAAAAGGGAAGGTGACGGCTATTATGGGGCCCTCCGGTATCGGAAAAACCACACTACTAAGATTGGTTGGAGGTCAACTCTTACCAGACAGTGGAGAGGTTATTTTTGATGGAGATAATATCCCAACCCTTAGCCGAAAAAAATTATACCAAGCTCGTAAGAAAATGAGCATGCTGTTCCAATCTGGAGCATTATTTACCGACCTGACCGTGTTCGATAACGTCGCTTATCCGCTTCGTGAACACACGGCTTTAGATGAAACTCTTATACGCACTTTAGTTTTGCTCAAACTGGAAGCGGTAGGGCTTCGAGGGGCCGCGCAGCTTATGCCAAGTGAGTTATCTGGCGGAATGGCAAGAAGAGCGGCATTAGCGCGAGCGATAGCGCTAGACCCAGATCTCATCATGTACGATGAACCGTTTGTTGGCCAAGATCCTATCACTATGGGCGTACTGGTTGAGCTTATACGGAATCTAAACCAGGCGTTAGGCGTCACTTCTATTGTGGTTTCACACGATGTTCCAGAGGTGATGAGTATTGCTGATTGGGTGTACTTATTAGCCGATGGAAAAATCATTGCAAGTGGCACGCCTGATGAACTTCGTTTAAACGAAGACTCGCGAGTGAAGCAATTTCTATTGGGGGAAGCGGATGGGCCGGTGCCATTTCGTTACCCAGCAAATTCATTAGAGAAGGACTTGTTCTAAATGCTGAACAAACTAACCATGTTTACCGCGTCGTTAGGTCGCAGGGCCATAGGCACTTGCGAATCCTACGGCCGGGCAACGCTAATGCTATTAGGGGCCATTTTTTCTCGCCCACGTCCTATTAAAAACTTCCCTCTGTTAACTAAACAACTCTACAGTGTTGGCGTTCAGTCATTGGCCATTATTGTCGTGTCGGGTTTATTTATCGGCATGGTATTAAGCTTACAAGGCTACATTGTGCTGGTGGACTACAGTGCGGAAGGCAATTTAGGCCAAATGGTGGCTTTATCTCTTCTAAGGGAGCTTGGCCCAGTTGTGACCGCGCTGTTGTTTGCAGGCAGAGCAGGGTCTGCATTGACGGCTGAGATAGGGCTAATGAAGGCCACTGAGCAGTTATCCAGCTTGGAAATGATGGCAGTTGATCCGCTAAAGCGGATCATTGCTCCTAGGCTTTGGGCAGGGCTAATATCCATGCCGCTCCTGACTATGATTTTTGTCGCAGTCGGTATTTGGGGTGGGCAAGTAGTTGGTGTGGATTGGAAAGGTATCGATCCCGGTACGTTCTGGTCAACCATGCAAGACTCAGTTCGTCTTGGCTACGATATAGGTAACAGTTTAATTAAAAGTCTTGTCTTTGCATTTACTGTTACTTGGATTGCTTTATATAACGGCTACGATGCAATTCCGACATCTGAAGGAATCAGTCGAGCAACAACACGCACCGTGGTGCACTCTTCTCTAGCCGTATTGGCGCTAGATTTTGTACTAACAGCATTGATGTTTGGGAACTAAACATGCAACAAACACGTAAAACAGAGCTACTAGTAGGCATTTTTGTACTTGCTGGTATTTGCGCAATTCTTGTCATGATTTTTCAAGTCGCTGACGTCAAAAGCTTTGGCTCAAGCGATACTTACACTGTGAAAGCAGAATTTGACAATGTAGGTAGCCTAAAAGTCAGGGCTCCTGTCAAAGTCGGTGGGGTAGTTGTTGGGCGAGTATCAAGCATTACATTAGATCCAAAAACCCTCCTGCCATTGGTGACCATGGCAATCAACAGTAAATACAACGAGTTTCCAGAAACGTCGAGTTTGCAAATTCTCACATCCGGCCTGATTGGTGAGCAATATGTGAGTTTGATTCCGGGGTTCATCACTCCTGAAGATAACACGATGTTAAAAAATGGTAGCACCATCGAAGACACCAAATCTGCGATGATTTTAGAAGATTTAATTGGCCAGTTGCTCTACAACGTGGGTGGCTCGAGTTCGAAAGGTAAATAACGTGAAAAAGTCACTCAATAAGATATTAATCCCCGCTTTAGCTCTAGTGATTTCTGCCCCATCATTTGCGCAAGCTGCGACGGCTAACGCCCAGTCAACAAGTGCGACGGCTCAGGCAGAGCAGATCAATCAGACCGATCCGTACGTGATGATGAAACAGGTGGCTAACCACACCTTCTCACGCTTGAAAGATGAACAAAAAGCGATCCACAAGAATCCAGAAATGCTTAAAGTGATCGTTGAACAAGAGCTAATGCCTTATGTTAACTCTACCTATGCCGCACTTAAATTACTTGGGCCGAATCTGCGTGGGGCGAAGAGAAGCGATGTTGAAGCATTTATCAAAGCCTTCCATAACTACCTAGTAAGTTCTTATGCGCAAGTGTTAACTCAGTACACTGACCAAACTGTAGAGTTTGGACCTGCGCCGCGAATGGATGAAAACAGACGTATTGTGACAGTCAAGGTGAATATTATTGATACACCACGACCGAACATCCAGCTTGCATTTAAACTGATTAAAAACAAAAAAACAGGCAAATGGTCAGCCTTTGATATGGTTGCAGAAGGCGTTAGTCTACTGTCGAGCAAGCAGTCAGAATGGAGTGGGGAGATTCGTCAAAAAGGTATCTTAGAAGTTGCCAATAGACTTCAAGCTCTGTCGGAAAAACCTATTCAATTTGAAACGAGTAAAAGCTAATGGCGCATCCGCAGTGGCAATTGGACGACAAAGACAAGATAACGCTTACTGGCTCCCTAGATAGGGAGTCAGTACCAAGCCTTTGGCAATCTGTTCGCAAATGGTCGCCGACGTCAGAACACTTAGATGTAAGTTTAGAGCGTGTCGAAAGAGTTGACTCTTCAGGAATGGCGATGCTCATTCAGCTTGTAAAGCATGCAAAAAATCAAAATTGTCATATAATGCTCAGCTTTGTGCCTGAGCAGTTGAACACCTTATTTAAGCTAAGCAATGTTCAAGAGCTTATGGCTGATCATATTCGAATTAACTAGGGTAAGACTGTGGACAGTACTCAAGTACAACAAATTTTAAACGAAGCTCTTAAGCTAGAAGAGCTGCACGTAAAAGGTGAGGGGAGCCACTATGAAGTAGTGGCAGTAGATGCTTGCTTCGACGGTATGAGTCGAGTGAAAAAACAGCAAATGATTTACGCCCCCTTGATGGAGTACATTCAAAGAAACGACATTCACGCCGTCTCAATCAAAGCCTTCACTCCTGATGAGTGGGCGAGAGATAAAAAGTTGATGTCGTTGTAAGGTTTATTAATGGAAAAGTTTCGTGTTATTGGGTCCGATGAGCCTTTGTCAGGTGAAGTGACCATCTCCGGTGCAAAAAATGCCGCGCTGCCTATCTTATTTGCCTCCATTCTCGCTGAAGAGCCTGTAGAAGTGAGCAATGTACCTAAATTAAAGGACATTGATACGACAATGGAGCTGCTAAAGCAATTAGGCGCTAAGGTATATCGCAATGGCTCCGTGCATGTGGACCCAAGTAGCATCAACGAATATTGCGCGCCCTACGATTTGGTGAAAACCATGCGTGCCTCGATTTGGGCGCTTGGCCCGCTTGTTGCTCGATTTGGTGAAGGACAAGTCTCTTTACCTGGCGGCTGCGCGATTGGTGCTCGCCCTGTAGATCTTCATATACATGGATTGGAGCAGCTTGGTGCGAACATCACGCTAGAAGACGGTTATGTAAAAGCTCAAGTAGATGGGCGGTTGCGTGGTGCTCACATTGTAATGGATAAAGTCAGTGTTGGGGCCACGATTACCATTATGTGTGCGGCGACATTAGCAGAAGGCCAAACGATACTCGATAATGCCGCTCGCGAACCAGAGATTGTAGATACGGCTGAATTTCTAAATAAGCTTGGTGCCAAAATTACAGGTGCAGGCACTGATACTATTGTGATCGATGGTGTGGATAATCTCCGCGGCGGTCAACATTCTGTAGTGGCTGATAGAATTGAAACGGGCACGTTTCTCGTTGCTGCCGCAGTAAGTGGCGGTAAAGTGGTATGCCGAAACACCAAAGCGAGCCTATTAGAAGCTGTGTTAGCCAAATTAGAAGAAGCAGGCGCAAAAGTTGAAGTCGGTGATGACTGGATCGGTGTGGATATGACAGATAGGGAATTAAAAGCTGTCACCATAAGAACGGCACCACACCCAGGGTTCCCAACCGACATGCAAGCACAATTTACGCTACTGAATATGGTTGCAAAAGGTGGTGGAGTTATCACCGAAAACATATTTGAAAATCGATTTATGCATGTGCCTGAGTTGATGCGAATGGGTGCGAAAGCTGAAATTGAAGGTAACACGGTTATCCTAGGCGACGTTGAAAAACTCAGTGGCGCACAAGTGATGGCAACCGATTTACGCGCTTCGGCAAGTTTAGTTGTGGCAGGTTGTATCGCGAAAGGTGAAACCATTGTCGATAGAATTTATCACATTGATCGTGGCTATGAAAAAATAGAAGACAAGTTATCCGCACTTGGTGTTAATATAGAGCGCTACAGAGAGTTATAAGTAAGCTCCGATAATTTGTAACGAGCCGAAACGAGGGTTTCGGCTTTTTTATTGTGTTCTTTTGGAGAGCGATAATGATTGCATTACTTCGTATCATTGCCACAGCAGTTTTTGCGGTTTTGATGTTTGTATTTGGCTGTGGGTATTGCCTTTTAAGCCCAAGAAACCCAAAGCATGTTTTCACCTTTGGCCGTTTCTTTGCACGTATGTCGAGAGTGTTTGGTATCAAACTAGAATTGCGTGCCCCAAAAGACTACCACGAGCGTGGGCAGCATATTTATGTCGCAAACCATCAAAGTAACTGGGATATGTTTACCGTATCGAGCGCAGTGACACCGAACGTTGTGACTGTGGGTAAAAAGAGTCTGGCGTTTTTGCCCTTGTTTGGCCAGTTGTATTGGTTGACTGGCAACATCTTAATCGATAGGAAAAACCTAGCGAAAGCCATGGATACGATTGGTCAGGTGGTCGATACCATGAAAAAAACTAACGTATCGGTCTGGATGTTTCCTGAAGGAACGCGTTCTCGTGGCAGAGGTCTATTGCCTTTCAAAACAGGAGCCTTCCATGCTGCTGCTAGAGCAGAAGTGCCAATTATCCCAATTGTATGTAGCTCGACCAAGCACCTTAAGCTAAACAAGTGGAACAATGGTCATGTGATCGTAGAAATCCTGCCACCAATTAGCACAGAAGGTGTCGACAAGGCAGGCGTACGTAAGCTAACAAACTTATGTCGTGCACAAATGAAGGAAAAGCTCGAAGAGCTTGATAAAGAGGTAGCAGAGCGCAACGCTACCAAGTAGTGCTTATTCGCCTTACAAAGCCAGCTGGTGAGAATCAGCTGGTTTTTTTGTACCTGCGAGCTAATCCTGCTCCCCTGTATTTTGTGCGCTGCTAGGCTTTCATGAGTGGAGCTGAGTAGCTTGGTTAGCTGAAGCATGAAAGTGGGCACTATAAAGAGTGCTGAACTGATGCGATGTGGTGTAAAACGCAAAAAACCGCAGTAAAAACTGCGGTTTTGCAAAAGTGGCTCCCCCTGCGGGACTCGAACCTGCGACATACGGATTAACAGTCCGCCGTTCTACCAACTGAACTAAGGGGGAATTATCTTTTCTTAACCATTTATCTTATACAAATAAATGGTGCCGACTACCGGAATCGAACTGGTGACCTACTGATTACAAGTCAGTTGCTCTACCTACTGAGCTAAGTCGGCATTTTTGCCCTATCGGCTAAAAATGGCTCCCCCTGCGGGACTCGAACCTGCGACATACGGATTAACAGTCCGCCGTTCTACCAACTGAACTAAGGGGGAATTATCTTTGTTAACTATTTATCTTAAACAGTTAAATGGTGCCGACTACCGGAATCGAACTGGTGACCTACTGATTACAAGTCAGTTGCTCTACCTACTGAGCTAAGTCGGCGCACTTAATTTATTGTCAGCGCTTAGAGTTTCTCTATAAGCACTCACTGAAAATCGTGGTGCCCGGAGGCGGAATCGAACCACCGACACGAGGATTTTCAATCCTCTGCTCTACCGACTGAGCTATCCGGGCGACGGGGTGTATTAAACGGTTTTTCCTGGTGGAGGTCAACATCAAATTGCAAAAAAAGTGTCGTTTGTTGCTTTTATGTACTTAGTTTAATGTTTTTGTCTATTTTGTTGTCAAGGATATTGGTTAATTGGTGAGAAAGCATACCTAAATCGTTAAGCCATATTTAGGAGTCGCTGAAGAGTGAGAGAGGGAATCGGGGCGAATACTGAATACAAAAAAAGCCGCAGTTTTCACTGCGGCTTCTTAAAAGTGGCTCCCCCTGCGGGACTCGAACCTGCGACATACGGATTAACAGTCCGCCGTTCTACCAACTGAACTAAGGGGGAATAGATGGTGCCTCGAGGCGGAATCGAACCACCGACACGAGGATTTTCAATCCTCTGCTCTACCGACTGAGCTATCGAGGCAAAAATGGTGCCGACTACCGGAATCGAACTGGTGACCTACTGATTACAAGTCAGTTGCTCTACCTACTGAGCTAAGTCGGCACATTTTATTTTTTGCACTAGCACTTATCGTTTATCAATAAGCATTAACACCAAATTGTGGTGCCCGGAGGCGGAATCGAACCACCGACACGAGGATTTTCAATCCTCTGCTCTACCGACTGAGCTATCCGGGCAACGGAGCGCTATTAAACGGATTTTCCGCTCTCTCGTCAACTTGTTTTTGCAAAAAAGGCCGAAATGATGTTTGACTGGTGATAAATTAGGCAAAAATGAGAGTTAGGTTTTGTTTGAGTTAAATTCTTTTTTAAATTTAGTCACTTTCTCAAGGTAACGGCGAGATTCTGAACTAGGGTGTTTCTTGGTAAGTGCCCAGTAAACTTGATTGGGTTGCAAGGCGTTTAAATCTCTTAAAGCACGAGTGCGGTTTCGGTCGAATGTGTTTAGTACCCCTCCGGCTCCTCCGTTATAGGCTGAGATCATGCTGTATTCGAGTGACAATGGGTTTCGCACGCCCTTTAAGTAACGATTCTTCAATAAGTAGAAATACGCCGTGCCAGTATCTATATTGTTCTCTGGGTTAAATAGGTACTCTGGTGATGGTTGGCCAGAGCGGTTTTTGACCAGCTTAAATACATCTCTACCAGCTGTTTTAGGAACGACTTGCATCAGTCCATAGGCGTTTGCCCAGCTCACAGCATAAGGGTTGAAACTGCTTTCCGTTTTGATGATGGCGTAGATCAGATCTTCTGGGATACCGTATTTTCGCGCGGCTTTACGCACAATGCTCGCATACTGATAGCTTCGGATCTGCATTTGATCTTTCACCATGGGTATCTCAACATAATAGGCTTTTTTAAAATCGACGCTCTTAACTTTCAGTTTATTATCAATTAAATAGTTGGCGAATCGATTAGCACGCCACGACCACTGTATTGGTTGGTTATCTTCGTCTACCACTTGTTTATAGAGAAAGGGCCTGCCCTCTAACTTAATGCTTCTTGAGGAAAATAAGTCGACTTGTGATGGATTATCTGGGGTGAGCAGAGTGGTAATGATGGCTTTACGTAAGTGCTCTTTGGGCTCGGTTGAAGCGACAGTCTCAACGATTATCGTACCTTTACTGAAGTTTACTTCCGTTCGGCTCAGATAGTTGTCGATGTATTTTACGTAGTTGCTCTTACCAGCAATACGTATTTCTTTGCTTCCCCAGCGTTTTTTGATGTTTCCCGAAAAACTGTTAATTAAGGCATCAAAAGCCGCGGTATCTTTGGTGTATTGCCCGGGAAGTTGGGCTAGGTTTTTGGCAAATCGGTTGGTGGGCTCGTAATCGACGTCATAAACACTTTCAATAAACTCTCGGCTACATCCGGTAAGCGCGATTGCTGAAAGTAGTAAGACTGCTGTCCTCATGCACTATCCTAGTTATTGTCGTCCATCCCTATCATTGGCTTCTCCTTGAAGAAGCCAAATACAGTATATACCCAAGTAAACGTCACATGCACAAATCAGGGTGAAATCTGCGCATTCACTTCAAGGAAAGCGTTGTGTAGCCAATCATTGGTCACTTGGTGGCGTATAGCCTTCAATATGCACGTCTTTGCCTTCAAATAGGAAGTTGACCATCTCGGTTTCAATTACTTTACGATGCTCAGGATCCATCATGTTGAGCTTCTTTTCGTTGATTAACATGGTTTGTTTATGTTGCCATTGCGCCCATGCTTCTTTAGAGATGTTGTCAAAAATACGTTTGCCCAAATCGCCAGGGTATAGCTGAAAATCGAGGCCTTCAGCTTCTTTGTTCAGGCGGACGCAAAATACGGTGCGGCTCATAATGTTTCCTCGTGAATATTCGAATCAAGTTCATGTGGTAGCGACTCTAGCAATTGTTTTACTGGTGCCGCTAGTCCGACTTGTTTAGGTTGGGATAAGTTATACCAAAGACCTTGGCCAGCTTCCATGACCATATCAGGCTGTTTTGATATATCGACTAATATCGGGGTGATGTCTAGGTGGTAATGGCTAAACGTATGGCGAAAAGCAATCAGCTGGGAGACATTGGATATATCCCCGTCATTAATAAAGCGACGTTGTAGCTGGGAGGTGATCTGTTGGCTGTCATGCTCAGGGAAGCAATATAACCCTCCCCAAATGCCTGTTTGAGGGCGCTGCTCCAGCCAAACTTGATTATCATGATGTAATATCACAAACCAAGTCTCTTTGACTGGTTTTTCTTTTTTAGGCTTTTTCCCAGGGTAATCCAGTGGGTTACCTTGACGGTGAGAGAGGCAAAATTCACTCACCGGGCAAAGTGAACATTTTGGTTTGCTCCTAGTGCAAACCATAGCCCCCATGTCCATCATGGCTTGGTTGTATTTGTCAGTATCCGTTTCTGGCGTATGTTCTTGCGCGATATCCCAAAGTTGGTTTTCTACCTTTTTTTGTCCTGGCCAACCCGGCACGGCGAAGCTTCTTGCGAGTGTACGTTTGACGTTACCATCTAAGATCGCAAATGGTTTTTTGTACACAGACGATAGCACCGCAGCTGCAGTAGAGCGTCCTACGCCGGGCAGTGCATTCATCGCTTCTAAATCTAATGGAAATTCCCCTTGATATTGGTCACGGACGATTTGCGCTGCTTTATGCAGGTTTCTTGCGCGCGCGTAGTAACCAAGGCCGGTCCATAAGTGCAGTACTTCATCTTGATGAGCGTCGGCCAAATCAATCACGCTAGGAAATCGTTGTAAAAAACGTTCAAAGTAGGGGATGACCGTTGTTACTTGAGTTTGCTGCAGCATAATCTCTGAGAGCCAAACGCTATAGGCGGTTTTGTTTTGTTGCCAAGGGAGGTTTTTCCGACCATATGCGTCGTACCAGTTTAATATTGCGGAAGCAAAAGGAGTCACGGGTTTTTCACCTTTGAGTATGTCGTTCACGTTCGAGGGCGAAATTGCATCACACTTTACCTACTCAATACAACTAAAAAAATAGTACATCCCAGTGACTTCAAGATGCTGGATTGAGGCGATGTGAGTGGTCAAATTTAAGGATAAATACGCTTTAGCTCGATAAAAGCTTGCACCCTTGCCAATTCTTTGGATAATCTCAAATCCGCTAAAGTAAGACCAATTTTTAAGCAGGCAGAAAATGAGTGAAGTAACCACCAATGAATATACCGAAGACGGCAAACTTGTTCGTAAAGTGAGAAGCTTTGTTCGTCGCGAAGGCCGATTGACTAAAGGCCAAGAAACCGCGATGAAAGAATGTTGGCCGACAATGGGTATCGACTATCAAGAGCAATTGCTTGATTGGAAAGAGGTATTTGGTAACGCTAATCCTGTCGTGTTAGAAATTGGCTTCGGCATGGGGGCTTCGTTAGTTGAAATGGCAAAACAAACGCCTGAGAAAAACTTCATTGGTATTGAAGTTCACAGCCCAGGTGTCGGTGCCTGCTTAGCGGCAGCAAAAGAGGCTGGCCTGTCCAACCTACGTGTCATGTGCCATGACGCGGTGGAAGTGTTTGCCAATATGATTCCAGACAATAGCCTAGATACTTTGCAGCTGTTTTTCCCAGACCCATGGCATAAAAAACGTCACCATAAGCGCCGCATTGTGCAACTTGAGTTCGCAGAGATGGTAAGAAGTAAATTGATTCTGAATCAAGGTATCTTCCATATGGCAACCGACTGGGAGAATTACGCCGAGCACATGATTGAAGTTATGGAGCAAGCGCCAGGCTTTGCAAATATCGCCCAAGACGGCCATTTCGTTCCGCGTCCAGACTCGCGTCCATTAACCAAGTTTGAGGCTCGTGGTCACAGGCTCGGACATGGCGTTTGGGACATTCAATATCAGCGCACTCGCTAATCTTTTCATGTTAATAAGTACTTACTTATAAGCCAGCTTTTCGCAAGGTTGGCTTGTCACTAGGAGTTCTGACTTCAATGATAAAACCAACCGATGAGATACTCTCTGAAATTCTGGATGAAGTTCGCCCACTAATCGGTCAAGGGAAAGTGGCCGACTATATCCCTGCGCTTGCTAAAGTGGATAACAATAAGCTTGGCATTGCGGTATGCACAAACCAAGGTGAAGTATTTCGCGCAGGTGATGCCACTGAGCCGTTTTCTATCCAATCAATTTCTAAAGTATTAAGCCTGACATTGGCATTGCACTTATATAAGCCTGAAGAGTTGTGGCAAAGGGTGGGTAAAGAGCCGTCTGGGCAAGCTTTCAACTCGATGATCCAGCTGGAAATGGAGCAAGGCATTCCTCGTAATCCGTTTATCAATGCGGGCGCTATTGTGATTGCAGATCTCTTGTTTAGTCGTTTATCAGCGCCTAGACAGCGCGTGCTAGAGTTTGTTCGCCAGCTATCAGGGAACAGCCATATCGTTTATGACAAAGTGGTGGCAGCTTCAGAAATGATGCACAGCGATAGAAACGCAGCCATTGCTTATCTAATGCGCTCTTTTGGCAACTTCAGTAACGAAGTGATTCCTGTTTTGAATAATTACTTTCACGCTTGTGCATTGCGATTAAGCTGTGAAGAGTTGGCCAAAACCTACAGTTATCTCGCTAATAAGGGCGTATCGGTCCAATCTGGGCAAAAGATTATCGAACCGACTCAAGCCAAGCAGCTGAATGCGCTTCTTGCCACTTGTGGCCTTTATGATGGAGCTGGCTCATTCGCTTACCGAGTTGGAATGCCAGGTAAATCTGGTGTTGGCGGTGGGATTGTTGCCATCGTACCCGGTGATATGACGATTGCGGTTTGGTCGCCCGAGCTGGATAAATCGGGCAACTCGCTAGCAGGCACGCGGGCGCTAGAATTGCTTTCTGAGCGTATCGGACGGTCCATTTTTTAGAGGCTAGATAGATGAGGCAAAGCCATTGCCTCATTCTTCAAGGTATCAATCACTTTCATCGACAAATGCGGCGAGCAGGTCGTTTAAAAACAACTTACCTTTTTGTGTCACTTGCCAATGGGTTTCTGTGTCGTCAATGTATTGTTTGTCAACGGCCCATTGAATGGTCTCTTCAATGGTTTCCAGAGCGAGTCCTGTCGTGTCGATAAAGTCTTGCTTTGGGCAAGCCTCGATAAGCCGGAAACGGTTCATAAAAAACTCAAATGGCCTATCTTTTTCTAACACTGGCGCTTGTTCATTTAAGTAGGACTTAACTAGGTTGCCTTTGGCGGCTAGGTACCCCTTAGGGTGTTTAATTTTGTTGGTACGTAGAATTTGACCATCGGCAAAGCTGACTTTTCCATGCGCACCACAACCAATACCCAGATAATCACCAAAGCGCCAATAATTGAGGTTATGCTGGCACTGGAAGCCAGGTTTACTGTAGCCGGATATTTCATATTGAACGTATCCTGCTTCACGAAGCTTGTTGTGTCCTTTATCGAAGATCTCCCAGAGATCATCGTCATCGGGAAGCGTCGGGGTTTTATAGAAAAACTGGGTATTGGGTTCAATGGTGAGTTGATACCAAGACAAGTGCGGCGGCGCGATATCAATGGCTTTATCGAGATCTTTAAGCGCTTGACCTATGCTCTGATCGGGTAGGCCATGCATTAAGTCCAAATTGAAGCTGTTTAGCCCTATTTCATGAGCTTTCCGCGCAGCATTGATTGCTTCATTTTCACCATGTATGCGTCCCAAACTTTCTAGCTTAGCTTGCTCAAAGCTTTGCACACCGATGGAAATTCGTGTCACGCCTGCCACTCGGTATTGCTCGAATCTCTCCACCTCAATGGTGCCAGGGTTAGCTTCCATCGTCACTTCAATATCGTCAGAAAACGGAAGTTGCGCCTGAACGCCTTTAAGTAATGTTGCGATCCCTTGAGCGGAGATGAGACTCGGTGTGCCGCCACCAATAAATATCGAACGCAGCGGTCTTACAGCATTGTCGAGTCGATATCGAGCGATATCTGCCGCTAAGTCCTCAAGTAAAGCCTCAATATACTGACTCTCAGGAATGTCGTTCTTTAGGGTGTGAGAGTTAAAATCACAGTAGGGACACTTTTGTACGCACCATGGAATGTGAATGTATAAACTCAGAGGGGGTGGAACGAGCTTCATCATGGTTAATCTTGGCGCTTAGAGTCGTGCTGGGCGTTTGATAACGCTTGAAACAGCTTTTGCAACGCTTTGCCTCGGTGCGATAGCTGCTTTTTCTGCTCGGGTGCCAGCTGTGCAGAGGCGCAATCTTGCTCTGGTACGTAGAAGATAGGATCGTAGCCGAAGCCATTTTCACCATGAGCTTCAGTCAAGATACGGCCTTCCCAATGACCATGACACACGATTGGGGTCGGATCATTATGATGACGCATAAAGACTAACACACAGTGGAAACGGGCGCTGCGTTGCTCTTCAGGTACATTTTGTAAAGCGTCGAGCAGCTTATTGAGGTTATCGCTATCGCTAGCACTTTCCCCAGCATAACGAGCAGAATATACGCCAGGAGCGCCATCAAGGGCGTCAACCTCAAGTCCTGAGTCATCAGCGATTGCTGGTAAGCCAGTTTCTTTAGCGGCATGACGGGCTTTGATGATGGCATTTTCAATAAAGGTTGTGCCC
Source organism: Vibrio sinus (assembly GCF_023634645.1). GTDB lineage: Bacteria > Pseudomonadota > Gammaproteobacteria > Enterobacterales > Vibrionaceae > Vibrio > Vibrio sinus. The sequence goes on from NZ_JAMKMR010000004.1 coordinate 23,131, forward strand.
GTCTCAGCGACTTCAGATACATTGAACTGACTTTGTGGTAGAACTTCAAAGCCAAACTCGGCAAGAAGATCGGACATTTCGCGCACTTTGCCTTGGTTACCCGTGGCTAGGACTATTTTACTCATAATGGCTTCCAATGAGGCATGCCAACCGAATGCGTTGGCGAGCTATTCTTCAACATAAAATTTTTGGTTGAACTTTATAGTACCTGCGCCTTTTGTACCAGCATCAATATTAATGTCGAAGGTAATATTTTCCTCATTGGTGATGGGAAACTCAGCAATATAGTAAATGGCACTGCCTTCTTTGAATTCGTTAAAGGCTAGCTTTCTGGTGTTTCCAACCAAATTTTTGCTGGTAGCGGTAATGGTGGCTTGCGTTGCAGGTTTACCCGCTTTGGAAAGATCTAAGATACTTAGGTTGAGTATGGCTGTGTGGCCATTTCGCCTGAGCTGGTAGCTTTTCGCAATCTGCGGCGTTAGAAAAGTAGAATTTAGCGCAGCATAGTGCACTTCGATGTCTTTGATGGTTTTGGCTTGTTGCGCCCAGCTTGGTACGGCTAGGGCACAGGCAATAAGTGCGATGATCCATTTCATAATTTTATCCGTAGTTTGAAAAGCAAAGAAACCATCCTAGGATGGTTTCTTATAATGTTACTCTATGATGGTAAGCATTTTGTGATGGAAGTTAAAGTTGATACCAAAGTGGGCCAATGTAACTGCCGATCAGCATGTTGATAAATTGCAATAAAATAAACAGAACCAACACGCTTAAATCCAGCCCGCCCATGACTGGGACAATACGACGAATGGGTGTCAAGAAAGGCTCGGTAAGCTGGTGGAATACATATTCAATAGGGCTTTGGCCTTGGCTTACCCAGCTCAAGATTGCTCGGATAATCAGTATCCAAAATAGTAGGCCACCTGCGGCTTTAATCAGCGACAATAAGCCAACGAGCAGTAAACCAGTGCTGAAGCCTGCTGCAGCGCCGCCTGACGCGACTAAATTTAAAATCACAAACTTCAATACGGAAAGTACATAGGCAAACAACAGTGTTGCCATATCGATGCTTCCAAAAGAAGGGACGATTCGTCGTAATGGCCCAACGACAGGTTGGGTCGCTTTTACGATGAATTGAGAAAATGGGTTGTAGAAATCCGCGCGAGCGGCTTGTAGCCAAATGCGCAATATCACCACCATGATGTATAAATCAAAAAGGGTGCGAAATAAAAAGTAAAATGCGTCCATATTTAGCCCTTGTTAATACTAAGTGAGTTTTAATGCCAGCACTGAATGAGCGATGACATTATTAAAATAATTGTTCCATTTCTTCTGCGCGCGTAACTGCAGCTTGCATCGCTTTAGCAACCGTATCGCCCAGTTGATGCTCGGTAAAGGTTCTAATGGCTTCAGCGGTTGCGCCACCTTTTGATGTCACTTGCTCTCTTAAGGTCGACAGCTCCATATCTGGATTGGCAATGACCATTTGCGCTGCGCCTAGCGCTGCTTGCTCTACGAGTGTGCGTGACGTTTGTTTATCAAAGCCTTGCGCCATCGCCTCTGCTTGCATGGCTTCCAAAAATAGGAAGAAATAAGCAGGAGAGCTTCCCGCCGCTGCAATAACGCCATTAATGCCTGACTCTTCTTCAACCCAGCACACTTTACCGACCGATTCCATCAATGTGGAAGCATAGCTTTTATCTGTGCTATCGACGCTTTGGGACGCAAATAGTCCACTCATGCCAAGGCCTATCAATGATGGAGTATTCGGCATTACACGCACAAGCTTTAATGTTTGAGCAAACATTTCATTGAGTCTTTCACACTTGATGCCAGCTGCAATAGAAATGATCAGCTTGCTGCTCAAATCCATGTGTTTCAATTCTTGCGCAACCTTCTCCATGAGCTGTGGTTTGACAGCTAGCACGACAACGTCGGCTTCTTCCACTGGTACAAGGTTATCGTTACTCGTATTAATAGAAAATGAATCGCTTAATTCGTCTAGTTTGGCTTGGCTTGGGTTTGTTGCAGTGATGTACTCGGCAGGGTATTGGCTTGCGACAAGCCCTGCAATGATGGAACGAGTCATATTGCCTGCACCGACGAATGTGATTTTTTTATACTTCATAGAGATACCTTAAATGCTCTGTTCTATGCAGGCACGTTAATCGTAGACAACATACCCTAAAATACTAATTCTATTAACTAAAGTTGGGATGGTGCGAAGGACCTTATTGCTTGTTGTAATGTCTAGCGCCAAAAATCGCGGTGCCAATGCGCACCATGGTGCTTCCTGCTTCTATGGCGGCTTCCATATCACCACTCATACCCATTGATAGTGTGTCGATCTGCTCAAACCTTTGCGACAACTTGCCTTGCAGTAGAGCTAATTGTTTAAAAGCATTTAATTGGGACTGGTAGTCACTCACGTTAGCAGGAATCGACATCAATCCTCTTAAAGTGAGGTTGGGCAAAGATGAAATCAACTCCGCAAGTTGAAAAACTTCATGTTCTGTCGTGCCGGATTTTGAGCTTTCTCCACTGGTATTGACTTGGATTAACACTTGCAGCGGCCCTTTTTCTACTGGCCTTTGCTCGTTCAATCTTTGCGCGATTTTAGCGCGTTCTATGCTGTGTACCCAATCAAAACTTTCAGCAATTGGTTTGGTTTTGTTTGACTGAATCGGGCCGATAAAGTGCCATTGGAGCGTTAATTCAGGTGCGATTTCACGCACTTTTTGAATTTTATCCACCCCTTCCTGAACATAATTTTCGCCAAAAGCGGTTTGCCCCGCTTTCGCTGCTGCAAGAATGTCTTGTAAAGGTTTCGTTTTACTGACGGCCAAAAGTTGCACCGAGTCTGGAGCTCGTCCACACTTTTGTTGAGCACGATGGATCAGTGAAGAGATATGTTCGATATTTTGTTGAATATTACTCATGGCGCGTTTTACTAAGGAAAATAAATGGATATTGCAGAGTTATTGGATTTTAGTGTAAAGCATAATGCTTCAGATCTACACCTTTCTGCTGGTGTTCCTCCCATGGTACGCATAGATGGTGAAGTAAGAAAGCTTGGTGTGCCGGCTTTGTCTCATTCTGAAGTACACAATCTGGTTTTTGATATCATGAACGACGGGCAACGTAGTGAGTTTGAAGAAAGGATGGAGGTAGACTTTTCTTACCAATTACCGGATGTCGGTCGCTTTCGGGTCAATGCATTTAATCAAGCGCGTGGCTGCTCTGCGGTATTTCGTACTATTCCAGTGGTCATTCCTACATTGGAACAATTAGATGCTCCAGATATTTTTGAGAAAATCTCCAATTATGAGAAAGGGTTAGTATTAGTAACGGGCCCAACAGGATCAGGTAAATCAACCACACTCGCGGCCATGGTGAATTACATCAATAACCATCACAATAAACATATTCTCACCATAGAAGATCCAATAGAGTTTGTTCACAGCAACCAAAAGTGTTTGATTAACCAAAGAGAAGTGCATCGAGATACGCTGAGTTTCAATAACGCACTGAGAAGCGCGCTTCGTGAAGATCCGGATGTCATTTTAGTGGGGGAGCTGCGAGATCAAGAAACCATTAGCTTAGCGCTGACGGCAGCGGAAACCGGGCACTTAGTATTTGGCACATTGCATACTAGCTCGGCTGCGAAAACGATAGATCGGATCATTGACGTGTTTCCCGGCTCAGATAAGGGCATGGTGCGCTCTATGCTGTCTGAGTCACTTCGCGCCGTTATTGCTCAAAAGTTGCTTAAAAAGGTCGGAGGAGGGCGAGTGGCCTGCCATGAGATCATGATCGCCACCCCTGCTATTCGTAATCTGGTCCGAGAAGACAAGATTGCGCAGATGTATTCTATTATCCAAACTGGCGCGGCTCATGGCATGCAGACGATGGAACAAACGGCTAAGCAGTTAACTGCACAAGGGTTAGTGGACCTAGAAGAAGTGAAGAAGAAAATTGAGCTTGATTCTGGGATCATGTAGGAGGATAGAATGGATTTAAATCAATGCTTACATGAAATGATCACGCGCAAGGCATCTGATCTTTATATTACAGTAGGCAAGCCTGTTTCTTACCGAGTGGATGGTGCGTTAGTCACTGTAGGAGCATCACTCGATCATGATAAGGTGACAGCGCTTCTGAACTCTTCGATGGATAAGGATCACTGGCAAACATTTCAGCAAAGTCGTGAAGCCAATTTTGCGATAGTTCGTGATGAAGGGCGCTTTCGTGTTAGTGCCTTTTTTCAAAGAGAAATGCCAGGTGCCGTTATCCGCCGTATTGAAACCACAATTCCTACTATTGAGAGCTTAAAGCTGCCTAGTGTTATTAATGAACTATCGCTGGCTAAACGCGGGCTTATTTTGGTCGTCGGTGCTACTGGCTCCGGTAAATCAACCACATTAGCGGCGATGGTGGGGCATCGCAATCATCATACCCAAGGCCATATCCTAACGGTGGAAGATCCCATCGAGTTTGTTCATGAACACAATCAGTGCATCGTCACACAACGGGAAGTGGGATTAGACACATTAAGTTATGAAATGGCATTAAAAAACTCACTTCGCCAAGCGCCGGATATGATTCTTATTGGAGAAATCAGAAATCGGGAAACCATGGAATACGCCATGACGTTTGCTGAAACAGGGCATCTGTGCGTGGCAACACTACACGCCAACAATGCTAACCAAGCGATTGAGCGCATTTTGCATCTCGTATCGAAAGAGCGTAAAGATCAGTTTTTGTTTGATTTATCGATTAACCTTAAAGGTGTGATTGCTCAGCAATTGGTCAGAGATAAACAGGCGAATGGACGACATGGCGTATTTGAAATCTTGCTTAATACTCCGCGGGTATCCGATTTGCTTCGTCGTGGCGAACTGCACGAGCTAAAAGCCACCATGGTGAAATCGAACGAGCATGGCATGCTAACGTTCGATCAATCCCTATACCAGTTAGTTATCGACGATAAAATCAGCGAAGAAGAAGCACTGCACCATGCCGACTCTGCGAACGATTTAAGAATTATGCTCAAAACGAGTCAAGGCCAAGCGGCTTCATCGACGTTAAAAGATGTCAAAATCGATATGGACTAGGGGAAAATGACCTTAGTCCCATTGATGCTCAAACCAGCTTTCTAATATCACTACGGCAGATTGGCAATCGACATTGCCTTTGCTAAGCGCCTTATAGCCGCCTCTCGCGAATAACTCTGAGCGAGCTTCCGTGGTGGATAGTCGTTCATCATGCAACTCGACAGCTACGCCAAATCGGCCATGCAGTCTATTGGCAAATTTTTTGGCTCTTGGCGTGATGTCTGCTAATGCTTTGCCGTGTAAATCAGTTGGAAGGCCGACAACCACCAAATCAGGTTGCCATTCTTTTAGTTGGGCTTCGATATCATCCCAATTTGGGATGCCATCTTTGGCTTGAAAGGCTTTTAGTGGCGAGGCGGTGCCCGTAATTTCTTGGCCAATTGCACTGCCAATGCTTTTGGTACCGTAATCAAATGCCATGATGGTGCGTGACATAAATGGTCTCGTTGAATAATGTTAAAAAATAAGTGCGCTAAAGGTTAGCACACTTATTTCATTAGGCATGACCGATTTGAGTGGACAATTGCGCTGAATCGATACCGAGCATTTGTACCGCTTTTTTCCAGCGCTCATGAATAGGCGTATTGAATATCACGTCAGGGTCAGCTTCAATCGTTAGCCAGGAGTTTTCTGCTAACTCAGACTCCAACTGGCCAGCTTCCCAGCCGGAGTAACCCAGTGCCACTAAGTAGCTATCTGGCTCAGCTTCAGTTCCTAACACACTCAAAATATCTTTCGAAGTGGTGACTGATATCTTATCGGTCATTTGCAAGCTTGATTCGTAATCATCTTTAGGCTGATGCAAAATGAAGCCGCGATCTTCTGAGACGGGACCACCATTGAGCACGGGTTTCTCTAGACTATCTTTTTGCAGTTGTGGGTGGACAGGTTCAATGTCCACCTGTTTGAGCATGCCCCCAACCGTAATATCGATAGGAGCATTGATCATCAACCCCATTGCCCCTTCATCATTGTGCTCGCAAACATAAATGACCCTATGTTTGAAGTAGGGATCTTTCATACCTGGCATTGCCACTAAGAAATGATTTGTTAGGTTCATAGTAACTCCAATCCCAATAGACTTAGCAGTATCTCAGCTGATGGCTTAAAACACCGCACGCTATTTTACGCCTGCAAGCGGCGCTCAATTGCATCCATTAACTTCCCTGTGATTGAGATGTCGAAAGCGGCCTCTATTTCCTTTATGCAAGTTGGGCTGGTTACGTTTATCTCAGTCAGCTTATCGCCAATAACGTCAAGGCCGACAAAAATTAGACCTTTTTCTTTTAGTGTTGGGGCTACCGTCTCCGCAATTTTTATGTCTGTTTCACTCAGAGGGCGGGCTTCTCCTGTTCCACCTGCCGCTAAGTTCCCGCGAGTCTCTCCTTTTGCAGGAATTCGTGCCAGACAATAAGGCATTGGTTCTCCGTCTACCACTAATATTCGTTTGTCACCATTGCTAATATCGGGCACAAATGTCTGCGCCATCGCATAGTTTTGGCCGTGATTCGTGAGCGTCTCAATAATCACGGAAAGGTTCGGATCGTTTTCCTTCACTCGGAAAACAGATGCACCACCCATGCCATCTAGTGGTTTTAAGATCACATCGCCATGTTGTTCACGGAATGCTTTAATCTTCTCTGCTTTACGGGTCACAATCGTTGTAGGAGTGAGCTCAGGGAACCATGCAGTAAAGAGCTTTTCGTTACAATCACGCAGGCTCTGTGGTTTGTTGACCACTAACGTCCCTTGTTCCTCTGCACGCTCCAAAATATAGGTCGCGTAAATGTACTCCGTATCGAAAGGAGGATCTTTGCGCATCAAGATGACATCAAGTTCAGCAAGCGCTATAGTTTGCTCTGATTTAAACTGATACCAAGCGTTTGGATCATCCTGTAATTCTACAACTTTTGTGTCCGCAATAGCGGTACCTTGATCTAAGTGTAGATCATTCATTTCCATATAGTGTATTTGGTAACCTCTGCGCTGCGCCTCGAGCATCATCGCAAAGCTTGAATCTTTCTTAATATTGATGGCCGAAATTGGGTCCATCACGACACCAAGTTTAATCATTGTTATCTCCGGTTATCCTAAATCACCAAAACGAACTTGTAGCGCGGTGATTGCAGTTAGCGCTGCGGTTTCGGTACGCAGTACACGTGGGCCCAGTAATGTTTCTTCAAAATTTTGGCTTCTCGACATATCAATCTCATCACTTGTCAGGCCGCCCTCTGGGCCAATGAGCAGCCTGATTTTGTTGGATGCGTTGGGCAAAGTATTGATTGAATACTTTGCTCTTGGGTGTAGGTTGAGTTTAAGAGCTTCACTTTCTTCTCGACACCAATCCTCTAGGCTCATAATAGGCCGAATCGTTGGAACCGTATTCCGACCACATTGTTCGCAGGCCGATATCGCCACTTTCTGCCATTGTTGGAGCTTCTTTTCAAATCGTTTCTCGTCCAGTTTGACGCCACAACGCTCGGAAAGCAGTGGGGTAATGGTATTTACTCCTAATTCCACTGACTTCTGGATAGTAAACTCCATCTTTTCGCCTCTTGAAATTACCTGGCCAAGGTGAAGATCAAGGGGAGACTCTATATCCTTATGCACTTTCTCTTGAATGTCGACGTCTACCTGTTTTTTAGCCACGTTGGCAATGACGCTTGGGTACTCAAAGCCGCTGCCATCAAACAAGATAATGTGTTGTCCAACTTTCATTCTTAACACTCGAGCAATATGTCCTGCGGCGTCGTCAGATAATGGTAATTGCCCCAGCTGTTCAATTTTGTTTGGGTGGTAAACTCGAGGTATTCTCATGGCGATATGTAGGGTACTTGAGGGTTTAGATACTCAATAAGATGGGCGCATCTTTAGATAAATTCAACCCTAACTGAGCTGTTTGCCTGTGTATTTAAGTGGTTTTGTACACTTTTTACAAAAGTAGCTCGCTTGCTTTCTTGTCACTTTGTTGTGTCTGCGCACACTTAAAGGGTAGCTAGAACAGCTGCAATCATATTGGAAGGTTTTGCCTTGCACGGAACGAATGTCCAAGTTGTGCGTTGCTAAAGCAGGCCGTTGAAATACGCTTTGCATAATATTACGCCATTCCTTGCCATGTGGTTTAACCCTACCATAGCGTTGAAACGCGATGAGATGAGCAATCTCATGTGGGATGACATCATCAAAATAAGCCTGCTGGTTTTCTTTCAGTAATATGGGGTTTAAGCGAATTTGATTGTCCAACAGCAGCGCCTTGCCAGCGGCTTTGCCCCTTAATTGATATGACACACTTGGTGTTTGGAATTGAACATCAAAGTATTGGCTTGCTTGTTGAATACAATGGTGGATAGTTGTGTGAATGCGGTGATCGAGTTCAGAATCCATGATGGTTTTGCCAATAAAAAAGTCCTAAGCAGTAGCTAAGGACTTTTACCATATTTCAGATAACAAGTAGAAGGAGATTCTTTTACATCCTACTTATGATGGTTCTTCTTGATGGTTTCATGGTAGGCATGCCAAGTACCATAGCCAAGAATAGGCATGGTGATCAACATACCTAAACCATACGTTGCAAATCCAAGCAATATGCCGCCACAAATGATAAAGGCCCACACAATCATGGCCGGAATGTTTGATTTGACGGCGTTAAAGCTGGTGAACACGGCCGTCATTACATCCACTCTACGTTCCATCATCAGCGGCATAGAGTAGGCGGATATGGTAAAAATGATCACCGCTAGGACAAATCCTATCGCTGAGCCTACCAGTAAAAACGGCAAAAAGTCGATTAAAGGTGCCCCTTGTACCGATGGATACAAGGCATGCAGTAGCGCCGCAATTCGCATCCAAAAGATCATCGCAACCATGAGGATAATGGCAAATGCCCACTGTGAAGTTGAGTTCCGACCAATCGCCTTCATAGAGTGAATGAGCGTTGGTGAGTGGCCTTTTTCTCTTTCCCAGCTCGCATCATAGAGGCCAAGGGCTAAAAATGGGCCGATTAACATATAAACGATCAAGCTTGGCAAAACAACAAGGTGAGTGCCTTGCCATTGAACTAGCAGCACAATGCCCACCGCTGCGGCGGTAAAACACAGCCCGTAGGCAATGCTAATGAGTGGCATACGAATGAAATCATCCAGGCCTTGTGCTAACCAATGGAAAGGAGCCGACACACTGACGGTGTTACAGGGAATGGTTCTGGCGTATTCTTCGTCAGGAACTCTTTTATGCTTATCTTCAATATTGGAAGGTTCAACCGTTCTTGGCATGCTTCCTCCTTGTTTGAGTTGGACAGGCTTAACCATTCAAGTCAGCACTGTGCTGTTCTCAAATGGCTGGTTCATGGATGAAGTACAAAGAAGGCGTGGTTAGGGTGATAGCAACGCATTCAATACCTTGAATTAACTATTGTTGCGGTTTGTCGAAATTACAAATTTAGCGGTGTTTTTTTGAACAAAAATAAAACCCCTGCCAAAAAAGCAGGGGTTTGTTATTCATCTCAGTGATGTTTTAGGCTTGCAGAAGTCTTATAGACCAGCAAACTCACGTAGCAGTGCGGCTTTATCCGTCGCTTCCCAAGGGAACTCATCACGGCCAAAGTGTCCGTATGCCGCCGTTTTTTGGTAGATAGGTTGCAGTAGGTTAAGCATTTCTTGCAGTCCGTAAGGGCGTAGGTCAAAGTGTTGACGTACCGCGCCGATAATGACTTCATGCGACACTTTTTCAGTGCCAAAGGTTTCAACCATGATAGAGGTTGGATCTGCTACACCGATAGCGTAAGACAATTGGATCTCACAGCGATCAGCAAGACCTGCGGCAACGATATTTTTCGCAACATAACGAGCGGCGTAGGCTGCGCTGCGGTCTACTTTCGATGGATCTTTACCTGAGAACGCCCCACCACCGTGTCGAGCAGCCCCACCATAAGTATCTACGATGATCTTACGACCAGTTAGTCCACAGTCACCCATAGGGCCACCAATAACAAAACGACCCGTTGGGTTGATGAAGAAATTCGTTTCTGTATTGATCCACTCAGAAGGAAGCACAGGCTTAATGATCTCTTCCATCACGGCTTCGCGTAGGTCAGGAGTTGAAATAGAATCACAGTGCTGAGTAGAAAGAACGACAGCATCAATACCCACGATCTTACCTTGGTCATATTGGAAGGTGACCTGAGACTTAGCATCTGGACGAAGCCAAGGCAGCGTTCCATTTTTACGTACTTCCGCTTGTTTTTCTACAAGACGGTGAGCGTAGGTAATAGGCGCTGGCATTAAAATGTCTGTTTCGTTAGTTGCATAACCAAACATTATACCTTGGTCACCCGCACCTTGCTCTTTAGGATCTGATTTATCAACACCCTGGTTGATATCTGGAGACTGCTTACCAATCGTGTTTAGAATGGCACAAGAATCAGCGTCAAAGCCCATGTCCGAGTGCACATAACCGATATTGCGAACGGTTTGGCGAGTGAGCTCTTCGATGTCTACCCACGCAGAAGTCGTGATTTCACCACCGACCATTACCATGCCTGTTTTGACATAGGTTTCACACGCGACGCGAGCTTTTGGATCCTGCTTTATGATTGCATCAAGAACAGCATCTGAAATTTGATCCGCGATTTTATCTGGATGGCCTTCTGAAACTGACTCAGAAGTAAACAAGTGCTTAGCCATAAGAGCTCCGTTGTATTGGTTGATAAGCAAGTGCAATATCGGCACTTGTATGCATTAGTTTGGTGTAGATGTTTCTACATCTAGACGTCTATTTTAGGTTTTGATAGTGAAATTTCAAGTCATTTTTCTGCAACAATACCTTCCAGGCCGCTACGGCATTGATGACGAAGTGGTGGTAAAATCGGCGAATTTAAGCGAAAACTCATAACATAAAGCCGAGAAAACGTTTGCAGTCGGCGAGTTGGCATTGGAAAAGTAACTTTAACGTACAGAGAAGTATTCTTCCTTTCAGCTTTGCATTACTATTAGCGGCTATCATATTTTGTGCAGGATCGTTCGCTCATGTTAAAAGTAGCAATTAATGGATTTGGCCGTATTGGTCGAAATGTACTTCGTGCCGTTTACGAAAGCGGTAAATATGAGCAAATTAAAGTCGTGGCGGTCAATGAGTTAGCTCAGCCTGATGCGATGTCCCACCTATTGCAATACGATACTAGCCACGGCCGGTTTCAGAAGAAGATCACCAATGATCAAGAGCATATCTACGTGCATCATCAAAATGGCGAGAAGGATTCGATACGCATTTTGCATATGGCGGAAATCAACTTGTTGCCGTGGCATGATTTAGATATTGATATTGTGCTCGATTGTACCGGTGTGTATGGCAACCAAGCCGATGGGTTAGAGCACATTGCAGCTGGTGCGAAAAAGGTGCTGTTTTCGCATCCTGGTGCTCACGATCTTGATAATACGGTTATCTACGGTGTTAACCATGAAACGCTTACAGCTGAGCATAATATAGTGTCAAATGGTTCATGCACGACAAACTGTATTGTCCCGATTATTAAATTGCTAGATGACGCATTTGGCATTGACTCAGGCACTATCACGACCATCCACTCTTCTATGAATGATCAACAGGTGATCGACGCCTATCATACTGATTTACGCAGAACTCGCTCGGCCAGCCAATCTATTATCCCTGTCGACACGAAACTTCACTTGGGGATAGAACGGATTTTTCCGAAATTTTCCAACAAATTTGAAGCCATTTCCGTGCGAGTTCCCACAGTAAATGTGACTGCTATGGACTTAAGTGTTACTTTAAATACCAATGTGAAAGTTAATGACGTAAATCAAACCGTCATTGAGGCTTCTAGGTGTACATTACATAACATTGTTGATTATACTGAGGCGCCACTTGTTTCCATCGATTTTAACCACGATCCGCATAGCGCGATTGTGGATGGCACTCAAACGCGGGTCAGTAATGGACAATTGGTAAAAATGCTAGTTTGGTGCGACAACGAGTGGGGTTTTGCCAACCGTATGCTAGATACTGCACTTGTCATGCATGCGACTAGCTAACCTAGAGATATTATTTATTTCTAGCCTTGAAATAAAGTATTGCCATCTCCATTTATGATGGCAGTGATCAGAATTATGAAGGCTTAGTAAGAGACTGAGCGCTTAAGAATTGAAATTAATCGAGCTGAGAGGACTCATCATGTCTGTAATCAAGATGACTGACCTGGAACTATCAGGTAAACGCGTATTTATCCGTGCTGATCTCAATGTGCCAGTAAAAGATGGCAAAGTAACGTCTGATGCACGTATCCTTGCATCTCTACCAACCATCAAACGTTGTCTAGAGGCAGGCGCTAAGGTAATGGTGACTTCTCACTTAGGTCGACCAACTGAAGGTGAATACGCTGAGGAGTTCTCTCTACAGCCTGTAGTAAATTATTTAAACGACGCACTAGATTGCAACGTTAAGCTTGAAAAAGACTACCTAGATGGCCTTGAGCTAAATGCGGGCGAGCTTGTCGTTCTAGAGAACGTTCGCTTTAACAAAGGTGAGAAGAAAAACGACGAAGCACTTTCTAAGAAATACGCTGCCTTGTGCGATGTGTTTGTGATGGACGCTTTCGGTACTGCTCACCGAGCTCAAGCATCAACCCATGGTGTTGGCATGCATGCTCCAATCGCATGTGCTGGCCCACTGCTCGCTAATGAGCTAGAAGCACTGGCTACAGCAATGGACAAGCCTGCTCGTCCAATGGTGGCAATTGTGGGTGGTTCAAAAGTGTCTACCAAGTTAACCGTACTTGAGTCACTATCTAAAGTGGCAGACCAACTTGTTGTGGGTGGCGGTATTGCAAACACTTTCATCGCAGCGGCTGGCCACAATGTTGGTAAATCTCTCTATGAAGCAGACTTAGTCGATACAGCGAAAAAGCTTATGGACGAGTGCGCGATCCCTGTTGCGACGGATGTGGCTTGTGCAAAAGCATTCGATGAAAATGCACAAGCAGAAATCAAAAACGTCGCGGATGTGCAAGATGACGATATGATTTTTGACTTAGGTCCAGAATCAACCGCAGCACTTGCAGAAATCCTAAAAGGCGCGAAAACCATTTTGTGGAATGGCCCAGTTGGCGTTTTTGAGTTTAAAAACTTTGAAGCGGGTACTGAAGGCATTTCTCGTGCTATCGCTGAATCTGAAGGCTTCTCTGTCGCTGGCGGTGGTGACACACTTGCGGCTATCGACAAATTTGGCATCAAAGCTGACGTGTCTTACATCTCAACGGGTGGCGGCGCATTCCTTGAATTTGTCGAGGGTAAAGTACTACCAGCGGTCGCCATGCTAGAAGAGCGTGCAAAGTAACCAATATCTGATGGAAGCGGGAGGAAATACCCGCTTTTATGTTTGCTGCAAGCTAATATTTAATTTGCTAGAATAGCGCACGTTGTGAGCAAACATTGACAGAATGAAAATTAACCGTTTTATCTAAAACGACTGAAAATAGGACTCAATCCATGTCTAAGATCTTCGATTTCGTAAAACCAGGAGTGATTTCTGGCGACGACGTACAGAAAGTTTTTGCCGTAGCGAAGGAAAACAGCTTTGCACTTCCAGCAGTAAACTGTGTCGGTACTGATTCTGTAAACGCAGTACTAGAAGCTGCGGCTAAAGTTAAATCGCCAGTTATCGTTCAGTTCTCGAACGGCGGCGCTGCGTTTTTTGCGGGTAAAGGTCTAAAACTTGAAGGTCAAGGCTCTCAAGTTCTTGGCGCTATTGCTGGTGCTAAGCACGTTCACTCGGTTGCCGAAGCATACGGTGTGCCTGTGATTCTTCACACTGACCACGCGGCGAAAAAACTTCTGCCTTGGATTGACGGTCTACTAGACGCTGGTGAAGAGTTCTTCGAGCAAACTGGTAAGCCTCTATTCTCTTCTCACATGATTGATCTTTCTGAAGAGTCTCTAGAAGAAAACATCGAAATTTGTGCCAAATACCTAGAGCGCATGTCAAAAATGAACATGACGCTAGAAATCGAACTAGGTTGTACTGGTGGCGAAGAAGACGGCGTGGATAACTCTGATATGGATGCATCTGAACTGTACACTTCTCCTGAAGATGTGGCGTATGCTTACGAAAAACTAAGCGCTGTGAGCCCACGATTCACTATCGCGGCTTCTTTCGGTAACGTACACGGTGTATATAAGCCAGGTAACGTTGTGTTAACTCCAACTATCCTGCGTGATTCTCAAGCTTATGTCTCCGAGAAATTTGGCCTAGAAGCGAACTCTTTAGATTTCGTATTCCACGGTGGTTCAGGCTCTTCTCTAGAAGAAATCCGTGAGTCTATCTCTTACGGTGTGATTAAGATGAACATTGATACCGATACTCAATGGGCAACTTGGGATGGTATTCGCCAATACTCAGCAGAGAACTTTGACTACCTACAAGGTCAAATTGGTAACCCAACGGGTGAAGACGCGCCAAACAAGAAATTCTATGACCCACGCGTATGGCTACGTGCTGGTCAGTCTTCAATGGTGACTCGTCTTGAGCAAGCTTTTGCTGACTTAAACTCGGTAAACGTACTGTAATCTAAATCGTTACTTGCGTGTATTGCTAGGCCCACTTTCAGAGTGGGCTTTTTTGTAGCTTAATTTTGCAATCGAACAAATTTTGCCCTGAATTCGTGGGGCAATTCACAATCCCGTCTAACTCTTTCTCCACTAACTGTCTGTTCAATTTATTATTTCTTGGCTGTGACTAATCTATGCTCATCGCTCCTGTCGTACGTTAATGGATATGTGTCTAGTCAAACAGGAATTGAGCGAAATAATGGAGAAATGACTTATGTCTGCAGATTCAGTTAGTAAGGTGGCACTGTCCGATGGGTTAACCCAAGCTCAAAGCTGGTTTTTAGAACACTCCGACTTACTGGTGCAATATGGTGTGAATATTATTTCGGCGATATTGATACTGTTTATTGGTAACTTGGTGGTAAAGGCGATATCCAATAGTGTTTCTAAGGTGCTACACAAAAAGCAGTTAGACAAGGCGGTGGTGGAGTTCATTAGCGCTATCGTTCGTTACCTATTGTTTGTGATTGTTCTGATTGCAGCGCTTAGCCGTCTTGGGGTGCAAACTGCTTCGGTTGTGGCCGTGATTGGTGCAGCAGGCTTAGCGATTGGTCTTGCTCTGCAAGGGTCGCTATCGAATTTCGCCGCTGGCGTGCTCATTGTAGCGTTTAGGCCGTTCAAGTCCGGAGATTATGTTGAAGTGGCCGGGGTGGCAGGCTCGGTGGAAACGATCCATATATTCCAGACCATTTTAAAGACACCTGATAATAAAATGGTGGTGGTGCCTAATTCATCGGTCATTGGCGGTGCGATCACGAATTACTCCAAGCATGAGACTAGACGCATCGACTTCACCATCGGTGTCTCTTACAGCGCCGATTTGCAGTTAACCAAAAAGGTGATCAGAGAGACGCTTGAGCAAGACTTACGCATTTTAAAAGATCCCGATATCACGATCGGTATTGTGGCCCTTGCCGACTCTTCAGTGAACTTTGTGGTCCGCCCTTGGTGTAAGACGTCGGACTATTGGCCAGTATATTTCGATTCCATTCAGGCAATTAAAGAAGCGCTGGATAAAAATGGTATTGAGATTCCATTTCCACAAATGGACGTGCATATGCAAAAATCATGATGCAACAACGGCCACATAGGCGAAAGCTATTTTAAATGTAAAAGTTTTGTTAGCTAATGAAATTATTCATCAAATTGGTATCTAACTAATGTACTGAAACATACCAAAATGCATTAAGGTGAAAAGGATGAAAAAGTTAGTCAGTGTATTTGTTTTTCTATCAGGGTTTATTAGTGTTTCTGCATTTGCAGATAATTTTGATTTTCCGCATTTATCCACCACAGGTTACGGAGAAGTGACGGCTAAGCCCGATATGGCGGAGTTCTCCGTGCGTGTGGTAGAAACGGCTTTAACCGCTGAGCAAGCCAAGCAATCGGTCGACAAAGTGGTCGATACTTTTCTCAGTGGCTTAAAGAAAGAGGGCGTCAAATCGGAGAATATTCAAAGCTCGAATTTGTATCTAGCGCCCCAATACCATTACCCAAAAGATGGCAAACCTGAGCTCACTGGATATAGAGCCAATCGTACAGTGAATGTCACGGTTATGGAGTTAGCAAAACTGAATGGCTATTTGGATTTGGCTCTGCGTGATGGTATTAACCAAGTTAATAACATCCAGCTCAAGGTCAAAGACGAGGCAAAATTTAAGCGACAAGCTCGCATGGAAGCCATTAAAGATGCGAATCGCAAAGCAAAATCACTGGCTAAAGGCTTTGGTTTGGAGCTTGGTAAGGTGTGGCAGATCGACTACAACGCGCCGAATACACAGCCTGTTGTCATGAGAGCGATGGCTCTGGATGTACGTAAAGAGTCCAACAGCTATCAAGATTCTAGTCTCGTGATTCACGACAATGTTGAAGTGGTATATAAACTAAAAAATTAACACTGCCGCGAGTTTTTGGTAACCTATAGCCCGGCTTTTTATTTGCTCGTTTTTTGAGCGGTATGGGATAGATAGTAGGTTAGCAACTTATTCAATAAGAAAACGGATTTCATTTAACTTGATGTCGTGAGGTAAACAATGATTAACCGTTTTCTTGTCAGAGGATCTGTGATTGCTCTGGCCGTGCTGAGTATTAAAGTCAGTGCCTTGTATTTCTTACTTATGGTGGTGTTGTTAGTCACACATACGAAAGATTTTATGGGCTAAGGTGATTTGAGCCTTCACTGAATATGAAAAAGGAGAGCAATGTGCTCTCCTTTTGCGTTTCTGTTAACCGATGCAGGTAGTTATAGCACGTGAACAGATGCAGTATTAGTGGTGCCTGAAGGAACTAGCGCGCCAGAAACCATTACCACGATGTCGCCTTTTTTGCCTAGGCCAGACTCTAGAGCAAGCTCTTTACCGCTAGCAAAGAAAGCATCAGTATTTTCGATAGAATTAACCACAACTGGCGTAACACCTTTAGTAAGCACTAATTGGGCCGCAGTTTTCTTGTTGGTGGTTAATGCCAGGATGTTTGCAGTTGGGAAGTATTTACGTACAGAGCGAGCAGACTTACCGCCTTCTGTTGCAACCACAATCAGTGGCGCTGCAAGTTTTTCTGCAGTATCAACGGCACCTTTACACACCGCTTCAGTGATGCGTAGACGTGGGCTATCCAAGCGTGAGCTTAATTCTGCTTTAAGTGCAGAGTCAGTGCGGTTAGCAATTTGCGCCATGATAGTTACAGCTTCAACTGGGTATTTACCTTTTGCCGTTTCGCCAGAAAGCATAACAGCATCGGTTCCATCCATGACAGCGTTGGCAACGTCGCCTGCTTCAGCGCGAGTTGGGCGAGGGTTTTTGATCATTGAGTCAAGCATCTGAGTGGCTGTGATAACCACTTTACGTGCGCGGTTACATTTCTCAATCATCATCTTCTGAGCGAAGATAACTTCTTCTGCTGGAATCTCTACACCGAGATCGCCACGAGCAACCATGATGCCATCAGATAGCTCTAAGATCTCGTCGAAGTTGTCGACACCTTCTTGGTTTTCGATTTTAGAGATGATGTGGATGTTCTCGCCACCGTTAGCGTTGAGTAGCTCACGGATCTCGCGTACGTCATCAGCTTTACGGATGAAAGAAGCTGCAACGAAATCAACACCTTGTTCGCAACCAAACTTAAGGTCAGCTTTGTCTTTTTCAGACAGTGCAGGCAGGTTGACCGAAACGCCAGGTAGGTTAACACCTTTGTTCTCGCCAAGTGCACCATTGTTAAGCACTTTACATTTCACTTCAGTGTCAGTTGTCGCCAATACTTCCATTTCGATTAGGCCGTCGTCGACTAGGATAGTGTTACCTACTGACAGGTCATCGGCGAACCCTTCGTATGTTACAGCCACTTGGTTCTTGTTACCTACAACGCTAATGTCAGTAGTAAAAGTGAACTCTTGTCCAGCAACAAGATCGACATCTTCACCATCTTCTAACTTAATTGTGCGGATCTCTGGCCCTTTAGTATCCAAAAGGATGGCAAGCTGCTTGCCAGTTTCTTCCATAACTTTGCGGAAGTTCGCGATACGCGTACCGTGCTCATTAAAGTCTCCGTGGGAGAAATTAAGGCGCATCACGTTCATTCCTGCATTAACTAGCTCCGATAGTTTTTCTACAGGTTCAGTTTTTGGTCCAATCGTACATACGATTTTGGTTTTTTTCATGGAAGATAATCTCCGGTAAATATAGTTACAATTTGAAATTTAGTTGCTGAGATAAAGTAGTAAGGGATAGAGGCATGTTTAACGCCGATAATCGTCTTATTTTCCATTCTCTCTGGGCTGTAACTCTTTCACAAAATTTAGTCATTTTATAACCAAATGGATTGGCTAAAATGGCTAAACTCTGTGGCTCATCCCACTTATTAGTGGGTGATGTGCAAAAGCTTACAGAAATTTCTGTAATTTTTTTTCTTTTCGGGAACGGATTCTACCACCGAATGAACTCAATATCACGACCTAACAGTTGTTTTAAGACAAGCTTTTGTGCCGAAAATTTATTTTTTGCATCAAAATAAATTGACAGATAAGTTTCGATTCAACTAATCTATCTTTCGTTTCGAAATTTTAAAATGAAAGACAATGTCAAAGCGCAATACACAGTATCGTCGGCATGCCATATCCAATGTCGTTAGTGAGCAGGGTGAAGTCAGTGTTGAAGAGCTCGCATCACTTTTTGAAACTTCTGAAGTAACTATCCGAAAAGACTTGGCTTCTTTGGAAGAAAATGGGCTTTTGTTACGTCGATACGGTGGTGCAGTTGCCCTACCTAAGGAAGTGGTGAATGAAGAGCTTGGACAAAAAGTTTCAGCGCGAAAGTTAGCGCTAGGGAAAGCTGCCGTAAATCTGATTCGCGACCACAATCGCATCCTTATCGATAGTGGTAGCACAACGGGAGCGTTAATTTCTCAACTGAACCACAAACAAGGTTTGGTAGTGATGACCAACTCACTGAACGTCGCCAATAAGCTAAACGAATTAGAAAATGAGCCGACCATTTTAATGACGGGTGGCACATGGGATAAGCGTTCTGAAGCATTTCAGGGTTTAGTGGCTGAATCGGTATTGCGCTCTTATGACTTTGACCAGCTATTTATTGGGGCTGACGGCATCGACCTTGCTAGAGGAACCACAACCTTTAATGAAATCCTCGGCCTTAGCAAGGTGATGGCAGAGGTATCAAGAGAAGTGATCGTGATGATCGAATCTAAAAAAGTTGGCCGAAAAATACCGAATATGGAGCTAGATTGGACCAGCATTGATGTTGTGATCACAGACTCTGACTTACCTCAAGAGTACAAAGAAAAGATTGAAGCACACGATGTCAACGTCATCTGTGTCTAGATAGAAACGCTCGTTATAAACAGAAGAGCAGAAAAATTTAACTGGAGTAAATTTATGTGTGGGATTGTAGGAGCGGTTGCTCAACGTGATGTCGCGGAAATTTTGGTTGAGGGATTACGTCGTTTGGAGTATCGCGGATACGACTCAGCCGGTGTAGCGATTGTCGACTCACAAAATAAACTGACGCGCATTCGCCGTTTAGGCAAAGTGCAAGAGCTCGCCGATGCAACCGAACAACAAGAAATGGTTGGCGGCACGGGTATTGCGCATACTCGCTGGGCTACCCATGGCGAACCTTCTGAAGCCAACGCACATCCACATTTATCCGGTGATATTACTGTTGTCCACAATGGCATTATTGAAAATCACGAAGAGCTACGCCAAATGCTGCGTGATAAAGGTTACTCCTTTGACTCACAAACCGACACCGAAGTGATTGCTCACTTGGTGGAATGGGAAATGAGAAGCGCAAAATCTTTAGTTGAAGCGTTGCAAAAAACCGTGAAGCAGCTAGATGGTGCTTATGGCACGGTGGTTATGGATCGTAAAGATCCCAGCCGACTAGTGGTTGCACGCTCTGGCAGCCCCATTGTGGTCGGTTATGGTGTGGGCGAAAACTTCTTAGCCTCTGATCAATTGGCCCTGCTCAACGTGACTCGTCGTTTTGCATATCTTGAAGAAGGGGATGTCGCGGAAGTTAGTCGCCGTCAGGTGAACATCTTTGATAGTGCAGGTAACCCGGTTGAACGGGAAGTCATAGAATCAAATGCTGAGCATGATGCTGGAGATAAGGGCCAATACCGCCACTTCATGCAAAAAGAGATTTTTGAGCAACCTTCGGCGTTGATCAATACCGCTGAAGGGCGCTTAACCAAAGACTCAGTGATTACCGAAAGCATAGGTGTGAATGCCCTCGAGATCTTGCAAAAAGTCGAGCATGTACAAATTGTCGCTTGCGGCACATCTTATAATGCGGGCATGGTAGCGCGTTATTGGTTTGAAGATCTTGCTGGCGTGGGTTGCGACGTTGAGATTGCCTCTGAGTTTCGTTATCGCAAATTTGTGACTCGCCCTAATAGCTTGCTTATCACCTTATCTCAATCTGGAGAGACAGCAGATACCTTAGCCGCGTTAAGGTTGGCAAAAGAGAAGGGTTATATGGCCGCGATGACCATCTGCAATGTGGCAGGTTCATCATTGGTTCGCGAATCAGACTTTGCTTTCATGACCCGAGCGGGCGCAGAGATTGGTGTGGCCTCGACCAAAGCCTTCACCACTCAGCTATCTGCGCTATTGATGCTGGTGACCGCATTAGGCAAACAAAAGCAGCAGATAGACAATGCCAAAGAAGCGGAGATTGTAAAAGCGTTACTCGATCTGCCAGAGCAAATCATCTCCGCGTTAAGCTACGATAAGCAAATTGAAGCGCTTGCCGAAGATTTTGCCGACAAACATCATACTTTGTTTTTAGGCCGTGGTGAGTTCTACCCCATTGCAATGGAAGCATCATTAAAGCTTAAAGAAATTTCTTACATCCACGCTGAAGCCTATGCAGCGGGAGAGCTAAAGCATGGGCCATTGGCATTAATCGACGCTGATATGCCTGTGGTGGTGGTAGCACCGAGCAATGATTTGTTAGAAAAGCTGAAATCCAATATAGAAGAGGTGCGCGCCCGTGGTGGGTTGCTGTATGTGTTCGCGGACGAAGCCGCTGGCTTTGAAGCCGATGAAAGCATGAAGATTATTACCCTTCCTCATGTGAGCGACATAACCGCACCGATTTATTACACCATTCCAATGCAGCTATTGTCTTACTACGTGGCACTCATTAAAGGCACAGATGTGGATCAACCCAGGAACTTGGCCAAGTCGGTGACGGTGGAGTAAAAGTAAAATATATCGTTATTATTTGTGTCGGAGTACATTAAAGTTTGAGCAGTTACAATAAAGTCTGATCATATACAATAAAGTTTGTCCATTTTTTAGGCGTGTTAGAACATCAAACTAACACGTTTATGCCCCAAAGTGAGTTACGCCTCCAAATCACACAATGATACTCAGTCAACTTTGATATACAAAAAGTAATAAGAGTCAAGAGACAAGACCTGCCCCCGAAATTCGGGAGAAATAACAATAAAAAGGGTGCCAATAATATGCTTGCTGATAGGCAAGTGATATACGATAATACTGTTTGTATATACAGTTTAAGTGGCATAGATGACAGAACTAGAAATTAAAAAACTACTAGTAAGGTACTTTCTAGAAAAGTATGAAAATTTTGTTGTTGGTTCTGAATTTTCATTTCAATTTGGTGAAAGACGAGCGGATCTAGCATTGCTGGATGATGGCTACTTAACTGCCTTTGAAATAAAAGGTGCTCGTGACACTGTATATAGATTGAATTATCAAATTGAAAGTTATAAAAAGTTTTTTGATTTTTGCTTTGTTGTGTGTGAACCAAGTAATTTGGCTGAAGTACGAGCAACTATTTCAAGAGATGTTGGCATCTTACTGATCGAGAGTGGCAAAATTACTCATGTTCGCCAATCAAAACAGTTCAAACGACACGATAAAAGAGTGTTGTCCAGTGCGCTAAGTGTTCAAAAATTGAGTGCGCTATCGAAAGGTAGCAATTTAAGATCGAAATATGAGTTATGCGAGTACGTGTCAAAAAACAATACGTTAGATTCATTAAGACAGTTATCAAGAAACGATTTTAATGAAAGATATGGAGTGGCTTCAAAACTATTGAAACAAGAAACCACTCTTCATTTGACGTCGGATGATATATACACAATTACAAAGAAAGCCCCGTCATCACTAAAGCGAAGAATCGTCTGACTCTCTAAGTAAAATTCGGCTTTTAATGTAGTAGTTCATCCGAACTGATATCCAAAATGCGGGGCTGATACCTGATGGATTATCATTTGCTGCCGCTTGAATCTCTTCATCAGCCCAAACACCAAGCGGTTTATATGATGTTGTATCTCTAACGGTGTGCTCTGCGGCTCTTACATATCCACCATTATTTCTACGATACCTTTTATAAGTGAATGATTTTCCTTCTAAAGATGCAATATCAACCCTAGGGACAAAAGTGCCGCCTTTCATTTCAATTTGCTCGGTGTTAATTGAAACGTAGTCACCATATTTGATTGGGAACTCTTCACTAATACCCTGATAGATATCTTCTTCACAGATCCTAAATTCACCTGCAATATCTTCACCACCAGTTTGAGCGACATTCGATGGGAAACTAGAGCAGAGCATAACAACGGCTTCGATTTTATCTGCGAATGACTTCGTACCTGAACACGCTTCAAGGAAAGTATCAACTACATCACTAATGGCTTTCATTCTTACGAATTCAGCGTCTAAAACTACGTAGAGTTTACAATTTTCGTTTAAGTTACTTGCTATAGGATCTAAGTAGTATTCAACTTCTTCGTCACTTAAGTCATATGGCAATCTAACCGCCAGAAAATCAGTCCTAGCAGAAGCATTTCTTACGAATTTTTCAACGTCTTCGAACTTACCGTCATCATCTTCATACAAGTGAACCATAGGGATGATGTTCAAATCGCAATGAAGATCAAACAAGAAATATTGCCACTCTCTAAAGCCATTGTGTTGTGATAACAATTGATCAATTTGAGGGTTGATGTATTTTTCATTTGTACTCAAATCAAGTATGAATGGCCGTTTTTTTTGTATTTCAGCAATCTGCTTCATACGACGATAGATATCACCATCAGGTGCTTTTTTCGTTTTTCTCGATTTTGTTAGTTCATAAATTGGCAAAATCTTTGAAAAATCATCATCATTGATGTGTTCAAAACAACGAAGTTCGCCATCTCTCGTCTTTATGATTGGAAAATAGACAAATTCACTCATAGATTATGTCCGGCATAGCCAAGAACTTTGGCTCTAATTCGAACGGCATGAGATGACACTTGGAAGTGCATAGCAACATCTTCAACCTTTGACGATACGTTGGCAATAAAATTATCGAAAGCATCTTTGGGCATCAATAGTGATGCTGCAAATTCATTGGCCTCGGCCTCCATCCAGTTTGTCTCCCCATTTCTAAAGAAAGTTGTATCTTCAAAGCAATCACTGCTAGCAGCATGGAGTATACGGTGTGCAATTTCGTGGGCTATCGTAAATCTTTGTCTATGTGGATGGTGTAGTGAGTTAACAGTCATAACCCAACTACCTGACTTTTTCTCTTTCTTTAGTGAGCCTGATTCTTCGTCTTGCATTGGCTCATATCTAACGGCAATCCCTAGGTGTCTGGCCAATTCAGATACATTGACAGGATCAGTCTCTAGTCCCTTATCTTCAGCGAGTGCTATTAGATGTTCAGGTGTAGACAAATCTTCAAATTCAGTATTCGCTTGAGTTTTTCTATCAGATTTTCTAACGAATGCCATCTATTGTTCCTTTTTGACAAGTAGAGTTTCTTTGCCTTCAGATTCGGTCATATCTAACTGAGCAACACGTTCTGAAATGATTTTTATTTGTTGGCGTAGGGTTTGGTTTTCTGTTTCTAAGAGTTGTAAGCGGTCAAATGCACCACCAACAGCCCTTACTGACGTCTCATATTCACCAACAGTAGTTTCCAATTCACTTTGTACAACTCGTAGTCGTAACTCCGCCTCATTTTCAACCTTTGTATTGAGCACGTGATTGAAAGTGTCGCTATGCATATACTTTTTTGTGATTTCTTCGGCTTTTTCTTCTGATGTGCTTTTGATGTAAATCACGGATATGGCAGCGATCAAACCGTTAATGGCTATAAGAAAGGTGATTATTGTTTGATAAAAACCAGTTTGAAATGACCATACATCTTTAAGGCTGATCAATGTCCCATTCTTGACTAATTCACCTACAATGTGGGATGTGAACGGATCGTTGATATTGTCAGCATTAGCAAGTGCAACTGAGTCGGCATAGCCAAGGTAAGATAGCAGTGATGGGGAAGGTAAGCATACAAGTAACGCCAGTAGCACAATACAAAAAAGTGAGCATGTGATTAAGCTTACAAAAAAGATTGTCTTGTAGATGCTAGGGCTAGCGGGGGTATCCTCTGACATGCTTCCGTTTCATCAGTTGTAATTTCTTGCATCTTACTATACATCTGATTCATATAAAATAATTTAAGTCAATGTGGTTGCATATTCCAGAGCAAAACCAATAGGGTCAGGTCTTGTCTTTTGCTGTTTCGTGGCAGTTTTGTCTATCAGGTTTAGCTATTTGTCATACTTGAAGTTATTAGTCATTTGCGAATGTTTGATTTTCCAAAAACTCATTTTTGTCCAACACTTCGCTAGAAATTGATCAAACTCTATTGTCCTCTGACAATTTGTATCAGAAGACAATGAAGTATGACCATATGCAATAAAATTTGCTCATTCTTAGCACGTGTTAGTCAACCAACACGTGTTTGGTTTGGTGAAAACGAAAACGGTAGGCCTTATTCTGGTAAACTATGCTTCATATATAAATATTTAAGAACTTTCTGAGATGAGCCAAGAACAACCCAAAAACCCCTTGCACGGTCTGACCCTTGAAAAAATCCTTGTACGTTTACAAGAACATTATGGATGGGAAGGCTTGGACGCAGAAATCCAAATCAACTGTTTTTACAATAACCCTTCAATTAAGTCATCTTTAAAATTTTTGCGTCGCACTCAGTGGGCAAGGGACAAGGTGGAAGCGCTGTATATCGAGACTTTCTGCAAGTAGGATAATTTGCGAAAGTGGTTTCCGAGGGAGCAAGTCAAAGCGAATGAATAGAAAAGAGAGCCTAGATAAGTTGACTCCCTCTTTTTTTGGTTTAGCTCTGAGCGTATTTAACTCGAATCTTACTCTTTGCTACATTGGTTAAGTTCAAGCTGTTTAAAGCTGCCTTAGCTTCATTCTCATCAGGCATCTCAAGGAAAGCGAAGCCCTTAGATTGCCCTGTCTCCTGATCTAGAACCAAATTACATTGGGTAACGGTACCGTGAGCCGAGAATAGAACTCGAACTTCTTGTTCAGTTGTGGTTCGCGCTAGATTGCGGACTAAAAGTTTCATAATATTTTGCCTAGTTTAAGTTGCAGCGCAATTGTCTCAGGTATGAGCGAGCAAACCAAGAAGAGTTTGGTTTTGATAGCTGCACCACCATGACAGACCATCGATTGTCGATAGCACTTTGCCGACTGATGCCAATTTAGGTAAACATAGAACAGGTTTAATCGTCACGGAAATGGAGCAGATCCAACCATAGCCCAATGACAGAGTAAATAAGAGGAGCACCATGAAATTTATTACCGAAACGCCGAGGCTGATTATTCGAGAATTTACTATGGATGACGCTGAAGCCGTATTGCATTTCAATTTACCAGCCGAAGTTACGCAATATACGGATGATGCCGGTTTATGCCAAAACATTGATGATGCGAAAGCAATCATAGAGCACGTTTGGCTAAAGCAATACGCTGATTTTGGTTTTGCGCGCTGGGCTGTCGTGTTAAAAGCATCAGAAACAGTCATTGGATTTTGCGGCTTTAAACATGAGCCGCGTATCAATGGCGTCGATATCGGCTACCGCTTTCATCCAGATTATTGGGGAATGGGTATTGCCACGGAAGCGAGCCAAGCGTGTGTGGATTATGCTCGCAAACATTTGGATATCAATACTATATATGGCACGTCGATGCCTGAAAATTTCGCTTCTAGCCATGTATTGAAAAAACTAGGAATGCAATTTGTTGGGCAGCACAAACAAGATGATCTTTTGTTTGACTGTTACCGAATGGATTTGCGGTAAACCTCAATGCGACAAATGATGGTTCATCAACAAAAACAGTAAATTATAGTCATCTACTACACTTAGTTAGGCGTTCATGCTAAGGAGAGAAAGATGAACAAATATGGAATGAGTGTTTTGCTGCTCTTATCTGCTTTGGTTGGTTTCCCAGCAATGTCACAGGTTGTCAATATATGTAATGATAATGCAGAGTGGCCACCGTATACATTTCACCCTAGAGATAATGGAAAAGCGGATAAATCCTCTCTTGTTGGGGCGAGTTATGACACACTTAAAGTGATTTTCCAGCAAGCTGGAATGAAGATGGAAATGAAGATGATCCCTTGGAAGCGTTGCTTAGATGAGGTTCAAAATTACGCTAAAAAAGGTCAGTTTGAGCTTTTTATGGATGGCAGCTCTAACGATGAAAGAATGAGTAAGTACATTCGGACCGAAGCGTTTTATCAAACGAACCAAGGATACCTATACAGCACCAAGAAATTTCCATCAGGTCCGGAGGTGAAAAAAGTCAGTGACTTGAATAAATACAAAGTCTGTGGCATTGCGGGCTATAACTATGAAACCTACATGAAAAATGGATTAACCGCAGAAATTGATACTCGGGCCAAATCTCCGAAGAATGTGCTGCAAAAACTCTCCGCAGGTCGTTGCGATATTTTCTTAAGTGCTATTGAGCCGATTCTGGGTGGTAATTTGGTTGGTCAAATCACTTTCACTCCAGATATTAAGTATGCGGTGTTAAACGAGCTACCAAAAACCAAATTCTACGCTTGGGTATCCAAGGGTTCTCCTCGTTCAGCTCAGCTTGTAGAGACGATTAATAACGGATTAAACAAACTTAAAGCAGATGGGGAATTGGATAAGATTTTTAAAAAATACACAGCTACAGGCACTGGGTTTTAATCGTAATATCTAGGGCGTAACAGAAAATATAAAAGCCGCGAAGGGTCGATTCGCGGCTTTTATGTTTCCGCCATTACTTCATTTGTGGTAAAAGCTTCCATTTGACGGAGGCAATCTATGAAGCGTTACCCATTAGAGATATACCAAGCACCTTTGGACTCGATACTTTCTGGCAAGAAAAAGGTAGAGATACGCACCAATAATAGCTATGAAGCGATTCGATACGATCAACTTTGCCCTGGTGATCGTATCGACTTTCAAGTGATCGCCGGACCGCCATTTGTTGGACTCGATGTGATTGTCCCCAATGCATTATCCGTTGAAGTCATTGACGTACGCCACTATCCCGACGCCAATTCGCTTCTTGTTGCTGAAGGCATGCAGGTGCTCTCCAATTTATGTGAAAGCCTGCAAGAAGGCGTCGAATTATTGCAAAGTTTCCACGAATACACAGAAATGATTCCCATACATGGTATTTTCGCGATAGAAATTCGTCCTGTTAGCTGACCATTAGGTAGCCGTTGCTAGGGTGGCGGATAATGGAGCTTTTATAGCCGTAGGCTTGATGGATGTTTTGTTCAGTGAGTACCTTTTCTGGAGAGCCGTCTGCGATAATCTCTCCTTGATGCATGAGTATCAGTCGATCGCAATAACGGGCGGCTAGGTTTAGGTCATGCAGCACACTAATGACAGTACCCGATTTGGCGACAATCTCGTTAACCTCTTGTAGTAGCTGGTGTTGGTGGTAAACATCCAGTGCAGCGATAGGCTCATCAAGGAGTAACAACTTATCTTTGTATTGTTGTATGCTTTCTTGACATGATGAGATTTGGCATAGCGCTTTGGCAAAGAGTACTCGCTGTTGTTGCCCTCCCGATAGTGTCAGGAAGCTGCGTTGTGCTAAGTTCAGCACGTCACTTCCTATCATGATGTGCCGAATCATTTCCGATTGTTGGTTTAGATTTAATGACGAATTGAGTAAGCCAAGGCGTATCACTTCAACCACGGTAAATGAGAACATCAGTTGGGTATTTTGTGGCAGCACGGCAAGATGTGTGGCCAGTAACCGCGACGGCCAGCTTTTACGCTCTTTTCCCATGATCTGTATCTCACCTTGATAGTCGACATCGCCGGATAGGCTCTTTAGCAAGGTGCTTTTTCCGGCGCCATTTGCTCCTAAAATACCAGTATGCGTGCCTTCATTAATGGATAATGAAGGCACATTTAAGACAGGCCTTTGGGCTAATGGCTTTTTATAGGATCGGGATGGTTGGTTATAGTTGGCGGTTAATTTGCGACAAGTTAGCATGATTATCCTCCAAATCGCTGGCGCTGCTGCATCAGCAAAAAGATAAAAAATGGCGCGCCGATGGCTGCTGTCACAATACCCACTGGCAGTTGAGCAGGCGTAACAACTGTCCGTGAGATGATATCGGCAAATAACAGCAAAATGGCTCCAAGTAAGGCACTCAGTAGCAATAAGTGGCGGTGACTAGGCCCTAGTACTAAACGGATCAAATGGGGGACAACTAAACCGACAAAACCAATGATACCTGATACCGATACGGCAATACTGACGCCAAACGCAGAGAAGGCGATCAACTCCAGTTTTAGCCTGTGCACATTAATGCCAAGGTGGCCAGCTTCTGCTTCTCCTAATAATAAGGCGTTTAGGGCATTGTCTTGACGCTGGAAATAGACAACTAGGCCGATTAAGCTGGCCCAACACAAGCCAATTTGTGGCCATGTAGCCCCTTCTAATGATCCCATTTGCCAAAAGCTTAAAGCGCGCAGTTGCTGATCGTCTGCCACATAAGAGAGTAGGCCAATAATGGCTCCAGCGATGGAAGCCACGGCGATCCCACCCAGCAACATTAAATTAACGGATGTTCGTCCTGACACGGTTCCTAAGCGATAAACCAGTATCGTCGCGGCTAACGCACCCAAAAATGCCATCATAGGGGTTAACCATAAAGAGACGGTAGCGGGTGGCAGCCAGCTTAAATAATGCGTGAGTACGTTGACAGCCACAATTGATAAAGCGGCCCCCACAGATGCGCCGCTCGACACGCCTAATATGCTTGGGTCGGCCAACGGGTTGCGAAACAGCCCCTGCATAGCCGCGCCACAAATTGCTAAAATGCCGCCAACAGCAATACATAATAACGTTCTGGGTAGGCGAATTTGGCCAATCACCACATTTAGGTAGGCGTTTGTCTCTGCCCAACTGATGTGTTGCCAGCCAATAAGGTGTAATACCGATGCCAACACTTGATTGAGTGAGACAGAAATAGGCCCTAGCACCACAGACGCTATAGCGGCAGCGACCAATACCAGGCTTGCTAATGCCGCGTAGCGTGTCAATGGCACGTTCGTATTGAGCGCATGATCTTGATGGGCTGGTTGTTGCACTAAATCGCCCTTTCTTTGTTACTGGTTGGAGAGAGTAGAGGGGCTAAACGCTGTGCCTCGCTGAGCGTCGTCAAGCTCAGCCCACCAATAAGTGCATGATAATCCACGCCATAAATATGACCATGTTGTCCGGCGGGCGTCGCGGCTAGAATGGGGTAATGTTTGATAAGGCCAGAAACTCCTCCTAAGTTGTTAAGAATGCGCTGGGATACCAGTAATACGTTGGGCTGCATTTCCAATAAGGATTCTTGTGAAATAGGTTTATAGCCATTAACTGTTTGTGCAGCTGGATTCTCTCCTCCGGCAAGTTCGATCATACGATTTGCCACGGTACCTTTGCCTGCCACTTGAGGACTGCCACTGCCCAAAATCAGTAAGAATAATGTTGAGTCATGGTGTTTCTGAGTGTTTTGTTTGTGAGCTAAGGTATTAATTTGGCGGTCAATCTTAGCAATGAGAGCGTCACCACGCGTGGGTTCGCCAAGCAGTGTAGCGATTTTAGCAATGTTATCTTTTAGTGCGGATAACGTTGGTGCAGAAGATAAGGTGATCAAAGGAATGTGGGCTTGCTTTAGCAGGTGAAGGACCTCTGGTGGCCCCATCTCATCGCTGCCAATAACGACACTAGGTTTCACCGATAATATGCCCTCAGTGGATAACTGCCTTTGATAACCGAGCGTTTTGACCTGTGCTGATGGTGGCACTTTACTGGTGCTATCGACGGCAACCAGTTGGGATGCGCCGCCGAGTGCCACCACGAGATCGGTGACAGCAGAGCCAATACTCACGATTCGAGTTGGTGAGGGAGACGCTTCATTGCTCGAAGCAAAAGCTGGGAAAGTAAACCAACAGCCAGCGAGTAATACTAGCCAGAATTTTAAATACTTGTTATTCATGATGTTCAGGTTCCAAAACAATCTTGCTGTGTTGAATATGATGGGCTTGCAAGAAGGCAATCAGCTTTAAAAAACGCTGTAAGGTTGCTTTTCGATCGCCCGAAATAATGAGTGGTTTATTTGGATTATTGCGAAGCTCTGCCAGTAGCACGGGCTCAAGAGCTTGCCAAGAATCATAGGTTCGGCTGTTTAATTTCCAATGGGGAGATTGAGGACTTAAGCTGAGTGAAAGTGGGTCGCGCGCGTCCATAGGTTGTAATAGGTGCTCTTGATTGACTTGCGGAACTTGCACTTTTAGCGTTTGTAACGGTGCATTGGCGGTGAGCAATAAAAACACCAAAACAATGAATATCACATCCAATAAAGGCATCAAATCTGGCGATAAAATATCGCTTTCATTATCGCGAGGTGAAGATTTAATCACGTCGTTCACCTGCCACCGCCGAATAGGCAAGCTCTATAGGCGCAGAGCGCTCGGATTCGATTTCACTATCAGAAGTCGTTGCAATGCCCACCCCATCTATTACTAGGTTGATCTGATTGGCTAGCATAACGATGAAGGCGATTTTATGATTGCGCCACAGTTTTAAGGTGTGAAAGCCGACCAGAGCAGGTATTGCTATAAAGAGACCGACTATGGTGGTCATCAATGCCATACCAAGTCCTTGCGCGAGCATGGAAGGGTTAATGGCTTGGCTGGTGGAGGCAATCTTGCTAAACATTTCCATCAAACCTAATACTGTTCCCAGCAGACCTAAAAGTGGGCTGACGACTGATATTAACGCCAGAATATTAAGGCCTGTGCCTAAGCGGCGCTCTTGCTTGTCTATCCAAATGGATGCCAGATCTTCACGTTGATCACGTGGGATGTCGCGATGATGGTGGAGTAATTCCGCCAGCTGTCGGCTCAGGCTTTTTTTCGCTCCCCATACGGCCAATTGACTGTCAGTTTGGCGTTTGCCTTGAAAATTTTTCAGGCCGCGATGCATTCTCTGGTTTGAAACGTGTGTGCGGGTCACAAGCAAATGAAATAGTCGATCCAATAGTAGCGCTAACGCCAGCATTGAACAGATGAGTAGCGGCCATTTCATCGAGCCAAGCTGAGCTATCGCTTCGCTGATAGAGCGTACGACGGCTGACTGTTCAAGAGAGTGTAATATCATCAACATAAAGCTAATTTCCTAAAGAGAACCGAATTGGAATGGTCACCTGAGACGCTACAGGGCGACCATTTTTTATATAAGCAACAAATTGCCATTTTTTCACTGCCGCCAACGCGGCGCGGTCAAGGCTGCGATAGCCGGAAGAATGCACAATAGAAATAGATGTTTTATCCCCTTTATCATTAAGAATGATCGACATGATGACTTCACCTTCACGGCCAAAACGTCGAGCGGAGTCGGGGTAAATGGGCGCAACAGGCCGGGTTTTAAACTTGGGGGCGGTGTTGACGATAGGGGTAGATTTACTGCCTAGTTGCCCACTTTGAGCACCCGACGCTATGGTTGATGTGGTCGATTTTGCCAGAGCTTTTTCCACAGAAGGCTTAGTGGTTTGCTCTTGTTTTGCGGCGGTTTTCTTTACTGGATCAGGCTTTTTAATCGTATCCTTCGCGGTATTTAATCTTTTATCAGCGGTTGGCTGACTTTTTTTATCTATCAAACCTCGGCCTTGTCTTTTTACTTCCGGTCGCACAGGTTGCGTTGGCTTGGTTATCTGACTGGAAACCTGTTTTGCTTGAGCCTTTGGCTGAATGTCGTTTGTCGATTTGGAAGATGGCGCTAACTGCACGGAAGAGAAATTGGATAAGGATAGCTCTGCTGGAATGCCAATCTTTCCAGAATGAACTCGATGGGCCTGTTGGCCAAACAGTATCAATAAGTGAATTGACAATGATGCAAGCAGCATGACTGCCAAGCTTGTTCTATTAACAAAATTATCCATAACACGAATAGTAATAATTATCGTTTGCATTATCATTTGTGGTGTGCGTATTATACGCCGCATCATTGGTAATGCAATGGATCAACTTAAATCTATTGATTGTTAAAATAAGGTCTTTTCATGAACCGAAGGAAAATAACTCAGGTCTCAGCTTTGGTATTGCTTTCATCTGCTGAACTGATGCAAATTAGTTATGCGGCGACCAACTCGCCTTCTACAGAGCCCAATAATGCTGTGGTATTCGATGCCATTGAAGTGTCGGCAACACGCGAAGATGCCACCGATAGCAAGCATCTATATCCCGTTGATAAAATTAGCCAAAAACAGCTTGAACAAACTCAACCTCAATCTGTGGCTGAAGCATTGAAATATCAGCCTAACTTGAGTTTTGACGGAGGGCCAAGGCCTTCAGCCCAGGAGCCGATTATTCGAGGTCTTTCTGATGACCGAGTGCTACAAGTCATTGACGGTGCGCGCCAAACTTATAGCTCTGGTCACACAGGAACCTATTTGATAGACCCAAGCCTTGTGAACTCGATAGAAGTGCTTAAAGGCCCTGGTAGCGCAATTTGGGGCAGCGGCGCAATTGGTGGTGTTGTGGCTATTACGACCAAGTCACCAGAAGAGTTGTTGGAAAAGGGCCAAAACGTAGGTGGCTACGTAGAGCAGAGCTATCAATCGGTCAATCAACGCTGGCTAACTAATGGTGCGGCGTATGGTAAGCAAGACAACTACGATTGGTTATTCAATGGTTATTACAGCGATTCGGATAATGTAAAAGATGGTAATGGTACTGAGTTGCAAAACTCTTCCGATGAAAACAAGGGATTCTTAGCCAAAACTGGCATCCAGCTTACCCCTTCCCAGCGCATCGAATTATCGACTCGCTATGCACGTGATAACCAAGATTCGCCCATTGATCCGAGTGCTGCGGAGAATGCAAACAGTAACTACATCGTTGGCATGAAAACCGATTCACTCAATGCGACCGTTAACTATAAATTGGACCCGAAAGATAACGATCTGATCAATACACAAGGGACGCTCTACTATAACGATGTGAAAGTGGACAGTTCACGCACGACGACAACGCAAAACGATACCACTCGAAATCGTACATTGGGTTTAAGTGCCATCAACCACTCTAAATTTGAACATCTCGATCTGTCTGTCGGTACAGATGGTTATCAAGAACATTCTAGTGGTACGCGTGACAGAACCTCATCCTCGTTTCGTCCAATTATACCTGACGCGACAACCCGAACATTAGGCGTGTTTTCTCGTGTGCGTTGGAGTTTTGCACAGGATTGGACGCTACAACCTGCACTTCGTTACGATTACTGGCGCACGAATGCCGATTATACAGATAGTAACCAGCAAGCTACGTCAGCACGCCGTAGCGATTCAGCATTGTCACCGAGTGCAGCACTAAGCTGGCAAACCACCCATTGGCTTCAATTAACCGCTCGTTACGATGAAGCATTCCGGGCACCAACGTCTGAGGAGCTTTACACTGGAGGCTATCACTTCCCGGGCAATGAATTTGTGCCCAATCCAAATCTGGAACCTGAAAAAGCCAAAAATAAAGAAATTGACGCCAATATGGCATTTGGTGATTTACTCGGTGACGACGAACTCACGGTTAAAGCGTCAGTATTTCGTAATGATGTCGATGACTTTATCAACACCATTGTCAATATTAGTGGCGGAACCACGACATTCCAAAATGTCGGTAATGCCAGACTGACAGGTTATTCCGTTGCCGCTGACTACAAGATCCATGATACCAGTGCAGGCCTTAGTTATGGGCAAGTCAAGGCTAAGAGCAATGATGGCAGTACGATTGACTCCATACCTGCTAACAAATGGGTTGCTCATATCGATCAAGGCTTTATGGACAATACAGTCAATGTAGGGGCGAGAGTGACTTATACCGCGTCAACAACACAAGATAGTCAGTACTACGGCGATTACACCATTACCGATATCTACTCATCTTGGAATCATGCGTTTGGCGCCAAGCCACTGACGTTACGATTCGGCATAGATAACCTGACTAACCAATACTACATACCTGCTCCGCAAACATTAGCCCAGCCAGGTCGAAACTTTAAACTCAGCGCACGTTACACTTTTTAAGTCGCGTTAGGTTAAACAATCATTTAAGGGAAACATTATGAATAACAAAGTGGTTAACCAAGCAAGGCATTATATGCGTCAGTCACGTCAGTGCGTTATTTCCACCGTATCGAAAAAACTGGCGGATTATCCATTTGGCTCGGTGACGCCTTTTATCTCTAGTTATGAAGGAAAACCCATTGTCTATATTAGTGATATTGCTCAGCACACTAAGAATATTAAAAGAAACAATAAGGTCAGCTTGACCTTTTTTGGCAACCCGGCATCAACGGATGATCAAAACCAAAATGCGCGCGTCACCATCATGGGCGATGCCCATCCATTAGATCAAGAAGCGAGCCAAGCAATTCGGCAACGGTTTTTACAACAATACCCTCAATATCAAGATTACCCAATCGATCACGGCTTTCATTTTTGGCAAATCGAGCCACAAATGATTCGTTATATTGGTGGTTTTGCCAAAGCCTACTGGATAGACAAAAAAGAGTGGTTATTGCCTAAGCCTGAGTGGAATGAGCAAGCTGAACTCGATATGGCTGAGCACATGAATCAGGATCATGTTGATGCCATGAAAATATTGCTATCGGCGCTTAAACGCACGCCGGAAGAGGAGATTAGCATGACCGGCATTCAACCGGATGGCTGTTATATAAGAAACGGTAGTCAATCGACGTATCACGAGTTTGATGATGTTGCGATGACGGCTGCAGAGGTAAAAAATCAGCTGGTGCAAAAAATAGCTCAAGCAAGAAAGGTTTGTATGCAATAAACACCAAGTAAGAAGGATAGGGATTCCCCTCTTACGAAGTGGTGAATTTTTAGGTTAAAAATCCACCACTAAGAGTGATTTAAATTTTATTAAAATCAAAGCATTGACAATTAGTGAGTTACTGGTAAATTTAGCCCCATCGGACTGTAGCGCAGCTTGGTAGCGCACCGTCATGGGGTGTCGGGGGTCGGAGGTTCAAATCCTCTCAGTCCGACCATACACCTAGAGAGAGCTTCGGCTCTCTTTTTTTATATATTTATATTTTCAAATTTTTAGCTAAATTTACCCTTCCACAGATTTAGTTATCAGAATTTGTTACATCATAGTTTTCATTATTATTGAGAGTTCTATCACATGTAAGGGCTTTGACCTTCAATAGAATCCCCCCTTTCATTTAATGAAGACCACATAAAATCAGCATCTCGCTGAATTACAATAATTTTTTCAATAAATAGGTCTGATGGATGGCATTGGTTTTTTATCAATACCATTGAAATACATCGAGTTTATCTTACTCTTCAGGTGTCGACATGAATAATCGAAATCGAATCCAATTAACGTGGATTAGCTTCCTCTCTTATGCTTTAGTTGGAGCGCTCGTCGCGGTAACGGGCATTGTGATGGAGCCAGTGGCTAACTTCTTTTCCATTCCAGTCTCGAGCATGAGTAATACCTTTACTTTTCTCAATGGCGGTATGTTGATCGCGATTTTCCTCAACGCATGGTTGATGGAAATCATCCCACTCAAAAAGCAATTGAACTTCGGTTTTGCTTTGATGGTATTGATGATCATCGCATTGATGCTCACCCACAGTTTAACCATCTTCTCGCTATGTATGTTTGTTCTTGGCGTGATGGGTGGAATCACTATGTCCATCGGAACCTTCTTAATTACTCGTTTGTATGATGGCCGTCAGCGTGGTTCTCGTCTTCTATTTACGGACTCTTTCTTTAGTATGGCTAGCATGATACTTCCAGCTATTGCAGGTTACATGCTGGGCAAACACGCACCTTGGTACTGGGTCTATGCGGTCATTGGCCTTATTTATGTGGCGATATTCGTATTAACTTGGATCTCTGAGTTTCCTGCCATTGGCAATAAAGAAAGTGGCGACAACGCCGAGAGCAAGAGTAGTGAAAAGTGGGGGGTTGGGGTTTATATCTTGGCGTTTGCAGCACTTTGCTACATTTTAGGTCAATTAGCCTTTATTTCTTGGGTACCTCAATACGTACAAAACTCATTCCATATGAGTGTTGAAGAAGCGGGTACAATGGTCGCACGTTTCTGGATGTCTTACATGATAGGCATGTGGGTACTGACGGTTGTTCTACGTTATGTGGATCTACATAAATTGGTACTTGTGCTATCTCTGCTGGCGACGGTATTTATGTATATGTTTAATGCTTCTACGGTTGCCGCCCACCTTGGCTACTGGATTATTGCATTAGGCTTTGTTTCTAGCGCAATCTACACCACCATCATCACTCTGGCGTCTCAGCAAACCAAGATTGCCTCGCCTAAGCTAGTTAACTTTGTGCTTACTTGTGGCACAACGGGTACTATGCTGACGTTTGTCGTTTCAAGCCCAATCGTTAAGGCGTATGGAACGCACGCGGCACTGGTGACTGCTGACGCACTGTACGTGCTAGTTTTCATCTCTTGTGCGCTGTTGGGGATGTTCACCAAGCACAAAGCCAATTCACAATTGGAAGAAAGCTTCGCTCACTAATGTGATTCTGAGTCCGCCTTATAGCAAGGTGGACTCACTCCCTTCTTCTCCATTCTCACTCTTCTCTAGTCCAACAACGTTTTAAGCTTTTTTTCCAACCAAGAAAGGGCAGGCCCTTTTGCTTTTAATTTGGATACGACCAGATCGACTGGTGGCGTCCAGGCTTTGTGGTCAAAGCTAATACTAATTTCAGCAAGTCGCTGATTGTCGATATCAGCTTGAACTAGATGGCTAGGTAAATACGCCCATCCCATATTGCCGTGAATTAACATCTCTTTTACGGAATTGAAGCTGTTTGACCAATAGACTTTGCCCGTGCTAACGGGAAGTTGCCAAATGGATTTTTCTTCATATCCACGCACGACAAGTTGCCGGTAGCACACCAGTTCAGGGAAGCTAATATCGCCCACTTGAGCTAGATCATGCTTCGGGTGACAGACTGAGCTAAAGCGGAGATTGCCAATAAAGCAGGGATCGATATCTTTATATGGATTGAGATCGGTAAACATTAAGCCGATATCTGCTCTTTGTTCACCAATAATAGGGATAACATCTGTGCTAGATACCGCGATGATTTCTATCTCGGTTGATGGAAACACCTGACTAAAATCTCCCAAGATTCGAAACAGCGATGGCATAAACAGCGCATCATCAAGCGTGAGCCTGATGATGTCTTCTTCTCGGTTATTAATAGAGTGTGCGGTAGCACTGAGCTCTTCTGCTTGTAATATAACGACTTTTGCTTGCTTAAATAGCTG
This sequence comes from Vibrio sinus, assembly GCF_023634645.1. Lineage (GTDB taxonomy): Bacteria > Pseudomonadota > Gammaproteobacteria > Enterobacterales > Vibrionaceae > Vibrio > Vibrio sinus. The sequence continues at coordinate 61,065 of NZ_JAMKMR010000004.1, forward strand.
CTTACCCGCCTTGGTGAGGGTTGGCTTTCTGGTCGAGCGATCAAACAGTTGTACGTTGAAGTCTATTTCAAGATCGCTAATTCCTTGGCTAATGGCGGACTGCACTTTTGCCAACTTTCTTGCTGCCGCGGAAAACGATCCCAGTTCCGCAGCTTCAACAAACATACGTAATTTATCTATGTTGTACATATCATAAAATCTGATAGTTACTATCTTTTATTAATCATAATTGCAGATAGAATTGCCAGCAATGGTTTGTTAAGGAGTATTAGATATGTCACATAAAGAACGTTTAGTGCATATGGTGTTATTTGAATTAGTTGCCCTAGTGCTAATGGCGCTATTGGCGACACTCATCATTGATGGTGAGATGGAAAAAATGGCGGGATTGGCGCTGATGGTTTCGGTGATCGCGATGGCATGGAATTATGTTTATAACTATGTTTACGACCGTATATTTGGTGCAGATAGAAGCAAACGTACCGCAACGACTCGTATCCTGCATGGTGTTGGATTTGAGTTTGGTATGATATTGGTGACCTTTCCGCTGCTGATGTGGGTGCTGGATCTTGGCTTTTGGACGGTATTGGCAATGGATATCGGTGTGGTCATTTTCTTTGTGATTTACGCGATTGTGTTTAATTGGGTATACGATCTCATTCGTCAGAAGGTATTTCAGATTCCGGCTAAACCAATTGAGAATATCCAGTAAAGTACTGGGAAGACTATTCATTATATTGAATGTTGTAAATAAATAATATTTATATTTTTTCTCTATTTAAACCAATTATAATAACGTGCCTTGGGTTACTGCTTGGTTAACGTTTAAGTGTTATTTAATGATTTATTAGAAAATGAAGAATTATAATATATAAACGTTGTTTTTATTTTAAACATTAGTATGTTGTGTAACCGTGTCTATTAACGGTTATACATATTATGACAAAGAAACTCTGTTTGTTATTTATCTCTATTGGGCTAGTTGTACCTGGTATGTCTTATGCCGATACTGTGATGATACCGCTACCCCCCGGCGTACCATTGCCTCCGCCTAGGCAAGCGATTACTTCATTAGAACATGCTGAAAAAGTGGAACGGAGTAAGAGCAAGCAGGGCAGTAGCATGAATTCGGTGTTTTATATCGAGAAAACGATCACTGATAACTCCAAAAACACCACGACAGATATCTACAAAGATGGCAGTAAGGTGGTGTATAAAGCTGGAAAAGTGGTACAGATGGTACAGCCCAATGGTATGACAACGCTTTTTCTTGGTGATGGTAGTATAAAAGTGATTCATCCTGATGGCAGACTGGTGACTTACCAAAATTCGGCAGAGAGCGCATCGGCTGGATAGTTTTTAAGTTACCTCCAGTATTATATTTTTTATATGGTTCCTATTTGAAATTCACTGATAATGAGAACTTTATTTTCTGTTTAACCTTAACTTGCTTGAAGGTGTAATTCTTTACCATTCCTTTAATTGCATCACCTTATTCCTGCACCTAGAAGTCACATGGGTATATAATAACGCCCAGAATCTGGACGAAGGGGACATTTGCTACAACAATATTGAGAGTAGTAAAACGACGTCTAGGGTAGAATTAATGGATGGCGAAACAATGGGTAGAAAGTTAAGGTAATGGCATGAGTTCATCTGTGTTATTAATTGAGGACGACATAGATTTGGCCGCGACGGTCGTTGATTATCTGTCTCTCGAAAACATTTGTTGTGACCATGCAGCCAATGGTTCCGAAGGTCTGGCTCTTGTGAATAAAATTGAGTTTGATGTGATCATTCTTGATATCAATATGCCGAAAATTGATGGCCTTACCGTGTGCAAGCGGTTAAGAGAGCAGGGCGTCAGCGTACCTATAATCATGTTAACCGCTCGGGATACATTGGATGATAAGCTACTTGGGTTTGAGGCTGGTGCAGATGACTACTTAGTCAAACCTTTTGAACTACTCGAACTAACCGCGAGATTAAAAGCGCTGACGAAAAGGAGCAGTGGCCAAAGCAATAAGCTTTCCATGTGGGGCGTAGAAGCGGATTTTAGCCAGAAAACGCTAACAAGGGATGGCCAGTCAATACAGCTGTCTCCCACAGGTTGGAAGCTACTGGAAGTACTGATGCGTAAGTCGCCTCAGGTCGTGTCGCAGGAGAAACTCTATGCGTCTGTTTGGGGAGATGAGCGGCCCAATAGTAATACGCTTAAAGTTCACATGTTCAAGCTCAGAAAGCAGATAGACAGTAAGTTTGAGTGCAAACTCATTACAACCATAGCGGGGCAAGGGATAGCTTTTAGGGGTTAATTCCTGCATTTCAAAGTGGCTAAACTCACATATATATCCAAAACGTTCTACAAATCGCAACTCACTACCACAATTATCGTTGTGGCTTGTTATTCGTATATCATTGGCTTTTTCATGTTACAGGGCTTCAAAGAAGCGCAGCGCGAGTTTTTGATGAATGAAGCGATTCACTTTGAAAAGCAGTATGAGATCAATGCCAATGCTTCCTTGCCACATACCGCCAGCATTACAGGTTATCTATCTTGGCAAGCCTTACCAGAGTGGATACAAAACACAGTCAGCACGCCCAAATCAGAAGGGCAGCCAAGCTTGCAACGAATACGGTATATCGATGGTCAGGTTACTTGGGTATTTTGGCCAGATAAGACCCTATTCTTGCTGACTTACCCGTTAAAAAATGGCAAAACGCTTTATCTTACCTCTATCTTTTATCCCATCAGCATTACTTTATACAGTGATAACAGACTGAAAAATCTTTTATTGCTCACATTCCCTATCGGACTTATCGTGGGTCTCATTATGCATTTTCTTGCCAGATCTTTATTTTATAAGGCAATGAGTCTATTAAAAAAGTTGGGTGATTGGGTGGACTCGCTACAGCCACAAGATGTCGATAAGCCCGTGCCTAACTTTTATTTTGAAGAGATCAATCGAGTTGCTAGGCAACAGCAATCGAGTTTTATAAAGATTACTCAACTTATCGAGCAAGAGAAGAGTTTTTTGCGTCATGCTAGCCATGAGCTCAGGACACCTATTGCTATTTTGCGTAACAATGGTGAGTTGCTTAACAAGCTAGCAAGTAGTGAGGAGAAATATGCTCCTTCAATTGCAAGAGTGAATCGCGCTGCACTAAATATGCAGCACATTACAGAAACCTTGCTCTGGTTAAGCAGTGATGATGAACGACAAATAAAGGTTGAAACTGTCGACATACATGCGTTAATACAGAGTCTTATCGAAGACAATGCTTATTTGCGTGAAGGCAAAGATATTAAAATTAAAACTGATATTTCAATAGAAAACCTATCTATTGAAGCGATTCCATGCCAACTGGTGATCAACAATATTCTGCGTAACGCATTTCAATATACTCAGCAAGGTAGCGTCGCTATTCATTATTCCAATCAATCCATAGTGATCGAAAATAATGATGATAGTGAAAGCCCTGAACCGATAAGCACCAGTGATTATGGTTATGGGTTAGGGCTTAGATTAGTGGAGCGTATTGTGAGCAAAATTGGCTGGCAGTACCAAAATGAGCTTGTTGATGGTGGCCGTAAAGTCAGCGTCCACTTTTATGCTCCAACAGAGGACGCTTCTTGTTAGGCTTTATCTAACACTTATCGCAAAACTCTTCATCATAACCTTTTGGTGGTGGCGTCCACTCCCGCTCAATTTTCGAATGTTTGTCAGACCTATCCTGTTTCATGCCTAACTTGAGTTGCTCTTCAAGCTGAATGAATAACTTACGGAAGTTATTGTCATAGCGTTCACCTTCAGAGTCATCAAGCCAAGCTTCATATAGTGCATCCGATTGGGCAGCTTCTGTTTTCTTGTATTTAGTTTTTTGTTGCTCAACAAAAAACGGGTGCAAGCCTAGCTCTCGCATTGATGCTGAACCGACTTCTAACGCTGAATGATAGGTTTCCAGCTCTATAATATCTGCCCCCACTTGTCTTAATCGATAGGCATGGCCGCGGTCAAAAGCTCGCGCGAGTACTTTTAGGTTAGGGTGGGAGTGTTTGACATATTTAACAAGCTCGACACTGCTGTCTTGATCATCGATAGCGACAACAAGCAAAGAAGCTTCTTCAATACCAGCGGTGTGTAATAGATCGGGTTTAGTGGCATCACCAAAATAGGCTTTGGTGTTAATTCTGCGTAATGTATCTACTTGCGCAGCTTCATGATCAAGTACGACAGTTTTAATGCCATTAGACACCAGCAAGCGGTTAACAATCTGACCAAATCGGCCAACACCTGCGATAATGACGCTGCCTGTTTCTTCAATAATATCGGCTTCTCTATCATTAGACTTTTGCTCAAATCGGGGCAGAATCACTTTATCAAACAGAATAAATAGACCAGGAGTTAAAAACATCGATAAGGCAACGACAAGAGACAGGGTTTGGGCGATAGACTCGGGAATCACGTGGTTTTGTACCGTAAAGCTCAACAAGACAAAACCAAATTCTCCCGCTTGTGCAAGGCTAAGTGTGAACAGCCAGCGGTCACTGTTCTCTATCTTAAAGGTGGCGGCTAGGGCATAAAGCACCGCCGCTTTTATCAGCATGACCGCTAACGTGATACCTACAATCAGAAATAGGTGGTTAAATAAAATAGTAAAGTCGATACCTGCGCCAACGGTAATAAAAAATAGCCCTAATAATAAGCCTTTAAAGGGATCAATATTCGACTCTAGCTCATGGCGAAACTCGCTATTGGCAAGCACCACACCGGCTAAGAAGGTCCCTAATGCTGGAGATAAATCCACCAAGCTCATGATGGCGGCGATACCGACTACCAGCATAAGAGCCGTCGCAGTAAATATTTCTCTTAGCCCTGAAGTGGCAACAAATCGAAATAATGGCCGACTTAGGTAATGCCCACCGATGACGACACCCGCGATGGAAGCAATAATGACCAGGCCGTATGCCCAGCTAGGCAAGCCTGCGACTAAGCTCAATGTTTGGCTATGATCTGCGGCGGCTTTTACTGCATGTTGAGATTTTGCGATGAGTTCAGGTAACGCCAGTAAGGGAATAAACGCTAGCATGGGTATCACGGCAATGTCTTGAAAAAGTAATACAGAGAAGGCATTTTTGCCTCCATCGGTTTTATTTAAGTTTTTCTCATTGAAGGTTTGTAAGACGATAGCGGTGGATGACAGCGCAAAGATCAAACCGATAGAGAGCGCAACCGACCATACTTGTCCGAATGCAATGGCCACGCCCATCACAACCGCAGCAGTGAGTCCAACTTGCAGGCCACCTAAGCCCATTAAACGGTTTCTCATGTTCCATAAGGTTTTGGGTTCGAGCTCCAACCCCACCAGAAAAAGCATCATTACCACGCCAAACTCTGCAAAATGCTGAATAGTGGTGGTCTCTTTTCCAACTAATCCAAGTACTGGGCCAATGATTACCCCGGCGATGAGGTAGCCCAATACAGAGCCTAACCCTAGCCTTTTTGCAATAGGAACCGCAATGACAGCGGCAACGAGATAAATAAATGCTTGCAGGAAATAATCGGTCATAGTGGACGCTCCGCTATCAGTTCACTCAAATAATGATTGAGTTTTTCCACTTTGCTGGCTTTCTTTAGGTTGACGCGATTTTCACTTAAGGCCAGCAGAAGTTGACGATATTGCTCAACATGGTTATCAATTCTGTTCTCTTCCAAAGCCGTTCTAGAGCCAAAGATGGCAAAAGGAGCAAGGTATTTCATGCCGATCAGGTTAGCGGTTTGTTCGATAGGTTGAAGCAGCTCTCGGATGGTAAAATGGTTGTAACCATCTGTTTGATAAGCATCCGCTTTCCCGCCTGCAGAAATGACGCAAACCAGAGTTTTACCATGCAGAGCTGTGCCTTGCTCTCCATAAGCAAAATCGTATTCAAGCACCAAATCTTGCCACTCTTTTAGTATCGAAGGTGTCGAATACCAATACAGGGGGAATTGAAAGACGATCACGTCATGATCGACGAGTCTCTGCTGCTCCTTGTCGATATCAATATCGTAGGTGGGGTATTCGGCATATAAGTCAACGCAGGTCACGTTGGGTATGCTTTTGGCCATCTTAAATAAAGGCTGATTTACTTCACTGCGACGCTGAGAAGGGTGTGCGTAGAGAACCAGGATTTTCTTATCGGTCATCTTTTGTTGTGTCTCAATGGTTTCGGTGGTGTATCTAGTCTAATCAGAAATTATGCTGCTTTGTCGAGCATAACGCTATCTAAACGAGAATTAGAGCTATGGTTTTGCTCAACTAAACATATCAAGGTTGAGCTTTGTTTGGTGGGGTGAGCGTTCTAGGCTAACGATTGGAGCTGGCATGGCCAAAGCAACAGAGGCCTTACCCTAGCATTATCACGCCTGTGACAGAAGTGATCTGGGTATTAATGCTGTTCAACATAGCCGTGGATTTGTTCAGCTGCGTTTCAGACAATTTTGACACTATTTTATTTTTCTCTACATTCAAACCGTTCGCCCTGGTAGATAGCTCGTTTTTCTCGGTGTTAATTTGGCCAACCTGAGTATACAACGTTCTAAAGTTAATTTCGTTTTGGCTGGTCCTTACGGTCTCGGCTATGGTTGATAGTTCGGCGTTACATGCGTTGAACGCAGTGGCAGTGACATTAACGTTTTCTTGGATAGCCTCAAGCTTATTCATATAATAAGCATCCTTCGCTGCAGTATATACGCCTTGCCAGCCATGGAACTTATGTGTCCAGTAATGGATGTCTATTTTTTGCCCTGGGTAGTATTGTACATACTCTCCGCCATAGATCTTATTGGTAAAAGGGCCAGCTACACTGAAGTAGTTTCCTATTACCCAGTCGTCTTTGTTACCAACCGTAATGGCGCACCACTCTGAAGACTTAAAATCGATACCATCGGAGGTGGATATCGAGATGCCAGGGAATTCATTACTTTTCTCATCACTCATTAATCAATACCGAATTGCAAGTTTGGGTATAAGAAAGGCTTTGAATAATAGTTAGTCAATATGACAAATTGGTTAATACCTGAAAATAAATAACAAAGTGCGTGAAAATTAGGAGTCAATACGTGATCTTGAAGTAACTTGGGTATACATCAAGACAATATTGATGGTTTATCTATTCATCGGGATGAAATTTGTCATTTATGGAAAACTATTTCTTAAATTTCTCGTTGGATTTTGCAAACCAAGGGAGTAAGTGGCCAGCAAGACTATTCCTATCTAGAGTTTTATCAAATAATTGCGCTGATCGTAAAATCAAGGCGTGAATGGCATTGAACTTTGTAGCCAAAATTGGTGATAATGCGGCAATTTTTTTACGGCTCAAAATTAAAGCCGAGTTTTTATGTCGTTAGGAGATGCTATGTCTTTGCAGTATGTACTGCTTCCTATCATTCTTTGTATTGTCGCCGGGTTCATTAATGGTTCTTATGTGACGCCGTCAAAATGGATGAAAGGGTGGAATGATGAAGTTGTTTGGTTGAGTTATACCTTATTTGGTTTCATATTATTGCCCGTATTAAGTGTTTTTGCCCTCGATCCTGAAATTTTTACTCAGATCAGTCAGGTTCCGCGCCATTATATTGAGTTGGTTTTAGTAGGAGGTGTACTTTGGGGGATCAGCCAGCTATTTTTCGTTTTAGCGCTTAAACGGACCGGGTTGGCCGTGAGCTTTGTTGTGAATATTTCTATGGGAACGGCGGGTGGCGCGTTGCTTCCACTGCTTTGGAATCAATCACTTCTTGGGACTAAATATGCCTATTTGCAGCTGTTAGGGGCGGTGATATTTGTTGTCGCTGTGATCACCACGATTTTAGCGGGTGAAGCGAGGCGAGCTTGTCAAGAGACTCATCAAGAAAATAGCCAAGCAAATAGCAGTGTCTTGTATATGATTCTAGGGGTGTTTTTTGCCATTCTTTCTGGGCTGGGTAGTATTATTCAAGGGAACTCTTATACCTATGCGAATCCAACCTTATCGCATGCAGCGATAGAGAATGGGGCGACGTTATTACCAGCGAACACCATTGCTTTCACGCTCATATTTGTCGGTGCGTTTTTGCCTAATGTTATTTATTTTGCCTGTCTTGCTTATCGCAGAAAATCACTATCGAGTTTGCTGCAAAAAGGTGCCGCCACCAATTGGTTCTATGCATTACTAATGGGCGTTGGTGCTTGGGGGTCAGTGCTACTGTTTTGCCAAGCTCAAGCCCTCATCGGTGGGGCGTTAGCGCCAACCATCGCTTGGCCACTGTTTATGATTTTTATCGTGCTTACAGCAAACTTTTGGAGTTTTGTTCACGGTGAATGGAAAGGTGCGGGAGCAAAAGCGAAGAAGTTGATTACCTCATCTTTAGTCCTATTTATTGCTGCTGTCATTGTTTTTGGTGTGAACTCCATTAATAAACCAGATCAGCATGCCGTGGTGGCAAAAACCAGCTCGGCTGGTCAAGTGACTCAGCAAACTTCATAATCTATCACGCAGTAGGGGAGCTGCCGCTCCTCTATTCGTTTTTAATCTTCCTTTAACCCTCGCCAATTACATCGGTTCGAGTTAACCAACCCATTATGCCGCACTAGATGTGTGCAAACGCAGCTTCGGGCTGTTGCCAGGTGACTTTTTTACCTCGTTTAAACTCTCACCCTTGTCATTAAATTGTATGATTTTTCGCCATGGTAAATACAGTGTTTGAGAATCATTTTGTGGACGATTGGTTGAGCCTTTAGCGGTGACTTGTAAGCCTGAAAAATCGTAGTGATATAAAGAATCGGTACCTAGTATTTCCTGCTCTTCAAGTTTGCCATTTTCAAGCACTAAATATGGCTCTCGGGCTGAATCTGGTTCAAAACAAATATCCTCTGAGCGAATCGCTAGTGTTCTCGTTTCATCCAGTATCTGTCCACCGAGTTTGCTAACAGGTATGTCGTCCGCTGAAAGCTGGTTAAGTGGCGAGGTGCCAATGAATTTGGCGACAAATAGCGTGTTGGGGTTTTCGAACACTTCTTGTGGTGTACCAATTTGCTCGATTTCCCCTTTATTTAACACGACCAGTTTATCTGCCAACGTCATGGCTTCGGTTTGATCGTGAGTCACATAGATGGAAATCGCATTGAGCTGTTTGTGCAGCTTTTTGATTTCCATGCGCATATGGTTACGCAGCTGTGCGTCTAGGTTGGAGAGGGGTTCATCAAACAAAAAGATATTAGGCTTTTTCACAATCGCACGGCCAATGGCAATTCGTTGACGTTGGCCACCAGACAACATAGCGGGTTTTCTCTCTAGAAGGTGTTCAACATCTAACATTTTGGCTGTGCGCACAATACGTTCGTGGGCTTCCGCTTTGGGCACTTTTAGGTTTTTCAAACCAAACATCATGTTTTGATAGCAGCTCATATGTGGATAAAGTGCGTAGTTTTGGAACACCATGGCAATTTTACGTTTCGCGGGATCTTTATCATCCATGCGAAACCCATCGTGATCTATGCTGCCAGCTGTAATGCTTTCAAGGCCTGAAATCATTCTAAGTAGTGTGGATTTTCCGCAGCCGCTAGGTCCGACAAGCACCACAAACTCATTCGGTTCGATTGAAAAGCTTAAGCCAGGTGCTTTAATCGCTTCGTAGCCATTGGGGTATTTCTTACTGAGGTTTTTGATAGTTAGCATAATGTTGGCTCCGTTACTTTTCGGTTTGGATCAGGCCTTTAACAAAGAATTTTTGCATGACGATCATAAGGATGATGACAGGTATGGTAGAAACAAGGGTTCCGGCCATGGCTTGCCACCATAAAGGTTGGCTATCTAATGATGTGCTGAGCTGACTTAAGCTCATCGTGATAGTGTAAAACTCAGGCTTCGATGTGATCATCAAAGGCCACAAGTATTGGTTCCAGCCATACACAAACATGATCAGAAAAATAGCGGCGATATTGGTTTTCGATAGTGGTAGTACAATTTTAAATAAGAAGCGGAAATAGCCAGCGTTATCAAGTCTAGCCGCTTCCAGTAATTCAACTGGTATGGTTTCAAAAAATTGTTTGAAGAATAAGGTAGCAGTTGCGGATGCGATCACCGGTAATATCAATCCGGTGTAGCTGTTGATCATATGGAAATCGACAATGATCTGATAGCTTGGCAACATACGTACTTCAATTGGCAGCATCAAGGTTAAGAAGATCACCACAAAGAAAAAGCGCTTAAAGGGTAATCGAAAATAAACTATGGCATACGCCGAGCAGATAGACAGCAGAATTTTGCCAATCGCGATACTCGCGGCCATCACAAAGCTTCGCCACAATAAATCCACATACGGCGGCAAACCTAATACTCCTTTGAACAAGACTTCGTTGATATGATCAATGAGTAAAGAGAGGTTTGGGTAAAGCGGTGCGGTTGAGCCAATCACATCGGTGTTATGAGTGCCAGCCACTGAGATGACCATCCAAAGTGGCAGTAAAATCAGCCCAGCGGATAGGATAAGGAACAAATGCTTTAAGCAAAAATTGAGTGTTTTCATGCGTAGTCCGCCTTAGGCTTTAAGAACTTGCATTGGATATAAACCAGACTGGCTACGATGACGAGCAGCAAGACAGAAAGGACAGCGCCCATGCCTACATTATTGTTTACAAACCCTTTTTGGTAGGTTTCGTACACCAATACATTGGTCGAGTTAGTAGGGCCGCCTTTGGTCGTCACATCAATAAGCCCCACGATGTAACAGAAGCTATAGATGAAATTGACGATCACTAAGTAAAGTGACATTGGCTTGAGCATTGGCACCGTGATCTTAGTAAATTTTCGTACTGTTTTTGCGTTATCGAGTGTCGCCGCTTCGTAAAGTGCCCCTGGGATCCCTTTGTGTGCCGCCAAATAAAACAAGAAGTTGTAGCCGACTTGGTTCCAAATTGCTGCAACGGTTACCAGTATGAAAGCGTTCGTGGTATTGAGTGCCGGGTTCCAATTGATGCCAAGCTCTGTCAAGTAGTGGGGAATGATGCCCACAGATGGAGAGAGAACGAATAGCCAAATCATTCCAGTTACTGGCGGAGCAATCGCGTATGGCAGCATGAAAAAGGTGCGATACAACAAGGAGAGTGGCTTAGATTTTACCGAGTTAACCATGGTCGATAGCACCAGAGTCAATGCCATGACGCCCACCGTAATCAGAATAGCCATTACCACACTAATCAAAAAGCTATGCCAGAATTGAGATGAGCCCAATAACTCGGAGAAATTTTTCAGTCCAACATAGCGCTGAGAAAAGCCAAAGGGGTCGGTTTGAAACAAAGATTGATGAAATTCACTGCCCATAGGCCAGTAAAAAAAGATAACCGAAATGGCTAACTGGGGAAGCAAAAGGATACAAGCGACCCAAGGGTGCTTGTATCCAACTTGCTCAATAGTTTGAGGGTGATTCACCGTGGCTCCTGATTAACTATTGATCGAGTTAAATTGTTGAAGGATCTTCGTTCCTTTTGACTTCAACTGTTCAATGGCTTGAGTAGGAGTAATGTTGCCTTGGAACATACTTTCGATGGCATTGTACCCAGCGTCACGGATTTCAGGGTCGAAACCTAAATGCATGCCTCGCGAGTTATCATCGCCCTTCGGTGCCACTCTGTCTCTTGAAAGCTGATCGTAAGCGACTTTGGTGCCAGGGTTTGCTTTAAAGAAACCAGTGTTGGCAAGGTACTTTTCTGCAGACTTAGTGACAGTGACGTAACCCGTTGCTTTTGCCCATTGTGCTTGAATTTTATCCGAGGTTAGGAATTTCAAGAATGCGGCAGCACCTTGATACTGTGCTTGTGAGTGTCCTTTTAGTGCCCAGATTGATGCACCACCGATAATGCCTTTGTATGGTTTGTTATCAACCGCATTTGGCCAATAAGGCAAGCTCGTCACGCCCAAATTGAACTTAGAGCCATTCTTAAGCTGACCGTATGAGCCAGAAGAGTCGATGAGCATGCCACAGCTGCCATTTTGGAAATAGCTGGTGGCAGCACTATCACGGCCTTTGTATTGGAAGGCGTGCGTTTTGTTCATATCGTTTAACAGGGTGAGCTGCTTGATGAAGTAGTTAGGCTTAGGTAGCAATTCGGTACTGTTGCCGCTGAAGCCGTTTTCGTTATTACCGTAAGGGATGTTTTGAATGGCTGAGAAGTTCTCAAACATCGCCCACATAAACCAAGCGGTGGTAGATCCACATTGAGGTGCACCTTTGACATCCACCAGTTTTTGCGCGTCTTGCTTGAACTCTTGCCATGTTTTAGGCGCTTGAGTTATGCCTGCTTTTTTAAACCAATCTTTGTTGTAGTACAGCACGGGAGTGGATGAGTTAAATGGCATGGAAAGCATTTCGCCAGCGCCATTACTGTAATAAGAGCGTGTTGCTGGAATGAAGTTGTCTTTGTTGAGTGGTGTATCCGTGTTTTTAAACAGTTGTTGGACTGGGTAATACACTCGGTCACCTGCACTCATCATAGTCACGGTACCCGCGTCGTAAACTTGGGTAAGTACGGGCGATGTGTGGCTGCGAACTGAGGCTATCGTAGCCGTCAAGGTGCTTTCGTAGCTGCCTTTGGGCACCGATATGACTTGGTATTTATCTTGTGACTGATTAAATTCGGTGACGATCTTTTGTAGCGTCGTCTGTAACGAGCCAGTCATAGCATTCCAAAAAGGGATCTGAGTCCGCTCTTGAGCCATAGCACTGGTTGATATTAGAGAGGCGACCAACAAGACGGCCTTACTCATGCGCATTTTTTTCATTAGAAAATTCTCGACAACAAGTAGTAGTTGTTCGAAAGCCTAGCAATGAAATATGACAAAGATTTTACGCTCGTTAGATGAAATTAACTCAAAAAATATAAACCAGAAATGAACCATTAAAAATCATTCACATAATGTATCATATTGGGTTTGTCATATATTTATAATATTTCCCATCAAACAAATTGCTACTATTGATTGTTTTGAAATTTAACAAATGGCTTGGGTTTAAATATGCAACCCATTAAGTAGACGGTAGCTTTATATTCAATTAATGGGTACGGAGTGTTGTAAAATTAAATAGATAAATTGATAAAAGTTTATTTTAAGTCTCGTTTTTTTCCTAAAACTAAAAGTTATTTGACGCTGATATCACACTCTGGATGGACTATCATAGCGCAACAAAAATACATTCACCTTTCCGCCTCCAACTGAAAGGTATAACAACAATAAAAACAAGAGAGAATTGGAATGACTAGACGACACTCACCCTATATCCCGCAGCTCACTATAAAAGGCGATCATTTCCAAATTGGCTTTCAACTAGGGCAGTTTTTTAAGGCTGCCATCCAGGAAAGCTTATTAAAAAACCAAGAACTAACCCACCTTCTAGAAAAGTGGTCAGACAGTAACGAATTCGACTGCTTGAAAGCGGACGCACAACAGTTCTCTTCTGGCTATTATGAAGAGGTCAGGGGGATCAGTGAAGGTGCAGGTGTGCCCTTTGATACTATCTTCATGTGGAATTGCCGCGGCGATTTTACCTTTCCTTCGGAGCGAAATGAGACGGCATCTGTTCATGGTTGTACGACCATCTTCCTGCCAGGTACCAATGAAAGCCCCGCCTACATTGCACACAATGAGGATGGGGATGTTGAGTTTTTGGGTAAATGCGCGTGGGTGACGGTGATCCCTGACAACGGCAACATGTTTAAAAGCTTTATCTACCCAGGACTGATTGCTGGTAATGCTATTTCGGTGAATGAAAAAGGCTTAGTGCAAACCATCAATAATATCCGTGCTTATGATGGCAAACCGGGCATTCCAAGACAATTTATCTCAAGAGCCATTTTAGATGCGAATTCACTGGTGGAAGCGATTGAATTATTGCAGCGTAAAGATAGAGCATCTGGTTATCATCATGGTCTAGCACAAGTTGGGGAAAATTATATCTTTAGTGTTGAAACCTCCGCTAATCAATGTGAAGTGATTCAACTGAGAAATAATGAGTTCTATGGTCATGCGAATCATTTAAAATCTTCACGATTAAGAGAATTGCCCAACCGAAAAACCAGCTCTTCTTTGTATCGTGAACGAAGAATGACCTCCATCTTTGACTCTCTTGCGTCGCATTCGAGTGACAAAATTACCACCATATTGTTTGATCAAGAGAAGGGCAGTGAAAACACCCTGTATCGTCAAGGTGACTCTGGAGGTGAGTATGCTCAAACGCTTACGACCGGGATCTTCGAAATCCAAGAGAACCTAGTTAACATTACCTTGCACTTCTCCCCTAAGCATCAATTTACCATCATGGATAGCCTAAATGTTACTCTTTAATGGTTGATTAATGAGTGGAATCGCTAAGGTGATTCCACTGTTTTTTGCTGTTATCGATGAATACTTTCTAAGCCCTCGACCAGAACACGTACTTTTGGCAGCATAAAATGGCTGGCTTGGTAAATCGCATAGGCGGATTCGGGCTGTAAATACCAATCATCCAGAATCGACGTGAGTTTGTTGTCGTTAATCGCTGGCTGGGCAATAAACTTGGGTAGGTAGGCGATGCCTAATCCGGATATTGCTGCCTCTAATAATGCCGTACTGGTATTGCAACGAAACTTACTGTTTATATCGATGTTAACGGGCTCTTTGTTTTGATGACGCAAGGTAATGGAGTGGTGCACGGGATGTCTTTGTCGGTAGGTTAAGCAGTCGACGTGCGCCAGTTGCTCAGGTTGCTTGGGCCTTGAGTGCTTCTTGAAAAAATTCGGCGAGGCGCAAAATACCCAATCTATATCCATCAACTTTTTCGCCACATAGGATTCGGGTGGCCGTTCTGAAATGATTATCGAAACGTCAAAGTTAGGCGCAAGTAGCGTAGCATCTTGGTCTGACAGCTCGAGATCAATTTGCAATTTTGGATGTTCGGCAAGCAGTTGGTTTACGACAGGAATTAACTTGAAATGCGCAAAAGAAATGGGTGAAAGCACTTTTACGAGTCCGGTTGGCTCGGATTGCTGCTTTTCAATCATTGCGTTCGCCCCGTCTAGCTCGGTTAAGATTCGCTCACAGTATCGGTAATAAGCGAGTCCAACTTCGGTAATATGGACTTTTCTTGTGGTTCGATGCAGCAGTTTGACCCCGAGCTCTTGCTCCAACCAATAGATTTCTTTGCTGGCTAATGACTTGGATATTTGTAGCGCGTTGGCCGCCATGGTGTAGCTTTGCGTTTCTACTACTTTGGCAAAGACCGCCATGGCTTTTAGGTTGTTTTGAATATTGCTTTTCACCTTAACGCACCTATCTATTATTGTTTCTATATGGAAACAGTGTTTTTAAATTACATGCTTTGTTTATAAATTAAATGTCGGGCTAGAATAAAGCAAATGGTTATATCCCCTAGTGACTAGGGTTATAGGTTCACAGAACAAAAAACGAGATTCTGTAATGAAGTTTGCTAAGTTTCCAGACCAAATGACATTGGTTTGTTTGATACTCGGTCCGATGGTGGCGATCATCACCCTATCGTTAGACATTTATGCCCCATCTTTGCCGAATATGGCTCGTTCTCTATCAAGCACGACGGTTCAAGCTCAACTTACGATGACGGCTTATACCTTTGCTATGGGTTTTGGCCAACTGATCAGCGGGCCTCTTTCTGATAAGTTTGGCCGCAGAAAAAGTGCTATTGCCGCAATGCTTGTTTATACCTTGGCTTCCGTTGTTTGCGGATTAGTGCAAGATGTAACGGTATTGATTGCTGTTCGTGTTTTACAAGGGCTAGCAGCATCAGCGGCTGTGGTTACCGCTTTCGCCATTATTCGTGACAAATACGCGGGTATTGAAGCGGCGAAAGGGTTTGGCATTTTATCCAGCGCCACTACGCTTGGGACTATCATCGGGCCAGTTATTGGTGGTTTGCTCCAAGAGCACTTTCATAGTTTCCGTGCAGCGTTTGTTGCCCTGTCTTTATTTGGCGCGCTTGCACTCGTCATAGCGGTGATGTTTGTAGAGGACACGTCGAGCTCTCAAGCACCGTCGAGCTTTACATCGGTATTTCGTAATTACGGCAAGATTTTGTCAGACAAGCATTTGTTGAGCTATAGCGTGTTTAGTATTGCAAGTGTCATCTTGTTTTTTACCCTAAGCAGCGTGTCACCGTTTATTTTGATTGAGCAATACCATGTGTCTCAATCTATGTATGGAGTTTATTTTGCGTCTCTTGCTGTGATGTTTATGCTTGGCGCCTTATCGGCCAATAAATATGTGGGGCGTTTGGGTATCAATCGATCTATTTTGATTGGAAGCAGCTTTATGTTGTTTGGCGCGCTAATGATGCTTTTAGCCAACACGTATATTGCTAAAAATGCCCTTACTTTCATTATTCCAGCTTGGTTCTTATTTTGGGGAGTTGCCTTTAGCTTTGGGCCTTCAATTTCAGCGGCGATGGAAAACTACAAAACCATTGCGGGCTCTGCCAGTGCGGCGCTAGCCAGCATTCGTTATGGTTTAGGGAGCGTTATTGGTACAGCATTTTTATCGCTTTATTCTCCGTCATCTATGCATTTAGGTTGGTTCTTCTTAGTACTTGCTGCGATTTTGTTTGCGGTAGTGTTGTCCAAGTTTGCTCGACGCTCTAAGGTATTGAGTCATTAGGAAAGACAGATTATTGGTGTGAGAGTGTCGTGTGACCTAGATTCTATCGGCAGGGGTATTATTGTGAGATTTGTGCGCTGAACTTAACCAGAATGAATAAACGAACGGAGATTCGCTGTTTTGTATGCTATACAATGGGTAACATATGATGAGTTCTGAGAGGCAAGGTAGATGCGCACAATCGTTTTTAATCAAAAGGGTGGAGTAGGGAAGTCGAGCATAACAGTCAACTTGGCGGCCGTGAGTGCCAGTCAGGGGCTCAAAACGTTAGTGTTTGATCTCGATGTGCAAGGAAACAGTAGCCATTATCTCGGCTACGATATCCAACAGAAAAGCGATAAGACCATCGCCGATTTATTTGACCAAACTTCTTCTTGGTTTTCTTTCTCCACGCCAATCAAAGATTTTCCCCACCAGACTGCACATGAAAACCTGGATGTCATCCCATCGAGCCCACGTTTAGCGGCAATGGAAAATGACCTCGAACGCCGATACAAAATCTACAAACTCAGAGAGGCCCTCGACGAGCTCCAGCCAAATTACGATTGTATCTTTATCGACTCCCCACCGAACTTAAATTTTTACAGTAAAGCGGGCCTGATTGCTGCGCAAAAACTGTTGATACCCTTCGACTGTGACAGTTTCTCCCAACAAGCATTAATGACACTGTTAGATAACTTGGCGGAACTTCGTGATGATCATAACCGAGATCTAGAGCTTGAAGGTATCGTGGTCAATATGTACAACTCGCAAGCTCGTTTCCCGCAGCAGATCATCGAATCGGTCAAGTCGCTAGGCTTACCTGTACTCGAGCCTTACCTACCTCAATCGGTCAAAATGAAAGAGTCTCATTTTGAGCAGTCGCCATTGGTCTACAGTCATCCAAAGCACAAATTGACACACAACTTTATCGAGTTGTTTTCTCATTTAGCGGTGGCAAAAACGTTAGAGAAAGAAAAAGCTACCAGTTAAGAGGGATTAGAAGCAGGCTCATAATGATATGAGGAGCCTTTTTTACCTTGCTCCTCTTGGTTTTGCGACGGTTACGCAAAAATGGTTAAGCCACCAGTAAGAATACGAACATCGGAGTCATTGACTGCAGAGCCTACATTGGATAATTGAGCATCAACGCTGTTACTACGTACACTGTTTTGCTCTGAGAGTACATCACAATCTAGTTGCTCTATTTGGCTTTGTTTCAAACGCATTTTGATCTTGTTAATTTCAAAATCTGATAAGGATAAACGCAGATCATTGCTGTTTACGGAAGATTTATTGGAATTTATTTGGTCCAAATTTGTTTCTATATTGCTGGCATTAGCGGAAATTTTGCTATTAATGGCAGACAGCTTCTGACCTACTGTTTCACGTTTCAATCCGGTGGCGGCGGTTTTTGATAAGGTCCAATTATAATGCTTACCCGCTAAGACCCAAGTGAGAGCTGGGCATACTTGGCCATATTCAACCGAAAAGAAACGATTGACCGCTCCTCCGAATATGTTGACAGTACTGCCGATATTAAAGGTATTGGTATCTCCGTTGGTAACGGAATTGTGGGTTCCCCAGTTGCTACTAAAATCTGAGGCTTTCATTGATATTGAGCTCATTTTGTTCCCCTATTTAATGACGAGAATTAAAGGCAGGTTTGGAACATCCATGATCAAATATAAGTGACGTCAATGTGAAGGTATATAAATCCACCTATTTCATTGAGATAGATAACGATTTATTGATCAAGGTTAGTAAATTGTGATGAATATTGAAAGGGAAATATCTGGTCAAATGAGAAAACAAATGTTGCTTAGATCACGTATTACTCGGTATGCAACTTAGCAGCCCGTTATATAGGATCTACTGTGTTATGTTCAAGGTTTTTTGGGAAGGTAAGTGTAAATACCGTTCCTTCACCTAGCGTGCTTCTACAACTGATACTGCCTTGTAGGGTCTTTGTCGCCAGATCATACACTATGTGCATGCCTAGGCCACTACCACCTTTACCATGCTTAGTGGTGAAAAAAGGCTCGAAGATCTTTTTCTGATGTTCATCATTCATGCCGATGCCATTGTCCTTGTATTCAATTTCTACGTCGTTTTCCCGCGTGATTACGGAAATTTCAATTGTGCCCTTATCTATATTTTCAAAACCGTGAGTAACGGAATTCATGATCAAGTTTGTCAGTATTTGCGATAGTGCACCAGGAATAGTGTTGGCGGTAATGGTAGCGGAGCAGAGGATACGAATCTCATGATTGGTTTTCTTTAGCTGTGGCCTTAAGCTGAGTACGATGTCATCAATATATTTTTTCACTTCGATGGTTCTCATTTTCTCACTGGTTTGGTCGACAGCAACACCTTTGAAGCTTTTAATCAGCTCAGACGCTCTCTCTATGTTGGAAATAATAATGTTTGAGATCTCAATGGTGTCTTCGGTGAAATTGTCGAAATCTTGCTGATGAACAGTCCCTTTTTCATTTTGGTTGACTATTTGTTGTGTTTCTTCAATAAGATGCGTCGCAGCAGTAAGTGAAATACCAATGGGTGTATTTATTTCATGAGAGATGCCTGAAACCAATGCACCTAATGCAGCCAGTTTTTGTGACTCTATTAAACTGGTCTCTGCCTCTTTAAGCTTTTCATACGACTTTTTGACCTCGTCGGTTCTTTCTTGCACGGTTTGCTCTAAATTCGCTTTATGTTTGGTTAACTCATCATTTAGGGATTTAAGCTCTGCTTTTTGTATTTGTTGACTGATGAGCATTTGTTGAAACGTTTTCACGGCCTGAATACTGTCTTGTAAATAAGGTGGGCTATTTTCCGGTAAGGTTATATTTTCATTACCACGAGAGAGCTGGATCAAGGAGTCATTGATGTTGATAAGATCGCGAGTCAATCGCTTAGAGAAGTACATTGCTGACAGGATCATCAGTGCAATGGTCATGATTGAGATGCCTGATATCAGGCCACTATCATGCGATGAGCCAGAGGCATCATGGTATTGCCCTGTTAAGCTTTGCCAGCTATGTTTGACGAGGGACTGGGACGTTCTGACCAAGTCATACATGAATTTGTTGGCATTGTTTAGCTCTTTTTCTGCGAGTTTCGCATTGACTGTAGAGAGTTCTATTGCCCCAAAAACAGCGATTTTATACAGAATAAAGTCATCATAGATCCTTTTGTAGATCTCCTTATTATCATGGAATAGCCCTTCGTTTTTCACTAATTCTTGCTCAAGCTTTTCCTCAATTGACAATATTTGTCGAATAATGCTTTTACCTTCTACGTAAACTCTTTCCTCATCTGGCTCGCTGATGGTGGAAATCAGTAAATAGGTCAATTGGTTATGTACGTCTGTTAGATTGATAATCAGTTCTGAAAACTTTGTGATTTCTGGCAGCTGTTGCCTTTCCAGTTTAGCGAAAATGCGCTCATGTTGGGTAATCACGTTGTTGGTTGCGATAAAAAACACAATGGTTAGAAAAATGGCCAATATAGGAGAAACTAAGAACCATCCTCTTATCGAAAGAGACCATAACCCACCACTTTTGAGAGCGTGTTTGTTGTCTTCATTTTCGGACATTTATTTAGGCCACTCTGACGGGTGAATCATACCTTGATAGATGATTTCATTGTTTAATTTTTTGAAAATGACTACCACGGACTCAGGTTTAGGCCAAACTCCTAACCCTTCCTTTAAATTAGAGGTATGCCCGACAAAAACGGTGTTTTGGTTATTATTGGGCGAGTCCAGCATCATTTGGTAAAGTTGATTTCCTAGATACCTTGATTCTTGTTCATCCTTGGTAAGAGAAAATGCAAGATCTGGCTCAATTTGATACTCATTAAACATTATTTTTGCCGTCTCTACACATCGGCAATAAGGGCTAGTAAAGACGTCACCGACGGGTATTTCTAAAGACCGAAAGCTTTGCGATATCCTTTCTAGTTCTTGATATCCTGACTGAGAAATATTTCTCTGCGTGTTGCAGTCATTAAAATCGGGCTTGATAGAGTCTTTTTGTGTTTGATCTGTTGGGCCATGACGCATATAAATGATATAGCCTCCAGATTTTAACGAAGTAATAAGTTCATTACTCGACAGGCGCTCGGCATTCACAGAGAAGAGTGGAGTCATAAAAAGGACAAGGGTCGCAGTCAAGTAGCGGGCTAGTTTTTTCCATCCATAGTTTGTTTGTTTTTTGCATTCCATTGCATCACCTAGATAGACAATCCTTTATCGCTTTAAATAATGGCTTCATTGGTGTTATATCGAAACATCCAATTTGATTTTTAATACACTTGAAGTATAGACCGAATACAGATTTGTCACGTTGGGAGGCGGGTTTCTTGTTTTTGACGCGCTCGAGTCGGAAAGAATGTTTTACTTGACCGTAGTTTCGAGTAGTTTTGTGCTCACTTGACTGCATAAAAAAAGGAAAAGTGCACCATGTAAATACACTCAGTGCACCTTTGCTATGCGTTGTAGTGTTGCCTTAGCTGAATTTATTTAGTGCCATGAAAACTTGATTAACATTGATGAGAACCTAGGTACTGCCTTGCTGGCTCTTGCTCCATGTAACGCCCTAATGTTTTCAGCGGAACATTCCTCAAATCCACCATGATAAGTCCATCTAGCGCACCATTGAACTCAGGGTCAACATTGAAGCAGACTAGCTTGCCATTCATGGACAAGTACTGCCTAAGCAGTACAGGCACGCCTTTACCATTGTCCATACGAGCGATAACTTTGGATAACAGCTGCAAATCTCCAAGCGCGGTGAGTAAACTGGTATTCCAAACGGGTGGTGATGAATGCAACGGATTAGACGCTTCGACATAACTTGCGCTGTCAGTGTCGTAGTAGTGCAGCGTCATCGTGTCGGCTAATAACTGACGAGCTTGTTCACTGTAGTCATTGCTGATGCTAACTGGGCCAAACAGATGCGTATATTGAGGGTTTTGAACAATGACGCGGCCAATCCCTTTCCAAAGTAGCAGTAAGGCGCTCATACTTTTTTGATAAGCGGCTGCGATAACAGAGCGTCCGAGCTCAATGGCTTTCCCCATCTTGTGTAAAAAATGATGGTCGTAGTTGAATAAGGTTGTTGAATAGAGTCCATCCAGGCCGTGGTTGTCCAAGATTTGATCCACCATGCCTAAACGATAAGCTCCCACTAGACATTGGTTATCTCGATCCCAGACAAACAAATGACGATAGTGTTGGTCGAAATCATCGATATCCAATGAACGTCCCGTGCCTTCGCCAACGGCGCGAAAATTTTCTTCTCGTAATCGACCAATTTCATGCAAGATCGCCGGAATATGCTCCGAAGTCGTGCAGTAGACATCAAATTCCCCACTACTTAAAAGGTGGTGTTTTGTGGGTATATTTTCTATATCGTCGAGAAGGCTTGCCAAAGATAACGCTGGCGCTAAAGGCGACTCGATTTGATGACAGGGAGAGGGATTGCGCTTAGTTTGATGTGAAGGGTTGAGCAAATAAGTATTGAGTCGGACATAGCTGACGATTTGCCCATCTTTTATCCGATGGAGTTCTTTGTATTTGATCGGTTCGCCAATGGATATATTGATGTTTTGCTGATGTTTATTGAGAAGTTCACGGCCTAGCATTAAGGTTCGTAAAAAGGGGTGCACTTTTCCAGCCATATAGAAGCTTTTTGAGTTGGCTCCCTGGATAAAAACAGGCACAGTGGTCGCTTTGCTACTTTTTATGAAGGCGCTGACAGAGCGACTCCATTCTTTATCTTCTAGTCGCTGAGTTTTTCTATCGACCATCTGTGATACTTCGCCTGCAGGGAAGATCAGTAAAAGCCCCCCTTGATTGAGGTGATCTCGAGCTTGTCGATAAGCGTTGCGGTTTGCGGTATTGGCTTGCTGACCTTCAAACACATCCACACCAATAAAAAGCTCATCTAACTCAGGAATGTTTTTTAGATAATGATTAGCTAAGACTTTAACGTCAGGTCTAATCATCAATAGTAGCTCAGCGAGAATGACGCCTTCAACACAACCTAGTGGATGATTGGCTACCACCAACGTTGAGCCATGTGTGGGCACTCCGGTAAGTTCTCCATGAGTGACTTTATACTGAATACCTAGGGTTTCTAAAGTGTAACGAAGAAATGAAGAGGTAGTGCAGCCTAGTGGGCGTTCGGCATAGAATTTATCCAGCTTGCTTAATCCTATGGCCCACTCAGCGATGTTTTCACCGATTCCAAATGGGGTTTTTCTCGGCAAACGAAACGGGCTAGTCATGTCCTTAACAACCTTTGCTTGTTTATCGCATGGCTAATGCTATCTCGGATGTATGACAGAAAAAGTGCTCAGCGGTTAAAGTGATGTTAACGAATGTTTAACCTTTAATGACAGGGGATAGTTTTAATCGGTGCTTACGCCAAAAATTAGAGAATTATCTAGCGAGATTTAAATAATACTGGGCATATCTTTTTTTAACGCAATTAAAAACGTTTGGTGAGAAGTTTTAGTATTTTTATAATCTAATGGAAATATTATTAAATAGACGTGATAAATTAAAATTAAATCTTAATTTTCATTTAACATTTTCGCCTGTTAATTGTGTTTAATTGCGCTTTGAAATCATAACGCTACCTGAGATTTCTGTAAGTAAAGGATAACTTGGGTATATAAGCTCCGGGTATACCGTTGAAGTAGGAAGCGCTCAATGACCAAAACAGCTGTAGTAACAGGTGCGTCAAAATGTATCGGAAAAGCAATGGCGCAATATCTTGCGCACCGAGGGTACAATTTAATTTTGATTGCTAGGGATGGTAACGCGATGCACCAACTAAAGGGTGAAATTCTTGAATCCTACCCAAGCTTGCAGATTGATGTGCACCCGCTTGACCTTGCCAATTGCAAGGTCTCGATACCCAAGTTGCAAGAAATAGCGAGCTCAGTGAGTAAAGTGGATGTGCTATTCAATAATGCTGGAATTGCTTACCCGGGCACCTTAGATCTCGACTTTGAACAGTTTTCAGAAATGATGGACTTGAATGTAAAAGGTGTGTTTGCGGTTGCAAAGATCTTTGGTGAGAAAATGAAACAACAGCGCGATGGCTACATCTTCAATATTGCGTCGGTAGCTGGAAAACGTTCGCTTTCGTATTTAGGAGGCTACTGCGCATCAAAATATGCGGTGGTGGGATTCAATTCCGCGCTAAGGCAAGAACTTTCACCCTACAACGTAAAAGTCACCGCTTTGTGCCCAGGAATAAGCGATGCCACCATGACGAAAGGGATCAACATGATCAGCCAGGATAAGCTTGGCTCTTGGGAAGTGATCCATGCGGTTGAATACCTTCTTAATAGTGGTTCAAACACGGTTGTAGAAACGCTCGATATTGAACTCAACTTGACACTGTACCCTAGGATAAACACATCACCTTCTTCTCCCAAATATATTCTTGATGAGACTTAAACCACTCAATCACAAAACATCAGTGTCGAGCAGTTAAAAGTTATTGAGTGTAAAAATAGAGAAACTCACGAGTTATGATAATTTGGTTGCATTAAATCTACTTGCCTATTTACGTTAGGAAGAGGGTGATGCTAGAGCAAATCAAAGAAAAATTAACTCGTGCTGGAATACAATTTGTCCGTTTTCAATACTGTGATAACGCCAATATTGTCCGCGCTAAGGCTGTCCCCATCGATAGGCTGGAGCACTTCTCTCAATATGGGGTAGGTTTAACCAAAGCCGCCCAGGCTCAGCCCGCGATGTTTGATACGGTCGTCGCCAATCCAGTTGGCCTTTCTCCAGTTGGCGAAGTAAGGCTGATGCCAGATTGGTCGAGCTTACAACTACTGCCGTACTCAACCAAACACGCTAGCGTCATGTGTGCAATGCATGACCAGGGGGCTATGTGGGAGTATTGCCCACGAGGCTTTTTGAACAAAATGGTGGCGATGGCAAAAGATGCGGGTATTGAGCTTAAAATGGGGCAAGAGTTTGAATTTATCTTGCTAAAGCATGCTTCAGAGGAATGCACACCTTCACAACCAAGCGATAGCTGTATTTATGCCGAGTCAATGGCACTAGATTTATCCGCGGACATTTTAGAGCGAATCACGGAGTCTCTCAGCGCGCAAGATATTGGGGTGAATTTAGTCCATGCTGAGTCTGCACCTGGCCAATTTGAGATCTCCTTGCAACATACCGACGTTTTACAGTGCGCCGATCAAAATGTTTGGTTTCGTCAAACGGTAAAAGCCATTGCAGCGCAATCTGGCTTTGTCGCCAGCTTTTTGCCGAAGCCCTACGAAGAATCCGCAGGCAGTGGCTGTCATCTGAATGTTAGCTTATGGCGCAAGGGTAAAAATATCTTCTGCGACCCATCTAAACAGTATGCACTGAGTGAAGAGGCTCAATGTTTTATGGCTGGAGTGTTGTGTCATTTGCCAGCGATTATGGCGGTGACGGCTCCCAGTGTGAACTCTTATCG
The DNA here is from genome assembly GCF_023634645.1 of Vibrio sinus. Lineage (GTDB taxonomy): Bacteria > Pseudomonadota > Gammaproteobacteria > Enterobacterales > Vibrionaceae > Vibrio > Vibrio sinus. The sequence goes on from NZ_JAMKMR010000004.1 coordinate 86,223, forward strand.
TCGCTTCTTACCTCACTACTGGAGTGGAGCATTTGGGAGTTGGGGAGAGCAAAATCGAGAGGCCGCCCTTAGACTCGCTGGTTTTGATCAGAGCCCAACTCGATTTGAGCTAAAAACGATGGATGCATCAGCCAATCCTTATTTAGCACTCGGTGTGGTTATTGCCGCTGGGATGGATGGGGTAGTAAACAAGATGCAGCTTCCCCCACCATGCAATCAAGATCCCGGGCTACTTTCGGAGCAGCAAAGAAAGCAACGCAATATTTATCGTCTACCCACCACTTTATTTGAAGCGCTGGCTGAGTATAAAAGTAATGACATGCTAAAAGCGTCCATGGGAGAGAACCTGCAGCAAGCTTTTCAATCTGTGCGTCAAGCTGAATGGGATTATATCAGTGGCCTGTCTTTTGATGAGGAAGTGAAGCTACTACTGAACCGATATTGAAGTGGTTCGGTGAAGCTATGATATACTCTCGTCATTTGTGTTATTTACCTTTCTGAGCTTGGCTCAGGCAAGCTCATAGTCGGACAAATTCAATGAAAAAAGTGCTAATTATTATTCCTGCCCGTTACGGAAGTACGCGTTTACCAGGAAAGCCAATGCTGAAAATTGCTGGCCGAGAAATGTTGCTAAGAGTGGCCGATATTGCGCACCATGTGTGCAGTAAAAACGAGCACTGCGATTTTGTCATTGCCACCGATGATGAGTGTATTGGTGAACTTTGCAAACAACACAATATCGCTTTCCAGTACACATCAGAACACTGCAAAAGTGGCACAGAGCGTTGTTACGATCTTATTGGTAAGCTTGAGAGCAAACCAGACTTTATCATCAACTTACAAGGTGATAATCCCCTGTGCCCACCTTGGTTTATCCAATCGCTTATCGATTCTTGGAGTCAGTCCAACCTCGGCGAAGTCTTTACACCTTTTGTTAGACTCAACTGGGACGAGCTAAATACGCTCAGAGAAACCAAAGCAGTCACGCCTTTTAGTGGTACCACGGTACAAGTGGATAAAAACATGTGTGCGTTGACGTTTAGTAAAAATATTGTCCCCGCGATTCGCAAAGAGCAGGATATGCAAAAGCAAAGTGAGTACTCACCAGTGCTTAGACATATTGGCTTATATGGCTATACCCTTGATGCTCTGAAAGCGTATTTATCGATGGACGAAAGCCTGTATGAGCAGTGTGAAGGGCTGGAGCAAATGCGATTTGTTGAAAATGCCGTGCCAGTCAAGATGGTTGAAGTAAGCTACCAAGGTCGCGATGGAATGAGTGGTGTGGATAGCCCTGAAGACATTGAGCGAGCGGAAAAGATCATTGCTAAAAATGGTGAATTTGATATTAACCAGCTGTGAACACGGACAAAGTAAAATATCATGACAACAACACTTATTATCGCTAGACATGGCAATACTTTTTTACCCTCTGAGACACCGACGAGAGTTGGCGCTCGTACTGATTTAGACTTAGTGGAATCAGCGCGTAGTGAAGCGGTAGGCCAGTATTTATTACAAAATAACTTGCTGCCCGATGTCGTGTTATCTGGGCCTTTAAAACGACATAAACAAACGGCAGAGATCATTTGCAAGCAAGTGGATTATGATGCTTCGCACATTGTGGAATCTCATTTTCTAAACGAGATCGATTATGGCCCTGATGAGAACCAGCCAGAAGAAGCGGTCATGCTGCGTCTTGGTCATGGTGATATGGAAAAAGGTAAAACGATCATCAAACAATGGAACCAAGATGCTATCGTGCCTGATGGTTGGCTTGTCGACCCTGAGCAGCTTGAACAATCTTGGCATCGGCTTGCTGCGTCTATTGTAGACCAATATGCCAATCAAACTGTTTTGCTGGTCAGTAGTAATGGATTGATGAGATTTAGCAATGTATTGGATGAGTCATATCAATACGAGAGCCTTAAAGTCCCTACTGGTGGGATCTGTATTTTTGAGCATGACGCAAATTCTGACGACTCGTGGCGCTGTACCGAGTGGGCGTTAAAGCCAAGTAAGTAACTTCAGCTTCGGATAAGAGAGCCAGTACCTGCCCTCAAGCCGCCTCTTAAAACGACACCAGCGACACTATGCCGCTGGTGTCTGGTTATCTATGATAACTAGGCGCTTGGGTGAGTGTTCATCGCTTTTTTAAGTGTGGCTACGTATTGATCTGCAGCTTTTAATTGAGACTCCGAGAGGATCGGTTTCATCGACTTAGCTTGTTCTGCCGCACTTTGATCACCATTGCTGGCAGCGACTTTCATCCAGGCATAGGCTTTAACGTAGTTTTGCTCGACATCGATGCCATCTTCATACAAGTTAGCCAGGTTCTCTTGAGCGGTGGCGTCAACGTCTAAAGCTGCTGTTTTATATAACATGCCAGCAATGGCAATGTTCTTTTTCACACCGTGGCCAGAGTGGTACATGACACCTAGATTATTGATAGCGTCTGTATTGTCATTCGATAGCTTCTCATACAGTTTTTTCGCTTTCGCATAATCAGTCACGCCTTTCTCACCGTCATACATGTAGGCCAAGTTGAACTCAGCATCTGAGTTGCCTTGCGCCGCTGACTTCTTATACCAGCTCACCGCTTTTTGATTGCTCTGTTTAACGCCTTTACCATATTGATAAGCGCGACCTAAATCATTTTGGCCGCTAGAGTCACCTTGGTTGGCAGATTTTAAGTACCAAGAAGCGGCGGTTTTATCATTTTTTCTAACACCTAAGCCTTTTTCGTACATCCAGCCAATCATGTCCTGAGCATAGCCATCGTCTGACTTAGCTGCTGTCCTAAACATGGTCAGCGCTTTTTGATAATCTTTCTTCACCCCTTGACCGTAAAGGTACATCGAAGCTAAGTGGTCTTTGGCGTACTTACTGCCATTTGCTTCTGCTTTTTTAAACCAATAGGCGGCTTTTTGGTAGTTTTGTGGTACGGCTATTCCATATTGATAGAATCGACCGACACTATTTTGACCATCAATGTTGTTGCTGTGCGCGGCTAGGTTGTACCAAGTGAATGCTCGTTGATCATCTTTAGCGAAAATGATGCCGTCTTCAAAGTATCGACCCACTTCATACTCAGCTTGGACATTGCCATAAAAAGAAGCTATTTCAAACAAGCCTAATGCCTCTTTATCATTTTGTTTGACTCCTTTACCTTGCTCGGTCATGTAGCCTAGAGCAAGAGCGGCATCGCCATCGTGCTTTTGCGCCGCTTTTGCGTACCATTTTGCGGCAATTTTGAGATCGGCTTTCGTTCCGACGCCATATTGGTACATATTGCCTAGGTTATATTCGGCGTCGACATTGCCTTTGAGTGCTGATTTTTTGTACCAACCGAAGGCTATTTTTGCATTTTTCTCTACGCCTAGGCCGTAATCATACAGGTAGCCAATGTTGAGTTGCGCGGTGGCGTCACCTTGAGCGGCGGCCTTTTGATACCAACTTTCGGCGGTTTTGTTGTTTTTTGGTACGCCTTTTCCTTGTTGGTAAAGGTTACCCAAAGCATTTTGCGCTTGAGCATAACCTTGTTTGGCTGACTTTTCGTACCAAGTGGCAGCTAGTTTGTTATTGATTGGAAGGGCATAGCCTTGTTCATAGGCGTAGCCTAGATTGAACTCGCCATATTGGTTACCTTGTTCCGCAGATTTGCGATACCATTCGACGGCTTTTTGATTATCAATATCGACACCGCGGCCAAAGTAGTACATATCGCCTAGGCTATTTTGAGCATTGGCATCACCTTGCTCGGCAGCTTGTAAATACCATTTTTTTGCGGTGGTGTAGTCTTGCTCAACGCCATCACCGTAATAATACATATCACCCAGGCTACGTTCGGCGTCAGCATTGCCTTGCTTCGCTGCCTTTTGATACCAGCTCTTGGCGAGTTGGTCGTCTTGTTTAACCCCTTTCCCATCGTAGTAGCGTTCTCCAAGCCGAGCTTGACTCACGGCATCACCAGATTTTGCTTTTGCTATCAAGTTTGAAAGCTCAGGAGAAGTGTGAGGGATGGTTGAACAGGCACCTAGCACGGTAACCGACACGGCGATAGCGACTTGTTTTAATTTTAGGCTCATTGTAACTCTTTTTATTGGCTAATTTTGACTGTGGAAGTGGCGAATTTATGAATAGTTTTAATCGTACGCCTTTCTAATATTGTATTGATTTTTTAATGGTTTAAAGCTTTTGCTAAATCAAGACGTACACATTATATCTAGGCTTTAAATGTAAGCAAATGTTAACAATATTTGTCATGAATTTTTAAATTTATCGACATTATGGATTTATCCAATCAGTTCTTATTAACAATGGTTAGTGCATTAAGGCTGGTACGCCACTCTCGCGCTTTCTCGAATGAAATGCTATTTGGATGGAATAAGCTAAAGTTAATGGAGCAGGATCACTAGTAGGACTCCAAAATGACATTTGGCAGAAAGCTCGCTCTTCTTGTCGTCGTGGTAGCAATTTTATCGGCGATGGTTGGCTATATTTTTGCTACCCATGGGGTGATGTCGGGGCTGTCTTGGGTATTCTGCTTTGTATTGTTTGGCTTTACTGTCTGGGGAGCAAGGCGGCTTTATCTTGAAGTGGCAAATAAATACTATTGGTATGAACAGATGCTAGATTCTCTTCCCACTCCACTTTCTGTGACCGATTTGGAGATGAACTGGACCTTTATTAACAAACCAGTAGAGCAGTTGTTCGATGAGCCCAAAAAGGAATTTGTTGGCAAGCAATGTCATCATTGGGGAGCAGCGATATGCCAAACAGAAAAATGCGGAGTGTGGCGCTTACGAAAAGGAGAAACAGAAACCTTCTTCAGCCAGTTTGATCGTGAGTTTCGGGTCGATACTCATTACTTATACAGCCTGAGCGGTGAACCAGTTGGACACGTCGAGGTGTGCACCGATATCACAGCGATTCTTGGGATAGAGAAAGCGTACGACGATCTTAAGCATGCACAGCGAACATTAGTCGAGTCGGAAAAAATGGCGTCGCTTGGCTCACTTGTCGCAGGTGTTGCCCATGAAGTGAATACGCCGATAGGTGTTAGCATGACATCATCAACGTTTATCCAATCACAACTGGCTGAGTTTAAGCAAGGGCTGACCTCTGGTGCAATGACACAGCAGCATATCGAGGAGTTGTTAGATGATGTAGAAAAAGGCGTTGAGCTTATTCAATCTAACCTTAAACGTTCGGTCGAGCTGATTACCAGCTTTAAGCAGGTAGCGGTCACGCAAGCGTCTGATGAGCACTGTCGGTTTAACTTGGAAGAACACCTGCATCAAGTGCTATCGACACATGAACAAAAACTCAAGCAAAAGCAGGTTATCGTTGAGGCCCAGTGCATTCCAGAGTTTGAGATAGATAGCTACCCAGAAGCATTTGCTCAAATCTATTCTAACTTGATTCTCAACTCACTGATTCATGGTTTTGAAGCTGCCAATGCGCCTCATGAGATCTCTATTTGTTTAAGTAAGGCAGAGCGAGTACTTGTCATCGATTACAAAGACAACGGCTTAGGAATCGAAGCGGCTCTATTAGCGAAAATTTTTGATCCGTTTGTGACGACAAAGCGAGGGCAAGGAGGCTGCGGGTTAGGTACCCATATTATTTACAACTTAGTGACGCATAAACTGCATGGCACTATTCAATGCCATAGTGAGCCAGGCAATGGATGCCATTTTCACATCGAGATCCCTCTCGATAGTGGTTCTTCCTTTAAAGATCGTATAACGGTTCTAGATAAGTTAAAGATTGATACTAGGGTGAGTTACGAGTGATGTTGTAATAGCCATCAGACTAACTGAAGTAGTTTTCAAGTGGAGCGAAGCAAATTGGTTGAAGGAGATCATAAGCAAACTCCATCCTGCTCTTTACTCTTGATGAGAAAGATTGACTTTTTGAGCTAGACCGAGCTTGCTTTTCTTCTTCCACAATTTGATCGTGATAACCTAATTTCTCTCGCGCCTTTTTAAACTGCTCCATGTACTTTTCTCTACCTCGAGGCGTCCCATAGTCGTCTCCAATTCCTGCTACATCAACTAGGATTTCATATTGCTTTGAGGCAGCTTGTGCTGTTTTAAAGTCTTGGTATAAGTTCTGTTTTTTCTTCTTGTCATACACACCTCGATATCAGGATTATATTCCTTTATTGAAGTGTCCGGTCAAATTAAAGCAGAACAGCAGACAAAGGTGATTAGAAAAACTTTATAGAGAAAATGGGTGGCGTGTTCTGTGGCCGAAAAGAACAGGCCATCCATCCGTACTATGAGTTGTCAGTAGACCAAAGCACAGACGAGGTGAAAACAACGCTTTACTGTGAAACTGAGCTAACAAAAGTACTTAAGGGTGTTACTGCATTGAGCAAAGCGATTGTGACTCGTTTTATGCAATGGCGCTTTGAATCAAAGCTCGCGCCACCTTTTAACTTGGAGTTCTGTGAATAAGTGTATTTTGTGTAAGGAACCAGAGTTAATGTCTTTAACTTTGAATACTTGATGGTGATAATACGTCAAATAACGCATAACTCGCGAATGATAGTTTTAATTAGAGGAATTGTATGTCGGTTACTCAAACCAATGTCGTCGATATAATTAGTGTTTTAGACGAAGATAACCAAGTTATTCTTACTATTAGCGATCATCTCGAATGGGGCTCATCAGAGCACTTATTAGCTTTACAAGATAAGTTAAATAACTACGTAAGCTTCATTGAAAGTGGTGAACTGCTTAGGTCATATAACGATGCAAAAGAAAGAAATGTAGTAATTTCTCTGGTCTGCCAATATGAACCTGATCAGGCAGCAATTAACTTTTTGTCTCGTGTAGATGAATTTATATCTGGCTTAGGATTAAAGTTTCAATACAAAGTTCAAGCTATTCATACCCAATAACGCGTAACCCCGAAGAGGTATCAAGTAATGGAAAGTGCCCTTTTTCTTTGAGCTTCAAGCGGAGCACGTCTAGTTTCGAGTTCTCACTATCAGGAAACTCAAGCCATTCAATTTCTTTGTAGAGAATAGGCTCTCGAAAAAATTGTTCATCTACGTGCTCTTCAAACTCTTCCACGAAAGTCCTTCGTACGTCTTCGCTGTTGACCAACTTGAAATCTATGGTGTTGATATCGGAGTATAGTTGGCTAGCAATTCTTAGTAGTCTTATCCACTTTGAATCACTCATATTGGATACTGAGAATTTACGGCGAATTAACTGGTCACAGCGTTGATATTGTTTGCTTTGTTTTTCTCTTATAGCTCTTATTTTACTCAAGTTCGAAAAACTCCCAATCATGCTGTATTGATTCTCTCTCAGCGCCTGTTCCCGGCTCTAAGTTTGCAAATTGTTCGAGATCTGGTTCTTTATCTAAAAAGTGACTCACGCAAAACTAAGTGAGGGCGTTCTAGCTCTGATACGTCACAGCCACACAAAAACTGGTAGTCACTATCTTCAGGTTTTTTCTTTATCGGAACAATACGGTTCATTATTGAAAATCATCTAGATATAATCAGTTCCCAGTGAAGAACGATTATAACGTCAAATTCATATATGACTAACATTCATGAAGACTTGTCACTCTCCTTAAACGAACAAGTACTAAATCATTACTGTGATTTTTTTCAGGGGCATGAACACGAAATTTTTTCTTGGTATGCAGGGCCTGTATTGGAGGCCATCCCGCAATTTCGCGTTTTTCGTGCTAGCCCAGGGTCAGAAATAGATTTATGGGTTTATGGCACTATAGGAGTTAGCTCTATTGAGCACCCTGACTCAGGCAGGCTTGAGTTTGTCATGCTATCCGACGAAGAGAATCCAAGGTGCGTTGAATTGTTGGCTATGGTTGCATACTATCATCAAACACGTAATGTAAAGCTTGGCTTCAGCTTATCTATTGGTCAGCCGTGGATATCAAATAGCATGTGTGATCATCTTCTACTCTCTCTTCCTTATCCGTTCGGGCCAGATCTAGAAATTTGCAATCTAAAAGATGGGCACGCTCATGTCTATTGGCTTCTTCCTATAACAGAAAATGAAAGTGCTTATAAAGTTAAGCATGGGCTCGATGCACTTGAAGGTATATTTGAAGAGCAGGAATTGAGCTATTGGGAAGTAGACAGAAAATCTGTTGTGTAGGATAAAAATATGCTCAGAAGAGGTTAGTTAGTATTTTGAATTTCATTGTAGAAAACTGCCCAGAGGTTAAGTGGTACACAAGTTTACTCGATGTTGAGAGTTGGCTTGGTATTGATCTGAGAGAGTATGATTGGCATTTTTCAGATATTGAAGGTGCGTGGGATGAATTAAATGACCCGTCTTGGGTTCTAGGTGAAAACTTGCACAAGAAGTTGAAAGAGTGCGATTACCAATTTTCTTGGGCTGTTGTTTCGGCTTTTCCTAAAGGTACAAAGCCTTTCACAACAGAGAAGCCTTTTGCTGATGGAAACGCAGATTTGTGGAATGGTCACGCGAAGAAGCAGCTTAAAAGCTCGCTCTTTGAAATTGTTTGCTTTGATAGCAGTGCTACTTTGTTTATTGGCTTATCTCATACATTAGGTGAGAATCTACGCTGTAATATGAAAGCAGTGAAAGAGTTAAGATAATGTCCAATGAACTTCAATTCCGACAAAGAAAGTTATGTAAAAGGTTCTCAGCAAATTACAAGCCCTGCGACTTATCTTTGAAAATAGGAATTTCACAAGCGGTTTTAGATGGCGAGCGACCAATTAATGGCGTTCGTGTAAAAGAAGAGAATGGCACTAGTGGTTGGTATTTTTGGGCTGGTGAATGGTCAGATGATCCAGACTTTTTTCTTCCTTTGCACGGAACGCACTTAAGTAAGCATGCAGAAATCGTTCTTCCGTACTTAGCGCTACCAGAAGGCTGGAGGTTTTTGATTGAAGAAGACTATGAAGATGTCTGGTTTGACTCTGAACTTGATGCTTAGTCCGTCGGAGAATGAGCAGTAGAAGGTTTAAACTGCTATAAATACATTTTAACGAAAAAGGCCTGAGAAGCGAAAATGCTCTCAGGCCTTATTGTATATGGTGGCCCCTCGCAGATTTGAACTGCGGACCAATCGATTATGAGTCGACTGCTCTAACCACTGAGCTAAGGGGCCAATCTAGGTGCATGATTATAGGGGATGCGTATGGTGGTGTCTAGGTGTTGAAGGGGGTAATTTCGCTTAGTTTTTGCCCACTTAAACTGTTTGGTCAAAAAAAAAGCAAGCCGAAGCTCGCTTTTTCTATAGGGTGTTTAAAAACTACTCATCTAAGAAGCTGCGCAGGGTTTCTGAGCGGCTAGGGTGGCGTAGTTTTCTCAGTGCTTTTGCTTCGATTTGACGAATACGTTCACGAGTTACGTCGAACTGCTTACCAACTTCTTCCAAAGTGTGGTCCGTATTCATATCGATACCAAAGCGCATACGAAGTACTTTCGCTTCACGAGGCGTTAAGCCTGCTAGCACGTCTTTGGTGGCCACTTTTAGGCTACCAGAGGTCGCTGAGTCTAGTGGTAGCTCAAGCGTTGTATCTTCGATGAAGTCACCTAAGTGCGAATCTTCGTCGTCACCGATTGGTGTCTCCATTGAGATTGGCTCTTTGGCAATTTTAAGCACTTTGCGGATCTTATCTTCTGGCATCTGCATGCGTTCAGCCAGCTCTTCCGGTAACGGCTCACGACCCATCTCTTGTAGCATTTGACGAGAGATACGGTTTAGCTTGTTGATCGTTTCGATCATGTGCACCGGAATACGGATCGTACGAGCTTGGTCTGCAATTGAGCGAGTGATGGCCTGACGGATCCACCATGTTGCATAAGTTGAGAACTTATAACCACGACGGTATTCAAACTTATCTACTGCTTTCATCAAACCAATGTTACCTTCCTGGATAAGATCCAAGAACTGTAGACCACGGTTGGTGTATTTCTTAGCGATAGAGATTACCAGACGTAGGTTCGCTTCAACCATCTCTTTCTTGGCTCGGCGAGCTTTTGCTTCACCGATAGACATACGACGGCTGATGTCTTTGATGCTTTGTACGCTCAAAGAGGTTTCTTGTTCGATCGTGTTTAGCTTTTGGATAGAGCGACGGATCTCTTCTTCAAAGCCTTTGAGTTTTTCAACGTAAGGTTTGTCAGAGGCCAATACTTCATCCAGCCATGCTTCGTCAGACTCATTGCCAGTAAAGAGGGCAATAAAAGACTTCTTAGGCATTTTGCTGTATTCAACCGCTTGGCGCATGATAAGGCGCTCTTGCGTTCTTACGCGATCCATAGAGGTGCGCAGCTCATCTACCAAGTAGTCAAACTGCTTGGGTGTTAAGCGGAACTCAGCGAAGACTTCTTGTACTAGCTCTTGCGCTTTAGATGCTTGGCCACTTTCTGTGCCATGCTCGTTAACGGCTAGCTGGTAATCTTGGAATGTATTACGAAGTGCAGTGAATTTCTCCAAAGCAAGCTCTGGATCGATGCCGCTATCTTCTTCGTCGTCATCATCACTGTCTTCACGATCGTCGTCATCGACATCTTCATCGTCTTCGTCTTCAAGATCGCTTTCTGAAAGTTCAGAACCGATGTGAGTAGCTGTCGGGGCTGTTGTCTCATCATCGTTCGGGTCTACAAAACCTGACACAAGATCAGTAAGTCGGAGCTCTTCTGCTTGAACTTTATCAAACTGCTCAAGAATATAAGGGATAGTGCCTGGATATTCAGCAACGGAGTTTTGTACTTGGTTAATGCCATCTTCAATGCGTTTCGCAATGTCGATTTCGCCTTCTCGAGTCAATAGCTCAACAGTACCCATTTCACGCATGTACATGCGGACAGGATCCGTGGTGCGACCAATCTCGTTTTCTACACTAGAAAGTGCAGCAGCAGCGGCTTCAGCAGCGTCTTCATCAGTGATGGTGTTGTCATCGTTCAGAGCGAGGTCATCGGCATCAGGCGCAGTTTCCACTACTTTAATGCCCATGTCGTTAATCATCTGAATAATGTCTTCAACCTGTTCAGAGTCGACGATCTCTGCTGGTAGGTGGTCGTTAACTTCGGCGTAGGTCAGATAGCCCTGTTCCTTGCCTTTTATAACAAGTATTTTGAGCTGTGACTGCGGATTTTGATCCATAGACGGTATCCAACTTCGTATCTGGTGAAGGAATTAGTATGCGAATTGCAAACCACGAATACTAACAAATTTTTTCATTGCTGACTAATCAAACAGGGTTACGCTTTTAAATCAAGCATTAAAGCTTGCAGCTCCCTCTTCTCTTCGGTTGATAAACCGACACTTCTTGCTTTGGCCTGCAGGTTCTCAATTTGTTTCTCGACACATTGGGCAAATATATTGTCCAGTGAGTCCAAAAATATATCTTCTTGATTGTCGTCTTCGTTAAGCGGAATATTCCAGCTTGCGAGACGAGACAGAAGAGTCTCATTTTCTTTATTTCGCCAGTACTCTAATAACTGGCCCGTTTTGATATGGGGGTGCGTGCGACAATATTCAAGCACCTCCATAAACAAACTTAATCCCGGTAATGTTAGCTCTTTAAGGCTATCAAGCTCGGGTACCATATCAGCATAGCTCGGATTTTGAATTAGCAAAGCAATAACTTCGCGCATTGGCGTGCGCTTTATCTCTTTCTGAGCATTATGAATCACTTGCCTTGCTGGCTTTTTTTTCTGCCTTAGCTGATTGTCAAACCCAGTCCGTTCATCGAGTATTTTTTCTAATAGTTCTTGAAAGTAGGGATCTGGAATTTTATTAATTAGGTTAGATGCTTGCGCTCTTAGTGCAGACTTACCTTCGTTGCTGCCTAAATTAATCTGATGCAACTCAATCAAATTATCAAATAAGTAACTTGATAAAGGGGTTGCCTGCTGAATTTTATTTTCAAATGCTTCACGACCATGCTGTCGAATGTAGCTGTCTGGGTCTTCGCCATCGGGCAAAAACAAAAACTTAAGAGTGTGGCCACTTTTAAGGTAGGCAAGTGCGTTCTCTAAGGCTCGCCATGCGGCTTCTTTACCTGCTCTATCACCATCGTAACAGCAGACGACGGTATGGGTTTGCCTGAACAAGACTTGTAAGTGATCGCCTGTTGTTGATGTACCCAATGAGGCGACCGAGTAGTCCACGCCATATTGAGCTAGGGCAACCACATCCATATAGCCTTCAACCACCAAGATTTGCTCTGGCTCTCGATGGGCTTGCAGCACTTCATAAAGACCATACAGTTCTTTGCCTTTATGGAATATTGGCGTTTCAGGCGAGTTGAGGTATTTCGGGGTACCATCACCAAGTGTTCGCCCACCAAAGCCAATCACCCGGCCTCGTCTATCGCGAATTGGGAACATGACTCGACCACGGAAGCGGTCATAACGATTACCCTTATCGTTTTCAATCAGCATACCACCAGAGACCAACATGTCTTGGCTCTCATTGGTTTGGCCGAAGTTCTTGCGCACCAGATCCCACTCATCAGCAATATAGCCAATGCCAAACTTTTGCACGATCTCACCGGATAGGCCGCGCTGTTTCAGGTAATCAATGGCTGCACGATTGGTCGATTGTTTCAGTTGCTGGCGATAAAACTGGCCAATGCTCGTCATCAAATCGTATAGGCTTCTTTTTTGTTCGCTGTTCGCACGTGGTTGGTTTGATGGTGAGGAGTTAGGGTTACGTTGCTCCCTAGGTACTTCGACGCCCACCAGAGAAGCGAGCTCTTCGATGGTATCCACGAAGTCAAGGCGCTCGTACTCCATCAAAAAATCAATCGCATTACCATGCACACCACAACCAAAGCAGTGATAGAACTGTTTTTCTTGGCTAACGCTAAATGACGGCGTTTTTTCGTTGTGGAACGGGCAGCAAGCTCCGTAGTTTTTTCCTTGTTTCTTAAGTTTTACTCGCGCGTCGATCACGTCAACGATATCGAGACGAGCTAGGAGGTCATCAATAAACTGTCTTGGGATGTGTCCAGCCATAAAACCTAACAAATAAGGAAACGATGCTTGAGAGAAAATGTCTTTCGGTCAACAGCCCCTAGAGACAAACAAACCGCGCGTCCCAAAGGATAGCACGGTTTGCTAGAAATTTACTTGAGCTTAAGACAGTTTAGCGCGAACTAAACCACTGACTTTGCCCATGTCTGCTCGGCCTTGAATCTTTGGCTTGAGCACGCCCATGACTTTGCCCATGTCTTGCATACCAGCAGCACCAGATTCTGCAATTGCGCTTTCAAGCAGCGCGCTTACTTCTTCTTCGCTCAATGGTTGAGGCATAAATTCCTCAAGCACTGTGATTTCTGCTTTTTCTGCATCGGCAAGGTCTTGACGACCAGCGGATTCATATTGAGAGACAGAATCGCGACGTTGTTTGACCATTTTAGTCAGCACAGCAAGGATGTCCTCATCACTTAGAGTGATTTTTTCATCAACTTCACGCTGTTTAATTGCTGATAGGGCCAAACGGATAGTGCCAAGGCGCGGTTTGTCCTTGGCTTTCATCGCTAATTTTTGCTCTTCTTTGAGTTGTTCAATGAGAGCCATAGTTAAATTCCTTTTAGAAGTTTAACTATTAGTACAAGCGTACACGACGTGCGTTTTCGCGAGCTAGCTTCTTAGCGTGACGCTTTTGAGCTGCTGCTTTAGCGCGTTTACGAACTGTTGTTGGTTTTTCATAGTGCTCGCGACGACGTACTTCAGATAGGATACCTGCTTTTTCGCAAGAGCGCTTGAAACGACGTAGTGCAACGTCGAACGGTTCGTTTTCACGTACTTTAACTACTGGCATATGCCTTTCACCTCAGGGGTTATTCGTTAATGCTGGCATCTTTTGACTCAACTCAAAGACGTTTTGTCTTGGTCGGTCGTTAACCAGCTAGATCAAAATTGGTGCGGAATTTTAATCCGATCCGAGTGAGTTTGTAAAGCATTTTGTCGATTATAGTCTGTACAAAATTTGTTTGCTGGGGAAAGGCAAGGTAAGATTGCGCCAATTTTGAAATTCTGACACGGCATATTGAGAAAACTATGCGCATTATTGGCATCGAAACTTCCTGTGATGAAACAGGTATTGCAATTTATGACGATGAAAAGGGATTGCTTTCCCATCAACTATATAGCCAAGTTGATCTGCATGTTGATTACGGTGGCGTGGTGCCAGAGCTTGCCTCTCGTGATCATGTAAAGAAGACACTACCGCTTATCAAAGCAGCACTGGCAGATGCAAACTTAACCTCAAAAGACATCGATGGTGTGGCTTATACGGCAGGGCCTGGTTTAGTCGGAGCTTTGATGGTGGGTGCATCCATTGGTCGTAGTGTGGCTTACGCATGGGGCGTTCCTGCGGTGCCGGTTCATCATATGGAAGGGCATTTGCTTGCACCTATGCTTGAGGAGACGCCACCACCATTTCCATTTATTGCCCTGTTGGTCTCGGGTGGGCACACCATGCTGGTCGAAGTGAACGGGATTGGCGGTTACGCAATTTTGGGTGAATCGATAGATGATGCTGCCGGAGAGGCGTTTGATAAAACCGCTAAACTAATGGGGCTGGATTATCCTGGCGGGCCGATATTGTCACGATTGGCGCAAAAAGGTACTCCAGGTCGGTTTAAGTTTCCACGGCCAATGACGGATCGTCCGGGTCTGGATATGAGCTTCTCAGGTCTTAAGACTTTTACCGCCAATACCATCGCGGCCCATGATAATGATGAGCAAACTCGCGCGGATATTGCTTATGCATTCCAAGAAGCGGTATGCGATACATTAGTGATTAAATGCAAACGGGCATTAAAGCAAACTGGTATGAAGCGAATTGTGATTGCCGGTGGCGTGAGTGCGAACAAGCAACTGCGTCAATCTCTTGAAGAACTTGCGACTAGTATTGGTGGTGAGGTGTATTACCCACGCACCGAGTTTTGTACCGACAATGGCGCTATGATTGCTTATGCGGGCATGCAGAGATTGAAAAATGGTGAAGTGGCCGATTTATCTATTCATGTGCGACCACGTTGGCCCATCGATGAGTTGCAGCCAATTGAAAATAGCTAAGATAGCTAAGCTTGTTAAGTCGATGACGGTCGCGCTAAGCGGCCGTTTTTTTATTTAGCTGGTTGTTCGTTAACTACTGCTGCTTTGCTTTTGACCAATCTTAGGCTCAGTGCCTTCAAATAAGCGGCGGATATTTTGATGGTGGCGCAGCACGATTAAGCAGCATAGCATGGCAACGGGTAAGGTGAACTCAGGTCGAACCATCCAAGTATAAAATGGTGTGAGTAGAACGGTTACGATGGCAGCGAGCGAGGAGTAACGAAACACCACCACAATGGCCAGCCAAGTTGCGACAATAAGCCCAGTTAAGCCAAGACCAATAGGGGCAACCGAGCCCAGTGCAGTTGCTACACCTTTACCACCTTTAAAGTGGAAGAAAATCGGGTACATGTGACCAAGGCAGGCGGCAATGGCAATCACGCCTAACATCAGAGAGTCGACACCCAAATAGTAACTGCCCCAAACGGGAATCGTTCCTTTTAGCATATCGGCCAATAGCACTGCGAGCGCCGCTTTTTTTCCACCAATACGTAGCACGTTCGTCGCGCCAGGGTTGTTGGAACCAGCGCTGCGTGGATCGGGTAGCTTGAGTAAACGACAAATCAACACCGCACTCGAAATTGAGCCAAGTAGGTAAGCGAAAATGATGATCGCAAGTGTTAATGAGGTCATGGTCTTTCTTATTACTTGAAAATAATGCTCTGTGTCCCACTAGTTGGTATGATATCGCGAATCACCAATTTAGTACGATTTTTTTCTCATATTTCGACCATAAGCGGTATAGGACACGAATGACTATGGATAAAGTTTTTATCGAACAGCTAGAAGCCATCACCACGATTGGTGTTTACGATTGGGAACAAGAAATAAAACAAAAGTTAGTACTAGACATTGAAATGGCTCACGATAATCGCCGAGCAGGGGCGAGTGATGATGTGGCTGACGCATTGGATTATGCGACGGTCAGCGAAGCCATTTTGACACATATTGAGTCAGGCAGATTTTTGCTAGTCGAGCGCGTAGCAGAAGAAGTGGCGAGTCTCGTCATGTCTGAATTTTCTGTGCCTTGGATCAAAATTCGTCTGACCAAACCTGGTGCGGTTCCTCAAGCTAAAGGTGTCGGTGTTGTCATTGAGCGAGGTAGCTTATGACAGTAGCCTATGTTGGAGTGGGCTCAAATATTGAACCTTGTAAGCATTCAGAAGTGGCGGTCAAGGAACTCTCTAAATTAGGATGTTCTCTTAAAGTCTCAACAATTTATGAATGTGAAGCATTAGGGTTTGATGGCCGAGCTTTTTATAACTTTGTGGTGGAATTGCAAACCGACTTCTCTCTAGCTGAGTTCAGTCGCAAGCTGCGAGAGATTGAGATAGATTGGGGCAGAAAAGAGCACAGCGCCAAATATCAAGACCGTACCCTAGATCTCGACTTGATCCTATTTGGTGAAGAAATCTCTCAGCAAGATCCGCAGATCCCACGTATCGATATCTACAAATACCCCTTCGTGATCCAGCCGCTGTATGAGCTCTGCCCTGACAGAGTCATACCGTCTGATTGCAAAAGCATCCGCCAAGTTTGGCAAAATTCAACCCAATTAGATTTACTTAAACCTGTCGAGCGCTGGTTCGAGGTTTAGAAAGGTCAAGGAAACTATGAGTTACATGGAGTCGTTTTTGTTAGCCCTGATTCAAGGGCTAACCGAGTTTTTACCTATTTCTAGCTCGGCACACCTTATCCTTCCTTCTGCGATATTGGGTTGGCAAGATCAAGGGCTTGCTTTTGATGTGGCGGTTCATGTCGGCACGTTGGCAGCGGTGGTGATCTACTTTCGTCACGAAGTGGTCGCGTTGCTCAGCGCATTTTTTGCTTCATTGTTTAAAGGCAATAGAAGCAAAGAAGCCAAATTGGCCTGGATGATCATTGTTGCCACGCTCCCAGCCGCCCTGTTTGGCTTGCTAATGAAAGATGTTATCGAGCTGTATTTACGCAGTGCTTGGGTCATTGCCACCACGACGATAGTATTTGCTGTACTGTTATGGTGGGCAGACAAGGTATCCAAGTTAACGGACGACGAGTATCAGGCGGATTGGAAAAAAGCGCTATTTATCGGTGTAGCGCAGGCTATCGCTATGATACCAGGTACGTCACGTTCAGGCATTACGATGACCGCTGCATTGTACCTTGGCTTTACTCGCGAAGCCGCGGCTCGCTTTTCTTTTTTAATGTCTATTCCAATCATCTTATTGGCTGGAGGATATTTAGGGTTGAAGCTGGCAATAAGTGGCGAGCCTATTCATGTGGGATTTCTAACCGTAGGCATAGTGACATCCTTTGTTAGCGCTTACATATGCATCCACTTTTTCCTAGCTTTGATTAATCGCATCGGCATGACGCCCTTCGTTATCTATAGGCTATTGCTAGGTGCTGCGCTATTTGTCTTTTTATCTCTCAGCTAAAAAATGTTATCTCGGAGTTAAAAAGTAGCGCGTTAATGATAAACTTGTTGGCAGTTTTGATGATACATTCTGCCTTCACGGGCCACTTGGGTATAAACTACATAGTTAGAGCATTGATGGCTTTGTCGCCAAAATCAGCGGGTGAATTGACCAAGCGTCGACAAACTCTCTTCGAGACGCGTTGATAATCAATCCTTTATCGAATGATATGTACGTTTATGTTATATATGTGGCCTAACAGTAATACCCTCAATAGATATAATGTTATGCGAATTTTTACCTTAGCCTTAGTGGTGATACTGGGCTGGTTACAATACGAGCTCTGGCTTGGTAAGAATGGCATTACCGAGTACCAACTCGTCAGTAGCGAAATTCAAGCACAGCAAAAGGTCAACGCCAGTTTGCAAGTGCGCAATGATGAGATGTTTGCTGAAATTGATGATCTTCGCCAAGGGCTGGATGCGATTGAAGAAAGAGCGCGTCACGAGTTAGGCATGGTCAAAAAAGGGGAAACATTCTATCGTTTGACTGACGGAGCGAAGTCGTATGACCAATAAACCTTCCATAGTGGCGATTGTGCCTGCAGCGGGCGTGGGAAGCCGAATGCAAGCCGATCGGCCGAAGCAATATTTAACTATCGGCAACAAAACCGTACTTGAACACACCATTGAAAAGCTCTTGTCTCATTCGAGTATTGCTCGAGTCGTTGTCGCTATTTCAGAACATGATCCTTACTTTGCCCAATTGCCTTTGTCAGATAAGCAAGAGGTTATTCGAGTTAGTGGGGGAGGTGAGCGAGCAGACTCTGTGCTATCAGCTCTTGATTATGTAGCCTCAAACGACATGGCGCATTGGGTGATGGTCCATGATGCTGCAAGGCCTTGTGTTTGCTTAGCTGATATAGACAAATTAATAAACCAAGCAATGAGTCATACGGTTGGCGGCATTATGGCGACGCCTGTTCGTGACACGATGAAACGATCCGACGCGACTTCGCAAATTCAGCATACGGTGGAAAGAGAATTACTTTGGCATGCCCTCACGCCACAGATGTTCCGAACCGAGCCACTACGCTCTGCATTATCCAAGGCTTTGCAAGAGAACGTTACGATTACTGATGAGGCGTCAGCAATGGAATGGGCTGGATTTCAGCCGTTATTGGTTCAAGGTCGTGCAGACAACATTAAGATCACCCAGCCAGAAGATCTTGATCTCGCCAAATACTATTTAAATAAGCAACCTTAGAGGAATGACAATGATTCGAATTGGTCATGGTTTTGATGTACATAAATTTGGTGGGCAAGGGCCGATTACTATAGGTGGCGTTGAGATACCTTATGAGCAAGGGTTAGTAGCCCATTCGGATGGCGATGTTGCCTTACATGCGCTTTGTGATGCCTTATTAGGGGCAATCGCGAAGGGGGATATCGGACGCCACTTTCCAGATACGGATGATACTTGGAAAGGCGTCGACAGTCGCAAATTGCTAAGAGAAGTCTACCGCCAAGTGAAAGAGCAAGGCTATGTACTCGGCAATGCGGACGTCACTATCTTAGCTCAAGCCCCCAAAATGGCCCCACACATCGACGCTATGTGTGCGGTTATTGCACAAGATTTAGAAACGGATATTCGCAATATTAATGTCAAAGCAACGACTACGGAGAAGTTGGGCTTTACAGGCCGAAAAGAAGGCATCGCTACGGAAGCGGTTGTCCTGCTTACTCAAGGCTGATTCTCTAATATCCACATTAGAGGAGGAGTGTCTCTTCTGGTGTCGAACACGATTATTCCGATGGTAAATTACATGTCAGATATGTTGTCCTCCCTATCTTATTTATATGGCAAACCTACTGCGACAGCTAAATTAAAAGCCAAGCCTGAGCATTTTCAAGTCAACGAATGTTTGGGCTTTGATTTTGCCGGTCACGGTGAACATTTCATGGTGAGAATCAGGAAAACTGGTGAAAACACTACTTTTGTCGCTAATGAACTTGCCAAAGCATGTGGCGTTGCTTCAAAAGATGTCAGTTGGGCTGGCTTAAAAGATCGTCACGCGGTTACGGAACAATGGCTCAGCGTGCGTTTGCCAAAAAATGAGCAGCCAGATTTGTCCGGGTTTTTATCCAAGCACCCAACTATTGAAGTCTTACAGACCTCCTGGCATAGCAAGAAGCTGCGCCCAGGAGACCTAGTAGGGAATGATTTCGTTGTGGCGTTAACAGAAGTCAGTGACGTCGAAGATGTTGAAAAGAGGTTGCAGAAAATTTCTGAGTCAGGCGTACCAAATTATTTTGGTAATCAGAGGTTTGGCCGTGATGGTAACAACCTAAAAGAAGCGCGTCGTTGGGGCAAAGAAAACGTGCGTACTCGCAATGCCAATAAACGCAGTATGTATTTGTCGGCAGCAAGATCGTGGATATTCAACACCATTTTGTCGGAAAGAATAGAAAAATCCTACTTCAATCAACTTATTATTGGTGATATCGCGCAAAAAGATTCTACACTTTTCAATGTAACCGAAGACAATATCGCACAGTACAATCAGCAGTTATTCAATGCTGATGTGGCAATCACAGCGGCCCTACCGGGAGATAACGCGTTACCTACTCAGTCGCAAGCACTTGAATTAGAGCAAAAACACCTCGATTCAGAGCCTGATCTCATGGCGCTGATTAGAGGGAATAGAATGAGGCACGATAGGCGTCCTATCATGCTGCGTCCTAACCAATTGACGTGGCAAATTGATAAAGACACTATCACGCTTTCTTTTTCACTTGAAGCGGGTTGTTTTGCTACTGCTATTGTGCGCGAGCTTATCAACGAAATTGAAGTCGAGCGTAGTTATTAATGAATGGTGATAAACTAAAAATCTTATTGAGTAACGATGATGGCGTGCACGCTAAGGGTATTCGCTTTCTGGCTGCTGAGTTAAGAGATATCGCTGATATCATTATTGTTGCGCCTGACAGAAATCGAAGTGGCGCATCGAACTCTCTTACTCTAGAGCAGCCACTTCGCGTTAATGAAATAGAGCCCAATGTTTACTCTGTGCAAGGTACGCCAACTGATTGTGTTCACTTTGCTCTCAATGAGCTGATGAAAAATGATTTGCCCGATCTCTTACTATCAGGCATAAATCATGGTGCAAACCTGGGTGATGACGTACTGTACTCAGGTACGGTTGCCGCGGCGATGGAAGGGCATTTTCTGGGCGTTCAATCGATTGCATTGTCATTAGTGGGTAAGGTGCACTTTGATATGGCAGCTCGCGTGGCTAAACGATTGGTAATGCAGCACCAACGTTTTCCTATTCCTACAAATCGTTTGATAAACGTTAATATTCCAGATGTTGCCGATGATCAGGGGCTTGAGTTACAAGTGACTCGGCTTGGCGCACGCCATCACGCTGAGCCCATGCTTAAACAAATCGATCCTAGAGGACATGAAATCTACTGGCTGGGGCCTCCTGGCAAAGAGCAAGATGCAGGAGTGGGGACCGACTTTTACGCTATTGAACAAGGCAAAGTGTCGATGACGCCGTTACAAGTTGATCTTACCGCCCATGAGTCGCTATTAACAATGGAACATTGGTTAAAGGAATCTTAATGACGAACCCGCAAGCAGATAGACTCATGAGGTTTTTAGTCTCCAGCGGTATTCGCGACAAACAAGTATTAGACGCGATTTACCGACTGCCAAGGGAAAACTTTGTTTCTCAGGCAATGGTACATCAAGCGTATGACAACAATGCGTTGCCCATTGGGCAAGGGCAGACTATCTCCCAGCCTTATATCGTCGCAAAAATGACAGAGATGTTGAACTTATCTCGTCACAGCAAGGTCCTAGAGATTGGGACGGGATCGGGTTACCAAACCGCGGTGCTTGCCCAACTCGTTGATCATGTTTATTCAATAGAAAGAATTAAGTCATTGCAATGGGAAGCCAAAAGGCGTCTAAAGCAGCTTGATATTTATAATGTATCAACCAAGCATGGAGATGGTTGGCAAGGGTGGGAAGTTAAAGCGCCTTTTGATGCCATTATCGTAACCGCTGCTGCCGAGTCCGTACCCAATTCATTATTGGAGCAATTGAATCAAGGTGGGATAATGGTGATTCCGGTCGGCGACGACGAGCAACAGCTCTTGAAGATCACTCGACAAGGTGAACACTATTCTACTGAAACGGTAGAGATGGTAAGGTTTGTTCCGCTTATTGCGGGGGATCTTGCTTAAATCAAAATGAAGTGTTCGGCCAAAAAAGCGTTGTTAGTGGGACTATGTAGTGTGATGGTCGCTTGCACTGCCCAAACACCTGCGCCTGTTTCTGGGCTACATAAAGATTACGGTTCTATTTCACGCAATAGTTACCGTGGTAGTTATTATGTAGTGAAGAAAGGCGATACGCTGTATTTCATCTCTTATATCACTGGCAAAGATGTCAACGATATTATCCGATACAACAACCTAAAGAAACCATACACGATTCATCCAGGTCAAAAGTTGGATTTGTGGCGTCCTTCATATATTGCTCCTTCCTACGGTGGAACAGGAGTTGGAAAAATTACAACTCCTACCAGTTCTCTATCATCCAATACTGCGAACAAAAATCAACAACTTAGTTATAAAAATAACTCAAAAAATCAACAATCGGCTAAAAAATACTCAAAAAATGGGCTTGATCAATCAAAAACAAAAGAGTATGTTGAATCTAAAGGTAAACAAAATGTTAAAAAACCTATAAATGAGACATCGCCACCAAATCAAAAAATATCTAAGTGGTTATGGCCAACAAAAGGGAGAGTGATAAAAAACTATTCTGCAGGAGATCATGGCAATAAGGGGATTGACATCGCAGGTAGGCGTGGTCAATCAATTGTCTCTACTGCCGGAGGAACCGTTGTCTATTCGGGCAATGCACTAAGAGGTTATGGCAATCTAGTGATTGTTAAGCACAACGATAATTACCTTAGCGCTTATGCTCACAACGATCGGTTGCTCGTACACGAAGGACAAAGTGTAAAAGCAGGCCAAAAAATTGCAACGATGGGCAGCTCAGGAACCAGCAGCGTTCGTTTGCACTTTGAAATTCGCTATCAAGGTAAGTCGGTGAATCCTAATCGCTACTTACCATAAACTTACTTGTATAGAGTAATGTAGCGACATTAAAAAGTAGTAATGTCTTGCTAGCTCGCCAGGGGGAGGCGTTA
This sequence comes from Vibrio sinus, assembly GCF_023634645.1. GTDB lineage: Bacteria > Pseudomonadota > Gammaproteobacteria > Enterobacterales > Vibrionaceae > Vibrio > Vibrio sinus. The sequence goes on from NZ_JAMKMR010000004.1 coordinate 108,950, forward strand.
TGAGTATCAGCAACACAGCAACAAAAGTTGAAGAGTTCGAGATAGATCGTGAAGCGATGGATTCGCTCTCGGAAGAAGAACTGACTACTACCAATGAATCAACCACTGAAACCGTAGAAGAAGCGAAAGAAGAGTTTGAAGTCTCCACAAAGAGTTTGGATGCGACTCAGCTTTATCTTGGTGAAATTGGCTTTTCTCCACTATTAACCGCTGAAGAAGAAGTGCTTTATGCTCGCCGTGCATTAAGAGGTGATGAAGCAGCTCGCAAGCGCATGATTGAAAGTAATTTGCGTTTAGTGGTTAAAATTTCCCGTCGTTATAGCAATCGTGGTTTAGCCTTACTTGATTTAGTTGAAGAAGGGAATTTAGGTTTGATCCGTGCGGTTGAGAAGTTCGATCCTGAACGAGGATTCCGTTTCTCTACTTATGCCACTTGGTGGATTCGCCAAACGATCGAACGCGCGTTAATGAACCAAACTCGTACCATTCGTTTACCTATTCATGTGGTGAAAGAGCTCAATATTTACTTGCGTACCGCGAGGGAGTTATCACAAAAGCTTGACCACGAGCCTACAGCAGAAGAAATCGCACTGCAATTGGATAAACCCGTGGACGATGTGAGCAAGATGTTGCGCTTGAATGAGAGAGTGAGCTCAGTGGACACGCCCATTGGCGGAGATGGTGAGAAAGCGCTATTGGATATTATTCCTGATGCTAACAACTCAGATCCGGAAGTATCGACTCAAGATGATGACATCAAATCTTCTTTAATCCATTGGTTAGATGAGCTGAATCCGAAGCAAAAAGAAGTGTTAGCACGCCGTTTTGGTTTGCTTGGCTATGAGCCTTCAACGCTAGAAGAAGTGGGGCGTGAAATCAATTTAACTCGCGAGCGCGTTCGCCAAATTCAAGTCGAAGGTCTTCGTCGCTTAAGAGAGATCCTTGTTAAACAAGGGCTCAATATGGAGAATTTATTCAGTGTAGAGGACGAGTAACTACTTTTATCTCCACCCATTTTCGTTCTCATCATCAATGATAAAAGGGCCACTTAATATTAAGTGGCCCTTTCGCGCATAAGAAAAGAAAGTTTTATAGCATAGCCTTTAATCGATATAACTCTTCTAAGGCTTGACGTGGGGTAAGATCATTGGGATCTATTCTGGCCAAGGTTTCTTCGATCTCACTAGGCTCAGGGATCAAACTTAACTGGTTAGCGATATCTGGAGCGCTAGCCGTTTTGGATGGTATGTGCTGGCCAATGCTTTCTAACTGAGATAGCTTGCTGCGCGCATTTTTTATGACACTTTTCGGCACACCTGCGAGCCCAGCAACAGCCAGCCCATAAGATTTGCTGGCCGCGCCTTCTTGGACAGCGTGCATAAACACAATGCTATCGCCATGCTCAACCGCGTCTAAATGAACATTAGCTAAGGTTGGGATTTGGTTTGGCAGCTCTGTGAGTTCAAAATAGTGTGTGGCAAAGAGTGTCAGCGCACCTATTTTACTCGCCAGCCATTCGGCGCTTGCCCAAGCGAGTGAGAGTCCATCATAAGTACTGGTTCCCCGCCCAATTTCGTCCATTAAAACAAGGCTTTTCTCGGTAGCATTGTGCAAAATATTTGCGGTTTCTGTCATTTCAACCATAAAGGTCGAACGTCCTGAAGCAAGATCGTCAGAGGCGCCAATGCGAGTAAAAATGCGATCAATGACGCCAATTTGCGCAGACTCCGCAGGAACAAAGCTACCAATATGAGCAAGCAGTGCAATCAGAGCCGTTTGGCGCATGTAAGTGGACTTACCTCCCATGTTCGGCCCTGTGACAATGAGCATTTTTCTACTTTCGTTGAGGTCGATTGGGTTGGCGATAAATGGCTCATCCATTACTTGTTCTACGACAGGATGACGACCTGCCAATATTTGGATGCCGGGCTTGGATGTCAATACGGGGCGGCTATAGTCTAATGTGTCTGCTCGTTCTGCTAACGTTTGCAAGACATCTAGTTGAGAAAGAGCTGAAGCTAGGTTTTGCAGTTTCTCTAAGTGTGGCATTAACAGATCAAAGAGCTCCTCCCATAGCTGCTTCTCTATGGCCAAGGCCTTAGATTTAGAGTTCAGCACTTTATCTTCGTGTTCTTTGAGCTCAGGAATGATGTAACGCTCTGCATTTTTCAATGTTTGACGGCGAACATAATGTGGCGGCACAAGATGACTTTGCCCACGACTGACTTGAATGAAAAAACCATGCACATTGTTGTAACCCACTTTAAGTGTATCGATACCATGTCGATCTTTTTCATCTTCTTCTAGGCGCTCTAAATACTCTGTTGCGCCTTCTGCTAAGCTTCGCCATTCATCTAAATCTGGATTGTAGCCATTGGCAATGACGCCACCATCGCGGATAACAACCGGAGGGTTTTCCTTGATGGCTCGTCCTAAAAGTTGGCAAATATTATCGATGGGGGAGCAAAACTTGGCCAGTTGTGACAGATAATCATTGCTAAAGTGATTGCACGCAGTAGCCAGCTCTGGAAGTTGTTGTAATGCCTGCCTTAGTCGAGCCATGTCTCTTGGTCGAGCAGAGCGTAGGGCTAAACGAGCAATGATACGTTCTATATCGCCAATTTGCTTAAGCACTGGATGCAGATCAGAAAAATAGCCATCCTCTTTGAGCTCAGTGATAGCGTTTAGACGTTGGTTTAATGTATCTATGCTACGCATGGGTTGGTGCAGCCAGCGCTTTAGCATACGGCTGCCCATTGCCGTCGCAGTATGATCAAGCACTTCAGCAAGAGTGTTATCGGTGCCACCGGAGAGGTTTTGGGTGATCTCTAGGTTCCGACGTGTTGCTGCATCCAGTATTACTGAGCTGTCGTGTTTATCATAAGTAAGAGAGCGAATATGAGGCAGAGCCGTACGTTGCGTGTCTTTGACATACTGAATCAAGCATCCAGCAGCTGCTAATCCTAAGCTCGCGTGTTCGACACCGAAACCAACCAGATCTCGAGTGCCAAATTGTTGGTTCAGTTGTTGTTTTGCCGTATCGAGTTCAAACTCCCATACAGGTCTTCGGCGATTGCCCTGTCGGCTGGCCATCAAATGTACGGGCTCAAAATCTTCAGGAAACAGTAGCTCAGTTGGTGATGTTCTTTGTAGTTCAGCGGCCATGGCTTCTTCTGTTTCAGGTTCACTCAACTGAAAGCGGCCGGAGGTCACATCGAGGGTGGCGTAACCAAAACGATCATTGGCATAGTAAATAGCAGCGATGAGGTTATCGATACGCTCTTCGAGTAAGGCTTCGTCGGTAACTGTTCCCGGTGTTACGATGCGCACGACCTTTCGCTCGACAGGCCCTTTACTTGTGGCAGGATCGCCGATTTGTTCACAAATAGCGACCGATTCACCTAACTGAACGAGTTTCGCCAGATAACCTTCAACAGCGTGAAAAGGGACGCCAGCCATTGGAATAGGTTCACCTGCGGAAGCGCCTCTTTTAGTGAGTGAGATATCTAGCAGTTGTGAGGCACGTTTTGCGTCTTCGTAGAACAGCTCATAGAAGTCACCCATACGATAGAATAGCAAGATATCTGGGTTTTCTGCTTTCAGTTTCAGATATTGTTGCATCATGGGAGTGTGTTTTTGATCGGCTTTCACAGGTAAATTCTTTCGTTTATTTCCTTTGCGGCTTAGGATACGTGAAACCCATGCACGCGAAAAGACACAAAAGGTATTTGTCTATGAATTCCCTTCTTCAACTAAGTCATCAGTCGGGGCAAATTTTACTCAAAAACAAATTAGTTTTAGCAACCGCAGAATCTTGTACCGGGGGGGGTATTGCAAGTGCGATCACTGATATCGCAGGCAGTTCAGCCTGGTTTGACCGTGCATTTGTGACCTACAGTAACGATGCGAAAACGCAAATGGTAGGAGTGAAGCCACAAACTTTACAGGCATATGGAGCGGTCAGTGAGGCTGTAGTCACAGAGATGGCTTTGGGAACGTTGGAACATTCTCAAGCCACTACGGCCATATCGGTGAGTGGTATCGCAGGACCTGGAGGGGCCACCGAAACCAAACCTGTTGGCACTGTGTGCTTTGCATGGGCCGATAAGTCGGGGTGGCTGCATGTCGAGACGCAATATTTTACTGGTGATAGGGCGAGTGTTCGTGAACAATCTGTTCGATATGCCTTACAGGTGCTTAACGAGCACTACTTGCATGACCCGATCGGGTGAGAACAGGTGTGAAATTCGCCGATAAAATAAATGCTGACGACACAATGGGTTAAATTGTATCTTTAGACCGAGTGCAAAAAAGTTTGCTTTGTACAGTGGACACTGTATGTATTTACAGTATAATTAACACCAATTGAGGTAAAGGCGTGTTAAGCTTAAACAGCGAATGGGCCTTAATGTCCTGTAGGGCAATTCCGCAACAAAATTATACTCCCCCAATGAGTAAAGTGATCGGAGAAAGTAATGGACGATAATAAACAGAAAGCGTTGGCTGCAGCGTTAGGCCAGATCGAAAAGCAGTTTGGTAAAGGCTCAATTATGCGTCTTGGTGACAACCGCACCATGGACGTTGAAACGATTTCTACTGGCTCGCTTTCTTTGGACATTGCACTGGGTGCTGGTGGCCTTCCAATGGGGCGTATTGTAGAAATCTATGGCCCTGAGTCTTCAGGCAAAACCACATTAACGTTGGAGCTGATTGCAGCGGCGCAAAGAGAAGGCAAAACCTGTGCTTTCATTGATGCTGAGCATGCGCTTGACCCAATTTACGCCGCAAAGCTTGGTGTTGATATTGATGCTTTATTGGTTTCTCAGCCAGATACGGGTGAGCAAGCTTTGGAAATATGCGACGCACTAGCACGCTCTGGCGCGATTGACGTTATGGTTGTGGATTCTGTTGCAGCATTAACACCGAAAGCAGAAATTGAAGGTGAGATGGGTGATAGCCATATGGGTCTTCAGGCGCGTATGCTGAGCCAAGCCATGCGTAAGCTTACTGGTAATCTTAAGCAATCTAACTGTATGTGTATCTTCATCAACCAAATCCGTATGAAGATTGGTGTGATGTTTGGTAACCCGGAAACCACCACAGGTGGTAACGCATTGAAATTCTATGCGTCAGTTCGCCTTGATATTCGCCGCACAGGCTCAATCAAAGAAGGCGATGAAGTTGTGGGTAATGAAACGCGCATTAAAGTGGTGAAGAACAAGATTGCGGCGCCATTTAAACAAGCAGACACCCAGATCCTTTATGGCCAAGGTTTTAACCGTGAAGGGGAGCTGATTGATTTAGGTGTTAAGAACAAACTGGTTGAAAAAGCGGGTGCATGGTATAGCTACAACGGTGATAAGATTGGCCAAGGTAAAGCAAACGCATGCAAGTACCTAAGAGAAAACCCAGAAGCGGCCAGCACGATTGATAGTAAACTGCGCGAATTATTGTTGACTCCAGTCCAAGTCGAGCAGGATGAGAAAGGTGAGCCAGCTACACCACAGGAAGAGCTATAACGCCGTTTGAAATATGACTAATTAAGGCCCTGCAATGCAGGGCCTTATTGTATGCGAGGTAATCATGGCATATCCCCCTAAAACGCCTTCACTTTCTTCCATTGAATCTGCAATTCAACTACTCAGCCGTCGAGATCATGGCCGATATGAACTCTGTCAAAAGCTTCAAATGAAGGGATACGATGAGTTGGAAGTTGAGAAAGCCCTTCAGTTTTGTATCGAACACCAATATTTGGATGACTTACGTTTCGCTAGAAGTCAGGTAAGGCAAGCCATATATAAAGGTCACGGTGAGCGAAGAATCCGCCAAGAATTGATGCAAAAAAGGGTAGAAGAAAGTGCCATTGATCAAGCTTTAACAGATGAAGCCACAGATTGGTTCGAACTTGCAAGGCAAGTAGCGCTGAAAAAATACAAAGGTCATAAGGCGAAGGAGGCCCGAGAATATGCCAAGCAAGTCAGGTTTCTACAGTATCGAGGATACAGTTATGAACAAATTGAATATGCCTTGAGTGCTATCAAAGAAATCTGAACCATAGATACAGGTGCCTATAGTTTTTCCCTTTTCAGGCTTGATACAATACAAATCAAAATTGAAATAATCACATCCTTTTCAAAGTGTTACATTTATATAATTGCCTTGGAAAATCTTCACGTTGTGAATCTAATATGTAAAGGATAATTGAAAAATTATTTGTTTTTCAATAATTAACTGGAAAGAAAACGTATTAATGTCTGTGATTTACGAGTGTTGGTATTGTGAATCTACTACTGTTAAACCTAGCAACGATGATTTGGCGCTCACTCGGCAGAGGCAAAAAAATAAATGATAAGTTATAATGAGACATTATTAATAGCAATAACTTAGCCCATATGCTAGCCAATCACAGTCAGTCATTATTTATCGTTGAAGACGACGCGAAACTTCGTCAAATGCTCGCCGAATATTTTACATCTCAAGAATTTGAAGTCACGACTTTTGAAGACGGGGAAACTGCGGTAGAAGGTATTTTGCAGAGCCAGCCAGATGCTGTTCTTCTTGATCTAATGTTACCTAATACAGATGGGCTATCTGTTTGCAGACAGATTCGCTCTCAGTACTCAGGAAAAGTGCTCATGTTGACAGCAAGTGATGATGATTTCGATCATGTTGCGGCCTTGGAAGTGGGAGCAGATGATTTTGTTTCTAAGCCAATTAAACCTAGAGTTCTTTTAGCGCGAATCAGAATGTTGCTCAGAAGAGAAGAGCAAATACTTAAATCTAGTACAATCAATAGCAACTTAGAAACATTAGAATATGGACAGTTACACTTAAACTACACTCGTAAAGTATGCGAGCTACAGGGGAAAGTAGTGCAAATGTCTGATAGTGAGTTTGACTTGTTATGGGCTTTGGCATCCTCACCTGATGTTGTGTTGTCTCGAGATAAATTGACTCAAACTTTGCGTGGTATCGAATACGATGGATTAGATCGCACCGTCGATAATAAGATCGTCAGTTTACGTAAAAAGCTAGGTGATACGTCTGTAACGCCGACACGAATTATCACGGTAAGAGGCAAAGGGTATCTCTTTGTCCCTGATACTTGGTAAATATACAACTATGGAAGTGAGTTTATGCGTCGAGTATACATAGAGTCGTTTGCTGGCGCATTGCTGTGGTTTACGCTTAGCATGGTTGCCTATGTGTATATCATATTTGAATTAAATACCGATTATGACTACGTGCTTGAGGAAAAAGAAGCGGAAGCGTTAAGGCAAATATTGTTTAACGTTTACCAAGCTCAAGGAAAGAAGGTTGCGGTCAGTAATTTGGAAACCTATGCACGTAAAACGGCTCAGGAACTAACCATTTATAAGTCAAATCAGGCTCCTAAAGATGTTGTTGAGTTTTTTTCTCGTAAAAAATCTCAATCAGAAGTGTATTTTGATGATGATAGAGATTGTTGGTTTAAACTCGTTGAGCCCGATGTTATTTTTCAGGTTAAACCCGATCCCGATACTTATCTTAGAAGAGCAATCGATTTCGATGACAATATGGGCTATCCATTTGTGATAATAGGCTTTCTTGTTCATACGTTTTTCTTTGTTTTAATTTTAAGGCGTCGGGTGAGATTTCTTGAAGATGTAACAATGAAATTTGCACAAGGAGACTTTAAAGTTCGCGCGTCTACTAAAAGTGGCAAAAAATTGGGTGCTCTTAGCCACAACTTCAATTATATGGCGGATAAAATATCTGACCTAATCGCTGGAAATCGTTTTTTAACTAATGCCATCGCACACGATTTGCGTACACCCATCTTTCGAATCCAATGGCAAGCTGAAATGCTCCAAGCTCAAGCGCTGTCTGAAGAGCAACACAAAAAAATTGCAAGTATCATAGAAGATACTGAAGAAATGGAGCAGATGGTGGATGAATTACTTTACTATGCCAAGATGGAAAGGACAGAAACCAAATTAGACTTAGAATATTTAGATTCAAGCAGTTTCTTCCAGGATATAGTACACAACCTCCCTAATAGTCGGCAGCTTAATATTCAATTAAATAATAGTGTGACTTCAGAGTTTTATGCTGATCGAGCCTTGTTAAAACGAGCCATAACCAATTTGCTGACGAATGCCAGCAAGTATGCGAATAGTCAGGTCGTGCTCACGACAGAAGAGCGTGAAAGCCAACTTATTATAAAGGTAGAAGATGATGGTGATGGAATTCCACCACAACATTGGGCTTCTATATTTCAACCTTTTTATAGTGCAGATAGTTCAAGGAATAAGGAAACGAGTGGTTTCGGCTTAGGCCTTGCCATCGTTGAACTAATCACCAAAAGACACCATGGCAGTGCTAAAGTTGGACAAAGTCCGCTAGGTGGTGCCCAGTTTACACTTTCTTTTCCGCGCAACAACCTGAACTCTACTTTAAACAGTGACACATTATGATTTTTATCACTGTGATTTTTTATTAACGATAACGAGCTAATTTATTGTAAGAGCCATTCTCTATTGTAAAACAGTAACTAAGCCCTTAAATATATCGAACTCCTCTAAATTCAGACAAAGTCATACAAAGTGGATACATCAGTTTTACCTTGAATATAAGATACTGTGACCAGTATTGAAGTCATATGTTTTAAGGTAGTAGAAAAATGTATTTTTGGGATATTCATAGCTTAAAAAGAGATATAATATCAGGTGGCTTATCTGAAAAAGGTCGGTTTTTATATTTTTTCATTGGGATTATATTACTCAGAGAATTGGTTGATCTTGTAGATCTGTTCATTAATTCATATTTTATTAGTGATTTCTCCGATCAGGATAATGAGAGTAGTAATTGGTTCGGGAGTATGATAAACGGTACATTATTGTCTTTGATAATATGTCTCGGTACGTATTACTCCTATAGGGTCAATAGCTTAAATGATGGAAATGATTTTTTAGGGCGATTTGTTAGTATCAGCTTTGTTGTCGGTATTCGATTTTTAGTGTTGCTAGTAATCTTTCTCCTTGCCATCTTGATATTAGGTGCCTTTCTTGAAAATACACTCATAAACCCTGAAGTAATCACATCTTATATTTTTAATATATTACCCTTGTCTTTGGTTTCTTTTATGTATATCCGCATTGTAAAACATATAAAAGATGTGAGTGTAGAAAATGTATAATTCTATCGGTTTAATGAAGCTACTGGCTAAATCAATTGTGGGGCTTCTATTATCATCTATGGTCTCAATTGCAGCTGCCGATAGTAACGGCAATGTAGAATCCAAGACAAAACTCTCTTGTGGAATGGGTGGTTGTACAATGGTATGTGTATCCAATAAAGGAAAAAGAGATGTTAAAGCTCGGCGTATAGAAAGTGCAGAGCTAATAACCTATAAAAGTGGCATGGTTAGGCATAATTTGACCATCGGGTTTTCTAAAGTGATTGTCACTTCCTCGCTTTCTATGGAGTCTTGCTCGTTTAATAATATAGAGAAAATGGAAGAGCTGTAGTTAAGAATTGACTTTAATATTGTCAATAACGTCACTGTGAGAATGACACCTTGTTACAATAACCAGACAAACTTTCTAATTTTATTTCGCTAATATTCAGCTGTTAAACGGATGGTCATATCAATATGACGAAATTTGCATACGGAGGGTTTATGTAAAAGGGGGAGCACTAACTAGATTTAGCGAGAACTCTATATCATAACTCATTATTTGCTCGTTGAAATATTAGAGAGTAAGAGAAATGACAGTAAACAAAGAGAGAATCCGCAACTTAGATTTTCTAAGAGGGATCGTTATTTTTATGGCCGTGTTTGAGCACTACACTGGCTATTTAAATTATTGGTATAAAGACTTTTTTATTCGAGAACATGACAGTTGGGCGACGCTCTATGCTTCTCATATGCCAATGGTGAATAGACTTCTTCCAATGGATGGTATCACAGCCAATATGTGCTTATGGTTGGTGCCTTGGGTTAGCCAGATTTATTTGGCATTGGCCATGTTTAATTTGGCATCTAAGACCCAGCTGCAGGTCAAAGAGAAACTTAAAAAGCATCTGTTTCTTTATACGTCAATAATTGCCGTGCTTTATATCGAAGGTTTCGTGATCGCTCCTAATTTTGGAGAAGCACTTTCTTTTTATCCTGTCATGCTATGGATGGTAATTCTTGCCCTTTCGTCAGTCATATATAGCTATTGTGGTATTAAAGGCATGCTAGCGATGACGGTAATGAGTTTTTTTGTTTCCCAAATTGGTGTTCCAGAAGCGTTATCAGCTGTTGAAGCTACTGTCCGTCAACATGTGCACCCCAACTTCGAATTGGATGCGAGAGTGGATTTGTTCTTAACCAGCGGTTGTCTAGGTTTTGTTATTGGCTTGGTATGGCACCACATGCCTCAACTAAGAGACATTTTATGCAAAGGCGTGATGATGTGGTCTGCGCTGGCGTTGTTCATTTTCTTTACGTTAGGTGATTTAGGGCACGTGTCTAAGTTCGATGTGTATGAACAGGAACATTCGTTGGCAGAAAGTACTGTCGGACATTTAGGTATCTGGGGAGCTGAATTCCTCGTCATATCAGTATTGCTATTGTTGCACTTAAAAAAGATTGAAATTAGTTGGAAACCCATCAACTGGATAGGTATGTATTCTCTAACCGTATTTATATTCCATAAGTCTATTTTCATTTTCTTTTGGGGGCCGATAATGACCCTGGTGACCGCTAAAATGGGTGTTCATCTTGTAAACAACTTCATGATTGTATTCTTACTAAGCTCGTTATCTATTTTATTTATTTATGCTTTCAAGCGCTCTGGAATTTTATTTCACCTAATGGGTACCCATCAAGATGAAAGTTGGTCTCATTTGTATAGAGATAAAACTGAAGCTGATAACACTATAGGTGTTAAGAGAGACAAAGCTATATAAGCTTGGCTTATCTTGTGAATAAATGTTAAAGACTTTAAGTAGAAGTGAAACTAGAACTATCACTTCTATTTGATAATTTAGTAGATTTTAAAATGAATAAACATCAATTGACTTTTTCAGCAACTTTATTTGTTGCTTTCTCATCGATGGCAGAGACAGCTATATCAGATATAAGTTTGTACAAGGATAACTATATTCTCCCTCTTTATCATGAAGAGAATACTAACCAAAATAGATATGCCAGTACAAATCCCAATGGGGGAGATGCGAAGCCAACCTTCACTCAGTTTCAGTTTAGTATCAAGTATCCACTCATTGAACAAAGCAATGCAGCACTATATGTGGCTTATACTCAGAAATCGAACTGGGATACCTATGGTGACTCTGCTTACTTTCGTGATAATGATTATAACCCAGAGATATTTTATGAAATACATCAAGACAATAGCTTGAAGTTTTCTTTCGGCTTGGAACATCAGTCCAATGGAGAGGGTGGAGAAAACGAAGTAAGTTGGAATAGAGCATACGCAAAGGCAAATTATAAGTTTCATTCGATAGATTTGTTTATAAAGCCTTGGGTTCGTATTCCAGATAAAAAAGACTATAACCCAGACATAGTGAAATATCTGGGTTATGGAGAGTTTGGCTTCAATTATCGCCCTAAAGGCTCAGAGGGATTGAATATGAAACTTTTAACCCGAAATATATTTAGACATGAGTACTATGCGATATCTGCCAGTTACCCCATGTACAAAGATTTTCGCTACTATATAAAGCTCGAATCCGGATATGGCTCATCCATCTCCAATTACAATCATAGAGATACATCCTATGGCGTAGGAATTTCTTTGGGTTTGTAGTCTCTGAGGACAGTTAGTTGAGCGAATGAATATATTTTCGCTTAACGAAAATACCAGTTGTCTTATCGCGCATGAGCTCTGATTATGAGAAAGTAATGTTTTTTCATATTCCGAGCTCATGTTTTTTGTTAATAATAAAATTAATACTATTGTCAACTTGTAGAACCAAACAGTGATTTCCTGTAACAAAAAAGATAATGGATATTTTAAATTGGATTATATTAAATATATAAAATCTAATTAACCTCGTGATGTTCAGAACTATAAATTTGTATTGTTTTGTAATCTATTTTATTGCTTTTGTCATTTGACTTTTTTCAGACAAAACAAGAACAATAAAACAACATTGATTAAATAAACCTTATGCTATATTCCTCGGCGTTGATAATGTTGTTCATTATCAACTCACACTTTAAATTTAACTAATTGGTATTAACTATGAAAAAAATCACATTGGTATTATTAAGCGCTACGTTATTAACTGGAATATCTTCGACAGCGTTTGCTCAAACAGGATATCAATCATCGGCTTCACAGGCACAAACTAAGAACCAACAAGTTAATAAAAGTAAAAAAATAGTTAGTGAAAAGAAAGAGAGAAAAGAGAATAGAGTAAAGAAAAAAGATAACGGCACGTCAAAACACAAGGTTGTAAAATCAAAGGAGAATAAGCATAAGAACAAGAAGAATGACAAGAAATTAGTCACCAGCTAACACTATAGGAGTTAAGGCTTGATACTCTGTAGTCAAGTATTTCAGGTTTACTCTTAAGAAGGATTTTTTCCTGATAAGGATCGCCTCCGGTTACCCGGAGGCGTATTTAGTTGAGAAAAAGAAATGTTCCCGGAATTGTCGATAAATATAGGACTATTATTTTGGATGAAGTATTATCAGTTGTATCTGCTTTATGGAATCAGGATGTCATTGCTCTAAAGGCAGTGAATCTATCCCTTTTATACTTATGTATTGGAGGGCTAATCTTTTTTGAAAGTGCGCTGCTACCCGCGGCTCCACTACCTTGTGATAGCGTAATCGTTTTAAGCGGCAGTTTGGCAGCTGTGGGAATACTTAATGTCTATCTATTGATCTCAATCTTAGTGCTTGCTGGATGGTTAGGTAGCATTATTGCTTTTTATCAAGGATCACGACTGAAGGAAGTGAAGATCGTATCTCGGTGGCTAAATTCTGTGGATAAAGAGCACTGGAAAACTGTTGATGAGTTAATGCTGAAATATGGCGTATTTGCTACATTTATTGCTCGTTTTATACCTGTTATCCGAGCGTTGCTTCCAATGATAGTTGGGGGGCGTAGCGTAACATCTGCAGGCCGGTTTATTCTTGTCTCTCCTATTAGTGCTTTTTTCTGGGTTTTGCTTTTGGTGCTCTCTGGTTATAGCATTTCACTGCTGCCACATCCAATATCTAAAGTACTTAGTCAATTACTGATGGTTATACCTATCTTTACTCTGATAATTACAGTGGTAGGCGTGGTTATTTGGCGATTGAAGAAGCGCATACGGGGTGATAGTTAAACGAACGGCTTTGTTTACCCTTGCCTTGCGAATCAATTACCACAAAAGATCCCCGAGGGTGTAGGAAGGCATATTGGAGAGTTAGGGGCTTTACTAATGGCGCACCCAAACAAGCTAAAGAATAATATACAAAACAAAATGACTTTCATTTTTCAGTAATAGGTTGTGGAATGTACTATGAATTAATCGGCAGGAGTTCATATTGAAAACCTGCCTAATCGATGACTTTCTATCTAGAAGCTGTATTTCATACCGACCTGCACTGTGCTTAGCGCAAAGTTATCTTTACCACGTTTGAAATAGTGATCGTAGCTCACTTGAGCTTGTAAATTTGATGTAATATTGTAGCCCACACCAACACCTAAAAGTGGTGTGAATTGGTTGTTTTTGTTGAGGGATTCAGGTTTGTCATAACCAGTGAGTTTTTCATAGGCTAGGCCTGCTTTACCAAAAACATCAAAGTCTGAAGTTATATGGTAAGTGCCGACCCCACTCATATCCATAGCCCATACTTTTGTTGTTCCCGATTTACCGTAATATCCCAATCCCAGCTCTGGAGCTAGTGAGAACTTTTCGTTAATGTCATAGGTATAGCCTCCAAATGTACGAGCACTGAAGTTGTTTTGTTTGTTGTCATCCAGTATCGGACCGGAGTGCTTGGTGTAGCCCAAGCTGCCACCGGCATAATATCCTTCAGCAAATACAGAACTAGATAGAGCGACACCTGCAAGAATTGCAGCGGTTGTAATAATTTTCTTCATTGATAAACCTACGTTTTAAATATTAGCCTTGTTTTATATAAATATGGAAGGCTTCGGTAATGGAGTTAGTTGGTGAGTTTCATAATGGAACTCGCTTGAATAATAGGAATAAAACTTCTCTTAATTTTATTCTTGAGATTGTTTTTTCATTCTTAGTTACCTTCGTTAAGTATATTTATTGGGTACATTTCCTTTTTAAATCGAGTTTCGAACACTGTACAAAATCAATGCCGATGACAATATAATGACTGTGTCTGCTTTTTGTACGTAAGAGTATGTGTTGGGGAGAGAATAGAAGAAGTTCTGTCATGAATTGTCTGTGTTTCCCTGACAATTCATGACAGAATTGATGTTTATTGATGTGCTACTTTATATTATATACCTGTTTCAACGCTTATATGGTGGCGTTTTCACGCACGATATTCAAGTGTTTGAGTATATTAAGGATGAATGATTTATAGATTGAGGGATTTAATTACAGAAAAAGCAGTTAGAGAAAATATTAAATTATGAATATTTGTCGTATGTCACAAGCCTCCTACCCAAACAATGCGTTTAAACAAATTAAGTTCGCAATAAGATCAATATATTACTATCGTTCCCTCAAGCACTTGCATACATTTATGAATTCTCAAGTATCCAAGCTAATTATGGATAAACATCCTGAATTTCTGACCAAATCCATGCGGCCATATTTGGCTTTAGGTTTAAAGCGAAAATCTGCCATGGAAATGATAGTAAGTCATCATAACTGGATGAACACCAATAATTTGATGGACGTGTATAAACAAGGAGTCTCTATTGCAAACGTCAAGCTAGGCGAAGAAGAGCTCCATTTTGTTTTATCCTATGAACCAAGGTATTGGAAAGAGGGTGAGTTGACACTGAGGCTGACCAACTTTGATGAGAACTTTTATGTCTTGTCATTTACCATATTTAACAATGTGGCTTATGTCGGTGGGGTTCAAGGACCAGAACGCGATCATGGATTTTCCAAAAAATTGACCAAGAGCCTGTTTGGGTTACGTCCAAAATCACTCATACTGGAAGTGCTTCGTTTGTGGTTAGCGAACAATAGTATTGACGCTATTTTGGGAGTGAAAAACAAACAACACACCTACGCATCAATAAGATACGCGAGTATACAGTTTGATTTTGACACTTTCTGGAGTGAACATGGTGGCACAGTATTCGACATGCACTTTTATCAAATTCCATTAGTTCAGCCAAGAAAAGATCTGGCGGCGCTGTCTAGATCAAAGAGGAAAATGTATAACAAGCGTTATGAGTTTCTCGATGCATTGCAGTTGCATCATATCCCCCTTTAATTCCTACCGTTTGATTAACTTTACGGGTTTTGTCTAAGAAAACTAGTCGAAGCCTTAACCATGATCTACAATACGGCAAATTTCAGATTGATTAGACTAATTTCAGGAAGAGCTGCATGTACATGAGCACCGATGAGGTTCGTAACGCGTTCCTTAAGTTCTTTGAAAGTAAAGGGCACCAAATTGTAGACAGTTCATCATTAGTTCCGGCTAATGATCCCACATTGCTATTTACCAATGCTGGGATGAACCAATTTAAAGACTGCTTTTTAGGATTGGAAAAGCGTGCCTATACACGAGCGACGACAGCTCAGCGCTGCGTACGTGCAGGTGGTAAACATAACGATTTAGAAAATGTTGGCTTTACTGCCCGTCACCATACCTTCTTCGAAATGCTAGGTAACTTTAGCTTTGGTGATTACTTCAAAGAGGATGCGATTGCATTTGCATGGGAATTCTTAACTGAAATACTGAAATTGCCTAAAGAACGTCTTTTGGTCACCATCTACGAGACCGATGATGAAGCGTTTGAGATTTGGAATAAAAAGGTCGGAGTACCTGCCGAGAGCATCATTCGAATTGGTGACAAGAAAGGTGGCAAGCCTTATGAGTCAGATAACTTCTGGCAAATGGGTGATACTGGGCCTTGCGGACCATGTACTGAGATCTTCTATGATCATGGCGATCATATTTGGGGCGGAAAACCGGGTACGCCAGAAGAAGACGGTGATCGCTTTATCGAAATTTGGAACAACGTGTTCATGCAGTTTAACCGTCATGCCGATGGAACAATGGAACCACTACCGAAGCCTTCTGTTGATACAGGCATGGGCATCGAGCGTATTTCAGCCATTATGCAAGGCGTGCACTCAAACTATGAAATCGATGTTTTCCAAACGTTGATAAAAGCGGCGGCTGATGTAGTTGGCTTTGACGATCTCTCTAATCAATCATTGCGTGTTATCGCCGATCATATCCGCTCTTGTGCCTTCTTAATTGTTGACGGCGTGATGCCATCTAATGAAGGTCGCGGTTATGTGTTAAGGCGTATCATCCGTCGTGCAGTGCGTCACGGCAACAAGCTCGGTGCTCAAGGTGCTTTCTTCCATAAACTTGTCGGCGTTTTAGCTGAAGTGATGGGAAGTGCTGGTTTAGAGCTGAAAAAGCAGCAAGCCGTGGTTGAAAAAGTGTTGCGTATCGAAGAAGAGAATTTTGGCCGAACTCTTGAGCGTGGTATGGCAATCCTAAGCGATGCTCTAGACAACCTCGATGGCAAAGTCTTAGACGGTGAGACAGTCTTTAAACTCTACGATACTTACGGTTTCCCAGCTGATCTAACCAATGATGTTGCTCGTGAACGTGACTTCACTATTGATGAGCAAGGGTTTGAAAGTGCGATGGAAGCTCAGCGTCAACGTGCACGTGACGCGGGCCAGTTTGGTACCGATTACAATGCTGCAATTAAAGTAGACACAACCTCTGATTTCAGTGGCTATGAGCGCAGTCAATCAAGCAGTAAAGTCACGGATATCTTTGTTGAAGGCGAGAGCGTTGAAGCACTATCAGCAGGTGACAAAGCGATTTTGGTGCTCGATTCAACGCCATTTTATGCCGAGTCTGGTGGCCAATGTGGCGATGCTGGTGTGATTACCACTGATGCTGGTGTCTTTACTGTGGAAGACACACAAAAGCTGGGCAACGCCATTGCTCATCATGGAGTTATGACTGAAGGCGTGCTGGCTAAAGGTGATGAGGTTGATGCGAAAGTCAATGAGAAGCGCCGCCAGTCGATCTCATTGAACCACTCCGCAACACACCTACTTCACGCGGCATTGCGTAAAGTCCTTGGCGACCACGTAATGCAAAAAGGGTCTTTGGTTAAAGCAGAAAACCTAAGGTTTGACTTCTCTCACTTAGAAGCCATGACACCTGCTGAGATCAAAGAAGTTGAACGTTTGGTTAACGCTCAGATTCGCCTCAACCACGCCATTGAAACCAATATCATGGATATCGATGCGGCGAAAGCAAAAGGCGCAATGGCTCTGTTTGGTGAAAAATACGACGACGAAGTTCGAGTATTGTCTATGGGTGATTTTTCAACTGAGCTGTGTGGCGGTATTCACGCATCGAACACAGGTGATATCGGCCTATTCAAAATAACATCTGAAGGTGGTATTGCTGCAGGTATTCGTCGTATCGAAGCGGTAACTGGTGAAGCGGCTTTGGATGAGTTAGATGCACAACAGGCTGGATACGAAGAGAAGTTGTCAGAAGCGGCGCAAAAAGCCAAAGCATTAGAAAAAGAAATTGCTCAACTTAAAGATAAGTTAGCATCACAAGCCAGCGCGAATTTAACCAGCCAAACAAAAGAAATCTCAGGTGTAAAAGTGCTTGTTGCCCAGCTTGATGGCGCAGACAATAAAGCGCTTCGAGGCATGGTTGATGAGCTTAAAAATCAGCTCGGTAGCGGCATCATTATGTTGGGTAATGTTTCCGGTGAAAAAGTTGGTTTAATTGCTGGTGTCACCAAAGATTTAACCAGCAAAGTGAAAGCCGGGGAGCTTGTTAATATGGTAGCTCAGCAGGTGGGTGGCAAAGGTGGCGGCCGACCTGATATGGCTCAAGCTGGTGGTAGTGATGCTGCGGCGTTACCTGCTGCGCTTGCAAGTGTAGACAGTTGGATTGAAGAGCGCCTTTAATCGCTCTGTAAGAGTCAGTTGATTTAGTGATTGGCTGTTAGCCCTATGTCCAAGCGACATAGGGTTTATTTCTTTCAAAGCCAAGTTCTGTCATTGTTTGGTGTTTTACCTAACATTTCAGCGACTTGGTTTTGTTATTTTAACTACTGCTTTGAGTGTATTAGCGAAAAATCAAAGCAGTACTAATGAGACATTGATCTCGGGAAGGTGAAGACTGGTGAAAAAGCCCCTTATCGTGCAAAAGTTTGGCGGTACCTCTGTTGGCTCAATCGACAGAATTGAAGCGGTTGCCAAGCACATCATTAAAGCAAAGAATGATGGTAATCAAGTTGTTGTTGTTGTTTCTGCAATGTCGGGTGAAACTAATCGATTGATGGGATTGGCTCATCAAATCGACAATGTTCCTCCAGCACGAGAACTTGATGTTTTGTTATCTGCCGGAGAGCAAGTGTCGATGGCATTGCTTGCCATGACGCTAGGGAAACTAGGCTATCCCGCGCGCTCATTAACGGGTGGACAGGCGAATATTGTGACGAATAATCAGCACAATGACGCAACGATTACTCATATAGACACGTCTGTGATTGACGATTTATTAGCCCAAGACTTGATTGTCATTGTGGCTGGGTTTCAAGGGGTAAACGAAAACGGAGACATCACTACACTGGGAAGAGGCGGCTCGGATACGACAGCAGTGACCTTGGCGGGAGCATTGAGTGCCGATGAGTGTCAGATATTTACCGATGTTGATGGTATTTACACCTGTGATCCTAGGGTCGTTGCCTCTGCGCAGAAGTTAGCGAGTATTGACTTTCCTACTATGGAAGAGATGGCTCGAAAAGGGGCAAAAGTGCTGCACCTACCTTCGGTTCAATATGCGTGGAACAATAATGTGCCTTTAAGAGTGTTGTCTACTTTTGACAACGGCCCTGGAAGTTTAGTCAAAGGAGAAGTTTGTCCAAGACCTGTGTGTGGATTAGCGATTCAGCGTGCCCTGATTTCGGTTCGATTTGAGCAAACTTATATTTCCAGTGTGGTTCAGCAATGTCAGATGTTAGGTATTCAGGTTTGGAGTACAATTCCTGGTGATCAGTTTGGCAGTGTTATCATTAGTGAAGCACAATACGCTAAACTTAACTTATTATTTAAAGACAAGATTATTCATATTGAATCAAGTACTGCACTGACGCTTGTTGGTCACCAGGCCAAGGAGTTAATCAGTATGTCAAATGAACTGTTGGCGCGACATATGATTAAAATCGCGCATTTTGATGTTAATGATCGTTCATTAATGTTATTTTTGTCAGCAGAATCTATCGACAAAGCAGCTAACTTGCTTCATGATTCATACATTGCGACGAACCAATTCCTAGAAATTCACCAAAAACGTGCATAATACAGTAACTGCACCGAAAAGAGTGTTTACGAAAATGTCATTTTTGGTAGATAATAACGTCGTAGCAAGTAAAGACAGAGATCACTCAAGGAGCAAAGAATGCTAATTTTGACTCGCCGCGTAGGCGAAACACTAATGATCGGTGATGAAGTAACAGTAACTGTACTTGGCGTTAAAGGTAACCAAGTTCGTATTGGCGTGAATGCCCCAAAAGAAGTGTCTGTACACCGTGAAGAAATCTACATGCGTATACAAGCCGAAAAAGGAAATGGTAATGTTGCTTCAGGTGGCAATTACTAAATCCAAAGAGGCTAGCGAAATCGCTAGCTTTTTTTTTACCCGTCAAAATTTCTCCCAAGCTTCATTTTTCAACACAAAGTGTGAATTCTCACCGCATTGATTAAATACCCAACAATTAACAGAATTTTTATTGTTTTTTGCCAAGAAAGTATTTGACTTATTTTCGGTAAATCGTAATATGTGCCTCCGCAAGACGGTGAGGTGGCCGAGAGGCTGAAGGCGCTCCCCTGCTAAGGGAGTATACGGTTTGTAGCCGTATCGAGGGTTCGAATCCCTCCCTCACCGCCATGTCTTGCAGACGTTTTGATATACAGTGCGCTCGTAGCTCAGCTGGATAGAGTACCTGGCTACGAACCAGGCGGTCGAAGGTTCGAATCCTTCCGAGCGCGCCATTATCTAAAACGACAATTTGATACAACAAGTGGTGAGGTGGCCGAGAGGCTGAAGGCGCTCCCCTGCTAAGGGAGTATACGGTTTGTAGCCGTATCGAGGGTTCGAATCCCTCCCTCACCGCCATTCATTGACCGTTCGGTCAATTTTTGTTTCAAATAGCTTATATTTTTTTAGCAAACGCTTTTAAAGTATCAGCAGTGTGATATAGTTCACGCCCTATTGCGCGCTCGTAGCTCAGCTGGATAGAGTACCTGGCTACGAACCAGGCGGTCGAAGGTTCGAATCCTTCCGAGCGCGCCATAATTTAAGGTTTCGATATCATCGGAACACAGTGCGTCCTTAGCTCAGCTGGATAGAGTACCTGGCTACGAACCAGGCGGTCGGAGGTTCGAATCCTCCAGGACGCGCCACTTTTTTTAGATATTATCTGCGCGCTCGTAGCTCAGCTGGATAGAGTACCTGGCTACGAACCAGGCGGTCGAAGGTTCGAATCCTTCCGAGCGCGCCATTATTCAACATTTCGATATTATCGGAATGCAGTGCGTCCTTAGCTCAGCTGGATAGAGTACCTGGCTACGAACCAGGCGGTCGGAGGTTCGAATCCTCCAGGACGCGCCACTTTTTTAGATATTATCTGCGCGCTCGTAGCTCAGCTGGATAGAGTACCTGGCTACGAACCAGGCGGTCGAAGGTTCGAATCCTTCCGAGCGCGCCATTTTCTTAAAACCTCGCTTATGCGGGGTTTTATTGTTTCAGGCTAGTGCTAATTCCCAATCTCACTCTCAGTAAATTGACAAAAATT
The DNA here is from genome assembly GCF_023634645.1 of Vibrio sinus. GTDB lineage: Bacteria > Pseudomonadota > Gammaproteobacteria > Enterobacterales > Vibrionaceae > Vibrio > Vibrio sinus. The sequence continues at coordinate 129,959 of NZ_JAMKMR010000004.1, forward strand.
CAATCATCGGGATACATTAACTCCATCTATCACGTTTGGTAAATGGTGATGTCTACTGCCGCCATGCTAAGCATGATCTTTACTAGGAGGCATCATGGCGGATATAGGAAGTCTGTTAGAAAGTGCTGCCACACTCATGGTGACAGGAATGCTCGCTGTTTTTCTGTTTCTCACCATTTTAGTGTTTTTGGTTACTATCATGGCGAAGCTGGTGCCAAAAGAAATATCTGAGTCGTCGACGCAAGCCAATACACACGAACCATCTCCTCTCAAATCAAGATCTCTTGATCCAAAAATCATAGCCGCAATCACTAGTGCTATTCATCAGTACCGTAATAGAGATCGTCAATAGCATGTAAATGGAATAAAAGGAATAGACAGCATGTCAAAGCCGTTATTGATTACAGACGTTGTACTACGCGATGCCCATCAATCATTGTTTGCGACACGAATGCGTATTGAAGACATGTTACCCATAGCGGCTGAGTTGGATAAAGTGGGATATTGGTCGTTGGAGACGTGGGGTGGGGCAACCTTTGATGCCTGCATACGTTATCTCGGTGAGGATCCGTGGCAGCGCCTACGTCAGCTAAAACAAGCGATGCCAAATACACCAATGCAGATGTTACTACGTGGTCAAAACCTATTAGGTTACCGGCACTATGCTGATGATGTCGTGACAAAATTTGTCGAGCGAGCCCATACAAATGGTATGGATGTATTTCGTATTTTCGATGCGATGAATGATATCCGCAATTTCCATACAGCCGTAAAAGCGACCATTGATGTAGGCGCTCATGCTCAAGGTACCTTGTCTTACACTACTAGCCCGGTGCACAACACACAAACTTGGGTCGATTTAGCAAAACGCTTAGAAGATATCGGCTGCCACTCATTATGCATTAAAGATATGTCAGGCTTGCTAAAGCCTTATGAAGCCGAAGAACTTATCTCAACAATAAAAGCGGCTTGCAACATCCCCCTAGCTTTACATTGCCACGCAACCACTGGGCTTTCTATCGCTACAGCCGTGAAAGCGGCTGAAGCTGGGGTCGATATACTGGATACCGCGATATCATCGATGAGCTGCACCTACGGCCATACGCCAACCGAAACGGTTGTGGCTATGCTCGAGGGTACAGAGCGAGACACCAAATTAAGTCTCACACAATTGGAGCCGATTGCGGCGTACTTTCGCCAAGTGAGGAAGAAGTACGCGAAGTGGGAAGGGCAACTTAAAGGGGTAGATTCACGCATTCTTGTTGCTCAGGTGCCAGGTGGCATGCTCACAAATATGGAGTCTCAGCTAAAAGAGCAGGGCGCAGAACATAGAATTGATGAAGTGTTAGATGAGATCCCAAAAGTTCGCCAGGATCTGGGGTATATCCCTCTGGTTACGCCAACGTCGCAAATTGTGGGCTCTCAGGCGGTGATAAACGTACTTACGGGCGAGCGATACAAAACAATTACTAAAGAGACCGCAGGGGTGCTGAAAGGGGAATACGGCACAGCACCCGCGCCAGTAAACAAGCAATTACAAGAGAAGGTATTGCAAGGAACTGAACCCATCTCATACCGTCCTGCCGATCTTATTGATGACGAGCTAGAGGCTCTCTCCTCGGAATTGGCTAGGCGCGCCGCAGAAGAGAACATTCAACTAGCAACGGAGCAGGTTGATGATGTGTTGACTTATGCCCTGTTTCCACAAATTGGTTTGAATTTCTTAAAGAACCGAAATAACCCTGACGCCTTTGAACCCGCTCCGAGCACTATAGATGAGAAGTCACCAGTATTGAGCAGTGATAACAGCCCAACGGTCGGTGAAATAGAAAGCTATAGCGTCAGGGTGGATGGACAAGTGTTTGAAGTGGAAGTTGGGCCTCAAGGGCAGCTAAAATCTGTTCTTGAGGATACCCATCATTCAGAAATAACCGCATCTAGTCCACCCCAGGAAGCCATGCTCGCGCCTTTAGCAGGCAATATTTTTAAAGTGAACGTTTCAGTTGGCGATCAAGTCAATGTGGGCGATGTACTGCTCGTGCTCGAAGCGATGAAGATGGAAACAGAGGTACAAGCGGCTGTCACTGGAACAGTGTTGAGTATTTCAGTTAGTGAAGGGGATTCGGTGACAGTCGGCGTTCCTTTGATAACGATAGGGTAGGGAGGCTATCGCAATGGATGCGTTGAGAACCTTATGGCTAGAAACTGGAATTGCAAACTTCCAAATTGCTCAGATCTGCATGATGTTGGTTGGGGCAATATTGATCTACTTAGCGATCAAAAAAGGCTTTGAGCCATTATTGCTACTGCCAATCGGTTTTGGGTGCATTTTGGCTAATATTCCCAATGCTGGCTTTACCGAGCCGGGAGGGCTGCTTTATTACGTTTACCAAGTTGGCATCGCATCTGGCGTTTTTCCACTACTGATTTTTATGGGAGTGGGGGCGATGACCGATTTTGGCGCTTTGATTGCGAACCCCAAAACCTTATGGTTAGGCGCTGCCGCGCAGTTTGGCATATTTGCAACTTTGTTTGGTGCCATACTACTTAACCTCGTTCCTGGGATGGAATTTTCGATGGCTGATGCGTCCTCGATTGCCATCATAGGTGGCGCGGATGGTCCAACGGCCATCTTCTTAGCCAGTAAGTTGTCCCCTGACCTACTTGGTGCAATAGCGGTGGCTGCGTATAGCTACATGGCGCTTGTGCCGATTATTCAGCCGCCTATTATGAAAGCGCTAACTAGCGACTCTGAGCGGAAAATCAAAATGGCCCAGCTGCGTCATGTAGGCAAGATAGAAAAAATCCTTTTTCCTCTCGTTGTGCTATTGATGACGATTCTATTTCTGCCCTCAGCAACCCCATTGGTGGGTATGTTTTGCTTGGGTAATTTGATGCGTGAAGCTGGGGTGGTAGAGCGATTATCAAAAACGGCGCAAAACGAATTAATTAACATAGTAACGATTTTTCTTGGCTTGGGTGTTGGTTCCAAATTGCAGGGCGATCAATTCTTAAATTTAGAGACATTAGGTATTCTAGCGCTTGGGGCTGTAGCATTCAGCATTGGAACGGCTTCGGGAGTCATTATGGCCAAAATGCTCAACTGGTTGTCGAAAGAGGATATTAACCCATTGATTGGCGCAGCTGGCGTGTCCGCTGTACCTATGGCAGCCAGAGTAGTCAATAAAGTCGGTCTTGATGCTAACCCACAAAACTTTTTATTAATGCATGCCATGGGACCGAACGTGGCTGGTGTGCTAGGTTCGGCTGTAGCGGCTGGAATTTTATTGGCTTTAGTTGGATAACTCACATCAATGCGATGTTTATTGCGCAAATTATCGGCAATTAGTTAACTTATTTGCAAGAAATGTTATATATTCAAAGGGATGCTACGGCATCCCTTTCTGTTTTGGTTAATAGGGAAAAGATGCAATGGAAAACAAGCAAATTGCGATTACTCAATTTGGCGGACCAGAAGTACTGTCGATTCAATCCTCGCCCGTACCCAAACCTCAGCCAGGCGAAGTATTAGTCAAGGTAGCCTTTTCTGGTGTGAACCCTATTGACGTTAAAACTCGCTCAGGAGTTGGCTGGGCGGCGTCACAAAATAAGGACAAGTTACCTTGGGTGCCAGGTTATGATATTTCTGGTGAAATCGTTGAAGTGGCCGATGACACGCGCAAGTTTAAAGTGGGTGATAATGTCGTAGGCTTTATTGGTTTTCCTTTATCTGGCGGGGGATACAGTCAGTATGTCGCTGTACCCGAGAGCGAATTGAGTCTGATTCCTGATGCGGTAACTATGGAAGCGGCTGCAGTCTTACCTCTAGCGGGCCAAACGGCAGTGCAAGCGCTTGATAAAGCGCAGGTGACGGAAGGTGACCGAGTATTGATTCTTGCCGGTGCTGGTGGAGTCGGACACTTAGCAGTGCAAGTGGCGGTGGCGGCGAAAGCGGAAGTCTACACAACTTGTAGTGAATCTAATCTTGATTATATGGCCACATTAGGCGCACATGCCATTAACTACGAGTTTGCCCCTGTTTCTGAACGATTAGAGGAAGTGGATGTGCTGATCGATTTAGTTGGTGGTGATGCAGCACTCGATGCGATGAAGTGCTTAAGAGATAACGCCAGAATCGTGACTGTGCCGACGATTAGCGCCGAAATGATTTGTGAAAAAGCCAAAATGTTGGGCTTTCAAGCCATGGGTATATTGGTTGAGCCCGATCCCGAGCAATTAGATACCATGCTTTATATGGTCAGTGTTGGACTACTTAAAACCGAGATCCAAAAAGTGTATCCTATGTCTGATGTGGCTGATGCTCACAGACAAATTGAAACAGGACACACTCGAGGCAAGGTATTACTTGATATGAAATGTTAGAAGCGTTTAACGCTGCCTTTCACACTTTCGCACATTGGTTTTCCGATTCCGCATTATGGGTTTTATTCATTGTCGGATTTCTTAGTGCCACACTTTTACCCGGAGGCTCAGAAGCAACATTAGTTGCGACACTGAGCCTTCATCAATATTCCCCTTCCAGCGTCGTGTTAGTGGCTTCCATAGGTAATACATTGGGTGGTTTAACCAATTACTGGTTGGGCTTATGGATCCCTAATCGAACTGATAAAGAAAAACATGGTCATAAAGCTCTGTTGTGGTTAAATAAATATGGCTATTGGACACTGCTGTTTAGTTGGTTGCCTGTTATTGGTGATCCGCTTTGTTTGGCGGCAGGTTGGCTCAGGATGAAGTTTATTCCCAGCACCATTATGATCTTTGTTGGTAAAGCCATAAGATACAGTCTACTAGCCGCAATCTTCTATGGACTTTTTTAAAGGATGAAAAATGAAAAAAATATGGCTAGGTATGTTGGTTTTACTTGTGCTTGCAGGATGCACAAGTCATCGTAGTTCCTCCCTTCCATTTTTTTCTTCGTTGCCTAAGGGAGTCACGCTGATCGAACAGGTTAAGGCAGAACCTGGTAAAGCGATGATTCCCTATTCTAAATACGTATTAGCTAATGGCCTCACCGTCATACTCTCTCCCGATCATTCAGACCCATTGGTTCATGTTGATGTCACTTATCATGTTGGCTCTGCGCGTGAGCAAGTGGGGAAATCGGGTTTTGCTCACTTTTTTGAGCACATGATGTTCCAAGGCTCAGAGCACGTTGGCGATCAGCAGCATTTCAAAATTATTACTGAGGCTGGTGGCACGTTAAATGGCACAACAAACCGAGATCGCACCAATTATTTTGAAACCGTTCCGGCCAATCAATTGGAGAAAGTGCTCTGGTTAGAGTCAGACCGAATGGGCTTTTTGCTCGGCGCGGTGTCTCAACGTAAATTCGAGATCCAGCGTGATACGGTGAAAAATGAACGAGCGCAGAACTACGATAATCGCCCTTATGGGTTGGCCGGAGAAAAAATGGCTGAGGCTCTGTTTCCTGAAGGGCACCCTTATTCTTGGCAAACCATAGGTTATGTGGAAGATCTTGACCGCGTTGATGTTAACGATCTGAAAGCGTTCTTTTTGCGTTGGTATGGGCCAAACAATGCGGTTCTCACTATAGGCGGAGATATCGACGTTTATCAAACGCTAAAATGGGTAAATAAATATTTTGGCTCTATCCCTAAAGGGCCAGAAGTCCAAATCGCGCAGAAACAACCCGCGGCACTACCAGAAGACCGATTCATTACTTTAAAAGATTCCATCAAACAGCCAATGCTGCTCATTGGCTGGCCAACGGAATATCGTGGCGCTAAATCTCAGGCTTCCGTGGATGCATTAGCTAAAGTGCTGGGAAGTGGGCCCAATAGCGTGCTGTATCAGAAATTGGTCAAAACCCAAAAGGCGGTTGAAGCTGGCGCTTACCAAGATTGCGGGGAGCTTGCTTGTACTTTTTATATTTATGCGATGGCCCCATCTGGAGCCAAAGGTAACTTAACGCCCTTATATAACGATATTCAAGCGGCACTACAGAGTTTTCAATCTCATGGCGTGGATCAGTCTCGCTTGGATCAAATCAGTGGCAATGCAGAGGCAAATGCGATTTTCCGCTTACAAAGTGTGCGGGGCAAAGTCAGCCAGCTGGCTTACAACCAAACATTTTATGATCAACCCGATAGAACTCAAACCAGGTTGAAAGAAATCAAATCGGTCACTCCTGACTCGGTTATGCAAGCGTACAAAGACTTCGTTGATGATCACTACAAAGTGGTGTTGAGCGTAGTGCCAAAAAATGACGAGCTAAAAGCAGTACAACACGCCAATTTTGTTACGCCAAAACGCACGTTGCCCAATTACACCAAGATTTCCGACACTCAGTTGAACTATCGTCAAGTGCACGATAATTTTGATCGTTCGGTTATGCCAGCGGTGTCAGGAAGTGTGCAGGCCCATATGCCAGAGCTTTACCAAATGCACTTTGCAAATGGGGCGGAGTTACTCGGCACTAAAGCGACGGAAACGCCTACCGTGCAAATTGAAATAAAACTTCCTGCAGGTGCTCGGCAAGTGAAAGATGGGCAGGAAGGGATTGCGGATCTGACGGCATCAGTCATGCAAGACGGCACGAAAACGCACACAATGGAGCAGATACAGGCAAAGCTAGATAAGTTAGGTAGCTATATTGGCTTTGAAGCTGGAACCTACTCGACGACGATTTCGATTTCAAGCTTAAAGAAAAACTTAGCGGAAACAATGCAAATTGTGCAGGAAATGCTGTTTGAACCTGCATTTAATCAACAAGACTTTGCTCGCTCTAAAAAACAGCTGTTGGAGGGAGTGCTCTACCAACATCAAAAGCCAAGCTGGTTAGCTTCTCAAGCCACCAGACAAGTGCTATTTGGTGACTCGGTATTTGCTCGTTCGAGTGATGGCACTGCGCAATCTATCAGTGGGCTCACCCTAGATGATGTGAAGGCGTTTTACAAAGCGCATTACACGCCGCATGGCGCTCAGATTATTGTGGTTGGCGATATCGATAAAAAGCAGGCGATGAAGGCGATGGCGTTTTTTTCCAACTGGCAAGGCGACGCACCGCCTTTAATTCAACCTCAGGCTATTCCTAGTCTCCATGGGCAAAAAATATATCTCGTCAATAAACCAAACTCACCGCAAACCATTGTGCGATTTGTTCGTCAGGGCTTACCTTTTGATGCCACTGGAGAGGTGTTCCTCACCCAGCTGGCAAATTTCAACTTAGCCGGGAATTTTAACAGTCGTATCAATCAAAACCTGAGAGAAGATAAAGGCTACACGTATGGAGCCAGTGGTTATTTAGCATCTAATAAAGAGGTTGGCGCAATTGTCTTTTCCGCTCAAGTGCGAGCCAATGCAACCATTCCTTCCATTTTAGAAATGGAAAAAGAGATGCGAAAGTTCAGCCAGTCTGGGCTCACCAACGAAGAAGTCAGGTTCATGCGCTTAGCTGTTGGACAGCAGGATGCACTAAGCTATGAAACGCCATCTAAAAAGGCCAGTTTGTTAAGCAATATATTGACCTTCAGTTTAGATGCTGATTATTTACAGCAGCGAAATGAGATTGTCGAAGCGGTGTCAAAGTCGACGCTAGACAAGGCAGCGAAGAAGTGGTTTAACCCGAGTGACTATCAAATTATCGTGGTAGGTGATGCGAAATCATTACGTCCAAAGTTGGAAAAGTTATCGATTCCAATGGAAGAGCTTGAAATCATCCATTAGAGTACACATTAAGTAGCAAAACGGTGCATGCAGATTTGCCATGGTTTATTCATTTACTGTATGGATGAACTTGGATTAAAACCGTAAGGGTATATTCTACAAAGCTGAATTTAAAAGGAATTGTAGTGCTTGATAATGATATAAAAATCATTAGCCTAGGTTTATCTGCTTGTTAATGACGAGCAAGCCTTAAGACACACGTGTTGTGGGCATAGAACATAAGTGAATTCATTTTGACTGATTTTTCTTCTCGACTTCAATTGGTGGCAAACCACGGTGAAGTATTTAAAAAACTGGGACGCGGTATAGAGCGAGAAACACTGAGGTATCACGACCAAGGCAAGCTATCCACATCACCACACCCAAAAGGGTTAGGTTCTCCATTAACGAATAAGTGGATAACGACGGATTATTCTGAGTCACTGCTAGAGTTCATCACACCAGTTTCTCAGAGTATTTCTACCGCGATCTCTCAGCTTAATGATATTCACCACTTTTCTCAGACGAAAATCGGTGATGATAAGTTGTGGCCACTGTCGATGCCGTGTTATGTCGAAAGTGATGACTCGATTGAGTTGGCTCAGTATGGCAGTTCCAATACTGGAAAAATGAAGACGCTGTACCGCCAAGGGCTGAAACATCGTTACGGCAGCCTGATGCAAATCATTTCAGGTGTGCACTTCAACTTTTCTTTCCCAGAAGAGCTTTGGGACGGTTTGTTTGGTGAGCAAACTGAAGAAGAAAGACAGGAAAGCAAGTCAGACGCGTATTTCGGCCTAATTCGAAATTATTATCGCTTTGGTTGGCTGATTCCGTACTTTTTTGGTGCCTCTCCAGCTTTATGTTCTTCGTTTGTTGCTGAGAGGGAATCACTACTAAAATTTGAAAAATTAGGCGAAACCTTATATTTGCCTTACGCGACTTCGCTTCGCTTGAGTGACTTGGGGTACACCAATAACGCCCAAAGTTCGTTGAAAATTGGTTTTAACAGCATAGATGAATATTTACAAGGGCTAAATAAGGCAATACGTACACCTTCAGAAGAGTTCGCTAAGATAGGTGTGAAGGTAGACGGTGAGTATCGTCAGTTAAATTCTAACGTTCTGCAAATTGAAAATGAGCTTTATGCGCCGATTCGTCCTAAGCGAGTGACTCAAAGTGGTGAAAAACCGTCGGAAGCTTTAGAGCGTGCGGGTGTAGAATACATCGAAGTGCGTTCGTTAGATGTGAACCCGTTTAGCCCTGTAGGGATCAATGAGCAGCAAATTCGCTTTTTGGACCTATTTTTGACTTGGTGTTTACTCACACCTTCTGACTCAATGGATAACAGTGAGTTAGAATGTTGGCGAGACAACTGGAACAAAGTCATCATTGAAGGTCGTAACCCAGGTTTAGAATTAAAAATTGGCTGTAAGGGCGAAAGATTACAGCTGTCAGATTGGGCGCATAAAGTGTTCGATGAATTGGAGCAGATTGCCTCGGTGATGGACAGCCAAGTGTCAGGTGAGGAATATACCAACACTTGCTTTACCCTACGTCAATCAATTGATAACCCGGAGCAAACGATTTCAGGTCAGTTGCTTAAACTGACGAAAGAACTGGGCGGATTAGGTAAAGTTGGCCGTGAACTAGGGGACGAATATTATTCTCAGCGTATGTCTTCTGAATACGAAACCTACTCTGAGGGCCTTATGGAAGAGGAAGTGACGAGGTCTATAGAAGCTCAACGGGACATCGAGAAAAACGATAGCCAGTCATTTGATGAGTTTCTAGCAGACTATTTCTCTTATCTTAAGGACCGTTGATAGAACTTGATCTACAGGTCCTACACTAAAGGACTGAATAGTAGATGATAACCAAGTGGTTGCGTCGCGTAGCTTTGTTGGGCTGCGCGGCCTTGGTTGCAGGTTGTGCGACACCGACTCCAACAGATCAAAACAACATCTGTGCTATTTTCGAACAAGAACCAAGCTGGTATGAAGACGCCGTGCAAATGCAAAAAGAATGGGGCACTCCCATTAATGTTGCTATGGCGATTATAGAAGAAGAGAGCCACTTTCATTACGATGCTCAGCCTCCAGAGCAATATTTTCTAGGTTTCATTCCAACCGGTAGGGCCAGCTCGGCTTACGGATACTCTCAAGCGCAAGATCCAGTTTGGGATGAGTTTGTTCGAGCGACAGGTGACAGCGGCTCTAGAACGGATTTTAAAGCTTCCATCATGTTTATTGGTTGGTATACCCACAATACACGCCGTGTCCTTGGTATTTCTTTATGGGACCCCTATCGACAATATTTGGCCTATCATGAAGGCCGATCAGGCTATGCTCATAAGACCTATTTACATCAGCCTTGGCTAATGAAAGTGGCTCGAAAAGTAGAGAGAAACGCAAAAACTTATGGCTGGCAACTGCGGCGATGTAGAAAAGAGCTAGAGGAAGAGCAGCACAGCTGGTTTTTTTGGTGATGACCGTACCAGTATACCCAAATTACTTCAAGATGCGAGTTTCAGCGAGATAGATAAGGCTTCAATGCTAGGCAGGGATGTGAGGCATAGTCATTCTACGTCGAACATCCCTAACGACGCAGTGAAGCCTTATCTACTCGCCCTTTGGGAGCGGTGTGAGTGGCCCCCTTTCGCGTCAAAGGACTTTGAAATGGATGGCCATTCCTGCAGACCTTTTCCTTAAATCGGGCCACTCACATCGCTCTGAATCCTGCATCTTGAAGTAGTTTGGGTATAAATATGCTCCTTTAACTAGGTACTCACATGGTTCTAAATTATGCATCTTGAGCTAATCTCGCAATATTCTATACCAAGCTAGCTTCGAGATGCGCTTTATTTATCTGTATTATGAATCTTGTATATTAAATGTTTCATAATTGTTGTTTAAGGTTTGTGTTTCAAATGAATAAAGTACAGGCTAGTTTAGCTTATTTTAAGCTGAGGTTTAATTATTAAGCACTAAGTTGTTTATTGCTGCATTACCCATATATAGTACAGTGTTTTTGCTATAATTTTTATGATGATTAAATATTTTACTTCTAAGTGCTATTGGCACAATGACTGAGGTTTTAGCCTATAATAGCAATGGCTGGAAGTGTTTTCGTACAATTGATTAATTATCGTTTTGTGTCAATCAAGTCACTCAATATGTTACTTTCTGAAGACTTTAAGAAAGATATATTTAATTTTAGCTAGGTTATATATACCTAAGTGAAGGGTTTCAATTCATCTTATGCCAGCATTTATTCTCAAACAATATCCACATATTCCAACACTTGTCATTAGATCCGAGTTACATTACACCTTAAGAATTTTAGCGTGAAGTAATAAATTAAGGTGCTGAGTTAATCTATCCGCATTCTGTTATATACATTCAAATCATATAACACCCAACCTACCTCGAGATGGTATCGCTTTTGGCCTGTGCTTCTTGTTGTGTTGGAATGGAAGAGAAGACTCCCCTTTCTTATTGAATAACCAAATAGGAAAACTATTATGACTCAAATCATGAATATGGAGCCAATGATCGATCGCTCTGTAGTAGAAGAATCGAAAAACTTATCATTTACATTCAATTCTTTAAATGCGTTTTCTGAAGATGCAGTCGTTCGTTGCTGGTTTGACACAGTTTCTATATTCGGTGTCGAGCTTGGCAAAGATCTTTTCGCATTAGAAGGTGATCAGGCAAGAAGTGAATGTAATTCGCCAACAGCAGCGGCAGTCTTAAGTGCTTTTGATATGGCGCCACCACATGAAACGGGATCAGTAATGTTCGAAATTCATGTGGCGCTGACTGCTGCGAACAAAAACGCGTTAAAAACAGCGATAGCGAATGTACGTAAAGGTAAGGCGACAGATAATACCATTGTGTTCGGTACTCCAAATGAAAGTCAAGAGCTGAAAAATGATGGCAAATGGAGCTTCTTCTTTGCGCCTAAACAAGGATTAACATTGATCCCTTGTGATCCTAGAACGGTTGATCTTGAAATTGGAAATGGTGAATTGCTAGGTGGTACAACCGCAGATGCACCATACACGACTATTACTGGATTTAACTTCGTTATTGATGGCACTACATGGAAAGAAGTGGCTATTGATGTAGGACACGATAGCAGCTCAGACAAAGGCTTATACGCGACCAATAACGTTTCGGCTGCAGGCTAATCAACTGATTGAGAAGTGCTTGAAAGCAATCAAGCACTTCTTCACAAATTCTACCTCTTCTACTGCCCCTTATCTCTAAACTCTCCCATTAGCAAATAATCACGGCTTTTTAGTCACCTCTGCTGCGGATAATCTAATCCATACAGCAGCGCTGAGTTATTGAGTAAACGTCGTCATTTGTACCGGGTTTACGAACTGCACCACACCACCAGAGGCGTATTCACACATGGCGATATTGTTCAACGTGTTTACTGGCTCACCTTGAATCTGTACCAACACCTTAGTTGGAATAAACTCACTAAGTTCAGGCACGCAAGAGTTCACCGTTGGGTTGGTTGGGTAGTCGGGGTTGGTAGGTGCGATACAACCAGGAAAGGGGGTAATGTTGACAATAGGAATGCAATCGTTAATTGTCGTTGCTGGGTTGTTATTGATGAGTACCGTTGGGCGGATAGACATATAGGTTGAAGGAGCGACGGCAAACGAGCACATCATCATCGAGTTCATACAGGTAACACTGGCATTGCCACAGCCACTCGCACTCGCCTGTGCAGATGCCATTTGATTCGCTTCACCATTGAGTGTCTTTAGTGTGGCTACATTTTGCTGTAGCAAGGTAACTTGCTCATTCAATACTTGAACTTGGCTGACAATCTGTCCCCCCAAAGGGCTGCCTACTGCCTGTTGTTGCACGCTTTGCTGGTATTGACTGACATTGTCCATCGCTTGATCGAGCGTAGGAGCGCTAGCGGCGGAATACGGATCATCTTTAACGTCTTGCAGCTGCTCATACACCGAGGTAGACATGTCGCTATAGGCTTGCATGTTTTGCTCTAATTCCGCCGATGCTTGGGTTATCTCATTGATGTTTGGGCAAGGCGCAAGCTGACTAGTTAACTGCGTGAGCGTCGATTTTATTTGGTCATACTCACCCAGAAGGCTGCTCATGGTAGTGTCTTTCAATGCCATAGCTTGGTCGAGCGAGTAAAATTGCTGCTGAGCCGTAAGCATGTTTTCGATGCTGCTTTGCAGTGCACTTAATGAGCTAAAGGCACTGAGGTTAAGTGAAAGGTTACTTGGCAATTGGCTTAGTAGGCCTTGAGCTTTACTTTGGATTTCTCCCCACAAGCTCATGCCTTGCTGGCTATTTTGTGCGTAGCCTTGAAGGTAAGCAGTAGCTTGATCTATATAACCTTTTGTTGAGCTTATCATGGGACCAAAAAAATGCTCAGCTCCTGCAATGGCTTTGCCATACTCATCGCTTACTCCGTTCATTGCCGTTTGTTTGTAACCATCCAGCTTTTGTTCCAGTGAAGTAACCATGGACGAAATATGGCTCAGTGTTTGGTTGAAGGAGCTTTGTGACTCTCCTGAGCTACTTAGCCACTGTTGCAAGTGATGTTTGATGTCTGACATGTCACTCGCGATGGATTGGCTTAGTGGGTTAACCACACCACCTATTTGGCTTTTTAAGTGGTCAAACTCTTGCTCCATGGTTTTGGTCAGGGCAGGCAAATTGGTAAAAGACAGCTGAGTGGGAGTGTTTGACACCAGTGAACTTGCCCAACTTTTACACTTAGATGCCACCTCATCTGACAAGCTTTCGACCCAGGATGAGATTTGACTAATGGGGAGCATGTTAAGGCCTTTTGAGCAAAGGCTCGCCACCAAACTGTCTAGAGAGTCCGTTGTAGATGTTGTGTTACTGCTCGATAGCACAGAGCTCATCGCTTTATTGATTTGGTTAAGTGAGTCTAACGCTTCTGAACACAATTGAGGAGAAAGGCACGTATTTGCGTACTGTTCAGTGGGGAGCTGGCTTGACAGTGTTTTCAACTGATTAAACTGATCGTGAATTAACGCCTGGCTAGATGTGTGTATATCATCCTGTGACGGTAACTGCGACAGCATCTGAGTATATGGCCCAACTGGGTTAGACATCATGCCTGTTTGGCTAGATAGCTGCTGTTGCAAATAATCAGAACCACTATTTGAACTTTGATAAGCCTGATATTGCTGGTAAGCACTGGTTTGGCCTAACTGCGAATAGGCTTGATTGGTGTAGTTTGACGTGTGGCTTTGCGCTTGCTGTTGAAGATAGTCAGAACCGCTTGCCGCGTTTTGATAGCTTTGATACTGCTGTTGTAGCGGAGCGTAGTTAGGCATTGCGGAAGTGAACTGATTAATTTGCTCACTTTGGGAAATAATTTGCTGATAATCGCAGTTTTGCGTGCCATTTAAATAACTGTGTAAACACTGGCATTGCCCCGTCAGCGCTTGCTGGCTTGCCATTGCCTGAGATTGGTAGCCTTGCAACTCAGACAAATGTTGTTGGTACTGTTGATATTGCGCATCATAGGCAGACTTCATCTCCGGGCTTATTTGTTCCGGAGGTATACCTGCGTATTGATACAACTGAGTGAGGCTAGTTTCGGTATCTTTAGTGCTCTGCAACATAGGCGAATATTCGCTACTTTGCCCTTGCTCAGAGCTGGCTGATGCCATTGCAAGCCACGGAGTATACTGTGACACTTGCGCTAAATACTGAGCCTGAGTTTGATACAGCTGATTGCTGGTTAAGCTCTGCATGTATTGGTTAAAAGCCATATTCTTAGCTTGTGTCATCTGCTGTGTAGCCAGAGGGGTTCCCAATAAAGTGTTGTGACTATTTAGTGTCGCTAGCAGTTCACTCCCTGGAGACGAAGGCATGTTTTCCTGGCCATTTTCTGCAGTGGTCGGGGCCAGGGTCTCACTTGAGTTGCTGTACTGGCTTGAATTGTCAGTATTCCAGCGAGCCCATTGCGACTGATACTGCTGATACTTTCGCTGAAATGCGGTGGCGACAGGAGTGGCTTGCGCTTCTTGTTCTACTTGTAACCAACCCGTTAAGCTTGATACGTAACCTTGATAGGCCGACTTTTGCTCTGCCGTCATTTTGGAGGTGTCGATCGGCGCTTGCTCAGGCTCTGATGAAAATGCGCTTGAGGAATCGGGGTTATATGGTTGGGGGTTAGTATGCTTCCAAATAGAGCTCAAGGTATACGAATGATCATCAGATAAGGTGATATCACCTTGTTGGCTAGCACCTAGATAGTTAGATACGGTCTGAAAATCACTCGGCTGAATATTGCTTTGATATAGTTGCTGGCTCGGTTGAGTGCCAGAAGACAAGTAGTCGCACAAATAGCTATGACTTGTCAGCTCAGATAGAGACAGTGAACTGGATGGAGCAAGAGTCATCGATGACAATTCAGCGCGCAGGCCATATTGATATTCAAATTGTTGATTTGTTGCGTCAACCCATTCTTGTACTGAGCTATTTTCTGACAACGTCTGCGAAGTATCATTGAGCGATTGAAAACGAGTAGCTCCAGTAGTACTAGTCTCACGTGCAAAATCGGTGTCCTGACTAGACTCATTCGCTTCATTGGTAGAACTGATCGCCATAATTTGCTGTTGTGAGCGAGCCAAATGGGATAAGTAGTCATCTGAGGGAGCTAAACTTGCGCGGTTGTATTGCTGGCGGAGCTGATTTACGTCGCTCTGCGCCGTTTGTTGATCAGTATGATATTGAGTGAGTTGCGCTGATAAGTTTGTCAGTGAAGTGGAAGCTTGAGCAGGATCGGATATCAGCTGTGAACATGCGATAGATAGTTGAGAGCTTAAGCTTTGTCCCAAAGACGCATTGTCGGCACTTGCAGGTGCCGACAAATATTGCCCCATATTGGCTTGGCATTGATTGATGTATTCCAGCTCACTGCCGTCCGCTTGATAGTCAGCGCTTGACATGCTCGTGAGCACTGAGATCTGCTGCTGAAGTGCAGTGTGCTGCAGGGTAGCTTGTTGGGCAGAGTGTTGCTCCAATGTACCTAATTGAGACAAATAGTTATTTAAGTGGCTTAAGCTTGACTGTGTCATATTCAGGTTCAGTTATTTTCTAATAATCAAAGGCATCAGCCATCGCATCAATATCGTTGACTAAATCGCTGATCTCGCCTTCTGATCCATGCTCAGATGGGATCATTTCATGTCCGCCTTCGTCAAAACGATAGTCGTCATTGAATGGCATTTCACCAAACTCATCATCTTCTGGGTAGTCATCATCCATGCTAGGTCCTTGCTCATAGCTAGGCTGCGGTTCTTGTACCTCTTCTGAGCGATAAAACTGATCGTCCTTATACTGGTTCATTGCCATTAGTGGGAGCTCAGTGGCAAAACGCATAGGATCGCTCTGGTACAACCTATTGGCCATATCCCATTCCAAGGTATTCTGATGTTTATCGATGTGAGCTTGCAGTGTTTGTGCTTTCGGAGCGACTGATTTCATCATTGGAAAAAATAGTCCGGGAAAGTAAACCAGAGGATCGAAGTTTTTGATCTCTGACTGAATGTCTTTGTAGATGATCGAAGCTTCAAAATGGCGCTCTTCAATCAATAGCTTTTGCAAAATTGAGGCCTTTCGTATTAGTGCATACCATTTTGGTGATGCGTATTTATCCACTAAATTGCTGTTGTTGTTCGACTTTTTTCTTGCTTGTGTCTGGACCGAAGGTTCAGGTTCTCTTTCGGGCTCAGGCTCAAGACTTTCTGGCTCGACTCTCAATTGTTCAAGAACCATCATCGATTTTTGTGCTTCTCGAAAACCTGTGTGTGTGGTCAGGTTTCTTTCCTCACCATTTAGGCATGCCGCTTGGGTAAATAACCTACTGAAATTGAGCTTTAAAGCATCAAAATCAAAAATGGGCTTCTGCTTTTTAGCTTCGTTAAACTTCACGCTCAGCATATTACAAAGTACATCTAGCGCACTATTTAACGAGGCGTCAAAATTGACTTTTGGAGACAGAACACTTGCGCGATTGGATAGTATGTCGTGATATTCTTCAAGCCTTGCACTTAACTCCGAGATATTTTTGACGTTTAAAAAGACATCGCAGCTGAAGCTTAAAAACAGGCAGTAAATATCGAGTGTTTGTGTGTCATAAAGATAGTCTTCTAGGAGAGACTGAGTTTTTTCATATTCACCGTTTTCAAAGCTGCGAATTATGCTACTCATCAACATTGGATTGGCTTTGTCGACTTGGACAATATCATCAAAGCTTTGATAAAAAATAACCGACATGTGATACCTTAAAATGCAAAAAAGAGTGCGATAGGAACGATAATGGCCGCGCTAATCATATATACGCCATACTGGATCCAGCCATTATTGTGGTTGGTTAAGTCTGATCTTGGCGAAGGTCTAGTAATAATGGGATGTTCTTGAACGATTTCCGCCAAGCGTTGCTTAAGCTGATGTGTACTATTAAACAGTTCAGCATGATTTGGATTATCAAAGTATTTTCCTAAAAAACCATGATTTAGGACTAATAGCAAAGACTCATAAGCCATACGAGGGTATATGCGGTTTTTCGCTACTTCATCGATGATCTCAAATACATATTCACCACCGTTGTTGATTTGAAAAAACTCAACCTGTAGGTTTGTCCAAGTCAACCCTTGCTGGCTCTGAGCGATAACAATTTTGCATCTCTCGTCAATCAAGGCAACCACTGGAAAGACAATGTATGAAGCAACTTTATCGCCATAAATCGGTATCAACTGGTTTTGAATCAACGTGAGTTCATTTCTTACTTTATTGCGATAGGTTAAGAGGGCAGCAGAGTTTTGGTCAGCCGTGTTTGATCCTATTGCAGCAGTAAATGCCATTGCCTCATCTAGCAAAGAGGATATTTCACAGAGTAAGTAGTGTTCACTGTACATCTTATAAGGTTCCTATTAAGCGATGATCAAAGCGAGTTTGATGACAAAAGCTGTGTTGATCATAATAAATTCAATAAGTAGTTCCGCTAGGGTGCAAACCAAGTTCAAGTGTTGTGCTTGTCCGCATACCACTTTAAGTTCACTTGTTTGTGGCGAAAAATCGATATCTTTAACTGCGGATTCGAAATGTTGATAGACTGACGAATCTGAGCTGCCAAGTAAGTGTTTGGCGAGGAAAAGAAAGTGACTTCGGTTAGCCAATTGATACTGAGAAAAACTTTTCAGTGCCATACCCACGGCTTCCAATGTATTGGTATCAAATTGTTGTTTGGCTTCACCTGCTTTGAGAATCGCAAAATCTGTAGCTTGTGTATTCACAGCAGAAGTGGAAATTTTAGCCAGCTCAGGTAGAGGGATATCTTGATACCAATAGATACGAGCACTGATCTTTTGTTTTTTTGTTATCGACTCTCGAATGTTGTTCGGCGTATATATCAAGGCAGCGGACTCTTTGTGAAAAACAAATTCACTTTCTCCATGCTGGTGAAAAGGCTCATAGTCGATTTGGTTGATAAATACCTGCCTGACATAGAACGGACGAGCCTTGGTATCACCCGAGTGATGTAAGCGGATGTTTTCTTGTCTTAAATCTAAAGGCATTGAGACGCTATGATCTTCATACAAATTGAATAGCGGGACAATATTGGTGACAAGCAATGGCTGTTGAGCGGTTTTCAACGCCGGAGACAGGGCAACATCGCCATCAAAGTCAAAGTGTAGGATGAGCTGTGTTACTCGATTGGTATTTTCTCTGTGAGGCACTTTACTAAAGGTTAACCTCATACCGAGGTCAAACTCTGGAGAAGTGGCTCGCAGCGCTATTGCGTCATTACTGGCGAGTAACCAATCATTGATATCAGTCAGAGTTGCCAATACTTCTTGCTGCCGACCATCATCGAAGATAGCGGTGACCTTGAGAGTAGATTGCTTAAGTAATGCTTGTTTTAAACGTGAAAGTTGGTAATCCAATTGTCCCCAAAGTGATGGATTGATCCATATGTCGAAGCTGAATTGATCTATCGACAGTGGTGATTTGGGCAACATGGTGATTTGCATCGACGACATAGGGTAGCTGATGCTATCTACCTCGAAGCCCGTGAGCTGAACCAAGTTTTGGGTGGAATAACGAGCGGCCTCATCGTGAGGCTTAAACGCATCTTTTATCGAAAACTGACTGTTTGCCGCGATCGGTAGACAAGCGCGGCTTAAATGCGACTGCATTTTTACCAATAAGTGATTGGGCAAGTGAGTCAGCAAATGCTGATGATAACGAGAAATATGTAGCGTCTTCTCTCGTTGCAAGCTTGCCTGAATCTCATTATTGATTTGTTCACCCAATTGTTTAAAGACATCGGTCAAAACGATGGGTTCAGCCTCAAGTTCGCCTTTATTGTTGTCCGGTAATGGGTGTTGTAATGTCGCTTTCATTATTTGTTTTACTTAATAGAGTTAACCAATGCTGGTTGGCATGCCTTTAAAGCTTGCTTGTAAGCTCGCTTCGGCGGTTAATGTGGTGCTGCTTTTTATACTCATGCCAGTCGATGCGCCAATATCCGTTGTCCCTCCGCTTAATTTCAATGTCTGAGATGAAGAGGCCTCAAGGCTTTCAGTACCTGTGATGGTGACGCTTTTGGCGCTGATGGTAATACCATCAGTGGATAGCTCTATTTTGCTATTGCCGACGCTCAATGTGATGCTGTCATCGCCAAGCGCGATGGTGGCACTGTTGTTCTTGATCTGTAACCCATCTTTGTGCACCTGTAGGTGATAATCACCGCAGTTAAAGTCGATGGCGTTGACAGCTTCAGTGGTAGAACTATCGCTGAATTTCTGCGTTGCTTGACCTGCACCGGTATAACTCACTTGGCAGTTTTGGTCGTCGCTGCTTCCATTGGTTTGTATGTTAATACCATCGCTATTCATAGCGATATTGTGCTTTGGCATAGTGGTTACTTCTTATCGCTGCTGTTTTTGCTGCTATCTTTAGATAAGCTCTTCAACTCAATATTTTGAGTTCTCGTTACATTGGAAGTATTCACAGTAAAAGACTGAACCGCCCCCTGTGGTGAATTGATCAAGTAGTTCCACCCTGAGACTGGTTGGTGATCCAAAATAAAGTAGATCGCGAGAGGGGTATCAGACACCGGCAGAACCAAATGGTGGTTTTCAGACTTCGGCAAATACACATATCGAGATATGTTTTTATTTAGCGCTTCTTGGCTAAGGGATGCATAAGATTGGCCGACAAATGATTGCATGTCTGCAGGCTGCTCAATTAACACCGTAATGGCATGGCCTTGGTTCGAGGTCTTTTCCATTTGAATATTGATATTCAATGTATTTGTTGGAGCGACGACTTGACCCGATGAAGAAAACCAAGAGCAGGCGCTTAGTGGCAGTGTCAATATCAGGGCTAGAAATTTAAATTTTCTCAACATGTTACATTATCCAAAGTTCATCTTTGGGGAAGCGCTTCTTCCCCAAATCAATTGCTAATATTTACTTACTATCCATTTAATACGGAAAGAAATGGTGTGGTGACCTTGAAGCTGACCGTATAAGGTGCAACCTTTGTATTGTCACTTTTAACGCCCCACTGGCAGATATTGTCCTTTTTACATTTTCCTTCGTTTAGCAATTGAAATAGTGCCCATTCACCGTTGATAGAGTCTTGATAAGATTGGTTTTGGTTGCTTAACCAACCCACTGATACGGTTGGTTGGCTTTGCCAATCGTAGGTAATGGTTCGCATGGGTTGATCATTCGTATTTAAGCCAATAACACGGCTCTTTTGCCCAAGTTGGAAGAAAGATAATGCCATCTTGTTTTCTCCGTCTAAGGTTACGTGTTCAAAAGGTAACGCTTTGACGCTGACTTTAATGGCTTTTGGTGTGCCGTCTGGCTTCCATAGGGCTTGTTGTATGCGATATATTTTATTTAGCTGAGTGACCAATGGTGCGAGTTCAGACTGTTGTGTGTCAGTAAGGTCAGTATTGATTAGCCAGCGAGTTTTAGGTCCATTTAAATGGATGAATGCTGATAATAACTGGTTCATCTGCAAATATAACTGACCATTGATACCGATTTGATTGGTTAGCTCTTGGCCATCAAGCTTGTAGTTTGCATGCATATTTAATGGGAAACCATTTTCGATATAGCTGACTTTCGTGGTGACATCTTGTTGCCACTGAGAGATAAGCTGTTGTATCAAGTAGTCCGCCACCGTTTGACGTACAATCGTGACCGGGAAGTTCAGTAGCTGATAGACCTCTGGGTTACTTTGGCTTGACGAAATTTGGTTAAGTTTGTCCATTAATGAACCTTGTGTACCTGGTTTGAGCTGGAGGTACAGAGCTTGATAAGTCTCAGGGCTCTTGTTGTACAAACTATTGCTGATCGAAGAGATAATGCTCTGATAATCTTTATAACCCTTGGATCGGATAAAGGCGTTCAGCTGAGCAAACTGCTGAGGGATTTGCTGTAGCTCAGGTTGAGTGATTTGATCCTTACCAAAGGTGGTATTTTTACTGATGTACTTCAGCATGTTGGACAAAGGTGTATCATCGTAGGTTAGATCCATCAAGAACAAGTGCAAGTTGTCCAAAGAGACTTGATGCGGCAATGCATTTTTTAATAGCTTGTTAAGCATCAGTACATAGTTATCGCTATAACGAAGCAAGGTTTGCGACTCAATGTAATCAAACGCATCGTGCTGAATATTTAGTTGAGTGAGGGTCTGCGATAGTGCTTTATATTGCTCTATCAAAGGCAGCACAGTTCTAAGCAATACCGACTTAGAATACACCAAAGAAACCTGCGTGACGTTTCTAGAAAATACCGTTTTGTAGGTATAGTTATAGTAGTTCTGTCTGCTCAATAGGGTGAGATCACTGTCGTTAGAATTCATGATGGCATCAAGCACAGTGTTCAATTCAGCTTCGAGCAATACTTGATGGATACGACGGCTATCTTGTGGATCTAGGCGTTTTTGTTGTTTTAGATAAGCGCCAATTTTTTCGTTATATGTGGCAACGTTGCTGACAAGGGTATCAAAGCCAGTGATTGTAGGTACTTGCTTTGGAATAATATTTTGCAAGTTGGTCAAAGCACTATTGAGATCGCTGTAGCTCATTTTGGCCGAGCTTGGGAAATGATCAGCAATTTGTCCTAAATAGCTAGAGATATCATCGCGGCTTTGATAAACCGATGCCAATGCTTGCGGAATCGAGTTGTGCAGCACCGCTAACTTTTGCTGCATTACCACACTTTGTGTTAGTAAGCGCAATAGTTGTGCGTTGGTAATATTGAGCTGAATATTACTGAACAATTGCCCCAATACTTGATCAGATGGCATGACGTTGGTCATTAAGGTATTCGATACCTCAAGCTGGTTGTCAATTTGATTGCTACTCAAGCCTAATGTACTGATTTGATTGATTGGCTGCTTAGCATATCGATAGACTAACTCAAGTTGCTGACTCGAGAATCCCGTGATTTGAGTGAGTAAGCTTTGGTATTGGCTTAACTCAGATTGAATTTTTGCATCATGACCTGCGGCAAAGATCATCAGGTACAACGCCCTGTTAAGAGGATCCGTAGTCTCTTGATACTGGGTGTTTAAATGTGAAAGCAAGTAGCCAGCATATTGTAAATTCAGCGTTTTCTCTAGGCTGTTTGGATAATAGCGACCAAATATCAGGCGGCTATGATATAACTCTGACCAACGCTGGTAGTTTTGCTCAGCGGTCACTAACGGGAGTGTCTGTGGTACAAAGGGTGCAGCCTGATTAATGGCTTCATCTAACTGTATTTTTTGCACCCCGTTATAAATTAGACCGCCACTTACCACGGCAGATAGCAGGCATATGCCACCGACTAGTACATGTTTTGCTGACAGGCTTTTCCCCGCTTTATTCGTACCGGAATAGAAAAATTGATCTCGAAGGTTACTAGGATCGATGCCATAATTTAATGTCAGTTGTTGCGGTCTGTTTCGCAGTTGCTCGGGGTCAATTAAACCCGCAATGACACTTTCAATCTGCTTATAATACTTTTCCAAATACTGAGAGGCACTCATCGCTTTAGTGAGTGCGTTACTGTCTATTGATTCAGTCGTCATAAAGAACGAAAACTGATTGTGCAAACTTTGAAAATGCTGCTTGGCCGATTCAGCAAGAGCCTCTGAGTTTTGGCAATCACTGAAGTCGATGTAGGGCGCAGAGTTATCTAGGTTCAGTAATTCAGGCAATGTGTTTTGAATGGGTGCATTGTCACTGAGGAAATGCACTTGATAGTCTTGTTTACTAAGGAGATTCACTCTTGGCAAAAATCTTAGCATTGAGGCGGATAGGCCAGGATCTATTGGTTTTTGTTTTAGATGGACACTGACCTTAGGCATCTGAATTACGCCTTGCTTATACAGTTTGTCCAACAGCAAATTTAGTCGGCTGACATCCAATTTCGCTAGGTTGCTAAACTGCGCCAGTAGCAATACTTGTTGTTCTCCGACAACGATGGGCTGGAGTGGATCGTCAAAATAAACATCGCAGCTGTTCTTATCCAAATATTGAAATATGTGTTCTAGGGCTGCATCGTTTGAGCCGTCATGCAGATACAAAAATGTTGCTGCCGGTTGTTCGGTTAAGCGTGATTTTATTTGCTTGATAGTATTAGTAATATCACTTTTACTCGGACGAACTTTCTCTAACGCTTTACCCGCAGTCGCCAGCTTTTTACCATTTTTCTTGTATAGCTTATATATGATAAGGAAAATTGCGAAAGCAGCGGCAAGACCAATCATGCCAAATGCTGCGACGCCGTATTTTCCAGTTAACAATTTCATCATTGGTTTATTCCTTTTCATCGCTAAATGCGATTACTAAGCCTTGGTCGTTGTCGTTACTAAAAGAAATGCTGTTACTGCCAGCATCGTTTGAATTGGTTTGTTTAAGTTGAAAAGCTTGCTTGTCACCATTTTGAGAGCAGGTAATCTCGCATTCTTGTTGAGCGCCGAATTTTGACGTTTGTACAAGCTGCTCAGAGGCTTTATCTGGAATGACCACTGATGAGCCAAATGAATAGCTGATTTCCATTTTTTCTGTGTTAAAAATGGAGACGATAACTTTGTCGCCGTTTCTTAAAGGATCAAACCTGGCAAGCGATTGCAGCTGTGGTGATGCAACTAAGTAAAACAATGGAGTTTGCTCTTCAGTAAAGAGGGCTGCAGGAAAGCGTACGGCGTAGGTTAATGCCTTCTCAGATATACCAGAGATACTATATACGGCATCTTGCGCTTGATGATCGTCGGCATAACTGCTTTCGGTATCAGACTGGCCCAAGAAAAACTTATACCCGTAGCGGACATTGTCATCAACAGTTTCAGCCGTTACGATTTGAGCTGGTATTTCCAGCGGCGAAAAGGGACTAAAGTGGGGCAGATCATTAAGCTCTGAATCTTTATCTTGCCATAGATATTGGACGCTTGCTGTATGGCTGATACCGAGGCTTTTTCGGATTGGGCGAATTTTTTCGTAGCGCACTTCCTCGCCATCAGAGTCCCACGAGCTGGAATCAATTTGTTGCCTGACGTATTTCTCGATAGACAAAGTTTGTTGAAAATGTATTTTGGCTCGTCGAAATTGAACCGAAGAGCTTAGGTTTGCAATGGTGCTTTCCCATTGCTCGTTGTCCAAGTTGTAGTAAAAATAGCTTGGATAAGCGGCCATATTTGGCATTTGAGCTTTTAAGTTGAGTTCGAAACTGCTGGTCAAGCTTGCACGCCTTTCTGCCCTATCTGTCCTAGATTGGTACAGATTTGCCTTGAGTTGGTTATCTGTTTCGAAATCCAGTTGATGATGCAACATGTTTTGAAACTCAGGCACACTGCTCGAAATTTGGGTCAAATCATTTTGTTCTAAAGACGCATTTAAACAGCCTGATTGCTGAGACCAAGTTTGAGCAAGCGATACATCGATTGACAGAAGCTCGGATAAGTCGTCACCCGTTAATTTTATGGCTGTTTCTGCTTGGCCACTATTGTCATCGGTTAACTTGTCTAGCAACACATAACAGGATGTGCCTTGTTGAAGGCTGGCTTGATAATCATAGATAAGATAGAGCTGATATTGCGCTAAAATATCAATAAATAGATCATAAAAGCTTCTATCTTCGGTAAAAATAGCAAGTTGAGCTCTGGTCTTGGTTAGTATGTCAGATTGTTGGTAATCAATAGAAGCCAGTGCCTGGAAGAACAGGTTATCATCGACTATCTGAGCGTATGATTTGCCGCTAGCAAAATAATTGGGTTTATGGGGTTTCCACAATGTTAATGGGTCAGAAAACTGCAGTGAAAATGTGGGAATAACGGAATCGATACTCTCTGTTTCATTTTCTAAATCAATATTTGGCACCGGGTTATCTAAGCGAAGGTGCGATTGGCCACCAAGATGAGCGACACCCAATAACTCAACTTCTGTTTGATAGTTGTCGTCTTCATCTTCGGATTCAGGATCGGGAAAAGAATAGGTTTGCTTCAGAAACACTCGTACTGCAAGTGGCTTATTTTGATATAAAAACTGATACTCTTCTGGAAATTCACCTTGATCAAAACCAAGTTCAAATACCACTGAACCCGTGAAGCCATAGCAGTTAAGATCCAGCTTAAGATCTTTAATATGATAATTGTTCAGCATCAAACCTTGAAATCTTGATTCATCGATGTCGTTCTGATCTGGGGCTGTTTTTATGTCGATAGGTTGCCTGTCGAAGGATGTACTTAATGTATTGAGCTCCAGCCAAATTTCTTGGTCGAGCAATACTGGATCGAAGCCCACTATCGGCTTGATTTTTTCTTCTATAAACTTGGATAGCATAAGGTACTCAGCATTGGTTTGACCACTTGAGCCGAGTAGACTTAAACACTTTTTAAGTAAGTTTCGAATCTTAACTAACAGACTATTTTTCAAGGAAAGCAGTGTTGACTTAGTGCATTCATCTCCAAGGGATCGTATTAACGCTTGAATAGGCTTGTTTCGAGTAATGGTAATGATTTTTTCAAGAATACCTATTATAACTAGTCCGTTGTAATAGGATCTAAATACATAGGTATCTGATGGAAATAAAACAATATTGGCGACTTTTTCAATACAAAGCTTCCAGTGCTGGCATTGAAGTAGTGTAGGGCCTTTTTCATTCTCTTGAATGAACTCATTAATTTTCTGGCTTAAAATAATAATTTTACTGATACTGCTTTCACTGAGCTCGCCAACTGAGTGATTAATTAATATCTCGTACAAAGAATTAGTGAAAGTGTCAAAGGTAGAAATGGATAGATCAGTGCTCTTATTTATAGAACCTAATTTAGTATCTATTTCAGAATTAATATTTTCTGTACTTGCCATAATATTTAATTATTGAGTATAAGATGGATTTGATAGTTAAATAGCCCAGATGTGAATGGAAACACTAAGTGAATGATGTTTTTTCTTTGATACGATAATGTTAAAAAATTATGCCAAATATCATTAAAATTAAAATATCACTTAAAATAGGCAGAAACAAGTACCATTATTTAAAAAATATCCTTCAAATGATGGTCTGTGATTGATTACCAAAGCTTATACGCACTGGTTTGTTGTTGCTACTGATTTCACACCTTATCCAGCCCATTTATTCGAAAATAGATGTGATATATTCCAGCCATCAGGTTTTATTTGCGTTGTCTTTGAATATAATTTCGACATGTTTATTGTGGATGTTGGATGCTTTGAAAATTAAGCATCGTGAAGAGGTAATTGATGGCTATCAATAAGAAGCTTCCTAAGTCTAGGCTAATGATTCAATATGATACTAGAGTGGAAGGCGAAAAGAAGAAGAAAGAACTTCCTTACAGGACTATGGTTCTAGGTGATTTTTCGGCAGGTAAATCGAAAGACGCTCAAGTGCCTTTCGAAGAGAGAGAAGTGCGAACGTTAAAGCATGGCATTAACTCTTCCCTAAAAGATATGGGGATATCACTTGATATCGCTGTACCTAATAGTATTAACCCATCAAAATCGCCAATGCTGAATTTAAAGTTTGATCTAAATTCAATGAAAGATTTTAAACCTGAAAATTTAGCGAAAAAAATTCCAGAAATTAATGCTCTATTGCAGTTGAAGGAAATGCTATCAAGCTTTGAAAAAGATATTGATAACAATAGAACACTAAAGAAAACTATTGATAACATATTTTCGGATAAGGTTCAGCTGCAAGCACTTAGAGAAAGTATTCCACAACTAGACAATTACTCTCTACTTAAAAAAACAGAGGGAGTAATTGAATCAGAAGCAGAAACAAATAATCACGATGATAGTATAGAGCAGAAAGACTCTGACTCTAACGAGGCTTAATTTCAGGGTATTATTATGACAGAGACAATTACAATTGAAGAAAATAGCTGTCTTCATAGCATTGTTCAGCTATTTGGTGGTACCCAGCAAGAGCAAAAAAACAGCCTAGCGAAGATCGATATTGATATCACCGATGACTTTACGTCCGTCGACGAGATATACGAAGATTACTACTCTCGTAATATTGCAGCGTTAGCTATGGTGCTAGCTAACAACGATGACATCATCAACTACAACAAATCTTACGTGCAACGTGCAATCGAGCGCATCAATGAAGTGGTCGAGGAGCAGGTTAACAGCATTCTCAAACATCCAGAGTTTCGTTACCTAGAAAACCAATGGCTAAAACTTGAAGAGTTAGTCAAAGACGAGTACGACAACATCGAAGTGACTCTTTTAGATGTTAAGAAAGAAGAGCTGCAGTATGACTTCGAGCGCAACATGTATGATATTTCTAGCAGTGAAATGTTTAAGAAAATCTATGTTGCGGAGTACGATCAGTACGGTGGTGAACCATATGGCATGATCACTGGCTTGTACGACTTCGAAAACACCATGGATGATATTACTTGGCTAACCGGAATGGGGATGATTGCCGAGTCTACTCATGCGCCGTTTATTGCTTCCATTAATCCAAACTTCTTTGGTGTTAAGTCGATTGAAGATGTTAAGCAAATCAAAAGCTTTGAGACGCTGCTAGAGCACCCTAGATACAGAGATTGGAATGCTTTCCGTAAAACCGATCATGCTGCATACATTGGTTTGACTATCGGCGACTTCATCTTAAGACAGCCATATCATCCGGTAAACAACCCTGTTCAAGAACGTAATATGAGTGGCTTTGTAGAAGAAGTTCAAAGCTACGAATCTAACGAGTCTTATCAGTGGGGCCCTGCATCTTTATTGTTTACTAAGAACATTATGCGTTCATTTGGTAAAACAGGCTGGTTCCAATATTTGCGTGGTCCAGAAAATGGTGGTTATGTCGAGAACCTTATTCGTCCGGTATACAACGTACGTGGGTTTGATGAGTATCGCTCTGCACTCAATATCTCTTTCCCTGACTTTATGGAACTGTCGTTATCTAATATCGGACTGATTCCAGCAATTGAAGAGAAAGGTACATCAAACTGCTGCTTCTTTAGTGTTAACTCAGTGAAGAAAGTGGAAGAGTTTGTTGACAACTTTGATTCAATGAACTCTCAGTTGGTTGCAAACCTTTCCTACACCCTGTGTGTATCTCGTATCTCACACTACGTGAAAAGCGTGATACGTGACAAGATTGGTGGCTTCTCGACGACAGAAAGTATCCGCGACTTGCTCAATAACTGGATTAACCGTTATGTGACCACGATTACTCAACCGACTTCTCTGGAAATGGCGAAATATCCATTCCGTGCAGCAGAGATTGAAGTCACGCAAATCCCAGGAAAAGCAGGTTGGTACAAGTGTAGTATTAGTGTGCTACCTCATATTCAATTTGAAGGCATGGATACCACACTAAAAGTAGATACTCGACTAGACCCTGGATTGTTTGCAGCGGCAGAAAGTGAAGAAGACGCTGAATAGTTCGAGTTAAGGTAGTATAGATGACAGCAATTAGGCCTTTAATTTATCGTTCTGTTGTACTTGATAGAGAGCCGTTGGCTTTTTCGACAGAAGATAGGTCGGCATTTGGGAATCACAAACAACCAAGGTTGTTTGTTGATTCTTGCACAGTATTTGGTGTAACGATTCCCAAAGTGCTATTTGCCATTGATGGTGGGGAAGATGCGAAAGCAGTCACTTCCCCGACTGCAGCTTGTACTCTGACTGAGTTTCACCTTTGTGATCCTGATAAGACAGCGAATCTGAGCTTTACAATTCGCTGTCCAATGAATGCCGAATTGCGTGACAAACTTGAAAGAGCAATTGAAGCGGTACGCAGTGGCGAATCGACTGACAACACCATTCATTTTGGCAATTGGAATTCGAAACAAGAGCTAAAAGATGATGGTGTGTGGGCACCTGCAATGCAGCCACCCTGTGGACTCAGGTTGGTACCAGCGACAGATACGCTCTTTGAGTTGAGTATTGGTGAAGGCCATTTTATGGGAGGCTCATCGGCAAATTATGAGTTAGCGCCAATCTCTGGTTATAACTTTAAAGTTGATCGTACTAGTTTAAAAATCCCGGCCTTTGATGTGGTTCATGCATCCAGTACTGAGCGAGGTCAATATGCGTTAATTAACATCGATGAGTTCGTTTTTAATTACGCCTTTTAATAGGTAGTGCATATTGTTGAATGGCCATGATGATTCATCATGGCCGACTTTTTAATAACCATTGAGTTTTTGTCCTAATATGGCTAATCGTGTTCACTGGCAACCGGGAGCGTTGCTTACTGCGAATCACTTTGTAAAACAAGATAATTTGGCTCAGAAAGCAATATCTGAAGCCACATATTTACCGTTTAACGTGAGTTACGGGATTAGCCAATTGTACATCGATTATGGCTTACTTAACTTAGGTGAGCTAAGAATCAATCAATGTGAGATTTACTTCAAAGATAAATATTATGGCTTCTTTGATTCATACAGCCACAGTGTTGCTATGGACCTACAAGCATTGGAAAAAGCCTCTGTAACCATATATTTAAATCGCACAGAAAGTGCGACACAAGATGGGAAAGTACCCACCTGTCGCTCAGAATATTACCTGTCAGAAAGCTATCAAGCGAATGCGTTGAATTCCGTACGTATTTTGCAACTTAGCCAAATCGATGGGATGTGGAAGATAGACCCCCAATCTCCACCGTTGTTAACTTGTGCAACTCATTTGCTGGATCAGTCGATAGAGAGCATCAAAAGAATTTGTTCGTCCATTAAACATCTTCTCGAAAATGAAATTGTCGGGGAAAGTTTGATGGTGAATTTGATGTTAGCACACCGAAACTTACAACATCTGTTATTAGAAGTGGATGCGTCTCCACAGCATGTTCACCCATACTCTTTATTTGAAGTGATGCGCCAGTTGTATTTGCTTTTCGAACTGATGAAACCTTCAGCGCATGAAGATACGGCGCCTATCTTGTATTTACATAATGATCCAATCGCAAGCTTTGACAAGATCATCGATGGCTTCAATCAGTTATTAAGTATGCCAGTGAAGAAAAATTTTGTTGAGTTGTTGCAGATAGAGGACAGTTTCATCGCAACCGATCTGCCATTGGAGATGCTTCAGGCTAAAGAACATTTGTTGGTGGTACAAAAAACAGAACCCGATCAAGCTCATTTGTCTTTAAGTCAAATCAAACTGTCCAGTGTTTCTCGCAATACTCACATTAATCAGATGTCTTTGTCGGGAGCGTATTTAGAAGCGCTGCCGGACTCAGGTGTGCATCAGCTGTCTCATATAAAAGATGCGAAAGTGTATAAAATTCTGCCAGGGTATGAGCTTGATGCGATATTGAAAGAAAAGAACATGATGTTTGAAGCGAGTGAAGTAAATCAGAACTATAAGTATCTGATTTATTATAGATAAGTGTAACGTATGATCGTAGAGTGCGCAGAGTTTATTGAGCAATATAAAGCCAAGCTTACCGTCAACATGGCCTTGGCAATCATTCACTCCTATGAAATACCACCTACGTCCGTGAGCTTTGAACCCATTTTTTCGTTCGCTCCGGATAACACCATTATTTCTCACTGCAGTTACGATAATCATTCATTATACCTACATGTCAACGTTTCCAAGATTTCTATATTTTATAGGTTGAATGATTACTATTTCTATCTATTACACAACGATGGTGAAGCGTTAAGCCACGTCTTATCAGACGGGATATCCTCTCTTTTACATCACTATTTTTATGGTGTTCATTTTCGGTTTAACGATTCGAGCCACTTGACGTTTTTGGATGATTTAATGGCGCCCGAACAGATCACCGTTTCGCAACTACAGTCGCTTTTGCAAAGCAAGTATTCAAATCTAGGCATAGTGCTTAATGTGGTGAGATCTGAAGTGTCGACAAGTGCTTTAGCCAACCATTTAGATAAAGACACAAGATTGGGCTGTTGCTATTTGCATGGCGAAAGAATACATACATGCAACACATTGGAAATATTAGTTTATCTAGAGACTTACAGTCAAAGCCTCGTGGATACAGCTGCCAAAGAGATTAAAAGCCACAGAGCAGTGCAGGCATTGAACGCCACTATTCCTATTTCTGTGCAGTTTAAAATGTTGGATGGTGAGAGATCATCAAGTTTGGCTAGTACCGAAATGCTGACGCTGTCTCCTGAATTTGAAATAAAGGTATAACGATGGAAAAGAAAGAATTAATACACTCAGTTGATGATGTGTATGAACATGCCGATCGACGCTATAAAGAATCTTTGAGAATGACCGGAGAGCTGGCAAGGCGTGCTGATGCAAAAATTGAAGAGTTATATCGGCGGTCAGATGCAAAAATTGATGTTTTGCGTGATTCTATCTCTAAGGAGTTGAGCCGTATATCGCAGAATCAAGTGGGCGGCGATGGTCTTCGCGCTTCGAATAATCGCAAAGATTACCACACCCAGATTATTAGTCAGGTGAAGCAATCTGAGTTTAAGCTAGCTAAGCAATTAGCGAAGCAAAAGAAGCTGATCTGGATTCTATTTTCCGTATTGGCTGGAATTAATATTGTCTCAGTCGGTGCACTATTTATGTTCTTGACTAAGTATCTGTAATCTATTAGGTACTTATCTAATGAAGTCGAAGATGAAATTGCTCACGTCCGTAGCATTGAGCGTATTGTTCCTTGTATCAACTAACGCGTTTGCTCAGCACACTACCTCTCCCCAATATAGAAATTGGGTGACGCCAGCACCTGGTCAATTTGATTACTACAAACTGTCATTGACGCTTCAGCCTGTATATTGTCTGAAGAATCCATCCAGCTTGGCGTGTCGCACCTCTGTGTTAAAGAATTCACCTTTATTGACCTTGAATGAGCTGATTCCTGTGCGTGACCAAGGGAAAAGGTATCACTATCAGTACTGTGCGAAATCGATCACTCCTCGGCAGATGCAGTTCGATCGAACTAAGCAATGGAGTAAACTTAACCCAGTATTGAACCTGACCAAACCAACGTCAAAAGCCCTCAATGAAGTGATGCCACAAACTCGCGTATATCAACAGAGGCATGCATGGCTTAAATGGGGCAGTTGTAATAGTGACAGTGATGATGCGAACAGCTATTTTGCTAAGGCGGCGGCTTTAACGAAATACATCAATAATCCAGATGTGTCTGCTTATATTCAGGCGAACCGAAAAACCACGGTGACGCTGACTGACATAAGAAAATTCTTCAACCGTGAGTTTAAGACTCTAAATAAAATCCAGTTTCAATGCACGGTAGTGGGGAATCGCTCTTATCTAGAACATGTTAATTTTTATATTAATAAGCGTGTCGATCTTACCGATCTGAGTGTATTCCCATTGTTCACCCCGTTTGGAACGATGAGTCGGCCTCCTCAGCAAGAGTGTCCTGAGAGCTTTTATTTGTAATATTTATCCATATATACCCAAGTTACTTCAAGATGCAGGATTCAGAGTGGTGTGAGTGGCCCAATTTAAGGAAAAGGTCTGCAGGAATGGCCATCCATTTCAAAGGCCTTTGACGCGAAAGTGGGCCACTCACACCACTCCCGAAGGGCGAGTAGATAAGGCTTCACTGCGTTGTTAGGGATACTCGACGTAGAATGACTACGCCTCACATCCCTGCCTAGCATTGAAGCCTTATCTATCTCGCTGAAACTCGCATCTCGAAGTAATTTGGGTATATGGGTATATAAACATATCGAAGATGAAGGCCCATTCACATGAGTGGGCCTTAATTGGGTTACTGGAGATTATGCTTTATTAACGGTCAATCTGTATATCGACCGAAGCGTGCGTATCTTTCTTCTCTTTGTTTTCTACGAACATCATCACTATGTATGTGTCTATAAGTGCGCTCAAACTGGTACAGACGAATCGTTGGGTTGTCAATGAGGGGCTGAAAATCAGGATTATATCGCACTGGCACCTTTCCTCTGCTTGAGTAACGGACGTCTACATTTATTCTAAATGGAATAGACACCGCAAAGTGATCACTAACATTGAGGTTTTGTGGCAGCAAGGTTCTTGGGTTAGTGTAAGTTCGGTGTACCATTGGGTTGGCGACATCAAACTCAAATCTATTATATGGGCCTTGCTGTGCAAGCAGATCATCAGAAAAACCTATATTATCTAGAGCTCCAACATCTGGCCCTTGTCGCTCGCTAGATTTTAGACGTATGGTATTGACGGTTGGTAGTGGTCTTCCTTTTTTTCTTGCCTTTGTGACGTCTTTTTCCGTGTAAAGTTGCTCATAGCTCATATGAAGTAAAGGCTTAAACTGAAATCCATTGTTAGTGAAAGCGTCAACTCTTCCGTTTGAAAGTTTGTCATTGGTGCTTATCATATAAGCGGAGTCACGGCGTGAGCTATTGGCCCTTTCTAACACTTCTAGTTTGGTCTCGTTTACTCGTGGTGCTAAACGTTCATTTAAGTCTCCCATGAATATCATGGGTATGTCACCGTGACCGCTTTTAACTTTATCGACAAGCCTTTGTATTTCGTAGCTTCTGGCTTCTCTACCTTCTCTATCGTAGGCATCGAGGTGGGCGTTTATAACTCCAACCTTTTGACCAAAAATATCGATAACGGCATAACATCCACCTTTCCATATGTGGCTAGTACTGCGAAATAAACTATCGTTGTTTTTATTTATCCCGGCATCGCGGAAAGTGCCACTATTTACTTTTTCAACCACCGCGGGGTTGGACTCGAGTCCTGCTCGAGTTAGCCTGCCACAATCCAGATCTTCCCGAATAAAGACTTCTAGAACAATTGAAGTAGATTTATTTCCGGAATAGCCCCACAAATATTCTCTTGTCAGTTTTTTGTAGCCAACTTTGCCAGTTTGAGAGTATCTGCCGCCAGCTTTGATATGGGCGCGCCCAATTTCTCTTAACTTGTGGTTTTCCTGATATCTTCGAGTAGAGTAGTGCAAAGACTTTACTATTCTTCCAGAAACGTATCCACCTGTCTGATCTATTTTGGTTTGGTGTTTGGCTTCTTGTAAGCCAATAAAAATGATATCTGGATTGCTACCGTTGGTAGCAATGTAGTCAGCAAAGTATTCTAAAATATCGTTGGTAAATTTGCTGGGCTTCTCTCCTGCCAAATTCCATGTAAGTGCCATACAGTTAAATTGCAGCTTAGGCATAAATGCAGTCCTATTCACATTTTAATATAGACGCAATAATAATACGCACACGATTAATTACAAATTGAATATTTTGTAAGTGGTTGATTTTTATTATTTATAACCAATAGATTTTTATTTATTCCAATATCGCATAGTGTGCTACTTCAAATAGTAAATATATTTGGTGGTAGTGAAGCATTTATCAGTTTAAATAATACTTTTTGCTTGGTGTATTCAAGAAAAATGGACAGGATGCAACTTGGCAAGAGGGAGAAATGAAGCAGCGCAATACATCTCAATACCTAAAGCTGCTTCAGCCTTTTTGTGTAACTAGGGTTATTTAGGAAACACCTTTACTAACTTAATTCGATTCTCTTCAAGATCGATAATTTCCATTCGGTGGTCTGCAATTAGAACACTAACATGGCTTTCTGGGATATCTTCTAGATGTTCCAAGATCAAACCATTTAGTGTTCGCGGGCCATCAGTAGGTAATTTCCATTTCAGCCCTTTGTTAATATCGCGAATATTAGCACTGCCTTCTATTAGGAAACTGCCATCACCCTGAGGGGTAATTTCATCGGATAAACTCGGTGCGATGGATGTGGTAAATTCACCGACGATCTCTTCTAAAATATCTTCTAGCGTGATGAGACCATTGATATCACCATATTCGTCCACGATGAGGCCAATGCGCTCTTTGTTTCTTTGAAACTTCAACAGTTGCACATTTAGTGGTGTACTTTCCGGGATAAAGTAGACTTCGTCTGCAGCGCGAAGAAGCGTCTCTTTATTGAACTCATTTTTCTCCAGCATTAACCGGTAAGCTTCTCTTAATCTCAGCATGCCGACGACTTCATCGATTTGATCGCGATAAAGCACCGCGCGTCCGTGAGGAGAGTGGGTCAGTTGGCGAACAATCGACTTCCAGTCGTCGTTGATATCAATGCCGGTAATTTCGTTTCGTGGCACCATGATGTCGTTGACGGTCACATGCTCTAAGTCAAGGATGGAAATGAGCATGTCTTGGTGCCGTCTCGGAATCAGGCTACCTGCTTCGTTGACCACCGTTCTTAGCTCTTCTGAGCTAAGGTGATCATCGCCACCGTGTTTCACTTTTAGACCTAACAGTCGAATAAAACCGTTGGTGATAAAGTTGATCATAATGACCACAGGGGAGAACAGCTTCATCAAAACGATGAGCAGCACACTACTGATGTAAGAGACACGTTCAGGGTAAAGCGCCGCTAGGGTTTTTGGCGTCACTTCAGCAAACACCAATACAAGTAGGGTTAAGACACCGGTAGCAATAGCGACACCTAGGTCGCCGTATAAACGCATGCCCAAGATAGTGGCTAGGGCGGAAGCTAAAATGTTAACTAGGTTATTACCGATGAGAATCAAACCGATCAGGCGGTCTGGTCGGCTGAGCAGCTTTTCTACTCGTTTTGCACCTTTATGGCCACTATTGGCTAAGTGGCGAAGTCGATAGCGGTTGAGAGACATCATGCCCGTCTCTGAACCGGAAAAATAAGCTGAAATGACGATGAAACACGCGAGAAGCGCAAATAAGATACCCGTTGAAATGTCTTCCAAAGTGAGAGGTTTCCTTGTTATGTCCTGCTTGAATATTGAACAATTTGTTCGCTAAAGTCTAGGCTAATACGTCCTAAACTTTGATTGTAAAAGAAAGTGATTCTGATTGCACATGCTGCCAGCAAACTATGTCAGAATGATTTCTTTGACAAAACGGCTGCCAAAATAGGCCAGTGTCAGCAAGGTTGCGCCTGCTACTGCAAACCAGGTGACTTTTCTGCCCCGCCATCCTCGTTGGTAGTGACCCCATAGAAGGATGGAGTAAATAATCCACGCAATAAATGAAAGAATGCCTTTATGCCCCTTGCCTTGGGCAAACATGTCTTCCACGAAAAAGAACCCGGTGATTAATGTACCAGTGAGCAGCATATTACCAATCAATATAATATTGAAAAGCTGCCTTTCCACCATCATTAATGGAGGAACGTTTGGATTAATAGCCATGGCTTTTTTCTTTTTTAGTTTGTAGTCAAGCCAAGCTAATTGTAGAGCGTATAACGCGCCTATTGTCAGTGTGGAGTACGAGAATAAGGCGAAAGTAATGTGGATAAGCAGTCGTGGATCATGCTGTAAATGCGTCATGAAAACACTGGGTACAAACGCCGCTGCGGTTAGGTTGATTGCAGAAAAGCTATAGACGACCGGAAGGATAAACCAAAGCTTTGTTCTGAGCATGGCAACGCTCATGACAAGCGCCGTAATAAAGCTGATTAAGGAAGCAACATTAAGCATGCTTAAATTTTGGCCGCTGGTATCTAAAATAAGGTCGCTCAGAAGCCAAGCGTGAAAAACAAGCGCTAAGGCAGCGCTAATGAATACGGTGCGGGTTCTAATCCCGGTTTGATGCACCAAGCCAGGAATAATGGTTGCGATTGCTAAAACATATAACAAAGCTGCAATAACAGCGATAATATCGTCCATTTTTCTCGTTATATTTAAAGTAGTTGGTCAAGAATTATACCTTGTATCATGCCACAGAGCCACGGCTGAACATGATCCAAATCTAAGATATGTTACTTCAGAGTTAATAGGCAATACTAGATAGAGTAGGACTCTATGCCTTGCTGAGGTATACTCGTGACAATTTGTCGCCTAATTCGCGAAGAGAGCTTATGTTTGAGAATTTAACGGATCGATTATCCAAAACGCTGAAGAACATCAGCGGCAAAGGTCGTCTGACCGAAGAAAATATTAAAGATACGCTGCGTGAAGTGCGTATGGCTTTGTTAGAAGCCGACGTTGCTCTGCCTGTCGTACGTGATTTTATCAAGCGAGTAAAAGAAAGAGCCGTTGGTGTTGAAGTATCGAAATCGCTGACGCCAGGCCAAGAGTTCATCAAGATTGTTCAGGCCGAGCTCGAAGCCGTAATGGGCGAGTCCAATGAGGCTCTTGATCTCGCAGCCCAGCCTCCAGCCGTTATTTTGATGGCTGGCTTACAAGGTGCTGGTAAAACAACCAGTGTCGGCAAGTTGTCGAAACTGTTAAAAGAAAGAGACAAGAAAAAGGTATTAGTAGTCTCTGCAGACGTTTATCGTCCTGCCGCGATTAAACAGCTGGAAACACTCGCGTCTGAACTTGAAGTGGACTTCTTTCCATCTTCACCAGATCAAAAGCCGATTGATATTGCCAACGCCGCGATTGATCATGCGAAAAAGCAGTTTTTTGATGTATTGATTGTCGATACGGCAGGTCGTTTAGCGATTGATGAAGAGATGATGTCTGAAATTCAAGACTTGCACTCGGCGATCAATCCGGTTGAAACCTTGTTTGTGGTTGATGCCATGACAGGTCAAGATGCTGCCAATACGGCGAAAGCCTTTGGCGATGCTCTGCCATTAACAGGGGTGATATTGACCAAAGTGGATGGTGATGCTCGTGGTGGTGCGGCGCTGTCTGTGCGTCATATTACTGGTAAACCCATCAAATTCTTAGGTGTTGGTGAAAAAACCGATGCATTAGAAGCCTTCCACCCTGATCGAGTCGCTTCACGTATTCTTGGCATGGGGGACGTACTCTCGCTTATCGAAGATCTGCAAAAAAATGTAGATGCGCAAAAAGCGGAGAAACTGGCGAAGAAATTCAAAGAGAAGAAAGGTTTTGACCTGGAAGATTTTCGTGAGCAGTTAGGGCAGATGCAAAACATGGGCGGCATGATGGGAATGCTCGATAAGCTTCCTGGCATGAATAACCTAGCAGACGGCGTTAAGGATAATGTAGATGATAAGGCCTTCAAGCAGATGGAAGCCATTATTAACTCCATGACCATGAAAGAGCGTCAGCGTCCCGACATCATAAAAGGCTCACGCAAGAAGCGTATCGCGGCAGGTTCTGGTACGCAGGTTCAGGATGTAAATCGACTGCTAAAGCAGTTCACCCAAATGCAAAAAATGATGAAGAAAATGCAAAAAGGTGGCATGCGTAACATGATGAGAAACATGCAAGGCATGATGGGCGGTGGCGGCCCAGGTGGCATGGGCGGAATGGGTGGAGGCGGTGGATTTAATCCATTTGGTCGTTAACCCCTGATTTTCGCCGTTTTCTAGTCATGTGTTATTTTTCATTCTGTTAGCGCTGTTTTGCTAAATCGAGTGGAAATGCAATGGCTAAAAAGTAGCTAAAAACCTTGCAATGCCCTGGAATAAGAGTAAAATTCCGGGGCTTTATTTTGGCACGAGACCCCAAGCTGTTTTTTTTGGATGGCTTCTGGGGTTAATTTTATTTTTGAGAAAGCAAAGAGGACGACATGGTAACCATTCGTTTGGCACGTCATGGCGCTAAAAAGCGTCCATTTTATCAAATCGTAGTAGCGGACAGCCGCAATGCAGCAACTGGCCGTTTCATCGAGAAAGTAGGTTTCTTTAACCCTACTGCTACTGGTCAAGAAGAAGGTCTACGTCTAGACCTAGATCGCGTTAACCACTGGGTTGGTCAAGGCGCGTCTCTTTCTGACCGTGTTGCTAAGCTAGTTAAAGACGCTCAAAAAGCGGCTTAATTCTAGTTAGTAATTAGCTATGTCGATGAAAGGTAAAGACGCCATGAGCAAACAAAGCGAAAAAATTGTGATGGGTAAATTTGGTTCTACCTATGGCATTCGTGGCTGGCTCAAGGTTTTTTCCTTTACAGACAATGCTGAGAGCATTTTTGATTATAGCCCTTGGTATATAAACCAAAAAGGCAATTGGGTTGAGTACAAAGTGGAAAGTTGGAAGCGCCATAACAAAGGTATGGTGGTAAAACTGGAAGGTTTGGAAGTGCGTGAAGACGCACATTTACTGACGAACTTTGAAATCGCAGTAGACCCAGCATCATTACCTGAATTGTCAGAAGATGAATTCTACTGGCGTGAGTTGTTTGGTATGCAAGTTGTTACCACTAAGGGATATGACCTTGGTGAGGTCACTGACCTATTAGAAACTGGCTCCAATGACGTTTTGGTAGTGAAGGCAAACTTGAAAGATGCTTTTGGCCAAAAGGAACGATTGATTCCGTTCCTTGAAGAGCAAGTGATCAAGAAAGTTGATCGCACTGCTCAACGGATCGAAGTTGACTGGGATCCTGGATTTTAACTCCACCGTTAGGGCGAGAAAACTATGTGGATTGGCGTAATTAGCCTTTTTCCTGAAATGTTTCGTTCAATAACGGACTATGGAGTCACAGGTCAAGCGGTTAAAAAAGGTCTTTTGTCGATAGAGACTTGGAATCCTCGAGATTTCACTCACGACAAACATCGAACAGTCGATGATAGACCCTACGGTGGTGGCCCTGGTATGCTCATGATGGTTCAGCCTTTGCGCGACGCTATCCAAGCAGCTAAGGATAAGTCACCGGGAAAGACGAAGGTTGTTTACCTTTCTCCTCAAGGTCGTAAATTGGACCAGAAAGGAGTGGAAGAGCTGGCAAACAATGAGAACTTGCTTCTTATTTGTGGTCGCTACGAAGGGGTAGATGAGCGTATCATACAGTCTGAAGTTGACGAAGAATGGTCAATTGGAGACTTTGTGATGACAGGGGGAGAAATCCCGGCTATGACACTGATCGACACAATATCACGGTTTGTACCGGGCGTACTTGGCGATATAGCGTCAGCAGAAGAAGACTCTTTTGCTAATGGCTTATTAGACTGTCCTCACTATACGCGTCCTGATGTGTTAGATGGATTGGAAGTGCCAAGTGTGCTCAAGTCTGGAAACCACAAGGACATTCGTCGCTGGCGATTAAAACAATCGCTAGGCCGAACTTGGCTAAGAAGACCAGAGCTCCTGGAAAACCTAGCTCTGACTGACGAACAGGAACAATTACTTGCTGAGTTCATTAAAGAACATAACGCAAAGTAACCTAATTTATTTGAGTATCAGTTTATTCTAGGAATTTAGAAAATGAGTAACATCATCAAAGCTCTTGAAGAAGAGCAAATGAAACAAGACCTACCAAAATTTGCACCAGGTGACACTGTTGCTGTGCAAGTTAAGGTAAAAGAAGGTGACCGTGAGCGTCTACAGGCTTTTGAAGGCGTTGTAATCGCTGTACGTAACCGTGGCCTACACTCTGCATTTACCGTTCGTAAGATCTCTAACGGTGAAGGTGTTGAGCGTACGTTCCAAACTCACTCTCCAATGGTTGATAGCATTGAAGTTAAACGCCGTGGTGCAGTACGTCGTGCCAAGCTGTACTACCTACGTGAGCGTTCTGGTAAGTCTGCTCGTATTAAAGAGAAGCTTGCTAAGAAGTAATGCTATTACTAGCGTTCTCATAAAAACAAACGGAGCCAATCGGCTCCGTTTGTTTTATCTGAATCTTACATCCTGAAGTCACTGCATAGAGCTAGTATTGCTCTTCCGACCAACCATCGGCATCGGACATATCAGGTGCTCCGGGAATTGAGTTTTCCTCGTCAGCCCATTCACCAAAATCGATCAGCTGACACTTTTTACTGCAAAAAGGGCGAAAAGCACTGCTACTATCCCAAATCACTTCAGTTGAGCATTGTGGGCATTTTACGATGGTCAATTTACTATTCATGGCGGTATCGGTTCAAAAAGGTGATAGGAGAGTATACCAGAGGTGTGTACTAAATCGAACTGTGCATAAACTCAACTACACACCGCCAACTCGAAGTGTATATCTTGGCTGCAAGCTTGTCCTGAACGAAATTCGATGAATTTTATGGCGAAGCGGTTTTTATGTCCGGAAATCATGGGGTAAACGCCATAATTTAGCGGTATATTGAGACGCAAGATATT
Organism: Vibrio sinus; assembly: GCF_023634645.1. Taxonomy (GTDB): domain Bacteria; phylum Pseudomonadota; class Gammaproteobacteria; order Enterobacterales; family Vibrionaceae; genus Vibrio; species Vibrio sinus. Next base: position 171,140 of record NZ_JAMKMR010000004.1, read on the forward strand.
CGCCTCTTCTGCGTCACTTTGATAAAACCCCGAGGCCGCGATTTGCTGCTCAAATCGACCCGTTTCGCGAGCTAATTTTAACCACAGCTTAAGGGCATTAGACAGAGGAAGTAACGTATTGAGCCAATTGGACGTATCATGGCTTTTTTTGTCATGAGGCAAGTGCAGCCAATGATGTAATGCGGGTAAATCAAAACAGCACGCGCCGCCGGGAAGGTTGAATCTCTGCCGTATCGTACTGAGAAACCGATCTTCTTTTAAAGATTGGCCAAATCGTTCCGCTGACATCAATTCACTATGTACATCTGCTACTTCGCTCAAAATATTACGTAGCATATCTTGATCTACGCCATCAACATCAAGCCAGCTTTTATAGGTGAGCCTTTGTTTTTCTATATCTTTAGCGAGCTCAGACTTGAGTTGTATTTGCTCAAATATTTCCAGTAAATCAAACAGAGAGCGAAAGAATAACAAATGCTGCAGTTCATCTTGAAACTGTGACGAGATATCTAATTGATTGAGAAGAGCCTCTACTCGTAAATAAATACGAGTCTTTTCGTTTAATGGATGTTCGAAATAATGCGTACTCATCTAGTCAACCTTTCGTTCCTTCAAGCTTATTCTCACCGATTTTCCTCGCAAATTGCCAGATACTTTTGATGTAGTTCTGTGATTTGAGGCAAAAGTTTTTCGATTTTTGTACTGTTTACCACCACATCATGGGCATTTTTCAGCCGGTTACTTCTACTTACCTGTGCTGCTAAAATGGTTTCTGCCTGCGTGCGTGATACATTATCTCTATTCATTGTCCTTTCTATTTGAGTTTCCTTATCAGTATCAACGACTAAGATTCGATCAACCATGGACTGCAAATTATTTTCTATTAATAAAGGTGCGACAAGCAAAGCGTACGGAGATTTTGCTTGATCCAATTTCGTATGCATCCTTTGATGAATCATAGGATGTAACAGATTGTTTAGCCATTCTTTATCGTCTGAATGAGAGAAAACTCTTTCTCGTAGTGCTGGACGATTGAGTGTGCCATCCTCTTGTAAAATCTGTGGACCAAACTTTTTGGCAATAGCGTTAAGGCCTTCAGTCTCTGGCTCGACAACTTCACGCGCAATGAGGTCAGCGTCGACAATATCTATATTAAAATGTGCTTTAAATAGGTCTGCAACGGTGGTTTTCCCACTAGCGATACCGCCTGTCAGCCCGACTACATATGTCATAATCTTTTCCTAGTGATGCTGTTAACCAAATACGGCACCAAAATACCAATGAATAATTTGCTCTCCCCATACGATGCTAATCCAACCCGCAATCGACAAGTAGGGGCCAAAAGGGAAGGCGTGATCATGACCTTTACTTTGTAACCTTAATTGAATCAGGCCAAATATCAGTCCGACGACAGAAGAAAGAAGAATGACGATAGGAAGGTATTGCCATCCAAGCCATGCACCTAACGCGGCGAGTAGCTTAAAGTCTCCATATCCCATGCCTTCTTTGCCAGTAATAAGCTTGAAAGCCCAATAGAGAAACCACAAGAATAAATAGCCGGAGATCGCACCTAGTACAGAGTCATATAGAGAGACGGGGCTAATATGCCATAACGCCAACATAATTCCTAACCACATCAGTGGTAGAGTAATCTGATCGGGCAGTAATAGGGTATCAAAATCGATAAACGTCGCCGCGATGAGTGCAAAGGTGAGAACGATTACAGCGATAGCGTACCAACTGGCACCAAACCGAACCGCGACAACATAACTCATCACCGCCGACAACAGTTCGACGATAGGATATCGAGCACTGATTGATTGCTGGCAATGGTGACATTTTCCTTTCAGCATTAGCCAGCTAATTATCGGAATATTATCGATAATACGCAGTTTCGTCCCACACTTAGGGCAATTTGAACGAGGTGAACTTAATGAAATTGGGTTAGCAGTAGGCGTTATTTTATATTCTGGAAACGACTCGGCACATTCATCTCTCCATTCTTGTTCCATCATTTTGGGCAAGCGCGCAATGACGACATTTAAAAAGCTACCAATAATCAGGCCAAAAATAGTGGCAAGAATGGTGAACATCCAAGGGTAATAATATATGGCTTCCATACAAAGAACTCTATTGTCCTAATTTCAGAGTATAGTGGAGGCACTATACTAGCCCAGTAAACGGGTTAAGTTAAAGATAGGTAAATACATTGCGATAACTAGCACACCAACAATGATACCTAACACAAGTATAAGTATTGGTTCAACGAGTTTGCTAAAACTCTGTATGGAATGATTGGCCTCGCTATCGTAAATGTCTGCCAACTTATCCAACATGTTATCGAGTTGACCCGTTTGTTCGCCAATCATCACCATTTGCAACATCAGTTCGGGGAAAATGGCTTCTTCTCTAAGCGCTAAATGGATGGCTTGACCTTGGAGAATCTTCTCATGGCACCTATCTAACGATTGCTGAATGAACGGGTTTCCACAGACCTGCGCGGCTAAGGACAAGTTAGTCAGAACGGGAATACCACTTCGGTAGTTGGTTGCCAATGTTCGACAGGCACGAGCAAGGGCAAGTTTTAAAACGATGTGGCCAATGGCTGGCGTGCTTAGTAGCCCTTGGTGTATTTTTTGTTTAGCAAAATCTGAGCGCTTGATAGTAAAGATAAGAAAGCCAATCAAACTTCCTATTATGAATATAACTAGCCAACCCCTTGATTGGACAAGATCTGACAGCTTGATGACTTCTCTTGTCAACCAAGGAAGGGAGGCATTCATACCGCGAAATAATGAATCAAATTCAGGGATAACCAAAGTGAGCATGATGTAGCTGACGGCAATGATGGTCGTTAGCATCAGGCAAGGATACTGAAGTGCTTGCCACAATTTGCCTTGCAGTTTGGCTATGTTTTCTCGATGGCTGGCGAGGTTAAGTAATGCCTGTTCCAAATGCCCAGACAGCTCGCCTGATTGAATTGTCGCGATATAGAGTGGATTGAAATACTCTGGGTAGTGTTTCATGGTATTAGTGAGAGAGTCCCCAGACTCAAGATGCGCGACTAACAGGAACATCAAGGATCTTAGCTCGGCTTTATTTGATTGACTGGATATCAATTTTAAGCTGGTGACGATGGGGAGTCCTGCCAAGAGTAAAGTGGCCAGTTGACGAGTAAAATGAGTGATATCTTTCACTAGGATGCTGTGTTTCTTCTTGTCTACTATCGTCAAACCACCAGTATGCATATCTTTCATGCGAAGCTGGTTGTCTCGGACAATGGCTCGAACTTCATCAGCGGATAGAGATAATGTCACGCCAGATATAGTCTGACCCTGACTATCCAGCGCTTGCCAGTAGTATCGTCTTAACATATCCCCAGTTTGCGCTGCACCTCCTGATAGCTGGTTAGGCCACTTAGAACGGTTTTCATCGCAGCATCTTTTAGTGTGGGTATGTCTTGGCTTTGCATATATTGTTCAACTTGAGCCGCGGTGGGCGAATCTGACAGGAGAGCAGAAAAGTGTTCGTCTATTTCCACCAACTCGAATAAGGCGATGCGCCCTGAATATCCATTCTGACAATGTTTACAGCCGGAGGGGCTAGCCTGATAAAGCTGCAACTGAGAGCTTATTTCAAAGTGCTGTTTAATATTGTTAGTGTTGTCTTGCGGTATTTTACAGTGCTGGCAGAGTCTTCTTACCAGCCTTTGCGCGATGACGAGAGAGATCGAGGAAACCAGGTTATAAGGATCGACTCCCATGTTAACAAGTCGCATCAAGGTTTGAGCGGCGGAATTTGTGTGTAAGGTAGACATGACCAAGTGGCCAGTCTGGGCAGCCTTTATTGTTATTTGAGCGGTTTCCAGATCTCTAATCTCACCCAACATAATAATATCAGGATCTTGGCGGAGAAACGCTCTGAGTGCTTCACTGAAACCCAATTCAATTTTGCGCTTAATTTGTACTTGGTTTATACCAGGTAAGATTATTTCAATGGGATCTTCCGCGGTTGAGATATTCACTTCTGAGGTATTGAGGTGTTGTAGTGCGGCATAGAGAGAAACGGTCTTGCCACTGCCTGTTGGACCGGTAATTAAAATCAAACCTTGCGGTTTTTGTAGGGCTTTTATAAATATCGACTGTTGATGTTGGTGCATGCCTAGCTGATCAATACGCAGAGTATCATGGCTACCTTTTAGTATCCGAAGAACCAGCTTCTCTCCCCATTGAGTCGGCAGGGTAGAGATACGAAGATCAATGGTTTGATCATTTTGATACGGGAAATGGAAGCGACCATCTTGCGGTTTTCTTTGCTCAGAGATATCCAAATCTGCCAATACTTTGATATGGGCGATGAGCTTTTTGTATACATGCAGTTGGGGCCTTTGGTACTCCCTTAGTATGCCGTCGATGCGATAGCGAATTCGGGCAAACTTTTCATATGGCTCGAAATGAATATCTGAGGCATTGTTTTCGATGCAAGCGAGCAGCAAAGATTGAAACAAAGTATTGGCAGAGGTGCTTTCTGCCTCACGTACAAAGAAACGCTCAGCTTGAGGTGAGTCTTTATGACTCGGCCTGCTGGCGTTGGATTGGGAATATATAAATGGAAGCTCCTTCACTGGGACACCTGCACTTTTTTCATTAGAGACAACTCGAGATTAGGTTGGCCGCTTCGCCAGTTGCGCTGCAGCTCCAGCCAGTGGTATCACTTCTGGTCAAGGTGATGGCGCTGTTATTATACTTGGCTAGTGTGAGTATAAGCTTAGATGAGCCAACCGAAATGGTGCCCAGTGAAGTCGCATTCGCCGTGATCCCTAAATCTGATAAAGCGGTGGATTCAGAAAGCTTCCCTGTTTCTAAAACATAAACCTCGGCAGGTGCAATTAAAGATCGCATGGTGGCAACCGCAGCAGCCACTTCGCTTTTTTTGATGTAGTCCTTGTAAGCTGGGATCGCCATGGAAGACAGAGCGCCGATGATGGCGACCACTATCATGAGTTCGATTAAGGTAAACCCTTGGCAAGGTGTTGGGATTGTTCTGAGCATTATCCACTTACTTAATTTAATTGTCTGATATACCAGATAAAAAATAGGCAACACGCGACAGTAGGTATAGCGCTTTTAATCGGAGTTGAGAGTGAGTTAGCGGCGGCTAAGACTAGGCGTTAAATAAACGACATTGAGAAATATGAGCTGGGTTAACCTTGTGTCGTCAGTGGATTAACATTGTGTAGTGAGGAAAATCTCCACGGGCCGTAGTCAGAATGCGCGTGGAGATACTTTTTAGTTGACCAAAAGTAGCTTTCGACGGATTACTTTAGGCGCATGGATAAATCCATCGCACGGACATGCTTGGTTAACGCGCCAACTGAAATATAATCAATCCCTGTTAGGGCATAATCACGAATGGTATCTAGGGTGATATTGCCAGAGTTTTCTAGCGCAGCTCTTCCGGCATTAATGTTTACCGCTTCTGCCATCATCTCAAGTGTGAAGTTATCGAGCATCACGATATCAGCACCAGAGTCAATCGCCAGTCTTAGCTCATCTAACGTTTCTGTTTCGACTTCAATCGGTTTACCAGGGTTGAGCTCTTTCGCCGTTTGGATTGCTTTGGCGACACCCCCACAAGCAATGATGTGGTTTTCCTTTATCAAATAGGCATCAAATACGCCGATCCTGTGATTGAAACCACCACCACACGCTACCGCGTATTTGAGTGCGCTGCGTAGGCCCGGAATGGTCTTGCGGGTATCGAGCAATTGGCAGTTTGTACCTTGTAGCTTTTCAACGTATGTCGCCGTTAACGTCGCGCAGCCCGATAAGGTTTGAATGAAGTTCATGGCGTTACGCTCGCCAGTCAGCAAGGCTCGTGATGGCCCTGTTAACGTACACAGGGTTTGATTTGGTGTGACTTTATCACCGTCTTCGACGTGCCATTCAATTGCAACTTCGCCTCCCAGCTGCTTGAATACTTCGTCAGCCCATGCTTTACCGCAAAATACACCCTGTTCACGAGTGATGATGGTGGCGGTATTTGTACTATCTGCAGGAATAAGACTTGCGGTGATATCAGCACTCGGGTCAAGCGTTCCCCCTAAATCTTCTTTGAGTGAGTCCGAGACAGATCGAGTGACTTCCAAAGGCAATATTTGCTTGAGATAGGCAAGGCGTTCAGTGCTATTGTGTGGGTTTTTCATCGCAAGTACGGTAGTTAGTGGATTAAGAGGGGAGAATAATACGTGAATGAATCCCGAGTGTAAATTTCGCTTTTTCGTTTGAAGGGAGTAATATCAAGGAGTAGCCAAAAAACGAGCATCCGACTAACTATGATCAATCAGACAGGGTGGTTGACCGACGTCAAAGTAGTGCCATCGCCACATTTTGATAGCCGTCAATCTGACAAGGACATTTCACTGCTGGTCATTCACAACATTAACCTTCCGCCAGGGCAGTTCGGTGGCGACGATATTGAGCAGTTTTTTAAAGGGGAGCTCGATAGCACGGCACACCCATATTTTGCTTTTATTCACGAAATGAAAGTATCCGCGCATTGCTTGATAAAGCGCGATGGAGAGGTGATTCAGTTTGTGTCGTTTCAAGATAGAGCTTGGCATGCAGGAGTATCGAGTTTTGCAGGCCGCGCCCAGTGCAACGATTATTCGATTGGTATTGAGCTAGAAGGAAGCGATTTTGTGCCTTATACACAAGCGCAATACCAATCCCTTGCCAAAGTCACCCGGGAGATTATGCAGACCTTTCCTGCTATTACCTTGTCTCGTATCACTGGACATCAATATATTGCCCCAGGTCGTAAGTCAGACCCGGGGTTGGTGTTTGATTGGCAAAAATATCGTGGGTTACTAACGCAAAGCGAAAGTGTTTACAACGTTGGGTAAAGCGCTAAAGCAGCTCGTTATACTCATTAAGTACTTGTGCCGACCAAGTTTCGATGCGCTCTTCGCTGAGTTCGTATTGGGAGTCTTCGTCCAGAGCTAAACCAACAAAATGGCTTTTATCTTCGGTGAGCGCTTTCGATTCGTCAAATTGATAGCCTTGGTTTGGCCAATAACCGATAGGGGTCGCGCCAACTTTGACCAGCTCATCATGCAAAAGCCCCATCGCATCTAAATACCATTCACCATAGCCTTCTTGATCGCCAAGACCAAATAGGGCAACCGGTTTACCTGTTAAATCAACGTCGCTAATGGTTTGCCAAATTTCGTCCCAATCTTCTTGGATTTCACCAAAATCCCATGTTGAAATCCCAACTAACAGCAAGTCATAGTCGTTCATTAACGTTAGAGGCGTTTCTTTTACGTTGTGCAAATCCACCAAATCTTCGCCAATGAACGCGCGAATTTTTTCTGCGGTCATTTCTGTATAACAAGTGGTTGAGCCATAAAATAAGCCAATTTTCATAGTGATTTTCGCGTAGTGGTTAGGTTTTGTGGGCCCATTCTAACGACAAACCTATTTTTATGTCAGCACTAATCGGTTAGGAATAGCAATTTTTATAGCATACTGTGTCTAGGTGCATTAACCTGAGAACTCGTTTATCAGGGTGTTATCCAAGCAAATCGAGCGTACATTTATCGTGCTTTCTTTCCTTAATTTGTCTGGCTAATGCATTAATTACAGAGGGTTACCATGTCGATGACGATGTCTTCAGATCAAGGTATAGTGGAACAGTTCTTAGACTCTATGTGGTTAGAGCGCGGGCTGTCAGAAAATACCGTCGCTTCTTATCGTACTGATCTTGCCAAGCTCCTAAACTGGATGGAACAAAACAATTACAAACTGGATTTTATTAGCTTATCGGGGCTACAAGACTACCAAGCTTGGCTGGCAGATAAGGAATATAAACAAACCTCCAGAGCGAGAATGCTTTCGGCTATTCGACGCTTATTCCAGTATTTGCACCGAGAGAAAATCCGCGCAGACGACCCGACGGCTCTGCTGATCAGTCCCAAGCTTCCCCAGCGTTTACCCAAAGATCTTACCGAAGAGCAAGTTGAGGCGTTGCTTGACGCTCCCAATCCTAATGACTCGATGGAGCTACGTGATAAAGCCATGCTTGAGCTGCTCTACGCTACAGGGCTACGTGTCACCGAGCTGGTGAGTCTTACCATGGAAAACATGAGTTTGCGACAAGGCGTGGTTCGTATTACTGGTAAAGGGGGCAAAGAGCGCCTCGTACCTATGGGAGAGAATGCAGTAGATTGGATCGAAAAGTTCATCAAGCAAGGCCGTGGTGAGCTTTTAGGACAAAATACCTCAGATGTGGTTTTTCCGAGTAAAAGAGCACGGCAGATGACGCGACAAACGTTTTGGCATCGCATCAAACATTATGCGGTGATTGCGGGCATTGATTCTGAACGTTTGTCGCCACATGTGCTGAGGCACGCATTTGCCACACATCTATTGAACTATGGAGCAGATCTCAGAGTCGTACAAATGCTCCTAGGGCATAGTGACTTATCGACCACTCAAATTTATACTCACGTTGCCACCGAGAGGTTGAAGCAGATCCACAACGAGCATCACCCACGCGCTTAACACGCGACACTATTTGATAGGGAAGTTTAATGAAAGTATTACGAATTGCCATTCTGTGTGTTCTACCATTTTTGGTCGCCGTCAGCCATGCATCTGAGTCCAAGCCTTACCAAGCTAAGCTGATTGAACAACACGTGCATAGTTTGGGTGTCAAAGTGTTGAGTATTGAACCGACTGGCATGAATGGCTTATTTCAGGTCAATACCACGGGAGGTGTGATATATTCTTCAGCCGATGGTAAGCATGTTATTGCCGGTACATTGTATAGCATGGGAAAAAGTGGCAAATATGAAGATGTACTGGCAAAGAAGCAAGCGCCATTGAACGCTGAAAAGATCGCTAAATTTAAAGACAAGGCAATTGTATTTAAAGCGAAAGATGAAAAATACGTGGTAACCGTCTTTACCGATATCACATGCGGTTATTGCGTTCGTCTACATAAGCAAATTCAAGAGTACAATGACCTAGGTATTACCATTGATTATTTAGCGTTCCCACGTCAAGGCCCGCAAAGCCCTGTCGCGGATCAAATGGCTGCCATTTGGTGTGCAAAAGATCCGAAAGAAGCCATGCACGATGCTAAGACAGAACGCCGTTTACCTGAAAAGGGTGACAATTTTGCCCAGTGTCAGGCCAGCGTTGCAGAGCAATACGCACTCGGTGTGCAGCTTGGCGTAAAAGGAACCCCAGCGATATTTCTGCCTAATGGAGAAATGATAGGGGGTTACCTACCACCTAAAGAGCTGCTGAAACGGTTACAAAATCAATAAACGAAACACATAAAGGAAGTAGATGGCGATGCTTTCAGCCATCTACTTAATATAAACAATGATCGAAATTCAACGCAGGCCCGAACCGGATCTATCTCAATTAGCCGGTGATTTCCCCCCCTTACTTAAACGGATATACATTAATCGCGGCATTACTTCTTCTCGCCAATTGGAAACGGCAGCTAAATCCTTGCACTCTTATAAAGCGCTGCATGGTATAGATGCGGCGGTCGATATTCTCTTTGATGCGATCCAATCGAATCAGCGCATCATTGTGGTTGGGGACTTTGACGCAGATGGCGCGACTAGCTCTGCCGTATCAGTGTTAGCATTGAGAATGTTAGGCAGCCATAATGTGGACTATTTGGTACCAAATCGTTTCGAAGACGGTTATGGGCTTAGCCCTGAAGTGGTTGAGCAGGCGATAGCCATGCAGGCCGAACTTATCATGACGGTGGATAATGGTGTTTCATCGATTGAAGGCGTTCGTTATGCCAAGCAGCAAGGGCTTTCGGTGATCGTTACCGATCATCACTTGCCAGGAGAAACGCTGCCAAATGCCGATGCTATGGTGAATCCTAATCTGCACGAATGCGATTTTCCTTCCAAGGCGCTTGCCGGAGTTGGCGTGGTATTTTACTTGATGATGGCGCTATGCGTGTCGATGAGAAAGCGTGGTTGGTTTGAACATCAAGGCATGCCAGAGCCCAAGTTGATGGAGCTCATTGATCTCGTCGCACTAGGCACTGTTGCCGATGTTGTTCCGTTGGATGAAAACAATCGAATTCTGGTACACCAAGGTTTGCAAAGAATTCGTGCTGGCAAAGCTCGGCCTGGGATTCAAGCACTGATAGAGGTGGCGAAACGAGACGCCAAGCGACTTGTCGCGTCTGATTTTGGTTTTTCGCTAGGACCACGAATAAATGCGGCTGGCAGGCTTGATGATATGTCCTTTGGTGTTGAACTGCTAATGTGCAATAACATCCATGCTGCAAGGCGTATGGCATGTGAATTGGATGGACTGAATCAAACTCGCAAGGAAATTGAAGACGGCATGAAACAAGAAGCAATGGCTTTTTGCGAGAGGCTTCAATTTGGCGAAGATGCGCAATTGCCATGTGGTTTGGTCTTGTTTCAAAGAGATTGGCACCAAGGTGTCATAGGTATCCTCGCGTCACGCATTAAAGATAAATTTCACCGTCCAGTGATTGCCTTTGCTGATGGTGGTGATGGCGTATTGAAAGGCTCTTGCCGATCGATTGTTGGGCTGCATATGCGCGATGCTTTAGATAAGTTGGATACCCAGCATCCCGGTATGATCCTCAAGTTTGGTGGTCACGCCATGGCTGCTGGTCTATCTATTAAAGAAGAAAACTTTGAGCGCTTTTCCCAGCTATTCGATCAGATCGTCAGTGAAGAAGTCAATAAAGCGCAGCTACGAGGTGTTGTATTGACCGATGGCGAATTAGTACCAGAGGAATACTCGATGCACACCGCTGAGATGCTTCGCTCTGCCGGGCCTTGGGGACAAGCTTTTCCTGAGCCTTTATTTGATGGTGAGTTTAAAATCTTGCACCAAAAACTGGTCGGTGAAAAGCACCTCAAGATGATGCTTGAGCCATTATACAAAGGCCATCCAACCCATATCACATTGGATGGTATAGCATTCAATGTTGATTTACGCCGTTGGCCGGACCATGCGAGCAAAATTGTACGCTTGGTGTATAAACTGGACATTAACGAATTCCGCGGCAATCAGTCCTTGCAGCTTTTGATTGATCATATTGAGGCCAAATAGCAGTAAGGTAAATTAACATTTCGTTAAAAGGATGTGCGCTAAAAATCATTGCGCACATCGCTATTTATCATTGAAATGTCACAAAAAAATCATTTCAGTTTTAAAGGTTAATGCAATAGAATGCTGACCATCAAGTTCACGCCAGCTTAACATTTCCTATCAATTAGTCGATATTCTAATTGGTCTTACCATTTTATTTTCATCATCTATACTTACTACTGACATTATCGTTTAATGAATCTAGTTTCATTGGCTTTGGTCAATAATTGTCTGGAAGTTGTCAATAACTTGTGGTAGTTTCTACTCCAATTAAAATTGGTATTACCAATTAACTGTAAGAGTAGAAGAATAATAAATATGGCTTATCAAAGGATTCGTCAGCCGAAACTCTCTGACGTTATAGAACAAGAGATAGAACGCTTGATTGTGGAAGGTACGCTTTCCCCTGGTGAACAACTTCCACCAGAGCGCGAGCTGGCCAAGCAATTTGATGTATCTCGTCCTTCTATCCGAGAGGCCATCCAGCGTCTAGAAGCTAAGCGTTTACTCACTCGCCGACAAGGTGGTGGGACGTTTGTTAATGACAGCATTTGGAAAGGGTTCTCCGATCCTTTGTTGAACTTACTCGCTAGCCATTCTGAAACTCAACTCGATTTATTGGAATCTCGTCATGCGATGGAAGGCATTTCTGCCTACTTCGCTGCATTACGAGGCACCAAAGAGGATTTTGCTCGTATTCAAGCTTGTTTGGATAAGATAGCGGAAGCCGAAAGTACCAAAAATGTTGAGGCTGAAGCCTCTGCGGTTATGCACTTTTTGGTCACGCTTACTGAGGCGGCGCACAATGTGGTATTGCTACACATCGTTCGCAGCCTGCTGCCGCTGCTCGAGCAAAATGTCTTACAGAACTTAAAGCTACTGCATCGCCGCGAAGAAGTGGTTGAGAAAGTCAGCAAACACAGAGCTAATATCGTGGATGCCATCGTTTCAGGTCAGCCGGAAAAGGCGCGTGAAATGTCCCATTCACATTTAGCTTATATAGAAGAAACACTGTTGGATTTGACTCGAGAAGAGTCGCGTAGAGAGCGGTCTTTACGACGAATTCAACGCGGTGATGAGTCGTAACCTCGACCAATTACTTGTATAAAGTAGATCCAACTAACAGAAGGATAGTTCTCCATGTCTGATATGAAGCATGACGTAGACTCACTTGAAACTCAAGAATGGCTTGAAGCGCTTGAGTCGGTAGTGCGCGAAGAAGGTGTTGAACGTGCACAGTACTTACTAGAGCAGGTACTGGATAAAGCACGTTTAGATGGTGTTGATATGCCTACCGGAATTACTACCAACTACATAAACACGATTCCAGCAGATCAAGAGCCCGCTTATCCAGGTGATACCACTCTTGAACGTCGTATTCGTTCTATCATCCGTTGGAACGCAATCATGATTGTTCTACGTGCGTCTAAGAAAGACTTAGAGCTCGGTGGACACATGGCGTCTTTCCAGTCTTCCGCTGCTTTCTATGAGACTTGTTTTAACCACTTTTTCCGTGCTCCAAACGAGAAGGATGGTGGTGACTTGGTTTACTATCAAGGTCATATCTCTCCAGGTATCTACTCTCGTGCTTTCGTTGAAGGTCGTTTAACGGAAGAGCAACTTGATAACTTCCGTCAAGAAGTCGATGGCAAAGGTCTTCCTTCTTACCCACACCCGAAATTGATGCCTGAGTTCTGGCAATTCCCAACAGTATCTATGGGATTAGGTCCAATCGCGTCTATTTACCAAGCACGTTTCTTGAAATACCTTGAAGGTCGTGGTCTAAAAGACACTTCTGAGCAACGTGTTTATGCCTTCCTTGGTGACGGTGAGATGGATGAGCCAGAATCACGTGGTGCTATCTCTTTTGCCGCTCGTGAAAAGCTAGACAACCTATGCTACCTCATCAACTGTAACCTACAGCGTCTAGATGGCCCGGTTATGGGTAACGGTAAGATCATTCAAGAACTTGAAGGTCTATTTAAAGGTGCTGGTTGGAACGTAGTGAAAGTTATCTGGGGTAACAACTGGGATTCTCTACTGGCTAAAGATACCACTGGTAAGCTTCTTCAGCTAATGAATGAAACTATCGATGGCGACTACCAAACATTCAAGTCTAAAGACGGCGCATACGTACGTGAGCACTTCTTTGGTAAATACCCAGAGACAGCAGCACTTGTTGCGGACATGACTGACGATGAAATCTTCGCACTTAAGCGTGGTGGTCACGAGTCTTCTAAACTTTATGCGGCATTTAAAAACGCCCAAGAAACCAAAGGCCGTCCAACTGTTATTCTAGCGAAAACAGTAAAAGGCTACGGTATGGGTGATGCGGCTGAAGGTAAGAACATCGCGCACCAAGTTAAGAAAATGGACATGACACACGTTCAGCACCTACGTGATCGTCTAGGCCTACAAGATCTTGTTTCTGACGATGATGTGAAGGCACTGCCTTACTTGAAGCTAGAAGAAGGCTCAAAAGAGTACGAATATCTACACGCACGCCGTAACGCGTTGCATGGTTATACTCCGCAACGTCTACCTAACTTTACAGGCGAGTTTGTGGCTCCTGAACTGGATGAGTTCAAAGCACTTCTTGAAGAGCAAAAGCGTGATATTTCATCAACCATGTCTTTCGTTCGTACGCTAAACGTACTTTTGAAAAACAAAAACATTGGTAAGAACATTGTTCCTATCATTGCTGATGAAGCTCGTACCTTTGGTATGGAAGGTCTATTCCGTCAAGTTGGTATCTACAACCCGCACGGCCAAGAATATACACCAGAAGATCGCGGTGTGGTTTCTTACTATAAAGAAGCGACGTCAGGCCAAGTACTTCAAGAAGGTATTAACGAATTAGGTGCAATGTCCTCTTGGGTGGCGGCTGCAACATCATACAGCACTAACGATCTACCAATGATCCCATTCTATATCTACTACTCAATGTTTGGTTTCCAACGTGTAGGCGATATGGCGTGGATGGCAGGTGACCAACAAGCTCGTGGTTTCCTACTTGGTGCAACAGCTGGCCGTACAACACTTAACGGTGAAGGTCTGCAGCACGAAGATGGTCACTCTCACATCATGGCTGGTACGGTTCCAAACTGTATTTCCTACGATCCAACCTTCGCTTATGAAGTTGCGGTTATCATCCAAGATGGTATTCGTCGTATGTATGGTGAGTCTGAAAACGTCTTCTACTACCTAACATTGATGAACGAAAACTATGCCATGCCGGCGATGCCTGAAGGTGCCGAAGAAGGTATCCGTAAAGGTATCTACAAGCTTGAATCTTACAAAGGTAAGCGTGGTAAAGGTAAAGTTCAGCTAATGAGCTCGGGTACTATCATGAACGAAGTACGTAAAGCGGCACAAATCCTAAGTGATGACTATGGTGTAGCATCTGACGTATTCTCAGTGACTTCATTTAACGAAGTGACTCGTGATGGTCAAGCTGCTGAGCGTTATAACATGCTTCACCCAGAAGCTAAGCCACAAGTGCCATACATCGCACAAGTGATGGGCAGTGAGCCTGCTATCGCAGCAACGGACTACATGAAAAACTATTCAGAGCAAGTTCGTGCATTTATCCCTGCTGAGTCTTATAAAGTGTTGGGTACTGACGGCTTTGGTCGTTCAGATAGCCGTGAAAACCTACGCCGCCACTTCGAAGTGAATGCAGGTTATGTTGTTGTTGCAGCGCTTACAGAATTGGCGAAACGTGGCGATGTTGAGAAATCTGTAGTTGCTGAAGCGATTAAGAAATTCGACATCGATACAGAAAAAACAAACCCACTTTACGCATAAGCGCTTGATTTAGAAATAGGAAAAGTCAATGTCAATCGAGATTAATGTACCAGATATCGGTGCGGATGAAGTTGAAGTTACTGAGATTCTTGTCAGCGTAGGCGACAAGGTTGAAGAAGAGCAGTCTCTGATCACTGTTGAAGGTGACAAAGCTTCAATGGAAGTACCGGCTTCTCAAGCTGGTATCGTAAAAGAGATCAAAGTATCTGAAGGCGATAAAGTCTCTACTGGTTCTCTTATTATGGTCTTTGAAGGTGAAGGAGCGGCGGCAGCGCCAGCTCCTGCAGCAGAAGCGGCTCCAGCGGCTGCGCCTGCTCCAGCAGGCGCGGCAGAACTTAAAGAAGTTCACGTACCAGATATCGGTGGCGACGAAGTTGAAGTGACTGAAATCATGGTAGCCGTTGGCGACAGCATCGAAGAAGAGCAATCTCTTATCACTGTTGAAGGCGACAAAGCTTCTATGGAAGTACCTGCACCTTTTGCAGGCACGCTAAAAGAGATCAAAGTTGCAGCA
This sequence comes from Vibrio sinus, assembly GCF_023634645.1. Taxonomy (GTDB): domain Bacteria; phylum Pseudomonadota; class Gammaproteobacteria; order Enterobacterales; family Vibrionaceae; genus Vibrio; species Vibrio sinus. The sequence goes on from NZ_JAMKMR010000004.1 coordinate 186,632, forward strand.
GGCGATAAAGTATCGACTGGCTCTCTTATCATGGTGTTCGAAGTTGCAGGCTCAGGCGCTCCAGCGGCTCCAGCAGCAGTTGAAGCACCGGCTGCAGCTCCAGCAGCTGGAACACCGGCCCTAAAAGAAGTCAACGTTCCTGATATCGGCGGTGATGAAGTTGAAGTGACTGAAATCATGGTAGCGGTTGGCGACAGCATTGAAGAAGAGCAGTCTCTCATCACTGTTGAAGGCGACAAAGCTTCTATGGAAGTACCAGCACCTTTCGCAGGCACGGTTAAAGAGATCAAGATTGCGACAGGCGACAAAGTATCGACTGGTTCTCTTATCATGGTGTTTGAAGTGGCGGGTGCAGCACCTGCTCCGGCAGCAGCTCCAGCTCAATCGGCGGCACCTGCATCAGCGCCAGCGGCAGCGCCAAAAGCGGCGGCTCCAGCTGCGTCAACTGGCGACTTCCAAGAAAACAACGAGTACGCTCACGCGTCTCCAGTGGTTCGCCGTCTAGCACGTGAGTTTGGTGTTAACCTTGCGAAGGTGAAAGGTACTGGTCGTAAGAGCCGTATCGTTAAAGAAGACGTACAAAACTATGTGAAAGAAGCGCTTAAACGTCTTGAGTCTGGTGCAGCTGCATCAGGCAAAGGTGATGGCGCAGCTCTTGGTCTTCTACCTTGGCCAAAAGTGGACTTCAGCAAGTTCGGTGAAACTGAGCTTAAGCCTCTTTCTCGCATCAAGAAGATCTCAGGTGCGAACCTACACCGTAACTGGGTGATGATCCCTCATGTTACTCAATGGGATAATGCTGACATCACAGAAGTTGAGCAATTCCGTAAAGAGCAGAATGCGATTGAAGCTAAGAAAGACTCTGGCATCAAGATCACTCCGCTTGTGTTCATCATGAAAGCGGCAGCGAAAGCACTAGAAGCTTTCCCATCGTTCAACTCTTCTCTATCGGATGACGGTGAAAGCCTAATCCTGAAGAAATACGTGAACGTTGGTATCGCAGTAGACACGCCAAATGGCCTAGTGGTTCCTGTGTTCAAAGACGTGAACAAGAAAGGCATCTACGAGCTTTCTGAAGAGCTAATGGCAGTATCGAAGAAGGCGCGCGCTGGTAAACTGACTGCGGCTGACATGCAAGGCGGTTGTTTCACTATCTCTAGCTTGGGCGGTATTGGTGGTACGGCATTTACCCCAATCGTCAATGCACCAGAAGTGGGCATCCTAGGTGTGTCTAAGTCTGAGATGAAACCTGTATGGAATGGCAAAGAGTTTGAGCCACGACTACAGCTTCCTCTATCTCTGTCTTACGATCACCGAGTGATCGATGGGGCAGAAGGTGCACGTTTCATTACGTACCTAAATGCATGTCTAAGCGACATCCGTCGCCTAGTGCTATAACTTGATTCAGAGGCGGCTTTGCCGCCTCTGCTGATTGAAACGAACAAAACATTAATTATTCCTAATTGAACTGTTGTCTAGCTCACAGGCTAAATGTATTTTCTTTTCACGCCATGTACATCTCTGTAGACTATTGCGGTCTAAAAATGGTTTGAAAGCAAACTGACATAAGAAATAAGTCACCCACCTTAGCCTGTTTGGGATAATGACTACAAGAGGTCAAAATGAGCAAAGAAATTAAAGCCCAAGTTGTTGTACTTGGTGCAGGTCCTGCTGGTTACTCCGCCGCGTTTCGTTGTGCAGATTTAGGTCTGGACACAGTAATCATTGAACGTTACAACACACTTGGCGGTGTTTGTCTCAACGTGGGTTGTATTCCTTCTAAAGCCCTTCTACACGTTTCTAAAGTTATTGAAGAAGCCAAAGCACTCGCTGAGCACGGCGTTGTCTTTGGTGAGCCGCAAACTGACATCGATAAGATCCGTTTGTGGAAAGATAAAGTGATTAACCAATTGACTGGCGGTCTTGGCGGCATGGCTAAGATGCGTAAAGTGAATGTGGTTAACGGCTTGGGTAAATTCACTGGCGCAAACACCATTGAAGTTGATGGAGAAGACGGCAAAACTGTCATCAACTTTGACAATGCAATCGTTGCAGCAGGTTCACGTCCAATCAAGCTTCCGTTTATTCCACATGAAGACCCACGTATCTGGGATTCAACTGACGCACTTGAACTAAAAGAAGTACCGAAGAAACTTCTTATCATGGGTGGTGGCATCATCGGTCTTGAAATGGGTACTGTGTACCATTCACTAGGTTCGCAGATTGATGTGGTTGAAATGTTCGACCAAGTTATCCCTGCCGCTGACAAAGACATTGTTAAAGTCTTTACTAAACGCATTAAGAAGAAATTCAATCTAATGCTAGAAACGAAAGTCACAGCTGTTGAAGCAAAAGAAGACGGCATCTACGTTTCTATGGAAGGCAAAAAAGCGCCTGCTGAAGCTGAGCGTTATGATGCGGTTCTTGTTGCCATCGGTCGTGTGCCAAATGGTCTGTCACTTGATGCGGACAAAGCGGGCGTTGCCGTTGATGAGCGTGGCTTCATCAACGTTGACAAGCAGATGCGTACTAACGTACCTCACATCTATGCTATCGGTGATATTGTTGGTCAACCAATGCTGGCTCACAAAGGTGTGCATGAAGGCCACGTTGCAGCAGAAGTTATTGCTGGTAAGAAACACTACTTTGACCCGAAAGTTATTCCTTCTATTGCTTACACTGAGCCAGAAGTGGCGTGGGTTGGTAAGACTGAAAAAGAAGCGAAAGAAGAAGGCATCAACTACGAAACGGCGACGTTCCCATGGGCGGCGTCTGGTCGTGCAATCGCCTCTGATTGTGCTGATGGTATGACTAAGCTTATTTTTGACAAAGACACTCACCGTGTGATTGGTGGTGCTATCGTTGGTACTAACGGTGGTGAGCTGCTTGGTGAAATTGGCTTAGCAATCGAGATGGGCTGTGATGCAGAAGACATCGCACTGACTATCCACGCTCACCCAACGTTACATGAGTCTGTTGGTCTGGCTTCAGAAGTCTTTGAAGGCACGATTACCGATCTACCAAATGCAAAAGCTAAAAAGAAGTAATATCTAATCTTTAAGCTTATTTGGCTGAAAAAAAAACCGCTGACGTTATGTTAGCGGTTTTTTTATGGTGATTTTTAAGACACGTTTAGTACTGCATAGATAAGCTCTGATAGTGCTCATTGAAGCCTTTAGGCTGCCAGAACTTCTGGCGGATTTTCACAACGTTAGAGCTTATATATGGTCATCTATTTGTAAATGCACATAATGCTGAGGTAGCTATCTATTAACTTGCTAGATTTCTCCTCATCTTGCAGCCTATTGGCTTGGACAAACAAGGAGTAAAACACACCGTGGAACATGGTGGCTAGGTGTTCAGCATTGTGGTGGTTGCTTATTTCGCCACGCTCAATCGCATTGTTAAACATGTTTTGTACTAACAATTGATTGGTGCGATTGGTGGTCATAAACAACGGCCAAACTTCGTCTCTGGTCGAGGCACTCCACTCAAACCAGACCTTCAGCCAATGACAGTCATGAATCACGAGCTTCACCATTTCATTGTTGATGTTGGTCAAGTTGTCTTTGATGTGCAGATCTAAGTCGATATTGTCAGAGAGGAAGTTGGAAAATTGGCGGACAACATGAGTAAGTACATCATCAACCAAATCTTCCCGAGTCGGAAAGTAGTTAAACACGGTGGCCACTGATACTTGTGCAATCTCTGCAATGTCAGCATGTCCACCTCGGCCAATTCCTCTTCGAGCAAATACCTCTAAAGCAATTTCCATCAACTGAAGTTTGCGTTTTTGCGGGGACAATCGCGTACGCGGTCTCTTTGTAATAGAATCCATAGATAAAATCCTTGCCAATTGAGTTGTTATATAGGCTTGTTGCCCTATTAATTATTATATTACTTACATATTGCCCTATGAGTGTAATGGTGCATATCTTTCAGGTCAATGTGTTATCACGATATTGTGGTCAGTTATGCGAGTAAATGTTCTAATATTTAACTCATTGAATTCTTAATAAGGGTTGAAAGGGTAAATAATTTAACTATCACTAGTAGGAGTGATAGAATACGCCGCATTATTTTTGGCTATTCTTTATAAAATTCGCCCATAATGTACTTTTGCGATTTTGGGTACTGAAGAGATAGCATTTAACCGAAGAAACGTAATGAAACATACAGTTGAAGTGATGATTTCTGAGCAAGAAGTTCAGAAGCGAGTTGAAGAGTTGGGTAAACAAATTACCGAGCACTATAAAGATAGCCAAAATTTGGTACTGGTTGGCCTTCTACGTGGCTCTTTTGTCTTCATGGCGGACTTAGCTCGTGCCATTGAAGTTAACCATCAGGTGGATTTCATGACGGCATCAAGCTATGGCAATGCGATGGAAAGTACTCGTGATGTCCGTATTTTGAAAGATCTAGATGATGACATTCAGGGTAAAGATGTGTTGTTGGTTGAAGACATCATAGATACCGGCAATACCCTGACCAAAGTTAAAGAAATACTGACGCTGCGCGCGCCTAAGTCTGTTGAGATTTGTACGCTACTTGATAAGCCGTCTCGTCGTGAAGTCGAGGTGGATGTGAAGTGGGCGGGTTTTGAAATTCCTGATGAGTTTGTGGTCGGTGTGGGTATCGACTATGCACAAAATTATCGTCACCTACCGTACATTGGTAAAGTCGTGCCTCAGGAATAATGTGTCAGCATTGACCGAGTGCTAGATGAAAAAGAACCTGCTCAATGAGCAGGTTCTTCTGTATAGGTGGCAAGATTTTTTTACGGCTTGAGTATTTGCTCAATCGACGTTTGATGCACATCATGTAAAGATTCAGAGCTTGCGCAGCGCATGCCTAAATCTTCTAATTTGCCATCTCCAATACCATATATGACACCGTGGATTTCCACTTCTTGGCCTCGATCCCACGCATTTTGCATAATGGTCGAGTTACCCAAGTTGTATACTTGCTCTGCGACATTGAGCTCACATAACTTATCGGCCCATTGCTCCTCAGGAAATTGCTCTAGGCTGCTCTTATGCTTTAAGAATACATCTCGAATATGCAGTAGCCAGTTATTGATAAGGCCAAGCTTAGGATTGTCAATGGATGCTTTTACGCCGCCACAGCCATAGTGACCACAGACAATGATATGTTTGACTTTCAATACATCAACTGCATATTGAACCACAGAGAGACAATTTAAGTCTGTGTGAATCACTTGGTTCGCGACGTTTCTGTGGACAAAGAGTTCTCCAGAGTACAACCCGGTTAGGCGCTCTGCTGGTACACGGCTGTCTGAGCAGCCAATCCATAGAAAGTCTGGACTTTGTCCTTCAGCTAATTTAGCAAAATATTCAGGGCGCTCGGATTTAATCGAGTCAGACCACTCAGAATTATTTTCAAACAGCTTTTTAATTTCTGGCATGTTACTTTCCTCACGATTTTGCAACACTATACACAAAGATATCAGTGCAAGCTTGTAAAAATTTGCAAATTAACCTCGTTTACTTAAATCAACATGCGTTAGTTGGTTCATCATCGGGCTGAATGGTGGTAGAACAAAATCATGCGTAGAGGATAGTCTAGTCAAGTGCTAGAATAACAAGACCCCCAAGTGCCATACAAAACCTGCAGACCCTTGGGTGACCTACCTTCAATGCCAGCCACTGACGAACGGTGTTCTGGCCATCATCAACATAATTAGCGGTGGATAGTGAAAACTATTATGCATGCATTAGAAATTAGTCAGCTTCGTAAAACCTACGCTGGAGGGTTTGAGGCGTTAAAAGGCATTAGCTTACAAGTCGCAAAAGGGGATTTTTACGCACTTTTAGGACCTAATGGCGCGGGCAAATCAACCACCATCGGGATCATTTCTTCTTTGGTCAACAAAACATCCGGCCAAGTAAAAGTATTCGGCTACGACATTGATAAAGATCTTGAACTTGCCAAACATCAGTTGGGATTGGTTCCGCAAGAGTTTAATTTTAATCCATTTGAAACGGTGCAGCAGATAGTGCTGCAACAAGCTGGGTACTATGGGATTTCAAAAAGCCTAGCAAAAGAGAGGGTGCAAAAATACCTTACCCAGCTCGACTTATGGGATAAACGCAATGAAAGGGCGAGAAACTTATCCGGCGGGATGAAGCGTCGATTAATGATCGCAAGAGCTCTGGTTCATGAGCCACAGCTACTTATCTTAGACGAACCGACGGCTGGTGTGGATATTGAACTGCGCCGCTCGATGTGGGACTTCTTACAGCGAATCAACCAAGAGCAGTCAATTACTATTATTCTGACCACGCACTACCTAGAAGAAGCGGAAATGTTGTGCCGAAATATAGGCATCATTAACCGAGGCGAGCTCATTGAGAATACTTCAATGAAATCACTGCTTGGCAAGCTACATGTGGAAACCTTTATTCTAGACCTGGATAAGAGTGAAGCGGTGCCCGAGTTACAAGGGGTCAATTCACAGCAGTTAACCAACGGCTCATTAGAAATTGAAATTGAAAAGTCGGTCGGCTTAAATCATGTGTTTGCTCAGCTTAGTGAAGCGAACATCAATGTGCTGTCAATGAGAAATAAAGCCAACCGATTAGAAGAGTTGTTTGTTGATATCGTCAAGCAACAAAGTAAGGAGGCGGTATGATGTATAAGATTTATTGGACGGCCTTTTGTAGCTTACTGGGTAAAGAAATTCATCGATTTATGCGAATTTGGGGGCAAACCTTAGTGCCGCCAGCCATCACGATGAGTTTGTACTTTGTGATATTTGGTAATCTAATTGGCTCTAGGATCGGTCAAATGCATGGGGTGAGCTACATGCAATACATCGTACCGGGACTGATTATGATGTCAGTCATCACCAACTCGTACGCCAATGTCTCGTCTTCGTTTTTTGGCTCGAAATTTAACAAGAGCATCGAAGAGCTACTGGTGGCGCCTGTGCCAACTTACGTGATTATTTTCGGATTTATCATGGGAGGCGTTGCGCGAGGGCTACTGGTGGGAAGCATCGTCACTTGTGTGTCTTTGTTCTTCGTTAAACTGCAAATACATCACTGGTGGGTGATTGTCGTGACGGTGTTCTTGACCTCTGTCGTGTTTGCCTTAGGTGGCCTGATTAACGGTGTGTTTGCAAAAAGCTTTGACGATGTTTCCATTGTGCCGACCTTTATTTTGACACCTTTGACCTACTTAGGCGGCGTATTCTACTCAATTAGTTTACTGCCTGAGTTTTGGCAAACGGTGTCCAAGTTCAACCCCATTGTGTATATGGTGAATGCGTTTCGCTATGGTTTCTTGGGCATATCCGATGTAGGGATTGGCACTTCATTTTCGATGCTGCTGATCTTTGTTGCTGTCCTTTATGGTGTGGCACATTATCTAGTCTCGAGAGGCGTTGGACTTAGAACCTAGTTTCCTTTTTCGGTGACAAATAAAAATGGTCGACACAGTCGACCATTTTTATTTTAGAAGCAAGTGAATTGCTTAGCCGTTACTCGTGACCTTCAGCGGTCTCAGAAGCTTCATCAGAACCTTCTTTACTCTCGCTTGTTAGCTCGACAATCAGGTTGTCAATCAGGCGGGCTTGGCCCAAAAATGCCGAAACAAGTATGACAGCTTGCTCTGAATCGCTGGTGATCGCTTGCAGGGTTTGAGCATCGCGAATATAGATTTCATCCGGTTGCAGGCCAGCGGCACGCAGCTGATCACTGGCGTCTTCGACAATAGAGGCGTAGTCATCACGGCCACTGCGGATGCTGCTGCTTACCCAACGCATGGTGCGAGCTAACACAGGTGCGCGTTGTCTTTCGTCTATCGTGAGTAAGTTGTTACGTGATGACATGGCTAGGCCATCCATTTCACGTACAGTTGGCACACCAATGATATCAATGTCTAATGCCAAGTCTTTGGTCATCTGTTTGATAACGGCGAGCTGCTGGAAATCTTTTTCGCCAAAGCAAGCCACATCAGGTTGGACAATATTAAAGAGCTTTGTCACCACAGTAGCGACACCTTTGAAGTGACCAGGGCGAGACGCTCCCTCTAAAATATGAGAAATTCCAGGTACTTCAACAGATGTTTGTGTCTCCAATCCTTGTGGGTACATTAGCTCAGGGGTAGGAGTAAACAGAACTTCTACCGCTTCAGAAACCAACTTCTGTGAGTCTTCTTCAAGAGTTCTTGGATAACTTTCAAGATCTTCCGAACGATCAAACTGCATTGGATTTACAAATATACTGACAACGACAATATCGGCATGTTTGCGCGCTTCACGCACTAAGGTCAAATGCCCATCATGAAGGTTACCCATGGTAGGAACAAAGCCAATTGTACGACCTTCACGTTTATACTGTTTTATCTGCTCTCGAAGAGAAGAGATATCAGTAAAAGTATGCATAATTCAATCCTCTAGGCGATGGTATGCGCTTCACCGGGGAACGCTGCGCTTTCTACTTCTTCCATATAAAGTTTTACAGCTTTGCGCATATCTCCCGTTTCAGCGAGGAAGTTTTTGGAGAATTTTGGCATGTAATTAGCTGAAATACCAAACATATCGTGCATAACGAGAATCTGACCATCGGTTCCATTTCCAGCGCCGATACCAATGACTGGAATATCTAAAGTTTCGCTAATGCGAGCTGCAAGCTTGGCTGGAATGCATTCTAATACAAGCAGTTGAGCCCCAGCTTCTTGGAGTGCAAGTGCTTCATGAACCATCTCATCGGCTTTGTTGCTGTCTCTGCCTTGTACTTTGAAACCGCCAAAGATATTGACCGATTGAGGGGTCAATCCAAGGTGAGCACAAACTGGCACGGCACGTTTGGTCAGGGCCTTAACGGTGTCACACAGCCATGAGCCACCCTCAATTTTTACCATGTTTGCGCCAGCTCGCATAAGCTTCGCTGCATTTTCACAAGTTTGCTCAACCGTTGAAAAACTCATGAATGGCATATCAGCGACCAGCAGAGTGTTTGGGCTACCTGCACGCACGCAACGAGTGTGGTAGGCAATATCATCTATGGTGACAGGCAGTGTGTCTGAGTGTCCTTGTAGAACCATGCCTAGCGAATCACCTACGAGCAGCAGTGGCATCTCTTGGCTTTCGAAAAGCTGAGCAAAACTGGCATCATAAGCGGTTGACGTCGGAAATTTACGACCTTCTTGTTTCCACTTTACAAGATCGTTAATAGTCATTTTTTTCATGCTTTTTCCTTATTAGGAGTTGGCTATTGTTGCCAAATATGGAGTCCGTTTTGCTCAACAACATTCAGTAGGTGCTGCAGAGCTGTCCCGTCAGGGAGAATAAGATCCGCAGCTATCTCAGCGAGCGGGTAGAGCACAAATTCACGCTCTTTCATACCATAATGCGGTATGGTCAATCGCTCTGAGTTCACTACGTGATCCCCATAAAGCAGGATATCTAGGTCAAGCGTTCTTGGGCCCCACCTTTCATCCTTACGGACTCGACCATGAGCGTTCTCAATCGACTGAGTTTGATCGAGAAGCTCAATGGGTGTTAATTCGGTTGATATTTCTACCACAGCGTTAATGTAATCAGGTTGGTCTTGTGGCCCCATTGGTGTGCTACTGTAGAGCATCGAGGATTTGACAAACACTGTTTTTGGCAACGTTTTCAGCGCTTCAATGGCTTGTTTAGCCTGAGCAACTGGATCAGCGAGATTACTACCTATGGCTATGTATGTGGTAATCATTCGGCTGCTTTACTTTTTTTCTTATTACGGTAGGTTTTCCGGCGTCGGTAGTTAGGTTTTGAACCATTCCCGACATCAGAAACCATATCCTGCTTCTGTTCGCGGCTCGCATTTTGGAACGTTTCCCACCAATTAGCAAGTGCCTCGGTTTCCCCGCCTTCAATTTCACCACGCATTTCCAAGAAGTCGTAACCAGCTCTAAATTTATTGAGTTCCATCAAGCGCGAAGCACGTTTGCCACTTCTTCTTGGCAGTCTCAGTTGAAGCTGCCAAATTTCGCGAATGGTTGCCGTATGTCGTCTTGGTATAGAGATAGTTTTAACTTGCTGATCAATAATAAGATTACTTGCTTCCATTACCGCGTCGTAATAAGACAGTTGGCGCTCTTCAACCAGTTTTTCTGCCAGTGAGGTCATCGGATACCACAACATGGCAGCAAACATAAATGCTGGGTTGATGCGTTTACCTTCTTCCATTCTTAGATCGGTAGAGTCTAAAACGATATCAAGCATTTTCTCAGTGGCTGAGCTGTAATCTGGCGTAAAGTGCTCCGCCAATAGAGGGAACAGCTGCTGGAACAAGTTGTACTCACGTAACAAGTGATACGTTTCTAAGCCATTGCCAGATTGCAAAAGCTTTAGCGATTCTTCATAGAGGCGGGCTGAAGGGATATCTTGTAGAAGCGGGGCAAGATGCTCAATTGGGTCAGCAGTATCTTCCTCAATATCAAAATCCAGTTTGCAGGCAAAGCGAATCGCACGCAGCATTCGAACCGGATCTTCTCGATAGCGAGTTTCAGGATCACCAATTAGTCGAATCAGACGATCTTCCAGATCTTCGATACCACCAGCATAATCATGAATATTGTAATCGCTGATGTTGTAGTACATGGCATTGATGGTGAAATCGCGACGTTCGGCGTCTTCATCAATCGTCCCGTAGACGTTATCTCTTAACAGCATGCCTTCTTTGGATTGCGCGGAGACATTTTTTGATGGCTTTTGATGGTGGCCACGAAACGTTGCCACTTCAATGATGTCTCTGCCGAACATGATGTGCGCTAAGCGAAAACGTCGTCCGATTAAACGACAGTTTCGGAATAGTTGCTTGATTTGCTCGGGTGTGGCATTAGTGGCAATATCAAAGTCTTTTGGGATCTCGCCAAGCAGTAAGTCTCGCACACCTCCACCCACAAGGTATGCATTAAATCCTGCCCCAACAAGGCGATATAAGACTTTTAAGGCATTGTCACTGATTTGCTTGCGCGAAACACTGTGCTCTTGGCGGGTGATGATGTTTAATGCTAAATCGGGATAAGCATTAGACTCATATGAGGTATAGTCGTTTTTGTTCATGTGCTCTAAAGTTGTTGGTTGAGCTAGCTCTTTTTGACGCTAGGCGGCAATTCAGGCCAAAATTTGGCTAATAATAACTTAGGTAACGCCATTTGAGAATCACGATGTGACTTCGATCGATGCCGGGAGCTGTTTTAGACTCCAATTTTCACATCCCCATTGGATTAACTCTTCAACGCTGCCATCGCGCATTTCATTATCTAGACTAAAGCCTAATAGCTGCATTGCATTGATCAAGTCGACCTTAGGTTCAATCATATCAATCGCTCTGGCGCGATTTTGCTTAGACAGCTTATTACCATGACCATCAACGACAAGGGGCAAATGTAGATAGCTCACTTCAGGGGTGTTCAGTGTACGATACAAGCTGATTTGTCTGCCAGTTGGCTCTATCAAATCTGCGCCGCGAACGACTTCGGTAATGCCTTGTTCAATATCATCGAGCACAACGGCTAAGTTGTAGGCAAACAGTCCGTCTCGGCGTTTGATAATAAAGTCTTCTTTAGCCAACGCATCGGGAATGTCGATTTGCCCGTGCTTGAGGTCGTTAAAGAAGCGAATGTCATGCTCAACATGCAATCGTACTGAGCAGTCTGAAGTATTTGCAATGTGCTTATCTCGACATGTCCCTAAATAATAGCCACCAGAGGCTTTGATTTGTTTTCTCGTACACTGACAATAATAGGCCTGACCACTTTCAAGCCAAAGGTCTATTTGTCCTTGATAGATAGGATGTCTCTGGCTTTGATACACCACCTCGCCATCCCATGGTAAATGATAAGCTTCTAAGGCACGGAGTATCTGATCCACAGCGCCGGGAACTTCTCTCGGCGGGTCGAGGTCCTCTATCCTGAGCAGCCATTTACCATTGTTGGACTTAGCTTGAAAATAACTGCCAAGTGCTGCGACTAATGAGCCCAAATGCAAAGGGCCAGAGGGTGAAGGTGCAAAACGGCCGATGTAACTCATATTTCTCTCTAAGCCAGGGCTAAATTAGGTACGTGTACGCTAGAAAGCAAAAAGGGAGCCTGTGCTCCCTTTATCATCGAAACACACGTGCTTATCCTTGCAACTGCTTCTCTTTAATTTCAGCCAGCGTTTTGCAATCGATACAAAGGTCGGCGGTTGGACGCGCTTCCAAACGACGAATGCCAATTTCGACACCGCAAGATTCGCAAAAACCAAAATCGTCTTCTTCGATTTTGTTGAGTGTTTTTTCAATTTTCTTGATTAGGCGACGTTCACGATCGCGGTTGCGAAGTTCAAGGCTGAATTCTTCTTCTTGAGAGGCTCTATCAACGGGATCTGGGAAGTTGGCTGCCTCATCCTGCATATGGTGAACGGTACGGTCAACTTCTTCCCTGAGCTGGTTACGCCAAGCTTCTAAGATTTTCGTAAAATGAGCCAGTTGCTCAGGTGACATGTACTCTTCACCTGGTTGTTCTACATATGGCTCTACACCTGCTATGGCTAGGATGCCTAGCGCTTTTTTCTTCGATTCTGGCATGCAGCATCTCCTACTAACACCTAGTCAACTGCCGTTAAGCAGCTAATTTGAGGCGGGTATCTATAACAAAAAGAGGTTATAGAGGCAATTCATAAAACGTAAACTTACTGTCATTGTGAAGAAAGCGACACTTTTACTTATTGGTGACAAAATCAACACGTTTGACGAGTTTCATCTCAAAATCCGAAAGTTGTGCCTTGTAGCACAAAATTTCTACCCCTTGTTCATGTGCTCGATTCAATAATTCTGAATAGCTCGCGTCTATATGGTGTGCAGTGGAGACTTTTTCAATGCCTGAATGCAAAACTGTGAATAAAAGTACAGCCCTGTTTCCATTATTTGCCATTTTTGTGAGCTCTCTCAGATGCTTCTGGCCTCTTACGGTTACGGCATCTGGAAAGTAGCCCTGCCCACTCATTTCATCACCTAATAGCGTGACACTTTTCACCTCAATATAGCACTTTGGCTTATTTTCCGACTGAAGTAAAATATCGATGCGGCTGTTTTCATCACCGTATCGTACCTCTGTTTGAATTTCAGTATAGCCGCTAAGTTCTTCAATTACGTTATTTTTAATGGCTTCTACCGCAAGCTGGTTGGCTCTGGTTGTGTTAATGCAGATGCGATGCCCTAGCTTAGTTTGGGTTAATTCCCAGCTATTAGGGTATTTTCTTTTTGGGTTATCTGAGGTGGAATACCACACTTGGTTACCCGGATCAGCGCAGCCTGTCATTGCGCCCGTATTGGCACAATGGATGGTTCGGGACGAGCCGTCAGGCAAGGTAATATCTGCGAGAAAACGCTTGTAGCGCTTTTCTAAAATGGCAGGTTCAAGAGGAGGATCGAAGTGCATTTCTTTGACAAACTTTGTTTTGCAAATTTAGGTACAATTCATCCATTTAAGCACAAGGGCTAGATATTGTCACAACTACCTATCGAAGCGGTCATGCCAGAGATCATGGCTGCGATTGCGAAATCGAATCAAGTCATACTGAGCGCCGAGCCAGGTGCGGGTAAGTCGACACTTTTTCCTCTAACTCTGCTCAAGCAAGGCAAAGTGGAAGGAAAGATCATCATGTTGGAGCCGAGACGCTTGGCTGCCCGAGCGATTGCTCATTATTTGTCTGCGCAGTTGGATGAACAAGTCGGAGGCACGATAGGCTATCGAGTGCGAGGAGAAAATCGTACCGGTCCGGCGACCAAGTTGGAAATTGTCACCGAAGGCGTGCTGACAAGAATGTTGCAATCTGACCCGACGCTAGATGAAGTGGGCATGCTCATTTTCGATGAATACCATGAGCGCAGCATTCATGCTGACACGGCATTGGCGTTGAGTTTAGATATTCAGCAAGCATTACGCGATGACTTAAAGATTGTAGTCATGTCAGCAACACTCGATGATATAGCCATGCAGACGCTACTGCCTGATGCTCAATACGTTTGCTCGAAAGGAAGATCGTTCCCGATTGAACTTCAATATCGACCGCTCAAACCGAATGAAAACCTTGCTAGCTTGCTCACTCAACAAATTCACCGTGTGCTTGGTGAAGAATCTGGGTCTATCTTGGTGTTTCTTCCTGGTATTGGTTTGATCCAATCTCTTTTCGAGCGATTGACAGACTTGCCCGACGATGTGCAAGTCAGACCTTTATATGGTCAGCTGAGCCTCAACGAGCAGCAAAAGGCAATAGCGCCTTGTCAACAAGGGCAGCGTAAAGTGGTACTGGCGACCAATATTGCGGAGACATCCCTTACCATAGAAGGTATCCGGGTGGTGATCGATTCTGGCTTAGAGCGTGTGGCCAAGTTTGATCTAAATACTGGCGTGACTAAGTTAGAACAAGCGAACATTGCTCAGTCGTCTGCCAAGCAGCGGGCTGGCCGTGCGGGAAGAACCGAGCCAGGTGTGTGTGTTCGTCTCTATAGCGAGAGTCAATTACAGCAACAACCCATCGTGCCAGTGGCCGAGATCCTTAGATCGGACTTATCCAATTTGGCCATGGAATTGGCTCAATGGGGCATTGCTGATGCGTTATCTTTAACCTGGCTTGATGCACCGCCTGTCAGTGCTTTAAAGCAAGCCAAGCAGCTGCTCAGTTCCTTAGGTTTAATTGAAGACAATGGGCAGCTCAGCACATTCGGCAAACAGGCCTACTCGCTTGGGGTTGAGCCACGTTTGGCCGCAATGTTGACCAAAGCGAAGTCAACCTCTGATGCATTATTTAACACAGCCCTTGTCGCCGCCGCTATTGTTGAAGAACCACCCAAGCGCATCACGGATGTCAGTCATGTACTGCATCGAGTGCTGTCTTCTAGTGACCAGTATTACACCAAACAAATTCAAGCCAGGGCGAAGCAATTGGCGTCTCGCTTTGGTTATCCGTTTCGCTTGGAACAGGTTGAAGAAAAACAGTTGGCGATGGCTTTGGCCTTGGCTTTTCCCGATCGAATCGCGCAAAAAAGAGCGGGGCGCTTAGGTCAGTTTGTATTGGCTAATGGGCATGGCGCAACGATCAGCGATGAAGAGCCATTGGCCCAACATAACTACCTAGTGGTGGTCGATTTAATGCGAATCTCTTCCCACGCCAGCCAAATCTTTTTTGCAGCTTCACTTGATGTAGAACAGTTGACGCGCACGTTCCCTGAGTTTGTCAAGAAAAGCGAGGCCTTAGAGTGGGATGAGTCCAAAGGGAAGTTGAGTGCAGAAGAGCGATACAGTATTGGCAAGCTGGTATTGCAGCGCAAAGTGTTAACCAATCTGTCCGATGGGCAAATGCGAAGCGCTTTATTGAATTATGTGCGAGAACAAGGGTTGTCGGTATTAAACTGGTCAGGAGGCGATGAGGGGCTGTTGCAACGGATCCGCTGCGCTATCGACTGGTTACCAGAACAACAATGGCCTGCAATGCAAGATGTCGATTTGCTTGACGAATTAGACATTTGGCTTGAACCGTATATGACTAATGTCACTAGTTTACAACAACTTCAAAGCCTATCACTAGAACAACCCTTGCTTGCTCGTTTAGGATGGCCTTTAAACCAGCAAATTAATGAATGGCTGCCAGAGACGTATACGTTACCGACTGGCAGCGTAAAGAAAATTCGATATCAACAAGGAAGCGAACCAATTTTATCGGTCAGAATGCAAGAAGTGTTTGGTGAAAAGCAATCGCCTAATATCGCGCTTGGACGAAAGAGTATCGTGTTAGAGTTGCTGTCGCCAGCGCAACGACCACTTCAGGTGACGCAAGATTTAGCCGGATTTTGGCAAGGGGCCTACAAAGAGGTGCAAAAGGAGATGAAAGGACGCTACCCCAAACATGTATGGCCTGATGATCCCGCTGAGCATATCGCAACCAAGAAAACAAAACGACAGCTAAAATAATGGTAAAGAAAGTGACGTCCAAAGCGGACAAGGAAGCGAAACAAGCTCAATCTCGTCAGAAGTTTCGCTCACGTAAAAAACCGACTAAAAAGAGCCCTAAGCCGAGCAACAAAAAGAGCGGCTTGAAAAGGCTTTGGGCTATCGGCTGGAAGCTGTCTTTGGTCGCTATCGTGTTGGTTGTTTTTGCAGGTGTCTATCTCGATAGCCTAGTGAAGCAAAAATTTGATGGTCAGCTTTTTGCCTTACCAACCGTTGTCTATGCCAGAATACTTTATCTTGCACCTGGCGATAATATCTCGATTAAAGAGCTGCGCAATGAGCTTAATGTTCTGAACTATCGCAAAGTGCGCAACCCTCGTTACCCCGGGGAATATTCCTCTTCTTCAAGCAAAATAGAGCTCATTCGTCGGCCATTTGAATTTTCCGATGGGCCTGAGCCTGAACGACATGCCATGCTCTATTTTGATGCCAATGGTTTGACGAAAATTAAGGCGTTAGATCAAGTCGGCGATCTGGGATATTTGCGTCTTGATCCGAAAATGATGGGCATGCTGGAAAAAGACACCAACGAACAACGCCTGTTTTTACGCCGAGCCCAATACCCTGAAGTTTTAATTGATGCTTTGTTGGTGACCGAAGATCGTAATTTTTATAAGCATGATGGCATAGCACCATTGGCTATTCTTCGTGCGTTGGTTGCTAATATTAAAGCGGGCCATACCGTACAAGGGGGCAGTACGCTGACCCAGCAGTTAGCCAAGAACTTGTTTCTTTCGAGTCATCGAACACTGTGGAGAAAGCTGCGTGAAGCTTATATTGCCTTGATATTGGATTATCGATACAGCAAAGATAGGATCTTGCAAGCCTATCTTAACGAAGTGTACTTAGGCCAAAGCGGCGCAGAAGCCATTCATGGATTTGCTTTGGCATCACGTTACTACTTTGGTCAACCCATCCAAGAGTTACGCATCGATCAACTAGCGCTACTAGTGGGCATGGTCAAAGGACCATCCTATTACAATCCAGTCCGTTTTCCTAAAAGGGCCAGAGCGCGGCGTGATTTGGTGTTGCGACTCATGATGGAGCAAAATATTTTATCGGTTCGCCAATATGAAGCGGCGGTCAATCGGCCGCTTGATGTACAAAAAACGCCAAGAATTGCTAGCAGGCAGCCTGCTTATTTCCAGCAACTCAAACTCGAACTCAGAGAAAAGTTAGGCACTCGATTCAAGGCCGAGTCAGGAGTGCGAGTGTTTACTTCTCTTGATCCTGTCTCTCAGCATGACTTAGAAAAAGCCGTCGGCAGAGTAGTGCCAAGGTTAGCAAAAAGAGCAGGCAAAAATTTAGAAGCGGCGGGTGTAATTGTTGACCGCCATAGCGGAGAAATCCGCGCTATGGTGGGAGGTAAGCGAACCGGGTATGAGGGCTTTAATCGGGCCTTGAATGCCAGTCGTCAGATTGGCTCTTTGGCCAAGCCTGCCGTGTATTTAACCGCGCTCGAAGAGCCTGAAAAATACACTCTTGCCACGACACTACACGATGAACCCATCACGTTAAAAGGCAGTAAAGGCAGTCTTTGGAGCCCAAGAAACTTTGACCGGAAATTCCGTGGTGACGTGCCTTTATATTTGGCCCTGGCACGATCGCTCAATGTGCCGACTGTCGCGCTTGGTATGCAATTGGGTATCGACAAGGTCGTGAAAACATTTGTTAAATTAGGCGTAGATAAACAAGAGATACGCCCCGTCCCTTCCATGTTTCTCGGCTCGTTTACCTTGACGCCAGTGCAAGTGGCACAAATGTATCAAACCCTGTCTAACTCGGGTAAAAAAGCCCGCTTATCGGCGCTTCGATCTGTGCTCGATCTCAATGGCAATGTGTTGTACGAGTCGATTCCTAGTGTTTCCCAAGCGGTAAATCAGCAGGCGGCTTGGCTGACCACTTACGCAATGAAAAAAGGGGTATTGGAAGGCACCGGACAATATTTGAATCGACAATTCCCATGGGCGGCATTGGCGGGGAAAACAGGTACAAGTAACGACACTCGAGATAGTTGGTTCGTTGGCATAGATGGGCGAGAAGTCGCTACGGTATGGGTCGGTAGAGACGATAACAAACCTACACATTTAACTGGCTCTAGTGGAGCCC
Organism: Vibrio sinus; assembly: GCF_023634645.1. Classification (GTDB taxonomy): domain Bacteria; phylum Pseudomonadota; class Gammaproteobacteria; order Enterobacterales; family Vibrionaceae; genus Vibrio; species Vibrio sinus. The sequence continues at coordinate 204,749 of NZ_JAMKMR010000004.1, forward strand.
TGCGCGTGTATGCCGAATACCTAAAATATCGTATTCCTGAAAAACTGGTTCTTCCTTGGCCAAAAGGGATGACAACACTGGGTTATGATAAATCACCTAAAGGGGCCTTAGAGGCAGATTGCTCGGCAAAGTTTAAGCTTCCTGTGTGGGATTCCGATGGGCACGTCAAACGAGAATGTGAAAAAGGCATCGGCGGCTGGTTTAAAAACCTATTTGATTGGTAAGACAAGAGGGGGAAGTATTATTTAATTGCTCAATATCGCACGATTTTAACTCTAACTTGATATGTTGGTCATAGTGGGCAGATTTCACTTTGGCTCTATATTTGCTATGCTCCTTAGCACAGTTTGGTCTCTATTTCATTGCCCTGCAGTCACAGCTTTACTCAAAATGTTACGTTTAGGGCATCAAAATGAGAGCCAAGTGTCCACAGATGTTCACTCCTAATATTAATAAGTAAAGGAGGAACCGCAATGAGAGGAAAAAGTCGTGCTAGAAGCCTACCGTAAACACGTTGCCGAACGTGCAGCTGAAGGGGTTGTTCCTAAACCATTAGATGCAGAACAAGTTGCTGGACTTGTTGAGCTGCTAAAAAATCCCCCTCAGGGTGAAGAAGAGTTTATCGTTGATCTTCTTGAAAATCGTATTCCTCCTGGTGTTGATGAAGCCGCGTACGTTAAGGCTGGATTCCTGACTGCAATCACCAAAGGTGAAGTTTCTTCGCCACTAGTTAGTCGTGAAAAGGCGGCTGAACTATTGGGTACAATGCAAGGTGGTTACAACATTGAACCATTGATTTCACTACTTGACGACAGTGCATTGGCACCAATCGCGGTAAAAGCACTGTCTCATACCTTGCTGATGTTTGATGCCTTCTACGACGTGGAAGAGAAAGTTAAAGCGGGCAACAGCTACGCAGAGCAAGTAATGAAGTCTTGGGCAGAAGCTGAATGGTTCCTATCAAAGCCTGAACTACAAGAAAAAATTACCTTAACCGTATTCAAAGTCACTGGTGAAACCAATACCGATGACTTGTCTCCAGCACCAGATGCATGGTCGCGCCCTGATATCCCTGTTCATGCTTTAGCTATGTTGAAAAACGCAAGAGATGGCATTGAACCGGATCAAGCAGGCACTATCGGCCCAATTAAGCAAATCGAAGCGCTAAAAGAAAAAGGTCACCAACTGGTTTACGTGGGTGACGTGGTAGGTACAGGTTCATCGCGTAAATCGGCGACTAACTCAGTGCTTTGGTTTATGGGCGATGATATCCCTAACGTACCAAACAAACGCGCTGGCGGTTATGTCCTAGGTGGAAAAATCGCGCCAATCTTCTTTAACACCATGGAAGATGCAGGAGCGCTCCCTGTTGAAGTGGATGTCTCTAAGCTGAATATGGGTGATGTCATTGATATTTACCCATTCCAAGGCAAAGTTTGTAACCACGAAACGGGCGATGTTCTGGCTGAATTTAGCCTAAAAACAGACGTGCTGATTGATGAAGTGAGAGCGGGTGGTCGTATTCCACTTATCATTGGTCGCGGCTTAACTGACCGTGCTCGCCAATCGCTAGGATTAGAAGCCTCTGACATTTTCCGCCGTCCAGCTGAAGTGAAAGACTCAGGCAAAGGTTACACGCTAGCGCAAAAAATGGTGGGTAAAGCATGCGGCGTAACAGGCGTACGCCCTGGCACGTATTGTGAGCCGAAAATGACCACAGTGGGCTCGCAAGATACCACAGGCCCAATGACTCGTGATGAGCTAAAAGACTTAGCTTGTCTTGGTTTTTCTGCTGATCTCGTGATGCAGTCATTCTGCCACACGTCAGCGTATCCAAAACCTGTGGATGTCAACACACACCACACATTGCCTGACTTCATTATGAACCGCGCTGGTGTTTCTCTGCGCCCTGGTGACGGTGTTATCCACTCTTGGTTAAACCGCATGTTGCTACCAGATACCGTTGGTACAGGTGGTGACTCTCACACTCGTTTCCCTCTAGGCATTTCATTCCCAGCGGGATCTGGCTTGGTAGCATTTGCAGCAGCGACGGGTGTGATGCCTCTTGATATGCCTGAGTCCATTTTGGTTCGCTTTAAAGGCGAAATGAAGCCTGGCATTACACTACGTGATTTGGTACACGCGATTCCTTATTACGGCATTAAGCAAGGCCTATTGACTGTTGAAAAAGCAGGCAAGATCAACGAATTCTCTGGTCGAGTACTGGAAATTGAAGGCGTTGAGCACCTAACTGTAGAACAGGCCTTTGAGTTGTCTGATGCGTCAGCAGAGCGTTCGGCAGCGGGCTGTACCGTTAAGCTTTCTCAAGAGTCTATCGAAGAGTATCTAAACTCAAACGTGACCATGCTTAAGTGGATGATCTCTGAAGGTTATGGCGATCGTCGTACCATCGAGCGTCGTATTAAAGCGATGGAAGAGTGGCTAGCTAACCCTGAGCTGATGGAAGCTGATAAAGATGCGGAATACGCACACGTTATCGAAATCGATTTAGCAGAAATTGATCAGCCAATTCTTTGTGCGCCGAACGACCCAGATGATGCAAGACTGCTTTCAGATGTTCAAGGCACGCAAATTGATGAAGTCTTCATCGGTTCATGTATGACGAACATTGGTCACTTCCGTGCGGCAGGTAAACTGCTTGATAAGCATAGCGGCCAATTGGATACTCGCCTTTGGGTTGCTCCACCAACTAAGATGGATAAAGATCAGCTAACGGAAGAAGGCTACTACGGTATCTTTGGCCGTGCTGGGGTGAGAATCGAAACGCCAGGATGTTCACTCTGTATGGGTAACCAGGCACGCGTTGCTGATAAAGCGACCGTCATGTCTACCTCAACGCGTAACTTCCCGAACCGTTTAGGTACAGGGGCGAACGTGTACTTAGCATCGGCTGAGCTATCAGCAGTAGGTGCTATTTTAGGTCGAATCCCAACTAAGGAAGAGTACATGGAGTACGCTAAGCAAATTGATGCTACGGCAGCAGATACCTACCGTTACCTAAACTTCCATAAAATGGCAGATTACACCAAAAAAGCAGACACAGTGATTTTCCAAGAACCTGCTTAAACCTCTTCGTAGGGTTAACGAAAATAAAGCACCTGGCATCCGCCAGGTGTTTTTTTATCGGTGCAGAATGAAGTAACTTGGCTTTTATTGAAGCTCGCTTATTGATGCGATTTGGGTATATACTTGCGGCCCGCTCACTAGCCAGCAAATAGGCAATATGGAATACGAATTTACCCGCAACATTTTCCTTGGTGAATACTACGTTCGATGTGAAATGGGGTATGAGGTCGTCGCAAGGTGGTTGCAAGAAGAAATTGGCACTTCAGGTGACAAAATCAGCCAAATTAAGCAGCTTGTTCAGTTAGCGCAGCAAAACCCCAATCAGAGATACCAATATATTGGTCAAGAGATCAGTGTGTTTTTTGAATCCGAAGAGGTGCAAGTTCAGGAGCATGGTACTGGACTGACTGAGGATTTAGAAGAAGACTTTTGCCTGTACGAAAGTGAAAGCCAATCGAGTTGCGGCCTGGTCGATTTTGCAAAGTTCATCGATAGCTGGCTGGAGTTTATAGCTTAATTTGCACTTATCTAGTGAATGTAAGTGTGTCCTGCATTATTTTAGTGAATGATATGCACTAAGATTGTGCTTATCTCCTCTATTTTCTCCTCTCAATAAAATAATCCTTAGGCTATTCAAATAGTTAAAAACTTGGCATATCCCTTGGATCTCTCTGCTTGCTGGAATTGGCCGCAGAGAGGAAACGATGAAATTAATAAACGCGATTATAAAACCCTTCAAATTAGATGATGTTCGTGAGGCACTTGCGGATGTCGGTGTCGAAGGGATGACGGTCTCGGAAGTAAAAGGATTTGGTCGTCAAAAAGGACACACCGAGCTATATCGTGGCGCTGAATATCAAGTGGATTTTTTACCAAAAGTAAAACTGGAAATAGCGACTCAAGCAGAAAATGTTGAGCGAGTGATTGAAGCTGTGAGCAAGGCTGCGCATACAGGAAAAATTGGTGACGGCAAAATTTTTGTTTACGACTTAGACCAAGCGGTGAGAATCCGCACTGGTGAAATGGACGCAGAGGCGCTGTAACCGATTTTGAAAGGACGAGGGGGACAAATACATGGAATTAGAATTAACCAAAACAGTGATAGACTTACGCTACGCATTAGATACGTTTTTCTTTCTTATTTCTGGCGCGTTGGTTATGTGGATGGCGGCAGGCTTTGCAATGTTAGAAGCAGGCTTAGTTAGGTCGAAAAACACCACTGAGATCCTGACGAAAAATTTCTGCTTATATTGTATTGCTTGCACAATGTATCTCATTGTTGGCTACAACATCATGTACGTTGGTAATGGAGAAGGCGGCTGGTTACCTTCCTTTGGTACTTTGATTGGTACTCAAGCTGAAGGTGCTGATCATTCGCTTGCCTCGGACTTCTTTTTCCAAGTGGTATTTGTTGCAACGGCCATGTCAGTGGTATCCGGTGCGGTGGCCGAGCGAATGAAACTTTGGTCCTTCCTTATCTTCTCTGCTGTGCTGACTGCATTTATTTACCCAATGGAAGGATATTGGACATGGGGTGGTGGATTCTTATCCGAAGCTGGGTTTAGCGATTTTGCAGGCTCTGGCATTGTTCATATGGCTGGGGCTTCCGCAGCGTTGGCTGGCGTATTATTGCTCGGCGCTCGAAAAGGAAAATATGGTCCTAACGGAGAAATCCATCCAATCCCAGGCTCCAACATGCCACTGGCAACTTTAGGCACCTTCATCCTTTGGTTTGGCTGGTTTGGTTTTAACGGGGGCTCACAGTTAATGATTTCCGATTTCGAAAATGCCACCGCAGTAGGAGAAATCTTCCTCAATACCAACGCAGCCGCAGCAGCAGGCGCAATTGCAGCCCTGTTTGTGTGCAAAACCACTTGGGGTAAAGCAGACTTGACCATGATTTTGAATGGTGCGCTGGCAGGTTTAGTGGCGATCACCGCCGATCCATTGTCACCATCACCGCTGTATTCTGTAGCGATTGGCGCTGTGGCTGGTGTGATTGTTGTATTTAGTATAATCCTACTCGATAAGCTGAAAATAGACGATCCAGTTGGTGCGATTTCCGTGCATGGCGTGTGCGGCTTGTTTGGATTGATGGTGGTACCATTGACCAATGCTGATGCGACATTTGGTGCTCAGTTATTAGGTGCAGCCGTTATTTTTGCGTGGGTATTTGGTGCTAGCTTAGCGGTATGGGCGATTCTTAAAGCGACGGTAGGTATTCGGGTTTCTGAAGATGAAGAGCTGGAAGGCATGGATATGCATGATTGTGGCGTCGGCGCCTACCCTGAGTTTGTCTCACTGAAGTAGTAAATATTTACAATTGACTGCTCAAAAACCTGCTGGCTCCAGCAGGTTTTTTTATTCTCGCTATTGATAATTCATTCATCGATCTTATAATAAATCTAACTGATAAGTATTATCATTTGATGTTAAAGGATAACAACAATGAAAAAATGGATTTTGGGAGCCCTTGCAGCGAGCTCCGTTACCTTTCCCGCTTTTGCGGCTGAAGAAGTCAATGTTTATAGCTATCGTCAGCCCTTTTTAGTGGAGCCTATGTTCAATGAGTTCACCAAAGACACGGGTATTAAAGTCAATGTGATCTTTGCTAAATCTGGCATTGCAGAAAAGTTGTCCCAAGAAGGCGAGTATAGCCCAGCGGACGTCATCCTTACGGTAGATATCAGCCGACTAAGCGAGCTCACTGAGAAAGGGTTAGTTCAGCCAGTTGAAAGTGTGGTCTTAGAAGAAAACATCCCTAGCCAGTATCAAGATTCAGAAAACCAATGGTTTGCATTAACTACGCGAACTCGCTCTGTATACTCTTCACGCGACCGCGCTGGTAAGCTCGGTGAAGACTTTACTTATGCCGATCTCGCCAGCCCTGAGTTCAAAGGTAAAATTTGTACGCGCAGTGGCAAACATCCATACAATGTTTCACTCGTCTCAGCAATGATTGCGCACAATGGTGAAAAGGCGACCAAAGAGTGGTTGGAAGGGGTAAAAGCCAACCTAGCTCGCAAGCCGCAAGGTAACGATCGAGCACAAGTTAAAGCGATCAAAGAAGGTCTGTGTGATGTCTCACTTGGCAACAGCTACTACCTTGGAAAAATGGTCAATGATGATAAGCAAAAAGCTTGGGCGGAGTCGGTTTACATCAACTTCCCAAATCAAAATGCGGAAGGGACTCATGTTAATGTGAGTGGCATGGCCATGGCAAAATTCTCTCCTAATCAAGCCAATGCGCTTAAGTTGATGGAATATTTATCCGGTGAAAAAGCGCAAAAAATGTACGCGGAAGTGAATTATGAATACCCTGTCAAGCCAGGTGTGAAGCGCTCTGATCTGGTCGCGTCATGGGGAGACTTTAAAGCCGATCAAATTTCACTTGATGAGATTGCTTCATATCATAAGCAAGCGGTTATGTTGTTAGATGAAGTGCAATTTGATCTGTAACCTAACGGGCGAATAGCCCCTGGCAAAGTAGTATGAAGCCAACAGGAAAAAGCCTTATATGGACATGGAGCAGTACGGTATTCACCGCTGCTCTTTTTCTGCCTATTATCGCCATTGCCTACACCTCGATAGGTTCAACGGATGACATTTTTGCGCACTTAATGTCCACCGTGATGCCTACCTATATTTTCAATACCGTTCTGCTTACTCTTGGCGTAATGCTGCTCTCTTTACTGCTCGGTGTACCGAGTGCTTGGTTGATGGCATCTTGCAAATTGCCGACCGAAAAAGTGTTGCAATGGATGCTGGTACTTCCTCTTGCCATGCCTGGCTACATTGTGGCGTATATTTTTACTGATTGGTTTGATTTTGCCGGTCCAGTGCAGTCCACGTTGCGAAATTTCATGGGCTGGGGGGCAAAAGACTATTGGTTCCCTGATGTTCGCTCATTGTATGGCGCCATCATTGTGCTCGCTTTGGTTCTCTACCCTTATGTGTATCTGTTATGCCGAGCCACATTCCTAGAGCAAAGCGCTTCGCTTACGCAATCGGCCCGCTTGATGAAATGCAATACTTGGCAAAGCTTTTATCGCATTTCTCTCCCTCTTGCTCGCCCCGCCATCGCAATCAGCTTGTCCCTCGTGGCGATGGAAACCATTGGCGATTATGGCACAGTCAGTTATTTCTCAGTCAACACCCTCACAACAGCGGTTTATGATACCTGGCTTGGTTATTCTAGTCTTAACGCCGCCGCCAAAATATCCATGATTATGCTGTTTTTTATCATTCTATTTATTGGCTTAGAAGGGTACAGCCGAAGAAAACAAAAATTGTTTCAGCCCAATATGACCAGCTCTAATCCAGCCAAATTAACCTTGAGCGGATGGAAAAAATGGTTGGCACTGACATGGTGTTGGGGCTTGGTCAGTATTGCCTTTATTTTTCCTACGATTCAATTACTCTCTTTCGCCTATCATTACTTTGAGCAAAGTTGGAACGAACAATTTCGCCTGTATTCCATCAATAGCTTAACCGTGTCGATTTCAGCCGCCCTGATAGCGATTATGGTTGCTTTGACGGTGAATTTTCGCCATCGCTTATTACCCAGCTTACGTAGCGAAAGCGTAAAGAAGATGGCCTCAATGGGTTATGCAGTACCGGGGACGGTGTTAGCGATAGGTGTCATGGTTTTTGTGCTGACACTTGATCACGGTGTGAATGATTTGGCAGTAGCGATGAACTGGCAGCGCCCCGGCCTTTTGTTTTCAGGGACTATTTTTGCTTTGGTGTTTGCCTTGGTGGTGCGCTTTTCTGCGGTGGCAATAGGCAGTGTGGAAAGCAGTATGAAGAAAATACCGCCTTCTTTAGACATGGCGTCTCGTACCTTGGGCTGTACGGCCAATCAGATGATAAAGAAAATACACTTACCTTTGATAAGGCGCGGCGTTCTCATTGCTGGGTTGTTGGTGTTCATTGAATCGATGAAAGAGCTCAATGCCTCTTTATTACTGCGTCCATTTAATTTTGAGACCTTAGCGACCTATGTATTTAACTTTGCCTCTGATGAGCAATTGGAGCTCGCGGCCATGCCCGCTGTTCTATTAGTGTTGGTCGGCTTGGTGCCATTAATTGTGGTAAATAAAACCTTGGAGCAAGCACGTTAATGGAAGACTTATTATCAATCCAAGATCTCAGCTGTCAGTACGAGAAATCGAATGTATTGAACGCCTTGTCATTAAATGTTGAGCCGGGCGAAATCATTTGCTTGCTGGGCGCAAGTGGCTGCGGCAAAACCACATTGCTTAAAGCCATTGCGGGTTTATTGCCATTAAGCGCTGGAAAAATGGTTCTGAAAGGTCGCACGGTCGATAACGGCGTGCAGAGTTTGGCTCCAGAAAAGCGTAATATTGGCATGATCTTTCAAGATTATGCGCTATTTCCTCACTTAACCGTTGAGCAAAATATTGCTTTTGGCTTGCGTGAACTCCCGCACATTGAAAAGCAAAACCGCGTCAATGAAATGCTCGAGCTTGTGCACCTCACTGAGTTTGGCCAGCGCTACCCACATCAACTGTCGGGAGGGCAACAACAACGCGTTGCTATTGCGCGTTCGCTCGCTTACAAGCCTGATCTTTTGCTACTGGATGAGCCTTTTTCCAACATAGATACGCAAGTCCGTCATCAGTTGATTATCGAAATTCGTAAGCTATTTAAGCAGCAAGGAGTGACGGCGATTTTTGTAACTCACAGCCGAGAAGAAGCCTTTGCATTCTCCGACAAACTAGCGGTTATGAACCATGGCGTGATAGAGCAATTTGGTAAAGCCTCTGAACTGTATTACCAGCCATCAAGCCGCTTTGTGGCCAATTTCTTAGGTGGTGGAAGCTACTTGCTCGCCAAACGTATTTCAGAGCTTGGTTTTGAAACGGAATTGGGGCTTATCGAAGCGAGGGCGCAGCGAGACATTGCGATTGATAGCCAATGTGAGTTGTTAATTCGGCCGCAGCACATCCAAGTGCATTCGATTAAAGCACACAACGTCCCCACAGTGGACAGCCGGGTTGTTGAGCAGCAGTTCATGGGCGATCACTGCCGCTACGTGATTCAGACAAAAAATAACAAGTTGTTAGCCAACTCTTCCGAGGCACTCAGCGTCGGACAAGATGTCTATGTTCAAGTTGACGCAACAGGTGTGCTAGCGTTTTAAGCTTTCTTAGCGTAATAGATGGCAAACTTTGATGTCTTGTCGATGGTTTGACATTGACCAAATGCCTTGTCGATAATTGGCGGATACTTCAAAAAGCTATTGGCCACAATAAACAGCTCACCTGATGGGGCGAGGTGAGTGGGCGCATCCGCTAATAGGGTCTCTGTTGCTTGATAGCTGGTATCTAGGCCAGAGTGAAAAGGTGGGTTACTGATAAGATATTGATAATCTTTATCGGTATCTGAGAAAACGTCAGAGGCAAAGACATGACCAGACAAGCCGTTGGCCTGCAGCGTTGCTTTACTAGACTCAATTGCCAGAGCGCTAATATCACACATATGGATCTCAACGTTCGGATTAAGCTTAGCAACCACCGCACCAATCACACCTGCGCCACAACCAAAGTCGAGCGCTTTGCCACTTAACTGGCCTAGGTTGTCTAGTAGCAGTCGGCTACCGACATCAAATTCACCATGACTAAATACCCCAGGCAGGCTTTTGATCTCAAGATCAACGCCTTTATATTGCACTGGATAGCTTTTAAACCACTGTTGCAAATCAAAAGTAGGTGCACTTTCTGAGCATACTCCCCAGTAAAACGAGCTGCGACGTGCAGAGTCATATTTCTTGATAATACCGTATGGCTTAAACATTTTTTCAATGCTTTTTACCCCAGAGCGGTTTTCTCCCACCACGACAATTTCCGTACCTTCACCCAGCTTGCTCATCAGCATCGCGAGTAAATACTCGGCTTCGGCTTTCGCTTTTGGCCAGTAGAGTAAAACCATATTGGCTTTACTATCAGCGCTAAACTCTGCGCCAAAGTCACTCTTTACCGCATTCGATTCATTGAATTGGCGGTGGTAGCCATAATTTGTGGTAAATATCGACACTGACTCACAATGCTCTGCCAGCTCAATAGGAAACTTGTCTTCCGCTTCTCCCGCAACGAGAACATGTTTTCCGTGAAAGTATTCAAGTTGGCGTTGGGCAATTTGACTAGGAGCAGTATAAGCGGACATAAATGAGAGCCATGAGTTGAGTAAAAAGAGGCGTGATTTTCGCACAAACCACGCACCGCTTGAAGTATTTTCCTAGGTTGGAAAGATCGCGAAAAGCTAACAGCCCTTAGGTGTTATCTTGATCATCGAGGAAATGATGGAAGGTTTCCTCATAAATTTTAAACATCACCATGGTGACGGCAAAGATGATCGGCCCATAGATTAACCCGATTAAGCCAAAGAACTGAAGCCCACCAAGTAGCGAGAAAAACATCAGCAAAGTGTTCATGCCAGAATTGCCTTGCATGAGAAACGGGCGCAGCAAGTTATCAATGGAACCAACCACGGCCACACTCCACACAACTAAGAAAATCGCCCATCCAGTATCGCCAGTAAAATACAAATAAATCGCCGCAGGAATCCAAATTAATGCGGTACCAACTACGGGAATAAATGAAGCGAAGGCAAGCATTGTGCCCCAGAACAATCCCGGGAAGCCTGCAGCCCACATACCAAGGCCACCTGCGACGCCTTGGGCAAGCGCGGTAAGAAATGAGCCCATCACTGCCGACTTTGAGACCTGCTCAATTTCATCAAGTAGCTTGTCTTCTTGGGAGCGAGACAGCGGAATAATGTGTCTCATTGCACAAATAATTTTGTCGTGATCGCGCAATAAAAAGAACAGCACAAACAGCATCAAAAAGAAATTCACTAAAAAGTTGGTCGCATCGCCCACCACTTTCGCACTAATACCCACTAAGTTTGTGCCAAACGAGGCGGCCAGTTGACCAAGCTTTTGCGCAATGTCTTGAGGGTTGATTTTGTCAAAAGGCAAATAGCTGTTAACGAGTGAAACGGTTTTAAGAACTAATGGGTGGTTGATGACCGACTCAATCCCGCCGTGTGTACCCCACTTGTAGACGTTTTGCGAAAAGATCGACCCTTGATTGACAATGGAAACGAACACCAACGAAAGTGGTAACACGATAATGAAGGTTAAAATGATGCAGCTCAGAAGTGCAGATGAATTTTTGTGTGCAGGCAGCTTTCCTTCTATCCAGGCGTGAAGCGGGGAGATGAGAAGCGAAATAATAAAGGCCATAACAATCGCATTGATATAAGGCTTAACAAGCAAATAGCAAGCGAAAGCCGCGGCAAGTAAAGCTATGATAATGACCCATTGGCTTGGGGAAATCGTGACTCTTTTTGACATTGGCTGATCCATCGTGAAGTCTTGTGGAGTTGGGGATAACAGACCCCAAACGTATAATGAATGGTAACGAAGGTGTGCGCAATACAGAGACTGCGTAGGAGTCGTGGGAATAACAAAAAAATAGCAAACGGTTGAAAATTTGACTTGGCATTCACAGCGGTTGGGATCAAAAAAGGGCTGCTACCAGCCCTTATGCTATCGGTAAAGTTCGGGTAAATCCCTATACACTTTCGGCTGCGATAACGGCCAGACAATGATCGGCAGCTTCCAGTGTGGCTTCGATTTCTTTTGAGCTGTGCGCCAACGAAGTAAAGCTTGCTTCAAACGCAGATGGAGCAAGATATACGCCGCGCTCTAGCATTAGGTGGAAGAAGCGCTTGAAACGTTCAACGTCGCATTTTGCCACTTCTTCATAACAAGTTACTTTGTCTTGTTCAGTGAAGAAGAAGCCAAACATACCGCCTACTTGGCTCACCAACATAGGCACACCATGTTTGTCTGCGAGAGATTTAAAGCCATCTGCAAGCTGTTTTGTTTTCGCAGTCAGGCGTTTGTGATTACCTTCATCTTTTAGAATATTCAAGCATGCGTAACCTGCCGCCATCGCTACTGGGTTGCCAGATAAGGTTCCTGCTTGGTAGACAGGCCCAGTTGGCGCAATGTGTTGCATCACGGCTTTTTTACCGCCAAATGCACCCACTGGCATTCCGCCGCCGATGACTTTGCCCAGTGTAGTTAAGTCAGGTTGAACATCATAATGCGCTTGTGCGCCGCCTAGTGCGATACGGAAACCCGTCATGACTTCATCAAAAATAAGTAGCGCACCGAATTCGTCACAGATCGCACGCAGGCCTTGCAAGAAACCATCAACCGGAGGGATGCAGTTCATGTTACCCGCAACAGGTTCGACGATAATACAGGCAATCTGATCTTTATTGGCTTCGAACAGTTGTCGCACAGACGCTAAGTCGTTAAATGTTGCAGTGAGGGTATGCTTGGCAAAATCGGCAGGAACACCCGGGGAGCTAGGCTGACCAAGAGTTAGCGCGCCAGAACCAGCTTTAACCAGCAGGCTGTCTGCGTGACCATGATAGCAGCCTTCGAATTTAACTATCTTGTCTCGGTTGGTGTAACCACGAGCAAGTCGGATTGCGCTCATGGTGGCTTCAGTGCCTGAGCTCACCATTCGAAGTTGCTCCATCGATGGCACTAGCTCAGAAACCAGCTCTGCCATTTTAATTTCCACTTCAGTTGGCGCGCCAAAACTTAACCCACACTGAGCCGCTTCAATCACAGCATTGCGAATAGCGGCATGATTGTGGCCTAAGATCATCGGGCCCCAAGAGCCGACATAATCAATGTACGCTTTGCCATCAGCATCAAAAATCAACGGACCGTCTGCACGTTCAATGAAAATAGGAGAACCGCCAACTCCGTTGAAGGCTCTCACTGGTGAGTTCACACCGCCAGGAATGGTTTGTTGAGCCTTTTGATATAAATCTGATGATTTGGTCATGGAAATATCCTCTGTTGATTGCTCGGACCAAGTTGGTCAGCATTGTACTCTTCAAATTGCGAACAAAAAACATTTCAGAGCGCAAAAGCAGCAAATTTCAACCAATAATCCTATATAAAATGGCGAATACATGGTGAATACTTGAACGTTTTAGTAAGGTATTAGATAATCGCATCATCCAGATTGAAATGAAGACCTGTTAAGCCTATTGCATACTTACCAGGAAAAGCACGAATGAGAGAGGTCGTCGTGAGTGAAGCAAACATCCCCTTGTCTTTTTCAGATGCGGCAGCATCAAGGGTTAAAACGCTGATTGCAGAGGAAGAAAATCCAGCATTGATGCTACGTGTATATATTACTGGTGGTGGCTGCAGTGGCTTCCAGTACGGCTTTACCTTTGATGAAAAAGTCAATGACGGTGACACGAAAATCGAAAACAGTGGTGTAACACTTGTCGTTGACCCAATGAGCTTACAATATTTGCTTGGCGGGAAAGTGGACTACACCGAAGGTTTAGAAGGGGCTCGCTTTTTTGTCGATAACCCGAATGCAACCACAACATGTGGTTGTGGTGCATCATTTAGCGTTTAATGTATAGACTACACTGAGTAAAATCGACCCTGCATAGAAGGATGTCATGCAGGGTAAATGGCACCACAGCCAGCAACGCAACCCGAGGGACTGTCTATGTTTGCGTCACGAATTGGTGGCTTTATATCTTCTCGACCGTGGTTGGTGTCGCTGTTAGTCGTTGTCCTTTTAGCAGTATGGCTTGGCCTCGGCACGTTAAAGTCAGCGGAAGATACCTCTAGCCCTGCCACCTCAACCACAGCTCCTCTAGCAAAAGTGGTGTACCAAACCTTTCAAGCCCAACCAACCTATAAAATCCTCGAACTATACGGACGCACCGCTCCAAATAAGCAAGCCAATTTAGCCGCTGAATATCCTGGTAGCATCGTGGCTCTTAAGGTCAAAAAAGGCGAACTAGTTAAAAAAGGCCAGTTGATTGCACAAGTTGACCAAGCCGATCTTGCCGTTCAGTTAGACAAGGCCAAAGCCATGTTAAAGGTGAGAGAAAAGGAATTTAAAGCATCTAAATCACTGCGCAATCGAGGCCTGCAAGGGGAAGTCGCATTTTTCACCGCAGAAGCGGCGTTAGTGGATGCCAAAGCCGATGTAGAAAGCGCGAAAAGAGACCTGATTAATACCGAAGTCAGAGCACCATTTGCTGGTATTGTCGATAGATTACCCGTCGAACTTGGCGATTATGTATCGGTTGGTGAGCAAATTGCTCATCTTATCGACATCAAAAAACTGGTGATCGAAGCCGACGTCAGTGAGCGGTATATTCAGTTCATTAAAGCAGGGCAACAAGCCAGCGTCACTTTTATTGATGGCAAGCAAGCGACTGGCCGTGTTCGATATGTTTCCAAAGTCTCTTCAACCAGCACTAACACATTTCCTATCGATATCGAAGTGAGTAACGATACTCGACAAATCCCAGCTGGTGTTAGTACAGAAGTATCTCTCAATTTAAAACAAACCCCAGCGATAAAAATTACTCCTGCCATGCTCGCGCTAGACGGTGATGGCAATTTGGGGGTGAAGGTATTAAAAGACCAGCGCGTTGAATTTGTTCCTATCGATCTTGTTAAAGCGAGCCAAGATGGTGTTTGGCTTGCTGGGTTAGGACAAAGCGCCGATATCATCACGGTGGGGCAAGGTTTTGTTCGAGCTGGTGATGCCGTGATTGCAGTGAAATCGGATAGCATTAAGCCATAGGCTAAAGGAGATAGTATGTACTCACTTATTGATGCAGCACTTTCTCGAACGCGCACCATGCTCACGCTGTTAATCTTGATTTTAATTGCGGGTGTGATGACTTATCTCACCATTCCAAAAGAGTCCAGCCCAGACATTACCATCCCCATCATCTATGTATCGGTTACTCACCAAGGTATTTCTCCCGAAGATGCAGAAAGATTACTTGTTCGGCCAATAGAGCAAGAGTTGCGATCGATTGAAGGCGTGAAGGAAATGACGGCTAGCGCGGCTGAAGGCCACGCTTCGGTCACTTTAAAATTTTCTGTTGGCGTGGATTTGGCACAAGCGATGGCGGATGTGAGAGACGCCGTGGATCTGGCCAAACCGAAACTTCCCGATGACACTGATGAGCCGACCGTCAATGAGATAACGTTAGCTTCTGTTGAACCGGTGTTGTCTGTGGTGCTTTATGGCGCAGTGCCTGAGCGCACCATAGTGCAAATAGCTCGCAAATTAAGAGATAAGCTGGAAAGTTATCGGCAAGTACTGGAAGTGGAGATCGCCGGAGATAGAGAAGACATCCTCGAAGTCTTAGTTGAACCATTACTAATGGAGAGTTATGGCTTAGATCAGGCGGATATTTTTAACCTTATTTCTTTAAATAACCGTGTTGTACCAGCCGGTTATGTTGACACAGGCTACGGGCGCTTTTCTGTCAAAGTCCCTTCTGTATTTGATTCATTGACCGATCTTCTGGATTTGCCAGTCAAGGTAGATGGCAAACAAGTGGTCTCATTTTCCGATGTGGCAACCGTTCGACGGGCATTTCGCGATCCTGACAGTTACGCGCGAATGGACGGTAGATCAGCGATTGTGCTCGATATAAAAAAACGAGCGGGCGAAAATATTATCGATACCGTGGATATCGTCAAACAGATATTAGCTCAAGCGCAAACCCTGCCGGATTGGCCAAGTAATTTGCAAGTGAAATACACATGGGATCAGTCAAAAGATGTCAAAACCATGTTGAACGATCTGCAAAATAACATTTTGTCGGCAATCATTTTGGTTGTCATTGTGATCATCGCAATATTAGGCGTGCGCACCGCGCTGCTTGTTGGGATTTCGATTCCGGGGTCGTTTTTAACTGGGCTGCTTGTACTGTCAGTATTTGGGTTAACCGTTAATATTGTGGTGCTATTTTCGCTCATTATGGCTGTGGGTATGCTGGTGGATGGCGCGATTGTCGTCACGGAGTTTGCTGACAGGCGCATGCAAGAAGGGGTAGAGAAGAAACAAGCGTATCGAGATGCAGCCAAACGCATGGCGTGGCCGATCAGTGCATCGACCGCGACGACACTTGCCGCGTTTGCCCCTCTCATGTTTTGGCCAGATACCACGGGCGAGTTTATGAAATACTTGCCGATTACTTTAATCGCAACGCTCACCGCTTCTTTAATGATGGCGCTATTATTTGTGCCTGTGTTGGGTAGCATTATTGGCCGTCCGCAAAATGTCAGCGCTGAAAATCGCGTAAGAATGGTAGCGCTTCACGATGGTGATTTCTCTAAAGCTACCGGGCTAACTCGTTTCTATTACCGCATTCTATCGTTGGCGATTGATCACCCTTGGAAGATACTGTTTGCGGCAATCTTGCTTGCCATCGGAGTGGGTGTCACGTATGTGAAAGCAGGCCTGGGCGCAGAGTTTTTTCCAGAAGTGGATCCTCCATACTTTACGGTGAAAGTGCGATCGCATGGGGATTTATCAATCAAGGAAAAAGACGCCATCATGCGAGATATAGAGCAAGTGATGTTTAATCATAAGGAATTTGAAAGCGTCTATACCAAAACGGGCGGAGACGATGGAATAGGGCAAATACAAATCACGCCAGTAGATTGGCAATATCGCCGTAAAGTGAAAGACATCATTGAAGAGTTAAAACAAACCACCGATAAGTTTGCTGGCGTTGAAATCGAATATAAGTTCCCCGATGCTGGCCCTCCCGTTGAGCACGATCTCGAAATTGAGATGACTTCTACCGTGGCAAACAATTTGGATAGAGCGGCTAAAATGGTGCGCCATTGGGCGGATGGTTTCCCAGCGCTGGCCAATATCAGTGATACCTCGAATAAAGGCGGTATTGACTGGCAAGTCGATATACGTCGTGACGATGCTTCTCGCTTTGCCGCTGATGCCACATTGGTGGGTAATACCGTCCAGTTCGTGACAAATGGATTAAGGTTAGGCGATTATCTGCCCGACGATGCCGATGAAGAAGTGGACATTTTGGTACGATATCCAGAACATAAACGCGATATTGGCCGTTTCGATCAACTTCGCATCAAAACCCCTCAAGGCATGGTGCCGATAACCAACTTTGCTCAAGTTATCGCTAAGCCTAAACAACAAACCATCAAGAGGCGAGATGGTCAAAGAGTCATCAAAATTGTCGCTGACATAAAAGATGGCTACAACTTAGCGTTAGAGCTGCCCAAGATTGAGCAAGCGCTATTGCAGCTTAAGCTTCCTCAAGGTGTGGCGTTTAATATTCGCGGGCAAAACGAAGAGCAGCAAAACTCTTCCGCCTTTTTACAAAAAGCGTTTGTCGTTGCCTTGGCGGTGATGGCATTAATTCTGATCACCCAATTTAATAGCTTTTATCAAGCCTTCCTGATTTTAAGTGCGGTGGTGTTTTCAACCGTTGGGGTGTTTGCCGGCTTACTTATTTTCCAAAAGCCGTTTGGCATTATTATGTCTGGGATAGGCGTGATTGCCTTGGCAGGTATAGTGGTCAATAACAATATCGTACTGATTGATACCTATAATCAGTTGATAAAACGCGGCTTGGAAAAACGTGAGGCCATATTGAGAACTGGGGTTCAGCGTCTAAGGCCAGTGTTATTGACCACCATCACTACGATTCTAGGTTTGTTGCCTATGGTGCTCGAAATGAATATCGACCTAATCAATCAAAAAATTGAGTTTGGCGCGCCCAGCACCCAATGGTGGTCGCAGCTCGCCACTGCCGTCGCTGGTGGGTTGGCGTTTGCGACCTTACTAACGCTTGTATTGACTCCCTGCTTACTGATGTTGGCCAGAGAGAAAAAAGCTTCCAGCGCGGCAGTGAGCGAAACAAGTTAAGCGCTTAATGTTTAACACTGTCGTGTTCTGGCATATTCCAGTAACGAGGATCGCCATTATAATCAGGGCCGTCAGGGAAAGGGGTGTTGGATGACTCGGCTTTTCCTTGGTACAGAGTAACGTAGTTAGTGCCTAAAACATCGGAATACTTTATTAGATGGTTTGGGTCTGCGCCTTGCTTGGGACGACAGTCTTTTACTCCTTCAAAACAAAAATTGCTATAAATCACTGAGAGTTGGCCATTATTAGCAAATACATAAATGCTCCCCACTTTACCAAAAAAATGTTTATAGTAATTCCTCAGCGTTTGAATGGCTTTTTCGCTTTGTTCTCCATCTATAGATGCGATAAGGCGAAAATATTTGTTTTTTCCCGTAAAATTACCACTTGTATCCTGGCCTAATGTTCGCCAAAAAGCGGTGATTTGAGTCGGGCTCGTGATGCCTGAACCATAGGTTTCAATATTTCCTGCGGTGTCCTTGATAATCAATCTATCAGCCGATCTCCCCAACTGAAACTTTTGGCTAATCTGGCGTTGATCAAAAGGGGAATTAGGAAATGGAATGTTGGAGGCTTCACCCATCCCATCAAACAGTTTTACTACATCTGTACTATTTGTGGGTGAACGTTCAATATATCCTTGCGGATCTGCATTGTTATTTGGGGTACAGTCTGCGCGAGATCGAAAACACTTTTTAGTGAAGAACACCCTTACCCTTGGACCGTCCACAATAACCTGCATGGTGCCATCCTGACGCTCAAAGTTTTGATAATAGTGATTGAGTGTGTCAATTTTCTTTGCTGCCAATTGGTAATCTATAGGTGCTGAAATCCTATAATACTCCACGATATTCTCATCGTTGTCATCGAATTTTATCCAGTATCCCTCCACGTGTTTTGGGACGCCAATATTAATACCTGAACTCTTACTTGGATATCCGTGAATTGCTCCATAACCAAAATCTGATGCGCTACCACGGGTATCTTGCAGCCACATACTTGCCACACCATGTGGGCCTGTTGTGCTGCCCGAGTTACCAATTGTGGCGACGGTTTGCTGGTAGATATCTTCTTGTTTTGAGCTCGCAGAGCAAGATAGCAATAGAAAAAAAGCAGGCAAGCAAATTACATTTAATCTCCATTTATGCATTATCGAATACCTGCCTTTGTAGTTTGTCGTGTGCATCATAAGTGGGTCGATTGACGATATATTGAACAAACGAGTAATATCCAGGGTTAATCAGCGCATCGTGGGGTCGATGAACGAGGGTCTTAGTTTGGGGCTTGATATAACTTGCCCAAGATGACTCTGTGATCCCTCCCAGAGGTTGGGAATTGAGCTCAACAGAATATTGGGATAGAGATTTATTCTTGGCGAAGTTATGCGGTTGGGTGTACAGATCTTGTTTCCACTTCACACCAAATAACGTGGCTTGTTGCTTCATTCGTTCCTGCGCTAGCCCGGATAAAGCGTTGCTAATTGGTTGTAAGCGATAGAAATGCAGGTGCCAGTGTTGGCATTTCACCTGGCCATATTGCTGGTGCTGCTCTAAGCACTGCTGGTTCCATTGCTGCTCCATTTCTTGTCGTGTATGTTCCATCATTCGTTGTGCTCTAAGGTGACCTTGAGTCTGCTTATGCTCTTTACTTCTTTCTCTTTTATACTCTTTTTCAAAGGAAAGGGTTTTGACTAACTCGCGGTTATACGTATCGAGTGTCGGAACCTGATAACGCTCGGGCAGCCCTTTTTGAGCATATTGTTCAAATGCGGCATAACCCCCTCCAACATCCGAGTGTGCGCCAGGGAACATCTCTTCAAAGAAGTTATCAGGTAAGCTGCCATTAGTTTTAAGGGAAGTGAGAGGAAAGTTTTTACGATATTCATGATAGGCACATAGCTGAAGCACAGCTTTAGCGCAATCTGGCTTTAGCGAAAGTTGAAAGTTACCTTCATCATCGTTACCTGGCCAGTAGAATGAGCCAACGGTATCAAACAGGCCAACAAACCGAACGCTGGCTTTTCTTTTACTGTCAATTTCAAAGCCAGAATAAGGATTGAAGCGTTTAGCCTTGTTGGTGCCTAGCAAATTAGGCGTAATTGCCAGACCATCGCGACCTTGCCTTGGCTTGTCATAGTCTGGTAAGCCCACTTCTGTTGTGTTGACAAAGTGTCTTGCCAACGCGGCACCTCGACTGAAGCCAAACACATCGAACTCGATTTTAGTCACAGAGCTATAGTTATTTTCTTCATCATTGCAGAGTTCATGGAGCTGAGTAATTAAAGATTGCCATTTATAGAAAGCGCCTGTTTTTTCGATTTTCTCAATGGTCTGCTGGCTAGGCTCAGGAAGATCTTCGATGGCGATACCAAAGGCTTGAACCAGATCCACTTCATCCTCCCCCTTGTCGATAACCTCTGGGGTTAGATAGGCATTATCAACAGTTCCGACACCAGAAATATAAATGGCATCAGACTCACCAGGGACTACAGGATACGCTTCGAACAATCTAGCAATATTGGAACGAGATTTATTGCCACGCCTTTCTTTATACTCATCGTTGCGATTGTTTTGTCCGGTGCCATCGAAAAATACCCCGATTCGCAGTATTTTTTCTTTCGGATCGTCAAAGGTCAGTTTTTTGTAGTGCTTGGTGGTATATACCGTTTGGTATAGAGTACCGGCCGCCGTAGAAAAACCGACACTTGATGGCCTAGTGACATGAACGCTCGGATCGGTAGCTTTAATAGATTGCAGTTTTTCTTTTATATCGCGACTGGCTTGTTTGATCCAATTAGGCAGTTGGGCTTTCAATTCAGCCAATTGATTCATGATCTGTTTATAGCGTTTTTCTAGCTCGGCATAACCCATCGACGATGCGCGTGATTTCAAGTTGGTAAGCCGGGATTCGAGCTTATCTAGTAGTTGATTGAGATGACGAGTGATCTTAAGTCGCTCTCCTTGCCAATCGAATTGTTCCGTTAACTTGACTGGGTTGCCATAACCAATATCTCGCAGCGCGGCCATCAGTGTGTTGTAAGACTCAGTTGGGGCGATTTCTGCATAAATAGACAGCACCTTGCCTTCAAGAGTAATCAAAGGGGCTGCCTGATGAATTAGGCCAAGTAGTGCGTGCTGCTGCTCTTGATTCAGTTTGTTTTGACCTGTTTCTAGCCCCAAGAAAGATAGCAGCCGGTTAGTTAAAGTTTGACACTCTTGTAGGCTGGTTTTTAGCGGAAGGAGGGCAAGCCATTGCATGCTAACCATATGGCAAAACTGAGGATCTTGTTTGGCGGGTATGGAGAATTGCCCCCAGCTTTTGACACTTGAGTCGACTCGTGTTGGTCGCCAAAATGGTTGTTTAGATTCAGCGCAGAGCGCAAAAAAATCCTCGTGCTTATAATCTTGCTGGTGAATATTTTTACTGGCGACAAGGTGAACAGTGTATGGTCGAGCATCCTCTTGATAGTTAATCACAGCTTGCTCATTTGGCAGCTGGCGTACTCTGACATAACCTGTCGCATCAAGCTTGCCTGAAGCTAGCCATTCGCCTCGAGATGACTTCATTTCAAATTCAGCTTGTACCAAGGGTTCGCGATCAGGGTAGTGGCAATGGATACCTAGCTCATACAGTTCTTCTGCAAGCGCTTCAACTTCTACCGAAGGGTTCTGCACGCCGCCCATACACATGGTATTGCCATTGTTCATTTTCATCTGATCAGACAAACGGCAGACGCCTTGGCCTTCAATAAGTACTGTGGGAGAACAGCTGATAAACTCCGCTTTGCCTTCGATGGTGTCAGAATCGATGCCTTTGGCATCGCCGTCTTCATCACCCTTGCTTTTACTAAAGTTGCAGCCATCAATGGCAATGCTGTTACCGCCATCGGCGAACACGGTCGCGCTACCTTTATCTAGGTGTTTGGACTTGGCAACATTATCATAGGGCAATGGGACGACAACGGGTCCAATGGTGGTCCAGCAGACATCGGCTTGGGTTGATTTCGCAACGCCTTCTGAACCTTTGTGAACAATACTCAATCCATTCGCATTTATGCTGACTGGCATTTCCTTTTACCATGTACTTTTATTGTGCTCGAACCCCACATGGTATAGGGAAAAAGACTCACGTTTTGCCAAAAACAATAGTGAAAAACACCGTCAGCATTGTTTTTCGAGCATGGACAAAATTTAGCCTTATTTAATTAATTCTTTTATCAATTGTTATTTAATCTGGTTTAGCTCAGGGTGCTTTAGTTACTTGAAAATAGCAAATTACTGTATTGATCCAACTTGGCAATCCGCTCTTTCGCACTGGTGACAAAATTAACTTTGGCATTGCCAGTAAGCGATTTGGATTGCGGCAATTTCACCGTTCTAGGGTTTTTGTGTACGCCATGGACTAAAAATTCATAGTGAAGGTGAGGACCTGTGACTCGGCCTGTGCTACCAAGTGTACCGATGACTTGGCCTTGCTTGACGCGCTGACCCGTTTTGACTTTGCGCCGTTTAAGGTGAAGGTATTTGGTTACGTAGGTATTGCTGTGTTTAATAAACACATAGTTGCCATTGTATTGGCCGTAGCTGGATTTGATAACCACACCATCGCCAGCCGCCCAAATGGGTGTGCCGACAGGTGCGACATAATCCGTGCCATTGTGTGGCCTGACTCGGCCTGTGACTGGATGAAGCCTGCGAGGGTTAAAGTTAGAACTGACGCGGCGAAAGTCCACCGGAGATCGCAAGAAGTCTTTGCGCATAGCGCGGCCGTTTTCATCGTAATAGTGACCAGTGACGTCATCCAAAACAGCGGTAAAGGTGTCACCTTGATTGGTAAACACCGCCGCAATAATTTTGCCGCGGCCTACCACTTGGCCTTCCACTACTTTTTCTTCATATAAGATTTTAAATGAGTCGTTTTTGCGAATATCCAAAGCAAAGTCAATGTCCCAACCAAAGATGCCAGCCAGTTCCATAATTTGATTAGCAGTGAGTCCTGCATTAACACCGGCATTCCAAAAGTTTGAGGTGATATTGGCTTCCGCGTAGTTGTATTGATACAGCACTTCTTTTTTGTCTAGCTCTGAGATATAGCCTTCAGGCGTTTTGGATATACGGAAGGTTTCGTAAGGCGTGAGTTGGCGTTTAAATTGAACCAGCTCGTTATTATCATCAAAGCCAAACTCCAAGATATCGCCGGGCATTAAACGCGTCAGTTGTCTTTTTATCTCTTTGCTGGCAGAGGTTAGGTTATACAGTAGCCGAGCGGAAAGGCCGATGCGTTGAAACAAAAGTGCGGCGCTTTCTCCTGATTCAACGGTGTATTTTTCCCAGCGGATCAGATTTAAAGAAGGTGCAGTAAGGCCAGAGCCAAGGTTACTGGTATCTATATCAAGCGGGTAATTTTCGCCCAGTTTGTAGCGGTTGCTTTCTTGTTTGAGCTTTTTTGAATCGGGGATAAAAAATAACGCAATGATTATCACAGCGCTGAAGAGTGCGATTAGTGCTCGGTGCATCCATGGTAAACGAGCGAAAATTGATAGCATCTGAAGTTCGTTCTGAGTATCACAAATAAATAAGTCCTATTGTTTAGTCTAACTTGTTTCAAAAAGCTTCGCTATTCAAGTAAGATGTGCATCATCAAAATTTTGCCAAATCTGTGGGAGTGAACAAGAATGGCGAGCATTGAACATGCACTAGCCGAGATAAAACGCGGCGTAGACGAGCTAATTCCAGAAGAAGAGCTCATTGAAAAGCTAAAAGAAGGGCGTCCATTACGTATTAAATTGGGTGCGGATCCGACAGCGCCAGATATCCACCTTGGCCATACTGTGATCTTAAATAAGCTGCGTGCGTTTCAAGAGCTAGGCCATGATGTGACTTTCCTAATTGGTGATTTCACCGGTATGGTGGGCGATCCAACTGGTAAAAACTCGACTCGTCCACCTCTAACGCGTGAAGATGTGCTGCGCAATGCTGAAACGTATAAGCAGCAAGTGTTCAAGATCCTAGACCCTGCGAAAACCAAAATTCAGTTTAACTCTGAGTGGCTATCTGATCTTGGCGCGGAAGGTATGATTCGTCTAGCGGCTAATCAAACCGTGGCACGTATGCTTGAGCGTGATGATTTCAAAAAGCGCTATGCGGGTGGTCAGCCAATCGCGATTCACGAATTTATGTATCCTCTTCTGCAAGGTTACGATTCTGTGGCAATGGAGACTGACGTAGAGCTTGGTGGTACAGATCAAAAATTCAACCTGCTAATGGGCCGTGAGCTGCAAAAAGCCAATGGGCAAAAACCTCAGGTTGTATTGATGATGCCTCTGCTGGTGGGTTTAGATGGCGAGAAGAAAATGTCTAAATCTGCGAACAACTACATTGGTGTGAGCGAAGCGCCGGGTGAGATGTTTGGTAAGATCATGTCGATTTCTGATGATCTGATGTGGAGCTACTACGAGCTGTTGTCTTTCCGTCCACTAGAAGAAATCGAAGGCTTCAAAGCGGCAGTCGCAGAAGGCAAAAACCCACGCGATATTAAGATTTTGTTAGCCAAAGAGATCATTGCCCGTTTCCATACCGATGCGGATGCTGATGCGGCTGAGCAAGAGTTTATCAATCGTTTTCAAAAAGGTGCGGTGCCAGATGAAATGCCAGAAGTTCAATTTGAAGTGGGCATGCCAATGAGCAACCTATTAAAAGAAGCGGGCTTGTGTTCTTCAACGTCTGATGCGATGCGCATGATCAAGCAAGGTGCGGCAAAATTGGAAGGCGAAAAAATCACTGATGCTAAATCTGTGTTAGAGGCAGGCACTTACGTGTTGCAAGTCGGCAAACGTAAATTTGCCCGAGTCACTTTGGTGTAGTGATTAAAAACACCCAATCTACCAAAAAGCGCCATCACGGCGCTTTTTTACTGTCTGATTCTCTACTCAGTGGGTTTTATGTTTTCATCGCTGTTGGGGCGATGAGTTTTAAAGCGCAGAATAAACCAAGTTTCAAAAACGATTAGCCCCAAAATGGCCCACTGCCAATGGGTGCCTAGCGCAACAAAGTAAAACATCGCGCCCATCGAGATCCAGATCAGGATCAGCGATTGCACTTTCTCTTTAACGGTCAAACCGCTTTTACTTTGCAAACGCCTCGCAATAGGGCCAAGCCGTTTATGAGTGAGCAGCCAATGCTGAAATTTAGGTGAGGCAACGCCAAAGCAGTACAGTGCCAGAAGAATAAACGGCACGGTAGGTAGTAGCGGAACCGTGACACCAATTAGCCCGAGGATCACGCTCGTCCAGCCAACACAAATGTAGCCTTTGCGCTTAATGCGCTCTTTGCTGAGTGTCTTTCTCTTTTGCTTGGTTTTACAAGAAATCATATCTTGGCCTGATGCTTTGCAGGATCTTTTATCCAAAGTATGGCTTGGGTCAAAGTTGAAAAGCAAATATTTCGTGTTACTGAGGGTAAGATAACGGTTCCTAATCACCTTTTTTGATACCGTATGATCGCTGTCGAAGGGACAGTAGTTATGGAGAACTTTATGTCAATGCCGACCATCCTCCCAAGGCTGGGAAGAATCAGGTATTGGGTAAGGAGTAATCCGCGTCGGTAAGTGTCTTTTGCTCCTGCCTTCGTGGTAGAGGGCCCTTTCTCTCAATTCCTGTCGTATCCCGAACCTTAAACAACGAATGAAGCTTTACGGAAAAGTTCGCTTGCTCATTGGGTTAGTACCCAACAACAAGAGCACGTTGTCAATTGGTGGTCGTTACCTTTGTACCTGATCGAGCCTGTTAACAGGCTCACTAGGGAGATGTGTTATGACGGTAATGAACAATATGTTGGATCAAAGTCAATCTCGTTACTCAAAGGCCGAGATTGATGCAGCTCGAAACGCTTTTGTGCGTAATGAGCGCAATAAGCAAGTGCATCTGCTGACAGTTATGCCAATGGATGAAGCGCTGGCGATATTGCAAACTAGCCCAGATAACTTCGTGAAAGAGTTGTTGGATGAACTTAAAGAGCACGGCCATCACCACCATGCTCGATATTTTGCCAGTCAACTCGGGCTAAGTAAAAATCAGCTTTCTTTAGATTGGCTCAACGCCCGTATCGCTTTGGCGAGCGTGGCGTTAATTGGTGCCATATCGGGTATATCCACTTACATTCTTTACGGCTAACTTTGCGGCTAAGAAAGAGCTTATGGCTGAGCGGAACGGCTGAGTTTCACCACTTCTTTATAAAAAGACTGCTCGAACCGAGTGATCGGTGAGGCGGTCTTTTTGCCATTTTTGTCTTTTTTAACAAAGTAATCGGCGACATACTGAACAAATAACGTCCTTGGTTTACCTTGTCTGTCTAAGCCAAAGCCTGCCATATTGTAAGTGCCGTAAACACTGCCACTCTTGGCAATGATATTGCCCTTAATCGGCGCTTTACGCATGCTTTTACGGTATTGCAGTGTACCGGATTGGCCAGAGACGGGCATGATGTCGATCAATTCTAGTTGATTATTATGCTGCCAAATATAGCGCAGGATATCTGTCATATTGGCGCGAGTGATGCGATCGTTACGAGACAGCCCAGAACCATCCACCAGTTGGTCATGCTCTAGATTGATCCCAGTATGTTCTAAAATAATGGCTTTAATCGCAGCGGTGCCGTTGTTAAAACTGCCCGGTTGCTGGTAATACTTCGCGCCTATGGTTTTGGTTAGCGTATCGGCAATTAAATTATCAGACTGTTTAAGCATGACTTCTAGCAATTCCGGTAAACGCTTGGATTGATGAGAGGCAATCAATCGAGAGTTTTTGATAGCCGGTTTGCCAATTTTAATTTGCCCATCCAATCGAATACCTTGTTTCTTTAACATGGTGTAAATCATGCGTGTTACGTAAAGCTCTGGCTGTTGAACGGCAAATTTGAGTGGGATGGCATTTTTGCGTTTCACAACACACCCTTTTAGTGTGTAGTGATTGTTGGATGAGGTGAGCAACTCTAACGCGCAGTGGGTGTCTTCTTGCTCTTGCTTACTGACCGCCACGACTTTGTTTGCCACATGGATGGGTAGGTGCTCAGGCACGTAAACGCGCGTTTTGGTGCTGTAAGGAGTTGGGTTAGGTGTTGAAATAGACGCTTGAACACAATTCTCATCCAAATTAATCGCACTAGGCGGGGCACTGTAGCACACACCAAGAATATCCCAAGGCCAACCAATAGCCCTTTCATAGCCATTAAATGCGCTGCCATTTAGCCAAATATCCCCTTTAATGGTCTGAATGCCATCTTTAGCAATCTGTTTAACCATGGCATTCAGATCTTGGCTGGTTAAGGTCGGATCGCCTGAGAAGTTAAACACCAGATCATTGCCAGATTTAATCAGCGAGGTATGAAAGCGAAAGTGGTTACCAAGCTCTAACTTGGCCGCAAGCGCAGTAATCAGCTTTAGCGTACTGGCGGGAGGGAAAAAGTCTTCATTGCTGCCAGACTGCATCAGCACTTTGCCAGTTTTCAGATCTTGTACAATAAGCGTGCTGCGAGCGCCTAACGGTAATGGATCGCTAGGTAAAGCAGCAAAACTGTTTGCACTAAAGAAAACAGAGATAAAAAATACAAAAGTGGAAAAGTGGCAGCGACGCAAGGTCCGATTTAAAGGCATAGCAAAGTCCATGTAAAGCGCTAGGACCATAAAGTATAACCCGAAACCTCCATGCCTTTGTTAAAAGGCCATAAAAAACGCCCGCATAAAGCAGGCGTTATTATTGGATTTAGACAGGGGTCTAAATTAGAAGTCGTAGCGCATACCAACCATAGCTTGGTCTTCAGCACCTGCTTTGGTCACTACGTCAGTTGAGCTAGTTCCAATTGAATCACCTTGGCTCAATAGGTTGAAGTTATAACCAATGTATGAACGGAAGTTCGGGGTAAAGAAGTAAGTTGCGTCTATAGCAAGAGCTTTACCAGTGGTGAAGTCGCCCGTTTTCTCGTTACTGTAGTTAGTTGTGAATAGTGTCTTGCCTAGAGTGTAAGAAGCCGCTAGTTCGTACTCACGGTAGTCTTGCTCATTAGTAAAGCTTAAAGTGTTTGCTCCAAAGTTTTCTGAAGTTTTATAGCCACCAAATGCGCTTCGTGAAGTAGTATTACCAAAGTTTAGCTTACCAGTGTTGTAAGTAGCACCTACATAGAAGTTACTAATAGTGTATCCAACGCCGGTCATATATAGATGAGAACCATTTTGGTTAGAGTAACCAGTACCAATGGTCGCGCCTGTATCACCAATTACATAGTTAACCGCCGCAGAGGTACCGCGTTGGCCGTTGCTTACTACATCACCGTTAGTGTTAGTGCTACCATCTGCGAAGCGATAGTTTGCTATAGCAGAGAAGTTGCCGTAAGAGCCTTGATAAGTAACGGTGTTGTCTGAACGATCTGCTACGTTTAGCATTCTGTAGTTGTCGCCAAAGGTAGACATGATATCAGTGTAGCCATCCATAAAGGTTTCGAATGCACCATCATCCTTACCGTAGACAACTTGACCAAAGTTGCCACCAACCCCAGCATATAGGTAACGGTTAGTAATAGTGGTACTTCCCGAATCTGTTGAACCGTTGTCAGCCGTTGTAAGCTGGGCTTGATAATAACCTACACCATAAAGATTATTTTTAGCGTTAATGACGGAAACGCCACCAAAGCCGATGCGAGCGTCAGAGTCGCTAGTTACCTTACCACCTTGTTCTTTCGCTACACCTTCGATACGACCGTTCATGATAATGGTATTACCGTTAGCAGAATATAGAGTAGTACCGCTTAGGTTTGCATCATTTGCTTGAGCAGTGGCTAGAGTGTCAGCGTTTGCACCAAATGCTAGAGTTGCAGCAGATACCGCAAGAGCAATCAGAGTCTTTTTCATCTTATTAAATCCTAAATTTATGGTTCATAAATAGATAATTGTATTTATATATGAGCACTATCGATTCAAGCTGATTTATCAACTGGAGTTTCAATTGAGTCGCTACTGGAGCTCCAATCAAGTTCGATGTTCTCTTGGTATTGCTCCAAACCAGCTGTGCACCGTAGTGTGTCCTTTACGAGGCATCAAAGCGAATCTGTGCAATGACTGCGGATGTTTTACCGTTAAAGTTCCTGACTTCGTTAGTAAAATGATATAAATCGCTTTTGGTGGTCGATTTTATACTTTGATAAAAAAATATCAACATATTGTTTTTAAATAACAATTATTTCATTTTGTGATCGATGTTAAAGTTTTTTTTCTTTAGTTTTTTTTATTTTGAATAGTGTTTTTTACAATTTTGAACAGTGTTTTTTAGCTTATTGTTTGTTTGAAAAATAACCACCAGGAACGAGAAAACAAGGTGTTAGAACTTTAAGGTGATTTAGTATCGAACTTTGTTTACACTAATGAAAACGCGATTAATCGAACACTACCTAACCAGTGCAGTTGGGTAGGTTTTTTTTGTCCAAAGTTAGCTTTGGCGAGAGGTATAAAATGGAAAAGGTTCCAATGACAGTACGCGGCGAGCAAATGCTGCGTGAAGAGCTAGATAGACTACTCAAACAACGCCCACTGATTTCTACAGCTATCGCTGAGGCGCGCGAGCTCGGTGACTTAAAAGAAAATGCCGAATATCATGCTGCCCGAGAAGAGCAGGGTATCTGCGAAGCGCAAATTCGTGATATCGAATACAAGCTATCTATGGCGCAGGTTATCGATGTGTCGAAGATGGACAATAGCGGCAAAGTCATTTTTGGCTCAACGGTGACATTGATTGATGTCGACACCGACGAAGAGAAGACTTATCAAATCGTCGGCGATGATGAAGCAGACATCAAAGCGATGCGCATTTCAGTTAGCTCACCAATTGCCCGTGGCCTTATCGGCAAAATGGAAGGAGATGAAGTGATTATCTCTACACCAGGCGGTGACAAAGATTTCGAAATCGATAAAGTTGAGTACATTTAAACGAAACATGTCACTTGGTGCACAGGCTGCCTAGTTCGGCGGTGTTTGGCCTAGTGTGTTATGTTTTGTTACGTATTAAAAAGGTCGCTCGCGCGACCTTTTTTACCTTAACGAGCGAAGCGCGTTACTTACGCGGCAGCTCAATCTTCTTTTGCTCAGATTGACGATACAGCACCAACACTTTTCCGATGGTTTGTACTTTCTCGGCTTCCGTTTCACGAACGATAGCGTCGATAATAAGCTGTTTTGTCTCACGATCTTCTGAGGCAACTTTGATTTTGATTAGCTCATGATGATCGAGTGCGATTTCAATTTCTGCTAATACCGCTTCAGTCAGTCCATTGGCGCCCATCAACACAACAGGTTTTAAGTTGTGCGCAAGGCCTTTTAGGTGCTGCTTTTGTTTGGTGCTTAAATTCATTTTGCGGCCAATTATTTTTTACTATTAGGGTTGAAAAGCGCTATTTTAACGCCATCTATCAATGAAGACTATATTTTATACCCAGCTTTATCCGATAAAGATTGGATGGAAGAGTGAATAAAGGCTTAAATCCGGAATGAGTAAACAAAAACATTCTGCCAGCTCAGGTCGTTGGTTGAAAGAACACTTTGATGACAAATATGTGAATGAGGCGAAGAAAAAAGGTTATCGCTCACGCGCTATATTCAAAATCGAAGAGATTCAAAACAAAGATCAGTTGATCAAGCCGGGAATGACGGTCGTCGACTTAGGTGCTGCTCCGGGTGGTTGGTCTCAATATGCGGCCAATATAGTTGGAGATGAGGGGCAGGTCATTGCCTGCGATATTTTACCCATGGATTCCATTGCGGGCGTTGCTTTCTTGCAAGGTGACTTTCGTGAAGAGTCTGTACTAGATGCGTTATTAGAAAGAATTCAACCAGATATGGTCGATATTGTGATGTCTGACATGGCTCCAAACATGGCTGGCAATTTATCTGTCGATCAGCCGCGCGCTATGTATTTGGTTGAGCTAGCATTAGATATGTGTCGACAAGTTCTCGCACCTAGTGGTAGTTTTGTTGTTAAGGTCTTCCAAGGAGAAGGGTTTGACCAATATGTGAAAGAAGTGCGCGACATGTTTAGAACGGTTAAGATCAGAAAGCCTGATTCTTCAAGGGCTCGATCCCGTGAAGTGTATGTTGTAGCGACTGGTTACAAAGGCTAACGGATTAACCTCTAAATGTTAAATTTTATAGTATAGCTACAGCTTTGAAACTGTAGTACCCTACCTTTAATTACAATTAGTTATCGAGAGGCTGACACCTTGAGTGACATGGCAAAAAATTTAATTCTGTGGCTTGTTATTGCTGTAGTTTTGATGTCGGTATTCCAAAGTTTTGGACCTGGCAGCAACGATGGGAAAACCATCGATTACTCCACGTTTGTACATGAAGTTGGTCAAGGCCAAATTCAGGAAGCGACATTTAAAGGTGAGCAGATCTCATTTACACGTAATGGCGTAAGTGGCAAATACACCACTTACATGCCAGTTTATGATAATAAAATCCTAGATGATTTGATTAATCAAAACGTGAAAGTGAAAGGCACTCCGCCTGAAGAGCAAAGCTTACTAAGTACTATCTTTATTTCTTGGTTCCCAATGATCTTACTGATTGGTGTGTGGATTTTCTTCATGCGTCAAATGCAAGGCGGCGGCGGTAAAGGCGCTATGTCTTTCGGTAAGAGCAAAGCTCGCATGATGAGCGAAGAGCAAATCAAAACCACTTTTGCCGACGTGGCAGGGTGTGATGAAGCCAAAGAAGACGTGAAAGAGCTGGTAGATTACCTACGTGATCCAAGCCGTTTCCAAAAGCTGGGTGGTAAAATTCCAACGGGTGTGTTGATGGTTGGTCCTCCTGGTACGGGTAAAACGCTATTGGCGAAAGCCATTGCCGGTGAAGCTAAAGTACCGTTTTTCACTATCTCAGGTTCTGACTTCGTTGAAATGTTTGTTGGTGTGGGTGCATCACGTGTTCGTGACATGTTTGAACAAGCGAAGAAAGCCGCGCCTTGTATCATCTTTATCGACGAAATTGACGCTGTAGGTCGCCAACGTGGTGCAGGTGTTGGTGGTGGTCACGATGAACGTGAGCAAACCTTGAACCAAATGCTGGTTGAAATGGATGGCTTCGAAGGTAACGAAGGTATCATCGTTATCGCTGCAACCAACCGCCCAGATGTTCTAGACCCTGCATTACTGCGTCCTGGCCGTTTTGACCGCCAAGTTGTAGTTGGTTTGCCAGATGTACGTGGCCGTGAGCAAATTCTGAAAGTTCACATGCGTAAAGTGCCATTGGCTGGTGATGTTGAACCATCTTTGATTGCCCGTGGTACACCAGGCTTCTCAGGGGCTGATCTTGCTAACCTTGTGAACGAAGCTGCATTGTTTGCTGCACGCGGCAACAAGCGCAACGTTTCTATGGTTGAGTTTGAACTGGCTAAAGACAAAATCATGATGGGTGCAGAGCGCCGCTCTATGGTGATGTCGGAAGAAACCAAAGAGTCAACGGCCTATCATGAAGCGGGCCATGCCATTGTTGGTCGTTTGGTGCCTGAGCACGATCCTGTATACAAGGTTTCAATCATTCCACGTGGTCGCGCATTAGGTGTGACTATGTATCTGCCTGAGCAAGACAGAGTGAGCATGTCTCGTCAGCATCTTGAATCGATGATTTCAAGCCTTTACGGTGGTCGCCTTGCCGAAGAGCTCATTTACGGCGCGGATAAAGTCTCTACTGGTGCTTCAAACGATATTGAACGTGCCACAGACATTGCGCGTAAAATGGTGACTCAATGGGGCTTCTCTGAAAAACTTGGTCCACTTCTTTATGCTGAAGAAGAAGGCGAAGTGTTCTTAGGCCGTAGCGTAACTCAGACCAAGCATATGTCTGACGACACCGCTAAGCTGATTGATGATGAAGTTCGCACTCTGATTGATCGTAACTACGACAGAGCGAAAAAAATCCTCGAAGATAATATGGACATCATGCATTCGATGAAAGATGCATTGATGAAGTATGAGACGATCGATGCTGGTCAAATTGACGATTTGATGGAACGCAAAGCTGACATCCGTGAGCCTGCTGGCTGGGGTGATCAAGCAAACAAATCAGACGACAATAAACCAGAAGAGAAAAAGCCAGTTGCTGAAGAAAAACCAGCATCTGAATCTTCTGAAAAGCCTGTTGAAACTTCTGAAGCCGCACCTAGCGAGCCAACGGATAAAAAAGACGGCGAATAATATCAGTGTTACTAAAAGCCCCGGGTTTTGCTCGGGGCTTTTTGTTCTTATCTCTCTCATCTAGTCCAATAAGTTGATACCCACATGATTATTAAAAGTAAAAACAAGCAGTTGGATTTGACCACCCCACAAGTGATGGGAATACTCAATGTCACACCAGATTCGTTCTCTGATGGCGGTAAGTTCACCACGATTGAGCGGGCTGTCGAGCAAGCGGAACAAATGATCCGAGCTGGAGCCAGCATTATCGATGTTGGTGGTGAATCGACTCGGCCTGGTGCACCTGATGTAGAGCTTGAAGAAGAACTGCAAAGAGTGATTCCTATTATTCAAGCGATACGCGAAAAGCATGACGTGTGGATTTCGATTGATACCAGCAAAGCGGAAGTGATGAGGCAGGCTGTTGAAGCTGGCGCTGATCTGATTAATGACGTCCGTGCATTGCAAGAGCCTGGGGCGTTAGAGGTTGCTGCGCAAGCTAACGTACCGATTTGCTTAATGCATATGCAAGGGCAACCGAGAACCATGCAATCAAATCCAACCTATAATCATGTGCTGGATGATATTAAGCACTTCTTGGATGAAAGAATTACCGCTTGTGAGTCAGCTGGAATCAGCCGCGATCAATTGATTCTCGACCCTGGTTTTGGTTTTGGTAAAACTTTTCCTCACAATTACCATTTGCTTGCCAACTTAGAAGAGCTGCATAAGCTCGGGTTACCTTTGTTAGTGGGGATGTCGAGAAAATCAATGCTGTTTAAGCTGCTTGAAAAATCGCCTTCAGAAGTTATTGGTGCAAGTATTGCTTGCGCCACAATAGCGGCAACGAAAGGGGCACACATCATTCGTGTTCATGACGTAGCCGAAACAATGGATGCAGTAAAGATTGTTAGCATCACTGCAGAGAATAAATAACCTTTTACTGCAACGAATGTGGTAAGAGACGAAAATACAGACATTAGAAGTTTAGATAGGAATGTCACATGTCAAATAAAAGACGTTACTTTGGCACCGACGGTGTGCGTGGAAAAGTTGGCCAATACCCAATCACTCCCGATTTTGTTTTGAAACTTGGTTGGGCAGCGGGACGCGTGTTGGCAAAACAAGGAACCAAAAAGGTCATTATTGGTAAAGATACGCGTATCTCAGGTTATATGTTGGAATCTGCTCTTGAGGCAGGTTTGGCTGCGGCAGGCCTAAAGGCCACTTTTACCGGGCCAATGCCAACGCCAGCCGTTGCTTATTTGACGCAAACGTTCCGAGCAGAGGCCGGTATTGTGATCTCGGCCTCTCATAATCCTTTTTACGATAACGGCATCAAGTTCTTTTCTTCAGAAGGCACTAAGCTTCCAGATGAGATTGAATTGGCCATCGAAGCCGAGCTAGACAAACAAATTGAATGTGTGGATTCCGCGCAATTAGGTAAAGCAAGTCGCTTAACCGATGCAGCGGGCCGTTATATTGAGTTTTGTAAAAGCACTTTCCCTAGCCGATTGAGTTTGGCTGGGTTAAAAATCGTGGTCGATTGCGCGCATGGTGCGACTTACCATATTGCGCCTAGCGTGTTTAAAGAACTTGGCGCAAACGTGGTTGCCATGGGGGTGGACCCTGATGGCCTTAACATTAATGATCAGGTTGGTGCGACAGACGTGAACGCGTTGCAGCAACGAGTTCTGGAAGAGAACGTGGATCTCGGCTTGGCATTTGATGGTGACGGTGATCGTCTTATCATGGTCGATGAGAAGGGCAATAAGATTGATGGTGACCAAATTGCCTTTATTATTGCGCGTGATATGCAAAGGCGTGGCGAGCTTGAAGGCGGCGTTGTTGGAACGTCAATGACCAACCTTGGCATGGAAAAAGGCCTAGAGAAACTAGGTATACCATTGATTCGAGCCGCGGTAGGCGATCGATACGTGATGGAGCAGCTGTTAGAAAATGGCTGGAAGATAGGCGCAGAAAACTCAGGCCATATTATCTTACTCGACAAGGTCACAACGGGAGACGCAATAGTTGCAGCGCTTCAAGTTCTGGCTTCAGTGGTAGATAGCAAGCAATCACTCAATCAGCTCTCGCAAGGTATGACGCTTTATCCACAAGTACTAGAAAATGTTCGTTTTAGTGGCGATAGTAATCCTTTGGAGGCTGAAGCGGTCAAAGCGGCCGTTGTGGACGTAGAGGCAGAATTAGGTAATAAGGGAAGAGTATTACTACGTAAATCCGGTACTGAGCCCCTATTAAGAGTGATGGTGGAAGGGGAAGATGATCAGCTAGTTCGCTCTTCGGCACTAAAAATTGCTGAAGCGGTCAAGGCAAGTTGTTAATTTTGTGGTGGAATCCTCAGCTCTAGCTGATGGAGTTAAGCGATATAAAAGGTTAACAATTAGTCATTTGTCCCTTTTTTAATCGTTTAAACCGTAAGAGACGACTTTTTTATAATTTTTACTTGTCAGCGTGACGGTGTTTCGCTAGTATTGCCCGGCCTTCAGCAAAGGAGGTCGCTAGCTTTGCCCTGGAATCACATTTTTCGGCGCGCTGGCTCAACAATTTGGAACATAGGTGGAAAGAATGTTTACGATTCTACTTGTGATTTACCTGTTGGTCGCAGTCGGTGTAATTGGCCTAGTGTTGATACAGCAAGGTAAAGGCGCAGATATGGGAGCCTCTTTTGGCTCTGGAGCATCAAACACAGTATTTGGTGCCAGTGGATCGGGTAACTTTTTAACTCGATCAACAGCGATTTTAGCTACAGCATTTTTCATCCTTAGCTTAGTTTTGGGAAATCTTTCGACTTCTCATAAATCTGACTCACAGTGGGTTGACCCGGCACAAGGCCAGGTTCAGCAACAAACCACAACGACTCAGAAGACAGCTACGGATACTAAGAGTGAAGTTCCTGCTAAGAAAAAAGACAGCGAAATTCCTCAATAATCAAATTATTGATGCCGAGATGGTGAAATTGGTAGACACGCTAGCATGAGGTGCTAGTGCCTTAGGTGTGAGGGTTCGAGTCCCTCTCTCGGCACCATGATTTACAAACTTGTAAAACACTTTGTAGAGCGTATAATGCTTTGCAGTCGGACGCGGGGTGGAGCAGCTTGGTAGCTCGTCGGGCTCATAACCCGAAGGTCGTCGGTTCAAATCCGGCCCCCGCAACCAATCCCTTAGCCATTGTTTTAGATAGGCTTTTGGATAGAGTGGGCAAGTTTGTGCAGTGAACAGACTCACTGCAAGTTAGATACGAACCTCGCTAAGGCAAGGCAAATATTTAACTTATCAGGGTCCAGCAACAAAAAACCCCGACGTTCGGGGTTTTTTGTTATCTAAACTTTCTCTTTGTGATAAGGAGAAAAAGGTTTAGATGTTGCTTGGGATTTATTATGGGCTCTGAGCCCTTTTTTTGTTTCTGGAGTGGTTTAAATGACTGGTTTAGAAAGACAACTTACTGAAATGCTTGAAGCTCCAGTAATGGCTTCTGGGTATGAATTGGTTGGATTAGAGTTCATCCGCGCTGGCGAACATTCGACATTGCGAATTTATATCGATCATGAGAATGGGATCAATGTTGATGACTGTGCAGAGGTTAGCCATCAAGTAAGTGCTGTTTTGGATGTTGAAGATCCAATTTCTGTGGCTTATAACCTTGAAGTTTCTTCACCAGGATTAGAAAGACCACTTTTCAAAGCAGCGCACTATGAGCAGTATATTGGTCACGAGGTGAGCATCGTTCTGAAAATGGCTGTTGGTAATCGTCGCAAATGGAAAGGCGTTATTCACTCTGTGGATGGCGAAACCATCTCGGTTACTGTCGAAGGACAAGAAGAACAATTTGCGCTAAGCAATATTTCGAAAGCTAACCTGATCCCGAAATTTTAGTTCTCCTAGAGAAAAGAGCTTAAGAGGCTAGATAGAATGAGTAAAGAAATTTTAGCGGTAGTAGAGGCAGTTTCTAACGAGAAAGCGGTACCTCGTGAGCGTATTTTTGAAGCGTTGGAAATTGCGCTTGCCACATCAACAAAGAAAAAACATGAAATGGACATTGATGTCCGGGTGGCAATTGACCGTAAAAGCGGTGAATTTGATACTTTCCGTCGCTGGGAAGTCGTGGAAGAAGTGGAATTCCCAACTAAGCAAATTTCACTTGAAGCCGCTCAATATGAAGACGACAGCATGGAAGTGGGCAGCTACGTTGAAGACGAAATCGAATCAGTGACATTCGATCGCATCACAACGCAAACGGCAAAACAAGTGATCGTACAAAAAGTACGTGAAGCTGAGCGTGCACAAATCGTTGAACAGTTTATCGATAACGAAGGTGAACTGGTTACTGGTGTGGTTAAGAAAGTTAACCGCGATACCATCGTGCTTGACCTAGGTAACAATGCAGAAGCGGTTATCCTACGTGAAGACCAGTTACCACGTGAAAACTTCCGTTCTGGCGACCGCGTTCGTGGTCTACTGTACTCAGTTAAGCCAGAAGCGCGTGGCTTCCAATTGTTTGTTACCCGCTCTAAGCCTGAAATGCTGGCTGAGCTGTTCCGTGTTGAAGTGCCAGAAATCGGTGAAGAACTGATTGAACTTCGTGGCGCAGCACGTGATCCAGGTTCTCGTGCCAAGATCGCAGTAAAAACCAACGACAAGCGTATTGACCCTGTGGGTGCGTGTGTTGGTATGCGTGGCGCGCGTGTACAAGCGGTATCGGGTGAGCTCGGTGGTGAGCGTATCGATATCGTACTTTGGGATGATAACCCAGCGCAGTTTGTTATTAACGCCATGGCTCCAGCTGATGTAGCGTCTATCATCGTTGATGAAGATGCACACGCAATGGACATTGCCGTTGAAGCGGATAACCTAGCACAAGCGATTGGCCGTAATGGTCAAAACGTACGTTTGGCTTCTCAACTAACAGGTTGGGAACTGAATGTAATGACAGTTGAAGACCTACAGAAAAAGCACCAAGAAGAGTCCACAGCTTCTATCGAGAACTTTATGAAGTATCTTGATATTGAACAGGATTTTGCGGAGATGCTTGTTGAAGAAGGTTTCTCAACACTTGAAGAAGTCGCTTATGTTCCGGTTAACGAGTTGCTCGAAATCGATGGTTTAAATGAAGAAATCATTGAAGAGCTACGTAGCCGTGCAAAAGAAGCGCTAACCACGCTTGCATTGGCGCAGGAAGAATCATTTGAAGGCTTAGAGCCAGCAGAAGACTTGCTAGCGCTAGAAGGTTTAGAGCGCGAAATGGCATTTAAATTGGCAGCAAAAGGCGTAGCAACGCTAGAAGATTTAGCTGACCAAGGCATTGACGAGCTAGAAGGTATCGAAGGACTGACAGAAGAGCGTGCAGGCGAACTGATCATGGCAGCTCGTAACATCTGTTGGTTTGGCGACGAAGAATAATTTCAGCAAGGAGGTAGCGGTATGACAGAACTTACAGTTAAAACACTGAGTGACGAAATTGGTACGCCAGTTGACCGTTTGTTAGAACAACTTGCTGATGCAGGCATGAACAAATCTAGTGCGGATAATGTGACTGAGGATGAGAAGCAACAACTTCTTGCTCACCTTAAAAAAGAACATGGTGACACTCAGGGCGAAGCAGCTCCGACTAGATTGACATTGCAGCGCAAAACTCGCAGCACGCTTAGCGTTAACGCTGGCGGCGGTAAGAGCAAGAATGTGCAAGTTGAAGTGCGTAAGAAACGTACGTACGTAAAACGCAGTGCAATCGAAGATGAAGCGAAACGTGAAGCAGAAGAACAAGCGAAACGTGAAGCGGAAGAAAAAGCCCAACGCGAAGCAGAAGAACAAGCCAAGCGTGAAGCGGAAGAAAAAGCCAAGCGTGAAGCTGAAGAGAAAGCTAAGCGCGAAGCGGAAGAAAAAGTAAAACGTGAAGCTGAAGAAAAAGCCAAACGTGAAGCTCAAGAGAAAGCAAAACGTGATGCAGAAGAAAATGCGGATCGTGATGCTGAAGATAAATTAAAGCAAGAAGCAGCAAAAATTGAGGCCGACGAACTTAAACGTCGTCAGGAAGAAGAAGCTAGGCGTAAAGCTGAAGAGGAAAGTCAGCGCAAGCTTGAAGAAGCTCGCGAAATGGCTGAGAAAAACAAAGAGCGTTGGTCTGCTGCAGAAAAGAAAAAGGGTGATATGGAAGATACAGATTACCATGTAACGACTTCACGTTATGCACGTGAAGCCGAAGATGAAGCAGATCGTCGTGAAGAGAACTCTCGTCGCAAGAAGAAGAAAAAGCCTGCTGGTAACGATCAAGATAATGATCGCGGTGGCCGTAACCAACGTGGTAAAGGTCGCAACAAAGGCAAGCTAGCTAAACCTACTTCTATGCAACATGGCTTCGATAAAACGGCGACCGTTGCAAAACAAGACGTTGTGATCGGTGAAACGATTGTTGTTTCTGAACTGGCAAACAAAATGTCAGTAAAAGGCACTGAAGTCATTAAGGTAATGATGAAGATGGGCGCGATGGCAACCATCAACCAAGTCATTGACCAAGAGACTGCACAGCTAGTTGCTGAAGAAATGGGTCACAAGGTTGTTCTACGTAAAGAGAACGAGCTAGAGGAAGCGGTACTTTCAGATCGCGACCATGACGCTGAAGCGATTCACCGTGCACCTGTTGTGACTATCATGGGTCACGTAGACCATGGTAAAACGTCGACACTAGACTACATTCGTCGTGCACACGTTGCGTCTGGTGAAGCCGGGGGTATTACCCAGCACATCGGTGCGTACCACGTAGAAACTGACAATGGCATGATCACCTTCCTGGATACTCCAGGACACGCAGCCTTTACTGCGATGCGTGCACGTGGTGCTCAAGCGACCGATATTGTTATTTTGGTTGTAGCGGCGGACGATGGTGTGATGCCTCAAACTATCGAAGCTATCCAGCACGCAAAAGCGGCACAAGTGCCACTGATTGTTGCGGTAAACAAAATCGATAAAGAAGATGCGAACCCAGACAACGTTAAAAACGAACTGGCTCAGTACGATGTGATCCCTGAAGAGTGGGGCGGTGAGAACATGTTTGTTCACATCTCTGCAAAACAAGGCACTAACATCGAAGGTCTTCTAGAAGCAATTCTTCTACAAGCTGAAGTTCTTGAGCTGACTGCGGTTGCAGATGGCATGGCTTCAGGTGTTGTGGTTGAGTCTCGTCTTGATAAAGGTCGTGGTCCTGTTGCAACTGTACTGGTTCAATCTGGTACGCTACGCAAAGGCGATATCGTACTTTGTGGTCAAGAATATGGCCGTGTTCGTGCGATGCGTGATGAAGTAGGTAACGAAGTGGTTGAAGCTGGCCCATCTATCCCTGTAGAGATCTTAGGTCTTTCAGGTGTGCCTTCTTCTGGTGACGAAGCGACTGTCGTACGTGATGAGCGTAAAGCACGTGAAGTTGCTAACTACCGTCAAGGTAAATTCCGTGACGTGAAACTAGCACGTCAACAGAAAGCTAAGCTAGAGAACATGTTCTCTAACATGGCAGCAGGTGATGTTGCTGAGCTGAACGTGGTACTTAAAGCTGACGTACAAGGTTCTGTAGAAGCAATTTCTGACTCACTACTGAAACTATCAACTGACGAAGTGAAAGTGAACATCGTTGGCTCTGGCGTAGGTGGTATTACAGAAACTGATGCCGTACTTGCTGCTGCTTCTAACGCGATTATCCTTGGCTTTAACGTTCGTGCGGATGCATCTGCTCGTCGTACTGTTGAGACAGAAAACCTAGATCTTCGTTACTACTCAATCATTTACCAATTGATTGATGAAGTGAAACAAGCGATGGGCGGTATGCTTGCTCCTGAATTCAAACAAGAAATCAGCGGTCTTGCAGAAGTGCGTGATGTATTTAAGTCTCCAAAACTTGGCGCAATTGCAGGTTGTATGGTGACAGAAGGTATCATCAAGCGTAACAACCCAATCCGTGTACTTCGCGATAACGTGGTTATCTATGAAGGTGAGCTTGAGTCACTACGTCGCTTTAAAGACGATGTACAAGAAGTGAAAAACGGCTACGAATGTGGTATCGGCGTTAAGAACTACAATGATGTTCGCGTTGGTGACCAAATCGAAGTATTCGAGGTCGTTGAAGTTAAGAGAACACTAGATTAATTGACTGACATCATTTAATTGGTTGTTACATACACCATGGGGGGCTGGTTAGAACCATCCCCCCATTCTTTCTATTGTGAGAAAAGATATGTCAAAAGAATTTAGCCGTACCCAACGGGTATCCCAACAGCTACAAAAAGAGCTAGCTATTATCCTTCAACGTGAAGTGAGAGATTCACGAATTGGAATGGTCACTATTTCAGACGTTGAAGTGTCAAGAGACTTGGCGTACGCCAAAGTATTCGTTACTTTTCTTTGTGTCGGCGAACAAACACCTAAGAGCTGTTTAAATGCATTAAAAGAGCACGAAGGCCATATTCGCATGATGCTTGGCAAACGTATTCGTTTGCGTTTGACCCCTGAAATTCGCTTCCAATATGACAGCACATTAGTGGAAGGTATGCGCATGTCTAACTTGGTGAGTGAAGTACTCAGCGAAGACAAGCGTAAGCAAAAACAGGCAGGCCGTGAAGACGAGCAATCTGGTTCTGATGAATCAGGAGAGCAAGCTTAATGGCACGTCGTCGTAAAGGTCGCCCAGTTAACGGCATTGTGTTGTTGGATAAGCCAACAGGCATTTCCTCTAATGATGCGTTGCAGAAAGTCAAACGCATCTACTTTGCAGAGAAAGCCGGTCACACTGGCGCTCTAGATCCATTGGCAACTGGCATGCTACCAATCTGTCTGGGCGAGGCGACCAAGTTCTCTCAGTTTTTGCTGGATTCAGATAAACGTTATGTTGTGGTCGCCAAGCTTGGTGAGCGAACAAACACGTCGGACTCTGATGG
Source organism: Vibrio sinus (assembly GCF_023634645.1). GTDB lineage: Bacteria > Pseudomonadota > Gammaproteobacteria > Enterobacterales > Vibrionaceae > Vibrio > Vibrio sinus. The sequence goes on from NZ_JAMKMR010000004.1 coordinate 246,794, forward strand.
CGAAGTGGTAGAAACTCGCGAAGTCAATGTCAGCAAAGAGCGTTTGCTTGAGTGCATCGAAGCGTTTAAGGGTGAAACGGATCAAGTGCCATCCATGTACTCGGCACTAAAATACCAAGGTCGTCCTCTGTATGAATACGCTCGTGAAGGTATCGAAGTCCCTCGTGAAGCACGTAAGATCACCGTTTATTCAATTGAGCTGCTTCGTTTTGAAGGCGATGAAGTTGAAATGGAGATCCACTGCTCGAAAGGCACGTACATTCGAACCATCACCGATGATCTAGGTGAAATGCTAGGCTGTGGTGCACACGTAACCTATTTGCGTCGTACTGGTGTAGCAAACTACCCAGTAGACAAGATGGTGACGTTAGAGCAGCTGAACACTTTGCTTGAGCAAGCAAGAGAGCAAGAGATCGAACCACGTTTGTTGCTCGATCCCATCTTGATGCCAATGGATACTGCGGTAGAATCTTTGCCGGAAGTGAACTTAATCCCTGAGTTAACGGACATGGTTCAGCATGGTCAACCTGTGCAAGTGTTTGGTGCGCCGAGCGAAGGTTTTGTGCGTATGACCTCTGGTGAAGATCGTCAATTCATTGGTGTGGCAGAAATCGATGATGATGGCCGTATTGCACCGAAGCGATTGGTTGTGTTTAGGTAACGCAGCACCACTAGCAGTCTGAAAACCAAAGCATAACGCTTTGGTTTTTTTATATCCAAGCTACTCAGATTTGTTATCAACGTTTTCGTTGGGGACTATCAGCTCTTTCTCGAGTAATATGTTGCGTAATGCCTCTGCCCGGCTACGGTTGACACCAAAATCAGAATAACCCACTCGTGATTCTGAACGAACCAGCAGTTTTTCTCCTTTAATCTCCAGTTCAAGATCGTCGGTGAATCGCAAAATTTTTGTAGTACAAGTGATGTGTAAGTAGTCGCCAGATTTACTGATCACTTTCGAACGAGGTAGGGTGAGCGCCGCAGCTTCGACTTGATTGATCGTGACCCCTTTTTTAAGCACGTAGGGATCAAGATGGTGCTCTTTACGTGAATCTTGGGTAGAAACACAATTCGGCTTGTCCGCGCAAGGCAGCTCCACACGATTTTTCATATCAGCAACTCCCTGACTGCATCCAGCGACGAGAGCCGCCAACAAAGTTAGTATTAGGTATCGGGTTTTCAGCATGTTAGCGCAACTATCTACTTAAAGGTTGTTTTAACCATATCATTCGAGTTACGTAGATAAAGTGAACGGCATCAAATGTATTTTGGAAACCGAACACCTAGGTTATTAGAGCCTAATCTAAATATTACCAAACAGCTCCTCGGTTTCTTTGTTTACTTGCTCTTGTGATTTCCCCGATGGAGGTGGATCGTTAAATCGAGTTAGAGCTTCATCGCGGTGGAAGGTTTCACTTGCCATCGGCAGTTCATAAAAACATTCAGGTGCTTGGTTAAAGTCAAAGATTAACTTGATATCATCGACGTCTTCGTAAGGGATATTTAAGCCTGTAAGTATTTGTTTTATTGCAGTGAATTGTTGTTTGCTCTTATAGAACAAACAGCTGTCTTCTTTGGTGTGAACACGAAAAACAGATTCAGGTTGCTCGAGTGATTCTTCGCAAACATCGTATTTTGAGTACAGGCAAAACACCTTTCTTTTTTTATGATGCCGAACACACAGGAATTGTTCAGAAGGAATAATATGCTCATCAACATAGATTTCTCTTTTCTTAGTGCTGATAAATGCTAGCAGTAGAAAGCCACCTGAGCCGACTAAAACCATGGGGCCAGCGATAATAATGGCGAGTAGGCACCCAATGCAGCCAAAATAAGCCATGATTTGCACAAATCTAGGTCCCCATAAGGGTTCGTCTAAACGTTTTTTATAGATGATGCCAGAGGAAGACAAGGTGTAGTCATATCGGTCATCGATGCCGTAACTTAGGTAGGCAGCCCACCCGCCAATAATTAAAGGAACAATGAGGAAATAGATATCAGGGTTAGAAATATACCAAACTGGCCTGCTGCTACCAAATGTCATTATTCCACCAAATATAATGGCAGTGACTAGTATAGGTATAACCCAGAAAATAGCGCGAAAGAAACGATAATTATGCTCTACATTTTTGCACATCCAACGAGTAACATCTGGAGTGTATTCAACGGATTTTACACGCTGTTGTTGGTATTCCTGAAACTTTTCAGGGGTAATATAAAAGGGTAAATAGGCCACGCTTAACTCCTTGCGCAAATGATGACAGGTTCTTGTTGGGGCTCATTTTTCCTCGATTACAGGTTCCCATATAACCTTTCATATCTTTGATTGACCTCTTCTTGTGTCTCTCCTTTCGGGCGGTCTGACTCTGAGCGGCTGATAATGTCTTCGGAGCAATATTGCTCTGAGAACATCAATAAATCAATAACTTGTTGCGGCCATTGTTCGAAGACAAAAATATGAGAAGAATCATTCACTGCTTCTATTCTAATACCTAACTTTTGGCTCAGTATGCTTGTGATTTTTTCATATTCTTCATTGGTTTTATAAAACAGAAAAAAATCACCACGATTTTGCGTTCGATTAATTTTATGAGCTGTAGTGGCTCGAGGAGAGTACTCACAGTTTTCTTTTGTGGCATATAAGCAAATAACCTTGCGCTTTTTATACTCTCTAGCGTAAACAAATTGGTCTGAAGGAATTATCCACTCTTCTACGTGGATTTCCCTTTTTTTAGTACTGGCAAAAGCAAGCAGAAGAAAACCACCTGAGCCGACTAAAATCAATGGGCCAGCGATAACTACAGCGAATAAACACCCAATGCAGCCAAAATAAGCCATGATTTGTACAAATCTAGGCCCCCATAAGGGTTCGTCTAAACGTTTTTGATAGATGAGGCCAGCGGAAGACAAGGTGTAGTCATATCGGTCGTCAATGCCGTAGCTTAGGTAGCCTGCCCACCCGCCAATAATTAATGGAACAATGAGTAAGTAAATATCTGGGTTAGAAATATACCAAACTGGCCCGCTGCTACCAAATGTCATTATTCCGCCAATTATAATGGTAGTGACTAGTACAGGTATAACCCAGAAAATAGCGCGAAAGAAGCGATAATTATGTTCTACATTTTTGCACATCCAACTAGTAACACCTGGAGTGTATTCAATGGATTTTACAAGCTGTTGTTGGTATTCCTGAAACTTTTCAGGGGTAATATAAAAGGGCAAATAGGCCACGCTTAACTCCTTGCGCGAATGATGACGGGCTCTTCTTGGGGCTCATTTTTCCTCGATTACAGGTTCCCATATAACCTTTCATATCTTTGATTGACCTCTTCTTGTGTCTCTCCTTTCGGGCGGTCTGACTCTGAGCGGCTGATAATGTCTTCGGAGCAATATTGCTCTGAGAACATCAATAAATCAATAACTTGTTGCGGCCATTGTTCGAAGACAAAAATATGAGAAGAATCATTCACTGCTTCTATTCTAATACCTAACTTTTGGCTCAGTATGCTTGTGATTTTTTCATATTCTTCATTGGTTTTATAAAACAGAAAAAAATCACCACGATTTTGCGTTCGATTAATTTTATGAGCTGTAGTGGCTCGAGGAGAGTACTCACAGTTTTCTTTTGTGGCATATAAGCAAATAACCTTGCGCTTTTTATACTCTCTAGCGTAAACAAATTGGTCTGAAGGAATTATCCACTCTTCTACGTGGATTTCCCTTTTTTTAGTACTGGCAAAAGCAAGCAGAAGAAAACCACCTGAGCCGACTAAAATCAATGGGCCAGCGATAACTACAGCGAATAAACACCCAATGCAGCCAAAATAAGCCATGATTTGTACAAATCTAGGCCCCCATAAGGGTTCGTCTAAACGTTTTTGATAGATGAGGCCAGCGGAAGACAAGGTGTAGTCATATCGGTCGTCAATACCGTAGCTTAGGTAGCCCGCCCACCCGCCAATAATTAATGGAACAATGAGTAAGTAAATATCAGGGTTAGAAATATACCAAACTGGCCTGTTGCTACCAAATGTCATTATTCCGCCAATTATAATGGTAGTGACTAGTACAGGTATAACCCAGAAAATAGCGCGAAAGAAGCGATAATTATGTTCTACATTTTTGCACATCCAACGAGTAACATCTGGAGTGTATTCTATGGATTTTACACGCTGTTGTTGGTATTCCTGAAACTTTTCAGGGGTAATATAAAAGGGCAAATAGGCCACGCTTAACTCCTTGCGCAAATAATGACAGGTTCTCCTTTTATTCAGATTTTACTAAACAGCTCCTCGGCTTCTTTGTTTGCTTGCTCTTGTGACTTTCCTGCTGGAGGTGGATCGTTAAATCGAGTTAGAGCTTCATCGCGGTGGAAGGTTTCACTTGCCATCGGCAGTTCATAAAAACATTTTGGTGCTTGGTTAAAGTCAAAGATTAACTTGATATCATCGACGTCTTCGTAAGGGATGTTTAAGCCTCTAAGTATTTGATTTATTGCAGTGAATTGTTGTTTGTTCTTATAGAACAAACAACTGTCTTCTTTGGTATGAACACGAAAAACAGATTTAGGTTGCTCTAGTGATTCTTCGCAAACATCGTATTTTGAGTACAGGCAAAACACCTTTCTTTTTTTATGATGCCGAACAAACAGGAATTGCTCTGAAGGAATGATATGTTCATCAACATGGATTTCTCTTTTCTTAGTGCTGGCAAAAGCAAGCAGAAGAAAGCCACCTGAGCCGACTAAAACCATGGGGCCAGCGATAATAACGGCGAGTAGACACCCAATGCAGCCAAAATAAGCCATGATTTGCACAAATCTAGGTCCCCATAAGGGTTCGTCTAAACGTTTTTGATAGACGAGGCCAGCAGAAGATAAGGTGTAGTCATATCGGTCGTCAATGCCATAGCTTAGGTAGCCTGCCCACCCGCCAATGGCAAGTGGAACGATAATATAAGGTGCCAAAGACCAAAATGGTTCACGTGATATTTGGCTTATGCCCAAAAAGTATGCACCAGCTAGTAATGTCGGGAGTAACCAAAAAATAGCACGAAAGAAACGATAATTGTGTTCTACATTTTTGCACATCCAACAAGTGACATCTGGAGAATATTCAATGGAATTTACACGCTGTTGTTGGTGTTCCTGAAACTTTTCAGGCGTAATATAAAAAGGTAAATAGGCCACGCTTAACTCCTTGCGCAAATGATGACAGGTTCTCCTTGAATATTCGCCCGACATTTCTCTATTTTTTCTGGGTCGGAGAGGGCAGTGTATTCTGATTTTTTGGAAATGACATGTTGTAAGAAGTAGCTGAACTGAATATTGTCATTTTGTGGGCCATTATTTGGAGCGATACCTGATAAATAGTCCAACTTTACTGATAAAATACTTTGTGTATCGTCTATCGGTAAGGTTATGCGATAGCTAAGTATCTTGTCAGTGGTAGGCTTATTAATCTTGCCATTTCTATCTGCATAATTTGTCAGCCACCCGCCTTCTTCTATCGACTTCTCGTTTTTAACTAGATTGGTGGAAATTTGTATCCCTCGGAGAGCATATCTTTCCGGGATATGGAAAGTGACTTCAAGCTCTACAAGTTCTTTGCGTGTGTAATGATAGTAGGGTTCGATAAGTTCTATTGGCTTTTGCGTGATGCTTGGCTGAAAAATGATTTTTTCTAACCTTTGTAAAGCTTTTTCCGCAGTATCTTGATTTTGGATATCGGATAGCTCCACATTGGCGTTAGACCACCTGAGATGTTTCTTGCTGTAGCCCCAAGGTGAATAGAATAGCCATTTTTGATATTCATCTTTTTTTATGGCTTGTAATATAAAACCAATAAAAAGCAGGGCTACTGTAGTAAAGAAAAATGCGCCTGTAATGAATGCGCCAGTCATAAATGAAATGGTAAATATACCAAAGGTGCTTCCAATCGTTTGAATACCAAACGCTACGAAATTTAATGCTATCGCGCCAAGTTTAGCTTTAATTAGCATTTTTTCTACACCTTCGGTTTTGTCAATAGTATCCAAGGTACGGAAGCCTTCAATTCCACTTGCAACTAGCCCAAAAGTTGCTGTAATAGCTAGCCATTTACTAAAGTATTTGGCTTGTGATAGCTCGAGTTCGCTTGTTCCCTGAAGCCGTTTCCTACTCATAAGTTGGTTTAATGTTCGAAGAGAGCTTTTTCTTAATACCTGATTCCCTTTAATCGGCGTCCAAGCCTTAGACGTCCGTATCCCTGACCATGCTGCCGCAGTATAAAACGTCACTTGTCCTATATTTTGCCATTCGTCTTTGGTGGCCAATCCTGTTTTATCTAGGGTTATCAATGCATCAGCCAAAGCAATAGAGTTTAATATTGCGGCAAAAAAACCTAAGCCGCCAATGGTGGAAATGCGCTGCTTGATTGCGTCAGTTTGGCCCTTGATAAAGTCCTTAAGGTTGTTTTTTATCGTATTAGCAATGGATTGAGTTTCAACGAGCATAGCAGGAGGGCTGTTGACTGCCACGGCAAACTCATGTTGAAGGTTGATAATTTTCTTGGTGGCATTTCGGTAGGCTTTTCGAGATACAGTACCTTTATGTCGGTTGAGATTATACCGTTCAATAACATTCTTTGACTGGGTGATTTCTTTCTCCAAGTTCTTGAGCTGAAGATACCAGTCTTGCATTTGGTTTTTAAACGTTTGAGCGACAGAAAACTGAGTATTGAGTGCCATTTTCTCTGCGCTTGCTATCATCCACATTAGCTGATGCGAGTTAAAGGTTTTTGGTAATGCTGACAGAAGCAAAGCGGAAGATTGGGCGATGGCACTGACACCCATATTTGTTACTCCCTTACTCAGAGCTTCAGCATAAGCGAGCATTAGTTTATTGAGGTGGCCAAACCCACTGGCAATGTCTTTAAGTATCTTGGTTTCTTGGACATCTGGAGCGGTGATGAAATTGTTCATTGACGTGTAAATACCCGTGGCTTGCGACCAGTCTGATGCGAGAGAGGTGAAGGTTTTCCACGCGGTCTTATCTTTTTCTTTGGGTTTTAAGATAGCCTGAGTGTCTGGGTAAAATTTCTTTTGTATTAAGGCATCATAGAGTGAGTGACTGAAGCCAACCGTATATAAAGCAATAAACGAATTGGGGTGTATAAATTTCGCTTTTAGCCAAGCTTGATCTTTTTCATCGACAAGTAGAGTCAATGCCTCGGCCAGTTGAGTGTGGAATGATTGCAGAAGACTCTGGGTATCGACACTCCACAAGTCAAATAAGGCTTCACAGCGAAAGCCATTGAGGTAGTCGCAATAGCGGTGCAGATCTTGTTTGCTGGCTTGGATTTCAGGTAAATAGCCATCTCGCTGGTCGACGATGTCTTGCATATCAGATAATAGCTTTTGCCAATCAATTTGTTGTCGATAGCGGTCAGTCGCCATCCAATCTTGAAATCGACCAAACGTGTCAGGGTTGACCTGATATTTCTTTTGAATGGCATCGGCTAATTGGGGTTGCTCGGTATAACTATCTGAGCGAATGACATGCTGATCGGAATTGATTACCGACATTGGCATATATTGGCTTTTGGCTATCTCAGCTTCTAGTCCTCTTTGGTTTTGATAGTACTTTGCCATGTCCGCATAAAACTCAATCTCCTGATGATTTTTTTTGACCGAGTAGGGAAAGCGGATTTCGTCACTGGCTCCAAACATACAAAGGGTCATGACGGTTTGCATCAGTGCCCATTGGCTAGCGTATTGCTCTTCGACAAATTTGTAACTCGACGCATAATAAGTATGCCTTGCTGCAATATCCTGACCGTCAGCGATTGGGTCATTAATAGCAACGATAAGGGCAACTTCGTCTTGAGGTAGGCTGGACTTTAAGCTGTCTTCACTCACAATGGGTTTTATTTCAATATCATCGCAATCTATATCCTCTCTATCGTTGGCTTGAGTCATCACACAACTGAGAGAAAAACGTTCATCTTCCACTTCAGAAGGTTCAATATCCGCAACTTGGCTTAATTGACTGATCGGACCCACATGTTCTGTCGGCTGCTCATCAGTCAAGATAATGGTTTGCATATGTTGCAAATGCACCTTGATGTTGCTCAGTACTTCTAAATATTTAATCCATGTCCAACGATGTGTGGAGAACACAAGTGATAACACGCTGCCTTTTGGGTAGCTGATATAGGTTTTGCTCGGTTGTTCTTCACCTCGGCCTTCACTATCTGGGTTTTCGTTTGGGGTGGGTTTAAAGTAGCTAAACTGGCTCCCTTTCAGCTGGTACTCATCCAAAGTTTGGGTCGTTTTGTTGTAGATATAAATCCATCCATCACGAAGCTGGCGCAACGTATAGTGACAAGACTCAAGGCGGCTAGCTAACAGCCCTTGGCCTTGCCAGTCACTTGGTAGACCAAAAGGTTGTTGTAAGGGGATTGAATTAGGATCATCCATTTGGTCGATGGCGTAACGTACGGGAATAAAGTGGGCATCCGCTGGCTCGGGCTTTGTGGCTGGTGTTAAGTCTAACGGAGCGGGAGAAACGGGTTCCGTTACTTGAGGTGCTTTTTCCGTGTGGCCTTGCCAATACATGCTGTGTTTTGGTGGCAGGCCATCGACATCATCGGCTGAGGCAAAGTTGCTGTTAACAAACTGGGCCAGTGTCCCATCCTTATCAAAGGCTTGACTTGCTTGGTCATGGCTGTAGCTGCTATGTTGCCAGTGAATCGAATCTTTTGGCGGAAAAGGGTATGACTTACTCACGTGCTAATGCTCATTTATTGGTGACAACCAATAGCATTAGGCAGGAATAATGCCAATGATAAGGTGTTATTTATCATTGGCTTTTATTGATAAAAGAGTTGTTTTTGTGAGTTTTTGGGCGGCTTCGCTAACTTTTGAGAAATTCTGCTAATTTGTTGCGATAAAAAGGACCCAATCTTATGATAGGGCCCTTGATCGTTTTGTTGGCAGCTAGATCTCTAAGTAATCCAGGATGCCTTCAGCGGCTTTTCTTCCCTCATCAATAGCTGTGACGACCAAATCAGAGCCGCGCACCGCATCGCCACCAGCAAATATTTTCTTGTTGCTGGTTTGATACATGAACTCTTGCTCATTTGGTGCTTTGATGCGCCCCCATTGGTCGAGTTCAACATCAAAAGGTGCTAACCAATCCATCTGGTGCGGCTGGAAGCCAAACGCCATAATGACGGCATCGGCGGAGAGGACATGTTCACTGCCTTCTACAGGTTGCGGTCTGCGACGTCCCGCTTCATCCGGCTCACCTAGGGCGGTCTTGACCACTTTGACCCCAGTTACTTTGCCTGATGAATTCACTTCAATGCCGAGAGGTTGGAGGTTGAACATAAAGTTCACTCCTTCTTCTTTGGCATTTTTTACCTCGCGGCGTGAACCTGGCATATTGCTTTCATCACGGCGATAAGCACAGATGACATTACTCGCGCCCTGTCTTACCGAAGTGCGTACACAATCCATGGCGGTATCACCACCACCGAGTACCACAACTTTTTGGCCAGCCATGTCGATGAACGGTTGATCAGTGGTTAACTCCATGACTTTATAAGTGTTGGAAATCAAAAATGGCAGCGCGTCGTAAACGCCTTGTGCCTCTTCATTTTCAAGGCCTGCACGCATGTTTTTATATGTGCCGACCCCGAGAAACACTGCGTCGTAGTTATCGACTAGCTCAGAAAAAGAGACATCTTTGCCCACTTCAACATTGAGTTTGAATTCGACCCCCATTTCGCTGAAGATCTTGCGTCGGTTCTCCATTACCCCTTTTTCTAACTTAAATGAGGGGATACCAAAAGTCAGCAGGCCGCCAATTTCAGGATAGCGATCGTACACGACTGCTTTAACGCCGTTACGAACTAAAATATCTGCCGCAGCAAGCCCGGCGGGGCCCGCGCCAACAATCGCAACCTTTTTGTCCGTCCACTCCACATTGGACATATCGGGTTTCCAGCCAAGTTTAAAGGCTTCGTCGGTAATGTATTTTTCGATATTACCTATGGTGACTGCGCCAAACTCATCGTTGAGTGTGCAAGAGCCTTCGCACAGCCTATCTTGTGGGCATACTCGGCCACACACTTCTGGCAAGCTGTTGGTTTGATGTGACAGCTCTGCTGCTTCAATTACACGGCCTTCATTGGCTAATTTAAGCCATTGTGGGATGTAGTTGTGCACTGGGCATTTCCACTCACAATAAGGGTTGCCGCAGTCTAAGCAGCGATCAGCTTGCGCTGTCGCTTGCTGCTTGGTGAAGGGCTCGTAGATTTCTACAAACTCGATTTTGCGCTTTTTAAGCGGTTTTTTTGCCGGATCTACGCGGTTAACGTCGATAAATTGGTAAACATTCTGGCTCATTGTAATTCGGGCTCCTTCCAATTCTTATTGTGCTTGAACGCGCAGTTCAGCGGCGCTACGGCTTTGATGACCGAGTAAGGTATTGAGGTCAGCAGCTTTGGGTTTGACGAGGAAGAATTTTGGAATCCACTCGTCAAAGTTAGCCAGAATATTTTCTGCGTGAACTGAGCCTGTCAGCTCAAGGTGCTCCGCAATGAGTCCACGAAGATGTTCTTGGTGAATGTTGAGCGATGAAAGCGATAGGGCTTCAACCGATTCGTTGTTGACGCGGCCCTGGAAGTCGTCGTTAGCGTCTAAGATATAAGCAAAGCCGCCAGTCATACCTGCGCCAAAGTTGACCCCGGTTGCGCCTAAAATAGCCACGATGCCTCCAGTCATGTATTCACACGCATTATCCCCTGCGCCTTCAACCACTGAAATACACCCTGAATTTCGAACGCCAAATCGCTCACCAGCGGTGCCTGCGGCAAACAGTTTTCCGCCTGTTGCGCCATACAAGCAGGTATTGCCAATAATGGTGGCTTCATTGCAATTAAACGCTGTGCCTAGGTGTGGTTTGATGACAATTTTGCCACCGGCCATGCCTTTGCCGACGTAGTCGTTTGCATCGCCAGTTAAGTGCAGCTCCACCCCGCCTGCATTCCAGACACCAAATGATTGACCAGCAGTACCTTGAAGCTGAAGCTTGATTGGTGATGCTGCCATCCCTTGGTTGCCATATCGCTTGGCAATTTCACCCGATAAACGAGCGCCGATAGAACGGTCGGTATTGAGCACATCATAAAACAAGGTCGTCGCCTGTTTTTTCTCGATAGCCTCTTTGGCATCGTCAACAATCGTTTGGTTGAGCTCCGCTTTATCAAACGGTGTATTGGGCTTAGTCCAGTACATAGGGTGGTTATCGGGTGAGATTGGCATTTCCAGAATATGGGATAAATCCAATTTACTTTGTTTTGCCGTTTTGCCTTCTACTATGCTGAGCAGATCGGTGCGGCCGATAAGGTCTGTGAGTTTTTCCACGCCCAGCTCGGAGAGATACTGACGCACTTCTTCGGCCAAGCCTGTGAAGTAATTGACCACCATTTCGGGCAAGCCTTTGAAATACTCTTTACGGAGTTTTTCATCTTGAGTCGCCACACCTGTCGCGCAGTTATTCAGGTGGCAAATTCGTAAGAACTTACAGCCTAAAGCGACCATAGGCGCTGTACCAAAGCCAAAGCTTTCTGCGCCTAAAATGGCGGCTTTTACCACGTCGAGTCCGGTTTTTAAACCGCCATCGACTTGCAGTCGGATCTTGTGACGCAGGCCATTGGCAACCAGTGCTTGTTGAGTTTCTGCAAGACCTAGTTCCCACGGACTACCAGCATATTTGACCGAAGTAAGAGGGCTAGCCGCGGTTCCACCATCGTAGCCTGAAATAGTAATCAGATCGGCGTAGGCTTTCGCAACCCCTGTTGCGATAGTGCCGACACCTGGCTCAGAGACAAGCTTTACCGAGACCAGAGCATTGGGGTTCACTTGTTTTAAATCGAAAATAAGCTGGGCCAAATCTTCGATGGAATAGATGTCGTGATGCGGTGGCGGGGAAATTAACGTTACGCCTTGCACAGAATAGCGAAGTTTTGCAATCTCAGCGGTAACCTTGTGTCCAGGCAGCTGACCACCCTCGCCAGGTTTTGCGCCTTGAGCTACCTTGATCTGTAGGACGTCAGCATTGGTTAGATAATGCGGCGTGACGCCAAATCGACCTGATGCAATTTGTTTGATGCGAGAGTTGCGGTTGGTACCAAAGCGGCGTTTATCTTCTCCGCCTTCCCCTGAGTTGGAGTAACCACCGAGTTTATTCATCGCGATGGCTAAGGCTTCGTGCGCCTCAGGGCTAAGTGCGCCAATTGACATGGCTGCGGTGTCAAATCGTTTGAATAACTCGGAGCTTGGTTCGACTTTTTTCAACGGAGTTGGTTTTGAGGATTTTTCTATAGACATCAAATCTCGAAGCGTCGTCGCGGGTCTAGCGTTTACCTCGTTGGCGAAACTGGCGTAGTCAGTATGTTCACCCGACTTGACGGCTTTTTGTAAGCTGCTGACGACATCTGGGTTATAGGCGTGATATTCACCATCGTGAACATATTTGAGCAATCCGCCATGATCAATTGGCTTACGCTTGGCCCAGGCTTTTCGAGAAAGGTTATAAAGATCTTGCTGGAAGTCGTCAAAGTTCGCGCCTTGAATACGAGTCGCGACACCTTTAAAACATAAGTCGACAATATCTTGATGTAAGCCCACTGCTTCAAATAGTTGAGAGCAGCGATAAGAGGCAACAGTAGAAATACCCATTTTTGACATGATCTTGTACAGGCCTTTATTGATGCCGTACTGATAGTTTTGCATCACGTCTCGATAGCTCTTGTTGAGGGCGTTGTCATCGACCAACTTACCTAATGTTTCATAGGCAAGGTATGGATAGACCGCGGTGGCACCAAAGCCAAGTAATACGGCAAATTGGTGCGGATCACGGACACTTGCGGTTTCAACAATGATATTGGCATCACAGCGTAAGTTAGCGTCAATTAGTCGCGTTTGCACCGCGCCGACAGCCATCGCGGCTGGAATGGGCAGTTTGCCCTTGCTCAGTGCTCTATCGGATAGAACGACAAGGACTGTGCCTTCTCGTACTACTTGCTCAGCTTCGCTACATAGGGCTTCAATCGCCTGTTTTAGCGTAGTTGTCGCAGGGTCATAATTGATGTCGATGATGGTATTACGATAATGTTCGTCACTCAGCTCGAGTAATTGTTGCATGTCCGAATAAAGGAGTACTGGAGAATCGAAAGTGACTCGGTTGGCGTGGCCATCGGTTTCACAAAAGACATTCATCTCTTGTCCGATTGAACTTGCCAACGACATGACATGCTTTTCACGCAACGGGTCGATTGGTGGGTTGGTTACTTGGGCAAACTTCTGGCGGAAGTAGTCGGTCACTAAGCGCTCTTTTGAAGACAATACGGCCATTGGGGTATCGTCACCCATGGAGCCGACGGCTTCTTGGCCCATGTCACCTAATATACGCAGTACCTGATCGATCTCTTCGTTCGACATGGCAAATTGCTTTTGATAGGTCTTAAGCAAATCGCCATCAAAGCTGCGCTCGCCCACCAAATCATCCGCCAATTCAGAAAAAGGCGTGAGCTTATGGACGTTGTTTTCCATCCAAGTTTTATATGGGTGGCGCTCTTTGAGATCGTTATCTATTTCGCTAGATTGCCACAGTTTACCTTCTTGGGTATCGATGACCAATAATTCACCTGGGCCCACCCGACCTTTTTCAGCGACCTCATCAGGTGCATAGTCCCAAATACCCACTTCTGAGGCTAGGGTAATCAATTTGTCTTTGGTGACGACATAGCGAGCCGGACGAAGTCCGTTTCTATCCAAGTTACATGCGGCATAACGACCGTCGGAAAGCACAATACCTGCTGGGCCATCCCACGGTTCCATGTGTTTTGAGTTGAAGTCATAAAACGCACGTAAGTCAGGGTCCATATCCGGATGGTTTTGCCATGCAGGTGGCACTAACATTCTCATCGCGCGGAAAATATCCATACCGCCAGCTAAGAATAGGTCGAGCATATTATCTAAGCTTGAGGAGTCAGAGCCTGTCTCGTTTACAAAAGGTGCGGCGGTTTGTAAGTCTGGCAGTAGCGGTGAGGCGAATTTATAGGCTCTTGCGCGAGCCCACTGCCTATTGCCTTCGATGGTATTGATCTCACCATTGTGTGCGAGATAGCGGAAGGGTTGTGCCAGTGGCCAGCGGGGTTGGGTGTTGGTGGAAAAGCGTTGGTGGAAAAGGCAGATGGATGATTCCATTCGGAGGTCGGCTAAATCAAGATAAAAGCGCGGTAAATCCGCTGGCATACATAAGCCTTTATAGACGATGACCTGAGTGGATAAGCTGCATATATAGAAATCATCGTCGTCGGTAATCTGCTTTTCGATTCTTCGTCGCGCGATGTATAAACGCCTTTCAATGTCTCGCTCCAGCCAGCCTGCGGGGGCAGAGACAAACACCTGTTGAATGTTAGGCAGTGAATCTTGAGCAATCGGGCCTAAGACTTCTGAATTGGTTGGGACGGCTCTCCAACCTGCAACGCTTAAGGTTTCTTTTGCTAATTCGGCGTTGATAATGTCTTGTGCCTTTTGGGCCTTAGAAGTATCTCTACTTAAAAACACCATTCCAACTGCGTATTGTTTGCTTAGGTTAAACCCTTCATTTTCGGCGACAAGACGCATGTAGGAATCTGGTTTTTGCAGCAAAAGGCCGCAACCGTCACCTGTTTTCCCGTCAGCGGCAATACCGCCTCTATGGGTCATACGGTCAAGTGCTGAAATTGCGGTACGAACAAGCTTATGACTTGGTTCGCCTTCCATATGGGCAATCAAACCGAATCCACAATTGTCTTTCTCAAGAAGAGGATCGTAAAGCGCCATTGCAATTCTCCCTGTAATTTTCTGTCTACCAGACAGTAAACGGATAGTTATAATAATTGTATAAATCGATTAAGTATTCGATTCTTATGACTAAAAATCTGATGTTGCGATAAGTTCAAATTTAAACCGAAATTACAAGCTAATGGTT
This sequence comes from Vibrio sinus, assembly GCF_023634645.1. GTDB lineage: Bacteria > Pseudomonadota > Gammaproteobacteria > Enterobacterales > Vibrionaceae > Vibrio > Vibrio sinus. The sequence goes on from NZ_JAMKMR010000004.1 coordinate 261,822, forward strand.
ATTGTGAAAAAGGTCAAGTTATTGAGAAAAAATGGCTGAATAGAGAAACTTATCATGTTAGTGCAATCTTCTTTATAAATAACAATAAGTTGTGATTTTATCTGAACTTTGATTGTAACGGTTTTGTTAATAATATTGTGCCTCTTTTATGCACGATACGCTGACTGACAAAATTTGAGGGCATTACTATTAAATGAATAAATTATTTCTTGCTAACTAATCTGCTTCTACTAGCGAGTTCCGCTTACTTTACTGCGACTCATAGATAAACCTGCTTTAAATTAAGGTAGTGGTCCACTCAACACGCCCTGAGTTTCTTATAGGTAAACTTCCTCATCAAACGGTTACTCCCATCAAGCAAACCATGTAAACTAGCGCTAACGAAGGATGGTGAGACGCTACATGAAACTGATCAAAAACCTGGCACAGTATTATGTTGATTTATTGGTAAAACTTGGCATTTTGCGCTTTTCAATTCTTTTAGCGCTCGCTTTGGTGGCCTTAGCGGTCGTGGTACAAGTAGGCATCACCATGGCTCTAACAGGACATGTGGCCAACATCGATATCGTCCGTTCCGTCTTTTTTGGTATTTTGATTACCCCATGGGCGGTGTATTTTCTTTCTGTTGTCGTGGATCAGCTTGAAGAGTCGCGTCAGCGGTTGTCAAAATTGGTGTCGAAACTCAAGGACATGAGAGTGCGAGATCACGAGCTCAACCTTGAGTTACAAGAAAACATAGAAAAGCTAAACCAAGAGATCCAAGAAAGAACGAAAGCAGAAGAAGCACGTAAAATGGCTATCCTCGATCTTGAGAACGAAGTGTATGAACGTGAACGCACTCAAGTTGAACTGGCCGAGAGGACCGCACTGCTGCGCTCGTTTATCGATGCCTCGCCTGATCTTATCTATTACCGTAAAGCCAATGGTGTATTTTCTGGCTGTAACAAGGCAATGGAAACGCTAACGGGTAAGTCCGAACGTCAGCTGGTGGGGTTGACGCCATGGGATGTGTATAGCAAAGAAGTGGCGCAACAAGTTGTTGCCACTGATCAGGAAGTGTTTACTAGTAATCAATCGCTTACCTATGAGCAATGGCTTGAGTATCCTGATGGACGTAAACACTACTTCGAGCTACGCAAAGTCCCCTTTTATAGCAAAGATGGCCACCACTTAGGTTTGGTCGGCTTTGGTCGTGATATTACTGAGCGTAAGCGCCATGAAGAATCTCTCGAGCGGGCGAGCCGTGAAAAAACCACCTTTATTTCTACCATCAGTCACGAACTGCGTACGCCGCTCAATGGTATCGTTGGTTTGAGCAGAATGCTGTTGGATTCGAATTTATCACAAGAGCAGCGCAGTCATATGCAAACCATTAATGTCAGTGCCATTACTCTAGGCAATATTTTTAACGACATTATCGATATGGATAAATTTGACAGGAGAAAGCTTGAATTATTTCCTGTACCGATTAGATTTGACGACTTCGTTAACGAGCTTGAATCGATCTCAGCCTTAATGGCGCAGCAAAAAGGATTAAGGTTTAGCTTAGAAAGACTGACTGATTTTCCCAAAGCCATTGAGGTGGATGCCACCCGGTTAAGGCAAGTGCTTTGGAATTTGATCAGCAACGCCATGAAGTTTACCAAAGAAGGGGGCGTTATCGTCTCGGTGAGCGCCGATATGGAAGCAGAGGACGCATCCATTGTATTTCAGGTCGAAGACAGTGGAATTGGCATCCCAAATTCTGAGCTAGATAAGATTTTCGCCATGTATTATCAGGTAAAATCCGACAAAGATAACTTACATGCGGTGGGGACGGGGATCGGTCTGGCTGTGTCGGCTCAACTTATCAAGATGATGGGCGGCGACATTGATGTCATGAGTGAAGAAGGTTTCGGCAGTACGTTTACTGTGTCTATCCCAGTTCCCCTTGCAGACGAGCAAGCTTTGCTGCCCAAAACAAGTGTTTCGACACGCAGCTTAAACATTTTTATGGTAGAAGATATTGAGCTTAACGTGACAGTGGCTTGTTCTCTACTAGAGAGCCTAGGACATACGGTGACGGTGGCTTTGACGGGTAAAGAGGCTCTCGAAACCTTTGAGCCAGAGCGGTTTGACTTGGTACTTCTCGATATTCAATTACCAGATATGACAGGGTTTGATATTGCCAATTACTATCGCGATACCTACGAGAATCTACCACCATTGGTTGCACTGACGGCGAACTCGATCAGCAACATGAAAGATTACTTGGATAAAGGCATGGATGATGCGATCAGCAAGCCTCTTTCCGTAGACGCAGTTCAAGAAGTCATTGCGAAATTTGAAAGCGAATATGAAGAAATGGTTGCGATGAAAACACCAAATAATAAAGTGGTGCCCGAGTCTGACAATAAAGAGATTTATGTGCATTTACTCGATTTAGATATGCTTGAGTCATACGTTGATATTGTCGGAGTTAATCCGATGAAAGATAGCGTTGAAATGTTCGAGAAGTTGATGCCTGGTTATGTCGAAATATTGTCCTCGAACCTGACAGCAAAAGACCAAAAAGGCATCGTTTCTGAAGCACATAAGATTAAAGGGGCGGCGGGCTCTGTCGGGCTAAAGCACATTCAGCAGATTGCCAAAAAAGCGCAGACACCTGACACCCCAGCTTGGTCAGAAAATATTGCTGATTGGGTAGAAGAAATCAAAAACGAATATCAACATGATGTTCAAGTATTAAAAGAGTGGCTATCACACAGGTAATATTATGAAAAAAATTCTTTTTACGTCACTAGTATTGGTGCTTCTGGCTGGGTGTAGCAGTGCCCCACAAGGCATTTGGTATCAAGACAACCACGCTCAAGTATCTGGCGACAAGATCGTGATGAAGAGCAACTTGTGGATCACCAATGTTCCAGCGTCCGTAGAAGGCCAGGATCAAACGCTACATGGAAACTTGTATCTAGAATCGAAGAAACCTTTGCCGCCAAATCTTGCCGTGGTCGAAGTATCGATTAAACAAGGCAAAGATGTATGGGTGTTTAATGGCGATGAGCTGGAAGTGCAAACCAACTACGAAAACCAGTGGGAAGTCGGCTTTCACTGGCAAAAAGCCCCTGTTAACTTAGCGAAATCTGTTGATGTAGCGTTGCAGGTTAAAAATGGCAAGCGCTCGGAATGGCTTGTTGAGCATGATGTGCAGGTTAACTCGGTTGAGTGAGCGATATAGATTTGCGGCTTCTCTTTAAACAAGAAGGTGCAAACAAAAAAGTACAAACAAAAAGGTCGAGGATAAACCCCGACCTTTTTCTGTTTTGAGCAAGAGAAGGTTATTCTTCTAAATCACCACAAAAACGATAGCCTTCACCGTGAATGGTCGCGATGATCTCTGGTGTTCCTGTTACTGACTCGAAATGCTTACGAATACGACGAATCGTTACATCAACAGTACGATCGTGCGGTTTCAGCTCACGGCCCGTCATTTTCTTTAATAGATCGGCACGAGTTTGAATGCGTCCTGGGTTTTCACAGAAATGAAGAAGTGCTCTAAATTCGGAACGAGGAAGTTTATAACCATCACCATTTGGGCTGACCAAAGAGCGGCTATTGATATCTAGCACCCAACCATTAAATTGGTATTTGTCGACACTGCGTTTTTCTTCTTGAGCGATACTGGTGTTCATTGAACGACCAAGTAAGTTTCGCGCACGGATGGTCAGCTCTCTTGGGTTGAATGGCTTAGTGATGTAGTCATCTGCACCAATTTCAAGACCAAGGATCTTATCGACTTCATTATCACGACCGGTTAAGAACATCAGTGCAACATTTGCTTGCTCACGTAATTCGCGCGCAAGAAGAAGACCATTTTTGCCTGGTAGGTTAATATCCATAATGACCAGATTAATCTGGTTGTTGGATAACACATGGTGCATCTCTTCACCGTCACTGGCCTCAAAAACAGCATATCCCTCTGCTTCAAAAATACTCTTCAGAGTGTTACGAGTTACTTGCTCATCTTCAACGATGAGGATCTGCGGGCTTTGCATTGGCTATACCTAAACTTGTGAAAAAATTGTGCTAACAGAATAAATATTAGGCAAAAAAGATAACATACGGGTAATGTGATGTTGATAATAAACCAAAGTTTGATAAAAAACACTAACTTTGGATGCCCGCCCTCCTTGGATTTACATTCGAATGGCGCTGATATTTCCGTGCTCCATTCATTAAGCCTGCTAGTCGGTAGAGGGAATTTTATATTCTTAACAGCTTGCTAACAACGTTATAATGTTAATTCTCAACATTTTGTTGATTTATATCAATAGCTGAAACCTATTGAATACGAATAAAATAATGTTACAAAATGTGCAACCTTTTTTGAACATCTCTTTTCAAGGCGAAAAACTCAAACCCTTTAGAATGCAATGTAAGTTTGCTGTAGTGGGAGGGGGCTGTATAGCGAAATATGCTAGTTTGGAAGCTGTATCGGAGTTGATCTAGCCATGATTATATAGAATGGCATCATCGTCTATACCACTTAGGTCTAACTTGTCTATCAGCGACTAGGGTTCTGCGAGCGGCGAGCCCCTAGCATTGGTCACGAGCCAACTTATGTAAATTGAATCAATGACAGTATGTAGAGCAATTCTTGGAGGAAAAATGAAAGATTTAACACCAGATATTTGCGATCAGTACGAAGATAAAGTGACATTATTAGATCTAGATTTTGCCCACTATGGGAAAAAAAGCGCATTTTGTGGAGAAATCGTTACCGTTCGTTGCTACCACGATAATTCAAAAGTTCGTGAAGTTTTGCAAGAAAGCGGGAATGGCAAAGTCTTGTTTGTTGATGGAAATGGCTCTTGTCAGAAGGCGTTGCTTGGCGATCAAGTTGCTGAGCTGGCAGTGAAAAATGGCTGGGAAGGGGTGATAATCTATGGAGCCATACGTGATGCAGCAACCATCTCTGAAATGGACATTGCAGTCAAAGCGCTAGGCACTTGTCCATTAAAAACAGAGAAAAAAAATGTAGGTGAAATCAATGTGTCTTTAACCGTCAACAATCAAATGATTCAGCCTGGTGATTATCTGTATGCAGATTGGAATGGTGTCGTGATGTCTAAAGATAAGTTAGAGATTAGATGAGAGGAATATAAGTTTGTTCACCGGTCAAGGTGAACAAACTTAACTGACTAAAAACGAAATCCTATACCTACTTCAATACCTTGACGCCACTCTTGATAATCGAGTGTGGCGTGGACATCTAAGTTGTCGGTGATCTTCATTCGGCTGGATACTTCTGCTGCCATCGAGGTCGCATTATCTTGATAAACAGTTTCCGTGTATGAGCGTAATGTGCTTTTTACGGAAATATTTTCTGTTAGTTGATAACTCAAACCACTTAATAATCCATCGATCATTTTCGGATCATTGTTGTCTTCGGTTCGGTCGATACGAGCACCGATATAAAGATCTACCTTGTTGAAAATATTATAGGAATAGCCACTATCAATTTTGTAAGACTCTGTGCTTTGCGTATTGTTTTCGCTAGATACGAACAACTTATGCGGAGAGGTTTTTTTTTCGGAAGGAAAGTTAGGTAAGTCCTCTGCTTGTAACGGAAAACAAAATGCAAGCGGCAACCAATACATGACTGTTTTCATCCACCGCTCCTTAGTTTTTATATTAGTTATTATCCATTTTTATAGCTGCAACTTCGTTCCAAATCGGTTGTCAGCTCAGTGACGTCAGCACTGCTTTTTTGCGTCACTTGGGTATAAGTAAAGCACAGTTTTTCACCAACTGTGGTCACATCTATATAGTATTTGGTTATTAGTCCATCCAGTTTATTTTAACTTGTTGCATATAAAGGAGGGCTGCCTTACTTATCTCAAACAGTTACGTTTGTTGCACAGGAAATTGTGCACTTTCTCGATGTCTGAAAGACAAGATAATCGGAAATAATTGAATTTTTTGATTGACTGCCAAGGCGAATTTAAGGTAAACGTAATGGGTACGCACACAAAGAAGTAATCGAATAACTATTTTATGCACTCTGCCAAGCAACTAGTAATGACCACAACCATTATTATTACCGACACCATCAATGTTGGGGCAGGCTGCTGAGCGAAAGAAATTTTAAAAAAGGCCTGTATCCCAAAAGATACAGGCCTTTTTTTATGCCATTTTTTAAGACTTGTGGAGGATGAGATGCGAGTATTGAAGTTTGGTGGCTCGTCATTAGCGGACGCTGATCGATTTTTAAGAGCTGCAGACATAATTGTTAACAATGCCCAACAAGGAGAGGTCGCCGTTGTTCTCTCTGCACCGGGAAAAACCACGAATAAACTCGTATCTGTCATAGATGGAGCACTTCGAAATGGAGAAGCGGAATTACAAATTGCCGAGCTTGAGTCTTCATTTCAATCCCTTTTTCATGACATTAAGCAGCGATTACCTGAGCTAGACGGCACGGGTTATTTCAATCAGGTCAAAATGTCGCTGTCTCAGTTGCGTCAATTTGTCCATGGCATCAATCTACTCGGGATGTGCCCTGACAACGTTAACGCTCGTATTATCAGTAAAGGTGAGCGCGTCTCTATTCAGTTGATGAAGTCGGTACTTGAGGCGAAAGGTCAACAAGCAAGCCTGATTGACCCGGTTAAATACTTGATTGCCGATGGTGAGCCGTTAGAAGCCATGGTCGATGTGGATGCGTCAACGGAAAACTTTAAACAAAAGCCGCTCACTTCTGGATGTGTGCATATTATGCCCGGGTTTACCGCTGGCAGCCGTCAAGGTGAGTTAGTCACGTTGGGGCGCAATGGTTCGGATTATTCTGCGGCTGTATTGGCTTCATGTTTGAGAGCGGAGTGCTGCGAAATATGGACCGATGTAGATGGCGTTTACAATTGCGACCCTAGGTTGGTTGATGATGCGAGGCTGCTTAAGTCTCTTAGTTACCAAGAAGCGATGGAGCTGTCTTATTTTGGCGCGTCAGTGCTGCACCCAAAAACCATCTCTCCCATTGCACAGTTCCACATTCCTTGCTTAATCAAAAACAGCTTTAATCCGCAAGGAGAGGGCACATTAATTGGCCAAGATACTGGCGAAGATAAGTTGCCGATTAAAGGCATTACCACCCTAGGCAACCTTACTATGGTGAATGTGTCCGGCCCCGGTATGAAAGGTATGGTTGGCATGGCTAGCCGAGTCTTCGGTGCTATGTCGTCAGCGGGCATTTCCATTGTGCTTATTACACAATCCTCTTCTGAATACAGTATTAGCTTTTGCATAGAATCTGCAGATAAATCTCGAGCCGAGCAAGTCTTAGCAGAAGCTTTTGACCTTGAATTAAAAAATGCCTTGTTAGAACCCGTCGAGTTTATGCAGAACTTGTCCATCATCACTTTAGTCGGTGATGGCATGAGGACGTCGAAAGGCGTGGCATCAAGGTTCTTCTCATCACTGGCTGAAGTGAATGTGAACATTGTTGCTATTGCCCAAGGTTCGTCAGAGCGAGCTATCTCGGCGGTCGTCCCTGAAGATAAGATTTCTGAAGCAGTGAAAGCGTGTCATGAGAATTTATTTAATGCAAACCACCACTTAGACATTTTTGTTGTTGGTGTTGGCGGTGTGGGCGGAGAGCTTGTAGACCAAATTCAGCGCCAGCAAAATAAGCTGGCAGAAAGAGGGATTGTGATCCGAGTGTGCGGTTTGGCCAATTCGAAAGGCTTGTTACTCGATAGCAATGGCTTGCCTCTAGAGCACTGGCGCGATCGAATGACTGGTGCGACAGAAGGGTTCAGTTTGGCCAGGTTGATCGCACTGGTGCAACGTAATCACATTATCAATCCTGTCCTTGTGGATTGCACGTCTAGTGAAGCCATCTCCAATCAATACGATGAATTTTTGTCCGCGGGTTTCCATGTTGTGACGCCAAACAAAAAAGCCAACACGGCCAGCATGGCGTATTATCACCAACTGCGTAATGCCGCGAGTTTATCCCGCCGTAAGTTCTTGTATGAAACCACAGTCGGTGCCGGGCTTCCTGTGATTGAAAATTTGCAGAACCTGATTTCTGCCGGTGATGAGCTCGAGAAATTTAATGGCATTTTGTCAGGCTCACTTTCCTATATTTTCGGTAAGCTTGATGAAGGCATGACCTTAAGCCAAGCAACCAATATCGCAAAAGAAAATGGCTTTACCGAGCCTGATCCTAGGGACGACCTCTCCGGAATGGATGTGGCGAGAAAACTACTGATCCTAGCAAGAGAAACGGGGTTGTCGATAGAGCTTGATGAGGTTGAAGTCGAGCCAGCACTGCCACCAGGTTTCGATTCAAGCGGAACCATTGAAGAGTTTTTGCAGCGTTTGCCGCAAGCGGATAAATACTTTACTGAGCTGTTGGAAAAAGCAGCCAAAGACGGCAAGGTGCTTAGGTATATTGGTGAAATCCTAAACGGCAAGTGTAAGGTGAGCTTAGCCGCTGTGGATCAAGATGATCCCATGTTCAAGATAAAAGATGGCGAGAATGCACTTGCTTTCTATAGCCGTTACTATCAGCCTATACCTTTAGTGCTGCGTGGTTATGGCGCAGGCACAGAAGTGACGGCGGCTGGTGTGTTTGCCGATGTCATGCGTACACTTGGATGGAAACTAGGAGTATAACAATGCCTGGAAGTTTAACAGCGCAAGTTAGCCATGACGTGGTTGTCTATGCGCCGGCCTCAATTGGTAACGTCAGCGTTGGCTTTGACGTTTTGGGGGCGGCCGTCTCTCCTATAGATGGCTCCTTGCTAGGCGACAGAGTAGCGGTGACGGCTGGCTCTGAGCCCTTCTCTTTATCTACCTCGGGCTCTTTTGTCGATAAGCTGCCTGAAGATGCCAAGGATAATATTGTTTTTGATTGCTGGGCTGCTTTCTCTCGGGAATTGGATAAGAAAGGCTTGGAATGCCAACCCGTTCATCTCACACTCGAAAAGAACATGCCGATTGGCTCAGGGCTAGGCTCTAGCGCTTGCTCTATTGTTGCGGCGCTGGATGCGCTTAATCAGTTCCATGGTGAACCACTGAGTCAAGATGAACTGCTGGTGGTCATGGGAGAAATGGAAGGCAAAATTTCAGGTAGTGTCCACTACGATAATGTCGCGCCATGCTATTTAGGCGGTGTTCAACTGATGGTTGAAGAATTGGGCATGATCAGTCAGGAAGTCCCCAGTTTTGAAAACTGGTATTGGGTGATGGCCTACCCAGGTATCACGGTATCCACCTCTGAAGCCCGAGAGATATTACCATGCCAATATCGTCGCCAAGATGTGATTAATCATGGCCGCCATTTAGCGGGCTTTATCCACGCTTGCCACAGTGGGCAACCAGAACTGGCAGCGAAAATGATAAAAGATGTCATCGCCGAACCATACCGTGAAAAGTTATTGCCAGGTTTTGCGCAAGCACGTGCTTTTGCGGAATCTGCAGGGGCTTTAGCGACCGGAATTTCAGGCAGTGGCCCAACACTATTTAGTATTTGCCAAGAAAAAGAAGTCGCACAGCGTGTAGCGACTTGGCTTGAAACTCATTACGTACAAAATAAAGATGGCTTTGTTCACGTTTGCAGATTGGACAAACAAGGCTCAACAATCACAGGAAGCAAACTATGAAGCTATACAATATTAAAGACAATCAAGAGCGCGTCTCCTTCGCTCAAGCTGTACGTCAGGGGCTAGGCCGCAAGCAAGGTTTGTTCTTTCCTGAAACATTGCCAGAGTTTGATAATATTGAGCAGCTTCTCTCCGAAAGCTTTGTCGCTCGCAGCTCGAAAATTTTATCCGCTCTCGTTGGCGATGAGCTTAGTCCAGAGCAAGTTAATTCTATGGTCGAAGCGGCATTCCAATTTCCCGCCCCCATTAAGCAAGTGAAAGAGGATGTTCATGCATTAGAGCTATTCCATGGTCCAACCCTAGCGTTTAAAGATTTTGGTGGACGCTTTATGGCTCAATCACTGGCGGCAGTATCGGACGGTGGAAGAATTACGATTTTAACTGCAACATCAGGTGATACAGGCGCAGCGGTAGCCCACGCTTTTTATGATATGGACAATATTGATGTGGTGATCTTATACCCGAAAGGCAAAATTAGCCCACTACAAGAAAAACTGTTCTGTACCCTAGGTAAAAACATTCATACGGTGGCGGTCAATGGTGACTTTGATGCTTGCCAAGCGCTTGTAAAACAGGCCTTTGATGATGAAGCGCTACGTCAGGAAATTGGCCTCAATTCGGCCAATTCAATCAATATTAGCCGCTTAATGGCGCAAATCTGTTATTACTTCGAAGCATTTTCCCAACTACCTGAATCAAAAAGAGATCAGGTTGTGGTGTCAGTGCCAAGTGGCAATTTTGGCAATTTAACTGCTGGTCTGCTTGCCAAAGCCATGGGACTACCCATAAAACGATTTATCGCTGCTACCAATGTGAATGATACGGTGCCAAGATATCTTGATACGGGTGAGTGGAGCCCGAAGCCAACGATTGCCACGACATCGAATGCGATGGATGTTAGTCAGCCAAATAATTGGCCTCGTATTGAAGAGCTGGTAAAGACAAAAGGCTGGGCGCTTGAGATGCTAGCAAAAGGTGCAGTGACGGATGAGCAAAGTGCGCAAACTGTCAAAGAGCTAGACGATCTTGGCTATCTATGTGAGCCACATGGAGCGATTGCTTATCGAGTGCTCGATGACCAGCTAGAGGATGGGGAGACTGGATTGTTCTTATGTACAGCGCACCCAGCCAAGTTTAAAGAAGTCGTTGACGAGATTCTTCAATCGGATATTGAGTTGCCTGCTCCGTTGGCAAAACATGCTTCAATGCCACTTCTTTCATCAGAAATGGAGAATGATTTCTCTAGTCTGAAATTGTTGCTCAGAAAAGTCGCTAGTCAGTAAGTGACGTTACGTTAGGGAAACGCTCAAAGCCCAACTCAGATAGAGTATGATCTCTTACCCCGAGTTGGGCTGTAGATGCTACTTATGGATAGCAAAGGTTGGCAGAGATAAGTGCCAACGAATTGCAGCGAGTCGAATCAGCAGCACCGAAAGAACACAGGAGAAAAACGCGCTCGAGTTACTAAAGCCTAACGACAATGCGCCAGTTTGGAATACACCACCAATGATACAAGCCGTGGCGTAGACTTCACTTCGCAATACCATCGGCACTTCTCGCGCGAGTACGTCCCGAATGATGCCACCACCGCAGCCAGTAATGACCCCCATAATGATCGCAATCAGCCCTGAGTGCTGATAGATAAGCGATTTTTCTACCCCGATAGCAACGAAAGCGGCTAAGCCTATTGCATCACAAACGGGCAGTACCCACCACGCAATGCGCTTGGGCCGGCGTACCAGCAACATGGTGAACAAACAGGTGACCAAAATCACCCAAATATAGGTGGTGTCTTTCACCCAGAATACTGGGGTAGCGCCTAACGATAGATCGCGAATAGTGCCGCCACCTATCGCCGTTACACTGCCTAATACAATGACACCAAAAGGGTCCATTTTTAACCTTCCTGCGAGCAATACGCCAGAAACAGCGAATATCGCAGTACCAAACAAATCAACGGTGTAAATTAACGGGGATTCCACAGTGATGTACTCTTATCTATCAAGGTTTTTAATCGGTGTATTGACCTGAATATCAAGCAATTGTACGCAGACTTTAGCGATTAAATCTACGATCTTTTTCTTACCAAATCCAAATCTTGGCACACCTGCTTAATGGCTTTTAACGTTCTCATTGTTGGGCGATTTAACCAATCGGGATTGATGCGCCAAATGTTGTCTTTTTTGGCGGCAGGGAAAACACTTTGCCATTGTTGCCACATTTGTTGGGTCAGAGAGGGATCTTGTGTGGTGAAAATCACTTGTGGTTTTGCCAACAGAACTTGCTCAATCCCAACTTGCGGATAAGGTGCTGGGCTATTGGCAAAAACGTTTTTACCGCCACAGAAGGAAAACACCTCGCTAGGCCAGCTACCTTTGGCAATAGTGATGATGGGCTTACTTGACAGTTGATAGAAATATTTCACGGGTTGTTGGGTTTGATATTGTTTGGCAAGCACTTTTAGTTGCTGGCGAAAGTTAATTGCGGCTTGCTCGCCTATTTTAGGGTCGCTACTGAATTGGCTGAGTTGGTCAATGGCTTTGGCGATGTCGTCTAACGAGTGAATATTGAGATCAACGACATGAACGCCAAGTTGTTTGAGTTTGTTCAGTTGTTTGCTTGGGTTGCCTGCAGGCCAAGCGATAACCAAGTCTGGCTTGAGCGCTACAATACGTTCGATATTGAGGCTTTGATAGTTCGCCACCCGCTCTATGTGTTTGGCTTGAGGGGGGTAGTCACTGTAATCGCTGACGCCGACAATGTTTTTTCCAAGTCCAGCAGAAAAAGCAAGCTCAGTTGCATGAGGAGATAAGGTGATAACACGTTTTGCTATTTCATGAGCGTAAGTGTGGCTGACAAGAAGGCTCAGCAGCAAAAGTAAGTAGCGTTTCATTTAAATGCCTTGGTAAATAATGCCTAGCGTAATGCTTTGCAATACTACCCAAGCCAGTGACCTCCATGCTAATAATTTTTGCACCTGTGATAAATGTATCGCCGCAGGAGCGATGCGACCGCCAACTTTGGCGCGGACACTTTTTCTTTTGTTGTACATCGCAGGACCACCCAGTGACAACTCCAGTTTTCCACCCACTGCAATTAATAACCAACCAGGACCAGGAAGGGGCCAAGAGGCCGATTGCATCCGAATCAGTTGCCAAGTTTTGATAAAACGACTCCCTATTGAGATCAAGGCAGCAAATATTCTTAGAGGGATAAAGTCCAACGTCGCTAATACAGCAATCGCTGGTGATCCAAAAGGGACAAATTCTTGCCTAGAAGGAGACCAAGCCCTAGCGAGTTCGGCAACCAGCCGATAAAAGAAAGCGCCAATCCCGCCTAAGAATGCATACCAGAATAAGACGCCAATGACGTTTCGTCCGTAGCCCATGATAAGCGTTTCAGTGCTGGCTTTGCCAAGCCCGAGCTGCGATAAAGTCGCGGTGTCGCGATTGACAAAGGGCTGCAGCGTGGCTTTCGCCGTTTCCTTATCGTTTTTTGCTAGCGCAGAGATAAGTTGATGAGCCAGTTTGTCGTTGTTTCTCCAATCGAGCGCGAGAATAAGCAGGGCGAGCTCAAAAAGGTGCGATTCCCAAACCAACGGCTGCAGAGCAATCAATACCGCCAAAGCGGGCAAACACATCAAAGCCCAGGCTAACGTGCCAGAAATTAAGCTTTGTGAATGGTTGGTATTGTTGTTGACCTTTTCTGCCAGCAGCTCGGCAAACTTGTGCCAAAGCGCAATAGGATGAGCGTTTTTAGGAATTGGTAGGATAAAGTTAAACAGCACCGCTCCCCACATGATAAGGAGGGTGCCATTGGAATAGATGTGTTTGAAAAAATCTTCCATGATTTCTTTGCTCTAGAGAGCTTAGTTCTTCCTAATTTTTTAGTAGTTCTACCATTTTAATCACCATTTCTGATGAGCTCTGTGCGGCTAGTGGCAAAAATTCTTCAAAGCTCATTGGTGATTCTTTGTCTGCGACATCTGAGATCGCGCGCACGACAACAAATGGGACCTTGAACTGATGACAAGTTTGAGCTATCGCTGAGGCTTCCATCTCAACAGCAATGACAGATGGGAAATGCTGGCGGATGTATTGTTGGCGCTCTGCTGAGCAAACAAAAGCGTCACCAGTACAGATCAAACCGCGTACGGCGTGCTTATCTTCCATTGCGGTAAGGGCTTGTTCTGCGATATTCATGAGTTTTTCATCGGCAACGAAGGCGGCGGGTTGTCCTGCCATTTGGCCCATTTCATAGCCAAATGCGGTGACGTCGGCATCGTGGTGACGCACTTCTGTCGAAATGACGACATCGCCAAGGTTGAGAGTGGAGTCAAAACCGCCAGCTGAACCTGTGTTGATGATGCAATCAGGCTGGTGCTCGTCAAGCAAAATAGTGGTACCAATGGCTGCGGCAACCTTACCAATACCAGACTGGAGCAATACCACTTCTAGGCCATTCAGTGTGCCGGAATAGAATGTGCAGCCTACTTTGTTCTCTTCTTTACAGTTTTCGATATTTTGCTTGAGAATGGTGACTTCTTGTTCCATCGCACCAATGATGCCAACTTTCATAATGACTCTCTATCTTGTTTGCAATAAATGTGGCGAAAGTGTACCACGTAAGCTTGATTGTCGGGACTGTTGTTTGGTGTAAGTCTGAAGTGAAACTGGCATCTAGGCAAGTAAGGTAGTATTGGCTTTTATTCGAAACTTTTGGTTATTGATAACTTTGCTTTGCAATGAATTCGGTACATTATACGTCTCGTCAGAATTGCTCTTGGAGGCGTAATGAGTTTACACACTCGCTTTTTGGTTTATTTTCCCATGCTGTTTATGGCGACCTTTTGGGGACTGATGAAAGTCGGCTTGCCCATTTTTCCATCCATGCCCAGTTTATTGAATACCTCTGAAGACACCGTGCGCTTTATTATCTCTTTATCATTCATTTTTGCCGGTCTCTTCCCTTTAATTTGGGGGCCTTTAATCGACAAAATGCAGATGAAGCGATTTATTGAGCTGGTGTGCGTCGTGGGAGTTGTGTCTCTTGTATTGGCGTCTATTGCTGGAAATATCGCTTTTTTTGGGGTGGTTTTTGTTATTGGTAGTGCTTTTGTCAGTGGTATGTCTGTATGCAGTCGAGCCTTTCCTGTTACGTTTCTCAAAGATGCTGAACAAATAAAGCATGCCTTATCTTTGACTTCGTTTGGTGGTTATTCAGCAGCGTTTTTGACACCATTGCTATCAGGTTGGGTCAGCACTTGGCTTGGTTGGCGAGCGGTGTTTGTTATTATCCCCATCTGGTTGGTGGTGATGTTTTTTCTGGTACGCAAACTGCCGGAGCAGTCGCAAAGTGCTCAAGCGTTAACTTTTAAACGTTCGCTTTTGCAGATGGGCGCGCACTTCAAAAACAGCGTGTTCCGAAAGACCTTAGTGGTTGTGATGTGCATGGCTGCGATCATCCAGAGCTACTACATTGCTGTGCCATTTTGGCTCACTCCGGTTTATCACATTCAACCGACGGAAGTGGCGTATTATCTTCTACCCACATTGTTACCTGGTATCATTTATCCGCCGTTTTCCAACTACATGATCAAAAAGCTAGGCGAGCGGTTTATACTAAACTCGGTTAAGGTGTGCTTTATATTGGCGGCTCTGAGTGCGTTTGCTTTGAGCCTTTTTAATAATACCATCAGCTGGTTATGGCTGCTGCCTGGCTTTCTCGCCACCTTGTATTCCGTTGCCTTAATTCCGATTCTGCTTTTTCATACCTTCAATACCATTGATGAAGGAAAAAGTAGTGCGTCGGGGTTAATTGGTGTGGCAACGTATGTGTCTGGCGGAATAGGGATGCTGATTACCGTGTACATCAATCTGGGCAACTTTTATTGGGAAGGGGTATTTATTTTGGTTGCCGCTTTGATTTCATTTTGGGCGCTCAAAGACGTGGTCCGTACTTAAATTGTCTTTTAAGCGGGATGAAATTAGCGGTTGATAAAACGACAGCGTTTTCTTATAATCCGCGCTTCGCGTAGCGGCTGAATCAGAGATTGGCTGCTACATTCTACTTTACTCTTATTAGGAGAGAACAATGTCTCTGAATGCAGAAACTAAAGCGGCTATCGTAGCTGACTACGCTCAATCTGAAGGCGATACAGGTTCACCAGAAGTTCAAGTTGCACTACTTACAGCTTCTATCAACCACCTTCAAGGTCACTTTAAAGAGCACAAAGGCGATCACCACAGCCGTCGTGGTTTGCTACGTATGGTATCTCGCCGTCGTAAGCTTCTTGACTACTTGAAAGGCAAAAACCTTTCTCGTTACCAAGATCTAATCAAACGTCTAGGCCTACGTCGCTAAGATCAGTTTGTTCGAAAAAGGGGCATTATGCCCCTTTTTTGTTATCTAGAGTTTACCAATCAAAAGGTATCTAGTTTATACTACGTCCGGCGAACGTCATCGTAAAAACGAGGGAATCGCTCATTTAAATACTTAAGGCATTGCAGTCACCGAAGTCGACCGGAAGGTCGCGGCTATTAAAAGTGAAATTTATACAATAGTGTGCTTTTACTAGTCGCGATTTGTAATGCTCTGAGTGGTAAGTCAATTATTCTAAGCAATGCTTAGAGCAAGGAAATATAATGTTTGAAAAACCAGTAGTTAAAACATTCCAGTACGGTAACCACACGGTTACTCTAGAAACTGGTGTCATCGCACGTCAAGCCACCGCTGCGGTAATGGTTACAATGGACGACACAGCAGTATTCGTATCTGTTGTTGGTAAAAAAGAAGCGGTAGAAGGTCAAGACTTCTTCCCACTAACAGTAAACTACCAAGAGCGTACATACGCAGCGGGTAAAATCCCAGGTGGTTTCTTTAAGCGTGAAGGTCGTCCTTCTGAAGGCGAAACTTTGATTGCACGTCTTATCGACCGTCCAATTCGTCCACTTTTCCCGGACGCGTTTAAAAATGAAGTACAAGTTATCGCGACAGTGGTATCTGTAAACCCAGACGTTCAGCCAGATATCCCAACAATGATTGGTACTTCTGCAGCGCTTGCAATTTCAGGTATTCCATTCAATGGCCCTATCGGTGCAGCTCGCGTTGGTCACATCGATGGTCAACTAGTACTTAACCCTAGCCAAACTGAGCTAGAGACCTCTCGTCTAGACCTAGTTGTAGCAGGTACTGAGTCAGCGGTATTGATGGTTGAGTCAGAAGCTGACAACCTAACTGAAGAAGAAATGCTTTCTGCTGTTGTATTTGGTCACGACCAGCAACAAGCTGTGATTAAAGCAATTAACGAGTTTGCTGCTGACGTTGCTACTCCTGCGTGGGATTGGACTGCTCCTGAAGAGAACTCTGCGCTTAACGCTAAGATTGCTGATCTAGCAGAAACTAAGCTTGTTGAAGCTTACAAAATCACTGAGAAAATGGCTCGTTACGACCGCATCCATGAGATTGCTGATGAAGTAAACGAAGCACTTCTCGCTGAAGATCCTGAAGCGAACACAAAAGAAATTCACACTATCTTCCATGATCTAGAGAAGACAGTTGTACGTCGCAGCATCATCGCTGGTAACCCACGTATTGATGGTCGTGAGAAAGACATGGTTCGCGCGCTAGACGTACGTACTGGCGTTCTACCTCGTACACATGGTTCGTCTCTATTTACTCGTGGTGAAACACAGGCTCTTGTGACTGCGACTCTAGGTACTCAACGTGATGCACAAATCATCGATGAGCTAACAGGTGAGCGTAAAGATCACTTCCTATTACACTACAACTTCCCTCCATACTGTGTAGGTGAAACTGGCTTTGTTGGTTCTCCTAAGCGTCGTGAAATCGGCCACGGTAAACTGGCTAAGCGTGGTATTGCTGCAGTAATGCCATCAGTAGATGAGTTCCCATACACAGTACGTGTTGTATCAGAAATCACAGAATCTAACGGTTCTTCTTCAATGGCTTCTGTATGTGGTACTTCTCTTGCGCTTATGGATGCAGGTGTACCAATTAAGTCTTCTGTAGCTGGTATCGCAATGGGTCTAGTGAAAGAAGGCGATGACTTTGTTGTTCTTTCTGACATCTTGGGTGATGAAGACCACCTAGGTGACATGGACTTTAAAGTAGCGGGTACTCACACTGGTATCACAGCGCTGCAAATGGATATCAAGATCGAAGGCATCACTAAAGAGATCATGCAAATTGCATTGAACCAAGCTCAGGGTGCTCGTAAGCACATCTTGTCTGTTATGGATCAAGCCATCTCTGGTGCTCGTGAAGATATCTCTGAGTTTGCGCCGCGTATTCACACTATGAAGATCAGCGCTGACAAGATCAAAGATGTGATTGGTAAAGGCGGTGCGGTAATTCGTGCGTTGACGGAAGAAACAGGCACGACTATCGAAATCGAAGATGATGGTACAGTTAAGATTGCAGCGACTGAAGGTACTGCAGCAAAAGCGGCTATCAAACGTATCGAAGAGATCACAGCAGAAGTTGAAGTTGGAACCATCTATACTGGTAAAGTGACCCGTATTGTTGATTTCGGTGCATTCGTTGCTGTTCTTGGCGGTAAAGAAGGTTTGGTACACATTTCTCAAATCGCGGATAAGCGTATTGAGAAAGTCTCTGACTACTTGAAAGAAGGCCAAGAAGTACAAGTTAAAGTACTGGAAATTGACCGTCAAAACCGTATTCGTTTAAGCATGAAAGAAGCGGTAGAAAAGCCAGAGACAGAAGTGGTAGCCGATGACAGCGCGGAAGGAAATGCAGAGTAATAATCTGTATTGACTTCACACGGCTTAGCAGGGGATTCCCCTTGCTAGATAAAAGCGTGTTATAAAAAAGGGAGCACTGCCGCTCCCTTTTTTAATGCGGATCATAAGGGAAAGACCCTAAGGCTGCGAAGCCTAGCAGCAGTTTTGCTGGCATACAGGAGTATTATTTGTGAAAAGGATTCGAACCGCTATATTGAGTGTGTTTTTGTTAGCACTAGTGAGTGGCTGTGCATCGCAAAACCAATGGCTTTATCCTCCCATGGCAATTCCTTTGCAAGTCAGTGCGAAGAAAGAAGTTCAAATTGCACAATTGACTCAGCTTATTCAGCGCCGAAACCTCGACGATAAAGTTCGAGCTAAAATGCTGTATGAAAGAGGCAGCTTTTACGACAGTGTCGGTTTGCGTTTGTTAGCTCGTCTGGATTTCGATCAATCGTTGGCGCTTGACCCTGCTCAGTCCGATGTTTATAACCTGCTTGGTGTGAATTTTACTGAAGAGCAGCAGTTTGATGATGCCTATGAAGCGTTTGATTCTGCTATTGAGCTCGATCCTAAAAACCTGTTTGCCATCCGAAATCGAGCTATCGCTTTGTATTATGGCGGTCGCTATGAACTGGCCTTAGAAGATCTACAAACACTTACCAAAGACGGCGAAGCTGATCCTTTCATCAGCCTTTGGCGCTACATCATCCAGTACGAAGTTGATCCCGCCCTTGCCAAAAAGACATTAACGGAAAGCTATGCATCTAAACGTCCGGGCTGGGGGTGGTTTTTGGTGGGTGTCATGCTCAATAAAGTCACCAATGAGCAAGCGCTAAAAGCTATTGTCACTACTTCAGCGGACAATGTGGTACTGGCTGAGCGCTTAACTGAAACGTATTTCTATATTGCCAAGCGTTACCAATTGATGGGCGATCTAAAAAGCGCATATACCCTGTATAAAATTGTCTTATCCTCCAATGTTTACGATTACATCGAGCATAAATACGCCTATATAGAGCTAGATAGGATTAAAAAAGAAGCCGCTCAGCTTCAGCAACATGAGGCGGATGAAGAGAAAGTTAATTAGCTCTAATTAGTGTTTTGAATCCAGTACTCTTTTGGTCGATGCGTATATAATATTTGTCTTTAATAACAATGATATGGCAAGTATATGTTAAGTGATTTACGTAAGAGTTACGATGTCAACTATGCTAAGAATGGTTTTATACAGTTTGATGCCGCAAGGACGTTGATTGAGTTTGTTAATACAACCAATGTTAATAAGGTACTCGATATTGGCTGTGGTTCTGGACTCGTGACCAAGCTACTGCATTCTTCATTAAAGCCGAAGATTCTGCATGCAATTGATCAGTCTGAGGTGATGATCGAGCAGGCGAAAAAGAACTGTCAGGTAGAAGGTGTTAGATTCGAAAATGTTGCAATAGAAAGCTATGAGAGCCAAGAAAAATATGACGCTATTATCTCAAACTCATCGTTTTTGTGGTTTTCCAACTTTGAATTAGCGCTTCGTAACATCAAGTGTGCTCTTGCCGATGAAGGAGAGTTTTATATTCAAACATCATATACCCATCGTTGGTGTCCGGAGTTTATTGATATTGTAGAGGAAATAAAAAGCCACAATGAAGATATAAGAGAAATGTTTTCTTATCATCAGTTTCCATGTTTTTATCTAGATAACGAACAAGAATACAGCAGCTTCTTTCATTCTCATGGCTTAGCTCTTCAGCGCTTTATGGCAAAAGACTTTGAATATGAATTGAGTGCAGAAGATGGACTAAAAGTATTTAACTCTGGCCCAATAAAGGCCTATGCCGATCCCAAATATTTTACAAAACAGGTAGACAAACAGTGTATGAGTAAGTTTTACGACTTAGTGGCTGAAAAAATATATGGGTATAGAAGCATTAAGATCACTTACCCAAGAGCTTTTATGTTGGTTAAGAAGTTATAGAGACGCGATGAGCCAATGGTTTTAGCTAACTTTCATTCCGCTTTTTCGTTTTAACACGCTGGTAGGTTTTACGTCTGTTCATATCAGCAA
The DNA here is from genome assembly GCF_023634645.1 of Vibrio sinus. Taxonomy (GTDB): domain Bacteria; phylum Pseudomonadota; class Gammaproteobacteria; order Enterobacterales; family Vibrionaceae; genus Vibrio; species Vibrio sinus. The sequence continues at coordinate 282,296 of NZ_JAMKMR010000004.1, forward strand.
GAAACAGTTTTTCGACTTCGTGTTTAGGCTTTGGTGTATGGAAATAAAACCCTTGTAGCGAGTCACATTTCAATTTTTTTAATAGCTGCGCTTGTTGTTCGGTTTCTATGCCTTCTGCAACCACAGTGAGCTCTAAAGACTTTCCTAGATTTACAATGCTTTCCACCACAGTGAGTTGTTTAGGGAGTGATTCGATATCGGTAATAAAGGCCCGATCGATTTTTAACTCGTCGATAGGAAAGCGCGCTAGGTAGGACAGTGAGGAATATCCGGTGCCAAAATCATCGATGGATAAGGAAAAACCCAAGCTTTTTAGAGCATTCAACATTTTTAACGTGTCTAGGCTGTTGCGCATAATAGAGCTTTCGGTGAGCTCAAATGCGATACAGCTTGGATCGAGCTGGGTGCTGGTCAGCAGCTTTTCTACGTAGCCAACGAGTTGGGTATTGAGAAACTGCTCAGGTGATAGGTTGATTGCAATCTTACCAGGAAGAATATTCTGCACTTTCCATAACTTGACGCTACGAAATACCTCTCGCATTACAACCCGGCCGATGTTTTCAATTAACCCCGCGTTTTCTGCTACGGGGATAAACTCGCTAGGGCTGATATAGCCTTCGACGGGGTGTTTCCAGCGGATAAGCGCTTCGGCGCCCACAATGAGATAATTTTCACTACTGACTTTAGGTTGGTACCAGACTTCAAGGCCGTCGTGTTGCAGCGCTTTTTGCAGCTCGATTTCTATCCAAAGCCGTTTTCGCGCTTCTTTACCTATTTTTTCGTCAAACGCAACGAGCCGGTTGCGGCCGGCGTACTTAGCCTGATACATGGCGGAATTGGCATTTTGTAGCAATGAGTAGGTATTTTTTCCCCCGTCGGGGTAGCTGACACTACCGATAGAGCAAGTCAGCCTTTTATTGAAATAATGCAGATCAAAGGGCTGGTAAATAGCGAGCTTGATGGATTTTGCGTAGTTGGCAATGGCTTCTTCACTGTGCGCTTCTTTTACTATGATGCCAAATTCATCGCCACCAAGCCGACCGATGAGGGAAGTCGAGGGGAAAATATCTTTGAGCCTCTCAGCGACCTCTCTCAATACTAAGTCACCGATCTGATGGCCCAACGAATCATTGATGTTTTTGAAGTTATCTATGTCTAAATACAGCAGAATTAATGGCGAAGATTGATTAATGAGTTGCTCGGTACACTGTATAAAACCCATTCGGTTGTACAGCCCCGTAACGGAATCTCGATAAACATCGTGAGTGCATGTGCTAAGCATATCAGCACGGGGAGGGATTTCTTGCAAAAGGATAAGCTGCAAAGGAGCGCCATATAACTGGGCATTGCCAGAAAATAGTTGTATTCGTCGCTCTAACCCACAGGCTGGACTTGTGAAGCAACTGATCGGTTTCTCCTTGAGCAGGCCACCGATTGATTCTTTATAGGCTTCTTTGGTTTTCCCATCGATAAAAAGGTGCTCTAAATTTTCTCCTAATATTTCTTTGGGTGTGCTGAAACCTAGCAACTGTGCACAGGCATCATTGGCTGAAATAATGGCACTGTCTTCTACCAGCATCACACCAAAGGGAATCAGACGGGTGAGCGTTGAATATTTGTCTTCAGACTCGCGAACACTTTCGATAAGTCGATGTTTTTCGGTGACATCAATGGCTTGAAAAGCAATGTGAGCACCAACAGAGGATACGGTGATAGGATAAACGAATACGTGTAGGGTTGTTTCTCTCCCTTGCGATAACAATGAAACTTCGGTTTCGAGCATTTCTCCAGCTAATGCCTGTTGGTATAGCAGAGCAAGTGTCTGAAATGTTGATTCACCAAAGACAAGCTCATCATTTTTCCCTATCAGCTGGGCAGCCGCCATACCCGATATGTCTTGATACCGCTTATTGACGGCCGTATATCGGTATTGATTATCCAATATAGCGAAAAAAAATGGGCTATCTTGGGTAATAGCCTGAAACCAACCTTGTATTTCTGACGGCAGCATGTCGTAGTTAAATGTCCCTTTTAATTTAACTATAACTTACCAGTGCCAATTCTAAAGTGAGCGAAGCCGCTCTTTCACAATGAATTGAGATACATGGCAGCATATCTCATTTTGGCTGGGGCAGGAGAGTCAAAATGGAGTGAACAAGGAAGGCCCAATGGATAGGTTAGAAATAGGAGCCGCTTTGTGCTATTAAAAATCTTAATAAATGCGCTAGCAGAATTTGTGTCAAAGGGCTTACAATTGTCGCATAGACAAAATGAGGTAAGCCATGCTAATTCGAGCCGAGTCGCCAGCTGATATATTGGCGATTGATAGACTACTTAAGTCCACCTTTGATACAGATGCAGAAGCCAACTTGGTTATGAAGTTACGAGAGAACGGCCATTTGACCCTTTCTCTGGTTGCCAGTACCGACGATGGTGAAGTCATCGGTCACGCTATGTTTAGCCCTGTTACCGTGCAAGGCCAGGATATCGGATGGCAAGGGCTTGCACCTGTTGCTGTAGATGAGTCTTATCGTAAACAAGGTCTTGCTAGCCAACTCATTAGAGAGGGCTTTTCTTCGTTAGTGGAATTTGGTTACCCTGCTTGCGTGGTAGTGGGCGACCCTGCTTTCTACTCCAGATTTGGCTTCGAGTCGGTTGAAAAACATGGCTTTACTAGCCAGTGGCAGCTACCCGATGGGATTTTTCAAATTGCAGGTCTTGTCGATGGAGTGCTTGAAGGCTATGACGGTTTGATAGAGTATTGCCCAGAGTTTTCTGAACTTTGATATACCTAAGTTACTTTAGATGTAGGATTCAGAACTATGAAAGACAGCAGTAACGCGGTACGTAATAGTGGCTACTTAAAGGAAATGGGTATTTCTGAGTGGCAACTTGATAAGCCTCAGCTAATGAAGGGCATTAATGTCGAGCTTGCCTCGTTACCCGATGGCTGCCAGCTGTTGCTAGTATCACCTGATCTGCCTAACGGTGAGGTTGCCCATATGTTTGAGAAGGTGCTGAAAAGTATGAACCTTTCTTTGGACCAATCTCGGCATATTTTTCCGCATCAACTCAATAGCTTTAACTTAGAAGCGTTGCAATGGATATGGTTTGCTGGATGTCCGTTAGTTGATGAGGTAGTGACAAAGGTGCTATGTTCGCCAGCACTGAATGACATTAACAACAACCCAGCTCATAAACGCCAACTTTGGCAGCAAATTTGTTCTTATGAATCATAACCTTAAACTGGTTCCTTTACAGGAGCCTCATCTAAATCGTGTCTTTGATATCGAGCAAAAAGCTCACTCTCACCCTTGGTCTAAATCTTTACTGTTTAACCTCGATTCTCGAGGGGCGTTTCACCATGCGCTGCTCAAAGATGACAGGCTTATCGGTTACTTTTATGCACAGAACATTGTAGGTGAGGTGACTTTGCTCAATGTAGCAATCGATCCAAACCAGCAAGGGAGTGGGTGTGGTAAATGGTTAATCGAGCACTTTCTTGAATTATGTATGGCGAATGGTGCGGAGAGCGTGTGGTTGGAAGTCAGGGAAAGTAATCATCGCGCATATGGCTTGTATTTGGATATGGGCTTTAATGAAGTGGATAGGCGAGTGGACTATTATCCGACGGCTAACGGCAAGGAAGACGCCATTATTATGAGTTACATGCTTTAGAGTTGACTGCGTAAGTGGTTTTGATTTGAGTTATCGTATTTTTCTGGTGTGATGTCATACTGGTTTTTTGCAAAGCTTTGTAATAAATCACTGACTTCCAAAGGCTTATCAAACAAATAACCCTGAAATTGGGTGCAACCCAAATCTAGCAGCGCATGCAACTCAAAGGCATCTTCGACCCCTTCAGCAATGACTTCTAGGCTAAGGCGTCTAGCGGTCATTATGATGGTATCGACAATCGCTTGGTCGTTTTCATCCAAATGTAATTGGGTGACGAAAGAGCGGTCAATCTTAAGGACATCGACCGCAAGGTGTTTAAGATAACGTAGTGAAGAATAACCAGTACCAAAATCATCAATTGATATTTTAAGATGGTGCTCTTTCAGCTGGGCCATTTTTTGTACTGCCCCTTCAACGTTCTCCAGCAATAAGCTTTCCGTGATCTCGAGTTCTATGTGATCGCCTGTGATTCCTGATTGAGACAGTGTGTGAGTGATGTGCTCGACAAATGAGTCTTGTGAAAATTGCAGTGGGCTGATGTTGATCGCCAGTCGTTCAAACGTGTCCGGAAGTACGCCGTCTCTTTGCCACTGCGCGTATTGGTAGCAGGCTTTTTCAATGATCCAATCGCCAATTTGAAGTATTTGGCCTGTTTCTTCAGCAATGGGCATAAAGACGCCAGGAGGCAACACACCTTTCTCAGGATGATTCCAACGGATGAGCGCCTCAACACCGACGATCTGTTGATTGGCATTGACTTGAGGCTGATAGTAAAGCTCTAGCTGCTCATTACCTATGGCTTCATGTAACCCTTTTTCGATCTCGAGGAATGATTCAACCTGAGCCTGCATTTCGGGCTCGTAAAACATGTAGTTATTTCTGCCTGAGACTTTTGCTCTGTACAGCGCAGTATCGGCTTGTCGCAGCACATCAATATTCGTGTTACCAACGGAAGGGAAAACGGATATACCAATACTGACAGTGCAATACAGCTGATGATCATCGATAGAATAAGGATTAGATATCAAGGCCAGTAGCTGTTTTGCCACATCGTCTGCTTTGTTAAGTGGAAGGTAAGGAATCAAAATAGCAAACTCATCGCCGCCAATGCGCGCAGCGAAGTAATCGTTCTTCAACCAGGCTTTCATCCTCATTGAAATGGCTTTGATTAAATTGTCGCCAATATTATGGCCTAATGAGTCGTTAATGGTTTTGAATCTATCCAAGTCTAGGTAAAACAACGCACCAGTGGCTCTAGACTTATTTGCTTTATCGATGGTTTGACCTAAGGTTTGGAGGAGCAAGCTTCGATTTGCCAGTCCGGTAAGAGAGTCGTAGTAGGCTAACTGATTGAGTTTATATTCGGCAGCTTCACGAGATTTCCATAATGAATGAAACGTTTCTGCCAGCTTGCCCAACTCATTTTGCAAGTCTTGTGTAGGAGGTGGGGGGATGTCTTTCTTGCTTTCAAGAGAGCGAACCCAACTAATCAGTGTCACAAGAGGCTTAGATAATTTGAAATAGAAAAACGCCAGCAAAATTGAGGTCAAAATGATGTTTCTAAGCAAATCAAACAGGATGATTTGACTGGTTTTGCTAATGAAGTCTTTGGCAATGTTACTGCCATCAACAGAAAAGGTCAGCTTTCCAACTACAATATTGGAATTGGGCTGGTGCAACTCAGTGGTATACACGGGAGTGGTTGGGGTGAGAAACCTCGACAGCGCTTGAATAAACGAATTGTGTTGCGAGATGTCCTTTTGTTGCTCGCTCAGCACATCGCCAAAATCGTCAGCAATTTTCACTTTGTAAATCGCTGGATCGGTCATTAGGCTGGTGGCTACTTGTTTGGCTAGCAAGTGATTTAGGTGATAGGCCGCTTGGCTGGCGTTAGAGTAGTTTTGTAGTAGCTTAAAACGGTATTCTTCTGACACCCTTTGCTGCTCTTGGTGCAGGTCGACCAAGATATGATAAAAGCTAAAACATAAGCCTAGTATGACAGACACTAGAAATACTGTTTTAGCTTGTTTAAAGGCTAAAGAATTGATCCGTTTAATTTTTGGCATATTTTATTAACAATATCACTACTCTATTATTTATAGTTCAAAATTGCTTAGTATTGATAAAAATGCTTGAAAACTCTTACCCTTCCCTAGGGAGTAAATCTAGCTTACCACTTTTATTAGTCTGCTGAGTAAATATTCAGAATAAAGAGCAAATTAGTGGACAATTTCGCAGTTTGGGGCAGGAGAAGGGCTTGAACTCGACTTGTACAGAGCGCGTAGATCATAGAAAATAGCCAGCAAATATAAAATTCATTTGGATAATGTGATGTAAGTATCGGTTATGAACGCCTTAGTACACCCTAAATCCATAAATTTGAAAGAACTTAAAAATGGCTGACCAAAACTTTTTAGGCGAAGTATCCAAGAGACGTACTTTCGCCATTATTTCTCACCCGGATGCGGGTAAAACCACCATTACAGAAAAAGTCCTGTTGTTTGGACGCGCGATTCAATCGGCTGGTACTGTAAAAGGCCGTGGCTCTAGCCAACATGCCAAATCCGACTGGATGGAGATGGAAAAAGAGCGGGGAATCTCGGTCACCACATCGGTGATGCAATTTCCTTATAACGAATGTTTAGTTAACCTACTTGATACTCCTGGGCACGAAGATTTCTCCGAAGATACCTATCGTACCCTAACGGCAGTTGACTCTTGTTTGATGGTTATTGATGCCGCGAAAGGGGTTGAGGACCGAACTCGTAAGCTGATGGAAGTGACACGTTTACGTGATACACCAATTGTCACGTTTATGAACAAACTGGACCGAGATATCCGTGACCCGATGGAGCTGCTTGATGAAGTTGAAAGCGAGCTGAATATCGCTTGCGCGCCAGTATCTTGGCCGATTGGCTGTGGCAAAGAGTTCAAAGGTGTTTACCATATTCACCGAGATGAGACGATACTCTATACCACAGGACAAGGTCATACGATTCAAGAAGAAACTATCATCAAGGGTTTAGACAACAAAGAGCTTGATGCGGCAGTGGGCGAAGAGCTTGCGGAGCAGTTAAGAGAAGAGCTCGAGTTGGTCGTCGGTGCCTCTCATGAGTTTGATCAGGAACTGTTCTTAAAAGGAGAATTGACGCCTGTGTTCTTTGGTACGGCATTAGGTAACTTTGGTGTTGACCATATGTTGGACGGTCTTACTCAATGGGCTCCTGAGCCACAAACTCGTCAAGCGAATGAACGTGAGGTGGAAGCGACAGAAGAGAAATTCTCTGGCTTCGTGTTTAAAATTCAGGCCAACATGGATCCTAAACACCGTGACCGAATCGCTTTCATGCGTATTGTGTCGGGAACCTACAAGCAAGGCATGAAGATGAACCATGTCCGCTTAGGCAAACAAGTCAATATCTCGGACGCGGTGACCTTTATGGCAGGGGATCGTGCACGTGCTGAAAACGCGCATGCGGGTGATATCATAGGCTTGCACAACCATGGCACCATTCAGATTGGCGATACCTTTACCCAGGGAGAGTCACTGAAGTTCTCTGGTATCCCTAACTTTGCGCCTGAGCTGTTTCGGCGTATTCGTTTGCGAGATCCACTTAAGCAAAAGCAGCTACTGAAAGGTCTAGTACAGCTTTCTGAAGAAGGTGCGGTTCAAGTATTTCGACCGCTACAGAACAACGATCTGATCGTAGGTGCTGTAGGTGTGCTTCAGTTTGATGTGGTAGTGGCTCGCTTAAAGTCTGAGTACAATGTGGAAGCGATATACGAAAGCGTGAATGTCGCGACGGCCCGTTGGGTTGAGTGTGATGATGACAAGAAGCTGGAAGAGTTCAAACGCAAGAACCAAACTAACCTAGCGTTGGATGGTGGCGATAACTTATCGTACGTTGCGCCAACGATGGTGAATCTCAACTTAGCCCAAGAGCGTTTCCCTGATGTTCAATTTAGAGCGACTCGTGAGCACTAATTTGATATCGGTTTAACTCAGCTCAAAACAACAAAACAGCCATCTCGGCTGTTTTGTTGTTTTAGAAACCACGTTTCTCGAAGCATTATTTGGCTTTTTTCTTAGTCGTGGTTTTCTTTTTCGCTTTCTTATCTGCGCTCTTCTTTTTCTTCTTTTTGAATGTCGGCTTTTTGTGTTGCGGACGCAGCTCTTTAATAAAGCGCTCTTTAATGTCTTCTTTCACGTAACGTGAAACTCGGTCTAGCATAGGTTGATCATGAGCCTCAACCAATGAGATGGCGTTGCCTTTTTTTCCAGCTCGCGCGGTTCTGCCGATACGATGCAAATAGACATCTGCGGAGCGTGGCATATCGAAGTTAATGACGTGACTGATATCGGGTAAATCTATGCCTCGAGCCGCGACATCTGTCGCTAATAATACATTGACGGTGCCGTCACGAAAGCGACTAATGGCGTTATTTCTTCGGTCTTGAGGCATTTCACCTTGTATCCAAGAGCAAGGGATTTGCGCTTTTTCTAATTCGCCACGTAAATCAGCTAAGCGCTCACGCGTTTTTAAAAAAATGATGCTTCGCTGTGCTTGTTCCGTAAGGATATTTTTCAGTAACGCGAGTTTGTGCTCCATTGAGTCTGCACGGTGATACCACTGGGCGATTTTTTTACGCTCTCTTCGTGGTGGCTCGACATCAATATTCGCTGGGTCATTTAATAGATCTTCGGTAAACCCTTCTACCCCTTTTCCTTCTAAAGTGGCTGAAAATAACAGGGTTTGCTTGCGCCAGCGGCACTCAGCTGAGAGCCTATCGACAACAGGGCCAAAGCCCATATCGAGCATGCGATCCGCCTCATCAAGGATGAGCCATTCGATGGCACGACAGTCAAATCGCTCCGCCTCGATGTATTCAAGCAGGCGTCCTGGTGTGGCGACCACAATATCTTGCGTGGTCGATAAGATATCCGCATGCTCTTGGTATTGAACACCACCAGTAATAGTAAAAACATTTAAGCGAGTATATTTTGCCAACTGTCTCGCTTGCTCAGCGACTTGCATCGCCAACTCACGTGTTGGCGTAAGTATGAGTATTCGAGCTGGTCCTGCTTTTTTGCGAGGAAAGTCGAGCAGGTATTGCAGGGCTGGTAGAGCAAAAGCGGCGGTTTTCCCTGTTCCTGTTGGTGCGGCTGCTAATACATCCCTACCATCCAAGGCTTGTGGAATTGCTTGAGCTTGTATTTGAGTTGGGCGCTGATAATCCATTTCTTCAATCGCATTGAGAAGAATAGGATCAAGCTCTAGCTCCGCAAAAGATGTCATCACTAGGAATCTCCACTAGGTTAGGGTCTGTCGACATTGAGGGGTAATTTTAAGGTCGCGTATTATATACCCAAATGACTTCAAGATACTAATAAAGGCAAATCTCGAAGGAATTTCGCTATAAACACTTTACATTTTAAGGTAAAAGTCTTTTGTTAGTGCAACAAAATCCACGCTGTAGCCATGTTTGTCTCTTATTGTTAAATGCTGATATTGGCATTCGTTTGGTTGTACACTTAGCTCAAACATCAATCTGTGAACGGGCTTGTTTTCATTTGGTTTTACCTCGCACAATCGGCTGAGATACCAGCCTTCATTTTCAGCAAGTTGAATACACTGTTTACCTTCTTCTGTTGGCAATATAAAACTTGCTCGGCCATGTTTGGAGAGAACTTTTTTGCAATGATGAATCAATACTATGTGGGAAAGTTTGCTGGTGTGTCTGGCTGAGGCCCGTTGCAGATTATTCGATGAAACGCCAGTGTTAAAGTAAGGCGGGTTGCAAATAATTCGATCGAACATTTGTTTGGGAAGAAAAGTGACAAAATCTTGCTGTAAGACCTGGATGCGATTATGCCAAGGGGAGCGTGTAACATTCTGCGTCGCAGCGTTGTAGGCGGTTGGCTCGACATCGATGGCAATGATATCGATGTCATGTTGGCGCTGCGCGCACATTAAAGCAAGTAGACCTGTCCCTGTACCAATATCGAGTAGTCTGCCTTTGTCCACTAAGTGGGCCCAAGCGCCAAGCAGTACGCCGTCTGTACTCACTGGCATGCCAGCTTGAGCAATTTCAATGGAAAATTGTTTGAATTGAAATGGGCGGCTGGTTTTTTTGAGATCTTGAGGCATAAGCTGTTTTATATGTATCTAGTAAAAAAGTATATCTGCAGTGAAAATCACCATTGTAGCTGTAATGAATGGATACTTACACTGACCATCTTATCCTTATTTCTTAGGGACTATTAACGGTAAAGACTGGGTTTTGCAGAAATTATAGTGTTTAAATCTATTATTTTGTACTTTAAGTAATCAAATGTAGCGTTTTTAGCTTTCGTCTTGCTATTCGTACACTGTTTGGTCATTATGCGCATCTTGAAATTTAATAGAGCGGAAGTTTTAAATACTCGCCTATTGCAATAGTGTTGATACGTCAACTCACACCTTACGTTGATTGGGTATGTTTACACAGTTTGCCATTTCAATTCTTAACCCTCTTTAGTCATTGAAATCACGCATTAGCGAGCCGTTGGGCGTGGTTGACTAAAGTATAAAGCATAATGATACAAGGTTTCACAGTGAATCAGACGTTAAAATTTACGGACATAATCGCGGTCGGCTTTACGCTGTTTGCGTTCTTTTTAGGAGCAGGGAATATCATCTTTCCCCCATTGGCGGGCCAATTAGCAGGGGAACATATCCTACCTGCAATGCTTGGATTTTTATTGACGGCAGTCGGACTGCCTTTGATGACCATTGTCGCCATTGCAGTATCCGGTGGTTCGTGGGAGCATTTGACAAGAGATTTGCCTAAACGCATTTCCGTGGTTATGGCCGTGCTGATTTTCGTCATTATCGGTCCTGCGTTTGCTGCGCCAAGAACTGGATTAGTAGCTTATGAAATGGGTGTGAAGCCGTTCTTCGCTCATCCTACGCAAATGTATTTGACGATTTTTTCTATCGTATTTTTTGCAATAGCCATGTTCCTATCATGGTCTCAGGGCAAACTCATTGATGCGATCGGCAAAGTATTAACGCCGATTTTGGTGCTGGGTTTGTTGGCTTTAGGTTTGGCCGTCTTTATTGACCCGCAAGGGGAAATTCTAGCCGCTCATGCTCAATACATTACTGAGCCTCTGACGAAAGGTTTCTTAGAAGGCTACAACACCATGGATACCTTAGGCGCGCTAATGTTTGGCATGCTGATGGTGGATACGTTGCGTTGCCGTGGAATAACCGAACCAAAAGCAACAACTAAATACCTTATCCGTGCAGCGCTTATTGCCGCGGGCGGGTTGGCGTTTGTGTATGTTTCACTATTCTATCTAGGTGCGACAAGCTCATCAGTAGCGGCAGGAGCGGATAATGGTGGCACAGTATTGAGCCTTTATGTTCAGTCTTTGTTTGGCCCTTATGGTCAGCTAGCTCTGTCTCTAATTGTTCTGTTAGCCTGTTTAACCACGTCTATTGGTCTCATTTCTTCATGCTCTGATTATTTTAGTACCTTAACGTCGATTTCATATAAGGCATGGGTTGTGATTGTGGGCGTTGTGTGTGCAGTGGTGGCCAATATTGGTCTCGCACAACTTATTTCACTATCTGTACCTGTGCTTTATGCCCTTTACCCTGTGGCAATCGTCTTGGTGGTGCTTACGTTTATACGTAAGAAGTTACCAAACCCACAGGCATCTTATCGAGTGGCACTGTTGGTTTCTTTTATATTCTCGTTGTTGGATGCGATGAAAGCTGCAGGTGTCGATGTGTCGGCGTTTAAATTTATCCCACTGTTTGATATTGGCATGGGCTGGGCGCTGCCGTCAGTGATTGCGATTTTCTTGATGTTCTTTGTACGTGGCTCAGCACAAGAGATGCAAGAAGCCGAACAAATGTAAGCTTTCTAGCAGAAATAAAAAACCGAAGCATTTACCTGCTTCGGTTTTTTTGT
>NZ_JAMKMR010000040.1 GCF_023634645.1 Vibrio sinus
GAAAATCTTTGATTAAGATTTGACTAAGCACTACTAAAAAGGGCATCATTTGATGCCCTTTTTCTGCGCTGTACAAAAGAGCATTCTGACTTTGCGCTTAGAATGGCTTTTAAGCAAAGAATTTTACGTTTAAGATGATGGTCTTATACGTTTATCAGTTGCAATGTTACCTAAACCGTAAACTTGCAACGTGAAGGAAGTATCCCTGCGCATGCGGGGTAGTTGTCGTATATATTAAGACTTATCACAGGTTGGTTTTATGAAAGCAAATAATGCTGAAACTCCTGAAAGCTCGAGCGCAGTTGGTACAATCAAATGGATTGTTGTATTCGTTTTGCTTGCTGCCGCAGTTGTAGGAAATTACCTGTATGGTGACATGTCTGTGGCCATTCGCGCTGCAGGTGTAGTTGTGCTTATTGCTGCCGCATTAGGTGTGGCTGCAACAACGTCAAAAGGTAAAGTAGCGATCAGTTTTGCACGCGAAGCCCGTATGGAAATTCGCAAAGTCGTTTGGCCTACTCGCCAAGAAACGATGCAAACGACGTTGATCGTATTAGCTGTAAGTATTGTAATGGCTCTAGCGTTATGGGGCATTGACGGCATCATGGTTCGTCTTGTTTCTTTCGCAACAGGAGTTTGAGGGTTTTAATTCATGAGTGAAGCTCCAAAAAAACGTTGGTATGTAGTTCAAGCATTTTCAGGCTTTGAAGGTCGTGTAGCTCAATCGCTACGTGAGCATATTAAAATGCACAACATGGAAGAACTATTTGGCGAAGTGCTAGTACCTACTGAAGAAGTAGTGGAAATGCGTGCAGGGCAACGTCGTAAAAGCGAACGTAAATTCTTCCCTGGTTACGTATTGGTACAAATGATCATGAACGATGAATCATGGCACCTAGTTCGTAGTATTCCTCGTGTAATGGGCTTCATTGGTGGTACCTCTGATCGTCCAGCACCGATTACGGACAAAGAAGCTGACGCTATCTTGAATAGACTCGAGAAAGCCAGCGAAGCTCCACGTCCTAAAACCATGTTTGAAGCAGGCGAAGTGGTTCGTGTTAACGAAGGTCCATTTGCTGACTTCAACGGTACGGTTGAAGAAGTGGATTATGAGAAAAGCCGCTTGAAAGTGTCTGTTTCAATCTTTGGGCGTGCGACTCCAGTCGAGCTCGAATTTGGTCAAGTAGAAAAACTTGATTAAAAAAACATCTTTTTAGGCTTGTTTAAGGCGCGAAATCTGATTATAATTTCGCGCCTTTTTACAGGTCTTAATGACAAACCGGGGAGCTGATCTGAACGATTGGCGTATGAACCCAAAACTTAGGAATTATCATGGCTAAGAAAGTTGAAGCTTATATCAAGCTGCAAGTTGCTGCTGGTATGGCGAACCCAAGTCCACCAGTTGGTCCTGCTCTAGGTCAACACGGTGTTAACATCATGGAATTCTGTAAAGCGTTCAACGCAAAAACAGAATCTATCGAGAAAGGTCTACCGACTCCAGTTGTTATCACTGTATACAACGACCGTTCTTTCACATTCGTAACTAAGACTCCACCTGCGGCTGTTCTTCTGAAGAAAGCGGCTGGCGTTAAGTCTGGTTCAGGTCGTCCAAACACTGAAAAAGTGGGTACTGTTACTGACGCTCAAGTCCAAGAAATCGCAGAAACTAAAGCTGCAGATATGACTGGTGCTGACATCGAAGCGATGAAGCGTTCTATCGCAGGTACTGCTCGTTCAATGGGCCTAGTGGTAGAGGGTTAATATCATGGCAAAACTAACTAAGCGCATGCGCGTAATCCGCGAAAAAGTTGACGTAACTAAAGAATATGAAATCAACGAAGCTGTTGCTCTTCTTCAAGAACTAGCAACGGCAAAATTCGTTGAGTCTGTAGACGTTGCAGTAAACCTAGGTATCGATGCACGTAAATCTGACCAAAACGTTCGTGGTGCAACTGTACTACCACACGGTACTGGTCGTGACATCCGTGTTGCAGTATTCACTCAAGGTGCTAACGCTGAAGCAGCTAAAGAAGCTGGCGCAGATATCGTTGGTATGGAAGATCTTGCTGAGCAAGTGAAAAAGGGTGAAATGAACTTTGACGTTGTTGTTGCTTCTCCAGATGCAATGCGCGTTGTTGGTCAACTAGGTACTATTCTTGGTCCACGCGGCCTAATGCCAAACCCTAAAGTTGGTACTGTAACTCCTAACGTTGCTGAAGCAGTTAAGAACGCTAAAGCTGGTCAGGTTCGTTACCGTAACGACAAAAACGGCATTGTTCACACTACAATCGGTAAAGCAAACTTCTCTGCTGAGCAAATCCAAGAGAACTTAGAAGCACTTCTTATTGCTATTAAGAAAGCTAAGCCGTCTTCAGCGAAAGGTACTTTCCTGAAGAAAATCAGCATCTCTACAACAATGGGTGCTGGTGTAGCTGTTGATCAAGCTAGCTTGAACACTCAAGCATAATGATTTGCTTAGGCGCAGAATTGGTGTATAATCCTGCGCCTAATATTTGTGGTTGGGGCTGAAATAAGTTCAAATATGAACACTATGACAGTCTCCGTCCTAGACCGTAGGTGCCGAAATTTTCTATAAAGTTTTAGCTTAATTATCCTACGTAGATGGTGCCCGAACTGACAGAAAGCTTTATTGATGTGGTTTCACAATTATATCATTTATCTTTCTTCTGGGAATGCACCTCAATAACTCTCACTGTTGTTTGAAATAGTGAGTGGTGTAACGACAACCAGGAGTAAATCCAAGATGGCTTTAAATCTTCAAGACAAAAAAGCAATTGTTGCTGAAGTCAACGAAGCAGCCAGTGGTGCACTTTCTGCAGTTGTAGCTGACTCTCGTGGCGTTGAAGTAGGCGCGATGACTTCTCTACGTAAACAAGCTCGTGAAGCGGGTGTTTACGTAAAAGTTGTTCGTAATACTTTGGCACGTCGTGCGGTTCAGGGAACAGACTATGAGTGTCTAGCTGACACTTTCACAGGTCCTACTCTGATTGCATTCTCTAACGAGCACCCAGGTGCTGCAGCGCGTCTTTTCAAAGACTTCGCTAAAGAGAATAACGACTTCGAGATCAAAGCTGCTGCATTTGAAGGCGCAGTTACTGACGCTGAAGTACTAGCGACTCTACCAACTTACGACGAAGCAATTGCACGCCTAATGATGTGCATGAAAGAAGCTTCTGCAGGTAAGCTGGCACGTACTATCGCTGCTATTCGCGATCAGAAGCAAGAAGCTGCGGCTTAAGCCTTGCTTTTTACTGGTTGCAAAATAAACTAATTGTTGACTTAAAAGAGAATTGTTATGTCTATTACTAACGAGCAAATCCTAGACGCAGTTGCAGAAATGTCTGTAATGCAAGTTGTTGAACTAATTGAAGCAATGGAAGAAAAATTCGGCGTATCTGCTGCTGCAGCTGTAGTAGCTGGCGGCGCAGCTGCAGGCGAAGCTGCTGCTGAGCAAACTGAATTTGACGTAATCCTAACTGCTGCTGGCGGTAACAAAGTACAAGTTATCAAAGCAGTACGTGGTGCTACAGGTCTAGGCCTTAAAGAAGCTAAAGCTCTAGTTGACGGCGCTCCTGCACCTCTAAAAGAAGGCATCGAGAAAGCTGAAGCTGAAGCTCTTAAAGCTCAACTAGAAGAGGCTGGTGCTTCTGTTGAAATTAAGTAATTTTTATTTAATTTCATAGCCGTAAGGCTAATGGCTGGTGGTTTACTGACCACCGGCCTTTTTGCGCTGTAGGGTATAGGCGAATTTTCCCGCTGTTTAAGCGTCTGTACTCGTGCAAAGCACGTTATTTCTCACAAGGAATGTAACGTTACTACAGTAAACAGCTGTTAGTCACTGCCCCATTTTTTAATGTATTGGGCAGTTTGGGTCACTTATCAGCGAGCTGAGGAACCCCATGGTTTACTCTTATACCGAGAAAAAGCGCATCCGTAAGGACTTTGGTACTCGTCCACAAGTTTTGGACATTCCATACCTGCTATCGATACAGCTCGATTCGTTCGACAAATTTATCGAACAGGATCCAGAAGGGCAATACGGCCTTGAAGCCGCGTTCCGTTCTGTCTTTCCTATTCAGAGCTATAATGGCAATTCAGAGCTGCAATACGTTAGCTACCGTCTTGGTGAGCCAGTTTTTGATGTTAAAGAATGTCAAATTCGCGGCGTAACTTATTCAAAACCACTGCGCGTTAAATTGCGTCTAGTGATCTTTGATAAAGACGCGCCAGCAGGTACCGTCAAAGATATTAAAGAACAAGAAGTCTACATGGGTGAAATTCCACTCATGACTGACAATGGTACCTTCGTAATCAATGGTACCGAGAGGGTTATCGTATCCCAGCTGCACCGAAGCCCAGGCGTGTTCTTCGACAGCGATAAGGGTAAGACCCACTCATCAGGAAAAGTTTTATATAACGCACGTGTGATTCCTTACCGTGGCTCATGGTTAGACTTTGAGTTCGACCCTAAGGATAACTTATACGTACGTATTGACCGTCGTCGTAAACTGCCTGCGTCAATCATCTTGCGCGCACTAGGCAAGACAACGGAAGAAATCTTGGATCTGTTCTTCGAAAAAGTAAACTTCGAAGTGAAAGACCAAACGCTTCTTATGGAACTTGTTCCAGATCGTCTACGTGGTGAAACGGCGTCATTTGATATTGAAGCAAATGGCAAGACCTACGTTGAAACTGGTCGCCGCGTGACGGCACGTCACATTCGTCAACTTGAAAAAGATGGCGTTGAGCACATTGAAGTACCTGTTGAGTATATCGTTGGCAAAGTCTCTTCTAAAGACTATGTGAATGAAGCAACGGGCGAGCTAATTGTGTCGGCAAACCAAGAGCTTAGCCTAGAAATGCTAGCGAACCTATCGCAAGCAGGCCACAAAGCGCTTGAAGTACTGTTTACCAACGATCTCGATCACGGCCCATTTATCTCAGATACCCTACGCATTGATAGCACGGTTGATCGTATTTCTGCGCTAGTAGAAATTTACCGCATGATGCGCCCGGGTGAGCCACCAACGAAAGAAGCGGCAGAAGCCCTATTCGAAAGCTTGTTCTTCTCAGAAGAGCGCTACGATCTTTCTACGGTTGGCCGTATGAAATTCAACAGCTCAATCGAGCGTGAAGAAGACGATGCGGATCGCGGTACATTAGATGAGACTGACATCATTGAAGTGATGAAGAAGCTTATCTCTATCCGTAACGGTGTGGGTGAAGTCGACGATATCGACCACCTTGGTAACCGTCGTATCCGTTCTGTCGGTGAAATGGCTGAGAACCAATTCCGTGTTGGTCTTGTTCGTGTTGAGCGCGCTGTTAAAGAGCGTTTAAGCCTTGGCGATCTTGATGCCATCATGCCTCAAGACCTGATCAACGCGAAGCCAATTTCAGCTGCAGTGAAAGAATTCTTTGGTTCTTCACAGCTTTCTCAATTTATGGACCAAAACAACCCTCTATCAGAAGTGACGCACAAGCGTCGTATTTCTGCATTGGGTCCAGGCGGTCTAACTCGTGAGCGTGCTGGTTTTGAAGTCCGTGACGTTCACGTAACTCACTACGGTCGTCTATGTCCGATCGAAACGCCTGAAGGTCCAAACATCGGTCTTATCAACTCACTATCAGCGTTCGCTCGTTGTAACGAATTTGGTTTCCTAGAAACGCCATACCGTAAAGTAGTAGATGGTGTTGTTACCGATGACGTAGATTACCTCTCTGCGATTCAAGAAGGTCAATTTGTTATTGCTCAGGCAAACACAGTATTGACTGAAGAAGGCACATTCGCTGATGAGCTGATCACTGCTCGTCAAAAAGGTGAATCTGGTCTTCACCCACGTGAACACGTTGACTATATGGACGTTGCAACCAACCAGGTTGTATCGATCGCAGCGTCGCTTATCCCATTCCTAGAGCACGATGATGCGAACCGTGCATTGATGGGGGCGAACATGCAACGTCAGGCGGTTCCAACATTACGCGCTGATAAGCCACTCGTTGGTACTGGTATTGAGCGTAATATCGCGGTTGACTCTGGTGTAACTGCTGTTGCCAAACGTGGTGGTACTATCCAGTCTGTGGATGCATCTCGTATCGTTGTTAAAGTGAACGAAGGTGAATTGATTCCTGGTGAAGCGGGCATCGATATCTACAACCTAACTAAGTACACACGTTCTAACCAAAACACATGTATCAACCAGCGTCCAACTGTGATGCCAGGTGAAACTGTGGCTCGTGGTGACGTACTAGCTGATGGTCCTTCTACTGACTTAGGTGAACTTGCTCTTGGTCAGAACATGCGTATCGCGTTCATGCCTTGGAACGGTTACAACTTTGAGGATTCCATCTTAGTTTCTGAGCGTGTTGTTCAAGAAGATCGTTTCACGACTATCCACATTCAAGAACTGTCTTGTGTGGCTCGTGATACTAAGCTTGGTTCTGAAGAGATCACAGCTGATATTCCAAACGTTGGTGAATCTGCGCTTTCTAAGCTAGATGAGTCAGGTATCGTTTATATCGGTGCAGAAGTGAAGGGTGGTGACATCCTAGTAGGTAAAGTGACACCTAAAGGTGAAACTCAGCTTACTCCTGAAGAAAAACTTCTACGTGCCATCTTCGGTGAAAAAGCCTCTGACGTTAAAGATACTTCTTTACGTGTACCAAACTCTGTTTCCGGTACCATCATCGACGTACAAGTCTTTACTCGCGATGGCGTAGAAAAAGACAAGCGTGCTCTAGAAATTGAGCAGATGCAGCTTAAAGAAGCGAAGAAAGACTTAACTGAAGAGTTCCAAATCCTAGAAGGTGGTCTGCTTGCTCGTGTTAAAGCAGTGCTTCTTTCTGGTGGTTTCAGCGAAGGTCAGCTTCAATCTATCGATCGTAAGAAGTGGCTAGAGCAGTCTCTAGAAGACGATGCGCTTCAATCACAGCTAGAGCAACTTGCTGAGCAGTGGGACGAGCTAAAAGCTGATTTCGATAAGAAGTTCGAAACCAAGCGTCGTAAGATCACTCAAGGTGATGACTTAGCGCCTGGCGTACTGAAGATCGTTAAGGTTTACCTAGCGGTTAAACGTCGTATTCAGCCTGGTGATAAGATGGCGGGTCGCCATGGTAACAAAGGTGTAATCTCTAAGATTAACCCTGTTGAAGACATGCCTTACGATGAAACAGGTCAACCTGTCGATATCGTACTGAACCCACTGGGTGTACCGTCTCGTATGAACATCGGTCAGATCCTTGAGGTTCACTTAGGTTTGGCTGCGAAAGGCATTGGTGACAAGATCAACCAAATGGTCAAAGAGCAGCAAGAACTGGCTAAGTTCCGCGAGTTCCTACAGAAGGTGTACGACTTAGGTAACACTCGTCAAACCGTGGATATTGCTTCATTGTCTGATGATGAAGTGCGCACTCTGGTTAACAACTTACGTGGCGGTCTACCAATTGCGACACCAGTCTTCGACGGTGCGTCTGAGAAATCCATCAAAGATCTTCTTAGCCTTGCAGACCTACCAGAATCAGGTCAGCTAACATTGTTTGATGGCCGTACAGGTGATGCATTTGAGCGTCCTGTCACTGTCGGTTACATGTACATGCTGAAACTGAACCACCTAGTTGACGACAAGATGCACGCTCGTTCAACTGGTTCGTACAGTCTGGTTACTCAGCAGCCACTTGGTGGTAAAGCTCAGTTCGGTGGTCAGCGTTTCGGTGAGATGGAAGTATGGGCACTAGAAGCATACGGTGCTGCATATACGCTACAAGAAATGCTAACGGTTAAGTCAGATGACGTTAACGGTCGTACTAAGATGTATAAGAACATCGTAGACGGTAACCACAGTATGGAACCTGGTATGCCTGAATCGTTCAACGTATTGTTGAAAGAGATCCGCTCACTAGGTATCAATATTGAGCTAGAAGACGAAGAATAATCCCTTTTTTCTTAAAAAGCGATTATCTGGTAGAAAGGCGCTCGCCGAGCGCCTTTAAACTCCTTACAGGAGCTGAATGTGAAAGACTTATTAAACTTTCTAAAAGCACAGCATAAGACTGAAGAATTTGATGCAATCAAAATCGGTCTTTCTTCACCTGATATGATCCGTTCATGGTCATTCGGTGAGGTGAAAAAACCTGAAACGATCAACTATCGTACGTTCAAGCCAGAGCGCGATGGTCTGTTCTGTGCGCGTATTTTCGGTCCAGTAAAAGACTACGAGTGTCTTTGCGGAAAATACAAGCGTCTGAAACACCGTGGTGTTATCTGTGAGAAGTGTGGCGTTGAAGTTACACAAACTAAAGTTCGTCGTGACCGTATGGGCCACATCGAACTGGCTTCACCAGTAGCTCATATCTGGTTCCTAAAATCACTGCCGTCTCGCATCGGTCTATTAATGGATATCCCTCTACGTGATATCGAGCGCGTACTTTACTTCGAAATGTACGTCGTGACTGAGCCAGGCATGACAGATCTAGAAAAAGGTCAAATGCTGACCGAAGAAGAGTACCTAGATCGTCTGGAAGAGTGGGGTGATGAATTCACTGCTAAGATGGGTGCGGAAGCAATCAAAGATTTGCTTTCAACAATGGACCTAAATCAAGAAGCAGAAGAAATGCGCGAAGAGCTAGAGTCAACCAGCTCTGAAACTAAGCGTAAGAAAATCACTAAGCGTCTGAAGCTAGTAGAAGCGTTTATCCAATCTGGTAACAACCCAGAGTGGATGATCCTAACGGTTCTTCCTGTTCTGCCGCCAGATCTACGTCCGTTGGTACCACTAGATGGTGGCCGTTTTGCGACGTCTGATCTTAACGACCTATACCGTCGTGTTATCAACCGTAACAACCGTTTGAAGCGTCTTCTAGAGCTAGCAGCTCCGGACATCATCGTACGTAACGAAAAGCGTATGTTGCAAGAGTCTGTTGATGCGCTACTTGATAACGGTCGTCGTGGTCGTGCTATCACAGGTTCTAATAAACGTCCTCTGAAATCTCTTGCAGATATGATCAAGGGTAAACAAGGTCGTTTCCGTCAGAACCTTCTTGGTAAGCGTGTTGACTACTCAGGTCGTTCTGTAATCACAGTAGGTCCATACTTGCGCCTACATCAGTGTGGTCTTCCTAAGAAGATGGCACTTGAGCTATTCAAACCATTTATCTACAGCAAGCTAGAAACTCGTGGCATGGCGACGACAATCAAAGCGGCTAAGAAAATGGTTGAGCGCGAAGAAGCGGTAGTTTGGGATATCTTAGATGAAGTTATCCGTGAACACCCAGTTCTATTGAACCGTGCACCAACACTTCACCGTTTGGGTATCCAAGCGTTTGAACCTGTTCTTATCGAAGGTAAAGCGATTCAATTGCACCCACTAGTGTGTGCGGCATATAACGCGGACTTCGATGGAGACCAAATGGCGGTTCACGTGCCTCTAACTCTAGAAGCACAGCTTGAAGCTCGTACATTGATGATGTCGACAAACAACATCCTGTCGCCAGCATCTGGTGATCCTATCATCGTACCTTCTCAGGACGTGGTATTGGGTCTGTACTACATGACGCGTGAAAAAATCAACGTAAAAGGTGAAGGCATGTACCTTGCTGGCCCAGGTGAGGCAGAAAAGGCATACCGCACTAAGAGCGCTGAGTTGCACGCACGTGTTAAAGTTCGTATTACTGAAACCATCAAAGATGATGACGGTATTAGCGTAACGGAAACCAAGCTTGTTGATACGACTATCGGTCGTGCCATGCTATGGCAAATCGTACCATCAGGTCTTCCATTTGCTCTCGTAAACCAAAAGCTTGGTAAGAAGCAGATCTCGACATTGCTGAACGAGGCATACCGTAAGCTTGGTCTGAAAGACACGGTTATCTTCGCTGACCAAATCATGTATACCGGTTTTGCATACGCAGCACTATCTGGCGTATCGGTTGGTATCGACGATATGGTGGTACCAGATGCGAAATACACTGAAATTTCAGAAGCTGAAGAAGAAGTTCGCGAGATTCAAGAACAGTTCCAATCTGGTCTTGTAACTGCGGGTGAGCGCTACAACAAAGTGATCGATATTTGGGCATCGACCAACGATCGCGTAGCGAAAGCCATGATGGACAACCTATCTTCTGAAACGGTTGTGAACCGTGACGGTGAAGATGAGCAACAAGAGTCGTTCAACAGCATCTACATGATGGCGGACTCGGGCGCTCGTGGTTCTGCTGCACAGATTCGTCAGCTAGCGGGTATGCGTGGTCTGATGGCTCGTCCAGATGGCTCCATCATCGAAACGCCTATCACAGCGAACTTTAAAGAAGGTCTAAACGTACTTCAGTACTTTATCTCAACCCACGGTGCTCGTAAGGGTCTAGCCGATACGGCACTTAAGACGGCGAACTCCGGTTACTTGACTCGTCGTCTAGTAGACGTTGCGCAAGACGTTGTGGTTACTGAGCACGATTGTGGCACTCATGAAGGTGTCGATATGATGCCTCACATCGAAGGTGGTGACGTTAAAGTTCCACTGACTGAGCTTGCTCTAGGTCGTGTTGTTGCTGAAGACGTACTAAAACCAGGTACAGACGAAGTTCTGATCCCACGTAATACTCTTATTGATGAGAAGTGGTGTCAGATTATGGAAGAAAACTCAGTTGACAGCATGAAAGTACGTTCTGTTGTTACCTGTGATTCTGACTTCGGTTGTTGCGCACAATGTTATGGTCGTGACCTTGCTCGTGGTCACCTAGTGAACCAAGGTGAAGCAGTGGGCGTTATCGCTGCACAATCTATCGGTGAGCCGGGTACACAGCTAACCATGCGTACCTTCCACATCGGTGGTGCGGCATCTACTGCTGCTGCAGAGAACAGCATTCAAGCGAAGACAACAGGTACTGTTAAGCTTCACAATGCTAAGTTTGTTATCAACAAAGATAAGAAACTGGTTATCACTTCTCGTGCATCAGAAATGACTATCATTGATGAGTTTGGTCGTACCAAAGAGAAGCACAAACTGCCTTACGGCTCTATCTTGAGCAAAGGTGATAACGATACGGTTGACGCTGGCGAAACAGTGGCTAACTGGGAAGCGCACACCATGCCAATCATCACTGAAGTGGCAGGTCGTATCCAGTTCGTTGACATGATTGATGGCGTAACGGTTTCTCGTCAGACTGATGATCTAACTGGTCTATCTTCAAGCGAAGTGACTGAAGCGGCGGCGCGTCCGGCAGCAGGTAAAGATATGCGTCCAGCTATCAAACTTGTTGATGCGGCGGGTAAAGATGTGATGATCCCTGGTACTGATATGCCAGCGCATTACTTCCTACCAGGCAAAGCGATCGTTAACATCGAAGATGGTGCAGAAGTCGGCATCGGTGACACGCTAGCGCGTATTCCACAAAAATCTGGTGGTAACAAAGATATCACTGGTGGTCTACCTCGCGTTGCAGACCTATTTGAAGCTCGTAAGCCTAAAGAGCCTGCAATTCTTGCGGAGCACACAGGTACGGTTTCATTTGGTAAAGAGACTAAAGGTAAGCGCCGTCTAATCATCACCCGTGAAGGTGGAGATACTTACGAAGAAATGATTCCTAAGCATCGCCAGCTAAACGTATTTGAAGGTGAGAAGATCGAACGTGGTGACGTTATCGCAGATGGTCCAGAGACTCCGCATGATATTCTGCGTTTACGTGGTATTCATGCAGTGACTCAGTACATTGCTAACGAAGTGCAAGAAGTTTACCGCCTACAAGGGGTTAAAATTAACGACAAGCACATCGAAACGATTGTTCGTCAAATGCTTCGTAAGTGTACTATCACTCATGCTGGTGACTCTGAGTTCTTGGCAGGTGAGCAAGTAGAATACTCACAAGTTAAGATCGCTAACCGCACACTTGAAGCTGAAGGCAAAGAGCCAGCACGTTTCGAGCGTGAAATCCTAGGTATCACTAAAGCATCGCTTGCAACTGAGTCGTTCATTTCTGCGGCTTCGTTCCAAGAAACCACTCGTGTACTAACGGAAGCGGCGGTATCTGGTAAACGTGATGACCTACGCGGCTTGAAAGAGAACGTTATCGTTGGTCGTCTGATCCCAGCGGGTACTGGTTTTGCGTATCACCAAGATCGTCAGTCTAAGCGTGATGAACCGCAAGGGCCATCAGCTGAACAAGCGACAGACAACCTAGCGGCACTGCTTAACGCTGGTTTCTCTTCAGGTGAATAAACCATAGCGAATCGCTAAAATGATGAAAGGCACCCTTGGGTGCCTTTTTTA
>NZ_JAMKMR010000041.1 GCF_023634645.1 Vibrio sinus
AAACAGTTTACAAAGGCGAGTTAACCCTGTGGGATAACCTTTGCATCGTTGCTACGACGGCATGCGAGCTCAACTGCCGCCGTTGGTAATGACCTCTATATTGCCATTGGCCAATGCAGACTCGATATCATCACAGCATTCTTGATAGGCCTGTTTAAGCGGTACGACATTGCTCGATTTAAAGTGTGTCCAAGAATCTCGGCCTAAGTGTTTTGAGTAATAGAGTGCAAAATCGGCCAAGTTAACCACTTGCTCCCAGTTCAAACCTTGAGGAGACTGTGAATCAAATGGATACATAGTCATACCAATTGAGCAGGTTATTTTAATCTCTAAGCCTGCCTTGACGGTGAAGTTTTGCTCGGCAACTTGGCTTCTGATCCTTTCTGCAAAGTGATGCAGGTGGTCCATTTTCGAAAATTGTCCAACAATGAGGAACTCTTCGCCACCCCAGCGAATTAACCAATCGCTTTCTCGGCAATTTTTCTTTATACAATCAACCACTTGTTTTAGAACGCAGTCTCCTGCGCTATGGCCATGTAAATCATTGACTCGCTTAAAATGATCGATGTCTACAAGTAAGAAGCCGATATCGGGTGTTTCGCTTTGTCGTCGCCCAGCTCGTAAGTCGACTCGCTGTATATGGTTGTCAATGTGTTTGCTTAAAAAGCGTCGATTATAGGTATTCGTTAGTGGATCAATAAAGCTAGATAGCTCTAGCTTTCCTGTTAATTCAGTGAGTTGTTGATTAGTTTTTTCTAATTCAGATATTTTTAACTGCAATTCGATATCGGCGCAGATGTGGTCTCTGTAGCTATGCAATACTTTTTCAACCGATTCACTAAATGTTCTCGATTGAGTATCAAGAATACAAATGGTTCCGAAGACAGAACCATTCGGATAGAGGATAGGAACGCCAATATACGAATAGTAGCCTAAGTCTAACTCTGGACTGTTTGCCCATCTAGGGTCATTGAGCGCATCTTCTACTTTGTATGTGGTGTCGGTCTTAACGGTTTCCTCACAATACACATCTGATCCATTTAAAATCATACTTAAGCCAACTGGTACTTTATCCCCATTAGGATCGTCGGTATTCTTAATCAGTATGGTAATTTTGGGTTCGTTTGGGCCATGAACTTGGTTGATAAAGCCCGAGGAGACGCCGCAGATTTCGACCAAGCTGTCTATCACTGCTCGCCAGCGTTCTAGTAGCTCTTGGGGCACGGTAAAATCTTTGTAACGTGGAGAGTTAAGAGTCAGCTCAATGACATTGTTATCCATGAAAATACTCCCAAATAAAGTGATATAGCCAAATTTCAACATACTAGCCAGATTGCATTATTATTAGGCAGCATTGGTATTAAACTATCGACCAATGTGGAAGCAATTTCTCTGTTAATCATAGTAAAGGGTATGCCTATGGGCAATACAAATGTCATAGGTGCATGTAGTAAACACACACGATCAGTGTTCAAGCAAAATAGGAATGGATAATGGAAAAATTAGCGGAGCTAGTGGAAATCTCCAGGCGTAAAGCAGAAATTGATAAAGCTGGTGATTGGGGGGCCGACCCAATATTGTATTTAAACGAAATTAAAAACGAAGTCGATGAAGTACTGGAAGAACTGCCAAAGCAACGTCTTTGTTATCTAGAGGATGAACTTGCTGATGTGCTATGGGACTACATCAATGCTGTCATTGCATTAGAAGCGAATGGGGCTGCGAGCATAGACTCTGTGCTAGAGCGAGCATGCAGAAAATACCAGGAAAGAGTGTCTGCGATTGAAAGTGGAAAGTCATGGGAATCGATCAAGGAAAAACAAAAGCGGGCGCTGAAATTGGAAAATGGACGAATACAATCCGTAGGAAACCCGTAAGAAAATAATTTAGAGTATCGCTTCGGCCTGTTTAACCAATTGTTCTATAAATTATTTGTTGTCGAGACATTGAAATTCAAGTAGCTTGAAACAAATAGAGAGGATTAAAGGAATAAAGAATGATCTTGGGGCTTGACCACATCAATATCACGATGCCGATTGGTAGTGAGAGTGACGCTAGAAAGTTTTATGGAGAGGTATTGGGTCTTAAGGAGATCCCTAAACCTAAGGCAACAAAGAGTGTTGGAGGCGTATGGTTTAAGTTACCTGATGCTGAACTACATATTGATGGTGAAAATGTCGATCGGGAGCGGACCAGTGCGCATTTTGCGTTGCGAGTTGAAGACATCATGCTGTGGGTGGATAAGCTCAGTATTGCCGGAATCGAAATTGACATAACGGACACCAAAGAAAATAACTTAGTGCGTGGTCACCTACGAGACCCATTTGGCAATGGAATTGAGCTTATCGAACGTTAGTGTCGATGACTAACTAATCTTTCATGCAGAGCGTCAACACAGCGGCAAAGACAAGTAAAGCAAACATCACAAAGAAGACGTCATTGTAGGCCATAACGGTTCCATTTAGCTGCATAATTTTGAGTAGCTCTGCTTTTGCTTGCAACGCTGCGGTTGAAACAGAGCTTCCAGCATGGACAAAATACTCTTGTAATTGATGCAACTTATCCCAACCAGTCGGGCTGGTCGATGATACGGTAGACTCGATTCTATCAAGGTGCAACGTTGTTCTGTTTTGTAACAGTGTCGATATTGCAGCGATACCGATAGCACCACCTAAGTTTCTACTTACATTGGTGATAGATGAAGCATCAGGGCTATCAGCGACCGATATATTTTTGAGTGACAGTAATGAAATACACACAATGATAAATGGTTGACCAATTGCACGTAGTACCATTGCCACAATTAGCTGAGGGCCTGCGTAATCGGAAGTCATATGCGTATTGACGTAACAACTGATACCGAAGACGACGAAGCCAAACGCGACTAAATAGGTAGATTTGACGTATTTGGTTAGCTTTGGAAGTATCGGAAAAATAAGCAATTGTGGAAAGCCCATCCACATCAATACTGTACCTATCTGCAATGAGTCATAATTTTGAACTTGAGTTAGGTATAAAGGAATCACGTAAATAGAACCGTACATTGCCATTCCTAAGATTAGGAAAGCAATACAAGAGGCAGCCAGCTGCGGATCTTTTAGTAGCCTTAAGTTTACTAGTGGTTTCTCGTGTTGGAGCTCAATGATAATGAAATACACAAGACTAATGACAGAAATCACACTTAATGTCACGATAAAACTAGAGCTGAACCATTGATCATCATTGCCTTGCTCTAACACCACTTCTAGACAACCTAGTCCTATCGCCATCGTCAATATACCAAGCCAGTCACCCGATTTGAGTGACGAAAAATCGATGGGTTTTGTTCTTAATCCGTATGCAACCATGGCAATTACAGCAATGGCAGGCGGTATATTGATGTAGAAAATATAGTGCCAAGAAAATTGCTGGGTGAGCCAGCCCCCTAATGTTGGACCGATAGAAGGTGCGAACGTGGCGGTGATACCAAACAAGGCCATACCTGTTGCTCGTTTCTCTAACGGCAGAATTTGAGTAATAAGGGTAAAGGCCATCGGTATTAGAGCACCACCACTAAAGCCTTGCATTGCACGAAAAACGATAATGGAGTTTAGGTTCCATGAAAGCGAACACAAGAAGGAAGAAATTGCGAAAACAGCGGTAGTCCATACTAGGTAACGGCGCTCACCTAGAGATTTAGCGAACCACGCGCTTAATGGGATGGCAATCATTTCTGCGACGAGGTACGACGTAGATATCCAAGAGCTTTGGTCTAAGGTAGCGGCTAGGGCACCTTGTATCTCACTCAACGAAGAATTAGTGATCTGGATATCAAGGATAGCCATAAAAGCGCCAAGCAATCCGCCAAATAGCGCTATCCAATCTTTCGTTGTAACCACTTTATTCGGAGTGCTATCGTTTACAGGAACAGCGACTTCCATCCTACTTAACCTCGAGTATCAACAGTTGCTGTGACGGAAAGACCTGGGATCAATCGGCCCTTCAATATTTCTGGATTAACGATATCGATTTTTACAGGTACACGTTGGACGATTTTAGTAAAGTTGCCAGTTGCATTTTCGGGTGGAAGTAACGCAAATTGTGCGCCAGTACCAGGAGAAAAGCTATCAACGACCCCTTTTAGATGAACATCAGGATAAGCATCTAGGTCGATTTCAACGTGCTGGCCTTTTTTCATTGCGCTGATTTGGGTTTCTTTAAAATTGGCGACCAACCACACGTTTTGAGTAGGAACTAGGCTAAGAAGAGGAGTGCCTGCTTGAACTAGCATCCCGACTCTCAAGCTACGATTGCCTACAACACCGCTCACTGGCGCATAAACTTTGGTGTAGCTTAAGTTTAATTGCGCTTGATTTAGCTCAGCCGTTGCTTCTTCTACCGTTGCTTTTGCTTCAGTAATTTGACTATCGATGACGGCAATCTCATCCGTCGCTGCTTTATAGTTGGCTTCGGCTTCATTAACATTGGCTAATGTTACTTTTTGTTGAGAAAGATCGGTATCAAGTTCGTTCTGTGAAGCGTAGTTTTTCTTTTTCAAACTAGTAATGCGATTCACTTCTTGCGTTGCCAATTTGTATTGTGCTTTCGCTGCGGCTATTTGGCTCGATGCTTGATTGATTTTGCTGTTCTGCAAGTTTCGCTCAGCGAGCAAATTCTGTACATTCGCTTGGCTTTGTGCGAGGTTAGCTTTTGCTTTGTTGAGTGCTTGAACATAGTCCTTATCGTCAATTTGCACAAGGAGTTGTCCAGCCTTCACATGCTCGTTGTCTTTGACAAAGGATTTGATGATATAGCCTGATACCTTTGGGCTAATCGTTGTGACGTTACTTTGTAAATAGGCATTATCTGTTGACTCAAAATACTGACCGTAGCTAAACCAATATACAGCAGCCACCACAGCGATAACTGCAAACACTGAAGTTGCAATGAGTGGTGCCTTTTTTTTATTTCGCTTTTTGTCGTTAGGGAGGCTCAAGTCTGGTTTAGAAGTATTGTCTGTTACAATATTGTCAGCGTCTGTATCGTTCATGTGTCTGCCAGATTTATTTTTTAACTGAATATGACGAATTGTAAACGAACTTTATTGGATGATAAGATAGGAAAAAAGGGAAACACTGTTGCAAAAATATGCCTAATAGTACAAAAAATGTTTCATCAATGGATTTAAATGCAGTGCTCGTATTCACCTATGTGATTGAATATGAAAGTTTTACTCAAGCTGCAAATGCATTGGATATGACGAAATCTACCGTGAGTCGCAAAATCGATGAACTCGAAACCTATTTAGGAGTGAGATTGATCACGCGTTCTACGCGAAGTTTAATCATGACTCCAGAAGGAGAGCGTTTCTATCAGTCAGCGATGCAAATGTTAGAGGTTATTGAAGAAGCCGAACTAGAAGTGTCTGCGAGCCAGGATCTTATCCGCGGTAAGCTAAATGTTGTCATGCCGGTGGAAATTGGTCATTTGTTCGCTTGTCCATTTATCAACAATTTCTTAAAGCTTCATCCTGATGTTTCGATCAATTTGGAAATGACCAATAGGGAAGTTGACATCATTGGAGAAGGCATTGATCTGTATATTCAAGTTGGAGAGCTGGCTGATTCCAATTTGATATCTCGGCCGATAACAGGCTCCAAAAGAGCTTTAGTGGCGAGCCCTGAATATCTGGAAAAATACGGTGATATTCATTCCCTCGAAGATATTAAACCCCCGCATCAAAAGATAAAGATTGTTAGTAAGGCAGTTAAGCCTATGCCTTGGGAGTTTATCAGTAATGACGGCGTGGGTAAGATTGTTGATCTGCCTCATCAGCTGCAGGTCAATACCATTACCTCTTCATTACAGGCGAGTTTAGACGGGTTAGGCATATCCCTTATTCCTGAGTTTATTTGTCAAGAGCACCTCAGTAGTGGCAGATTAGTCAGGCTACTTCCAGAATACAAAATGCCAACTTTGCCCGTGAGTTTGGTTTATGCCAATAGAAAGTTGGTTCCCAAGCGACTAAAAGCGTTAGTGAATTACTTTTTAGACTGCCTCAAGGATGCCGAGGCGAAAGGCATCAAGGAGCCTTTCATCTATAACAGCCCACCAGGAATATAAGTGGGCCATAAACTCAATTAGCCATGGTTGAAGCCTGCAGATTCTTCAGAATCACTGCCGTGAACAACTGGATGAGTCGCGAAAAAGTCTACACAGCGTTGTAAATCGGCCACAAGTATATCGGCTTGATCTCGGCTAAAGCCATGACGCACCAAGATACGCATGATGACCAAATCTTCACGGTGAGCGGGCATAGAATAGGCGGCTATTTGCCAGCCTCTACCACGAATTCTATCGGATAAGTCATAGAGGTTAAAACCGGGGTTCATGCCTGGTTTAATACACCAACTTAAACCCGGTATACCGCCTTCTCCGTCGTAGATAATATTAAACATACCCATTTTTTCAATTTCTCGTGCGATGTAACGAGCATTGTCATAGCACGCTTCATGGATTTTACGATACCCCTCCCGCCCGAGTCTTAAGAAGTTGTAGTATTGAGCAACGACTTGACCGCCTGGACGTGAAAAGTTGAGAGCAAAGGTTGGCATATTACCGCCTAAATAGTTGACATCAAATACTAGGTCATCATGTAGTGCGGCCATATCTCTCCATATAATCCAGCCGACACCAAGCGGGGACAGGCCAAATTTATGCCCAGAAGCGTTAATCGATTTAACCCGTGGAAGCCTAAAGTCCCACTCTAGATCTGGCTCGCAAAACGGCGCGATGAAACCACCACTGGCCGCGTCAATATGCATAGGGATATTGAGACCCGTCGTACGCTCTAACTCATCCAGCGCATCGTGTACCGCTTTTACAGGTTCATATTGGCAGGTAAAAGTGACTCCTAATGTGGGTACGACACCAATGGTGTTCTCATCACATCGTTTAATCACTTCTTCTGGTGTCATTATTAGACGGTCGCCTTCCATCGGAATTTCACGTAGTTCAATATCCCAATATCGGGCAAACTTATGCCAACAGACTTGGACAGGCCCACATATCAAATTGGGCTTGTCGGTCGGCTTGCCTTGCCGCTTCATCTTTTCGCGCCATGCCCACTTTAATGCCATACCCCCAAGCATTGCGGCTTCGCTCGAGCCCGTCGTAGAGCAGCCTACAGGGTTATCAAGCTCAGGTGAGTGCCATAACTCAGCGAGCATGTGTACACAGCGTGACTCTATCTCTGCCGTTTGTGGATATTCATCTTTATCGACCATATTGGTATCGATACTCTCGTCCATTAGCTGATGGACTTCGTCCTCTAGCCAAGTCTGACAGAAGGTTGCAAGGTTTTGTCTCGAATTGCCATCCATCATTAGCTCATCATGAATGAGTTGGTAGGCGTGGCTGGGCAACTGTTCTGATTCTGGAATTCTAAATTTGGGTAAGGAAATGGAAAGATCTTTGGAGCAATAGATGTCGTCAAGAAGGTTGTTTCTCACCGAATCTTTTTCATGAAGGGGCATGGGTATATCTCCGTCTTTAGTAGTGGATATAAATACACTCTGAAAAGATACACTTATACCTTATTTAAGTCATCTTAAGATGTGAGGTTCAGCGAGATTGGTTAAGTCGGTTTTACACTGTAAAGATCTCTAAGATTCTGCCTGGATATCTAACTGTCTTTGAATGAAATTTAAGTACAACATACTGTTTAATGTGATAAATATGCTAGTTCTGTTAATCTCGCCAAGTAAATTGGTTGGATTATGTTTCACAGTGTGTCGTAATATTATGATGTTAAAAAGATATTACTCAGACGGTCTAAATCTCAGCAAAGAATTTAGTAAAAGTAGATTTACACCACACTGTAGGTGCCAGTTTCTTCAATTTTATTGATCGATTAGAGAGTTGCTGTGCTAAACCTTAATAGTAGGGATATTTAAATTAGGAGGCAAAATGGATTTGTTTGCTGACCATAGGGACGCTAAGGAGCAGGGAACAGGCCATCAGCCAACAGATGGGTCAGAAGCGCCATGGAAAGTGCTTATTGTCGATGATGATGAGCAGGTTCATCAGGTCACTAAATTGGCTTTGAGTGGATTTAAATTCCAAAACAGACGCTTGCAATTGATTTGTGCATTATCTGGCAAAGAAGCTCGGGAGATCGTTGAGAAACACGACGATATTGCTTTGGCCCTTGTCGATGTGGTGATGGAAACCGAACATGCTGGGCTGGATCTCGTCAAATATATACGTGAAGAATGCCAAAACCAGAAAATCAGGTTAGTTTTAAGGACAGGTCAGGCAGGGCAAGCGCCAGAAGATGTCGTCATTCAAAGTTATGAAATCGATGACTACAAAGAGAAAACCGAGTTAACCACTCAAAAATTGAAAACCCTCCTTTATTCAATGCTACGTTCTTATCGAGACCTGTGCTTAATCGAAGAGCAAAAACAAGGATTGAGCCGAGTCATCGAAGCTTCAGCGAACGTACAAAACACATCATCATTACAAACCTATGCGACAAGCGTTCTGAACCAGCTTACATCGTTACTTGGCCTACGCACCTCAGCATTTTATTGTATTGTACAGCCAAGGCCAGAAGGAGAGGAAAGCCGGGCATTAACCTTAGCGGCGACGGGCGGGTATGTAAACTTTTGCTCTAAATGTTCTTTCGATATCCTACCTGAAGAAGTGTCTGCGCGCTGTAAGGCGGTACTAACTGATCGTCGTAGCCAGGATTTCGGCGATGCTTTCGTCCTATTTACGAGCGATGAAAGGGGCTTGGACAATTTATTGTATGTCAATCTTAACCAAGAGTTGTCGGAGTTAGACACTCAGTTGTTAGAAATATACATGCAAAATATCGGTTTGACGTTTGAAAACTTAAACCTAATGGTCGATTTGAAAGAGACGTCTCGTGAGCTCGTTTACAACTTGGCCAATGCGGTTGAAGCTCGAAGCAAAGAAACGGGCGCGCACGTAGAAAGAGTTTCTTTGATTTGTGAAAGGCTAGCAGAATTGTATGGCTTGCCTGAGACGGATGTGAATCTCATAAAAGCCGCTTCTCCTCTTCACGATGTGGGTAAAGTTGCCATTCCTGACAGCATTTTGCATAAACCCGGAAAGTTGACGAAAGAAGAGTGGGAAATTATGCAGAAACACGTCGAATACGGTGTTGAAATTCTCAGCAAATCGAAAAGAAAGCTCATTTTGGTGGCAAGAGAAATCGCTGCAACCCACCATGAAAAGTGGGATGGAAGCGGCTATCCGAATAAATTATCGGGTAAAGACATTCCGATTTCAGGACGTATTACGGCATTGGCTGACGTATTTGACGCGTTGGGAGCCAAAAGAGCGTACAAAGAACCTTGGCCTGATGACGAAATTATGCAAGAAATTGTCGCGCAAAAGGGCAAGCACTTCGAACCAGAACTGGTTGATCTTATGGTTGAGCACTGGGAAGACTTTATTGCTATTAGAGATGCACTTCCAGATTAATTAAT